>CAWCIW010000005.1:0-1010651 GCA_963795825.1 uncultured Alphaproteobacteria bacterium | reverse complement strand
AAAGCTGCCAAAGCTCTCGGCATTTCGTCCTCGGCGGTGAGCAAAAGTATAGCGCGGCTTGAGGATCATCTGGAGCTTCGGCTGTTCCAGCGGACGACGCGGGCGCTGAGCTTGACCGAGGAAGGGCGCCTGTTCTTTTCAGACATGCAATAGGGTGCTGGCGGAGTTAGACAAAGCCGAGCAGTCGCTGCGTGAGCGCGCGACTACGCACTTCAGGTGTCTTGAAGGTCGAATTTCCAGCCGCGCTCGGCCGGCTTGAAGATCGTGCCTGCGCTTGGGGCGCTAGACCCGGAAATACCCCGCTTTGCGAATAGAGGCTTCCTTCGAGGATAGATTAACGGACTTTGGTCGATGCAGGATTGGACGCCGTTGTGCGCATCGGGGAGCCGCGAAACTCAGCGGTTGATGGTCCGCCGGGTTGGCGGCCATACGCTACATTGTCTGTGCCGCCCCGTCCTATATCGAGGCCCACGGCGAGCCACACAGCCCCGGGCGACTTGGGGCGTTTCGCCTGCGTAAGGAGGAGTGCAGCACGGTAACGCGTCTTTACGCATCAGTGGAAATTTGCATCGCCGCAGGATGGCAAACTGTTCGATCGGGAGGTCGCCGGGACGCTGAGCTTCGACAGCAACGACGCCATTATCGATGCCGGCCTCGCTGGCGACGGACTCGTTGAGCTCCACACCTACATGGCAGAACCTTATCTGAAATCGGGAAGCTTGTGCAAGTATTGTCTGAATATTCAGCGCCAGGACCGCCAATTTCAGAGACTTTTTCCGTCAAGCCGTCACCTATCTCCCAAAGTGCGCATCTTCATAGATTTGATATCCGCCATCTCCACTGCCAAATAATCCGTGCGGAATGACGAGTGCAGCATCCGGCCAAGTTGGCGGACCGAGAGCGGTCTCTCCTACTCACCTGATCAGGTCGAAATCTCGAGCGGGCCAGCATGGCTCGCCGCACGTCAGAAGAGATTGCGTCTTCTATTGCTTCGATAACGGTCGTCTGGGTGGGCATGCCGACATCGCAACCTTGACAGGTGTTTGGATCGCTGCTGAGTTTCGACAACTGGTTGGCCGGCCCGGAAAGCCGTTCTTCACATCCGCGATTGAGACCAATGGGGCGCCCCTGGCGCTCGCTGATGTGAACGCTTGAGAGGACGGCGCGCAATATATTCGCATCTTCCTCTCTCAACCCTCGCGCAGCTTCGATGCATAGGATGTCCGCTCACAGGTTTAAAAGCGCTCAGGATGTCCTGCTGTAGAGCGATCTCCCGCTGTTGACGGTAGAGCTTGGTCAGGGTGCGCGCGGCACGGTCCTCGATCTGACGCTCCTCGCTCGCGCGACTTCAAATACGTCCCTCGGCACAAAAGCGGCAAAAGCGGGTGAGAGAGGTCACGGTGCTTTCCATCGCCTCCATCCCGCCACTGCACAACCTGTCCATTCGGAACGGCGCCATTTTCAAACCGGCGTTCTTGCAGGTTTTTCGACGGCTTCTTTCATCGCTAGAATAAGGAGTTGTGAGGAGCCATGTCGTGATTGCCACCCGAAGAGGTTGCCTGGATGTTGTGTGATTTCCCGCTCTCGCCAACTCGCATCGAAGCGTTTCCGTGCGCTGCGGTGCGGTTGCTGGTTGGTGGCCTTGCGGCGCTGGTCAGCTCGCCGACCCTTCTTGCGAATGACGCCATGGCCGCTTACGCAGGGCCGGTGACCTACCCCATGAGCGCCGACGCCTGGACCATGGAGCCTGGCGTCCGCTGGGTCGGGGGGTACGGCTGGGTCGGCGAAGTTCGCGCGTTACGAGGGCATGCCGACGGGAACCATGACGCTGAACGAGGGCATCGCCTCCTCGAAAGTCGCGCAGTTTTCGACCGGCACGATAGAATTCGACATCAAGCCGATTGGCTATGACGATGCAGGCATCATCTTCCACCGCAGAGGCGCTGAAGACGGCGAGTTCTTCTATCTGCGCGCTAATCCGGACTGCCCGGCGGCGGACGACTGCATCCAATACGCCCCCATAACCCATAAACTCATGGGCTGGAATATCTACCCCAATTACCAGCGTCCGGCGCAGATCTCACCGACCGGCTGGAACCATGTTCGCTTGCGGGTCTCCGGCGGCGGCATGGTGGTCTATCTCAACCGCTCACCGGAGCCTTCCCTGGTCGTCCCCCACCTCAGAGGCCGGCCCGAGCGGGGGGGTCGGCTTAAGGGACCAGCGGTATCGCCAACCTTCGCATAAGTCCCGATAATGCGCCGGACATCCCCGCCATCGTTCCCGAACCTGTTGAGACCGGGACGGTGACGGCTTGGCTGGCCGCCGGGCCCACCGCCCACGACCGTTCTCAGCCCGTTTCGGCGGCGGACGCGCCAGGGGCCAGCGCCTGGAGCCCGATCGAAGTCGAACCGACCGGCCTGGTAAATCTTGGCCGCGCCTTTGGATTTGGGAAATCTCCCTCCCTGTCGCTCGCCTGGCTGAAGACCGAGATTGCCGCATCGACGCAGATGCGCCGGACGCTGCGGATCGGCTTCGCGCCCCAGGTTTGGGCCTTTGTGAACGGGCAGCTCGTCTATTCCGGCACCAACACCTACTATCCCGCAGATGCCCGTCTATCGCCCGACGGTCGACTGGAAGCCGACAACGCTTCACTACCTGTGGACCTGCGTCAAGGTCGAAACGAGATCATCCTCGCGGTCGGGAACGACTGGCGACCGCATGGGCCGGAGCCGGTCCCCACCCAATATGGCTGGGCGGCGGAAGCCCACTTTGACCGTATCGACGGCCTGGACCTGCATTAGGTTGGCGCCGACGTCACCTGCGCCGCACCGCACCGCACCGCCGCCTCGCCAACGCAGCCCTGAAACGAACGGTATCGCCTGACAGCGTCAAGTCTCTTGAGGAGACACGCCGCTGCCCTGAATGTCCCGCTGCCCCTCGTGGCGGCTGCTCCGCGGCGATCGGCCTTGCGCCACCCCTTCCGGGGTATCGCGACACCCGCGCGCACGTAGAGCGTGATACCCGACAGTGACGCACCGCGCGGTGCGTCAGGGAACACCTTTGAGACCGAACGGAACGCGATTATGGGCGGCCCGGCCTGCTTGGGACAGTCGGCGGCCGCTGCCGGGGCGAACGGTCCGGACCCATCTCACGCACCTTCTGACTGCCGCAGGATCTCGTCGATGTGCAGCTTGGCGACATCCAGGAATGGAAAAATCGGCGGCATCTCGGCATAGAACGACGACAGATCCGTCCCCGCGAGCAGGATGGCCTGCGCGCCGCCGCAGCGATGTCATCGCGCAAATTTCCTGGGTTGCCGGTCAGTGGCGCAGATTGACCTTTGCCAAATCGATCAGTTCGGCCACGCGTCCGTCATCCGCGGCCATTTTCGCTGACCAATCGCGTGAATGTACTGCGGATGGATCAGTGTGCTGTGCGGCACGTCCTCCCGGCAAGCCCGTCCATATTGCGTCGCGCCTTCCGGTAATCGGCAAGCGCATCGTCCAGGTGCGCGCTGTCAGTTTTCTCATGGAGGTCGGGCAGCACCGCCTAGATTGTCTCGCCAGTAAAGATCTGCCGATATTGTCTCGGTGTATCGAAGCTCGCGCGGTGGCTTTTCGTTGGAACTGCACATTTGCTGAATTTTTGCCACGTTCGCTCAGTCGCGCTCTCTGAGCGAGATCCACCATCGGGCCGGGAGCTTGGGTCGTCGTCTACATTTGGTCCGATTCAGAAGTGACGAAGCACGTCACACTACTGAACCCGCTTTTAAAGGTCGACATGTTTGCATGCGAATGGGCTGTCTGCTTACCTCAGCAAATGGTCAGCCCCGTCGAGCACCTTTTAGGTCGCATCCCACGGAAAATGAGTGAGTTAGCAACATATATGTTGATGACAGCAACCAACCCAACTCAGGAACAGGCGCTTTGATTTTTCCTGCTGAACAGGTCGTCTTGCTTGGGATGACTATCGGAATGCTTCGATTACCTGAGCGTCCGAGTGGAGAGATGAAGTAAGGAAAGTTTTTGCTTCAAAGCTCCCCGCTTTCAAACGAGTCTGGATCGCATTGTTCAACGCCAATCAGCAGCATAGAGTTCAAGTTTCGCTGTTTGTATGTTGACACCCACCTCATCAGAGACTGAATTTCCAACGATGTTTGAGGGATGTCGAATTTTACATATGTGGCCGAGGATCGCGAATGGTCGACCTGGATCAGGCTGATTTTATTTAGATGCCGCTCGCGACCTATGTGGCGGGCGTCGACACGGAAGGAACGTTCCGCGAAGAGCTCGGGCAGCTGAGCGCGATGAAAGTCATTCCGCCGCTGACGAAGCCCGCCATGGAGTAGAATTATGAAGGATCCGAGGTTCGCGGAACATCTCGCGGTCTTTGCCGATGTGGTGCGGGGCGGCAGCTTCTCGAGTGCCGCACGCCGGCGGTCGGTCACGCCGTCGGCGATCGTCCGGCAGATCGACGCGCTCGAACAGGATCTGGGCGTCGCGCTGCTGATCCGCTCGACCCGGTCGCTCGCGCTGACCGATGCCGGCCAGACGCTGTTCGACCGCGCGAACGCCTGTTGGCCGATCTCGCGGACGCACGCGCCGAGGTCGCGGCCGTCGATCAAGCCGTCGGCGGCGTCCTGCGGATCGCGTGCTTTCCCACTTTCGGTAAGCGCTATGTCCTTCCGTCCTCGAGCGGCTTGCCCTGGCGCATCCCCAGCTCAGGCTCGAGCTCAATCTGACCGAGCGCCTGTCGGATCCGGTGTCCGAGCGGCTCGATGCCGCCATCCGGATCGGCGAGTCGCCGGACAGCACACTTATCGCGACGAAGATCGCAAGTCAGACCCGCTTGCTCGTTGCCAGCAAGCCGTATCTGGAGCGCTTTGGCACCCCTGAAATCGGTCGATCTCCTCACCAGTCACCGGCTGCTGGACAAATTGCACGGCGCCGATCTCCTGGGCTGGCCGGATATCCTCGGCCATTCTGTCGGCGCGTTGCCGAACGAGGCACAAATTTTCCGCTGCGACGATTTCGAAGCATTGCGACTGGCCGCCCTGGCCCATCTGGGAATCGGCTTGTTGCCGACATGGGTGGTCGGACCAGACGTCTCCGAGGGTCGTCTCGTTCGCCTGTCACTGGCAGGCGAAACCTGGAACCGGAAAGCGGCCGGCATTTACCTGCTCCGGGCACTTCCCCAACCCGCAGCCAAGCTGCGCGTGTTCATCGAGGCGCTCCGGCGCCATGTGGGCTCGCCGCCTATCTGGGAGCCGGTCACCCAGGCAGGCTGACCGTGGCCATCTTTGCGCCACGCGCACAAAGCTTGTGCGTCGCAGGCCTGTTATGGACCGCCCAACGCACGCTCACCTTCCAGTCACAAATGGCGGGATCGACGCGATCCTGTCTGTCCGACAAAGGAATGAGCCGTGCGAGATACCGTAAAGCCAGCCGCCGAATTCCGAGTACGACGATCTCTTCGTCTTCCTGGGAGGCGAATGGATCGGCGCCAGAGACCGCGAGACCTCTCCGGTCATCAATCCGGCGACAGGCGAGGTGATCGGCCATGTTCCGCATGTGACCGCCGCCGATCTCGATCGCGCCCTCGCCGTCGTCGCCAGCAGCTTCCAGCTGTGGAGCCGCACGCCGGCGTATCAGCGCGCTATCGTTCTCAAACGCGCCGCGCAGTTGATACGCGAGCGCGCACCGCACATCGAACGATTGATGACGCTAGAAGAAGGCAAGCCGCTCGCCGAAGCGAAGTATGAAGTCGCCAGCGCGGCAGACTACTTCGAATGGTTTGCCGAGCAAGGCAAGCGCAGTTATGGCCGCATCGTACCGGCACGGCGGCCGGAGGTGCAACAACTGGTCAAGCGCCAGGCGATCGGCCCGGTGGCGGCTTTCACACCGTGGAACTTCCCGGCCATCACCCCGGCCCGCAAGCTGGCCGCCGCACTTGCCGCGGGCTGTTCGGTGATCATCAAGCCGGCCGAAGAATGCCCGGCGACCGCATTGGCCCTGGCACGCGCGCTGGACGATGCCGGGCTGCCGAAGGGCGTCCTGCAGATGGTGTTCGGCGACCCCGCAACGATCTCCGCGCACCTCATAACGCCGCCGACGATACGCAAGGTCACGTTTACCGGCTCGGTACCCGTAGGCCGCCTGCTGGCGGCCCAGGCAGCGCAAGGCGTGAAGCCCATCACGCTCGAACTCGGTGGGCACGGCCCCGTGCTGGTGTTCGACGACGCGGACCTCGACGAAGCCGCCCGCCTCGGCGCCGCCAACCGGTTCCGCGGCACCGGCCAGGTTTGCATCTCGTCCACCCGTTTTCTAGTGCAGCGCGCAAGCTACGCGGCGTTTGCCGGCAAGTTCGTCGTCGCCACGCAAGCGTTGCAGGTCGGCAATGGTCTCGATCCTGCGACGCAGGTGGGCCCGCTTGCCAATGCGCGGCAGCTCGACAAAATGCGCGGCCTGGTTGCCGACGCCGTCGAGCACGGCGCTACGGTGCTGACCGGCGGCGAACCGATCGCCGGCCCGGGCTTTTTCTACCAGCCAACAGTATTGGCCGACGTGCCGATGAGCGCGCGCGTGATGCGCGAGGAGCCGTTCGGCCCTATCGCAGTGTTGCGCCCCTTCGACACGCTGGAAGACGGTCTGGCCGAGGCAAACCGCTTGCCCTACGGCCTGAGCGCCTATGCCTTCACGACCGACGCCCGCACGGCGATCGCCGTCGGGGACGGGCTCGAGGCCGGCATGATCGGGATCAACCATTTCAGCATCATCGTCTCGGAGCTGCCCTTCGGCGGCATGAAGGAGAGCGGCTACGGCTCCGAGGGCGGCGAAGAAGGCATCGAGAACTACCTCGTCACCAAGTTCATCAGTCAGGTCTGACTTAGCCGATCGGAAGCATGTGATAATGAAAGCCATATTGTTCGAGGATTTCGGCGATGCCGAAGTGCTGCAGATCGGTGAAGCACCATCGCCCGCGCTACGGGCGACCGATCTGCTGGTCCGGTACACGCGGCCGGGGTCAACCGCGCCGACCTGACGCATCGCCGCGGCGGCTACGGCCGCGCCGATTTCGGCGACTCCACCATCATGGGCCTGGAGATCGCCGGTGAGGTCATCGAGGTCGGCGCCGCCAGCGTCGGCTTCAGCGTGGGTGACCGAGTGATGGGAGTGGTCGGCGGCGGCGCCTATGCGGAAATCGCGCGTATCGACCACCGCATGGCGATGCCGATCCCTGCCGGCCTCGACTATGTCGCCGGCGCGGCGATCCCCGAGGTGTTCGTCACCGCCAACGAGGCGCTGGTCCATCTCGGCGGTCTGCAAAACACGAAACGATGCTGATCCATGCTGCGTCGGGTGGCGTGGGATCGGCCGCGGTGCAGCTCGCTTATGCGCGCGGCGCGCGTATCATCGCGACGGCGGAGGCCTACAAGCTGGAGCGGGTTCGCGACCTCGGGGCCGCAACGGTCATCGATTATGAAACCCAGGATTTCGGCGAGGAAGTCGCCAGGGTCACCGACGGCCGCGGCGTGGACGTGGTGATCGATTTCGTGGGCGCGCCGTATCTCGACCGCAACGTACGCGCTTTGGCCGAAGGCGGGCGGCTGGTGCAGGTCGGGATCATGGGTGGTGCCGCCAATGCCACGCTGCCGCTCGATATCCTGCTGTATCGGCATCTGCACATCATCGGCACGGTGATGAAGTCGCGTTCGCCCGAGGTGAAGCATGCCATGACGGCGCGGTTCCGTGATCGCTGGCTTCCGGCGTTCGCGCACGGCGCGCTAAAGCCTGTGATCGACAGCACCTTCCCATTGGCCAAGGCCGCGGAGGCCCAGCGCCACTTGGAGAGCGGCCAGGCGTTTGGGAAGATCATCCTGACAGTGCCATGAAATGCAAGGAGGCGCGTGAGGCAGAAAGCAAGAAAGCAGTCCTTGTTCGAGAAGAAGGACCAAAAAGCTTTTTGTCTCGACGCCTGCACGAGGATCGAGTCTATCACTGCAACCGTATCGACCTGCATTACGGGCGTAAGCCGCGGTGCAGGCGTCGGAGCAAAAGCTTTTTGGTCCTTTTTCTCGAAAAAGGACTGCTTTCTTGCCTGCCTGGATGCGTCACCTTCGACCAGAGGTTCTATGCCGACTTGCTGAACCGATATGTCGAGAACGGATTGCCAGCAATTGCAAGTGCGGCGCCGGCCTTCAACGGCGACCCGCCGCGCCATCTTTGCCGAAAGCGCAAAGCAGTTTACCCGCGAATGCGCGTTATCGCAGCGTCGGCGTCGGACTATATGCTGATCCATCGCCGCCGACATACTTACCAGCGCGCGTCTGTAATATTCTTCACGGAGCCTGAGGATGATTTCGGAAAAACCCGCTGCGTTCCAGCGCCGTATTCTGTGCGCGTCCACGGCCAAGTTTCACATCAACGCGCCGACGTCCAAGATCGATATCATCGACTGGCTGTATAGCCTTGGTGACCAGGAATACATCGACTGCACGCCGCAGTCCGGAGCGCATCTTTCGGCCGGTTTCACGACGACGCCGGATGGCAGACGGATGTCTATCAACGTCGAGGACATCGGCGGCGCCTGCATCGTCGAGCATTATGTCGAGGACATCGGCGAAAAGCTGCACTGCCGGGTTCACTCGATCTCGGATATCCTGATAGGCCGGGAATACATTACCGATGAAGTCGTGTGGGAGCTAGTCGCCGAGCACCAGGGCGGCGATCTCCATACGTTCACCAACAACGTCTGGTGCTGGACGACTGAAAAATACGATCGGTATCTCGAGGCACATCAGATTTCCTACGATGCCGCCCGGGAGGCATTTCAGATCGCGGTCGCCGCCCACAATGCGGAGGAGACCCCCTTCTTTGCCGCATCCATCGAAAGGCACGCGCTTCGTCAGAAGTGACGCGCCGCATCGACCCTTGTTCAAGACACGTTTATGCAACGACTGGCGCTCATCACGCAAAGCCCAAGGATAATGATCGTGAAGGTCCTCGAACAGATACTTTCCAAATCCACCTACTCGCACGAGATCGACGTGCCGTTGGCGCAGGTCGATATCGCCGAGTGGCTGTTCAGCCTGCCGGAAGCGGAATTCCAGCGCTGCTGCATACCCGATCACATCGCGTCCGGGGTGACCACGACCGACGACGGACGGCGGATGTCGATCAATGTCGAGATGATCGGCACCGGCCTGGTGATCCAGCACTACGTCGCCGAAACGGCGACACCCAGCTATTGCCGGATGAACTCGATCTCCGACGTGTTCACCAAAGATGGCCGGACCCAGGTCAGCGTGCTGTGGGAGTTGATCGCCGAGGACGCTGGCCATGGCCGGACCCGCTACACCAACCGTGTCACCGCGCACCCGACAGATGCCTTCATGGCGTTCCTGGAAGAGCACGGCATCGCCTATCCAGAGGCAGCCGCGGCGCGTCAGTCTTCCGGCGCCGACCACAATCGTCGCGAAACCCCGTTCTACGCCGAGAGCATCGCGCGCCGCGCCAACGCGCGTGCGGCCAGCCACGTATCCTCATGAAAAGCCGGTGAGGCGCCACGCGCAAAGACTGCGCCTGCGCGGGTCCTGCCGTAAACGCCAGACGACACGTTGCTTGCTTCGGACCTGGACGCCATGCCGCGCGCTTGCATCCACCCCGTCCGAGGCTGGCAGAAGGCCGTTCGGCAAGGGCGCGGCGCTATTCATCAACCAAGGAGATAATCCGTGCTGAGATGTGTGCGTATCTGGACAGGCGACGACGGTCACTCGCTGTTTGAGGAAGGAACCATCGAACTATCGCATGGCGACAGGGGCGATCTGCTCAGCGCCAAGGCGACCGCCACCAACGTCTCCTTCCACGAAACCAACCCCGGCGGCAGCTTTTCGCCCCACCAGGCTCCGGCTCGGCAGTTCGTAATCAGGCTGGCTGGCACTCTCGAGTTCAAGACAGTGCCGGGTGCCAGCTTCGTGATCCGTCCCGGCGACATCCTCCTTGCCGAGGACACCACCGGCAGCGGCCATAGCTGGCGGCTGACCGACGGCGATCCGTGGCGCCGCGTGGTACGTGGTCATCGGCGAAGGCGCGCGCATCGCCTTTAGGAAAGACTGAGCCATGTCTTGCAGCAACGTGTATAGCCCGGACATCGCGCTCATCGGCGCCGGTATCATGAGCGCCACCAATGTCGGGCGGAAATCCGTCTCCGCCCAGGAATATAAATCTGCAGAACGGATTGTTCCATAAAGCAGTATTCAATTCCTGATCTCGTTCCGTCGCTTGCTGAATATTGCCGCTCGGGAACACGATATAGCCAGCAAGGAAGTGTCGAATTTAGTGCTTTCTTCTGGCGCAGTCGGCATTTCTCGACAGCGGAGAGTCAAATCGCTGGCTGGACGTCATGCGTGCGACCGGGAGGCTTTTGATGACGGGCGCTTTCCTTGTAATAGGCTGGCTGAACGGATCATTTACCAAACAAACCATCGCCGGACCTCCGTAGGCGGCTCGGCGCGAAGTTTCTCGGCGGTTGACCACGACCGTGGATCGGCCTCGTCCAGACAATGTCGGGTTGATGCCGACTTTGCGCACGCTGATCTCGCATGCATGGGTAGCCTAGCCTATCCAGGGCAGTCCGTCGCTCGATGTCCTTTAGGACTGGAAGCGCTGCGTCGTGGGCATACAAACCTGCTCGGGATCAAGTTGGCCTCGCCGCGGGTAGTAGGGTGTCCATCACAATCCGGGTGAAATCTCCTGGCCGCTCCAATGATGAGAAATGACCGGTGTCCTTTAGGGTGACCATGCGAGCCTGGCCTAGCAGCCGTTCATTGGCTTGGCGGTCGGCGGGCCGGGACCAGTCTCCATCGCCGTAAACCAAAGTGACGGGTGCGGTGATCCGGCCATAGAGCGTCCGCGCCTCGACATAGCTCGGCAGGCTCCGATAGACGGCACGGGCGACGCCAGCGTAGCCTTTGCGCCTGCCGACCCTGTTGAACGCGTCGACGAGATCCGCAGGCAGCGATCTGGCATCACGGACGCCGCCGCGCAGGATCCCCTGCAGGATCAGCCTGTTCTCCATGGCCGCAAACATGGGCCCGATGACGGGCGCCCGGACGCTCTTGATGATGATCGAGGCGAGGAGGTTGGCGCGTTCGAGCCCGGGCAGGTAATCGTAGGCGTTGAACGCGACGATCTGCCTCACCCGATCGCCGAGCATCGCCGCCGCCGTCAAGGCCAGCGAACCGCCCATCGATTCGCCGGCCAGGGTGACGTCCTGCAAGTCCAGCCTGTCGAGGAAATCCAGGACATGCTGCCGCATCGCCTTTTCGCGGTAGTCGGCGCCAGGCACTATCTCCGACCAACCGAAGCCCGGATAGTCGAACGCATAGACCGTGAAGCGTTCGGCGAGGGCGGGGATCACGCGCTGGAATATGTCCAACTGCGTGCGCACCGTGTGCATGAGCACCAGCGCCGGGCCCTGTCCCATCCGCAGATAGCGGATCTTCGGGCCGCCCGGTCGCAGCGACAGGAACTCCGGCGTCCGCCCTGACCAGCTTCGTGTGTATTCGACCGCTTCGTCAGCGTCCATGTCCTGGTCCACCCTCTACAAGCCTGGCTATTGCGTCGGCGTTGAGCTGCGCACGAATGCCAGCAGGTCTGCGTTGATCAGATCGGGATGCGTCGTGCCCATGCCGTGCGGCAGTCCTGGGTTCCGATGAGATGCAAGGGTCTCTCCGGCTGTCCAGAACTCAAGGGGCGCCTGCTGCAAGTCCGGGCAGGGCCCGCAGCGGAGCGAGAGGTGCCAGTGGCAGCAGTTCGAAGTGCATCAGGTGCGCCCGGCCGAGCGGCAGCGCCTCCAGCATGGACCGGGCCTCCTCCAGTTCCGTCATGTTGAGCAGGAACACGACGCCCGTGCGGTCGGCCAGCGAAAACCACTGGTCGATCTTGCCACCCAGATAAAGCCTCACAGTCTCGCGCACCTCCTCCGGCAGGAGGGGGCGAACAGCGTTCAGGTCGGTGCCGGCCGGAAAAGACCCTATCGCCAGGATGCGGGTCGTCCTGTCGGCGGGAAGTGCCGACTGCGCCGTCGCCGGGGTGCCCAGCACTCCCCGCCAGGAGCGCCATCGCTGCGGCGGCCGTCACGAACCCCATCGGGCACCCCCGAGCATGATCTGCGCCGTCTCCGCTGCGGCGTCGATCTGCGGCCAGTGGCCGGCATCCAGCGCATGCAGAACGCCGCGGCGCATCTGTAGCCGCAGGAACTCCGCCGCCGACACGTGCAGATACGGGTCGTTGCGTCCCCAGATCAGCTGGAACGGCACCGACGACCGGCGCAACTCGACCAGGCGACCGGTATTCGCCGCGATTTCGGCATTGAGTTGCGAGGTCATCTGCACGAAAGCCGGGATGGCACTCGGTTGCTGCCGGAAGTTCTGGTCGATGAGCGGACCGAGAAACGCTTCATAGCGGGCCTGGCCCGCGACGTTCGCGTCGCCCAGCAGCTTCTGCCGCTGGAACTCGACCAGCCAGGCGAATTGCTGCGGGCTGGCGAGAAAATGCTGCGCAAGGGGCCGCAGCGGCGCATGGGAGAACAGCTCGATCAGTTCCGGTACCAGCAGGCCGGGCGACGCTCCGTAGAACGCGTTCATCAGCACCACCGAGTCCGTCCGATCCGGATGGCGCAGCGCGAAATTCACCGCCGCCGGGCCGCCCGCGTCGTGGCCCACGGGAACCACCCGATCAAGCTCGAGGGCTTCGACGACGACCTCGACGTCGGCAACCTGCTGGGCAAAGCTGTACAGCGCCCCGTCCGGCTTGTCGGAAGCGCCGAAGCCGAGGAAATCGACGGCGACGACACGCCGCCCCGCAGCGGTCAGATGCGGGATGAGATCGTCATAGATGTGCGCATTGTCCGGAAATCCATGCAGCAGGACAAAGGCCGGCCCGGTGCCGGCATAGTCGCGAACGTAGAGACTGCCGCGGTCGCGCGGCACGCGGCGCACGTCGTAAGCGTCGTCTGCGTTGGCCTCGTCCCTGCTCGTCATGACGGTCGCTCCTGTGTGGTGGAAGTGGATCGAGGCGCCAACCGTGGTACCGATAGACGCGGCACGCGCCGGCCAAGGGAGCGTCGCCCGCCGCCCGGCAGAAGCTGGCGCGATGGAAGTTTGGGAGACGTCCGTCCCCGGCGTCCGACGGCGATGCTGGCCGTTATGGGCGTTTCATCTCGGCCCGAAGGGCCTGCAGCCGCCTGATGTTGTCCTTCAGCCTGCCGACCGCCTCGACTGCGAGCACGTGCAATTCGGGATCCCCGGGCGGGCCGGCGACAACATGTTCCGCCTGCCGGAGCACCTCCTGATTGCCGAACACTTCCTCGTCGAGGAACTCCCCGTCGAAGTCGTATTTCGACGTCGCCAGCAAAGTCGCGACCCGCGAGTGCATGTCGGATTGTTCGAAAAGGGTCATGTTCGCCGGAGGCTGGATGCCGTCTTTGACGGCGATCGGCTGAACCCGGGCCTGGAATCCCTCTATGCGCGACTGCAGGTCGAAAGCCAGGCTTTTCACCCTGGGGTCGGGGTTGAAGTCCATCGCCCCCTGGATCGCACGACGGTCGAACTCCGCCAGGTTCGTCACCCCGGTGATGAAGTCGAGGTCTGTCTGGCTGACACGAGGATTATGCGGTGCTGTCGCCGATTGCTGGCACCCGGACGACAGACCCGCGATTGCGCCCGCGATGACGCAAGCCCTGAAAGTCCGCAGATTCGGCATTTCACCGCTTTCCCCGTTGCGACCGGCCACGTCGTTGAAATGAATGCTACGGCCGGGCGGGATATGCGGGGTCCGTTCGCCTGCCGATAGGACAAAGCAGACATCGGTGGCACAAACCGGACAACATGCTTCATCGGCCCGGCCCATCCGCGGGCCTCATCTCAGACGCCGCCAATCGGCCGGGGTCTGGCCTTGAATGCGCAGGAAGGTGCGGGTCAGGTGGCTCTGGTCGGTGAACCCGCATGCGACGGCGATGTCTGCGATCTGGGTCCGGTCGTCCGCAAGCATGTGCGCGGCCTTCTCGATACGTGCCCGTATCAGCCACTGATGCGGCGGGCGGCCGGTACTCTGCTGGAAGGCTCGTGCGAAATGGCGCGGCGACATGCGGCACCTCGCAGCGAGCGCATCTATCGTCGTGCCCTGTCCGGGGTCATCGAGCATCGCCGCGCATGCGTCGCGAAGCTGACGCGGGCTGAGCCCGCCCGCGGCGCGCCTGCCGGATTCGACGTATCGGCCGTAGGCCGTCAGGACATGGATGTGGAACGCGAGCGCCAGGTGGTCCAGGAAGAGGGCATTCACCTGCCGGGGGAATTCGAACGCCGCGTGCAGCGTCCCTGCCAGCCCGAGCAGGACCCGATCGACCGATCCGAAATCCGACTGGACCAGGTTTTCAGGCCTGCGCATCTCGTTCCGGTAGGCGAGTTCGTCTAATGAACGCCTGGATATATTGAAGCGGACGAAGTCGAAGCTGTCGTGCATCATGACGCGCGGATTGTCGGCGAGATTGAACAGGAAAGTCCCACCGGTCCGTATGCCGCCCTGAACGGAAGTGGTGGCTTCCAGTCCAGAATTCCGCGGAACGGACGGGTTTGAGTGCGACCTGGAGCGTGTACGAATCCTCGCGCGGAACATCCTCGCTCGGTCCGGAAAGCGGGAACCCGGCTGCCAGGTGGGCAAAGACGACACCAGGCCGGGTCGCATCTCCGGACTGCAGGACCGGCGGATCGACGATGCCGAAGCGGCGACCGAGCGCCAGGGCCTGTGACCCGACCGTTCGTATCGGCTTGCGGGTCGACGATCAGTGTGCTGCTCCCGCAGGCACCGGCGCGGCCGGCTTGCGCAGCAGGGGCACCAGCAACGCGGCGATCACGAACGCGACCATGATGGCGCGGAAGGCATCCGCGAAAGCGAGCGTCGACGCCTCGCGATAGGCCAGGTGCCAGAGCTGGTTGATTGCCGCCTGGTGGCCGTCGCCCAGGGCGCCGGGCTGCGCGCCGTAGCGGGACGCCACGGCAGCGAGGAGCCTCGACGTCGGGCCGGATGCCTCGGTCATCCGTGCGGCGATATGGTCGAAATGCAGGTTGGTCTGGTCGTTGATGATGGCGGCGGCGCCCGCGATGCCGACCGCGCCGCCCAGGTTGCGCATCATGTTGAACAGGCCGCTCGCGTATTTCAGCCGCTCCGGCGGCAGGCCGCCGAGCCCGAGGGTCACGCTGGGCGCCACCGCGAACACCTGCGGGAAACCGCGCAGCAATTGCGGCCACAGCAGCTCGGCGCCGCTCCAGTCGGAGGTGATGAAGCTGTAGCTCCACATGGCGACGGCGAAGGAGGCGAGGCCGGCCGCCATCAACCAGCGCGTGTCGAAGCGCCGCGCGAGCAGGATATAAACCGGCGTGCCCAGCAGCGACGCGACACCCGTCGAGAAGATGGCCGTGCCGATCTGATAGGCGCTGAAGCCGCGCGTGTATCCCAGGAACAGCGGCGTGAGATAGATGGTCGTGAAGATGCCGATGCCGGTCACGAACGACAGGAAGCAGCCCACCGCGAAATTCCGGTCGGCGAAGGCCCGCAGGTCCACCACCGGATTTGCGATCGACAGGCTGCGCCAGCCGAACGCCAGCAGCGAAATCGCCGCTACCACGGCGGTCTGCCGGATGGTCGCATCGTCGAACCAGTTCCAGCGTGTTCCCTCTTCCAGGGTGTATTCCAGCGTACCCAGGCCGACGGCCATCAGGACGATGCCGGGGTAATCCGCACCTTTCAGCAAGGAGAGATCGGGCTTGTCGATATCGACCAGGACCGGCACGAGGGCGGTGATCACCGCGCCGGGAAGCAGGTTGACGTAGAACAGCCAATGCCAGTCGATCGCGTCGGTGATCCAGCCGCCGATGACCGGGCCGAGTGTCGGGGCGATCGACGCAATCGTGCCGATCACGGCGGCGGAGTAGACGCGCTTCGCACCCTGGAAGTAGTGGAACGACGACGTGAACACGGTCGGGATCATCGACGCGCCGAGCAGCCCCTGGAGCGCGCGGAACACGATCATCGACTGAATATTCCAGGCAAGCGCGCAGAGCAGGCTGGACAGGGTGAATCCCGCAGCCGAGAGCGTGAACAGCCAGCGGGTCGAGAACACGCGGGTGAGCCAGCCGGACAGCGGGATCATGACGATCTCCGCGATCAGGTAGGCGGTCTGCACCCAGCTGATCTCGTCGCGTGCCGCCGACAGACCGCCGCCGATGTCCTGCAGCGACGACGCGACGATCTGTATGTCGAGCAGGGCGATGAACATGCCCACGCACATCACGACGAACCCGGCCATGGCGCCTACTCCCGCGTGTCGATGCTGACGGTGACGGACAGACCGGGCCGCAGCGTTCCGAGCGCCGCCGCATCGCCGTCGAGCAGGATGCGCACCGGAACGCGCTGGACGATCTTGGTGAAGTTGCCGGTGGCGTTCTCGGGCGGAATGACGCTGAAGATGGCGCCACTGCCGGGCGACAAACTCGCGACGTGGCCCTCGATCCTGTTGCCTGGCGCTGCATCGGCGACCACCTGCGCGCGCTGGCCGGGCCGGATGGCGGCGAGCTGGTCCTCCTTGAAGTTCGCATCGACCCAGAGCGCGTTCGCCGGCACGACCGACAGCAGGTAGGACCCGGTCGTGACATAGGCGCCGGCGCGCGCCGCCCGGTTGCCGACATACCCGTCGATCGGGCTGCGGATGTCCGTGTAGCCGAGGTCTAGGACCGACGTACGCTCTACGGCCTCGGCCTCCGACACCCCGGCGCGGGCGCCGGCGAGCTGACGTCGCAGCACCTCGAGCTGGGCCGAGGCGGCATCACGCCTGGCGCCGGCCTCCGCCACTGCCGCGTCGGCATCGTCGCGCACGCTTGCCGTGCGCTGCGCCTGCTGCCGCGAGCCGCCGGGGGTGGGTGCGAGCGTCGCGTAACGTGTCCGCCTCCTGCCTGGCAAAGGCGTCCCGCGCCACGGCGCTGCGCAGCGCCGCCTCGGCCTGCCGGATCATCGCCGCCTGGAGGGTCATCTCCGCCTCGGTGCCGCTTGCCATGGCCTGCCTGCCTTCGCGCGCGGCACGGGCCCGGTCGAGCGCCGCCGCGAAATCCCGCCGGTCGAGCCGCACCAGCAACTGGCCGGCGGCGACGCGCTGATTGTCGGAAACGCTGACGTCCTGGACAAAGCCTGCGACATGCGGTGCGATCGCGGTGACCTCGCCCCCGACATAGGCGTCGTCCGTCGCCTCGATGAAGCGGCCGCGAATCCACCAGTCATGGCCATACCAGGCCGCCCCGCCCAGCGCCGCCAGCCCGGCGGCAGCGAGCAGAATTTGTTGCGGCCGCATTAGGCGACGCGGCCGCGCAGTCGGCCCAGCGGTCTCCGTCGCTGTCCGGAGAGCGTCGCCCGCGGTCATCCCATCCATCGTCTTGGTTCCCCCAGGCCGCACGGCGAAGCTCCGCTCATCAGCGCCGTCGTTCGGGGACGTTCTCCCCTGCCGGCTCTCCGCTCGTACGGTGCGCGAGAGATGGCGCATCGGGCGGAACGCGATAATCAGCTATGTTTGGCGAGCATCTTTTCGCGGAGTGGTGAGATCATGGACAGGCTCGACGCGATGAGGACGCTGCTGGCTGTGGTGGACGCCGGCAGCTTTTCGGCTGCGTCCCGTAAGCTGCGCGTGCCCGTGACGACCATCAGCCGCCGGGTGGCCGACCTTGAATCGCATCTGCGCACGCAGCTTCTGCAGCGCACGACGCGCAAGCTCTCACTGACCGACTCCGGCGCGCCTTATGTAGAATCCTGCCGCCGCGTGATGGAACAGATCGAAGAGGCCGAACGGCTGGCCGCAGGCGAGTATCAGAGCCCGCGCGGCGACCTCGTGATCACGGCGCCGCTCATGATGGGCCGGATGCATATCGTGCCCATCGTGGCGGAGTTCATGGCGCAATACGTGGATATCCGGCTTACCTGCCGCTTCAGCGACCGCGTGCTGGATCTACAGGACGACCGCATCGACGTTGCCGTGCGCATAGGCGACCTGCCCGACAGCAGCAGCCGCCGGGCGCGGCGGGTCGCCACCATACACCGCCTGGTGAGCGCAAGCCCGGGCTACCTGGCCCGGCACGGCGAACCAGGCTCGCTGGAGGATCTGGCGGCGCACCATTGCGTGGGATTCCACGGTTTCGACCCACCGGGCCACTGGTTGTTTCCGAAAGACGGCGGGACCGTCCCGGTGCCGATCACGTCGCGCGCGACGTTCGACACCATCGACGCCGTGGTGGAGGCGGGGCTTGCCGGCCTCGGCCTGGTACGCGTTTTCTGCTACCGTCTGATGCCGGCGCTGAAGGCCGGCGTGATGCGGGAGGTGCTTCCTGCGTTCGTGCCGCCCGGCATTCCCGTGCACATCGTCCACGGCGCCGATCAGCTCGTGCCGCTCAAGGTGCGCGCCTTTGTCGATTTCTGTGCGCCGCGACTGCAGGCACGCCTCACGCGCTGAGTTCGGCCCGGTTGACCATCCGGGCTGCCGGTCTTCCAGGTAGTCACGGGTGGGATCGTGCTCGGTTGATGGCGGTCATGTGCGGGAGACGCAGCCGCTGATCTGAACAAGCGCGCTAAACCGGGGCTGCAGGCAGCGGCAGGAAGCGGAGAACTTCGCTGCACAGCGAGGAGGCCGACGCGCACCCTAATGCCCGATGGCGTCGCGCACGCGGCATTTCGCCAACACGATCGGCTCAGCCTCCCCCATCAATGCGAACGCGCCTGACATGGCATAATCGCAATGCCCATGCACCGTCGCGATCAGCGACCGCGCCAGGCTGTCCGCGAGCGCGCGGCGATGGTCGGGGAGGTGCTGGGTGATTTCGGCGATGACGATGCCGGTGAGGCGGGACCGGTCCAGCGCGGCCTGTTCGGGCAGTGGGACGTCGGCTGGCATGTGGTGGGCCCAGATGGCTTGCCAGAGGGTGCGGTGGGTGGCGGCAAACTCGAAATAGGCTTCCACCAGGGCATCGAGACGATGGCCCGGGGCTTCGGCCAGGCGGCGTTCGAGCAGGTCGGCCCATTGGCGGAAGGTGATGGTGTTGATCTCGAACAGCAGCCGGTCGAGCGTTCCGAAGATGTGGTAGATCGTGCCGACCGAATAGCCGACGCGGCGGGCGACTTCGCGGGCGGAGAAGCGGGCGAAGCCGCTCTCGGCCAGTAGTGCGTGACCGGCATCCAGGATCATCTGGCGGAGGTCTGCGGGCGGGTGATCGTAGCGGCGGGCCATGTACGCATATAGCACGGCAATTGAGCAGGGGTAAATTGCCTATTGAACGATGTTCAATTGCTTGCTAACCAGCTTCATGGACATGGCCCCACCCTCGCTGGAACTGGGCTTCACGCTGGCTGGCGCTGGCATCTACCTGCCGCGGAGGGTGGTGACGTCGGACGAACTGGATGCGCGGCATGGCCGGCCCGCTGGCACATCCGCGGCACTCGGCATTGCAGAGCGCCGCTATGCCGCTCCGGACGAGACCAGCAGTTTCATGGGGGCCGAGGCCGCTCGCGCGGCGATCGGCGACGCGGGATGGCAGGCCGGCGATATCGACGCCTTGATCGGCGCCTGCGGGGTGATGGAACAGGCCATTCCGGGCACCGCGCCGCTGGTGCAGCGGCGGCTGGGACTGGGAGGCAGCGGCACGCCGGCTTTCGACGTGAACGCGACCTGCCTCTCCTTCCTGCCGGCGCTGGACCATGCTGTGGCGGGACTGGCGCTCGGCCGCTGGCGCCGGGTCGTGATCTTTGCCGCGGATATCGCCTCCGCCGCACTGGACCACACGGATGCCGAAAGCTCCGCCATTTTCGGGGATGGCGCGGCCGCGGTGGCACTCGAGGCGGGCGGCTCCTCGCGACTTCTCGCCTCCCGGCTGGAGACGTATGGCGACGACGCCGATCTGTGCCGCCTGGAAGCCGGCGGCACCCGGCTGCGGCCGTTGGAAAATCCGGAGGTATTCGCGGCGGGAAGCCACTTTCGCATGCAGGGGTTCGCGCTGTTCCGGGCGACGGCGCGGCGCTTTCCTGCCTTCCTCGCGCGGCTGCTGGGCGAGACGGGGATTACTGCGGACTCGCTTGACAGCATCATCCCTCACCAGGCTTCGGCCGGCGCCCTGGCCCACCTCGCCCGCCATCTGGGCGGCGATCCCGCGCGCATCGTCGATGTGTTCGCCAAGCTCGGCAACCGCGTGGCGTCCAGCATGCCGCATGCGCTGGCCGTTGCGCGGCGGGAAGGGCGGCTGCGACCTGGTTCGGCCTCCTTGCTCGTTGGTTCCTCTGCCGGCGTTTCGCTCGGCGGCGCGGTTATACGCTGGTGAGGGTGCTGGTGACGGGTGCGACTGGCGGGATCGGCCGCACTCTGGTGCCAGTGCTGGCGGCGCAGGGTGCCGAGGTGGTTGCCAGCGGGCGGAACGCCGTGATCGGGCAGGCGCTCGAAGGGCCAGGCGTGAGATTCCAGCCGGCCGATTTGGCCAGCGACGATTTGCGCGGGCTGGTGCGCGGCGTATCCTGCATCGTGCACCTGGCGGCGCGATCCTCGCCCTGGGGGCCGCGGCCGGCGTTCCAGGCGGATAATGTGCACGCGACCTCCCGTCTTCTGGAGGCGGCTGCGGCGGCCGGGGTGCAGCGCTTCGTCTACGCCTCCACGCCGACGATCTTTTCGGAGCGGCGTCACCGTCTGGATCTGCGCGGCGATGCGCCGCCCGCCCTCCAGCCGGTAAATGCCTATGCGCGCACCAAGCTGGCCGCCGAGCGATTGATACTGCGGGACCGGCGCTTGGCCACGCTCGTCTTGCGCCCCTCCGCGGTGATCGGCCCGGACGACCGCGCGATCCTGCCGCGCCTGTTGCGTGTGCTGCGGCGCGGCACCCTTCCTTTGGGCAATGGCGGCACGGCGCTGTTCCATCCGACCGATGTGCGCGATGCGGCTGCGGCGTTTGCGGCCGGCGTTTTTGGCTCGGCCGAGGGCGTGGCCAACATTGCAGGACGAGAGCCCGTCCGGGTCACCGACATGGCGCGTGCGTTGGCAGCCCGCCTGAATCTTGCCGTCCGAATCAGGCATGTGCCCGAAAGGCTGTTGCATGCTCTCGCCGCGACGGCGGAGCTCTGGGGCATCGCCGCTGGCCGGGAGCCGCCACTGACCCGCTACACCGCATCAACGCTCTCCTGGTCGCGAACATTCGACCTGTCGGACGTCGCCGCCCGGCTCGACTGGCGCCCGGCTTTCGGCCCAGCCGAGGCCCTCGCGCACGCGCTGCCATCATGAAGCGAGTGGGCCTCAGCTTGCTTCAGACCGGCGCATGCAGGCACCCGGAGATCGCCACAATCCAGGGCGGCTCCTGGCGCCCGGCGATCTTCCCGTCCTTGGTCGGCGTGATCACTCACCCTGAGGAAGGCACGATCCTCTTCGATACCGGCTATGACAGCCTGTTCGACGACGCCACCGAAGCGTTCCCGGAGCGCCTGTATCGCTGGCTGACGCCGCCAGCGATCACATCCCCCGTGGTGGCCACGCTCGCCGCGAGAGGGATCGCGCCTTCCACCATCCGCCACATCGTCCTGTCGCATTTTCACGGCGACCACGCCTCCGGCCTGTGCCGTTTCCCGAATGCGAAAGTCCATTGCGCACGCGCCGGGCTGCGCGCCGTGTGGCAGCGCGGGCGCCTGCGCGCGCTTGCCGCCGGAACCCCCGTTGGCCTGCTGCCGCCAGATCTGCCGGCGCGCTGCGCCTTTTTCGAGGATCGGACGCGGCTGCCGTTGCCAGCCGACCTGGCACCATTCGAGACCGGGGCAGACGTTCTTGGCGACGGCTCCATCCTGGCAGTGCCCCTGCCAGGCCATTGCGCCGGCCATTGGGGCGTGCTGCTGAACGAGGCACGCGGCCTGCACTTCCTGGTGGCCGATGCGGCCTGGTCCTCCCGCGCCATCCGCGAGAACCGTCCGCCGCCGCGCATCACCAGCGCTCTGCTGGGAGACACAAGGTCGGGACGCGACACGTTGGCGCAGCTTCACGCGCTGCGCCGTCGCAACGCCGACCTGATCCTGACCCCCTCGCATTGTGCCGAGCGCGCCGCGGATGCCGCGCCATGACCCGCGTGCTGATCACCGGCGCCCGTGCCCCGGTGGCGCTGGACATGGCCCGCGCCTTCCGCGCGGCCGGTTGCGCGGTGGCGCTGGCGGATTCCGTTTTCCCCTTTGCCGCCGCGCTCGCCCGCCCGCGCTTTCCCATCCACCGTCTGCCGCCGCCGCGCTTCGCCTTCGACGCCTTTCGCGCCCGCCTGGTCGAGCTGATGGCGGAGATCGACCTGCTTGTGCCCACCTGTGAGGAAGTCTTCTGGCTGGCTGCCGCCGCAGCACGCGATGGCTGGACTGCGCGCCTCTTCGCCCCAAGCCTGAAGGTTCTGCGCAGCTTACACTCCAAGGCGGATTTCGCCGCCCTGGCGCGCGCAGAAGGTGTCGATGCACCCGCCACGGTGACGCTGACTGCCGCCACGGACCTAGCCGGCCTGGCCTGGGCAGACCTCGTCGCCAAGCCCGAGTTTTGCCGCTTCGGAACACGCACCCTGATCGCGCCCCAGCCCGCCTCGCTGCGCGCCATACGGCCCACAGAGGAGCATCGCTGGGTGGCGCAGGAGCGGATCGAAGGCGAGGAATTATGCGCATTCTCGATTGCGCGCGGTCGCCGGCTGATTGCCTGCGCCGTCTATCGCCCGATCGCTGCGGCACCGCCGCTCCGCGTCCTACGCTTTTGAGGCGGTGGACCGCCCGGATGTCACCGCCATGGCCGCGCAGATCGCCGGCACGATCGAAGGCTGCGGCCAACTTTCCTTCGACGTGATCATCACCGCCGACGGCCGGGTCGCCCCGCTCGAATGCAATCCGCGCGCGGTCAGCGGCCTGCACCTGTTCGACGCCGCACCCGGCCTTGCTTACGCCATACTGGAAGGCCGGCCGCTTGCGCCGCCGCCGCCTGGCACCATCCGGTATCTCTCCCCTGCCATGGCGCTGCTCGGCCTGCCCGCGGCGCTGGCGGCGGGCACCATGTCTCGCCTGCTGCATAGCTGGCGCCACGGGAAGGACGGCCTCACCCGTCCTGGCGACCGCCTGCCCGCAGCCGGGTCTGTGCTGGATGCAGCGCGTTTTGGGCTGATGGGGTTGTGGCGACGCCATACGGCCACCGTCCAGAGCACGCAGGATATCGAGTGGAACGGCGCGCCGATCGCATGACGCTGGCGATGCTCGATGCCATGATCGCCAGCGGCGCCCAGGCCATGGTCGCCAATGTCACCACCCGCCTCTCGTGCACCGAAGTTGCGGGCCATACCCTGCCGCTGACCCGCGACGACGGCGCGCTCGGCGGCAGCTATGTTTGCAGCCCCCATAGCGCCTACGTGCTTTATGCCCGGGAAGAACTGGGCATGGTGGATGCCGGATGGATCGCCACACCCGCCCGCGCGGCGATCGGCGGGCTGGACATCCTGCTGCGCCGGGCGCGCATGAACCGCATCGTGCATGTCGGCAACTGGATGTTGTCTACCAACCTGCACGGCGCCTGGCGCGGCGAGGGCATCGCCGAAGCCCGCGCAGCTCTGGCGGAGACTTATCCGGACCATCTCATCGGCATCCGTTCCATCGACGACTGGTCTTCGCCCGGTCTGCGCCAGGCGCTCCAGTCCGATAACTGGATCCTGGTTCCCAGCCGGCAGATCTGGGTGGTGGACGATTTGCGCCGGGACTGGCTCCCGCGACGCGATGCCGGCCACGACCGCCGCCTCATCGCGCGCTCTGCGCTGCGGATCGCCGATCTGCCAAATGTGTCCGCGCAAGATGCCGCGCGCATCGCAGCGCTCTACGCGTTGCTCTATGTCGGCCGCTACTCGGCGCTGAATCCGATCCTGACGCCGGCCTTCATCGCGGCTTCGGCCCGCACGGGCATGATCACCTATCGCGTCGCCCGCGATGTGGAGGGCACCATCATGGCCGCGTCCGGGCTGTGGACGAGAGATGGTATCACCACCTCGCCGGTGGTCGGCTACGATACGTCGCGGCCGCAGAAAGAAGGCCTGTACAGGATTGCCGCGTGGATGGTCATGGACCGGGCGCTTGCCGCCGGCTGTCGCGTGCATGCTTCCGCCGGCGTCGCCCATTTCAAGCGCCAGCGCGGCGCGCGCGGCGTTATCGAGTGGAACGCCTACCATGCCCGGCATCTGTCCCGGTTCCGCCGCTTCGCCATCGAGGCGTTGGCTCGATCGCTGACCCGTCTCGCCGTCCCGATGATGGTGGCCAAGGGATGGTAGAGACCTGGCCCGCGGCAGTGGCCCTAGGATGGCACCCGGTCGCGTCCATCAGCCAGCTTGCAGGCCGGCATCCTGTCGCGCAGCGACTGATGGGCCGCTCCCTGATCGTGTTGCGGGATGCGAAGGGCGTCTACGTGCTCGATGATCGCTGCCCCCATCGCGGCGCGCCGCTGTCGCATGGCCGCATGGCTCAAGGCACCATCACCTGTCCTTATCACGGCTGGCAGTTCGGCCGCGGCGGCGTGTGCCTGTCTGTGCCGGGATCGGCGCTGCCAGGCACCCGGGCCCGCGCTTATGCCAGCGTCGAACGCGCCGGTCTGATCTGGGTCAGCCTGGCCGATGCGCCTGGCCCGTTTCCCAGGTTGCCCGCCGCCATCGAGGATCCGAAGCTGGATCGCTTCTGGTGGCCGCTCGCCGCATCGAAGGCGGGCCTGCTGGATGCAATCGAGAACCACCTGGATCCCGCCCATCCGCATCATGTCCATCCGTGGATGGTGCGCGCGCCCGATCGGCGACGCCCTACCGAGGTGCATATGCGGGCCGGCCCGTGGGGAGCCGAAGCAATCTATCATGACCACGGCACGCCATCCGGGCTGCTGCCACGCCTGCTGGGGCGCGCGAGGCTCACCAGTTTCGGCCGATATTTCCCGCCGACGATCGCCGAAGTCGCGTTCGAACGTGCAAGCGGGCTCGCTTTCTCCGTAGCCGTCGTTTTCGCCCCCGAGGACACCGGCATGACCCGACCGTGGGCGCATTTCGCCACGGCGCGCGGCCGCGTACCGGGCTGGGCCAAGCGGCAGGTGCTGAAGGCGCTTCATCGACCGATCCTGGCGCAGGACCGGCGCATCTTGGCGCTTCAGCAGGCCTGGCGGGGAGCCGCGCCGCCCGCCTATGCCATGGGACCGCTCGACTTCATGGGTCCGACGATCTGGCGGCTCGCCAATGGCCAGGCCGAGGCGGAGAGCGAACGGACCGTCGAGGTCGAACTATAATCTCTCGCGTTCCACTCGCCGAAGCTTGCGGTCCACAAGCGGGGAAATACCGCACACACTTTGCACGACGGGCACCGCGCCGAGCCGGCGCAGCACGCGTTCGACCGATGCCCGCGCCGCCTCGTGCACGTCCGACGGCAGCGCCGCATCCAGACTGACGATGATGCGTCCATCGAGCTTCTGCGTCACCCTGAAATCCAGGATGCGCGGATCGGTATCGACCACCGCGTTGCGCAGGATGTCCGGCGTGGCGATGAGAGAGCCCGCAGGACCCTCGAGCTCGAAGACATCGTCCATCCGTCCATGCACGCGCGCCACCGCCTGGAACGCCGATCCGCAGGGGCATGGCCGATCCGACAATTCCAGAAGATCGTTCATCCGGTAGCGGATCATCGGCTGCACGCGGCGCACGAGATCGGTGACGATCGGCGTCACCAGTGTGCTTCCGGGCACCGGTTCCCATTCGAACCGCACCACATCCTCCGCCAGATGCAGCGTGCCGTGGCGGCAGGCGACGCCGAACAGGCCCTCCGTCGCCATGTAGATTTCGCGCACCGTCCGTCCTGTCGCGCGTTCGATCACGCCGCGATCGAGCGGATCGAGCACTTCGGCGCCGCTGAAAGCTTGCACGCCGGCCAGTGCCCCGCTCTCCGCCAGCAGCCGTAGCACCTTTGGCGGTGCCACGAGCACCTCCGGCGCGAAACGGATCAGCTCGTCCCGCCAGGCGTGCACGCCGCGCGCAAGATCAAACATGGCGAGCTGGATACGGCTGGCACTGGTCGCAGACCGGTAGAGCGCAGACAGGCCAGGGAGTGCCAGTGCTACCCGCCGCCGCCGGAACAGCGCGTCCGGCAACGCCTTGGCCACGATCGTTCCCAACCAGGTAAGCCGTTCCTTTGGCGAGATGACGAAGCGGCTTCGATTGCCGCTCGTCCCGGTGCTCTGGCCCACGAAATGGTCGCGCACCGTCTCGCGGCCAGAGTCCAGAGCCGCAACGATCTCGGCGACAGTGACGCCGAGCGCGTTGAACTCAGCAAAGCGGGATTGCTGGATCGCCTTGTCGATGATCGGCAGATCGCAGAACGAAGTTCTGGTGCTCCGGTAGAACGGGATTGCTTTGCGTGCGTCTCCCGTCAGCCGCGCTGATTGGCGATCCTGATGGCGAACGATCCGCTCACGTGTCGAGAGCGTTGCCGCACGCGCCAGGGTCCGCGCGAATGCCGCAGCAGCATCAATCTCGAACAGCATGGTTTTCTAGGAGAAATCCGCTATCGATCACACCTGACTCTATCAGAGATTGGCGGCGTGTGATCCGACGCGCCGATTGTTTGCGCGCCGCCTCTTCCAGAGAGCGCCGGTGCGAAGCAGCCCGCTCTTCTAGACGCCTGCGACAGGCTTCATCGACATCGCGTATGACCACGCTGGCCATGTGCCGTTCTCGATTTTCTATTTGCCAGTCGATGCTAGCAGAACTTCTCTAGTCTAGCAGCTTGGAATCGACCCGCCTTGCCCGCGTGTCACGCGCGTTTTCCCGCAATTTATTCGGCCAAGCTGTCTGTCCGCTGCCGGCCCGTATCTGCCGTCCGCTACGCGCCACTACCCGTCGCTCTTGGCCGGAAAGCGGTGTCCTCAAGGGCGGCGCGTCCGCAAGGACTTCCGGCACGAGCGGACGCTACGCGTGACGGCTATCGCACCGCCGGTCTGGCTGCCGCTGCGGCTGGTTCAGACATCGTGATCCGGTTCCGAACGCTGGGACGCTCCTGCATCTGCGCAAACCAGCTGAGCAGTGCCTTGCATTCAGGAGGTACAGCAAGGCCGACGAGGTCGGCAAAGATCAGGCCGCCGATCACCGTGATGTCGGCCATCGAGAACGTGTCGCCGGCGACGAAAGCCTGGCTGCGAAGCACGCCATCGAAATAGCGCATCCCGCGTGAAGCTTTGTCGCGCTGGCGAAGCCCCCACGCCTCGTTCTGGTAGAGTTCGACATCCGGCCCCAGACCAGGCGTGGCATGGTGGAAGTAGACGCTGACGGCATCGAGCAGCTCGATCTCGGCGCGCTTGCTCATCATGTGGATCACGCCCTGCTGAAGCGGCGTGGTGCCGGTGAGGGAGGGACGGCCATCCAGCGCATCGAGATACTGGGTGATTGCGGTGCACTCGGCGATGAGAGTGCCGTCGTCGAGTTCGAGCACCGGAAGCGTGCCCGAGTAGTTCTTTTCCAGAAAGGCGGGCGTTTTGTGCTCGCCCTTCCAAAGGTCGATCGAGACGAACCGCACCTGCGATTGTAGCCCCAATTCACCCAATGCGATGCGGACCCGTGCCGGATATGGGCCGGTGTGCCAGTCGTAGATCGTCATCATCATCGAACTTCCTCTATCTGCCACTTGGTAGGCAGTCGTTTAGCTCTTCCGATATTGAGTGCGCAAGCTCTATCTATCAGATGGTAGGCGGTGGCGTCAGGAGTGGGATGAGCATGGATACCAAGGAGGCGATCCTGTCGGCGGCACGAATGGCCTCGCAGGCGCACGGCTATGGGGGCCTGAATTTCCGCGACCTTGCGGCCGAGGTCGGTATCAAGGCAGCGAGCCTTCACTACCATTTTCCTAGCAAAGCCGATCTCGGGGCAGCGGTTGCGAAGCGCTATTGGCAGGACATTGCGGCCGAGCTTGCAACAATGCGCAGCGCGTTGCCGGATGCCGCCGACTGCTTGCACCGTTATCCGATGATCTTCCGCCGATCGCTCGAAAACGGAAATCGCATCTGTCTGTGCAGCTTCATGGCTGCGGAATACGACGATCTGCCGGACGCGGTGAAAGAGGAGGTGGAGAACTTCGCTAACGTCAACGTGTCCTGGCTGAGTGAGACCTTGGCTGCGGCTGGTCTGACTGACCTCGCCAAAGGTGAGAAGCGCGCACGAGCTATTTTTGCCGCAATATCCGGTGCTCAACTACTGGCGCGAAGTCGGGCGGACATCTCGCTGTTTGACGAACTCGTCGACAGCTACCGCGAGATAGGCCTTTTGCCTGGATGAAGAAACGCGGAGGCGTCAGTCCCTACAATGTCGAGTGGACACCGATCGCTGATCGCCACGGCGCCTAGCCTGTGCCGGGCTCGCGGCACCGACACTTTCCTCCGCGCCCTCGTACACTTCATGGATTACGGCAAGCAGGTCGCCCTGCACGCCCTGCGCGGCCTGCGGCATGGGCGGCTGCACCTGGAGGAGGAGCAGGACGACGGCTCGATCTACCGCGTCGACATCGACATCGAGCCCGAGCGCTTCACCGTCGATCTGCGCGACAATCCGGCACAGGTACGGGCGCCGCACAATGCCAGCCTCGACAGCTCGATCACCGCGGTGCAGATGGCGTTCAAGGCGATCACCGACCACCAGGCCCCGGCCAATGCCGGTTCGTTCCGGCCGATCCGTCTGCTGACCACGCCCGGAACGGTCTTCGACTGCGTGGAGCCCGCGGCCATCGGCTTCTATTTCGAGGTGGGCATACGCCTCTACGACCTGCTGCTGCGCTGTCTGTCGCAGCACATGCCCGAGAAGCTGCCGGCCGGCGGCTTCGCCTCGATCTGCGGCACCTTTATCGGCGGCCCGCATCCCGATACCGGGCGCCATTTCACCGTGGTCGAGCCTGAGATCGGCGGGTGGGGTGGTTCGGCCACGCGTGACGGCAACTCGGCGATCTTCTCCGGGGTGCATGGCGAGACGTTCAATTGCCCTGTCGAAGTCGCCGAGGCGCGTTATGGCCTGGCCGTCGATCAGCTCCGGCTAAACGATGCGCCTGGCGGCGAGGGTGAGTTCCGTGGCGGCAAAGGCATCGTGCTCGATTACCGGGTGCGCGCCGATAACGGCTTCCTCACGGCAGGATACTCCCGCTCGCGCATCCTGCCCTGGGGCGTCGGCGGCGGGCGCGACGGCTCCGCCAATTACGTGGAAGTGCGCCGTGCCACAGGCGAACGGGAACGCCACGCGCTGGTATCCTATCTGCGTGTGGATACGGGCGATGTGATACGAGTGGTCACCGGCAACGGCGCCGGCTACGGGCCGCCTTCGCGCCGGCCAGCCGAACGCGTGCGCGACGACATACGCAACGAATACATTACCGAAGAACGCGCGAAGGAGGTCTATGGCCTGACCATTTGACAGGCCTGGCGGGTGCGCAACCCGGCACAGGACGGCGTGTGACACTGCCAGCGCGACCGCGCCTCGACCTTGCCGCTTCGCCGCCGCCGCAGGATACGTCATCGCCACGTTCAGTCCGGCGCGGCGTTGGGCGCCGATGCGTGCGGGCAGATGATTGGGGGAGTGGCAATGACATCGTTTGTGGCGCTGCTGCGCGCGGTCAACGTGGGCGGGACGGGCAAGCTCGCGATGCGCGACCTCGCGGCGCTGGGCAGGGACGCCGGTCTCGGAGACGTTCGCACGTATATCGCCAGCGGCAACATGGTTTTCACGAGCGCGGCCTCGGAGCCGGAGCTGAAGGCGGCCATCGAAGCCCGCCTGCTCGCCCATCTCGGCAAACCGGTAGGCGTGCTGTTGCGCGATGCTGCCGAAATGGCGCAGGTGGTTGCGGCGAACCCGTTCCCGGGTGCGCCAGGCAACCAGATAGCCGCGATCTTCCTTGATGGGGTCGCATCGCAGGACATGCTCGAGGCCGCCACGGGCCGGGCGCCGGGCGAAACGTTGCGGCTCGGCGCGCGGGAAATCTACGTGCAGTACGGTGCGGGCATGGGAGCCACGAAGCTGCGCATCCCAGCCGCCGCCCACGGCACCGCGCGCAACATGAACACGGTCTCGCATCTGGCCGAGATGGCGTCCGGTCGCGTGTGACGCCCGTCGAGCAAGAAGGAAGGACCGTCTCAGTTCGCGCAACCGGACGGCAAGCGGTCCGCATGCTTGGCCAGCACTCAGCCGCGATCGGTTGTGGAACGATGGGCGGTGGTGATCGAAGATCAATCCCAGGCCAGGGTCTGCATGCCAGCCAGCCCTGGTCGGCCTCCACGCGCGCGGTGCCGTCCGCTGCGAGCAGCAGCGGGTAGGACACCAGCCCGTCCTACGCGGCGGCAAACGTCGAGCGGACGGATCATGACACAGCTGCCTGTGTGCCGGCCCTGTCGGATGGCGCCTCCGGATGGGCCTACCCTGTCGCGTGACAGCGGTTCGGATGCGTGTTTTTCGGCGCCGTTCATCGCGTGCCATCGCAACCCGAACCTCGCGCTCTCGCCGATGGCCCGAACATCACAGTTGCGGAGAGACCGGCGCGACCTGCGCGTTTGACCGCGTTCGAACGGCCGGCACACAACTTGTCCAGGTATGCGTTTTGGGCTGCGCCAACACCGTTGGACAAAGCGACAGCGCCAAGGTCGTGGCAGGAATTGTTCTGAATTTGTCGTTTCAGCGCGTCGGTGAACAGCGCAGTCTCGCAGCAGGGAGAACCAGGGAGGCACCATGCAGCAGGAAACGCACGGCGAAACGGTCATAGTATTCGCGCTCTATCCGGGGCTTACGCAACTGGACTTCACCGGGCCGCACCAGGTGCTCTCCCGGGTGCCCGGCGCCCGCCTGATCGTCGCCTCCGCCGCAGGCGGGGAAATCGTGTCCGACGATGCCCTGCGCTTCGGCGTCACGCGTCTGGCCGATATCGCCGCGTGCACCGTCCTGTGCGTGCCGGGCGGGGTCACCTGCACCGACGCGATGGCGGACGCGGCCTACATGCGCGAGGTGCGCCGGCTGGCGGAGGGCGCCCGCTACGTGACCTCGGTGTGCACCGGTTCGCTCATCCTGGGCGCCGCCGGGCTGCTCACCGGCCGGCGCGCCGCCTGCCACTGGGCCTGGCGCGAGCACCTCGCGGATTTCGGCGCCATCGCATCCGACGAGCGCGTCTGCCGCGACGGCAACCTCATCACCGGAGGCGGCGTCACCGCGGGCATCGACTTCGCGCTCACTTTGGCGGCCGAGCTGGCGGGCGAAACGGTGGCGCAGGCCATCCAGCTCACCCTGGAATATGCGCCCGCGCCGCCGTTCGACAGCGGTCGCCCCGAACGCGCGCCTGCAGCGGTGCGGGCGCTAGTAGAAGAACGCATGCAGGCCGGCCGAAGCCGCCGCATGGAAGGCGTCGCGCACGCGGTTGCGGCCTTAAAACGCCAGCAAGCCCCATGACCCGGTCGGTGTCAGACGCCGGCACAACCTGTCGGCTGTCACCGCAACCGTATCGACTGGCAGAACAAATGTAAGCCGCGGGGCAAGGCATCGGAGCAAAAGCTTTTTGGTCCTTTTTCTCGAAAAAGGACTGCTTTCTTGCTTGCCTAATATGTCCCTAAGAAAAGCGCTCCCGCATCTCGCCTGGGCCCACGCCATACTGCCGGGTCATCGCCCGCCGGAGCTGCGTATCGGAGCTGAATCCGCTTTTCGCGGCCACCTGCGATGGGCTCAGCTCGGAGGTGTGGAGCAGCGCGCGCGCAAGCTCGCAGCGAATTCTCTCGATCGCCTCAGCCGGCGAGAGGCCCGTCGCGGTGCGGAAGCGCCTGTGGAACGTGCGCAGCGACTGGCCCGAGACCTCCGCCATACGCTCGACGGGCCACGGACTACCCGGGTCGGTCACCATCCGATCGATGAGCCGTTCGAATAGCGGCGTGCTGGCGATCTGCAGTGCCAGGGGTTCGCTGAACTGCTTCTGGCCCCCGGTGCGCCGCATATAGACGACCAGCCCGCGCGCCACCCGCCCCGCGAGCGCCGCGCCGTGATCCATCCTGACCATAGCCAGCATCAGGTCGATCCCAGCCGTGACACCGGCGGTGGTCCAGATCGGTCCGTCGTTCAGGAAAAGCGGATCCGGGTTTACCTTGACGGCCGGGAACTCCCGGGAGAGGCGCTCGCACGACCGCCAGTGGGTCACCGCCGTCCGGCCCTCGAGAAGGCCCGCTTCCGCAAGCAGAAAGGCGCCGGTGCAAACGGCGCAGACGCGCTCGGCGCGGGCCGCCAGGCCGGCGATCGCGGCCACCAGCCGCACGTCGCGCCTCGCGTCATGAACACCGGGACCGCCCGGCACGATCACCGTGTGCAGGTCGCCGGCAGCGGGATGGGGCCAGCGGCAAGCACCAGGCCGGATGACGTGGGGACCGCGTCGGCCGCTGCGCTGACGAGGCTTACGTCGTAGCGCGGCACCGCACCTTCCAGGTTGGCTTCCGCCAGCACCTGGGCCGGCCCGGCAATATCGATGATCTGCGTGCCCGCATAGGCCAGGATGAGCACGCGCCTGCCTGGCACGTTTTGGTCCCTGATTGTCATAGCCAAACTCCGGCGATGATTTATCGGTAGCACGTCGCCGTGATCCGGCGCCCTCGCGGATGGAACCATGCAAAATCTTCGAACCCTGACCGCGGTGCTGCTGGCTTTCTCGGCGGGCGCCGGTGCGCTCGCGGCCGCCACCCCGGAGAGCGCCTTCCTGCAGGCCAACATGACGGTGATGGACCGCATGATGGCCGGTATGGCGGCCCCGCCCTCGGGCAGCGTCGATACCGATTTCGTCGACATGATGGAGCCGCACCATCGGGGCGCCATCGAGATGGCGGTCCTCGAAATCCGCTATGGCCGCAACGAGCAGCTCCGGCGCATCGCCCAGGAAATCATCATCGACCAGCAGCAGGAGATCGCCGCCATGCGCCTGGCGATCGGACGTCCGCTACCCGCCGCCGCCCCTGCGCCCACCCAGGATGCAGGCCCGCCAACCACCGCCGCGCGCGCACCGGCCGCGGACGGCCGCACCCTCTCCCCCATGCAAGTAGGAGACAGCAAATGAACAACACATGCAGGATCGCTTTGCCGGTTTTCGGTGCACTACTCGCCGCCGCCGCGGCACAGGCGGGCCAGGCGCCCTTCGCCGCTTCGGCGCCAAATTTCCCGGTCAGCCACCAGGACCGGGTGTATGCCGCCGAGCAGTTCTCCAACACCGTCTCGGTCATCGATCCGGCGGACAACCGGCTTCTCGGCGTGATCCGGCTGGGCGAACCGCAGCCCGCCAATTTCTCGCCGCTCTACAAGGGCCAGGTCCTCGTGCACGGAATGGGCTTCTCGCCCGACCGCAAAACGCTCGTCGTGGTCTCCATCGGCTCGAACGCAGTCACGTTCATCGACACCGCAACCAACAAGGTGCGCCGGACGACCTATGTCGGCCGCTCGCCGCACGAGGCGTTCTTCACGCCGGACGGACGAGAGGTCTGGGTCACGGTGCGGGGCGAGGATTACGTGTCCGTGCTCGACGCCACCACTTTCGCCGAGACCGGGCGTATCAAGACGCCGGGCGGCCCGGGCATGACCATCTTCTCGCCCGACGGGCGTTACGGCTACGTCTGTTCGTCGTTCAACCCGTTACTGACGGTCTTCGACGTACACACCCGCAAGCAGGTGGGCCAGGTCGCCCAGCCCAGCCCGTTCTGCCCGAATCTCGCCGCCTCGCCGGACGGCGCGCAAATCTGGTACACGCTGAAGGACACGGGCAAGACCGTCGCGATCGACGCGCGGCCGCCGTTCGAAACCCTGAAGGTGCTCGACACCGGCCCGATCTCCAACCACGTCAATTTCGCCGACACCCCGCACGGCAAATTCGCCTACGTGACCGTCGGCGGCCTGAACGAAGTCCTGGCGTTCCGGCGCGACAATTTCGCAAAAGTCGCCACTGTTCCTGTCGGCAAGCTGCCGCACGGTATCTGGCCGTCGGGCGACGGTTCGCGCATGTATGTCGGCCTGGAGAACGGCGACGCCATGGCCGCGATCGACACTGCGACCAACCGGGAGATCGCCGAAATCCCCATCGGCCAGGCGCCGCAGGCCGTGGTGTATGTGCCGGGAGCGGTTCCCACCGGCGGCGGGTTGGACGGCCTGCAGCCGATCGGGCTCGCCGGTCGCACGGCGCGGCTGGTCCTGGGGCGTCCCGGAGACACCGCCGTGCCGACGAGCGTGACATTGTTCGACCAGGGGCTGGTGCAGGTGCTGCAGGGCGCGGTGACCGGATTGCAGGCCAAGGCACCTTACGTCCTGGCGCTCGCCGCCCATGCGGACGGCGCGGGGCCACTGCAGAGCCTTGCGGGTTTCATGACCAACCCGGCGGGTGCGGCGATCGTCAACGTGGCGGGACCGATCCGCCAGCTCGTTCAGGGCGCGGCCGCACCTGACACGAGGCGCTGGCTGGTTATCGCGCCGGGCAAGCCGGATGCGCCGGGGCAGGCGGTGCAGGTTCAGCGGGACTGACGCGGCGTATCGCGTGACACCAGCGGGCTCGCCCGTTCTTCGGTATCGTACATACCGATACGAACAGTGATTTCGACCGATCCGGCTACCGGAGCCGTATCTGCCGCAAGAGACCATGCGCGGCGATCGCTGCGCCTGAACCGGCGCGTCGTGATATGGCTGAGGCGAACCCGCCAACGGCACGGCGGCATGGCCGGACCGGCCCAGCGAACGGAGATGATCATCGGCAGCACCGGTCGAACCACCTCGTCGAGCCTCCGGCCGCGCGTCGCATCGCCGCCAGGACGGGCCCTGTGCGGTCTCGCCCTCGCTGCAAGCGTTTCCCTGGCGGCCGCGCCATGCGCTCTGGCCGCGCCGGCCGCTGCGCCGCCGCCGCCCAACGATCCGACGCGGCAATGCCGCGCCCTGCTGGCATCGTTCCCGCTGCGGCAGGACGGCCCCGTAACGGTCGAGGCGGTCGGCGACGACGGATGCCGCTTCAAAGGCCTGCGCTTCGGGTTCGGCATCCGCATCAGCTACGAAGTCGCCGAGCTGGTCGAACACGGCGTCCCGTTCGGGCCGCCCGCGGCGCCCACAAAGTTCATACACGTGCGAATCGAAGCGCGCGGCGTGGCTTTCGTGGCACATAGCGGCCAGGCCAAGCTCGACTGGCTGGTCGCCCAGCAGCAGGTGCCGTTCGATGTGGTGCTGGACGGCAGCTACGATCCGGCCAGGCGGCGCGCCGATTTGCGCGAGCTGAGCCTGGAGGGTGCGTCGGTGGGCCGTATTGCGCTGTCCGGGACGGTCGAGAACGTGGACAGAGCGAGCTTCCCCACCGGGGCGGGCCTAAGCGCGCTGGGCCTGCACCTCGACAGCAGGCGCTTCATCACCGGCTTCGTGCTGTCCTCGCTGCTGCCCTTCCTGCCCGAGAACGATCCTGACGCCGCGGTCGCGAAGGGCCGCCGGCAAGGCATCGCCGCGGCCAGATCCCTGCTGCCGCTCGGCGGCGCGTCGCCAACGACGGTGGATGCCATAGCCGGCTTCATCGCGGACTTCCCGCACCCGCGCCACATCTTCGATCTGGCCATCACCGCCCCGTCGCCCGTCACGATCAATGTGCTCGAGCAGGCCAGCGCCAGTCTCGTGGCGGCTTCGGCCCTGGCCACGACGCTGAAGGTGACCGCGAGCTACGCCGGCGATCCGCGCTGACCGCGCCGCCGATGCGCCGGTCCCAAGCCGTAAGCCGGCCAATCACATGTGCCGCATTCTGCCCCTGGAACGATGCCGGCCGGGCCTGTAAGCCGGCTTCATGATCATCGGCATCGACCTGGGTACTACCAACAGCCTGGCCGCAATCTTCCGCAACGGCGCCGCCGAGCTGATCCCGAACGCGCTGGGGGCGATGCTGACGCCTTCCTGCGTCAGCATCGCCGAGGACGGCACCACGCTGGTGGGCCAGGCCGCACGCGACCGGCTTTCCACCAGGCCGGACCGCAGCGCCGCCTCGTTCAAACGCGCGATGGGCAGCGACCATGTTTTTGAACTCGCCGGCCGGCCGTTCCGCGCGGAGGAGCTGTCTGCCCTGGTGCTGCGCAGCCTGCGCGAGGATGCCGAGCGGTTCCTGGGCGAGACGGTGGCGGAGGCGGTGATCACCGTGCCGGCCTATTTCAGCAACGCCCAGCGCAAGGCCACCGAGGCGGCGGGCCTGCTGGCCGGGCTGCGCGTGCGCCGCCTGCTCAACGAGCCGACCGCGGCGGCGATGGCCTACGGCCTGCACCGCGGCGGCGCCGAGGAACGCATCCTGGTGCTCGACCTGGGCGGCGGCACGTTCGACGTCTCCATCCTGGAGGTGTTCGAGGGCGTGATGGAGGTCAAGGCCACGTCCGGCGACAACCGGCTGGGCGGCGACGACTTCACCGGCGTGCTGATGGCCGGCTTCATGGAGGCGGTAGGCACGGCGGCGGGGCTGCCCTCGCTGCAGGACGACCAGGCGGTGCGCGGCGACCTGCGCCATGCCGCCGAAGTGGCCAAGCGCGCTTTGACCACCAGGCACGAGCACGCGATGACGGTGATCCACGACGGCCGCGCGCTGGTCTGGACGGTGACGCGGGAGGGCTTCGAGGCGCGCGCGCAACCGGTGCTGTCGCGGCTGCGCACGCCGATCGAACGTTCGATACGCGATTCCAAGCTGCAGCCGAACCAGATCGAGCACCTGGTGATGGCCGGCGGCGCCACCCGCATGCCGATGGTGCGCCGCATGGCGGCCCAGTTGTTCGACCGACTGCCGGTGGCCAGCGTGGACCCCGACCAGATCGTGGCCCTGGGCGCCGCCGTGCAGGCCGGGCTGGTGGCGCAGGATGCGGCGCTGGCAGACCGGGTGATGACGGATGTCGCGCCCTTCACCCTGGGCGTCGAGACGTCGAAGACGCAGAACGGCAAGACGCTGCTGGACGGCATCTACACGCCGCTCATCGAGCGCAACACGGTGGTCCCGGCCAGCCGCACCACCACGCTGACCAATGCCGCCGACTACCAGAAGCAGATCGTGCTGCGCATCTACCAGGGCGAGGGGCGCCTGGTGCGCGACAACATCTTCCTGGGCAAGCTGGAGGTGCCGATACCGCCGGACCGGGCCGGCAAGCAGGGCATCGAGGTGCGTTTCACCTACGACACCAGCGGCCTGCTTGAGGTGGAGGTGCTCGTGCGGAGCACCGGGTTGCGGCGCTCGATGGTGATCGTCAACCAGCCTGGCGTGCTCTCGCCGGACGAGATCGCGCACCGCCTCGCCAAGCTGTCGGCCCTGAAGGTGAACCCGCGCGACCAGGCCGAGAACGTCGCTCTGATCGCGCATGCCGAACGCCTGTATGGCGAGCGCCTGGGCGATGAACGCGATGCGATCGGGTCCGCGCTGGACCAGTTCCTGGTGACGCTCGACAGGCAGAACCCCGCCGAGATCGTCGCCGCGCGGGACGCCCTCTCGGCCTGGCTGACCGGCATCGACACCTCGGTTTTCTGAGCGGGCGGTATGGCCGGCATCTGGGACGAGCTCGGCATCGCGCCCACGCGGGACCGGACCGCCATCAAGCGTGGCTACGCGGCCCGCCTGAAGACGGTCTCGCCCGATGCCGATCCGCAAGGCTTCGCGCGGCTGCGCGCGGCCTACGAGCAGGCGCTCGCCTTGGCCGAGGCGCCGGTGCCGCAGGCAGCCGCGAAGGAGGCGCCGCACGCCACGCAATCCCGGCCGGAGCCGGTCGACCGGCCCGACACGGCCGAAACGGCCGAGGCCGTCGAGAACGATGGCGTGGCGGATGGGCTCGGCCGCGGCGACGTCGTGGCAGCCGCGTCGTGGCTGCTGTCGGCCAGGCCGGGCCTGACGCTGGCCCAGGATCTGCGGCTGACGGACCGGCTGGGCTGGGCGATGGCGCAGGATGGCAGCCTCCCCGGCGCGGCCGTGTGCGCGGCGGCCGGGCAGCTCGGCTGGGCGGCGGGTCCGCTCACCGGTGCCTGGGGCGGCCTGTTACGCGCGCGGCTGGATGGCGAGCAATGGCTGGCGGCACTGCGGCGGGACGCGGCGTCGGGGACGCGCCTGCTGGGCGGCGCCCGCGCGGTCTCTGCGCGCATCATGCTTGGCACCGGCTCCATGCGCGCGCTCGGGATGATGGCAAACGATCGCATGCTGCGGCGGCGCTACGGCGAATACCTGCTGCATGCCGGCGCGGTGGGCGGGCAGTTCGACGCCGGACGTATCGCGGCGGTGCAAAAGGTGCTGACCGCAAAGCCGGACAAGCCGGCCAGTCCGCTGACATTGCTGTTCGGCATCGCCATCATCGCCTGGGCGTTGGGTGCCATCGCCGGCGGGATCGACCCCGAAATCCGCGACGGGGTGACAGGCGCTGTCGCGGTCGGCCTGGTGTTGCTGCTGTGGGCGCGCAAGGTTCTGCGCCGGCTGCGGCGCCGGCGGCGGGACTGACGCGCAGGGCAGGGCGGCCGGCCGCCCGATCCCGGCGGCAGAAAGCGAACGGGCAGGCGGCATTTGCCTCGGCGCAGCGCAGGCTCCTAGACTCCGCTCATGGCCGATCCTCAGCCCGCACCCGTCGCTTCCCCTCGCCTGCCCTGGGAGTTCCACCCCGCGCTCAGCGAGGAGCGCCTCCGTCTGTGCGCCCGGCTGCTGGCCAACGCGCGGCGCGACGCGGTGGCCCTGGCCGCCTACGACATGGGCGACGATGGCTGGTCCGTCGGCTGCCGGGCCTATGCCTTCGGCAAGCAGCGGCTGAAGCGCGCGGCCGCGTCACGCAGCCACACCTGGCTCGGGGTGATGGACGACAGCCACCATTTCGTCTTCCTGATCGACCAGGTGCCGGTGCGCTTCTACCGCGGCTTCGCCGAGGAGCCCACGACCCGGACGCTGCGGCGGCAGGAGGCGGAGGTGCTGCAGCTCGACCTCGCACTGGGCGGCGACGCGGCCGAGGGGCTGGTTTTCCGCCTGGCGATCGAGACCTGCGCGACCGGCGCCGTCGAGCGGGTCGTGTTCCTCGCTTTGCGCGGCGACGAAGGCCGCGCGGAGTGCGTCTGGCCGATACCACTCGACGCCCCGTCCCAGCAGGGCCGCCCGGCGGTCCAGCTCCGGCTGATCGAAGACGGCCATAACGGGCTATCGGCCGCGCAGCCCTCGCGTGCAAAGGCGATTCCTGCGCGGCCCAGGCGGTTCGCCAGAAGCTGACGCGCCGCCCGGCGGGCGCAGCCTGGGCCGGCGTCGGAACGGCTGGTCTTTTGGTCGCGCGAACCCGGTGCGGGGCGGTCCGCCCAACATAACCCCGCGGCCTTACTGCCAGGCCGGGTAAGCCGGCAACCGACCGGAGACGCCGGACAGGAGAGCCCAGTGATCCGCCAGCCGTCCGACGTCGAACGCGTTCCGCTGCTGCGCCTCGCCCTGGAGTTCATCGGGATCTTCGTCGGCGGGCCACTGGCCATCCTGGCGATACACCGCCCCGGCATCCTGTTCCTGGCACTCTGGCTCGGCGCCCTCATCGCCCTGGCCGCCACGCGTGGCCGGACGCCGCCGCCGCTTCCGGCGCTGCGACGCGAGATACGCGCCATCGCGATCCGCTTCGCCGTGCTGGCGCCCCTGATCACACTGGTGACCTGGCTCGCCTTTCCGCAATCGTTCCTGAGCCTGCCGCAGCAGCGACCGCTGCTCTGGGCGATCATCATGGTGTTCTATCCGCTGTTCTCCGTCTGGCCGCAGGAGATGCTGTACCGGTCGCTGCTCTTCCACCGTTTCCGCCCGCTGTTCCGCACCGAACCCTGGCTGATCGTGGCGAGCGCGATCGCGTTCGGCTTCGCCCACATTATCTTCCTCAACTGGATTGCCATCGCCATGACGGTGGCTGGCGGGGCGTTGTTCGCGCGCGACTACGCGCGCCACCGTTCGCTATCGCTGTCCTGTCTCGAACACAGCCTCTACGGCTGCCTGATCTTCACCATCGGCCTCGGCCGGTTCTTCTTCACCGGGGCCGCCTGGCATCATTGATGCGATCGTCGGAGGATGGTTCCTCGAGCCCGCGCGAACGGGGCCGAACAGGGAGGATGGCATGGCGCAGCGCCTACGCTGGCTTGGGGCGATGACGGCGCTGCAGGAGCGTGTCCGGAGCGGCTTCGGCAGGCCGGCCGCGCAGGGACGGTTCCCGCTATGACGCTGCCGGCCGCACGCCCCCCTGGCCGGCTGGTGCGCTGGGCGGCCATCCTGCTGCCCATCGTGATCGGGTTGCGGGCGCTGCTGCTGCTCTTCCAGATCTCGGGGGAGCACCATCCCCGCCAGCCGCTCGTGCTGCCGTGGCCCCCGGTGGCGGGCGAGCGCCTGCCGTTCGAGAGCGGCAACCCCGGCATACGCGCCTGGGCAGCGCAGCCGGACCGCGCTTCCATCTCGGCGGCGCTCATCGAGAAGAACGGCGAGGCGATGCCGGCCGACACCGGCTGCATGCTGAATCCCGAGGCAATGGCCGACGGGGGCGGCACGCTGACCTTGCAGTCGGCGGGCAAGGACGGCGCCTGGACGGCCCATTGGAGCGGCTACGCCACGGTGTCCGCGCCGGCCGATGTGGGCGGCGGTCGGGACGAAGCGGTGCAGCGTCAGATACAGGCGGCGATGCTGGACGCGGCCGATTGCGGCGCGTCGGCGCGCCTCGAGGTGACACAGCCGGCGTTGCACCGGCTGGTGGCCATTCTCAACCACCAGCCGCCACCGCCGCCCGGGACGGACCCGGTGGGGAGAACGCGTGAGCTGAAGATGCGCGTGCAGGTCCCGTCGCCGTAATCCGTCCCGGACCGACGGCCTGCGGAGGCGGTCCGCCGATGGTGCGTTGGCCTGAACCAACCAAGGTTGAGATTGACCCAGTCAAGGCAGGCAAGAAAGCAGTCCTTTTTCGAGAAAAAGGACCAAAAAGCTTTTGCTATGACGCCTGCACCAACGCTTACTTTCGTATGCAAGTCGACGCGGCTGCAACTATAGCCAAATCGTCGTGCAGGCGTCACAGCAAAAGCTTTTTGCTTCTTTTTCTCGAAAAAGAAGGCCTTCCTTCCTTCCTTTCTGCCGATGAGAAAGCCCAAGACGGGTCGTATAATAATTGTGCTTTCGAGCGTCCGGCGCGATGAGGCGGCAGCGCGGCGTTTCGTTACTATTTCCTCGCCAAGCGCTTTTCAGCGTAGCAGACTGCAACTTTCTGTTCGCGATGCACGGAGTATCGGATGTCGGACGCCCATAGCAGGGGACCAACCCGCCGCGACCTGATCCGCTTTCCGGTGCTCGCCGCCGCCCAAGCTGCGCTCGGACTTCCTGCGCTCGGGCTACGTGCGCTGGCGCTGCCCGGCCTCGCTTTGACGTCCTGCGCCCCGGGCCAGCCGCCCGAGCCGGTCTCGCCCGTCGCCGCTTCGGCAACCGGCATAGACGTCCACTGCCATGTGTTCAACGCGCACGATCTGCCCATCCCCGGCTTCGTCGTCCACGTGGTGCTGGAGGCAGACCCACTCGCGCCGCTGCAGGTGGGCCCTTTGGTCGCGTTCATCGCCTTGCTGATCGATGCCGGCACGCCGACCTCCGACGCCGAGATCGCCGATTTGCGGAACGGAACCGAGCCGAAATTTCTGCTGGCCGCCGCCTCGCCCGGGCGGGCCAGCCTGCACGACAAAGCCTTCCGCGCCGCCATGGGGCTGCAGGCACCCGACGCCCGCCAGCGCGACGTGATCGACAGGGTGGCCCGCATCCTGCGCCGCAACCAGGGGTTTGCCGCGCATGCCGCGTTTGCCGCAGCCGATCTGCACGGGCCGGAGCAGACGACGGCCCTGCTCCAAAGCCTCGCCAGCCTCACGCCCGACGGCAAGCTGTCCGCGCCGGGGCCGGCTGTCGCGCATAGCCTGGCGCCGCGCGCGCCTGCCGCGACGCCCGAGCCCGGCGCCCTGGCGGAGGCGGCGGCCAAAGGGGTCGAGCGCAATGCGGCCAACGGATCAGGCGTGTTCTATTTGGCGGACCTGATAACCGACCCCAGGAACACGCTCGTCCGCAGGCTGGAGAACCTGCCCCAGGCGGCGGACAGGGGCAGCATCGCGCTTTACACCCCCGCCTTGATCGATTTCAGCTACTGGCTGGACGACAACGCCGACAACGCCGGCGATCCGTCGCCGGCCGACGATCCGGGCGGCGTGACCCCGCTCTCCGGGCAGGTTGCGGTGATGAGCGCGATCGCTGCGATCGGCACCGGGACGGATGTGGCGAAGCGGTCTTACGCCGTGCATCCTTTCGTATCCTTCTGTCCCTGGCGCCAGATCGCGGAGGCCCGCCGCCTGCCGCCGGGGATGACGCAATTCGATACCGTGAAGGACGCGATCCTGAACAAGGGCTTCATCGGCGTGAAGCTCTATCCGGTGATGGGCTTCCGTCCGACCGGCAATGCGGCGGTCGCGTCCGCCACGCCCGCCATCTATCCCGGCCGCCTCAGGGCGTTGGGCGCCGACTGGGCAGCCCGCATGGATGCGGCGCTGGCGGATCTCTACCAGTTCTGCACCGACCAGGACGTGCCGATCATGGCGCATTGCTCGTTCAGCCAATACCCGAGCCGGGAGGCGGGGCTGCTCGGTGGGCCTGCCGGCTGGTGGGAGGTGCTGGCCCGCTGGCCCAGCCTGCGCCTGAACCTGGCCCATTGCGGCGGGGTCTGGAACCTGGCGCCGGACCGCGCGGCGGCGATCGAGGCGAAGACCGGGCAGCCGCTCTGGCCGATCGACATCATCGCGCGGCTCGGACGGCCGGAATACCCCCACCTCTATGCGGATTTGGCCGATTTCGACGGCGTGCTGACCTGCCCGACGCCCCCGCCCGCTGTGCCGCAGGGCTGCAGGCATTCGGCGGACGGCGAGCCCTTGCTGGCGCGGCTGGCCGAGGAGGTCGGCTGCAATCCGGCCGCCCGCGAGCGGCTGATGTATGGCACGGACTACATGTTCCTGATCCAGGCGGCCCATACCGAGAAATACCTCGACAGGATGCGCAACTGCCTGGCGCCCGCGCTCGGGATGGCGCCCGAAGACCTGATGGGGCTGAATGCCGCGAGGTTCCTGGGCCTGAACGATCGTGGCAGCGGCGCACGCCGGCGGCTGGATCGTTTTCGGGGCGACCGGTTCCTGGATCGTTGGACCGTTCCGGCTTAGAGGTCCCGGCACGAGCTTGGCGGTTGTATCGTGGGAGCCGGCGGCCAGCGAACGGCCGCGATGATCGGCAGTAAGGAAGAAAGGCCTTCTTTTTCGAGAAAAAGAAGCAAAAAGCTTTTGCTGTGACGCCTGCACGACGATCTGGCTATCATCGCAGCCGCATCGGGTTGCAACACGGGAGCAGGCTTCTATGCAGGCGTTATAGCAAAAGCTTTTTGGTCCTTTTTCTCGAAAAAGACTGCTTTCTTGCCTTGGTTGCGTCAATCTTGCCATCAGCCGGCTGTGCGAAAATAGGTGTCGCTGCCGTGCCCGACCGCATTGTCCGGAAAGCGGTCGCAATGCGGCCTACAAGTCGAGCGCGCCGGCGCTGATCCGGGCATCGCGCTCGGCCAACTGGGCCTCGTCGGCCGGAAACATGACGGCCAGTCCGAACTGTTCCGCCCGGTGCTGCACCTCCTCCACCGTACCGTGCAGCCCCTGTCGATACGCAGCAAAAGCGGCCACGTGGTCTGAGCGATGCCGGCCGAGGGCATCGGCGGAACCGGGTGGCACCAATGATCGCCATCGACCCGCCCATTCCCGCCAAAGGCGAGACGCAGTAGCCGGCATCGCCCACCAGCGCCACCCGCCCGACCGACCAGCGCGGCATCCGGATCTGGTTCATCCGGTCGAAGTAGAAAGCGTCGTCTCTGTCGAGATGCGCGAGAACAGCCGGCACCTTCCAGCCAAGATCATCGAAATGCGCGCGGATGATGCGGCGCTGTTGCGGTTTGTCGCGATGATCGTAATCGATCTCGCTTGCGCTGCGGAAGGCAAGCCCGAGGTCGGTCCGGTCGGCGTAGCCGTTCAGGAACACCGTGCGCCCTGGTAAGCTGTAGATTTGCGTCACGTTCGCGGGCAGCAGCCCGGTGTCGGGCACGACAAGGAGGAAGCCGTAACAGCCTAGGAAATGGGAAAACTGATCGCCCTGATCAAGGGCCAGGCGTCGCACAAGCGACCGGTTGCCGTCGCACCCGAGCACGAGGGTGTAACGTTCCCGGCTGCTATCGTCGAACGTCACCGCGACATCATCCGGAAACCGTCGCGAGTTGGGCGACCGAGCGCCCGAACACCACCTCGCCCCGGCCTGCGAAAGCGGCGAACAGGATATCGAGCAGGTCGTCGCGGTGGATTTCGAACTTCTCGCCGGGGGCGGACTGGCTGGCCACTTCGCCGATCGTGCTGTCATCGGCATTTTTGAACTGGACGGCGCGCGGCGGGAGCGAAGCAGCGCGCACGGCCGCCAGCAGCCCCATTCGGGCGAGCGCGTCGATCGCCGCGCCCTCGATATCGACGGGGGTCCCGCCTTTCCGGAGCGCGCGCGCGACCTCGACCACCGTCACGTTATAGCCCAGCTCGCTCATCCACCAGGCTGCTGCCAGCCCGGCGAAGCTCGCGCCGGAGATGAGGACCGAGTCGCCTTGCCGCGCCGCCTGTCCGGAAGATATTGCCCGCGCCACCATGATGCCTCCAAGCTGCAGCCGCAAGCTTGGCTGGCCTGAACATAAGTATATACTCGGTACATAAATGGCAAGCTCGATAGATGCGACGCTGGACCGACGAACCCGCAAGCGTTTGGCAACCCGACAGGCGATCTCGGACGCGGCAACCCATTTGTTCATCGCGCGCGGTTTCGACAGCGTGACGATCGACGAGATTGCCGCGGCCGCCGATGTCGGCCGGATGACCGTGTTCAATCACTTCCCGCGCAAGGAGGACATGTTCTTTGATCGGGAGGATGAGGCGCGTGATCTGCTCATTTCCGCGGTGCACGCTCGCGCGCAGGGCATCAGTCCGGTACAGCGCGCTGCAGCACCTCGCCCATCGCCTGATCGAGAGGCAGCCCCGCCATACGCTTCGACGGTAGCCGCCTGTTCGTGGACACGGTCGCGGCCAGCGACGCCCTCAAATCGCGTGCGCGCGCGATACGCGACGAGGTCGCGGGGGCGATCAGGGTTGCGCTCGCCGAAGCCGCCGGCCGGCCGCCGGACGATCCCGACGCGCATCTGGCCAGCAATCTGCTGCTCGCCATCTGGGCGACCGCTTTCATCCACTCCCACGAGGTCTATCGTCGCCAGGATGACGCCGCCGTCGCGAAGACGCGCTTCCTGGCAGTGATCGACCAGGGAACAACGGGGGTGATGGCCGCGATGGCCGGCACGCCATATGCCTGACGGATGCCACGTGTCCCCTTAGTTTACGCCTTGCGGCAATGGGCGTGAGAGCGCCGTAGTCAGGGCAGGCAAGAAAGCAGCCCTTTTTCAAGAAAAAGGACCAAAAGCTTTTGCAATGATGCCTGCACGAAGGCCTGCTTCCGTGTTGCAAGTCGATGCGGCTGCAGAAATATCCAGATTTTCGTGCAGTCGTCACAGCAAAAGCTTTTTGCTTCTTTTTCTCGAAAAAGAAGGCCTTCCTTGCTTGCTGCCGATGAGTCAGTTCCAAAACGGGTTGTCATTAGCAGGCCGCCATGCGGGCCGGCGAACCACCGATGGAAGCCGGCTTAGGCGGCCAGCGCGCTCACCGGTCTCACACGTCCGCAGAGACGGTGCTATGACATCCGCTATTCCGCACCTCGAACAATGGAGACGAACCGACATGAGCGGGCATGATTTTTCCGATCCCATACCGGGCGACCGCGCCAGTGCCATGGCGATCGAAATGCTGATCGTGCCGCGCGCGGTGGATCTCGGGGAGATGACGGTCAGGCGTGCCCTGCCTTCCACCAAGCGCCAGATGGTCGGCCCCTTCATCTTTTTCGACCAGATGGGGCCTGCGGAATTCCTGACCGACACGGGCATCGATGTACGTCCGCACCCCCACATCAACCTAGCGACCATCACTTATCTTTTCGAGGGAGAGATCCTGCATCGCGACAGTCTCGGAACCGAGCAGGTGATACAGCCGGGCGCGGTGAACTGGATGAGTGCGGGGCGCGGTATCGTCCATTCCGAGCGCACCGGCGCGGAGCGCAAACGCCACGGCCAGAAACTTTTCGGTATCCAGACCTGGCTGGCGCTGCCCGACGAGGCAGAGGAAGGCGCTCCGAGCTTCGTGCACCACGCGGCACCCAGCCTGCCGACGATCATGGCCGATGGCGTCAGCGCGCGATTGATTGCGGGCGCGCGCTTACGGCGAGCGTTCGCCACTCGCGACGACTTCGGAGACCCTCTACGTCGACGCCGACTCTGTCGGCCGGCGCATCCATGCCCGTCGACGCCGGATATGAGGAGCGCGCAATCTACACGATCTCCGGCGAGATCGAGATCGCGGGAGACAGGTTCCCGCCAGGGCACTTGCTGATCCTGCGGCCTGGCGACATCGCCAAGGTGACAGCGATTTCCACCGCGCGTTTCATGTTGTTCGGTGGCGCGCCGATGGGCGGTCCGCGTTATATCTGGTGGAATTTCGTCTCGTCGCGTCTGGAGCGTATCGCGCAGGCGCGCGAGGAATGGGCGAGCGGCCGTTTCGAAACCGTTCCCGGCGACAGCAAGGAGTTTATCCCCCTGCCGGAACACGCCGATACGCCGCGGCGCGCGACCGGCGGCGTCTATTATCCGTAAGTCATACCAACCGCGGTTGAGATTGACGCATTCAAGGCAGGCAAGAAAGCAGTCCTTTTTCGAAAAAAAACCAAAAAGCTTTTGCTATGACGCCTGCACCAAGGCCTGCTCCCATATTGCAAGTCGATGCGGTTGCAATAATAGCCAAATCATCGTGCAAGCGTCACAGTAAAAGCTTTTTGCTTCTTTTCCTCGAAAAAGAAGGCCTTCCTTACTGCCAATGAGTCAGCGTCACGACGGGTTGGTATAAGCCGACAAACGTTTCCGATCACATCGGCTGAAATCGATCCGCGCAAGCCGTCCAGGCACAGGCCGACCTGCTGCAGCCGGACGGCAGGGTACCGGTGCCGGGGAGATGTTCGCCGGCGCGAAATGAGGGTGGTCATGGCGCGGTCGTCTCCGGGCGCGTGAGGATGACGATCTTGCCGCCTCCCTTGTTGGCTTCCATGGTGCGATGCGCCTCGACGATATCATCCAACTGGAATACGCGACCGATCTGGACGTGCAACGTCCCGTCGGCGACCTGATCTATCAACTCCTGCATCGGCATCGCGGCGAAGTCCCGCACGCCACCATCGTAGGTCGTCAGACACACCGCCGTCGGTATCGCCTCCATCGGGCTGAAATCGCCCAGCGACCAGGCGTTGCCCACCATGCCGGTCATGCAGACGATGGCCGGTTCGCGCGTGCAGCGCAGCGAGTCCCTCAGGGTGGACGCGCCTACGAGCTCCAATACCTTGTCGGCACCGCCGTCCCACTCGCGCCTGACGTCACCGGCAAGTTTGCCGTTATCGACGAAGAACATGTCCGCACCGCAGGACCGCAGCAGATTTTCGCTCGCCGGATTGCGGGACGTCGATGCCACGATTGCGTTGTGACGTTTGGCGATGGCAGCTGCGGCCATACCGACCGATGTCGTGCCGCCGCGTATCAACAGGCGTTCGCCCGGTTTTAGCCGCAATGCGCGAAATAGCGAGCCCCAGGCCGTCTGCAGCATCTCCGGTAGCGCGCCCAGCGTGGCCCAGGGCAGGCTGGTGTTGAACGCACTTACCTGAGCCGCAGGAACCATGGTGTATTCAGCGTATCCGCCATCGTAATCGCGGCCCATGCCGCCCATCACGGTCGCGACGATCTGCCCTTTCTCGAACTCACCCCCGGGCGCTTCGGCCACGGTCCCGACCGCCTCGATGCCGAGCACGCGCGGAAACTTGACGTTCGGCGACAGGCCTTGCCGGGTGAAGAGTTCGCTCCTGTTCAGTCCGAACGCCTCGACGCGTATCAGCACCTGTCCGCGGGTGGGACGCGGCACCGGAAGTTCCTCGATCTTGAGCACTTCTGGGCCACCTGGGGCGCGCATGACCGCAGCCTTCATCGTTTCCGTCATTTCGTCGGTATCCTATGTTGGCTGGGTGAGTGGCAGAGCCCGCCTGTGTCTTCAATCACAGTTCAGGGAGGTCGTTTTCGATATCTTGACCATCTGGTTTGGATTTCATCTGACGGGTTCAGTAAGGAAGAAAGCAGTCCTTTTTCGAGAAAAAGGACCAAAAAGCTTTTGCTATGACGCCTGCACCAATATCTGGCTATCTTGCAGCTATATCGACTGGCGGGATGAGGGTAACCACGGGCAGGCGTCGGGGTTTTGAAAAGAGACTGCTTGCTGCTTGCCTTATTCGAGATGCCCCTCCGATACGAGCTGTTGAAGATCGAGCTGGGTCTCAAGAGAGCGCAGAACCTCGTCATGCAAATCCCCCGCTGCGTGCATGCGCAAAATCTCCCGGCGCCCCGCCGCGATCGCGCGCAGAACCGCTGCGTGGTGCTCATGCTTTACCGCCGCATGCGCTTCGCTGTCCCGGATGTAGTCCCCGGCCAGCACCGCCCGCCGCCCATATTGCTCGAGCAGGCGCGGATGGCGCTCCGTTCCGTCGCCCTGCCGTGAGATCTCGGCGATAGCGTCGTACTGCGCCTGCATCATCCGCGCCCTTGCCGCGTGGGCGTTCTTCTGGCTGGAGGCGAGATCGTCGGCGCCGCTGATACGCAGGCCGGTGATCAGAAGGCCGAGTGTCGTGCCCTGCACCAGCACTGTCACCAAAATGACGGCGAACGACGCGACCAGCACGAAATCACGGCCGGGCAGGCTGGTCGGCAAGGAGAGCGCGGCCGCCAGGGTAACAACGCCGCGCATGCCGGCCCACCCCATCACCGTCGCCACCGCGAGCGTTGGCCTCCTCAGCCAGCCCGGCTTGAGTCGATACAGCGCCAGGCGCACGAGGAACGAGCCGAACATCCAGACGAAGCGGGACAGCACGACAGCGGCGACCACGCCGGCCACGGCAAACCAGGTCACCGAACCAGGCCCGCCACCATGCGCGATACGGGCAAGCACATCGCGCAGCGCCAGGCCGATCAGGATGAACAGCGTGGATTCGAGCAGGAAGACGAGCACCTTCCAGAATGCGTGGGCCCTGAGGCGGGTGGCGGCGCTCAGCACGCCGTGTTGCCTGCGCCCGATCAGTATCCCGGCCGTGACCGTCGCCAGCACGCCCGAGACGCCGATGCGCTCGCCGCCGATATAGGCGATCGCGGGCAGCAGCAGCGTCGCCAGTATCGCCAGCTCCGCATCGGGCAAACGCCGGAGTGCGGCCAGGCCGGCCCAGCCGACCGCCAGGCCGAACGCCACGCCACCTGCGGAGAGAATGACAAAGGTGGACGCCGCGGCGGTGACGCTGAACGCGCCGGTCAGCGCGGCCGCCATCGCCAGCCGGAACAGCACGAGGCCGCTTGCGTCATTGAGCAGGCTTTCGCCCTGGAGCGTCGCCGTGAGGTGCGCGGGCAGGCTCAGCCGTTCGAGAACCGCGCCGGCCGCCACCGCATCGGGCGGGGAGACGATCGCGCCGAGCGCGAAGCAGACGGCCCAGGGCAGCGAGGGCTCCAGCCAGTGCGCAACGATCCCGACGATGGCGGTGGTGAAAGCAACCGCGCCCACGGCGAGCAGGGCGATACCGCCGGCATTGCGCCGGAACTCGCCCCAGGCGGTGAAATAGCCGCCATTCATCAGCAACGGGGGCAGGAAGATCAGCATCACCAAATCGGGGTCGATCGAAAAGGTGGGGACGTTGGGCAGCAGGGCCAGGGCCGTGCCGCCCAGTATGAAGGCGGCGGCCGGTGGCAGCCGCAGCCGGCGCGCGACGAGCTCCAGCAGAGCGATCGCGAGCAGCAGCCCGACCAGGAATTCGTAACTCGCCGCTGGCGACATGCCTGCCGTTTCTAACCGCGTCAGACCGGCGGGGCGCCGGCGCCATCGGGCCCGAGCGATCCCGACACAGGGAACCCACCGACGGGCCCGCGTAGTTGCGCTTTATCGATCTCTGCCCGGTGCGAAATCAAGGTGCCGCGTTTGAGGATCGCCCCGCCTGATTTGACGCTCAGGGCTGTTGCGAGACGCGGCACCACAGCATCCTTCACAAGCGAAGCCCCCGAAGCGCACGGGCTTCGCTCGCCTCTGCATATGATCCGATCGTCTCGCCGGCAGCCGGATTTCATGCTGCCAGGCCGGGTTTCTGAATTGCGCCATTCTCGGCCATTTCAATGGCGGGCATGCATCATTCCTTCAGGCATCTACGGTTCCATAAAATGATCGAGGCCGCGTCGGCTGGGCTGCGCGTCAATCGTGCGCGGGCGGATTCGTCGGCGAGAAACTGTAGCGCGCGATGCGCCATGTTTGGCCCGGATCCTTTCGCAGGATGAAGAGTTCCTGGTTCGCCTCGGAGGTCGTCTTGCCCGTCGAGGTATGACGCGTCCTGCCTGCAGAATTGGTTCTGACGAACGCATATTGCGGCGACATCTCCACCACTTCGCGTATGGTGAACCGGACGTTGAACTTCAGCTCCCGGAATACGAAGTCATAGGCGGCCTTTACGGCATCGATGCCGATGTTGGACTCGCTGAAAGGCGCCATGAAAATGCCGTCCGGTGTGTAGAGCGGCAGGACCGCGCTCGTCTTCCCCCCGTTCAAGGCGGCGTTGTACGTCTCCAACGTCGCGCGAATTGCAGCTTCATCGGGCGTGGCCGCCTTGCTTGCCAGCGGGAGGCAAGCCAGGAGGAGCCCGGCGCAAGCCAGGGAAGTCAGGCGGCCTGCAATGACCATGGAGACGCTCCGGATGTTGATCGCACGGCTTTCTAGGCCAGCCGTATTCGGAATGTCAGCAAGGCTTTTTGGACGCAGCTTCCGCAATCCGGTACACTGGCCCGGGTCTGCTGGCGCTGGCCCCTCATGATAGGCAAGCTCTGTTATGAATCGAATCGACCTCAACGACATCCGTCTCTTGATGCAGGTGGTGGAAAGCGGCAGCTACACCGCGGCCTCGCGCCTCAACGGCGTACCCAAATCGACGATCAGCCAGCGCATCGCGGCGCTGGAGCGGGCAGTGGGAACCGGGCTGCTGCGGCGCACGTCGCGAAGTTTTTCCCTTACCGAGGCAGGCGCCCTCCTGCTGCCGCATGCGCGGGACATCGAGGCGCTCTCCCGAAAAATCGAGCAGCAACTGTTCGAACAGGGCGACAAAGTTGCCGGCACGCTGCGTGTTTCCTGTTCGAATGCCCTGTCGCAGTTCGCACTTGCCGGCCTCGTGCCACGGTTCCTGGAGCAGCACGACGGCGTGGCAGTCCGCGTGGAAGCGAGCAATCGCATCGTGGATATCGTGAGCGAGGGCTACGACATGGCCCTGCGGGGGCATATCGGAGATCTGAGAGACTCGATCCTGCTGCAAAGAGTGGTCGCCCGGACACCCTGGTCGCTCTCCGCATCGCCGATCTGGATACGCACGAACGGCATGCCAGCGGCGCCCGGCGAGCTGCAGGCGGACCGGATGTTGTATTATTCGGGCCAGCCGGGCGCCCCTGTTCTGAAATTTCGGCGCGGCGAGCAGGAGATCGCACTTTCCCTGTCGCCTCGGCTCGCCGTCGACGACATGGTCAGCTTGCGCGATTCCGCAGCCGCGGGCGGTGGTATCGCCTGCCTGCCGGATTATATCTCGAATGAGCTCATGAAGTCGGGGCGGCTGCTTCCGGTGCTGCCCGAGTGGTCGCTGCCGATCTCGGTTATTAGCGTATTGACTCCGCCCCGTGCGCAATCTTCTCGCCTGACCCGATTGTTCTCGGATTTCCTCGCCAAGGAGTTGCCGGGCATTTTGCGCATTTAACGTCGCGACCTGATGCCGGCAAGGAAGCAAGTTGTCCTTTTTCGAGAAACGGACCAAAAAGCTTTTATCTCGACGATTGCATGAAGGTTTAGGTATCGATTGCAAGCGCTTCGGTTGGCAGAACGAGCGTAAGCCGCAGGGCAGGTATAGTGTAAGGCCTTGTCGGCACCCGAGCTGTGTCGCTGTTCACCAGGTCGCCATGACGACAATCGCCCGGGGCTACGTCCGTGAATGACTGCACGCCATGGCGAGGTTACGGCTTCTGCAACGCCCAATGCCGGCGCGCTCCATTTCAGCGACACGGCGCTAGACGTTCTGTGCGCAAGCACGGCCGTTGTGATCTTCCTTGCCGGTTGCGTTCCGGAACCGGTTGTTCGGGTTTGTCGAGAAATGCTCTCCACAGCGAATTTGCCTTCAGTCCACACCCTTTTCTGCTTTCGGCTCGCAATCGCCGCAGGCCTTTTCGGCCCTGTGTGCGTAAATCCAACCGCGCGCGGTCTCCCGGACCATAGCCTACCTGATGACCTCCGGCCGGCACCGCCGAATTCCCGAACGGTGCTTTCGGGTTTTCCAGCTTGGCGGCGGCTGCATATTCGGTCATGCCCTGACCGCTCAGGATTGGTGTCGCTCGATGGGCGGGCATCAGGGTGTTTCAGGATGGCGGATCATCCTACGGGTGTTGCGCCCGACCGGTGCCTTGTCCCCGCCCGAATTCAACGCCGGAGATTTGGAGATCAGGATGCTTCCACGGATCACATCGGCAGCAGCACTCTTCCTTTTGGCGGCGACCAGGACGGCGACGGCGCAAACGGACTGGCCGAGCTACAACCGCACGCTGACATCGGAGCGCTTCTCCCCGCTGACCTCCATCGACACGCGGACGGTGCACGATCTGCACGTCGTCTGCAGCTACGACACGGGGCAGAAGACCGCGTTCCAGTCAGGCCTTGTGCAGGTGGACAATGCGCTTTTCGCCACCACGGAACACGATACCATCTCGTTAAATCCGGACACGTGCAAGGAGAACTGGCGCGTCCACGAGAACTTTCCGGATAGCTTTCTGGGCGCCCAGAGAGGCGTTGCTGTCGCAGCGGGGCGCGTATTCCGCGGCGCTGCCAACGGCCGCGTCTATGCCTATGACGAGAAATCCGGCAAGGCGCTCTGGCAGACCGAAATCGCAAACCAGGCGCTGGGCGAGACCGTTCCCGCCGCGCCCATCGCGTGGGGTGGCCTTGTATTCATCGGCAACGCCGGCGGGGATAACAGGGGCGTCAAGGGCAGGATGTATGCGCTCGCGCAATCGACGGGAAAGATCGTCTGGGAGGCCTTTCTTGTCCCCCGGACACGCACGGACAAGCTGCGTGGCCCGCAGGCCGCCGGCGGCCCACGCGTGTCGAGCTGGCTGGTGCCGCCCGGCTCCGAGATCACCGGAGGTGCCAGCTGGACGTCCTATTCCCTCGATCCCGTCACCGGCACGCTTTACGTGCCAAGCGGCAACCCGGCGCCCGATTTCGACCGGGCCCTTCGCCAGGGGCACAACGAGTTCAGTGGATCGATCGTGTTGCTCGATGCCCGGACGGGTGCCTACCGGCGTAATCTCGAGCTCTCACCACGGGATTTCCACGATTGGGATGCTTCGTCCGCACCGGCAATCGTGACCTCGCGTGCCGGCAGGCATCTGCTCCTCACCACGCCGAAAGACGGCAATCTGTATGCGTTCGACCTGGCGTCCGATCGCCGCGTCTACAAAGTTCCGGTAACGACGCACACGAATGTCGATACCCCGCTCACCTCGGACGGCGTCCGGTTCTGCCCGGGCAGTCAGGGCGGGGCTGAATGGAACGGACCGGCGTATGATCCGGTGGACGATTCCGTCATCACCGGCCAGGTCGACTGGTGCACGACCATCCATATCGACGCCAAGGCCAAAGTGTTGAGCGTATCAGCCGCCCAGCCCTGGACGGGTTCCTCGAGAGACGGCTTCGGCAAGCAGGACGATCCCGCGCATTGGGCCGGCTGGCTTACTGCCGCGGATGCCACAACCGGCCGCAAGCTCTGGCAGTTCAAGTCGCCCAACCCGATACTCGGCGCGGTCACGCCCACCGCCGGCAAGATCGTGTTCTTCGGTGACATGGGCGGCAACATGTATGCGCTCAAGTCCAGCTCCGGACGGTCTCTCTGGTCCCATCTTTTCGACGGCGCGGTATCTGGCGGCCTGATAACCTACGATTCCGGAGCCGGGCAGAAGGTTGCGGTAAGCACCGGAATGACGTCGCACATCTGGCCCACGGCCAAAGTTACCGCGAAGATCTACATCCTCGGCTTGCGCTGAAGCATCGCATTCGGCGCCCACGCCGTCCGCTCCGCCAATTCGGTCCGGCCACCTGGCGGTGCTTCCTCGAAAGCTGTTGCATGAAGATTCGGCTCTGCATCGCGTTGGCCATCTTCACGCCCGCTGCTTTGCCTGACAGCCGGTCTACCATAGGTTCCGGCAACGCGCTGCATTGGGAAATACCGTTGCCGCTGAATAAAAGGAAGCCGTTGGTCGAGTTACCTAAGGCGAATATGAGGCAACAATAACCCGCCTTAATTCAGGCGCCGCGTGTTCTCATCGGCACGGGCCATTAGCGCTTGCGCAATTCTGCCGGCGTCATACCAAATGGATCGTTGTAATCGTCAGACTACGGACGCCGGCTGGTATCTTTGGGCACAACCCCGCCGCAGAGATGCGGAGGGTGACCACCGCGCTTTCGGCCTAGGCCCGTTGCGCCTGGGCGGGAATATACATCGCTGGTTACCGCGCAGGTGCAGCGTGATCTTCCACCCGCCGGCCGCCCACCGCGATGCAGGTTCGCGGAGGAAGCTGCAGGGCGACGTTGTAATCGGTGATGCAGGGCTGTGGCCGCTCTCCATAGCTTGCGGCCCAGGAATCACCACTCCCCATGACGCCCACGTGGCAGTCGTCCGGATCGAGCGAGTACAGTATTCGTCTTGCTCTTGACGCATATTTGCGAGGTGGTTCGCGTCATGACCTGTATGTCGGAATGTTCTTTGACGAACGCATTCGTGAGTGCATCGAACGCGCCATGTACTTCGCCTGTCGATTGCACGCGCGTCCGCAGCTCCGCAGTGTCGTAGGTCGCCATGTAAACGAACCATCTCTCGCCGGTAGCGGCAGGCGGGCCGTTCTTGTTGTAAGCGACGGTATAGGGGCCTACCAGCCCGGTCGGGTTGTCGTAGATCGCGAACCTGTAGGCAGCGGCACCATTCTTCTTCAGCGTGTCGAGGTAGGTCCGGACGGAAGCGGGATAGTCGTCGCCGGCAGCGTTCGCCGCCTGCGCCGGAAAGGCGAGCAGGCCCAGTTCGAGCACCTGCCCGCCGGACTGCGCAAGTGTATGAAGGTCGAAATCGCTGTCGAGCGGTTTGACAAAGATCAGCGTCATGTCGAGCGTTTTCAACCATGACGCTGCAATAGGAGTGGGGAACAGCACGTTGGCCATGTCCTGCCATTTCTGCTGGTTTTCCCACCAGGTCATACCGGTCCAGGTGCCGGCACCCGTATTCGCGGGAAGGCTCCAGGTCGAATGCCACTCGCGCTCGACCAGCGGGCCCGGTTGCGCGCTCAACATCGCGATGAATTCAGAGCGCCACTTGAACATTTCAAGTTTGGGCGAGTGGGTATGCCGCACGGCGATCTCAAGCATCGGGCCGGCGGGATAGCCACCCACCCCATCCTTGATGTCCCGCCAGTTCGTCGGGAGGTGGTTCGGTCCTGCCGCAGAAGAGGTGTCCTCGGCCAATGCGGTGCGCGCGGCCAGCGAGCCGATCAAAAGGCAGGCTCCCAGGGCAGATGCGGAAGCCAAACGTAGGGGACCCCGTTGCGCGCTGCTTCTGTGCGCGAGTTCGTCGACCATATAGGCTCTCCCGTTCGGTTCAGTCTCGGTTCTACAGACTGACAATCAGCCTGCAACACCGCCGTGATCTCCGGCTCGTCCGGGAGCAGAGATATCACGCCTGACATACCTCCCGCTTTTTAAGAACGCGAGCCGGGACGACCGCCGGAATACCGGATGCTGCTTTCCAGATATGGAACAATCCGCTTCCGCCGTCATCGAGATGCCGGGTAGACGATATTCGAACCGCGAACGTCGTGGCGCGACCGCGTTGCTGGGTTCTGTTGCATGATAGGCGCATCACCATCGCGACTGCGCGATCCTTCGCATACAGCGAAGTCTCTTCTCGTGAAGACATAATTCGCTGCCGCGCCATGCGCCCGGTAGCGCCAAGCTCCTTGCTGCTGTCCACACGCCCGACTTCGATTCCATCGAACGCAAACAAGCCAAATTAAATTCGTCGCCGCGAAAAGCCGACCATAGGCATCGGTGACCCACCTGGGCCGTCCTCACCCACGCGATACGTGAATGGCTTCTCGCGGCGAGCCAGAAAGCTCAGGCGCCGGCGCCCACGGGCGGCGCGTCGCGGCCGACCATCGCCAATTTGCGCCGGCGCATAGCGCGTCGCCTTCTGCCTGGATGCCCGACGCCGCCTCCGCGATCTCGCCGAAGATCGGTATCCGTCAGAACCAGGTCTGCCGCGCCAGGTTCTCCTCGAGCCGGTGCAGCTTGGTCGTGCCCGGGATCGGCACGATATACGGCCGCTGCGCCAGCAGCCAGGCGAGTGCGATCTGTGCCGGGGTGGCGCCCTTTTGCTGGCCGACGCGCTTGAGCAGATCGACGAACGCCTGGTTCTTCGCCATCGCATCGGCCGAGAAGCGCGGCAGGCTGTTGCGGAAATCCCCTTCGCCGAGCTTGGTCTCCTGTGTTATGGCGCCGGTCAGGAAGCCCTTGCCGAGCGGGCTATACGGCACGAAGCCGATGCCGAGTTCGTCGCAGGCGTCGAGTATGCCGTTCGTCTCGGGCATCGCGCCACCACAGCGAATATTCGTTCTGCACCGCGGCCACCGGCTGCACCGCATGGGCGCGGCGCAGCGTCGGACGCCCGGTTCGGACATGCCGAAATGCCTCACCTTGCCTTCGGCAATCAGGTCGCGGACCGTGCCGGCGACATCCTCGATCGGCACCGTCGGATCGACGCGGTGCTGGTAGAGAAGATCGATGACTTCGATGCCGAGCCGCTTGAGCGAGCCATCGACGGCCTTGCGTATGCGCTCCGGACGGCTGGTGATGCCGCGGTTTTCGCGCGTCGCGAAATCGATGTCGAAGCCGAACTTGGTTGCTATCACAACCTCGTCGCGGATCGGCCGCAGCGCTTCGCCGACCACCTCTTCATTCTCGAACGGACCATATACTTCGGCGGTATCGAAGAACGTCACGCCGCGCCTGACCGCTTCGCGGATCAGGGCGACACCGTCGGCTTTTGCGAGCTTCGTGCCGTAGCTGAAGCTGATACCCATGCAGCCGAGGCCCATGGAAGATACGGCAAGGCCGCTGCGGCCGAGTTCACGCTTTTGCATCATCGTGCTCCTTCGCAAGTTGATTAGTTTGCCGCCCAATCACGCCGATGCGTCATCACCGTCGAACACGCGGCGAAAGACCGCGAGTGCGGTGCTCGCGGTCGGCCAGCCCGAATAGAAGGCGAGGTGGGTGATCATCTCCACGATCTCGTCGCGCGTGACGCCGTTCTCGATCGCCTTTTCCAGATGGAACGGCAGTTCGTTCTCGCGATATAGCGCAATCAGGCTGGCGACAGTGATCAGGCTGCGGTCGCGCGGGCTGAGGCCGGGGCGCTTCCACACGTCGTTGAAAAGGACGTTGTCGCTTATCTCTGTCAGACGCGGCGCAATGTCGCCCCAGGGCGCCCGCATCGGTTTCGTCTCGTCGGCCATATACCGCTACTCCTTGCTTGCCGATGATCTAGGCTGTGGGCGGGAGCGCAATTAGACTCTACAATGCGCATGCTGTGTTGAATGAGGTTCAACAATGGCGCGCCAAACCTTTAATGACCTTCTCGCCTTTCGCGCCGTCGCCGAAGAGCGGAGCTTCACCCGGGCCGCTGCCCGGATGGGCGTGTCCACCTCGGCGCTCAGCCACGCGATGCGCGGTCTCGAGGAACGGCTCGGTCTACGTCTGCTCACACGCACCACCCGCAGCGTCGTGTCGACCGAAGCCGGCGAACGGCTGCTCGCCACCATCGGGCCGCATTTCGACGGCATCGAAGCCGAACTGGCAGCGCTGAGCGAGTTGCGGGACCGTCCTGCGGGGCGCATCCGCATCACGACGAGCGAACATCCCGCCCGGACCATCCTGGCGCCCGCGCTCGCGCGGCTGCTGCCCGCTTTTCCCGAAATCGAAGTCGAGGTCAGTGTCGATGCCGGTTTCGTCGACATCGTCGCCGAACGGTTCGATGCCGGCGTGCGTCTCGGCGAGACGATCGCCAAGGACATGGTGGCGCTACGGATCGGTCCGGATCTGCGTATGGCCGCGGTCGCCGCGCCGGCCTACCTGGCAGGTCGCGAGCCGCCCCGGGAGCCACAGGACCTGGCACGCCATGGCTGCATCAACCTGCGTTTCCCGACCTATGGGGGACTCTACGCCTGGGAGTTCGAGCACGCCGGCCGCGCGCTCAACGTGCGTGTGGAGGGCCAGCTTACGGTGAACGATACCGCGCTCGCCCTGCAGGCTGCGCTGGACGGCCTCGGTGTCGCGTATCTGCCAGAGGATTATGTCCTGCCCGACATCGGCCACGGGCGCCTCGTCCGTTTGCTCGATGAATGGTGCCCGCCTTTTCCGGGGTATCATCTGTATTACCCGAGCAGGCGGCAGCACTCGGCGGCATTTGCACGCCTGGTCGAGGCGATCCGCTACAGGGCAGGGGCGTGAGGGGCTTTGCAAACACGTAAACGCGCGTCGGCTCGGCCTGCGCAAGACCCGCTAGATGCGCCTCCCGAGCGCAAGCCGGGGCCGCCCGCCAGCGCCGGTTCGTGCTATGCAGGCCTCCCAACCGACGGCATTCCACGCGTGAACCAGACCCTCGCAGCCCCCCAGCCATGTCCCGCCTGACCGGCTTGCTCGCCTACGGCCTGCGCGTCTGGGTGTCGGTCTGCCTCGCGCTGTTCCTGGCCTACTGGCTGCAACTGGAGAACCCGTTCTGGGCCGGCACCTCGGCCGCCATCGTCTGCCAGCCCAGCCTCGGCGCCTCCCTGCGCAAGGCGAATTTCCGCCTGATCGGCACGTTCCTCGGCGCGATCGTCGCCGTCCTGCTCATGGCGGCCTTTCCGCAGAGCCGCACCGGCTTCCTGATCGCCCTTGCCGTCTGGTGCGGCCTATGCGGATTCGCCGCCACCGTGCTGCTGAATTTCGCCAGCTACGCCGCCGCCCTGGCCGGATACACCGCCGTCATCATCGCCGCGGATGCGATCGCCAGCCCGGACGGCGTCTTCCTCCTGGCCGTCGCGCGGGCCACCGAGATCGCCCTCGGCATCGTCTGCGCCGGCCTGGTCCTGGTGCTGACCGGCCGCGGCACCGCGCGCGAGCGCGCGGCCACCACCATCGCGGACATCGCCCGCCAGATCGGCCTCGGCCTGCGCCACTCCTGCGAACACCCCGGCGGCGACAGCGTGGATGCCCGCCGCACGCTGATCGCCCGCGCCAGCGCGGTGGCCGCCCTGCTCGACGAGACCGTGGGCGAAAGCCCCGATTTGCGCGTGCGCTCGCGCGCCCTCGGCGCCGCGGTCAACGGCCTTTTCGCCGCCCTGTCCGGCTGGCGCATGGTCGCCACCCATCTGGAGAACACGCAGCCGGCACAAGCCGCTGCCGATGTGGCGCCGTTCCGCGCTGTACTGCCGCCGGGCCCGGCCATCGTGCTCACCGCGCGCACCCTGCCGGCCGAGACGCGAGACCGCTGCCGTGCCGCCGCGGAGGCCATGCGCGCGGTCGTGGCGCAGACCAGCGGAGCCGAACTCGTCCAGGTCGGCCTCACCGAGTCCCTGCAGGGCCTGGCCGCGGCGCTGAACGGCGTGGCCCTGCTGGTGGAACCCGCGCGCGCCGAGGACCTGGCCGGCACAGCCACCTTGCGCTCGCCCGACCTGCTGCCGGCGCTGATCAACGCCCTGCGCGCCTTTTTCGTCATCCTGGCGACCGCCCTGTGGTGGATCATCACCGCCTGGCCCAGCGGCACCACCGCCCTGCTGTTCGCGGCCATCGTGGTGCTGCTGCTCTCGCCGCGCGGCGAGACCGCGATTTCCAGCGCCTGGCAGTTCCTGGCCGGCACGCTGGCCACGGCGATACTCGCCGGCATCGTCAATTTCGCCGTGCTGCCGAACCGCGAAGGCTTCCTCAGCCTGGCCCTCGTGCTGGCGATCGCGCTTATCCCGCTCTCGGCGCTGAGCGCCGGCACGTTCCGCCCCGCCTTTTTCGTGGCGGCGGCCACCAATTTCACCCCGCTGCTGGCGCCGGCGAACCTGCCGCAATACGACACGGCCGCCTTCTACAATACCACCCTGGCGATCGTCGTGGGCGTCGGGTTCGGCCTGCTCGGCATGACCCTGCTGCCGCAGCTCTCCCCGGAACGCCGCGCCGAACGGCTGCGCCTGCTCACCCTGCGCGATTTCCGCCGCCTCGCCACGACGCGACGCCCGCCCACCCAGCGCGCCTGGGAAGCGCTGATGTATGGCCGCCTGGCCGCCCTGCCGGAAGGCAGCAGCAAGCGGGCCCATGCCGAAGTGGCCAGCGCGCTGTTCGTCGGCGGCGCCGCCCTGCGGCTCCGGTTCTGGGCCGCCAGGTTCAGCCACGTGCCCGCGCTCGGCGCGCTGCTGGCGGCGCTCGGCGAAGGCCGCCTCGATGCCGCCAGCCAGGCGCTGCGCAGCGCCGACCAGGCCTTCGCCGGCGACCCGATGCCGGAGGCCTTGCGCGTGAGGGCGTCCCTGCTCGCCCTGCAGGAAGCCCTGAACCGGCACGATTCCTATTTCGGCGCCGCGCCGGCTACAGTAGAAAAATAGCGCGTTTCGAAAGGAGGCAGGGCGGACCCGAGCGAACTCCTGCCGCGCCACGAATACCAGCTTCGCCAGGAACATCCGCCATGCGATACGCCGAAGTGAACCTGTTCGGCATCCTGGTCTCCCCGATCGCCCCCATGCTGGTAGCCGCCTGGTTCCTTCTCCTCGCCCTTCGCCAGGTGATCGACCGGACCGGCCTCACCAGCCGCATCTGGCACCCCGCTCTGGTGAATTTGTGCCTTCTGGTGATCATCTTCTCCGCCATCGTGATCGCCGTAGGAAGACTGAGCTGATGCCCAATCCTGACGACACCCTGACCGCCCCCCTCAAGCTCGCCCCGGCCCGCCACGGCGCAGCACCCCGCCTGGTCCCCGTGCTCGTCACGCTCATGGTGCTGGCCGCCGCCATCGTCGCCGCCTGGGCTGCCTGGCAATCCTACGCGGCACCGCCCTGGACGCGCGACGGGACCGTGCGCGCCAACGTCGTCACCCTCGCCCCGGAGATCTCCGGCCGCATCGCCAGCCTGCCGGTGGCCGACAACCAGTATGTCCATCGCGGCGACCTCCTGCTCGAGATCGAACCGACCGACTTCGCCATCGCCGTCGACAATGCCCAGGCCAATTTGGACCAGGCCCGCATCAACGAGGCGAACAAGCAGACCGAGGCGCAGCGCCGCCTCAAGCTCACCGATCTCTCCACCTCGCTCGAGGAACGCCAGAGCTATCTCAGCACCGCTCGCCAGGCCACCGCCGCCGTGGCCCAGGCGCTGGCCACGCTGGCGCAGGCGAAGGTCAATCTGGAGCGCACCCGCATCGTCTCGCCGGTGAACGGTTTCGTCACCAACCTGGAAGCCCGCATCGGCGATTACGGCGTGACCGGACAGCGTGTGCTCACCGTCGTCGATGCGCAGTCATTCTGGATCGACGGCTATTTCGAAGAGACCGAGCTCGCCAACATACATGATGGCGACCACGCGCGCGCTTTGCTCATCGGCTGGCACGCGCCGATCGAAGGCCACGTCGCCGGCGTGGCGCGCGGCATCGTTGTGCCGAACGCCACGACGGATGCGAGCGGTCTGGCTTCGGTCAATCCCATTTTCACCTGGGTGCGGCTGGCACAACGCGTTCCGGTGCATATCGCGATCGACCGTTTGCCGGACGGTATGCGGCTGGTTGCGGGGCAGACGGCTAGCGTGGAGATCGTAAGATAGGAAGAAAGTAGTGTTTGGTCCCATGTGTGATGGTGCAACACTGACGCGAGATGGGGAAGAGGCACCAAGGCAGCGTTCTACATGCAGGTCCGAACAACGCCGCGTATTCGAGCCGAGCTCCAAAGGTCGAAAGAAAGCACAGGACCCTTGCGGCGCGCTTCGAGCTGAACCAAAGACCGTCGCCAAGTGGCGCACGCTGCCAGACCACAGGGATGCCGCCTGGGGCCGCTGCATGCTGAAGGAGTTCAAACGCATTGCCCGCGCAGCGACAAGACAGATCAAAGCTTTTCAGCGATGATCTACCTTGCCGCCGCGATCATAACTTCAAGATAATTCTCGACAAACCCTACTTTCTTCCTTGCCTGCACCTCAACGATGGCGCGTCAGCCGATCTCCGCAATCCCCACGCATCGATGCTCCGCAGCGCTGCGCTCCGCCGCCAGGCCCATGGCCACGGCGGCCACGCCGTCCTGCGCCGTTACCGCAACCTTGCCGCGCCCGGCACGGCATTCAGGAAAGCGCGCAGCTGGTAGTAGGTCGCGCCATGATGGTGCCCTGCGGCGAGCACTGCCGCGTCCACCGCCACCATCTCGCGGCGAACCTGCGCCGGATCGCGGAACGCGGTACGCGGGCTATGCGTGATGATGCCGCTGGGAATGCCGACCTCGAGCTTGGCGGTATCGCCTGTCGCGACCAGCACCTCCTGCTCCTCCGAGCCTTCGGCGAACATGCAGAGATCCAGCATCGCGCGAACGCCACCTGCGAAATTCGACGATGGTGTAGCTGTTGTCGATGATGTCCGGCACGGCACCATCATAGCGCTCGTCGCGATGGTTCACATCCGCAGCGCCCGAACAGAAGACGCGCACCGGTTCCTGCGCCGACGATGAGCGCGCATGAGATCGAAGAAATGGCAGCATTTCTCCACCATCGTGCCGCCGGTGTTGCGATTGAAGCGGTTCCAGTCACCCACTTTCGGCAGGAACGGAAACCGGTGCTCGGCGATCGAGAGCCGCACCAGCCGCCCGGCGCGCCCGGCATGTATCTGTTCGATGAAGCGGCTGACCGGCGGCATGTAGCGGTATTCCATGCCGACCCAGAACACGCCGTCATGAGCGGCGGCGCGCGCCGCCACATCGCGCGCGTCGGCGATGGTGGTCGCCAGCGGCTTTTCGCAAAGTATGTGGATACCGGTGCCGAACAGCGGACCGAGCACGGCGTGGTGCGTGTAATTCGGCGACGCCACGATCACCGCATCCGGCCTGGTCTGCGACAGCATGGCCGCCACGTCGTCATACTCCGCAGCCGCGCCGGCGGCTATCGCCGAGCGTGTTGCGCGCCCAGGCGCGCGATTGCGGCTGCGGGTCGACCAGCGCCACCACCTCGCATCCGCCCACCAGGCGCAGATTGCGAATATGTTCCTGTGCCATCAGCCCTGTGCCGATCAATCCGAAACGCATGTGGTCGTTACTCCTGTCATGCGATGTAGCACCAGCCTTGCGAGGCGGCAGGCGCTACGTTAGCAGATGCGCCCACACACGGTAGCTCGCATCGCATGACCCTGTCCCTTCCTGCCCGTTCCCGCCATCTCGGCCGCACGGCGATCGAAGTCTCGGGCCTGGCCTGGGGCATGTGGCGCTTCAAGGGCGACGATACGCGGCACGCCGCCGCGCTGATCCACGCCGCCCTGGATTCCGGCATCACGCTGTTCGACACCGCCGATATCTACGGCCCCGACAATGGCGAGCCGTTCGGCGCGGCCGAGGCGCTGCTGGGCCGCGTGCTGGCCCAGGAGCCCGGCCTGCGCAAGCGCATGGTTCTGGCGACCAAGGCCGGCATCTCCATGGGCGTGCCGTACGATTCGAGCGCCGCCTATCTGGTCGCCGCCTGCGAGGCTTCGCTGCGCCGCCTCGACACAGAGACGATCGAGCTCTACCAGATCCACCGCCCGGACTTGCTGGCGCATCCCGAGGAGGTGGCCGGCGCGTTCGACCGGCTGCGACAGGCGGGCAAGATCGCCGCCGCCGGCGTGTCGAACCACACGCCGCAGCAGACCGAGGCGCTGATGCGTTTCATGGCGTATCCGCTCGCCAGCATCCAGCCGGAGCTCTCGGCATTGGCCGCGTCCCCGGTCGAGGACGGCACGCTGGACCTGGCGATGCGCGCACAACTGGCCGTGCTAGCCTGGTCGCCGCTGGGCGGCGGCCGGCTGGCCGGCGATGCCGCCGACCCGCGTAGCCGCGCCGTCGCCGCGGCACTGGACGCGGTAGCGCAGGAGCAGGGCGTGTCGCGCACGGCCGCGGCCTATGCCTGGGTGATGGCCCATCCCGCGGCACCAATCCCGATCGTGGGCTCGCAGACGGCGGAGCGCATCGCCCAGGCCGCCGAGGCCTATTCCGTGCGCTGGACACGGGCGGACTGGTATCGCGTCTATACCGCCTGGCGCGGGTCGCCGCTGCCATGAGCGGCACCTGCGAGGTCGCCTGGTTCTCGGCCCTTTGCGACGACGATTACGAATTCCTCGGCGTGCCGGATGCCGGCCTGCAATCCAGCTTCGCGCATTGCCGTGACATCGTGCTGGGCGCCGAGACGGCCGGGCTCGACCAGGTGCTGCTGCCCTCCGGCTACGCGCTCGGGCTGGACACCATGGCGTTCGCCGCCGCGATGGCGCCGCTGACCCGCCGCATCCACCTGCTGGCCGCCTTGCGCGTCGGCGAGATGTGGCTGCCGCAGCAGGCGCGCCAGCTCGCCACGATCGACCAGATGCTCGGCGGTCGCCTGAAGGTGAACATCATCTCCAGCGACATCCCGGGCGAGACGCTGGACAGCGCGCCGCGCTACCGCCGCACGCTGGAGGCGATGACCATCCTGCGCGACCTGCTCGACGGCCGCGACATCGATTTCGACGGCGAGTTCTACCAATTGCGCATCGCCCCGCCGCGGCTGCGCATGACCGCCGGCCGCGCGCCGCTGTTCTATTTCGGCGGCCTGTCGGAGGCCGCGCGCGATACTGCAGCACGGCAGGCCGACGTCTATCTCATGTGGCCGGACCGCCTGCCTGCGGTGCGCGCGATCGTAGCCGACCTCAACGCACGCGCGGCCGCCCACGGTCGCCGCCTGCGGTTCGGCTACCGCGTGCACGTGATCGTACGCGAGAGCGAGGCCGAAGCCCGGCTGGCGGCGCGTCGCCTGCTCTCCCGCCTGGACGATGCGGAGGGCGCGCGCATACGCGCCCGCTCGCTGGACAGCAATTCGCTCGGCGTGGGCCGTCAGGCCGAATTGCGCGATACCGCCGATGATGAGGGCTATGCCGAGGCCAATCTGTGGACCGGCATCGGCCGGGCGCGATCGGGCTGCGGTGCCGCCATCGTGGGCGACCCGGACCAGGTGCTGGCCAAGCTCGAGGCCTACCGCCAGTGCGGCATCGACGCGTTTATCCTGTCGGGCTATCCGCATGCGGCGGAATGCGATCTGTTCGCCCGCCACGTGCTGCCGCGTATGCAACACCAGCCGCTTGACGTATCCTACTAGAAAAGTATGTATCGCCCAAAAGAGTAATCAAGAACCGGCGTAGACGGGGAGAAAACAATGCATCGGCTGTTTCGCAAATCGGAGCGCTTTGGGCGCTTGCGTGCGTGCCTCCTGCTGAGTGTTGCCCTGGCGCCTGGCGCCGTGCTGCCCGGCGCCGCACAGGCACAGACGCCAGCCGGCATAGCCAAGCCGCCGGCGCCCCAGGGACTGGAGAACATCGTCGTCACCGCGCGCAGGCGGTCCGAGCCGCTGCAGAAAGTCCCTGTCGCCATCACGGTGCTCAGCGCGGCGCAGCTCAAGCGCGATAACCTCAACAACGTGCAGGATATCCTGGCGCAGGTGCCGAGTGCCGATTTCCGCACCAGCTCGTCCAACAAGGACCGCACCATCTTCCTGCGCGGCATCGGCACGATTTCCACCTCGCCCGGCGTGGAGCCCTCGGTCTCGACCGTGCTGGACGACGTGGTGCTGCTGCGCGCCGGGCAATCCACGCTCGATCTCTCCGGGCTGGACCAGGTGGAGGTGCTGCGCGGCCCGCAGGGCACGCTGTTCGGCAAGAACGCGTCCGCCGGCGTGGTCAACATCACCACGCGCGAGCCCACGTCCGACCTGCATGCCTATGCCGATGCGGCGGGCTACTCCGGCGGCGGCGAATACCGGCTGGAGGGCGGCGTCTCGGGCACGCTGGCGCCGAACCTGACCGGTATCACCACGATCCTCGCCGGCGGCTTCGATGGCAACGTGCACAATCTGTACAACGACAAGGAGGTCAACGGCTACACGCATGACGGCTTCCGCACCAAGCTCGAATACAAGCCGTCCGACGATCTCAAAGTCCGGCTCGAATTCGACTACCTGAAATCGCACGACACGGTGCCGAACGGCGTGTTCTCCAGCACGGCGCAGACGGCCTATCCCACCGGGCTGATCACGCAAAGCACCATGCTCGCGCGCGATCTTGCCGCATCCGGCGTGGTCGCCGGCAACGGCAACACCACGATCAGCAACAATTTCACCAGCACGGCGAACGACGACAACGGCGGCATCTCGCTGCGCATCGACAAGCATGTTCGGCGATTACACGCTGACTTCGATCACCGCCTACCGCATCTGGCACAACACGCAGCACCAGGATTACGACCAGACCTCGATCCTGGCGCCGAAATACCCGCAGCTCGCCGATACCGGCTACCTGCTGTTCAACCAGTTCACCCAGGAGGTGCGTTTCGCCTCGCCGAAAGGCGGCTTCGTCGATTACCAGGTCGGATCTGTTCTACGCGCTTGCCGTCGACAGCGAACAATACGGCCGCGACCTGCTGCGGCTGGTCGGGCCCGGCAGGTGCCCAATGTGGGCCAGGCGCAATACAGCACGGACGGCAATGACGTGGCGCTGTTCGGCGAGGCGAATTTGCATTTCACCGACCGCTTCCGCGGCGTGATCGGCGTGCGCGGCGTGGTCGACACGCTGGATTACCAGCAGGGCCGCGTCTCGGACTCACCCGTGTCGCTCACCGGCATAGCGCCCTCGTTCCACAGCCAGGGCGGCACCACCGTTCCCGCCTATTCCGACCGGATCGGCCTGCAATACGACATCGCGCCGCAGAGCATGGCGTATTTCACCTACTCGCGCGGCTACAAGGGCCCGGCGTTCAACGTGTTCTTCAACGAGACCGCCCTGCAGACCAACGCCCTGAAGCCGGAGACCTCGAACGCCTACGAGATCGGCCTGAAATCGCGCTTCCTGCACAACCGGGTGCAAGCCAATCTCGACGGCTTCATCCAGGACTTCACCGACTACCAGGCGAATTTCGCCTCCGACGTCGCCGGTGCGCTGGTCACCCGGCTGATCAATGCCGGCACCGTATCGACCAAGGGTGTTGAAGGCGACCTGACCGCGCGCCCGTTCGGCAATCTCGATCTGACCGGGCTGTTCGCCTACACCGAAGCCACGGTCGACCAGATTCGCCTGCCCGGCGAACGCCGCCACGAGCTGCGACATCAACGGCGAGCCGTTGCCTTTCGCGCCGAAATGGAAGCTCGATGCGCGCGCGCATTACACCATACCGTTAAGCGACCGCTACGATCTCGGCCTGAACACCGATTTCAACTGGCAGACATCCACCCAATACCAGCTGACCGAAACGCCGAACACCGTGCAAAAGGCCTACGGGATCTGGAACGCCAGCATCGGGCTGGCCGATCTCGACCATAACTGGCGGGTCACCGGCCTGGTGCGCAACATACTCGATACGAATTACGCGTCCTATCTCGTGGATGGCAACCTGAACGGCGCGCTCGGCGGCACCGTGCGCTACGTGCCGCGCGACTACCGGCGTTATTTCGGCATCGAGCTGCACAAGGATTTCTGACACGGGCGCGCCGCATATGGTCGCAAGTCCGGCCGGATACGGCTGGCTGCGCTGGGTTTTCCTCGTGCTCACCTTTGCGGTGACGATGGTGGGCTACGCCGACCGGCAGGTGCTCGGACTGCTCAAGCCCGTGCTGGACCAGCGCTTCGGCTGGACCGGCGCTGATTACGGCGCCATGACCACGGCGTTCCAGATCGCCATTGCGGCCGCCCTGCTCGGCGCCGGCTGGTTCATGGATCGCGCCGGCCTGCGCTGGGGTTTTGCCACCGGCCTCGGCGGCTGGAGCATCGCCTCCATCCTGCATGCGGCGGCGCGCACGGTGCCGCAATTCATCGCCGCCCGCGTGGGCCTCGGCGTGTTCGAGGCGATCGGCACGCCGGCCGGCATGAAGGCGGTGGCCACTTTTTTCCGCCCTGACGAACGCACGCTGGTGATCGGCGTCGGCAACATGGCGCCGAATATCGCGGCCATGCTGACGCCGCTGATCGTCTCGGCGCTCTACGTGCGCATCGGCTGGCAGGGCACGATCGTGACGCTGGGTGCGGCCGGCCTGGTGTGCCTCGGCTTCTGGCTGGCCCTGCCGCTCGGCCGCATGACCGATGTCAGCGCGGAGACCGCGGTATTGCCGCCCGCCGCGGGCGGGTCCGTGCTGCGCAGCCATGCAGCCTGGGGGATCGCGGCGGCGAAGTTCCTGACCGATCAGGCCTGGTGGTTCATGCTGTTCTGGCTGCCGGATTTCTTCCATCGCCGCTTCCATCTCGACATGCGCGAGATCGGCGCGCCGGTGGCGGCGGTCTATGCGATGGCCGCCCTGGGCGCGGTATCGGGCGGTGCCTTGCCCGCCCTGCTGGCGCGTGCCGGCCTGGCGCGGCGCACGGCGCTGTGGTCCGCGATGGCCATCTTCGCCGCCTGCGTATTGCCGATCGCCCAGATCGTGCATGTCGGCGGGCTGTGGCCGAGCGTTTTGCTGATCGGCCTGGCGCTCGCCGGCCACCAGGGGTTTTCCACCAACATTTTCGGGCTGGCCGCCGCCGCGTTTCCCGCGTCGCGCATCGGCGTGGCGATCGGCATGGGGGCGTTCGCGGGCAATTGCGGCGGCGCGCTCAGCCTGTATGCGGCGGGCCGGCTGTTGCCGATCTACGGCCTCCAGCCCAGCTTCTGGGCAACGGCGGCGGGCTATCCGCTCGCCTTGCTGGTGCTGTGGGCTACGGTTCGTGATCATGTGCGAGAACGCTGACAGCGCGCGCATCGAGCGCCATCGCACTGAGGGCGGGGAGGCAGGCGGTTAGGCGCTGCTGCGCGACATTTCTTCGAACAGGCCAGCGGCAATCTGCAGGTTTGCCTCGAGCCGCGCAGCTTCCTCCGATCCCAAAATCCGTGCCGTCTCGCGATTCAGTTCCCTTCGAACGGTCAGGCAGGCGATTTTCACCGCCTCGCCACGTTCGGTCAGTTGCACGAGTTTCGCCCGCGTATCCGTCGGGTCTGGCACCTGCTCCAGATAACCTTTCTGCTCCATGAGCCTGACCAGCTGGCTCATCGCCTGCTTGCTCACACCGGCCCGCTGCGCCAGCGCCGTGGACCGCGCGCCACGCGAATCCAGCAGCCACAGCAGGCTCGCCGACGCGAACGGAAAATCGCCATATCCGTGCAGCGCCAGGCGCGCCGTCACGGCGGTCGTGTGGGCGCGCGATGCCGCCATCAAGCCCTGGGCGACGTTGGGCGGGGTTTTTTCCAAATTAGTAAAGTCTCTTGACTGTATCCGACGAGGCATCTAGAAATCCATATAGTCAATCAAGTTGACCATATGGCTGGCTGGCGCTGGCCTGCACGAGAGGACCCACATGCCGACACTTCTTAACATCCAATCCAGCCCGCGTGGCGCCGATTCGATCTCGCGCACGCTCAGCGACGACTTCGTCGAAGCCTGGCGGGCGACGCACGCCGGCGGCACCGTCGTTCTGCGGGATCTTGCAAAAACCGATCTCCCCTATGTCGGTGCGCCGTGGATAGATGGCGTTTTCCGCTCGGCCGACGAGCATACGCCGGAGATGCGGCAGGCCTTGGCGGTATCGGATGGGCTGATCGCCGAATTGTTCGCCGCCGATCAGATACTCATCGGAACGCCGATGTACAACTTTACCGTGCCCGCGAACCTGAAAGCGTGGATAGACCTCGTCGTCCGCCCTCGCGTCACCCACTCCGGCCCGCCCGAACGCAAGGGTCTGGTCACCGGCAAGACCTGCAAGATCATCATCGCTTCGGGCGGCGCATACGACCAGGGCCTGCCTGCTGCGGCATCCGACCATGAAACCGGTTATCTCAGGCGGGTGCTGGCTTTCATCGGCATCACGGAGGTGGAGATCATCCTCGCCGGCGGCACCGCCGCGGTATCCTTCGGCACGACGTCACGCGAAGACCTCATAGCGAAATACCGCCCCGCAGTGCGCGTCGCCGCTTCGTAAGCGCGAGATCGACGCGCGCTCTCATGTTTGGGAGCGTATGCGTCGATCAGAGTTGAAAACTTGCCGCCGTAGCGCAGCCCGGTTGAAGCGGCTGATTGCGGTTTCAATGCGCGCCTCCGGTCAGGCCGATCAGCGCCTGCAGGCCTGTTTGCCGGCTTGCGGCATGTGGCCCGCGCCGCATCACGCATCGGCAACCAGCCAACTTGCCGCGCCGGATCACCCAGCCCGCATCAGCGGACTCCCATCGAACAGGAACGCGCACGTCTCGGAGCGCCTGACGCCATCGTGGATCGTATAGGTCCGGACATGGCCGGTGCGATCGCCGCGCCAGAGCGAAACGCAGGCATAGGCGCCGTCCACGCGCTGGATGTAATAGACGATCTCGATCAGGCGCAGAGCATCGCGATCCGGCCCGTAGCTGTCGGCGAGGCGATGCAGGGCGTCCAGGCCGGCGTCTTCCGGCGACAGGCCGCGTCGCATGGCCTGTACGATCGACTGGGCGCCGCCGATCCTGAGATTGGCCGCGGCGCTGCCGCTGGCGCCCACCGCACCCACCGCGGGATCGAGGCACAGCCCGGCGCCGATCATCGCGATGTCGCTGGCGCCTCCTGGCATCCGCCACGGCAGGCCGCTGCTGGTGGCGGCGCAGGAGATGCGGCCCTGCGCATCCACGGCGGAGGCGTAGAACGGCGCGGCGGCCGGCAGCAGCGCATCGAGGGCGGCGCGCCAGGTCCATTGCGGCGCCAGGCCGCCATCCTGCGCCACGCGGGCGAGCCGGTTTACCAGCGCATCGAGCGTGCGCTGCGTGGCCGGCAGGTAGTCCGGCGTGCCGGCATCGGTCGGCCAGAGCGGGCCGCCGGTCGCGGGCAGCCCGGCGGCGGCGCGCAAATGTTGCCACAGCGCCCAGGTATGGCGCGCGCGCTCGGTCAGCAGCGTGGCGGGCGCGAAGCCCTGCGCCATGGCGAAATCCTGCGCCCGGGCGCCGACCAGCAACGGGGCGTCGGCGTGCAGCATCACGGCCTGGGCCAGGCGGGCCGCATTGCGTATGCCGCCGAGCCCGGCCACCGCGGCGCCCTTGCGGGTGGGGCCGTGCAGGCAGCAGGCCTCCAGCTCCACGCTGCCGTCTTGCGTCGGCAGGCCGCCCAGGCCGGCCGAAGTGTCGTTCGGGTCGTCCTCCTGTGCCGTGGCGATGGCCAGGGCAGCGTCCAGCGTGTCGCCGCCGCGCCCGAGCTGGCGCCAGGCGGCGTCGATGCCGAGCGTGCCGGCGCTGCGGCACAGGATGGCGGGCAGCCTGGGCACCTTCGGGCGCCCCGGCCGCGGCTCCTCCATGCGCATCGGCATCGGGGCAGGGGCCGCGCCGCCCAGCGTCAGGGCCGCAGCCGAAGCAGGCCGCCGCCGAGCATCTGTCGCCGGTCGAGGCTCATGTCCGGCCCGTCCGCCTGGCGCGGCGGTTCACTTGGCGGGCGTGAAGACCCATTGCTGCCAGGCGACGCCGTGATAGGGATACTGGTCGATCAGGGCGGTGGCCGCCGTCGAGCCGCCGGTCACGTCGAGGGCCTGGCCGTCGGCCAGGCTGGTCAGCTCGAACGCCCCGCCGGCGAGTGGCGTGGCGGTCCATTGCTGCCACAGCCCGCCCTGGAACGGATCCTGGTCCACCGCGGCACTCGGAGCGGCCGAGCCATGCGCCACCTCGAGCGCCTGGCCGCTGGCGCGGTTGACCAGGGTGACGACGCCGCGGCCCAGGTTGCGGACCACCCATTGCTGGTTCAGCCCGTTATTGACCGGGTATTGCTGGATCGTGGTGCCGGCCAGCCGGGAGGAGGCCGGATCGTCCAGCGCCTGCCCGCTATTGGCGCTGGTCACGATATAGATGCCGTTGCGCAGCGCACCGCTGGCGGCGGCGGGCGGGGTCTGCAACAGGCCATAGACGCAGACCTGGCCGCTTTGCGTCTGCGCGGTGCCGAAACTCGGCAGATAGACGCGGCCATTGGCGATGGTGGGCGCGGTGAACTTGGCATAGTTGCCGCAATCGTCGCGGGCCGGGTTCTGCTCGTTGCTCCAGATCTGCGCCATGTTGGCCAGGTTGTAGGCGTAGAGGATGCCGGGTTCGGTCATGTGCCAGGCGCCGAGGCCGCCGGACTGGCCCTGGGCGTTCGTCGCCGCCCAGAGTATGCCGTTGGCCTGGCCATCGGCCGAGAGGGACAGCGAGGCGCCAGGATGGCCGATCGCCTGCAGCGGGCCGGTGTAGCTCGGCGCGGTGGCGAAGCTGCTGCCGTTGAAGGCGAACACGCGCAGATAGTCGCTCTGCCCCCATACGTAGAGATGGGCGTTGTAATACACGAGCGAGTGTATGTGCGACGGCGTGGCCTGCCAGACCTGCGCGGCGGCGTCGCCGAGATGGCCCATGTCCGTGGTGTCCACCATGCGCAGGTTGCCGTCCTTGCCGCCGCCGATCAGCCGGCTGGTGCCCAGCAGCAGCAGCGGGCCGGAGGCGGTCAGGTCGGCATCGTAGGTGTCGAGGTTCTGGTAGTCGGACGGGGTGTACCAGTCCTGCAGCGAAAGGGCGGGACTGGCCTTCAGCATGGTCTCGCTGAAATTGGTGGCGCCATCCCAGCTGCCGTTGCCGGTCACCCAATAGACGTTGCCGGCCGGGTCGGCGGCGGCGCCGTTGCCGGACTGCCAGATACCGTTGCCGTTATCCGAGGGTGCGGCGTCGAACACGCCCACCTGGGCCAGCGAGGTGGCGTCGTAGGCGAAGGTGAGGCCCTTCCACGATCCCTGGTCGCAATGCGAAGCGAAGGAGAAGTAGATGCGCCCATTGGCGGAGAGCAGCGCCGGGCGCTGCAGCGCGTCGTAGGAGTTGAAGTCCGGCGAGCTGATGGTGGCCGGGCTGTGCGGCAGCTCGGCCCCGGTGGCCAGGTTGATTGCATGCAGGCTGTGGGTGGAGACGCCGCCCTGCACGGTCTGCGCCACCACATACAGCGCGCCGTTGGCGATCACCGGCGTGCTCATGATACCGGCGGAGCCCAGCGTATCCTGGCAGCCCCAATGGGCGATCGCCATGCTCATAGGCGGCCCCAGATTGACGTGCCAGTACAGCGCGCCGCTATCCGCATCGAAGGCGTATATGCTGTTGGCGGCGGTGGCGACGTAGAGCACGCTGCGCGTGGCGCCCTTAATGCCGATTTGGGCTACCACGAGCGGTTGCGCGAACACCTGGTCGTCGACCGCGACCTTGAACAGCATGCCGAACTGCGTCGTGTTCACGTTCGCCGGTGTCAGTATGGTCTCGCCGGCATTGACGCCGTCGCGGAAATTGTCGTTGTGCTGCGTCAGAACGCTGACCAGTGGACCGGCGGCGCGCGCCGGCGCTGCCAGGCTCCCCGCCGCCAGACCGAACAGAACAAGCCGGAACATATCGAGCGGATGACGCGGCATCGGGCCCTCTCTCGGGTTTCGGTCGAACGCCAAAGCCTGTGGCCTGCCCGGCAGATTGTATCATGTCCCGGCGTATTGAGCGGCCCAGATCACCCTGCACCAGGCCACCCTGCCGCACAACCCGGCACAGCCGGGCGGTTACATACCAGTGCAGCGCACGCCTTGCCTGGCGCAACGGGGGCCGCCTATCTTCCGCCCGCTTCGTCGCAAGGTTGGCGGACGGGCAGCATGATCGAAGCCGGTGACCAGGGGAGAGGCCGTTGAGAGACGCGTTTTGTGTTCGGGGCGATGTCGTCGACGCTCCCATCGCGCAACAGGTGGCACGCGACGTAGAGCAGGCCGAAGCGCTCCCGGATGCTTTGCGCTGCGAACTGGAGAGCGTGTTCCGGTGCGGTTTTGGTGGCCTGAAGTTGCGGCTGGCAGAAACGCCGTCGCTTATGGATGCCACCGCGTTTGCGTGCGGCGACACCATCGTGATCCAGCCCGAAGCATTCCGGCCCGCGACGAAGCCCGGCTTTGCCCTGCTGGTCCACGAGGCGGCCCATGTGCTGCAGCAGCGCGGCGCGTCCGAGCCGGATGCAGCGTTGCGCCGCTGCGACGACCAGACGCTGGAAGTCCAAGCCGAGTTGGCCGCCGCGGCCTATCTGGGCGGCAGCGTGGGGCCTGCCGTACGGCACGCGAATTTCGCGCGCGCCGCAATCCAGTGCCAGCCGAACGGCAGCCTGAACATGCATTACCTCAACGGCGGCACGATGAACCCGGCCGGCGGGCCGATCACGTTCGCCGCCAACAATTCCATGAACGAGGTTTTTGCCAGCCGGGCGCAGGCCTTTGCGCGGGCGAAGGCGTTGCTGGAGATCCCCGTATCGACCGCGAAACGCACCTATCATTTCTGGATACCGGGTGGCGGCATTGCAAACGGCGAAGGCCTCGACATCGCCGGCAACAACAATGCGCCGATGCTGGCAGCCGCGGCGGCGCAGCGCACCGGCCGCTATTATGATTTCGGACATGGCAAGCTCATCGTCGAACACCCGGACGATCCGAACTCGTGGACCGCGCAGGGCGGCGGTCCGCATATCCAGCGCGGGCATTTCCATTGCTGCCAGTATCAGATCGCCGCCGGATCGACGCAGTCGATGTACATGCCGTTCATCGTGAACAACAACTTCGCGCAGGTTCAGGCCGAGCCCACCGTTTATGATTGGGACCGCAGGTTCCGGTTCGTGACGCCGGTCGGCGGCGTGACCGGACACCACATCTATTATCACTGAGCGTATTGCCGGCGCACCAAACGCCGCGTTCTGATCAGGAATTGCCAGATCGCTCGTGGCTGTAAGCGAAAGTCCGATCAAGGCGTCGCGCCGGTAATCTGCGCGAGGCGCCCGCCGCAGCGAACGCGAACGGACATGCCGTTTCGCAACAGGGCGTGCTCCCGCGATCTTATCGGCAGCAAGGAAGGAAGGCCTTCTTTTTCGAGAAAAAAAAGCAAAAAGCTTTTGCTGTGACGCCTGCACCGGGATTTGGCTACGACTGCAAGCGCATCGATTTGCAATACGAGCGTAGGCTTCGCTGCAGGCGTCGGAGCAAAAGCTTTTTGGTCCTTTTTCTCGAAAAAGGACTGCTTTCTTGCTTGCCTGGTTGGGTCAATCTCTATCTGGGTTGGTATTGCCCGGCAAGCGCCGGAACAGCAGCATGAGATTGTCCGCCGGCATCTCGGCCACCGTCGGCGCGCCGAACCCGGCCCGGTCGGCGCATCCGGCCACCGCCGCCACCTCGCGCAGACCCCACGCCGGATCCCGGCTGCGCAGATCTGCGTCGAACGCGATGTTTCCCGGCTCCAATGGCCGTTCGCCGCGCCGATACGGGCCGTAGAGCGCCAGCAGGCCACCCGGCGGCAGGATCCGGGCGGCGCCGGCGATCAGGCCTTCGGCCGCGGGCCAGGGCGCTATGTGGATCATGTTGATGCACAGAACGGCGTCGGCAGCGGCGACCGGCCAGACCGGCGCGGCGGCGTCCAGCACGCAGGCCGGCCGCACGTTTGAGAGGTCCCTGGCCCAGGCGTCGATGCTGGCGCATTCCGCCGCGGCGCGCTCGGTCGGCTGCCAGACGAGCCCGGGCAGGGCGGCTGCGAGATGGACCACGTGCTCGCCGCTGCCGCTGGCCACCTCCAGCACCAGCCCGGCCTGCGGGAGATGCTGCCGGAGCACCTGCAGGATCGGCTCCCGGTTGCGTGTGGCGGATGGCGAGAAGAGGCGCGGATCGTCGGACATTCGGGCGGCAGCCTATCGCGGACGCGCCGGGACACAAGGCGTGGCCGTGTTGCGCAGCGAGGCAAGCAAGCAGTCCTTTTTCGAGAAAAAGGACCAAAAAGCTTTTGCTGTGACGACTGCACGAAGGTCGAGGCTGCCTCCGCCAACGCATCGACCGGCAATAAGAGCGCAGACCTCGGGGCAGGCGTCGGAGTAAAAGCTTTTTGGTCCTTTTTCTCGAAAAAGGACTGCTTTCTTGCCTGCCTGAAACGCGCCGAGACGAAAATCCCGACGCGTCAGCGACACGCCCGTCAATTCCCGGTCCAGCACCGGCACCTCCGTCGAGACATCGAACCCCGTCATCCCCGCCCGCCCGGCCAGCGCCTGCCAGTCCCGCCGCGCCTCGGCGAACGCCGCACACGCCTCGTCCCGCCGCCCCGCCGCCAGATACACCTCGCCCACCGGCCGGAGCACCACCGGGATCGCCCGCGCCGCCTCGAAGCTGCCGGGCGAGGCGGCCGCCGTGGCCTTCACCGCGTCCAGCTCCGCGCGCGCCTGCGCCACCGCCTCGTCGAACCGGCCCACCGCGGCCAAGGCCTGTGCGCGCTGCGTGTGCACCACGTCGACCACGTGGCGCGCCCGCGTGCTGTCTTCGAACAGCCGCATCATCTCGGCATCGGCCACGCCGCGCTCAATCACCGCCAGGCCCTCCGCGTGGCGCCCCAGCTCGTCCAGCACGGCCGCCACGTTCCACGAGGTGAACGCGCTGCGCTCCAGCAGCCGCATGTCCGGCATCTTTCCCCGTGCGCCGTCGAGCACCGCAGCCGCTTGCCTGATACAGCGGCAACGACCCGGCCACGTCGCCGAGGTAATACACCGCGTCGCCGCGCAGGTTCAGCAACTGCGCCCGGGTCAGCGCCACGGCCACGCGGTCCGGCGCCGCGGCCACGCCCGCCAGATCGGCCGCCGCCCGGTCCAGCGGCGCCAACATTTCGCGCGCGCGCCCGGCATCGTCCAGCAACTCGGCCACCCCGATCAGCGCCCGCGCCTGCACCAGCAGGCCGTCCACGGTCCGCGCGCGTTGCCCGGCGCGTCGGTCAGGCGCACCGCCTCGTCGTAGAGCCGCCGTGCCAGCCCGGCATCGTTGTCCACCGTGCGCGCGATCGCCGCGCGTGCGCTGAGCGTCTGCGCCAGGGACGTGGCGATGGCCGGATCGGCGGGCTGGCGGCCGAGCAGCCCGCGCAGCGCCGTCTCCGCCCGGCCGAGATCCTGCTTGGCGGCCGGTGCGTCGCCCATCTCCTGGATGTCCGGCAGGCCCAGAATGCGCCCCGTCTTGGTGTAGCCGCGCGCCACCTCCAGGCTGATGTCCGGTGCGGCCCCCGGAACCCGGCTCAGCCCCTCCAGATAGGCGCGCGAGCGCGTGGCGATGTCGCGACGCAAGGCGGTGGTGCCCGGATAGGCCTGCAATTGGTCGGTCACGTCGTCCAGCAAATAGCGCGACAACGCCCGCACTTCGACGAAGCGCTGGTCCGCCTGCGCACGCGCCGCCTGGGCGCGCAGCTCCAGCACTGTGGTCGCCACCAGGCCCAGGGCCAGCCCGGCGGCAGCGGCCAGCGAAGCGGCACTCGCCAGCCGGTGCCGGCGCCAGAAGAACGTCAGCCCGCGCCAACGCGTGGCCGGCCGCGCGCGCACCGGATAATGGCGTTGCAGCCGGCCCAGATCGTCGGCCAGCGCGCCGCAGGAGGCATAGCGGTCGCGCGGTTCGGCGGCGCGCGCCTGCGCGATCACCGCGCGCAGTTCGGCCTCCTCGGCGGCCTTGGTGTGGCCCTGGGTCAGCGTGGCCAGCAGGCACCCCAGCGCGAACACATCGTCGGCCGGCGTCGGCCGGGCGCCGTGGCGCTGCTGCGGGCTGGCATAGGATTCGGTGCACGCCGCCGCCGCAGGGTGCTCCTCCGCGGCGATAGCCGAGATGCCGAAATCCAGCAGCTTCACCCCGTGCGTCGGGTCGACGAGTATGTTGCCCGGCTTGAGGTCGGCATGCACCACGCCCTGCTGGTGGGCGTAGCCGGCCGCGTCGCAGATCTCGCCCATCAGGGCCAGCCGCGCCGGCAGGTCCAGCCCGCTTCGGTCCGCATGTTCGGTGACCGGCAGCCCGCCCACCAGCTCCATAACGATGTAGGACTGGCCGTCCGCGGTGACGCCGCCGTCATACAGCCGCGTCACGTGGGGATGGTGCAGCCGCGCCAGTATGTCCCGCTCCCGGGCGAACCGCTCCGCCGCCGCGCGGGAGAACAGCCCGCCACGTATCAGCTTGATGGCCACGGTCTGCTCGAACCCGCCTTCCACGCGTTCGCCGCGATGCACGGTGCCCATGCCGCCCTCGCCGATCTGCCCGGCCAGCCGCCAGGCGCCGACGCGCTCCGGCAGGGCGATCTCGGGCGCCGGCCTGTGCGGCGCGGGCAGGGTGGTGCGCAGCAGGTGCGCATCGGCCTGGGCGGCCAGCAGGCGCTCCACCCGGCCGACCAGGCCGGGCTCGCCGGCCAGCATCACGCGCAGCCGGGCCGCGCGCTCCTCCTGCGGCCAGCCCAGCGCGTGGTCGAACGCGTCCAGCGCGCGGCGTTCGCGCAGCCGGGCCGCCGCGTCACGCATCCTCGGACAGTTCCGCCAGCAGCCAGGCGCGCGCGGACCGCCAGCGCCGCTCCACCGTGCTCTCGGACAGGCCGCATTCCTGGGCGATCTCCGCCAGAGTCAGCCCGCCATAGAAGCGCAGCTCCACCACGCGCGCGCGGTCCGCGTCGATCGCGAACAGCGCGGAGAGCGCGTCGTCCAGCTTGTCGATCGGCAGCAGGCGCCTGGCATCCGGCCCGTCCAGCCAGGTCGTCACCTCCGGCATCTGCCGCTTGGCGGCCTTGAAGCGGCGCACCTCGTCGATCAGCGTCTGCCGCATCACCCGCGCGGACAGCGCCAGGAAATGCGCCCGGTCCCGCCAGTCGATATGCGACAGCTTGAGGATGCGCAGGGCGGCCTCGTGCGCGAGGTCCGTCGGCTGCATCGCGAGCTGCCCGCCATCGTCGCGCAGCACCCGGCGGGCCACCGCGCGAAACTCCTGGTAGTGCAGCGACAGCAAAGTCTCGCGCGCGGTGGCGTCGCCGCGCAGCACGCCGTCCCACAGCGCGTCCAGGCCGCCGTCGCTCACCGCGCGCGGGCCGGGCGCCGGGGCAAAAATAAATCGGCGGCGCGTGACGGGTTTTGCCGCTGCGGCACGCCTTCATGTGCAGGTCCACACGAGAATGAACGCCATGAGGAATGCAAAGCCACCCCGGCCAGGTTTCAGGTTCGACTAGCCGGAAGATACCAGTTCGCTGCCGTGATGAGAAGCTGGACGGGCCCGCCTGTCCGCGAGACCCCCGATGAAATCGCCCGCTTAGTGCGGGCCAGGAGACCGAACGTGACATCCTATACCTGGACCGGCGCCGCGCATGACGACAACTTCAACAATCCCGCGAACTGGCAGCCCGCCCAGGTGCCGGGCAGCGGGGATACCGCCACCATCTCCTCCGCCACGGCGCTGACGCTGAACGTGTCGAACACCCTGGCCAACCTGATCACCGGCCCGCACGTCACGCTGACCGTCGGCGACTACCAGACGCTGCAGATCGGCAATGGCGGGGCCACCGCCAGGCTGGCCAATGGCGGCACGATCCTGCTCGGCAACGGCCACGATGCCGGCCTCGTGCTGGATGCGAAAACCACCACGCTCAGCGGCGGCGGCACGATCGAAATCACCAACCGGGTGATCCAGGCCAGCGCCGCCGGCCAGGCGCTGAACAACACGAACAACGTGATCGAAGGGTCGGGCGATCTCGGCTACGGAACACTGACTTTCGCCAACGCGGCAGCCGGCATCGTGGACGCCAACCAGTCCGGCGCCACGCTCGACGTGAACACCGGCACCGTGGCCATTGCGAATGGCGGCCTGCTCGAAGCCACGTCCGGTGGCACCCTGCAGATCGACAGTTCCGTCACCAACGCGGGCAACGGCGCCATCAGCGCCGATGGCGGCATCGTCACCCTCACCAGCGGCACCATCAGCGGCGGGACGCTGAGTGCCACCAACGGCGGCACGATCTACGACGACGGCAACGTGACCCTGAACGGCAGCACCGCCGCGCTGGTGCTGCAGGGCAATTTCCAGGTAACCGACTATTCGCAACTGACGCTGCACGGGACCATCACCAATACCGGCACTTTGTCTGAAGCCTATGTGCACGGCGCCGGCATACTCGTGGGCTCCGTGGCCGGCGGCCTGGTGGACCTGAACGGCGGCGGCACGGTCATCCTGGCCAACGCCCTGCAGGAAGCGGGCAAGGGCGATCGCCTGATCAATGTCGACAACACGATCCAGGGCTTTGGCACGATCGGCAACGGCACGAGCCTGGCCATCCTCAACGAGGCGGCGGGCACCATCGACGCCACCGGCGGCCTCGCGCTTGCCACCGGCACCGCCACGCTGGTCAATGACGGGCTGATCGAAGCGACCACCGGCACCCTTTCGATAGCCTCCGCGATAAGCAACGCCGCCACCGCCCATCTGAGTGCGGCGGGCGGCAACATCTACCTGCAGGACGGCAGCTCGGTCGCCGGCGGAACGCTCGCCTCTTCGGGCGGCGCCGCCATCGTGGTGACGTCCGGCAGCACGCTCAGCGTGCTCAACGGCACCGCCGGCCTGACCAATACCGGCACGATACAGATCGCCGATTATTCCACCGCCATCCTGCTCGGCACCATCACCAACCAGGGCCTCATCGCGGAGAGCTACGTCCACGGCACCGGCCTGATCGCCGGCCTGGGCACCGGTGCTGCGGGCACCGTCACGCTCACCGGCGGCGGCACCGTCACCCTGGCCAGCGCGCTGGTTGCGGGCCAGTCCGGCGAGACGCTGCTCAACGTCAACAACACCATCAACGGCTATGACGAGCTGGGCGCCGGCAGCAACTTCGCCATCGTGAACGGCGCCGCCGGCGTGATCGACGCGACCGGCGGCCTGACGCTCGACACCGGCACGGTTACGACCCTGAACGCCGGCCTGATCGAAGCCACCGCCACCGCCACGACAGCCGGCGCGCTGACCATCGACACCACCGTCAACAACGGCGCCCGCGGACAGATCGCCGCCTCTGGCGCGAACGTCACTCTGAGCGACGCGGCGGTAATCGAGGGTGGCACCCTGACCAGCAGCGGCACGGGACGTTTCGTCATCGACGGCCTCGCCAACAACATGCTCGGCGTGCTGGACGGCACGCAGAACGCCATCACCAACGATGCCTTCATCGAGGTCACGGATTATGACGGCCTGCTGATCGAAGGCACCTTCATAAATAACGGCACTCTACATAATGACTACGTGCACGGCGCCGGCATCGTCATCGGCCAGGGCACGGTGTTCACCAATAACGGCACGCTGCAGGCCAACGCGCTGAACACCACGTTCGGCGCCGGCACCACGCTGACGAACGATGTGCGCGGCACGCTCACGGGGGGCACCTACCAGGCGCTGGGCGCCAATCTCAGCTTTGCCGCCCCCGTCGTCACCACGCTCGCCGCCGGCACCGTGCTGGACGAGCGCGGCGGTGGCATCCTGTTCGACGGCAAGGATGTCTCGGCCAGCCTGCGCACCGTGCAGGCCGGCGCCACGCTGGTGATCGAGAATGGCAGTTACACCGGCACGCAGTCGCTGACCAACGCCGGCACGCTGCAGCTCAACGGTGCCAGCTACGGCGTCGGCACGCTGACAAACCAGGCGAAAGCGGCCATCGTCGGCAACGGCGCCATCACGGCCTCGCTCACCAGTGCCGGCCTGATCGACGCCACCACCGGCGAGCTCGACCTGGCCGGCAAGAGCAACAGCCTGGGCGGCACCATCGCCGGCGCGGCCGGGGATTTCGTGGGCTTCGGCCAGAACGGCGGCACCACCACGCTGCTCGGCAGCGCCGTGATCACCGCCAGCGACCTGGCGGTGCTCTACGGCTCCACCCTGCATCTGGCGGCCCGGCTGAGCTTCGCCGGCACGCTGCAACTCAACGGCATGGTGAACGTGACGGGCGGCGCGCTGGCGCTGAGCGGGCTGCTGGAACAGCGCGGCGACGGCTCCGGCCAGGGCACCATTACCGGCGCGCTCAGCTCCACCGGCACCATCCAGATCGACCAGGGCGGCACGCTGTCCGTTCTGAGCGGCCTGGCCAATACCGGGCTGATCCTCGCCAATGGCGGGCTGGTCGATCCCCACGCGCTCACCGGCGGCACGCTCTCGATCGGCGCCTCCGGGTCGGCCACCCTGGCCACCGCGGCGCCGGCCGCCAGCACGCTCGCCGTGCTCGACAGCGCGGGCGGCGCGCTCACCACCAACGGCGTGCTCACCGTCACGCGCGATTACGACAACACCGCGGCCGGCACCGGCAACAGCTATATGCCGTTCGCCGGCGTAAATGGGACGATAGACGCGCGCGGCACCAAGCTCGCCATTGTCGGCGTGCAGGGCACCACAGTGAGCGTGGTAAACGGTGTGGAGACCATCAAGATCGCCGCTGGCGGCACCGCGCATTTCGAAATCCGCAACGCCGGTGCCGGCGGATCGACCGCGTTGCGCGGGGCGCTGCAGACGAGCGTCAATGGCGGCAGCATCACCGGCACGGCGCTGTCCGGCAGCGGCGTCACGGCGGGCAATTTCGGCCCGATCGCCGCGGGCGCGAACAGCGCGATCTACGACATCACTTATGCCGGCGGCCAGCTCAGCGGCGCGGCGATTCACCTCGCCAGCGACTTCGCCAATGTGGCGGGCCTGACGGTGGACATCGTGGCCGCACCGCCCGCGCAGCCCGCCATGGGGATCGGCCATGCGGACGTGGCGGTGAGGCCGGATCTGTTAGCCTGGCATCATTTCGCGTGACCACCGGCCGGCCGGCGCATGATTTGTTTGGGACGCGTGGTCCCGGAGGCTTCAGGGCGAGGGGGGTTTGGCGGCCTCTCGCCCGGTAGCTCGATGTCTTTCAACCGGCCAGCCCAAGCGACATTGCGAGCGGATCGTGCCGTCCGGCCTCCACCGCAACGACATGCCTGCAAGAAGCAGCAAAATCTCCCTGCAGGCGTCGGAGCAAAAGCTTTTTGGTCCTTTTTCTCGAAAAAGGACTGCTTCCTTTCTTTCTCCTTGCCGAAGCACTTTCCCCCGATCAGCCACACCCCCCTCAAGCATAAAGTTCGCAAAAAACTTTGCCTACACGCCGGCGCCACCAGATAACAGCCCGCGCCGGCCCAAGACCGCCAGGCGAGAAAGGCTTTCGGCGAACTGGCATGAACCGACGCAAACCCCCGACCAAACCGGCGCTCGACATGCGCACCAAGACGCAGCCGATGCAGGACCGCTCGCGCCAGACCTACGACGCCATACTGGACTCGACCGCGCATCTGCTGGAGGAAGTCGGCATCGAGCGCCTCTCGACCAACCTGATCTGCGAGCGCGCGGGCCTCACGCCGCCGGCGCTGTATCGGTATTTCCCGAACAAATACGCCTTGCTGCGCGAACTCGGCATGCGGCTGATGCAGGCGCAGGACGAGGAAGTGTTCGCGTGGATCGCGGAGGGCGGCCTCTCCGCCGCCTCGCTCGAGGAGGCGTTCCGCAAGAACTTCGATATCCAGCAGCGGGTGAATGAAGCGACCCGCCGCCAGCCGGGCGCGCTATGGATATTGCGGGCGTTGCGCGCGGTTCCGGTGATGTGGGAGGTGCGCATCGCCTCGCGCATCAATGTCGCCGACCGGCTGTATGACGGCATGCACCCGCTCTACAAGAAAACGCCGGAGAAGGAGTTGCGCCGTGCCATAAGGCTCAACCTGGAGTTGGCGTCGGCGGCGACCGAAATGGTTCTCGAAGAGCCGGACAACGACGCCGACGAGATAACCGCCGAGCTGAGCTGGATGATCGTGATGTATTACACGCGCTTCCTGTAAGCCGGTCCACACGTGGAACCGGCATCAAAAGACGCTTGCACTATTCAATAGTGGTCGCTACCGTTCGCCGACCTGTGGGGGGAAAACGGACGTGAACAAGAATTGGCCGGCGTGCCTGGTGGGGCTGGCGATGGTTGCCGGCCCGGAAGTCGCCGCAGCGCAGGCGGCGATCCCGTCGCCTGCACCGCAATCGAACGCGGTGGAGAACGTGGTGGTGACGGCGCAGAAGCGCAGCCAGAAGGTGCAGGATATCCCGATCACCATTACGGTGCTGGATTCCAAGCGGCTCGCCAAGCTCGATGTGCAGAGCAGCGACCAGCTCGCCAACTACATACCGGCGGTGCAGATCGCCCTGCCGTCCGGCCGCGGCAACCAGCCGATCATCAACATACGCGGCATCGGCCTGAACGATACGAATACCAACAATTCAGGCCCCAACGGCGTCTATGTCGACGAGGTGTATCAGGCGACACCGGCCGGCCAGACGTTCCAGACATTCGATCTGTCGCGCGTAGAGGTGCTGAAGGGCCCGCAGGTACGCTGTACGGCCGCAACACCACAGGCGGCGCCATCGATTTCGTCACCGCCAAGCCCACCGACGATTTCTCCGCGTCCGAAGACCTGCAATACGGTTCGTTCAACACGGTGACCACGCAGAGCGTGGTGAATGGCAAGCTGGCGCCCGGCATCGATGGCCGGCTCGCCGTGTTCTACGATTACTCGGATGGCTATTTCAGCGATCTTACCGACGGCAACAAGACGAACGGCAACAACGACCTCGCCTATCGCGGCGAGCTCAAGCTCGATCCCACCAGCGATCTGACCGTGCTGCTGAATTTCCACGGCGGCAACGTGCATCGCCGGCCGGACGAATATCGCCAGACCGGCACCTATAGCGGCCTGTTCGGCAGCGAATGCTCGGGCGCCATGATCGGCGCCGGCCAGTGCACCGACCTGCTGGGCTACAAGGCGCCGAACGACACCTACAAGGGCTACTACAACCGCGACCAGAACCTGTACATCAACGCGATCGGCGGCTCGGTGCGCGCCGATTACCGCATGGGCGACACCACGCTGACCTCGATCACCGCGTATGAGGCCAGCCACAAGCTGCATCCGGAAGATACCGATGCCGATCCTTACGATCTCATCGAGATTGATTACGGCGTGCGCTCGACCGACATCACGCAGGAATTCCGCATCACCGGCAGCGGCGAGAAATACCACTGGCTGGCCGGCGTATACGGCCTGGTCGAGCATCTGCAGCAGGACCAGTCGATCGCACTGCTCACCGATATCGACCAGGTGGTGGGCCCGCTGATCGGCGACCCGTTCATCGGCAACGGCCTGGCCGAGCGCGGGCGCACCCTGAACGGACAGTTCACCAAATCCGTGGCCACCTACGGGCAGGGCGATTACGAGATATTCCCCAATGCCAGGCTGACACTCGGCGGCCGGCTGACCTACGAACACAAGACGTTCGATGCGTTTTCCGCCGCCAGCTTCGAGAATAACGGCGTCATCCCGCCGCTCGCCACGCTGTATAATGTATCGGAGAACCTCGCCAACCGTGCCGCCTCCTGGCGCGTCGCGTTCGACTACAAGATTTTGCCAAATGTGCTGACCTACGCGTCGATCTCCACCGGCTTCAAGAGCGGCGGCTTCAATGGCGGCTTCCTCGCCAACGACGTGCCCGATGCGCTGGCGCAGCTCAAGCCGATCCGGCCGGAATACATCACCGCCTACGAAGTGGGCGTGAAATCGGACCTGCTGCAGAACGCGCTGCGCGTGAACGCTTCCGGCTTCTACTACAATTACCGCGACGAGCAGACATTCAATCTGATCCAGGCACCCTCCGGCGCCGGGCTCGCTCTGCCGCTGACCGTGCTGACGAACGCGCCCACGGCGATCATCAAAGGCGCCGAGATGGAGCTGGATGCGACGCCGCTCTCCAACCTGACCACCAGCGTGTCGGTCAGCTACGTCGACGCGCAACTCGGGCCGTTCGCCAGCTTCGCCGGCAGCGGTCCGCCGCAGGTGCTGACCGGCAAGGAACTGCCAAACGCGCCGCGCTGGAACGTGATCCTGCAGGGCGACTACAACTACCCGCTGCATGACGGCGCGGCACTCGACTTGACCGGCACCGCCTCCTATCGCAGCCACCAGTTCTTCGAATCCAACAACAACCCGCTGGTGTCGCAGAACGGCTACTGGCTGCTCGATGCGCGCCTGGCCTATCGCACCGGCGGGCACTGGGAAGTGGCCGCGATCGGCAAGAACCTCACCAACACGAAATACAACAACTTCATCAACGACCTGACGAGCGGCCTCGGCCTCATCGAAGGCACGGTCGGCCCGCCGCGTTACGTGGGCGGCGAGCTGGTGTTCCGCTATTGAACGCGCCGGCCGCCCTGCCGCCGCCGCCTGGCGCCGTCACCATCGGCACGGCGCTTGCGGTGGGCACGGTGGCGCTGCTGATGCTGGGCCTGCAGCCCTTGCTCCTGGGCGCGCTGGCCGACGAGCACCGGCTCACGGTGGACCAGATCGGCTACGGCGCCACGGCCGAGCTTCTGACGCTTGGCCTGACCACCGGCCTGCTCGCGGCCGCGCTCCCGCCTTTGCGTATCAAGCTGATCAATGCCGCCGGCTGCCTGGCCTTCGTGGCCGCCAACATCGCCTCGATATACAGCGACGGCTACGCCCTGGTGGCCGCACGCGGGGCCGCGGGCGTGGCCGGCGGCTTTCTGGTGTGGATCGCCATCGCCGTAATCACCCGTGCGGCCCGGCCGGACCGCATGTCGGGCATCTTCCTGATCGTGCAGGCGCTGGCACAAGGTGCCCTGGCCGCTATCCTGCCGGTCACGCTTATGCCGCGTTACGGCGCAGATGGCGGCCTGGCCAGCCTGGCGTTTTTCGGCGTGCTCGCCATCGCCGGCTCCCTTCTGCTCCCCGACAGCCTGGTACGCCTGCCGAAACCCGAGAGCGGGCGGGCAGCCCTGCCGCTCTCCAGCCTGGCCGGATTGCTGTCGGTGTTCCTCTATCTCGCCGGCATCGTCGGGCTCTGGGTATTCGTGGAGCAGATCGGCACCAGCGCAAAGATAGCCGGCAATATCGTCGGTTTCGCGGTCGCCGCCTCGCTCGCCGCGCAGATCGCCGGCGGGCTGCTGGCAACGGTGGCCACCGGCCGCGTGCGCGCAATCCCCGTGCTGGTCCTGTGCTGCCTGCTCAACATTGCCCTCGTTGTCGTGCTCGGCGGCAGCCTGTCGGCACCGGTTTATCTCGGCTGCGTCATGCTGTTCGGCCTGTTGTGGATGCTGGCCATGCCGTTCCAGACGCGGCTGCTGATCGATCTCGACCCGACGCGGCGTTCGGCGATGTTCCTCTCCGCGGTGCAATTGTCCGGCAGCGCCGCCGGTCCGCTGGTGACGTCTGCGTTTGCCACACAGACGAGCCTGGCTGGGGCGCTGCATGCGGATATTGCGTTGTTTGCGATCTGCGGGATTGTTACGCTTGCTTTGGTGTTTGTGCGGTCTGGGCAAGGAAGCAAGTAGTCCTTTTTCTCGAAAAAGGACTACTTGCTTCCTGCCTTGCTCCTCCGCACCCAGCCGGCACAGCCCGCAACTACGACAACGTTTTAGCCGTCCCGCCAGAAATACGCCTCGTAACGGCAAAGTCACCGTCACGCCATCGTGCGCAACGGCCGGTGCAGCGGCGGTTTCAGCGGTAGACGACTAAGTTGCTGGTCAGGCCTGCGATGTTGGTGCCGAGGCTCGATACGCCGTGCAGCATGTCATCGATGGCGGCGGCCGGAAATCGAGGCGGGCGGCAGGTTGCCCACCTCCGGTGCGGCGCTGCAGGCACGCAGATCGGCGTGGCGGAACACCACCAGCGCGCCATCCTGCGGTGCGCAGGAAACGCGGCGCGCCGGGCGAAAAGGCGCGCGCGCAGAACCGGCGGAAGCTGTCGCGCCCGCCGGTAAAGCCCAGATCCTGCAGCGTCGGCAGCGATCCCACATCCAGCCGCACGGCCCCTCGTTACGGGAGGCGGCCGCGGCGGCATCGGTCATGTTGCCGTCTCAGTGCCCGGTCACGGAGTGCAGCAGCGCGATCTGGTGCGGCATCTCCAGCTTCGCGCGGCGCTCGTTCAGATCGGCGAAGGCCCCGTCTGCCGCCTCGATCGTCATCGCTATGTCGCTCGGCGGTCATCGCCGCGCAGATGAACATGTTGTGCCACGGATGCATGTAGATGCCGCGCGCTTCAGCATCGCCTCGCTCCAGCAATAGCCGCAGCCGCACGTCGGGATCGTCACCGAACAGGAACAGCGGCATCTGCGCCGGGCCCGGTCTGGCGGAAATCGATGTCGTGCCTGCGCGCCCGTCGGCCAGGCCGGTGCGCAGCGCCTCGCCCAGATCGATGGTGTGTTCGAGATAATCGGTCTCGCGCAGTTCCTGCAGCGTCACCAGCGAGGCGGCCATCGCCGCGGCGGAAAACCAGAACGAGCCGGTGGCGTAGATGCGCGAAGCCGCTTCGCGGGCGCGGTCGTTGCCCGAGCAGGCACGAGATCGGATGGCCGTTGGCGATCACCTTGCCCCAGGATGAAAGGTCCGGCTGCACGCCGGCCAGCGCCCAGCTGCAATCGCGCGACAGGCGGAAGCCGCCGCGCACGTCGTCGACGATCAGCAGCGCGCCGGTGGCGTCGCAGGCGGCGCGGGCCGCGCGGGCATAGGCGGGATCGACGAGCTGCTGGGCGGTGAACGTGTCGTGCTTGAAGGGCGTGGCGAAGATGCCGGCCAGGTCGTCGCCGGCCTCGGCCACGGCGGCCTGCAGGCTGGCCGGCATCGTTGTAATCGTAGCGTATCTGGTGCGCGCGGTCCTCGGGCAGGGTGCCGGTCTTGATCGGCGTGCACCAGGGTGCCGCGCCGTGATAGGCGCCGTGCGCGATCAGTATCTTGCGCCGGCCGGTGGCGGCGCGCGCGATCACCATCGCCATCGAATTGGCGTCCGTGCCGTTCTTGCAGAACATCGCCCAGTCGGCATGCGCGATCATCGCCACGAACGCTTCGGCCAGCTCCACCATCACCGGCGAGGGGCCGGTCAGCGTGTCGCCCAGGCGGAGCTGTGCGATGTAGGCGTCGTCGATCGCCTTGTGGCCGTAGCCCAGCAGATTGGGGCCGTAGGCGCACATGTAATCGAGGTATTTCGTCTCGTTGGCGTCCCACAGATGGGCGCCCGAGCCGCGCGTGAAGAATTGCGGATATCCGTCCGGCAGCAGCACCGCCGATTGATGCCCGTACATGCCGCCGGGTATCACCTTACCGGCCCGCGCGCGTAACGCCTTGTCAGCTTCCATTTGGCCCTCGAGCATCAAGATAGTCTTGACTACCATTCGCCGGCCCGTCATTCAAGCGGAAAACGGCGGCTACACGCAAACCCGCGCCCGGTCATGACGCCGTCTCCGCCGTTTCCCTAAAGAACAAGGCAAGCAGTCCCTCTTTGCAAAAAAGGGACCCAAAAACTTTTGCTCCGCTGTCGCGCCGTATCCGGATGAAGCCGCGACAGCGGAGCAAAAGCTTTTTGCTTCTTTTTCTCGAAAAAGAAGGCCTTGCTTGCTTCATTCGCCGCCAGCAAGCCACCCGCGCCAGAAACCTCCAACAGGAGAGCAAGCAGATGCAGGCAGACGTTCTGGCCATAGGCCTGACCACGCTGGACATCGTGGGCGCGCCGATCGATGCGCTTCCGGCAGGCGAGCGGGGCGTGCTGATCGAGGCCATCGACGTGGTTCCGGCCGGCACCGCCGGCGGCTTCATCCTGGTGGCCGCAACGCTGGGCCTGCGCGCGGCCCTGGTCTCCGCCCTGGGCGCAGACCGCATGGGCCGCTTCGTGCGCATGGTCTATGCCGAACGCGGCGTGGATACCGCGCTGCTGGCGGAACTGCCCGGCCTGCCCACCTCGGCCACCATCCTGCCGATCGACAGCCAGGGCCGGCGCCCCACGCTGCATGCCCCCGGCGCCAGCATGTTCATCGAGATCGGCGAGGCGGCGATCGCGGCCGCCGGGCAGGCGCGCTTCGTGCACTACGCCGCGGTCGGCGGCCTGCGCATCGATGCGCAGGCCCGCACGCGCCTGCTGCTGGCGGCAAAAGGCGGCGGCGCCGTGATCACCTGCGACCTGATCTCGCCGGGCCCGGCCGCGGCCGCCGAGATGGCCGCGATCCTGCCCTATGTGGATTGGGTGATGCCCAGCCTGGCCGAGGCGCGCCACCTGACCGGCCATGACGACCCGGCCCAGGCCGCCCAGGCGCTGCTGGCGCTCGGCGCGCGCAACTGCATCATCAAGCTCGGCGCCCGAGGGGTGCTGCTGGCCACCGACGGCCAGATGCGCACGATACCGGCCTTCGCGGTCAAGGTCGTCGATACCAGCAGTTGCGGCGACGCGTTTTGCGCCGGGTTCGTGGCCGGGCTGGCGCGCGGCTGGCCGGCCGATGCGAGTTGCCGGTTCGGCGCCGCCACGTCCGCGCTGGTGGCGCAGGGTCTGGGCAGCCTCGGCAAGCTCGAAGGTTTTGACCAGGTGCAGGCCGCGCTGACCGCGCTTACGCCCTATGCCGCGACGGTGGGAGCGGCGGCATGAGCCCGCTCACAGATGCCGCCGAGGCGCGCGCCGCGCTGGTGACGGTGATGCGCCGTATGCACGAATCCGGGCTGAACCGCGGCACTTCCGGCAACGCGTCGATACGCGTTGCGGGCGGCATGATCGTCACGCCCTCCGGCATCGTCCCGCACGAGCTTACGCCGGACTCCTGCGTATTCGTGAGCGAGGCCTGCGTGCCGGATGCCGGGGGCATGCGCCCGTCCACCGAATTCCGCATGCACCACCATATCCTGCAGAGCCGCCCGGATGCCGGCGCCGTGGTGCACTGCCATTCCCGCCACGCCACCATACTGGCCTGCTGCGGCAAGCCGATCGAGCCGATCCACTACATGGTCCTGGTGGCGCGCACGTCGCGCATCGAGATCGCGCCGTTCGCCGCTTTCGGCACCGAGGCCCTGGCGCGGCACGCGGTGGATGCGATGGGGACCGGCTGGGCCTGCCTGCTGGCCAATCACGGACAGATCGCGGTCGGCCGCAACTGGCGCGAGGCGCTGGCCGTGGCCGAGGAGGTGGAGGAACAGGCGGCGCTGACATACGGCGCGCTGCTGCTGGGCGGTGCCGCCCCGCTGTCGGCGGCCCAGTTGGCCGAGACGGTGGAGCAGTTCCGCTCGGTACGGCCAGGGTTAGCCGGGGGAGAGCGCGCCGAAGCAAGCGGTGGACATCGGGCTGTCCGGCCGGGACCCAACCCGACGCTGCCGCGTTTGTTTCATCTATTACGAGCCAGATCCCCTGCAGATGGAGCCGCCATGAAACACGGAACGATCGCCGACCTCATCGTGGCCACACTGAAGAACGCCGAGGTGGAGCGGATCTACGGCGTGGTGGGCGACAGCCTGAACGCCATCACGGATGCGATGCAGCGGGACGGCGCCATCGCCTGGGTGCCGCTGCGGCACGAGGAGGCCGCGGCCTTCGCCGCCTGCGGCGAGGCGCAGGTCACCGGCAAGCTCGCCGTCTGCGCCGGGTCGTGCGGGCCGGGCAACCTGCATCTGATCAATGGCCTGTTCGACGCCCACCGCACCCGCGTTCCGGTGCTGGCGATCGCGGCGCAGATCCCCTCGGCCGAGATCGGCTCCGGCTATTTCCAGGAGACGCACCCGCAGTTCCTGTTCAAGGAATGCAGCCATTTCTGCGAGATCGTCACCTCGGCGGACCAGATGCCGCGCATGCTCGACAGCGCGATACGCGCGGCCGTGGGCCAGCGCGGCGTGGCGGTGCTGGTCATCCCGGGTGACGTGGCGATGCTGGCCGCACCCGACGAAGCCTCGCCAGCGGCTGGGCTGCTACCCGCAGCCCCTGTCTCCCGGCCGCCGGACGCGCAGCTCGATGCGCTGGCCGGCCTGCTGGACGCGGGCAAGAAGGTGACCCTGCTGTGCGGCCGCGGCTGCGCCGGTTCGCATGCCGAGCTCATGGGACTGGCCGAGGCGCTGAAAAGCCCGATCGTGCATGCGCTCGGCGGCAAGGAGCACGTCGAATGGGACAACCCCTACGATGTGGGCATGACCGGACTGATCGGCTTCTCGTCCGGCTACCAGGCCATGATGGATTGCGACACGCTGCTGATGCTCGGGACGGATTTCCCCTACAGGCAGTTCTTCCCTACGGACGCCAGGATCGCGCAGGTGGATTTGCGGCCGGAAAACCTGGGCCGCCGCTGCAAGCTCGAGCTCGGCCTGGTTGGGGATGTCGGCGCCACGATCGCCGCGCTGCTGCCGCGCCTGGCCGCCAGGAGCCGACCGCACGCATCTGGACACCAGCCTGGCCAACTACGCCAAGGCCCGCGAGGGGCTGGACGAGCAGGCGAGCGGCGAGGCGGGCCACACGCCGATCCATCCGCAATTCGTCGCGAAAACGATCAGCGACCTGGCAAGCGACGATGCGGTTTTCACCTTCGACGTCGGCACGCCCACCGTCTGGGCCGCGCGCTACCTGAGGATGAACGGCAAGCGCCGCCTGCTCGGCTCGCTGGTGCATGGCTCGATGGCGAACGCGATGCCGCAGGCGATCGGCGCCCAGGCGACCGCGCCGCAGCGCCAGGTGATTTCGCTGTCCGGCGACGGCGGATTCACCATGCTGATGGGCGATTTCATCTCCCTGATGCAGCTCGACCTGCCTGTGAAGATCGTGATCTTCAACAACGGTGCGCTCGGCTTCGTGGAACTGGAAATGAAGGCCACCGGGTATCTCGAGACCGGCGTGGCGCTGCACAATCCGGATTTCGCGGCGATGGCGCGGGCGATGGGGGCGCACGCGTCGCGCGTGGAGGACCCTGCCGATCTGGCGCCTGCGCTGCGCAAGGCGTTCGCCCATCCTGGTCCGGCCTTGGTGGATGTGGTGACGAACCGCGCGGAGCTGGCGATGCCGCCGAAGATCACGCTGAAGGAGATGGGTGGATTTTCGCTTTGGGCCGCCAAGGCGGTGATGAACGGTCGCGGGAACGAGCTGATCGATCTTGCGCGGACTAACACGCTTTCCGGGTTGTTTCGGTAGGAAGGAAGCAAGGCCTTCTTTTTCGAGAAAAAGAAGCAAAAAGCTTTTGCTCCGACGCCTGCACGGTGGCCTGCGCTATGTCTGCAGGCATCGGTATTTGCAGATAGTTTGTATGCCGTCGTGCAGGCGGGGAGATAAAAGTTTTTTGGTCCTTTTTTTCAAAAAAGGACTGCTTGCTTGCTATGCCTTAACCCACGATTTCATATCGTCGCCGATACTCCGACGGTGTCACGCCGACAAGGCGCTGGAACACGCGGCGGAACGTATCGACATCGCCGTAGCCACAGCTGGCGCCAACCTGTTTCGGCCGGCCGCCGGCTTCCAACCCGTTGCGCGCCGCCGCGATGCGCACCTGTTCCACCCAGGCCGCCGGCGTTGTGCCGATCTCTTGCTGGAACAGCCTGACGAAATGCCGGGAGCTGAGATGCGCGCGGGCGGCGAGTGCAGCGGTGCTGGCGTCTTCGGCGGGATTGGCGATCACCCATCGCTGGATGTCCTGCAGGGCCGAGCGCCCCATCGGGTTGGCTTCGCCGCTTCGGCTGAACTGCAGCTGCCCGCCCGGGCGCTTGAAATACATCACGAGCTGGGAGGCGACTTTCTTGGCGATGTCACGGCCCAGATCCTCCTCAACCAAAGCAAGTGCCAGGTCTAGGCCGGCTGTGACGCCGGCGGCCGTGCGAACCTTGCCGTCGCGCACGTGGAGCGCGTCTATCTCGAGCTTCACGCGCGGGAACAGGCGTCCCAGCCGCCCGGCCACCGCCCAGTGCGTGGTGATGCGCCGCCCGTCCAGCAGGCCGGTCTCGGCGAGGAGCATGGCGCCGCTGCACACCGAACCGAAGCGCCGGCATTTCGGCGCCGAGCCGCGCAGCCAGGCGACGAGGGCGGGCTTTGCCGGGGTGTCGCCAAGATGCGGCGCCCCTGCGACCAGCAGGGTATCGAACACGGAGAGCGCGGACGGCCGCGGGACGATATCGGGGATGATACGCATGCCCGACGAGCTCGTGACCGGCCCGGAAGCGGTGGCGATGATTATCATCTCGTAGACCTTGCGGCCGCGCTGCACGTTTGCCTCCGCGAACACGTCGAGCGGGCCGGCCACGTCGAGCAACTGCACGCCGGGCAGTGCGAGGATACCGATCGTCCTGATTGCGGCTGGGCGTCCCATGATCGAGCCAAATGTCCTGATTCGTCGTGTAACGGCTATACAGGACGGCCCAGCCCCCGTCTATGTTCAGCCAGGCCGAAAAGGAATACGCACATGGCGACGAAGACCAGCATCAGGATACCGGACAGCGCGTTCGCCCGGGCGGTGACGCAGATCGTCCGCGACACCGAGACCGAGCTGCTGTTCAACCATTCGAGCCGGGTCTATCTGTTCGGCGCGCTCGCCGGCGCGCAACGCGGCCTGACATTCGATCCGGAGCTGCTCTATGCGGGCGCCATGTTCCACGACATGGGGCTTACGAAACTCCATAGCAGCGCAAACGAACGCTTCGAAGTGGACGGCGCCAATGCCGCCCGGGATTTCCTGCGGCAGCAGGGGATCGCACCGGCGGCCATCGACACGGTCTGGGCCGCGATCGCGTTGCACACCACGCCGGGGATCCCGCAGCACATGCATCCGGTGATCGCACTCGTGACGGCCGGCGTGGAGATGGATGTGCTTGGCCTCACCTACAGCCAGTATCCGGAGACCGAACGTGCGGCGGTGGTGCAGGCGTTTCCCAGGCCGCCGAGCTTCAAGGAGGATATCATCCAGGCGTTCTACGACGGCATACGGCACAAGCCGGAGACGACGTTCGGCAACGTCAAGGCCGATGTGATCGCCGACAAGGATCCGCATTTCCATCGCGGGAATTTCTGCAGCGTCATTCGTCACTCGCCCTGGCATGGGTGACTGACACTTCTCGCCCAGCCTGCCTGCCGGCGATCGAAAAATCGCTTCTTTTCAAAAGCTGCAAGTTGTCCGAACGCGTGCTTCGGACGTGGCCAAATCGTTGCGTTGTTCCAAAATCGAGGCTGCGCAGCGGGGCCTGCAACATCGTGGCGCGGGTCACTTCCGCACTCGCGCCACGCCAGCTAGTCTCCTCGCATGTTCTCCCTCATGGCGGATCGCATACAGGGCTTGCGGCAACGCTACGCCGAGCCGCAACGGCACTACCACGACCAGTCCCATGTGGACGCCCTGCTGGCCGGGCTGGCGGAGCTGGGCGGGCAGGTCACCCACCGCGCCGCGGCGGAGCTCGCGATCTGGTACCACGATGCGATCTACGATCCGGCCGCCGCGGACAACGAGGCGAGGAGTGCTGCCCTGCTGCGCGGAGAGATGACGGGGCTGGCCGATACCGCCTGCCTGCAACTCGCCGAAACGATGGTGCTGGCGACCGCGCGGCACGCGCTGCCGCCCGACCTCGCCAACGATATCCGCCGCGATGTGGCGACCTTCCTCGACCTTGATATGGCGGTGCTCGGACAGGCGCCGGCCATCTACGACGCCTACGAGGCCGCGATCGCCGCCGAATACCTGCCGGTGCACGGCGCGGCTGCGTATCGCCACGGCCGTGCTGCCTTCCTGCGGGATGCGGCCAGCCGGGAGCGCCTGTTCCTCACCGAACGGTTCCACCTGTTGTTCGACGCGCCGGCGCGCGCCAATCTGCACCGCGCCCTGCAGGCGCTGGACGGCGCGTGAACGACACCGGAACCGTATCGGGCCGGGCGGTCGCCCGCCGCTTCATCGCGCCCGGCACGGCGCCGCACCAGGAGATCCCGGCATGACCGCCCCGCAACTCGCTTACGTGCCGCCGGTGGACACGCTGGGCTTTTCACTCACCGAGGAGCGCCAGGTCGTCAACGACACGGTGCGCATCACCGCCAGGGTGCATGCCCAGCGGGAGCCCGGTATCAGCGAGGCGGCGCTGCGGTCCGAAATGCGGCAGGCGCTGCGCGCCTTTGTGGACGCGCCCGACTGGCAGCTCTCCCCGGCGCGGCGTGAGACGCAGCCCACCGGCGTGGAGACCATCACCGTGACGGCCAGCGTGCGGGTATCGGAGACGGAGAACCATGCCTTGAAAGAGCGCGCCGATCGCGCCTCGCGGCCCGGGCTGACCCTGTCCGGCCCGTCGGCCGACCTGGCGATACCGACCGATATCCTGCAGGCGACCGAGAGCGAGATCCGCCGCGCGCTTCTTGCCCGTGCCTCCGCGGAAGCCCGGGCGCTGAGCGGGGCGGAGGGGATCTGGGTGGTGCACGCGATGCAGTTCGGCGTCGTCGCTCCCGCATCGGGGCGGGACATGTTCGCGCCCGCGTTCGCCATGCGCGCCGCGCTACCCGGGGGACCGCAAAAGCCTGCCTTGCCTGTGGAAGACGACATGGCGTCCAACGCTGCGCGCATGTCGATGACCGCCACGGTGACGCTTCGCCGGGTGGAGGAGCCGACGGGCCGGTAAGTAGTGTGTCCGCGCGACAGGGACGCGGCGCCTGGTTTCGGTTGGTGGTTAATCCGGTTGTGCCGTCGCGGCATCGGTAGGGAAGGAAGGCCTTCTTTTTTGCAAAAAAGAAGCAAAAAACTCTTGTTCCGTGCTGTCGCGCCCAAGCTGGATGAATATCAACTCGCGTTGAGTCACCGTCAGTGAGGAAGCACGTAGTCCTTTTCAAAAAAATCGACCGAAAAGCTTTTATCTCGACGCTTGCCCGACGATCGTGTCTCTCGCCGCAGCCGTATCGCCTGCCAGAACGAGCGCAAGCCATAATGCAGGCGTCGGAGCAAAAGCTTTTTGGTCCTTTTCTCGAAAAAGGACTACTTGCTTCCTTGCTGCCGAACAAACGCCGCTATGCTCCGCGACCTGTAGGTTTCGAAAACATAACAGCTCACCCGGACATCGTTCCGATACGCTACCAGATGAAAGTGACAGGCTGGCGCAAGAAACTTTGCAATCCCCGCGTGTGGGACTGGCTACAGCGTGTTCACCAGATGGCCGCCGTCCACGGCAAGCACCGCGCCCGTCATATACGAGCCGGCATCGGAGCACAGCAGCAACAGCGGCCCATCGAGCTCGCTGAGCCGCCCCAACCGGCGCTGCGGGATGCGTTTGATTAGCGCCTCGCCGCCGGCGGAGGCGAAGAAATCGTGGTTCAGCTCGGTTTCCATGTAGCCGGGGCACAGCGCGTTCACGCGTATGGAATGGCGCGCCAGCTCCAGCGCCATCGCCTGGCTCAGCCGGACCAGCGCCGCCTTGGAGGCCACGTAGGGTGCAAGCTGCGCCGCCACACGCAGGCCCAGGATGGATGCCACGTTGACGATCGATCCGCCGCGTTTCTGCGCCACCATCTGCCGCGCCGCCGCCTGTGCCACCAGGAAGCAGCCTTTCAGGTTCACGTCGAGCACGCCGTCCCAGTCCGCCTCGCTCAGCTCGAGCAGTGGCTTGGTCACCGTCGTGCCGGCGTTGTTGACCAGTATGTCAAGCCCGCCGAGCCGCATTGTCACCTGTTCCACCGCGCTTGCCACGGAGGCGGCATCGCCCACGTCGAGCGGCACCGCGATCGCGTGGCCGCCGGCGGCTGTGATCTCGGCGCAGGCTTCCTCCAGCCGGTCCACCCGCCGGGCCGCCAGCGCCACCGACGCGCCGGCGCGCGCCAGCAGATTTGCGAAATGCCGTCCCAGGCCGCTGGAGGCGCCGGTCACCAGGGCCGTGCGGCCTTGCAGGACGCCGCTCATCCGTGCCGGGCTGTGCTGTGCAACACCGCTTGGTTGGGCGGCTTGTTGAGCGCGCGCAGGTCGAACCGGAGGTGACGTTCCCGGGTGTGCGATTGCGGCACAGGAAGTAGAAAGAAAGCAGTCCTTTTTCGAGAAAAAGGACCAAAAAACTTTTGCTCCGACGACTGCACCGCGGCTTACTCTCGTTCTGCCAGCCGATACTGTTGCAGGTAGAGCCGGAATTCCAGTGCAGGCGTCAGAGCAAAAGCTTTTTGGTCCTTTTTCTCGAAAAAGGACTGCTTTCTTAGTTGCTGTTGATGAGATCCCTAAGTCGGCCGGCCAGCGCCTCCATGGCGAACGGCTTGGTCAGCACGTGCATCCCCGCGTCCAGGTTTTCATGGCTGAGAACGGCATCCTCCGCATAACCGGTGATGAACAATATCTTCAGCCTGGGCCTGCTGGTTCTGGCGGCCTCCGCCAACTGCCGACCGTTCATGCCGCCGGGAAGACCCACGTCGGTCACCAGCAGATCGATACGCGTGTTGGATTGCAGCACCCGCAGGCCGCCGGCCCCGTCGGCCGCCTCGATCGCGATGTAGCCGAGATCTTCCAGAACCTCCGTCACCAGCATGCGGATCGTCGGCTCGTCGTCCACCACCAGTACCGTCTGGCCCTGCTGCGCGCGCGGCGCGTCGGCGAGGTCTGGCAGAACCTCGATCTTGTCCGCCTCGCCGAAGTAGCGGGGCAGATAGAGGCACACTTTGGTGCCGAGCCCCACTTCGGAATGGATACGCACCTGTCCGCCCGATTGCTTGGCGAAACCATAGACCATCGACAGGCCCAGGCCGGTGCCCTGGCCGAGCGGCTTGGTGGTGAAAAACGGGTCGAACGCCTTGGCGATCACGTCCGGGGTCATGCCGGTGCCGGTGTCGGACACGCACAGCAACACATACTGGCCGGGTGCGAGATCCCGCGTGCTCTGCGCATCTACCCGGCAGTTTTCTGTCGCGATGGTGATGCTGCCGCCGGCCGGCATGGCGTCGCGCGCGTTGATGCACAGGTTCAGCAGCGCGTTCTCGAGCTGGCTCGGGTCCACCAGGCTAGGCCAGAGCCCTGCCGCGTAGGCCGCCGGTGCTAGGGTGATGGCGGGCCCCACGGTGCGGCGCACCAGCTCCTCCATGCCGTGCACCAGGTTGTTCACGTCCGTCGGCCTGGGGTCCAGCGCCTGGCGCCGGGAGAACGCCAGCAGGCGGTGCGTCAGCGCGGCTGCGCGCTTGGCCGCGCCCTGGGCAGCGTTGATGTATCGGTCCACCTCCTTGAAGCGCCCCTGGGAGATGCGGGTCTGCAACAATTCGAGGCTGCCGGTAACGCCGGTCAGCAGGTTGTTGAAATCATGCGCCAGGCCGCCGGTGAGCTGGCCCACCGCCTCCATCTTCTGCGACTGGCGCAGGGCCGCCTCGACCGCCATCAACTCGCGCGTGCGGATCTCCACCTGCTGTTCTAGTGACGCCGCAAGCTCGCTGAGGCGCTGCTCCGCCCGCCGGCGCTCGACGGTAACGCGCGTGCGCTCCGTCACTTCGCGAACGAAACCCAGCTCCTCGGCCGTCCAAACCCGCGGCTCGGTGCTGAGCACGAACATCACCGCGACGAGACGGCCTTGCTCCGTCACCGGCAGGTTGAGAAAGGCCCGGGCGCCCGCGCCTTCCAGGGCCGCGATGTTGGCTTCGGTGCGCGGGTCCGTCCGCACGTCGGCGATGTCGACCGCCGCGCCGCGCCGCAAATCCGCGACGTAGGTGCCGAAATCCTGCATCCGGTATCTACCCTCGATGCTGGCGATACCCGGCGCGGTCCAGTCGCGCTCGATGACGAAGCCATCCTCGTCGGCATCCATCGTGGCGTAGCCGGCGCTGGTGGCGCGCAGGGCATGGCCCACCACCTCGGACGCGGTGAACGCCATCTCGACAGTGTCGGCCACCTCGCGGAGACGGTCGTTGAGGTCCAGCAGCGCGGTCCTGCGGTTTTCCGCCAGCTTGCGCTCGGTCACTTCGAGGAACATCACCGCGAAGCGGTCGCCCTGCAGCGGGAACGCGCGTCCCTCGTACCAGCGCCCGGACGGCGCGACCGGACGCAGGAAATGCGCCGGCTTGCCGGTCTCCACCACGTTGGCGATCTCGGCCACCCAGGTATCTTCGATATCGGGGAACAGCTCGCGCAGGGTCCGGCCGGTGGCGTCCGCCGGCGCAATGCCGGCCTGCGCGCCCCAGGCAGGGTTCACGTCGAGATAGCGCCAGTCCGTCATGAACCCGCTCGGATCGCGTATCAGCTCGCCCAGGATCAGGCCTTCCTGCAGACGATCGAACAGGCCGTGCCAGTGGGCTTCGCTGTCGCGCAAGGCGGTTTCCGCGGCTTGCATCCCGGTGATGTCACGCGACACCGAGAGCAGCTTTTCCGGCCGCTTGTCCGCGCCGAAGATCGGCGTGACCTGCACGTCCCAGAACTTGGGGGTGCCGGCCATGGTTGGGGCGCTGCCGCGGAAATGGCCGACACCGCCGCCGAGTGCGATGGCGACCGCGGCCTTGGCCTGCTCGTGGCCCGCGCCCTGCCAGAAATCGGGCCATGCGCAGCCTTGTATGGCGTTGAAGTCGCTCACCTCCATCACGCGCTGGCCGCCTTCGGTCATGAAGGTAAGCCTGCCGTCCAGATCGAGCACCTTGATGCAATCCGCCGACGCCGCCAGCACGCTGCGCAGGAATTCCCCGTCCGCCCGGATCTTTTCGGCTGCGAGCCGCTGCTCGGTGCGGTCGCGCATCACCTTGACGAAGCCGTGCAGCGCGTCGTTGCGATCCTTTAACGGCATCATCTCGCCGCTTCCCCAGAACAGCGAGCCGTCCTTGTGCACGTGCCAGCGCTCGTCCATGCCCCGGCCGGTCTCCAGCGCGGCCCGCATCTCGCGTTGCGGCGTGCCGGCCCGGCGGTCCTCGTCGGTGAAGATCAGCTCGGCGAAGCGGCCGAGCATTTCGGCCTGCGTCCATCCGAGGATGTTCTCGGCACCCTGGTTCCACCCGGTCACCCGCCCTTCGGGATCGAGGGTAACGACGGCGTAGTCCACGAAACTGTCGAGGATCATTTCGTGGCGGCGCGCCGCCGCGCCGATCTGCTGGCGCGCCTGCGTGAGTTCGCGGCTGAGCGCGTCCCTCTCCTGCGCAGCACGATCGCCGCCTGGAGCGCCGGACGCCATCTCGGCCGCCATCGCTAGTGCATCCCCAAAGCCGGTTGCCGGCAGCCTGACCGTGTGTGGCCTGCCGGCCCCGCTGCTCCGGTCCCGCCGTGGGCCTGCTAAGCGCCGCGCGCGCGCCGGCGTCGCGGCCCGCTGCCGGATCGCCGGCGACGTATACCGCCGGTGCTATGCTGCGGGAGGTTCTCGTGGCGCTACGTTCAGGCATGGTTCGATCCGTGACAGCGGAGTGTGAGCGGCCGGTTCTTCATTCGGCGTGCCCTGTTTGACCGATCGGCGGGTGGCAGGGAACATGGGATCGCCGCCACACTCCCTGGCGAACGCCAAACAGGCGTGCCGTGCGCGGGTTTTCCAGACTTTCTGCGGCGCCGGACAGGAGCCGCGCTGGCCGGCAGGAGCCGCGCTGCGGGCAATGCCCCTTCGAGGGTGTGCCTGCCCGTCGCGGCTTTGCCGGGGGTAGCCATCGGACATGCACCCACCCAGATTACCGGTCATGCCCCGCTCCCCCGCCGCCGACCTGGCCCCGCTCATCAAGCTCCTGCAAGCGGGCGTCTCACCGGAGCGCGCCGCCGCCGAACTCTCGCGCGTTCTGGCGATCTGGACGGCCGACCTGAAGGATGACGGCGAGCAGCTCGACGAGCGGCTATCCGGCCTGGCCGAACAGATGGCGTCGGGGATTGAAGAGCTGCACGAAGGCATCGCCGCGGCGAGCGACAAGGGCAAGCCCACATTGCGGCGCATACTCGCGACGCATGAGGCCGTGCTCGACGGGGTGCAAAAGGCACGGCAGGCCGGGTAGCGGCGGCCGCGCGCACTCCTGTGCGTGCGCCCCTGCGCCGGCCGCAATTGCGATTTGAAAGCAGGAGTTGGAGCGCCACGCGCCGCAATCGGGATTACCCCTGCAGGCCTGCAGCGGAGCACCGATGCGATGAACGGCAAGGATCACCGGGTGGACGACATAAGGAACGATCCGCGATGGGCGCGCATCGTCGCCCGCGACAAGGCGGCGGACGGCCGGTTCTGGTATGCGGTCAGCACCACAGGCATCTATTGCCGCCCATCCTGCCCCTCGCGCGCCTGCAATCCGCGTAACGTCACGCTGCACGACACGCTCGAGAGCGCGCGTCGGACCGGCTGCAGGGCCTGCAGGCGTTGCAAGCCCGATGGGCCCTCCGGCGAGGCCTTGAACGCCGAGGTCGTTACCAAAGCGTGCCGGATGATCGAAGGCAGCGAGGCGGCGCCGTCGCTGACCGACCTTGCCAAAAAGCTCGCGCGCAGCCCCGGCCATCTGCACCGTATCTTCAGGGCGCATACCGGTCTCACGCCGAAAGCCTATGCGGACGCCTGTCGCACGAACCGCGTGCGTGCGGCGCTCGCCGGTGCCGGCAGCGTCACCGAGGCGATCTACCGGGCCGGTTTCGCATCGAGCGGCCGCTTCTACGAGGCCTCGAACGCCATGCTCGGCATGACCCCGTCGAACTACCGCCGCGGCGGCGCAGGAGAGACGCTATGCTTTGCCATCGGCCAGACGGCGCTCGGCGCCATTCTGGTCGCATCGAGCAGCAAAGGGGTTGCCGCCATCCTTCTCGGCGACGATCCCGATGCGTTGGCGCGCGACCTGCAGGACCGTTTCCCGAACGCGACGCTCACCGGCGCGGATCCCGGCTACGAAGCGGTGGTGGCCAAGGTCGTGGGCCTGGTGGCGGCGCCGCAGTCCGGGCTCGACCTGCCGCTCGACGTGCGCGGCACCGCCTTCCAGCAGCGCGTCTGGCAGGCGCTGCGCGCGATTCCGGCCGGGCAGACCCTGTCCTACAGCGCGCTTGCCGCCCGCATCGGCGCGCCGGGTGCCGTGCGTGCGGTCGCGGGCGCCTGTGCCGCCAACAGGCTGGCGGTCGCCATTCCCTGCCACCGCGTGGTGCGCAGCGACGGTGCGCTGTCCGGCTATGCCTGGGGGGTGGCGCGCAAGCGCAGTCTGCTCGCCAGGGAGGGCGCGGCCTGAGGGCGCACCGCCCTGTGCAGGCCGGCCCGCAGATCGCCTAGTCGGCGGCCTGGCCTTCCTCGCCGGCCGCGCGATCCAGCAGCAGGCCAAGCCAGCGCGTCAATTCGCCGACGCTCGCGTCGCCCAGACTGTCGCGCACCTGGCCGTCCAGCTGATCCATCGCGCGTTCGGCCCGCCGCGCCGCGGCCTTTCCCGATGTCGTCAGCACGACGGCTTGCGAGCGCCCGTCCATCGGGGTTTTCGCCACAAGGCCACGCTCCACCAGCGCGCCCATCAGCGGCGCGAGATTGGCGGCCTTGATCCCCAGCATGCGGCCGATCTCCACCTGCCGGCACCCGGGATTGCCGGCTATCACCACCAGGATGCTGGCCTCCACCGGCCGCAGCCCCAGTTTGGCCAAGGCTGCCGCCAGGTCGCCCATCAGCGAGGCCGACACGCGCCGGAGCAGGTAGCTCACCCGCCGCGCCAGCGGATCGCAGGGCGCGTCGGCCGCCGCGCGCTTAGCCACGCGGCTCACCCTGGCGCCTTGCCAGGGCCTCGGGCTTTGTGTAGATCGCTATGTCATATAACATAAAAACAAAGCACAGGGAGCGATCACGTGTCCGAGGTGTCACTCTCGATTGCAGGTCAACCGCAGGTGGTCAAGGCCCGCTTCGAGCGCCGCAATCCGCTGACCCAGGAGGTGGCCACCGTGGCCGCCGCGGCCACGCCGGCGCAGGCCGAAGCCGCCGCCGCGGCCGCCGGCGCCGCCTTTCCGGCCTGGGCCGCGCTCGGCCCCAATGCGCGGCGCGCCAGGCTGATGGCCGCCGCGGTCGCGCTGGAGGCGAAGGCCGGCAGATTTCGTCGCCGCGATGATGGCCGAGACCGGCGCCACCGAGGGCTGGGCGCGCTTCAACCTGATGCTCGCCGCCGGCATGGTGCGCGAGGCCGCCGCGCTGACCACGCAGATCGGCGGCGAGGTGATCCCGTCCGACAAGCCCGGCTGCATCGCCATGGCGCTGCGCGAGCCGGCCGGCGTGGTGCTCGGCATCGCGCCGTGGAACGCGCCGATCATCCTGGGCGTGCGCGCCATCGCCGTGCCGCTCGCCTGCGGCAACACCGTCGTGCTCAAGGCCTCCGAGCAATGCCCGCGCACGCACGCGCTGATCGTCGAGGCCTTTATCGAGGGCGGCCTGGGCGGCGGCGTGGTGAACCTGGTCACCAACGCGCCGGAAGACGCCGGCGCCGTCGTCGGCGCGCTGATCGACCACCCGGCGGTCCGCCGCATCAACTTCACCGGCTCGACCGCGGTCGGCCGCATCGTGGCGCGCCGGGCGGCGGAGAACCTCAAGCCGGTGCTGCTCGAGCTCGGCGGCAAGGCGCCGCTGCTCGTGCTGGAGGATGCCGATCTGGACGAGGCGGTGAAGCGCGGCGGCGTTCGGCGCCTTCATGAACCAGGGCCAGATCTGCATGTCCACCGAGCGCATCATCGTCGTCGAGGCGGTCGCCGACGCGTTCGTGGCGAAGTTCCGCGCCAAGGTCGGATACGCTGAAGGTCGGCGATCCCCGCGAGGGCAAGACGCCGCGCTGGGCGCGGTGGTCGACCGCGAAGACCGTGTCGCATCGTCGCTGGCCTGATCGACGACGCGATCGCGCATGGTGCGCGACCAGGTGAACGGCGGCGAGAGCGTCGGCGTGCTGATGCCCGCCGCACGTGATCGACCGGGTGACGCCGGCGATGACGCCTGTTCCGCGAGGAGAGCTTCGGCCCGATCGTGGCCGTGATGCGCGCGCGCGACGAGGCGCACGCGATCGCACTGGCCAACGACACGCGAATACGGGCTGTCGGCGCCGCGGTGTTCACCCGCGACATCGCGCGCGGCCTGCGCGTGGCGCGGCAGATCAAGTCCGGCATCTGCCACATCAACGGCCCGACGGTGCACGACGAGGCGCAGATGCCGTTCGGCGGCGTCAAGGCGATCCGGCTACGGCCGCTTCGGCGGCAAGGCCGGCATCGACGCCTTCACCGAGCTGCGCTGGATCACCATCGAAACGCTGCCCGGCCACTACCCGATCTGAACGCTCTCCGACACGCAGCAGGAAACATCGAAGATGACGACGAGCGAGCGCGCCGAAGCAGACACCGTTGCCTTCAAGATCATCGACGGTATCGCCTGGGTGAGTTTCAACCGCCCCGAGAAGCGCAACTGCATGAGCCCGAAGCTCAATCGCCGCATGATGGAGGTGCTCGACGAGCTCGAGTTCAGCGACGATGTCGGCGTGCTGGTGCTGACGGGCGAGGGCACGGCCTGGTCCGCCGGCATGGACCTCAAGGAATATTTCCGCGAGACCGAGGCCGAGCGGCCTGAGGCACGCGCGCCGCGCAGCGCGAAGCCTACGGCTGGTGGCGCCGCCTGCGCTGGTACCAGAAACCCACCATCGCGATGGTGAACGGCTGGTGTTTCGGCGGCGGCTATGGCCCGCTGTTCGCGTGCGACCTCGCCTTCGCCGCGGAGGAGGCGCAGTTCGGCCTGTCGGAAATCAACTGGGGCATCCTGCCGGGCGGCGGCGCGACCAAGGTGGCGGCCGAACTGCTGCCGTTCCGCAAGGCGATGTATCACGCGATGATGGGCGAGACGATCGACGGCCGCACCGCGGCCGAGTGGGGCCTGGTCAACGAGGCGCTGCCGCTCGCCGATCTGCAGCGCGCGTGTGCAGGCAGTGGCCGAAGTGCTGCTGAAGAAAAACCCTGTGGCGCTCAAGGCGACAAAGGACGCGGTGCGTCGCGTGCGCGAAATGACGCTATGACAATGCCGAGGATTATCCTGATCCGCGCGCAGGAAGCCGCCAACAGTTACGACAACGAGGGCCGCAAGGAAGGCATACGCCAGTTCATCGACGAGAAATCCTACAAGCCGGGCCTGGGTGCCTACGAAGTGTCGCGCAAAAGCTGAAGCGCGCAGCATGCACCGAAGTATCCGACACGCGCGCCGGCGTGGAGCGCCTGCTGCGTCCGCGCTCCGTCGCCATCATCGGCGCGTCCGACAAGCCGGGCGCGCTCGGCGCCTCGGTGCTGGCCAACCTCGAACGCAACGGCTTCGCGGGCGAAATCCACCTGGTCAACCCGCGTAGTGCCACGATCGCCGGGCGGGCGTGCCTGGCCTCCGCCGCCGACCTTCCGGAGGGCGTGGATGTGGCCATACTGGCGATACCGCGCGCCGCGGTGGTGGACGCGGTGCGTGCGCTGGCCGCGCGCCGCGTGGGCGCCGCGATCATCTTCTCGGCCGGCTTCGCCGAGGACGGCGAGGCCGGGCTGGCCGACCAGCGCCTGATCGCGGCGATCGCGCAGGAGGCCGGCATGGTGGTCGAGGGGCCGAACTGCCTGGGCCTCGTGAATTATGTCGACCGCATCCCGCTGACTTTTGTCGAGACCCTGGCCGAGCCGCCGGGCGCGCGGCCGGCGATCGGTATCGTGTCGCAGAGCGGCGCAATGGCCGCCGTGCTGAGCGTCATGCTCGCCAGCCGCGGCCTGCCGCTCGCGTTCTCGATATCCACCGGCAACGAGGCGGCCAGCGGAGTCGAGGATTATCTGGAGTATCTTGTGGCCGACCCGGCCACCCGGGTGATCGCGATGATCGTCGAACAGTTCCGCCAGCCGCAGCGCCTGCTGGCCGCCGCGCGCCAGGCCGCGGCGGCGGGCAAGACGGTGATCCTGCTGCATCCCGGCCGCAGCAGTGCGGCGCGGCTGTCGGCCGCCACCCATACCGGCGCCCTGGCCGGCGACCATGCGGTGATGCGCGCGCTGGTGTCGCGCGCCGGCATCGTGCTCGCCGAAACGCTCGAGGAGCTCGCCGACTGCGCCGACATCGCGATCACCGCGCCGGTGCTGCCGGCGGCCGGTGCGGCCATCGTCGGCGAATCGGGCGCGTTCAAGGCGCTGGCGCTCGATCTGTCCGAGGAGCTCGGCCTGGCGCTCGCCGCCGTTACCGACGCCGATTCGCCGGCCCTGCGCGCGGCGCTGCCGCCCTTCGTGGGCGTGAGCAACCCGCTCGACCTGACCGCGCAGGGGCTGGTCGATCCCGGCATCTACACGCGCACGCTGGGCGCGCTGCTCGACGATTCGCGCTTCGGCAGCATCATCGTGGGCGTGATCCAGACCAATCCCGCCACGGTCGATATCAAGCTGCCGGCGATACTCGCCGGCCTGCGCCTGGGCAGCGACCGCAAGACCGTGGTGCTGGCGGGGCTCGACGAGGGCGCCGACGTGCCGCAGCACTACATCGCCGAAGCGCGCGCGCTCGGCGTGGCCTATTTGCCGTCGCCGGAACGCGCGCTGCGCGCCATCGCCCGGCTGGCCCGCCGCACCGTAACGCACGCGCCGGCAGCCGCTGTGGCGGAGGCGGGCAGGGGCCTCGCCGCGCTGCCGCATACCGGCGGAATGCTGGCGGAATACCAGGCGAAAGACTGGCTGGAGACCGCCGGGCTTCGCTTCCCGCAGCGCCGTTTCGCCACGTCGCGCGAGGCCGCCGCGGGCGCTGCAGCAGCGATCGGCTTTCCGGTGGTGCTCAAGGCGCAATCGGCCGGGCTGGGCCACAAGAGCGAAGCGGGCGGCGTGATCCTCAACATCAGGGATGCGGCAGGCCTGGCTGCCGCGTGGGATTGCCTGCACGCCAGCGTCGCGGCGTATGATCCTGGCCTGGTGCTGGACGGCGTGCTGGTCGAAGCGATGAGCGCGCCCGGCGTGGAGATGATCATCGGCGCGCGGCGCGACCCCGATTGGGGGCCGGTACTGCTGGTGGGTTTCGGCGGCGTGATGGCCGAGCTGATACAGGATGCGGTGGTGCTCCCGCCGGACCTGTCGGTCGCCGAGATCGAAACCGCGATCGGCGGGCTTGCCTATGCGCGGCTGCTGCACGGTTTCCGCGGCGCGAAGCTGGCGGATGTGCGGGCGGTGGCGGGCGTGGCCGCTACGCTTGCGGGCATCATGGCGGCCGAACCGCGCATTGCGGAGATCGATCTCAATCCTGTGCTGGTGCTGCCGCGCGGGGAGGGGGCGGTGGCTTTGGATGCGCTTGTCTCGTCTGACGTTTAGGCAAGCAAGGCCTTCTTTTTCGAGAAAAAGAAGCAAAAAGCTTTTGCTGTGACGCCTGCACGAGGATTTGGCTGAGTCTGCAAGCGTATCGGCCTGCAGACAGAAGGTAGGCCGCCGAGCAGGCGTCGGAGCAAAAGCTTTTTGGTCCTTTTTCTCGAAAAAGGACTGCTTTCTTGCCTGCCTGAACTGCACCGCCCGCCGTATTAAATATCTTGCAAGTTACCAAGAGACCGCGATAATCGGTATGTGGCATAACGTTCAGCCACGCACGATCGCCCATAAAGCTGCGGACACAAGTCCGCGCACATAAAATACGTCACAGGGAATGAAACGATGAGAACGCGCCGCACAGGCAATCCGCCGTCGCGTCTGAAAACCGGCGTGGGATTGTTCGTCATCTGCGCGCTGCCCTGCGCGGCGGCCGCGCAATCGGTGGACGCCAAGACCGCCGGCAAGGTGAAGCAGGGCGGCCCCGACAAGCTCGAACAGATCGTGGTGACGGCGGAACGCCGCAGCGTGACCGCGCAGAAGACGCCGATCTCGGTCATCGTGCTGAGCGGCCGCGCACTGGCGCAGCGCGGCATCACCGACATCAACACGCTGCAGCAACAGGCGCCGTCGCTGTCCTATGTCGATAACGGCAACACGCAATACATCAACATACGTGGTGTAGGCCTCGACGAATCCTCGCCCAACCAGACCAACGGCGTGGCCGTGAACTACGACGGCGCGTATGTGGCGCGCGAGTTCAACAACCGCGATCCGTTCTTCGACCTGCGCGACGTGGAGGTTCTGCGCGGGCCGCAGGGCACCTACCAGGGCCAGAATGCGGAAGGCGGCGCGGTGTTCATAAACTCCGCACCGCCGGTGCTGGGCCGCTACACCGGTTTTGCCGAAGCCTCCTATGGCAGCTTCAACCATTACACCTATGATGGCGCGCTCAATGTTCCGGTGACGCCGGATTTTTCGTTGCGCGCATCGTTGTGGGATGAGGCGCGCGACAGCTACTTCACCAATAACGGTCCGTTCGGGAAATCGACGAACAGCAACCATCCCGGCGATCTGCGGCGCGTCTTCGCCCGCGTGCAGGCGTTGTACAAGCCGTCGGAGGATTTCTCCTTCCGCCTGATCGAGCAGCACAGCGAATACAAGAGCGACGGCCCGGCCTTCAAGTCCAACAACGCGCCGCCGGGCCAGAAACCTTATGATGTGAACTACGACCTGCCCGGCCTGCTCGACACGTCGTACAACCGGGTGACCGGTATCGTCGACTGGAACGCCACCGATCTGTTCCGCATACATTCGACCCTGGCCTACCAGAACACCAAACAGGCGGTGAACCAGGATACCGACTATACGAGCCCGTTCCTGCAACCTGCGGTGCCGCAGGCGGGCAACGGCATCAGGCTGAAGGATTATTACTACACCGGCGAGATCGATTTCATCTCGACCACGCCGGGGCCGTTCAGCTGGACCGCGGGTGCGACGTTCCTGCAATACGACCAGAAAGGTTTCGTCCACCCGACCGCGTACAACACGCCGGCCGATCCTTCGTTGTACAATGACAAAAGCAAGGGCCTGGTCATTTTCATCGAGGCGCCGCGCCAGGACCAGGCGGTATTTGCCGAAGTCGGCTACAAGATCCTGCCTGATCTCGAGCTGAAGGTCGGCGGCCGCTACAATCACGATCTGCTCGGCTTCAGCCCGAACACCCAGTTGCAGCCGCTCGGGCCCAACACCGATTTCGTCATCCCGCTGCATCCCGGCTACCCGCAGTTCAAGACGTTCACCGGGCGCGCCCTGCTGAACTGGACGCCCACCAAGGACGACCTGTTCTACGCAACCATCAGCCGCGGCTACAAGCCAGGCGGCACCACGCCTTTTGCCGATTATTATTCGCCGGAATACGTGCTGAACTACGAGGCCGGCTGGAAGGGCAGCCTGCTCGGCAACCTGCTGCGCCCGTCGATCAGCGCATTCTACATGCAATACAAGAATTACCAGGCCACCGTCGCCACCGATCCGAACAACCCGACTTTGGACATCACCGATAACGTGCAGGGCACCACGGTGCGGGGCATCGAGGCGCAGCTCGACGGGCGCGTCGGGCCCTGGGGTTTCGACGGCTCCATGTCCTATCTCGACTCGCGCTATGGCGGGCTGGGCATCCTGGAGCCGGCCGGTGCGCAGGGCGGCGGCCAGCCTGCCGCGGCCACGCAGATCAACCTGGGCGGCCGGCAGATCGACTACGCTCCCAAATTCTCCGCCAGCATCGGCGGATCTGTACACCACCGACCTGCCGGTGGGCTCGCTGAACGCCAGCCTGCGGCTGAACTACCAGACGCGCCAGTACACGTATTTCTACGATCTCGGCTACGACCGTATCCCGTCGCATGCCACGGTGAATATGCGCATCGCCTACGACTACAACGCGCATTGGCGCGCCGAAGTCTACGGCAGCAACATCTTCAACCGCACCTATATCGCCAACACCGTGCAATCGACCGATGGCGTGGGCGAATACCTGCTCGGGGCGCCGGCCGAGTTCGGCGTGAAGCTCGCTTATGCGTTCTGAAAAGGCCTGCCATATCGCCGCGCGCGTACTGCTCCTGGCCTGCGGGCTGGCGGGTGCGGCGGCGCGTGCGGCTGATGCACCGCCGTCGCGTCGCCTGCTGTTCATTGGCGGCTCCACGTTGGCGGCCTGGAGCGGTGTCTCGCCCGAACTGTTCAGGGCGCCGACGAAAGCACGCCTGCTGACGGTGCCGGACGGCCGGACTCGCAGCATGCTTGCGGCCCTGGACGACGTGCTCGCAGACTACAAGCCGGACAGCGTGCTGATCCTGCCGGAAAGCGGCCTGGGCGGCGAGCCGGCAGCCGACACGCAGGCAGACCTCGACACCATGGCCACCGCATCGCTTAAGGCGGGCGCGCATGTCGTGCTGGCAGCCCCACTGCACGTGAGCGCCGCCGCAGCACCACCGGCCGCAGCCGACGCGGACCGCACCATTACCGCCTGGATGGCGCCAGAGGCCGCCCGCATCGGCGCGGTGTTCGCCGATTTCCACGATGCGACCCTGGGCCCGCCGGGCGGCGCACCGCCGATCCCGCTGGCGCGCACCGCGGACCTGGTGCCGCGCACCACGCTGGTGCGCGGGGCGCTCGACATGTCGTTCCGCGCACGGCCCGGCCTGTCCGGCCCCGCGCTGCAAAAGGCGCTCGCCGCCGAGCAGGCGCGCCAGCCCGACACCACCGGCAGCGGCCCATTCCCCGCGATACGCGCTACCGAGCCGTCACTGCCGAGCGACACGTTCTACCGCCCCGCCAATCTAGCGCCGTTCGCCGGCGGCCACCTGCCGGTGCTGATCTTCGGCAATGGCGGCTGCAGCAACGATTCCGGCGGCGCGCGCCCGCTGCTCACCGAGATCGCCTCGCACGGCTATCTGGTGATCGTGCCCGGCTTCATGAAAACCGGCCCCGGCGCGTATCCCAGGCCGGCCGCCCCGGGTGCCGTGCCGTTGGGCCAGCCGCTCGGCACGTCGCTCGCGGACCTCGCCGCCGCGCTCGACTGGGCGACGAAGCCCACGCCCGCGGCCCAGCCCTGGCAGGCGTTCGTCGCGCCGCGGCGCATCGCCGTCGCCGGCTGGTCCTGCGGCGGGATACAGGCGCTCAAGCTCGCATCCGACCCGCGCATCGTGACCACGGTCATCTTCGACAGCGGCATCTTCAACGCAGGCTCGGCCAGCATCCCCGGGCTGCCGATCGCGAAATCCGATCTCGCGTCGCTGCACGGCCCGGTGCTCTATGTGCTCGGCGGGCTCACCGACGTGGCCTACGGCAACGGCGTGGACGATTACCGTCGGCTGGACCACGTGCCGGCCGTTCTGATGAGCCGCGACGTGGGCCATGGCGGCACCTTCTGGCAACCGGATGGCGGGCTGTGGGCAAAGGCGGCGATCGCCTGGCTGGACTGGCACTTGAAGGATCAGGGCGCACATAAGCAGGCGTTCGTCGGGGGCGATTGCGGCTTCTGTCGTGATCCTGCCTGGACCGTGAGCAGCAAGGGGTTCTGACAGACATGATCTCGACACGATGGCTGCGCGGCGCCTGCGTCCTCGCACCCCTGCTGCTAGCCGGCTCCGGGCGCGCCGCCACATCCGCTTTGCCATCGTGGTGGCAGCCCGGCAGCGACGCCGTATTCCCCGCGACGCAGGACTACCCGGACGCCGCCGGCACCCTGCGCGTGCTCGTGGAGAACGGTCCGCTGGAGACCAAGGGCCACCCGTTCTTCACCGCGATCGGCGGCAACGGCCGCGCCTGCGTCACCTGCCACCAGCCGGCCCACGGCATGAGCCTCTCCGCCGAGTCCGCGCAGGACCGCTGGAAGAGCTATGGCGTCGCCGATCCGCTGTTCGCCGCGTCCGACGGCAGCAACTGCCCGGACCTGCCGCAAAAGGCGGAAGCCTCGCATTCCCTTATGCTCAGCAAAGGATTGTTCCGCATCGCGCTGCCCTGGCCGCCGGTCGATGCGCAGAACACGCCGATGAAGCCGGACTTCACGATCGAGGTCGTGCGCGATCCTACCGGGTGCAATCTCAGCGCGCAGTACGGCCTGAAATCGGCCCACCCTGCGGTGTCGGTGTTCCGCCGCCCGCGCATGGTGTCGAACCTGAAATACATCCTGGCCATCGGCTTCAATTACGATCCGAAAGCCGGCCTGCCGCTGCCTGTCGATCCGCTCACCAACACGCCGGTCAGCCACAACCTGATGGCGGACGGGCGGCTGCTGAACCTGCAGGCGCAGATGAACGACGCCGGCAACGGCCATCTTGCGATGCTGGCGAAACTCGGCCCCGCGCAGATCAAGCAGATCAACGAATTCGAGCTCAGCGTGTTCGCCGCCCAGCAGGCCGACCGGTTCGGCGGCGCGGTCGATGCGGCCGGTGCCAGCGGCGGCCCGAAGGTGCTAGCCGACTCGCCCGCAGGCCGGCTCGGCAGCCGCGGCGTAAAGGTGTGGAGCGAGTTCGACGCCTGGGCCACCGCCCCGGCTTCGCCCGGCGTGTCGGCCGACGAGCAGGCGTTCCGCCAGTCCGTGGCGCGCGGGGCGAAGATCTTCCGCGAAAAGACGTTCCTGATCAGCGACACGATGGGCATCAACGCGCCGATCGGCTTCGGCAACCCGGTGCGCAATTCCTGCGTGTTCTGCCACAACATGAGCCGCATCGGCATGGACGTGGCGCCCGGCCAGGTCGATCTCGGCACCACCACGCTGCCCTTCGCCGATCCGCAGCCGGACCTGCCGACCTTCCGCCTCACCTGCCTCGGCACGCCGCACCCGTTCTACGGGCGGGTGATCTACACGCATGATCCGGGCTACGCGCTGACCACGGGCAAATGCGCCGATGCCGGCCGTATTACCCTGCAGAGCCTGCGGGCGCTCTCCGCGCGCGCGCCGTATTTCTCCAACGGCAGCGCCAGCGATCTCGGCGCCGTCGTCGACTATTACGACCGGCGCTACAATATCGGCTACACGCCGCAGGAGCGCCAGGATCTCGTCAACCTGATGAGCGTGCTCTGATGCGTCCTGCCGTGTGGGCGGCCAGGGCGCTGGCCGTCCTGCTGGCGGTGCCGGGGGGCGGAAGCTTCGCGGCGGATGCGCCCACAATCACGTTTGTGGCGTGCCCGATCTACCGCGACACCAATGCCGGGCCGAAATCCGGCTGCTGGCTCGCCGACGATCCGGTTTCCGGCAAGCGCTACGACGTGTCGGACTCGCCGGTGAAGCCGGACTGGAACGTGGCCGTACTGGTCGAGGGGCGGGTGAGTGCCGAGCCGCCGGCCGCCTGCGGGGGCGACATACTCAACCCGGTGCGCGTCTCCGTGCTGCGCGACCGGCACTGCACGCGCGTGATGCTGCCCGGCGAGGCCTATGCCGGCCACCGCTACAAATTGCCGACCCGGCTGATACGCCCGGCCTACGCGCCGGCCGAAACCTTCCCGCATCCCTACACCACGCGGACGTTCGAGGTGCCCTTCAGCTTCGACAGCGCCTTTCTGAACTACCAGCTCGGCGACTACTTCATGAACGAGGCGGTGGCCTATGCCCGCGCCACCCATGCCAGGGAGGTCACCATCACCGGCTGGGCGGCGACGCAGCCGGAGATCGCTTCCGGCGAGGGCCTGCGCGAACGGCCCGAGATCGCGCAGGCGCGCGTGGAGACCGCCGCGCGCTGGATGCGCGACCTTGGCGTGCCGGCCGCCTCGCTGCATCTGGTGGCGCGTGGCGACGCCGCGCCGCTGGCTTTCGAGGCCAATGACGGCCTGCTGCCCGGCTCGACCAGGCGGGTGGACATCGTCGTCGTACCCGGCGAGAGCTGAGGTGGCGGCCGCCCGCGCCCTGCGCCTCGCCGTCGTTGCCGCCGGCACGCTGGCGCTGCCGGCGCTGGGCCAGCCTGCGCCTGCCGGTCCCGCTGCCGGCCACGCCGCCGGAACGCTGTCCGACGGCGCGTTCTACGCCATCGACCAGCCGGCCCATCCGAACGGCACCGTGCTGCTTTGGAGCCACGGCTATTCGCCGAAGCCGCCCGCCGCCGATGTCGCCACCGCACCGCCCTCCTTGCGCGCGCGGCTGCTTTCGGACGGCTACGCCCTGGTCGCCAGCAGCTATGCGCAGGCCGGCTGGGCGCTGGCCTCGGCGCCGCGCGACCAGATGGACGCGCTCGCCGCCTACGCCGCGAAATACGGCAAGCCGCGCCGGACGATCGCCTGGGGCGCCTCGATGGGCGGGCTGGTCACCGTGGCACTCGCCGAACGCGCGACCGTTCCCGGCGCCGGCGCCGGCATAGACGGCGCGCTGCCGGTGTGCGGCTCGGTGGCCGGCGCGCTGCCGATGATGAACATGGCGCTGGACGGCGCGTTCGCCTTTGCCACGCTAGCCGCCCCCGACGCGGGTCTCCATTTGGTGCACACCGGCGACGACCGGGCCAACGGCCTGGCCGCGCAACGCGCCGTGCTGGCCGCGCAGGCGACCCCGCAGGGCCGCGCCCGCATCGCGCTGGCCGCCACGCTGGGCGGCCTGCCAGGCTGGACTCAGCCCGGCACCGCGCGCCCCGGCGCTACCGATACGGCCGCACAGGAGAGCCAGCAGGCCAGCAGCCTGGTCGCCGGCCTGTTCCTGCCGCGCGCCGGGCAGGAGGCGCTGGCGGGCGGCGTGTTCAGCTGGAACACCGGCGTGGACTACGCAGCACAGCTCCGCCTGTCCGGCCGCCAGGCCTACGTGGAGCGTCTCTACCAGGACGCCCATCTCCGCCTGGCCGACGACCTGGCCAGGCTCGCCGCTACCGCGCGCATCGCGGCGTCTCCCGCCGCGGTCGGCTATATGCGGGCCAACTACACCCCGTCCGGCGCGCTCGCCGTCCCTATGGTCGCCATGCACACGGTCGGCGACGGGCTGACCTCGCCGTCGCTCGAGCGCGGCTATCGCGACCTGGTGGCGCAGGCCGGCCGGTCCACCCTGCTGCGCGACCTGTTCGTCGATCGCGCGGGCCACTGCGATTTCAGCGACGCCGAATATCGCCACGCGCTGTCCGTGCTCGAATCCCGGCTGGATCGCGCCGGCTGGGCCGAAATCGCGCCTCCGGCAGATACGCGGTTCGTCGCCGACACGCCGCCGCCGCTGCTGCGGCCCTGCGCCGCCGCCGACTGCCAGGGCCGCGCCCCATGAGCGACACCCCCATTCGCGAAGGCGACACAGCCATCGGGCGCGCGGGCGGCGCGATGCCCGACCCCGACGGCAGCACCACTATCGCGATCTGCTTCCTGGCAGCCCTGCTCGAGGGCTACGACCTGCAATCGACCGGCGTGGTGGCTTCGCGCCTGGCACACGCACTGCACCTCGATGCGGGAATGCTCGGGCTGATCTTCAGCATCGGCACACTCGGCCTGCTCCCGGGCGCCATGGTCGGCGGGCGCCTCGCCGACCGGTTCGGGCGCAAGCGGCTGCTGGTGGCCTCGATGGTGCTGTTCGGCGCGTTCTCGCTGCTGACCGCGATCGCCACCTCGCCGGCCATGCTCGCGGTCGCGCGCCTGCTGACGGGCATTGGCCTCGGCGCGGCCCTGCCGAACCTGATCGCACTGACCGCGGAGGCGGCCCTACCGGCCAGGCGCAGCGGCGCCATCAGCATCATGTATGCCGGGCTGCCGCTGGGCGGGGTGGGTGCGGCGGCGGCCGGCCTGATCGCCGGCGGGCCGGAGGGCTGGCGCACGGTGTTCATCGTGGGCGGCGCGCTGCCGATCCTGCTCGTGCCGCTCGTGCTGTTCGCCTTGCCGGTCTCGCAAATTTTCGCCGCCCAGGCCGACACCGAAGTCGGCGGCGTGCGTATGCCGTATGCGCAGACCTTGTTCGGCGGCGGCCGCCTGCCGGTCACGCTGCTGCTGTGGACGAGCTATTTCTTCACGCTGCTGGTGGTCTATCTGCTGCTGAACTGGCTGCCGACCCTGCTGGCCGGACGCGGCCTGACGCGCGCGCAGGCCGGCGAGACGCAGATCATCTTCAATGTCGGCGCCGCGGTCGGCAGCCTGGTGTTCGGCGCGATGATGGACCGCACCGCCCGCTGGCTCTGCGTCGTCACGATGTATGCCGGCGTGCTGGCCGGCCTGGTCGGGCTGATCGCGGCGGCCACGCTGGTGCAGACGCTGGCGGCCGGGTTCTGCGCCGGCTTCTTCGTCATCGGCGGCCAACTCGTGCTCTACGCGCTGGCGCCCGGCTTCTACGCCACCGCGATGCGTGGCGCCGGCGTGGGCGCGGCTGTGGGCGTGGGCAGGCTGGGGGCGATCGCCGGCCCTGCGCTGGCGGGGGCGATCCTGGCGCGCGGCCATGGCGCGACGACGGTGCTGGTGGCGCTACTGCCGGGGCTGCTCGTGGCGGCACTGGCGGCGCTTAGCCTGGTGCGTCGGGGTGAACCGGCGCGGGGTTGATGTATACAGAAAGGAAGCAAGCAGTCCTTTTTTGAAAAAAAGGACCAAAAAACTTTTATCTCCCCGCCTGCCCATAGTTATACATGATTTCTGCAGTTCCGTGATTTGCACAAAGATATGGTGCATTCGTGCAGGCGGACGGAGCAAAAGTTTTTTGGTCCTTTTTTTCAAAAAAGGACTGCTTGCTTCCTCCCTTCCTGTATACAACGCAAAGGGAGACGCAAACATGCCGGAACAAACCCCATACCCGCTGAACGCCTGGTATGCCGCCGCCTGGTCCCACGAAATCACCCGCGCGCTCACGCCCAGAACCATCTGCGACACCGACATCGTGCTCTACCGCCGCGGCGACGGCGGCCTTGCCGCCCTGGAGGATGCCTGCTGGCACCGCCTGGTCCCGCTGAGCCTCGGCTGCCTGCGCGGCGACGACGTGGTCTGCGGCTACCACGGCCTCGCGTTCGACGCGGCCGGCCGCTGCACCCACATGCCGGCGCAAGCCACGATAAATCCGTCCGCGCGCGTGCGGGCCTATCCGGTGGCCGAGCGGCACCGGCTCGTCTGGGTCTGGCCGGGCGATCCGGCGCTGGCCGATCCGGCGCTGGTGCCGGACATGCACTGGAACGACTCCCCCACTGGGTGGGCGAAGGCGGCAGCTACATGTCGCTGCGCTGCGACTGGCGGCTCGTCATCGACAACCTGATGGACCTGACGCACGAGACTTACGTGCATGCCGGTAGCATCGGTGACGAATTGGTCACCGCGGCGCCGTTCGAGGCGACGCACGCGGACCATTTCGTCACCGTGACGCGCTGGATGAAAGGCATCGAGCCGCCGCCGTTCTGGGCGAAGAACCTCGGCCGCCCGGGGCTCGTCGACCGCTGGCAGATCATCCGCTTCGAGGCGCCCTCGGTGGTGGCCGGCCATGTCGGCGTGGCGCCGGTCGGCACCGGCGCGCCGGAGGGCGATTTCAGCCACGGCGTGGGCGGGTATTTCCTGGCGGCCATCACGCCAGAGACGGCCACCACCTGCCATTACCACTGGAATTTCGTGCGCGGCTTCCGCACCGACGATGCGGCGCTTACCGCCGCCATCCACCACGCGCATGTCGGCGACGGACGTGGGCTGTACGACCAGGATGCCGCGATATTGCAGGCGCAGCAGCAGGCGATCCTGCGCCACACGCGCACGCCGTTCTATAACCTGAACATCGATGCCGGCGCACTTTGGGCTAGGCGCGCGATCGCCGACATGGTTGGCGCCGAGCAGGTTCTCGCGCGCGCTGATGCGGCTTGATCGTGGCGTGCAAGGCAAAGGAAGGAAGTCGTCCTTTTTCGAGAAAAAGGACCAAAAAGCTTTTGCTCCGACGCCTGCACCAGGGCGTACATTTATTTTGCCAGTCGGTAATCTTGCATATAGAGCCTACGTCTTCATGCAGGCGTCATAGCAAAAGCTTTTTGGTCCTTTTTCTCGAAAAAGGACTACTTCCTTCCTTGCTGCCGAAAACCCCGACATGACAATCGCCGAATACTGGACCCAATGCCGGATCGCCGCACTCCGCGATCTCGCCCCGGATATCAGGGAGTTCCGCATAGCGCCGGCCGCGCCGATGCCGCGCGCAACACCGGGCAGCCACCTGCCGCTGCGCATCGATACGCCCGCCGGACCGCTGTTCCGCACCTATTCCCTGCTCGATGGCGGCGGCGGCGATGCCTACCGGATCGCGGTCAGGCGCGTGCCCGTCAGCCGCGGCGGCTCGGCCGCGTTCTGGCGCCTTGCGCCCGGCGACACGCTCGAAGCCGCGGCCCCGCGCAACGATTTCCCGCTGCTCGCCGATACCTCCCATAAACTGCTGATCGCCGGCGGCATCGGCATCACCGCGCTCGCCCCGATGGCGATCGCCCTGCAGGCGGCCGGCGCGGATTTCCACCTGGTCCATGCCGTCCGCCACAGAACCGATCTCGCGTTGCACGACGAGCTGGCGCCACTGCTCGGTACGCGCCTGTCGACCGCCATCTCTTCCGAAGGCGGCCGCATCGATTTCGCCGCCCGGTTCGCCAACCTCCCGCTGAACACCATGGTCTATCTCTGCGGCCCGCTCGCTATGCTGAACGCGGCGCGTGCGGCCTGGGCCGATCTCGGCCGCAAGCCCGCCGATTTCCGCTTCGAAACGTTCGGCACGGCCGGATCCGCCATCAACACGGCGTTCCACGTGCGCATCCCCCGCCTCGGCCGCGAGATCCCGGTTGCCGCCGACCAGAGCCTGCTCGACGCGCTCGAAGGCGCAGGAATCGCCATGATCTCGGGTTGCCGCAAAGGCGAATGCGGACTCTGCGCGCTGCGTATCCTCGCCACCGACCACGCAATCGACCACCGCGACGTGTTCCTCTCGGCCGACGAACAACAGCAACAGACACGGCTCTGCACCTGCGTCTCGCGCGTGGCCGGCGGAACGCTGGTGCTCGACACGGCCGACCGCGAAAGCGCGTGAGCGGCACCCGCGCGGCCAGCGTGCCGCGCGTCCTCGTGGGGCTGCGCGACATGATCGCACAGGGCGAGCTGCGGCCAGGCGAACGGGTCGCCGAACTCGCCATCGTCGCCCGCCTCGGCCTCTCGCGCACCCCGGTCCGCGCCGCCCTCGCGCGCCTGCAGGAAGAAGGGCTGCTCGAGAAACTACCAGGTGGCGGCTATGCCGTCGCCGCATTCTCGCAAGCCGACGTGCTCGACACGATCGAACTGCGTGGCACGCTGGAAGGCCTCGCCGCCCGGCTCGCGGCGGAACGCGGCGCGGCCGCCGACGACATCGCGGCACTCGAGTCCTGCCTGTGCGATATCGACCTGGCGCTCGCTGGGGCGTGCGATACGGCCGTAATCGGCGCCTACGCCGAGCACAATGCGCGCTTCCACACCGGCCTGGCCGCGCTCTGCCGCTCCGCGCCGATACAACGACAGATCGCGCGCGTGGCCGCACTGCCGTTCGCCTCGCCCAACGCATTTGCCGCATTAGGAGGGCTGCCCGGCGGGGCGCGCGCCACGTTTGTGGTGGCGCAAAGCCAGCATCGCGCGCTGCTCGACGCGATCGCATGCCGTCAAGGCGCGCGCGCTGAGGCGATCGCCCGGGAGCATGCGCGTATCTCTATGAGCAATTTGCGGTTGGTGTTTTTGGGTGAGGCTTGGAAAGGGCGCTAGGGAAGACAAGGCAAGGTAAGACAAGGCCTTCTTTTTTGAAAAAAAGAAGCAAAAAACTTTTGCTGTGTGCTGTCGCGGGCAAGCTGGAGTTAGGCTTCGTTTCGTTGCTTTTGCCGATGCGCTTGCTAGCTTGGATTTTACACCGATTACGGTGATGCCGGATGCAGCTCAGGTAGAGAAAACATTGTGTCTCTTTCTAGAGAGTTGCCGATAGTCCATTTACTCGTACATTGAAAAGGCGCCGTATCCTGAAGAACTTGCCTTTAAAATAATTCATTTTGCTTTTTCGAGTGCGGAAAGTAAATAGCTTTAGTCGGACGCCTGCACCTCGCCTCACGCCTGTTCTGCCAAGCTCACCGATTTTGCTCGGAGCCGAGATCGTCGGTTAATCGTCCAGACATAAACTCCTGTTTTCGGTCATCGCTGCAAAATGTCAGCCGCAAGGCCAGTGCATGATAATTCGCGATCGTAAGCCTCCGCCTTTCCGTGGCCTGAGGCGCTACGTTCCAAACACCGCATTCATCGCATCGGACGCGACAGCGGAGTCAAAAGTCTTTTGCTTCTTTTCTTCAGAAAAGAAGGCCTTGCCTTGCCTAACGCTGCCCCAACCCAAACCTCACCGCCGGCAGACGAAACTGGAAGCTGAACCAGCATCCCCCCCTACGTAGCGCGGCATCTCCGGATAAGCGCAAAGCGGCCGTGTCGCCACGACCGAGCCCCCAACCACCCTGCTGGCGATTACCCGCTCCGGCGCGTCGCCAGAAGAGACCCAACGATCGAGTGTCGTAAGAAGATCGTGCGCGGCATCGTCCGACGGGCCAGGCGAGCCCGCGCCGCCGAAGCGGTCCGCGCCCGGGCCGCCTGCGCAATGGTTCATTCCTGGCACCAGGAACAGCCGCATCGTGGCGCCGAAATTCGGGCCGAGGGCGTGCGCCACGCGGTCGAAGTAGCCGATGGTCATGCGGGCGGCCACGGCCGGGTCGTTCAGGCCCTGGTAGAGGATGGCCTTGCCGCCGCGGCGGGCGAAGGCGCCGATGTCCGCGCGGTCGGCATCGAGGTCTGGCAGCGCGCGGCGTATCGCGTCGTAGTCGCGGTCGACGTCGAAGCCCTGGCCGGTCCAGTCCGGCGTGTGGCGCACCGCCTGGCCGAAGATCGCGGGTGCCAGGCGGGATCGGCCGGCATCGACCAGTACGCCGGGCAGGATGCCGTCATCGAGCGCCCGGCCGGTGCTGTCGCGCAGGGGGCCGTAGATCGTGGCGGCCAGCGCCGTTTGCGCCGGCGACAGGCAGAAGCCGCCTTTGGTTGCGGCCGGGCAGCGCAGGCTTGCCACGTCGAAGTGGCAGGCGCGCGGGTCGGCGATCACGCCGTCGGCCAGCCCGTCGGCCGTGTCGCATTGCGCCACGGCTGCATCGGCCACGTGTTGCCAGTCGGCCGCGGACATCAGGCCGGGATGGGATTCGCGTTCGATGATTTCCCACATGCGCCGCGTGGTCATTTCCGAGGTTTGCGGCCCGGGGGCGCCGGCGATGATGCCGTCGTAATCGCCCGGGTAATCCTGCATTTCCTTCAGCGCCTGCCGTCCGCCACCGGAACAGCCGGTGAAGTAGCTGTGTTGCGGCGCCTGGCCGTAGAAACGCGCGGCGAGCAGGGCGGCGGCTTCGGCCAGGCTGTGTTCGGCGGTGCTTTCGAATTCCGCAAGCCGCGCCGGCGGGCCCATCATCCAGTGGCGGTCGGCCGCCTTGTGGCCGGTGTCGGTGGTGGCGGCCGCGTAGCCGCGCGCCAGCCCGGTTGCGAGGTCTGCGTAGTTGAACACGCCGGCGTCGCCGCCCACGCCGGCGCCGAGCATCCGCCTGTTCCAGTGCGAGGGGTCCGGCAGCCAAAGCTCGAAGCCGATATCGGCGCCGATTTGGCCCTGCACGCGGCAGAACGGTGCGGTCACGGCGAACGGCTTGGCGGCCAAAGGTGATGCGGGCTGCACCGGGTTGGCCGCTTCCGCCACCGGCGACCAGGAGGGCGCGGCGGCCACGATTTCGGCCTGCAGGCGCATCTGCGCGGGCGGCGCGGCGGCGAGGCCGGCGCAGCGTGCTGCCAGGTCCTGCGCGGCCGCGGCAACGGGCAGCAGCAGCAGGGCGGCGAGCAGGGGGCGCGCGCCATCACGGGATCTCCGGCAGAGTGAGCGTGGTCTGGCCGGTGGCGACGGTGAGCGACGCCCCGGCGGGAACGGCGGGGCGCAGGCGCTCGCGCGGGTCGGCGCCGGCGATCGCCAGGCGCAGGCGGTGCCCGGCGGCGAACACGTAGGCGGTGGGCAGAAAGGCGATGTCGGCGTCCACCATCTCGCCAGGCTTCAGGGGCTGCAGGTCCGCCTCCCACGCCTCGTGCCAGGGCAGGCCGAGCGTGTCCCAGGCGGGCGTGGCGGTCCGGCGCAGCGCCAGCGCCAGGCGCGCATCCGTTACCACCGCGGCGCGGCCGTCCGGCGCCACGTCTTCGAGATAGGCGAACAGGCGCGGTTGCGGGGTGCTGGCGCCCACGCGTATGTGCAGCAGCGGGTGGCCCACGATCGTGAGGGACGCGGTGAGCGCCGGACCGGTCCAGTGTGCGCCGCCCGACGACGGATCGCAGGCCTGGCTGAACGCCACCAGGCGTGGATCGGTGATCCCGCCGGGACAGGACAGGTTGGTGTCGATCGCGATGTCCGTGGTCCCCCGCGCCTCGCTGGCTTGGGCACCTGGCGGCTGGTTGGCGGGTTTGCTTGCCGCTGTGCGGACAAGCGTAGTGCCGGGTGTGTGCGCAACGGTGCCGCCGCTTGATGTGTGACCAGGCGTGCTGTCCGGGGTATCGGATGGCGCCCCGCTTGGCGTCTGGGCATGCCCACCATCCGACGTATAGGCAAGCACGCCATCCGGCTGGACCCGCCACATGACCGAAACAGTGCGCACCGGCCAGGACGCCGCCGCCTGCCACTCCAGCATGCCGTGGCCCGGGTCGATCACCTGGTAGTGCACCGCGGCGTCGCGGGTGATGCCGGTGTCGATGTCCTTCAGATACGCGTCGTAGAAGCGGAGCTGTTCGGCGCGCAGGTCGAAGCCGGTATTGGCGCAATGCTGCCAGTCGCCGACCACGATGTAGCGCCGGCCCGGCAGGTAGTTAGCCCAGGCGACCAGGCCCTGGGCGCGGAAATCGTCGCGCCAGCCGGCCTGGATGTAGAGGGCCGCGCCCGACGCGCGCATGGCGTCCAGATACGAGCTGACGCTGGCCTCGTACCAGAACCGGCTCATGGTCAGGGCGGAGACGCTGTCGCGGTAGGGCATGCCGGCCATCAGGTCGAGCAGATAGGCGCTGCCGGCATGGGACCGTGCAGCGGCTTCGAGCAGCGCGTGGCCATCGGCGCCGTCCACCGGGGTGGCGCGCAGGTCGTCGGCCAGGCTGCGCTGCGGCCCCGCGCCCCAGTTGGCGATGAGGCCGCCGCGCGCAAAGCCGTCGAAGCGGTTGAACGAGAAGCAGCCGGCGAACACCGCCTGCAGATGCGGCGGCCGCATGGCCAGGACGTGCATGGCCGCCTCGCCGGTATTGGAGCAGCCATAGACGCCGATCCGGCCGTTGGAGAAAGGCTGGCGCGCCAGCCACTCGGTGATCTCGTAGGAATCCTCCGCCTCGGTGAGGTCCTCGTAGCCGCGGCGGCGGCCGAACGAGGCGCCTGACCCGCGCCGCGCGATCACGGCCACGACGTAACCATGCCGGGTGAGCGCGGACAGGTCGCGCGCCGGCTCTTCGCGCGCGGTCCTCGGCCACGGTGATGCCGGGGCGCGGTCCGGAAGGTGGGCCGCCCGTGGCGTGCGGGCCGGTCTCTGCGATGTCGAGCGCGGCGTGCCAGATCACCGGCAATTTGTCGGTGACGGGCTGGCCGTTTTGCGTCGGACGATACAGGCGCATGGCGATCCGGACGCCGTCGCGCATCGGCAGCAGAAAGCTGGTCGCCGACATGCCGGAATAGACCGGTGCGGGGTGGTAGTCGCCGAACGCCGCGGCGGTGGCGGCGGTGCTGGCGAGGCAGAGCGCCGCGATTGTGCTCGTCGCGTAACCGGCGACAGCCAGGAAGAAAGGCCTTCTTTTTCGAGAAAAAGAAGCAAAAAGCTTTTGATCCGACGCCTGCAGGAAGGTCCAAGCTGCTTCTGCAAGCGTGGCGGCCTGCAGAAAGAGAGCGGACCGCAGGGCAGGCGTCATGGCAAAAGCTTTTTGGTCCTTTTTCTCGAAAAAGGACTGCTTTCTTGCTTGCTCGAAAGCGCCAACATCGAACATCGTCCAAGCGTGGCGCCCGGATTTCACCAGCGGCGCTCGGCCGTCATGCGCGCCAGCGCCGCCTCGCGCGGGCGCAGGCGGCGCGCGGCTACCAGGGCGTCCAACGCGGCGCCGACCCTGGCGCGATACTGGCCGGGATCGCCGTAGAGCGCGCGCAGGCGGGCCGCGTCGAAGCCCAACGTATAGCCGGGCAGGGCGCACAGCCCGCCTTTAGGGCCCACGCCATATGTCGCGGCAGGCACGTCCAGGTCGCTGCTGCGCGCCCCACCTTTCGCGTTGCCGAACTGGTCCAGCAGGGCGGCGCCCGCCGCATCGGTCTCGATCAGCGCGCCGGGCGGCGGCGCCTTGCCCGCGAGCACCCAGTCCCACAGATTGGCGTACGCGGCGGCGGCGTAATGGTGCAGCGGGAAGCTGTTCGCCGCCGCATTTTTCGGGAAATCGGCGCGGCAGGCATCGACGCCGCCGGGCAGGCCGGTCGGCACCACGAAATTGCGCAGGGGCCGCGGCGGCGGCACCAGCCCGGGCCAGGCATCCTCCTGGCGCATATGCGCGGCGCCCGACATTTCATAGAGCCGGAACCGACTCGCTCTTGGCATCGCTGTCCGGCTTGCGGTTCTGCAGGCCGCCGAAACTGTCGAAATCGCTTTGCGTGTTGAACCGTATCACCGCGGCATCGAGGTCGCGCACATAGGTGGCGTTGGCCATCGGCAGGTAGCCGTCATAGATCGGCCGCCCATCGGCCTGGCGTGCGGCTGTCGTGATGGAAATTGGCGAAGCTTGCGGCTGCGACGCCGGTCCAGGAATAGCCGGTCATTACCAGCCCGGCGAGGCGATAGCGCTCCGGCAGCAGTTCGCCGCCGCGGCGCAACGCAGCGCCCGCGTCGCGCAGCATGCCCCAGAGCTGCGTGGGATCCGCCGCAAGCAGCGTGCCGTAGCGGGCCGGGTCGGACGCCACCAGGTTCGGAAAGTTCACAGGCGCCGCCACGCTCACATGGATATTGCCGTCCGCGAGAAATACGTCGTTCATGAAGCCGAACACCGACAGCACACCGCCGCCGATCGGGTGGTTCGGCTCGACGAGCACACGGCCGTTGAAGCGTGCGGGATCGGTCGGGCGATAGACCACGATCCGGGTGACGTAAGGGAGCGGCGCGGAAGTGGGCGGCAAGGTGAAGTCGCGCCTGCCGAGATCGGCGTGGTTGTCGCGCTTGCTCATGTCGGTGGCGTCGGCCATCGACGTGGCGGGGTAGGTGGGTGCGGTGCCGGAGAGGAGGAACTCGTCGGCGGTGTAGCCGGCGCGGCCCACATCGTAGATCAGCCCGCCGGCCGCCATCGCGTTCGGCAGGCGGACGAGCTTCGGCGCGGGTGCTGCGGCCGATGCGGGACGCAGCAGCCCGCCTGCAAGGCCTAGGCCCAGGCCGGCCAGGACGGATCTGCGTTGGGTGTTCATCGTCTCGTACCGTTTGAGGCTGCGTCGGGCAGCAAGGAAGACAGCAGTCCTTTTTCGAGAAAAAGGACCAAAAAGCTTTTGCCATGACGCCTGCACGACAATGGCGGCCGTATCTGCAAGCGTATCGACTGGCAGAATGAGCGAAGGCGTCGATGCAGGCGTCGGAGCAAAAGCTTTTTGGTCCTTTTTCTCGAAAAAGGACTACTTTCTTGCTTCCCTGACAACTCCATTGTCACCACCGTGAAGATCAGAACCGCTTGTCGAGGCTAAAGGCGACCAAACGGCCGATCGGATTGGTGACGGTCGGATCATAACCGCCGCCGCCATTGGCATTCTCTGCAACATTGACGAAAGGCGGGTCGGAATCGAGCAGGTTCTGCACATCCAGCGAAAGGGCGGTGCCCTTCAGCCAGGAGTTCGGATAGCGCTCGCCGAGATTGTAGGAGAGATGCAAATCGACGGTGGCGTAGGCATCGACCCGCTGCACCGGCGCCACGGTGTTATTGTTGTAGCCGTTCTCGAGATTGACGAAGACGATGCCATCGAACGCGCCGACGCGCCACTCGATGCTGTCGCGCATGTGGAAGCGCAGCGGGTTGAAGATGTTGTTGGCCTGGTTCTCCAGCGGCGCCGTGGGTGTGACGGCCACCTGGTAATCGAGGAAATAGGTGGCGGTGGCGCCCAAAGTGAAAGTGCCGTAGCCGTTGGTGGGCAGGCGCAGCGAGCCGGAGAGATCCAGGCCGTCGGTAAGCGTTTTCCCGAGATTGATGTTCTGGCCTTCGATGAAGAATTGCGGCGAGGTGGGCAGCACGCCGAGCACCGGATAGCCCAGCGCCACATATTGCTTGATCAGCGCCTGTGCGGCGGCCCCGGTATGGATGATCGAGGCGAATTCCGCCTGGCGTTGCGGGCTGGACAGCAACGTCAGGTCCGAAAGGTATTGCGAGATCTGGTTCTCGTAGTCGATGTTGAAGTAGTTCACCGCGAGCTTCAGGTTCGGATAAAAATCCGGCCGCCAGTCCGCGCCGACGGAGAACGTTTTCGCGGTCTCAGGATGCAGCGGGTTGCCCTGCTGCAGGCCGGACAGCGTGACGCCTTCGACGACGCCGTTCGGCGTGGCGTAAGGCTGCACGAAGAGCGCGTTCAGCGCGCCGTGTATGGCCGACAGATTCGGCGCACGGAACGAGGTGCCGTAGCTGCCGTGAATGGTGAGGCCGTCGACAGGCACCCAGTTCACGCCGACCTTGGGGTTCGTGGTTGAGCCGAGATTGTTATAGTTCTCGTAGCGGCCGGCGACATCGATATCGAGCTTGCGCACGAAAGGCAGCGTCAGGTCCTGGCCGAAGACCGGGATGTAGAGCTCGCCATAGAGCGCGTGCACCTGCTGGCTGGCGAAGATGCGCGAGCTGTGCAGCGAGTCGGACGTGCCGTTGGTAAAGCCTGTGTGCAGCGACTGGTAATCGTATTCCGAGCCGAGCGCGATACGCGCCTCGCCGGCGGGAAGCTTGTAGATCGGGCCGTCGAGTTTGAGCTCGCCCTCCTGCAGGCGGTTGGTGCCCGGCGCGTAGAAGATCTCGTTGAAGATCTGGCTGTTCAGCCTGGGGTTCAGGCTTGCGCCGTAAGGATTAAGCGCGGTGCGCGGGTCCGTGCTGGCGAGCGCGCCGAACAGCGCGCCGTTGTTCAGCCCGGTGGTCTGGCTGGAATAGCCGGTGTCTTCGCCATAGGTGTAGTCCCCGGTCAGGCGGAAACCATACGGCAGGCTGGCGGTGAGGCCGGCGGTGAACTGGTCCAGCCGCTCGCGCCCGTCAGAGCCTTGCGCGGGCGCGTTGCGGAAATTGGTCTGCACCTGCTGGAAGCCGGGCGGGGTGCCTGGCGGTGCGATGTAATATGGGTTGCCCGGGGTTACCGGCAGCATCGCATTGGGTGTGCCGGTCTGGTAGCCGAAGAAGCGTTGCGAGACCAGGCCGTCGCCGAAGGCGCTGAGCCAGTCAGTGATCTTCTGGTCGATGGTGAAGGCGGCGTTGTTGCGTTCCTGCCGCGGGATGAGATCCTGGGTCTTGCCGTTGTCGCAGCGATTCTGCGTATTGGGTTGCAGACCGGGCAGGGCGTAGCTGGTGTCGCCCACGAGAATATTCGCGGGGCTGCAATTGGGCGAACGGAAATCGTTGCCGCCGCGCGAGGTGAGGTTGGCGCCGAAGAAGCTGCGATTGGCGCCGTTCAGCGCGTCGTGCTGGTTGTCTTCGAGCACGAGGGTGAACTGGCCGGTATCCCATCTATGGGCGAACTCGGCATCGATGATGTGTTCGGAATAACTGTCGGCCACGCCGTAGCGGGCGAGAAGCTCTACATCGTCGGCATTGCGTTTCGGTATCAGGTTGGCCACGCCGGCGACAGCGTCCGACCCGTAGATTGCCGAGGCGCCGTCAGGGATCAGCTCGATGCGGCTCAGCATAAGCAGCGGAATGGCATTGGGATCGGGCAGGCCGCCGGACGGGCCGGACTGCACCAGGCGATGGCCGTCGAACAGCGTCAGCGTCGCATACGGGCCGATACCGCGTATGTTGATGCCGGAGGCGTAACTGATATTTCCTGCGCCGCCCGAGGATACGCGCGAGGTGTCCGAAATGCCGAGATTGCTAATCTGCGGCACGCTCTGCAGCGCGTCCGTCACGGTGACGGCGCCGGTGTCCTGGATATCTTTCTGCGAGACGCCGATCAGCGTAGATCCGACGGGTGCCACGCCGCGTATGCGGCTGCCCGTGACGGTAACTTCCTCGATATTCTGCTGGACTTTCGGCACCGGGGTGAGCTCGGCCGCGCCGGCCGGCGCTGGCACCGCGGTGGTGGTGGCGGTCGGCACCGCGACGCTGGCGGGCGCGGTTTGCGCGAAACTCTGGGCGGTGCCGAGCGCGATCCACGCTGTGCCCGCGGCAAGCCCTGCGCGGTAGCCTAAATTCCTGTTGCCCAGCCGCCGGCGAGCACCTGACTTGATCATTTCCGCGTCCCCTCAACAACCGTGCTCGTTGGCCGGTCTTTTCAGGAACGGTAGAAAGTAACGATCATACCGTCAAGAGATGGTTGTCAACAAAAACTACTTTTCTGCAGGGCAAGGCTGCGCGCCGGCCAGCAGCCGGTCGATCGCCTGGTGCGCCGCATCATACATTGCGGAGGCGTAAGGCTGGCTCGCATCCTTGCGCGCAACGAGCAGGCGGTTCTCGCGGTCATACAATGCGAGAAGATCGTGCTGCGCCGTGGGATCGGAGGGCAGCATCGTCTCGCCATGCGCCAGGCCGAACGCATAGCCCGTCTGTGCCGCCTGGGTGACGCTGGTTGCCAGCGCCTGCTCCCACACCGGCTGGGAATCGGCAAGGAGCTGCTGCAAGTCGTGCGGCAGCCTGTTCCAGCTGCGGTCCGAGATCGCGCGTGCCGGATAGGCGCCGCGCGGAAACGCCAGGCCGCTGAAATAGGGTGCCACTTCGCTGAAATGCAACGACAGCATCGTGTCGGCAGGCGCTACCACGCCGTCTATGCTGCCCTTCGACAAGGCGGAATACACCTCGCCCATTGCCATCGTCACCGGATCGGCGCCCAGCGCGCGCATGTCCGGCACCAGTTCGCTCGGAACGCGAATGCGCAGGCCACGTAGATCGGCGAGCGTGTGTATCGGCCGGGTGCGTGTCAGCACGTGGCCTTGCGCGCCGCCCTGCACGGCGAGCAGATGCGTGCCGGCCAGCTCGGCGTCCAATACGGGAAATTGCCGGCGCAGGCAGGCATAGACGGTGGTCTGCATCTCCGGGGTATCGGCGCCTGCATAAAAACTCGCCTGCAGCTTGATCGCCTGCGCGCCGGCGTTGCTATAGATCGGCAGCACGGTGGCGATATCCGCCATGCCGTGCGCGAGTTCGAGAACGCTCTCCGGGGTGCTCATCAGCATGCCGCCCCAGAACGGCTCGATACGCAGCCGGCCGGCGGATTTGGATTCTATCCAGGCGATCCAGACGAGGTCGGCGCGGCTGAACGGGTGCGTGGAGGGGTAGGGGCTGGCGTAGCGCAGCACGATCGGGGCGGCGGTGGCGGGTGCGGCACCGAGTAAGGCGAGTAGGAAGAAAGTAGTCCTTTTTCGAGAAAAAGGACCAAAAAGCTTTTGCTCCGACGCCTGCACGGAGCGCCACGCTGCTTCTGCAAGCGCGTACACTTGCAGAATAAAATGATGCCGTCGGGCAGGCGTCGGGATAAAAGCTTTTTGGTCCTTTTTCTCGAAAAAGGACTGCTTTCTTGCTTGCACGCGCTCACCCCGCATCGCGGTTAAGGCAACGGTCGTAGATCCGGTCAAGAAGATCCGACAGCAAAGCAAACTCCGCGCTGCTCAAGGCATCCCGCGCCGGCGCCTCGTTGGCCAGCGCGAGCGTGGTCCAAAGCTCAAGCTGGCGGCTCCCGTCCTCGGTCACGAACAGCAGGTTGCGCCGCCTGTCGTCGAGCGCGCGCTCCCGCCGCGCCCAACCGCTGCGCTCGAGACCGTCCACCACCATCACCGTCATCGCCTTGTCGAACCCGCAGGCCTCGCCGAGCGTCACCTGCGACAGCCCGGGATTGGCCGAGATGATTGCCAGCGCGCTCCATTGTCCCGGCTTGCGGCCGCTGAAAGCCGGGTGGTTGCTCAGGGTGCGGGCGAGGTGGTTCTGGATGCGCCTGAGGCGGAACCCGATGCCGCTTTTCAGCGCGCCCAGGTCGATCTGCGCCGGCTCGCCGGTTGGCCGCGGGTCGGCCTCGCTTACCGGCCGTGCGAGCGCCATGGGAAATCCTTCATTGTTTTCAGCTACCAAGCAGATGCGGCAGCCACAATACGCTTGCCGGCAGCAATATCAGAATGGCGAGGTGCAGGGCGTCGGCGAGCAGGAAGGGCACGATGCCGCGGAAGATGGCGGTCAGCGGGATATCGGGCGCGATGCCGTGGATGATGTAGATGTTCATGCCGATCGGCGGATGCACGAACCCCACTTCCATCGCGCGAACCAGCAGCACGCCGAAGAAGATCGGGCTGACACCGGCCGTGTGCACGATCGGCAGGAAGATCGGCGTCACCAGCGTCATCAGCGCCAGTCCGTCGAGAAAGGTGCCGAGGGCCAGGATGACGAGCGTCATGACCGCCAGCAGGCCCGTGGGGCCGGCATGCAGGCCGGTGACGAGGCCGGCAATCGTGGCGGGCAGGCGGGCGGCGGCGATGAAGGTGGAAAAGGTGAGCGCGCCGATGATCACCAGGTAGATCATGCCGGACGTGCGCAGCGTCTCGGTCACGGCGGCGCCGAGCGCGGCGGCTGTGAGGCGGCGCCGCAGCAACAGCAAGCCAATCGCGCCGGCGCAGCCGACGGAGGCCGCCTCGGTGGGCGAGAACCAGCCCAGCGCGATGCCGCCGATGACGAGCAGGATCAGCAGCATCGCGTCGCGCAGCCTGGCCAGGGCGGCCAGCTTGGCGCGCCAGGTGGCCTGCGGCAGGCGCGGGCCGTGGTCCGGGCGCCAGGCGCAAACGGCGGCGATGGTGGACATGTAGAGCAGCGCCTGGGTCAGCGCGGGGACGATGGCGGCGGTGAACAGCCGGCCGATCGACTGTTCGGCAAGTATGCCGAACACGATGAGCGCGGCACTTGGCGGCACCAGCGAGCCGATCGAGCCGCCGGCGGCAATGGCGCCGGCGGCCAGCGACGGCGCGTAACCGGCGGCCCGCATCTCCGGCAGGGCGACCGCGCCGATGGTGGCCACGGTGGCCAGGCTGGAGCCGCTGATCGCCCCGAAGCCGGCGCAGGCGCCCACGCCGGCCAGCGCCAGCCCGCCGCGCCGGTGGCCGAGCAAGGTGGCGGCGGCGGCGAAGAAATCGCGGCTGGCACCGGCCTGGAAACACAGATGCGCCATTAGCAGGAACAGCGGCAAAACGCCGAGTTCGTAGCGTGAGACGGTATCGAAGCAGACGTCGCCTAGGCGGATCACCGCGGCTTCCGGGGTGATGAGCACCGCGATTCCGCCGAGGCCCACGAGCACCAGCGCCACGCCGATGCGCACGCCCAGGCCGAGCAGGACGAGTAGCGCCAGCACGCCCATGCCGCCGATCGCCTGATCGCTCATGTGCGCGGGCGTCGCGTTAAGGCAGGAAGGTAGAAAGCAGTCCTTTTTCGAGAAAAAGGACCAAAAAGCTTTTGCTCCGACGCCTGCCCGACGGTGGTGGCTCTCACCGCAGCCCTATCGACTGGCAGAACCAGCGTAGGCTTCGGTGCAGAAATCATGGCAAAAGCTTTTTGGTCCTTTTTCTCGAAAACGGACTGCTTTCTTGCCTGCCTGAATGCGTCACCCTCGACCAGCGACGCAGGCGCGTGCGGCGCCATGCTCACCGGCGCCACGCTTGACGCGTCGAATGCGCGGCCGACACTATCAGCGCCACGCACCAGACGCAGCGCGCCGGCGCGATCGGCAGGCCGAGCAGGTCGCTGCGCTCGTCGAGCGGCAGCAGCAGGACAAACACATAGGCGGAGCCTGCAAGCATCGCGAGCAGCACGCAGACCGTCACCGCTTCGGACAGCCGATGTTGCAGGCGTTTCAGGCGCGGATTGAGCCGTGCCGCGAGCAGATGGACGGCTGCGTGGGTGCCGTGCAGCGTGGCGGAAACCAGGGCTGCGCTGACGATGCCGACGATCAGCAATTGCACGATTTCCGTCGAGCCGAACAGGTTCACGCCGATATGGCGCCCGACCACGCTGGCGAAGTCCGTGGCCGCTGCGAGGAACAGCGCAGCACCGCCAAACCACAGCGTGGCGCGCGCGAGTACTCCCGGCGTCGCGGAGCGCGCGTGCGTATCCGGCGTCGCGGAGCGCGCGTGCGTATCCGGCGTCGCGGAGCGCGCATGCTCATCCTGTGTCGCGGAGCGCGCATGCGTATCCTGCATCGCCGGCTTTTCGATCTTGCAGCCTCCCGATGATTGCATTTTGTTTTTATAACAGACGGTTTGCAATCTATACGGTTCTGAAATACAGCCATCTTGCGCCAAGCGTCAACCAGACGCGGCATCGATCGTCCGGAGCCCTGCATGCCCCAGCCACTCGCCGGTTTGCGAGTCGTCGATTTCAGCCACGTGATGGCCGGCCCGTTCGCCACGCAGTTCCTGCGCCTGCTCGGCGCGGAGGTGATCAAGGTGGAGTCGCCGGGCGGCGATCTGTTCCGCAACTACGATACGGACCCGCGCTATGCCGGCATGTCGCCGGCGTTCATCGCGGCCAACGCCGGCAAGAAATCGGTCGTGCTCGATCTAAAAACCCCAGACGGCATCGAAAGCGCGCGCCGGCTGATCGCCACCGCCGATGCGGTGGTGGAGAATTTCCGCCCCGGCGTGATGACGCGTCTCGGCCTCGGCTACGAAGCGGCGCGCGCACTGCGGCCGGACATCATCTACTGTTCGATTTCCGGCTACGGCCAGAACGGCCCGATGCGGGATTATCCGGCGATCGACAACGTGGTGCAGGCCACTTCCGGCGTGATGAGCGTGAGCGGCGAGCCGGACGGCCTGCCGGTGCGCGTGGGTGTCCCTGTGGTGGACACCTATGCCGGAACGCTCGGCGCGCTGGCCCTGGTATCGGCGCTGCTGCAGCGCGAACGTTTCGGCGGCGGCCAGTATATCGACGTGGCGATGATGGACGCCTCGATCGTGCTGCTGACCGCGGCGGTAACGCCCTATCTGGTGAAGGGCGAGGTGCCGGAGCGCACCGGCAATACCGGCTACAGCGCGCAGCCCACCGCCGGTCTGTTCCGCTGCAACGACGGCGAACTGATCTCGCTCGGCGTGGTGCAGCAGAACCAGTATGCCGCACTATGCCGCGTGCTCGAGCGGCCCGATCTGGCGGCCGATCCGCGTTTCCTCGACATACGCAGCAGGCGCGCGCATTTCCAGCCGCTGACCGCGCTGCTGGGGATGGTGTTCGCCACCCGCGCCGCCGCCGACTGGGAAGCGCGTCTGTCCGCCGTCGGCGTGCCCTGCGGCATGGTGCGCGACGTGGGCGCGGCCTGCGACCTGGCGCAGCTCGATGCCCGCGGCCTCAAGCAGAAGATACGCATACCGGGGCTGCCGGAGGGCGAGGATGTCCATGTGCTGAACGCCGGTTTCGTGTTCGCCCATGACGGCCCTGGCGTGAGCGATCCGCCGCCGCGCCTGGGCCAGCACACGGCGGAGATCCTGGCCGCACTCGCCGACCCCGACGCGCATGGATAACCGCTTGATGCCAGGCGCGCGCGTGCACTGGTGCGGCGACGATGTGCCGCTCGAAGTGCTCGACGCCGCCGGTTGCCGCCTGGCGCGCCTGCAGGCGGATCCTGCGGCACCGGGGCCGGAGGCGGATGCCTACAAGGAGGGCGGCGGCCACCCGCTGGTGCGCGCGCTGGCGGCCGGGATGATGGCGGCCGGCGCGGCCGGCGGGGTGCCTGTCATCAGCGCCGCCGCCACGGCGCAGTCGTCCGCCTACCGGCTGTTCCAGTGCCTGCCCGAGTCCACGCCGGGCCGTCCCTACCTGGTCCAGCTCGCCCATGTGCCCGGCGCGGCCGCGCAGGCCTTCAACCGGCGCGCGGTCGCCCGCCTGGCCGATGATTGCGGCGCGGATCGCGCGGCGTTGCAGGCGGCGATCGTGCGGCGCAACGCGCTGCGGTGTATCATCGCCGCCGCCGACGCGCTGCGCACGGCCTGGAAGCCGCGCCTGTCCGGCAGCGTGGCACTGGAATGGCAGGCGGCCTATGGCACGCAGGCCGAGGTGGGCCTCGGCGACACGCTGGCCGTTTATGCCGGCGTCGCCGCGCTGCCGCAGGGCGTGCGCGCTGTGGTGATCGGCGGCCTGCGCACGCCGGATTTCTACCGCGCCCTCGAGCAGCAGGGATTCCACGTGGTTGGCGAGACCCCCGACCTAGGACAGACGCCGCCGCCCGCTCATGTGGACGAGACCGGCGATCCGCTGGAGCAGCTTGCGCTGGCCTATGGCGCCGCCGCGCCCTGCGTCGGGCAATGGGTGCGCGATGTGCAGGCCAGTGCCACCGCATTGCGCGCCGCCGCGGTGATCCTGGCCTTGCCGGGCTACGATCACCCGACCGCCTGGAGCGTGCCGCTGCTGCGCGCCGGGCTGGCCGCCCAAGGCATACGCAGCCTGGTGGCGCCGGACGATTGCTTCTCCGACCTCGCCGGCGCCGCGGCCGCGATCGCCGCGCAATGGGAGCAGGCCGCGTGAGCGGCACCACGCCGCCGGACGGCACGCGCGCCCACGAGCCGGCCGCCGCGTTCGCCAACACGCGCGCACAGCATGTCAGTTTCGCGCGCGAGAACAGCGCGTACAACAAGGCGTGGTTCGCGACGCTGCAGGAGCGCGTGGGCGCCGGCGAGCAGCTCGCTTTCGTCAATGCCGACGTGCCGACGGAGCTGTTCAAGGCGATGGACATCCCGGTGGTGGTCAACCAGTGGTGGGGCGCGGTGATCGCCGCCAAGCAGAAATCGCCCGCCTATTTCGGCGCGCTGGGCGAGGCGGGCTACCGCGGCAATCTGTGCAAATACTGCTCGCTGGCGCTAGCCTCGGCGCTCAGCGAGGATGCCGACCCGCCCTGGGGCGGCCTGCCGAAACCCGCGCTGCTGGTCTCCGGCAACGATTGCGGCGCGCTGCACGCGATCTTCGGCTTGTGGGCCGAGCGTTTCGACATCCCGCTGTTCCGCCTGGATCGCGCGGAGAGCCGGCGCCGCCCGCAGCCGGGCTGGCTGGACCGGCTGCGCGACGGCGCCGAGGCGATCTTCGGCCCCGAGGTGATCGACTACCTGGCCGACCAGTACGGCGAGCTCATCGCCTTCCTCGAGCGCCACACCGGCAAGCGTTTCGATGCCGGCAAGCTCGAATCCGTCCTGCGCCTGGTCAACGAACAGGAGGACGAATACCGCCGCACGCGCGACCTGATCAGTGCCACCCGCCCGGCGCCGCTCAACATCGCCGACCAGATGCCGGCCACGATGATCCCGCAATGGCACCGCGGCGGGGACTGGGCGCGCGACCGCGCCGCCCTGTTCCGCGCCGAGACCGAGAGCCGCATCGCGGCCGGCGACGCCGCCGCGCCCAACGAGCAGATCCGGCTGATGTGGCTCGGCACCGGCCTGTGGTACAATCTCGGCTTCTACGAATATTTCGAGAAGAGGTACGGCGCGGTGTTCGTCTGGTCGATCTACATGGCCATCGCCGCCGATGCGTATCCCACCGACGGTGCGGACCCGCTGCGCGTGCTGGCCGCGCGCATGACGAAGATCCAGGCGCTGCTCAACACGCCGCCCTGGAACATCGCCTGGTTCCTGCAGGAAGCGCGCCGCGCCGGCATCGACGGCGTGGTCTCGCTGAACGGCGGCACGCAGGACGATTGCCGCGAGACCTTCGGCTTGCACACCTGCTGCGCGCGGCGTTTGCGGAGGCCGGCATCCCGGTGCTCCGGCTCGGTGCGGACAACGCCGATGCGCGCGCCTGGGACGATGACGCGATGCGCGCGCGCGTCGGCGCCTTTATTGAAAACGACATACTGGCCAGGCGGGGTTCACAATGACGGGTGCTCTGGAGGGCGTGAAGATCGGCGATTTCAGTTGGGTCGGCGCCGGTCCGCGGGCGACCAAGGACCTGGCCGATCACGGCGCCACCGTGGTCAAGATCGAGTTGCGCAAGCGGCTGGACCTCGGCCGGATGAGCCCGCCGTTCAAGGACAACCGCCCCGATCCGGACGGCTCGGCGTTCTTCGCGCAGACCAACACCGGCAAGCGTAGCGTCACCCTTAACCTGGGCGATCCGCGCGGGGCGGCGGTGGCCGCCCGGCTCGTCGGCTGGGCGGACGTGGTGGTGGAGAACTTCTCCAAAGGCTACCTGGACCGTCTCGGCCTGTCTTACGCGGACATGTGCCGGCTCCGCCCCGGCATCATCCTGGTCAGCGTCAGCGTGGCCGGCCGCGCGGGACCGCTCTCCAGCCTGCGCGGCTACGGCAACAGCGCGGCCGCCCTGTCCGGCCAGGCGGCCCTGTCGGGCTGGGAAGGCACGCCGCCGCACATGCCGCCCTTCGCCTATGGCGACGTGGTGGCGCCGCTGTTCGCCGTGCTCGGCACGCTGGCCGCCCTCGAGCACCGCCGCCGCACCGGGGAAGGCCAGCATATCGACGTCTCCCAGGTGGAGCCGCTGATGCACGCCATGTCGGGCGCCTATGCGCTGGCGTCGGCGCAGACCAGGTGCCGCGCCCTCGCGCGACAACCGCGACCCGCATCACGTGCCGAGCGGCGCGTTCGCCTGCCGCGGCCATGACCAGTGGTGCGCGATCGCGGCGGCCGACGATGTGCAGTTCGCCGCCCTGTGCCGCGTGCTGGACCAGCCCGCTCTGGCCACCGATCCTGCCTATGCGACGGCGGCCGGGCGACGCGCGTCGGAGTTGGCACTGGAAACCGCTGTGTCGGCCGCCACCGCACACTGGGACAAGCATCTGCTGGCCGCCGCCCTGCGCCAGGCCGGCGTGGCGGCAGCCGCGGTGCAGGACGGCCGCGATATCTTCACCGATCCCGCGCTGATCGCCGCCGGCCATTTCGTCGAGGTGGCGCACCCCGTGCTCGGGCTGAGCGCGATGCCTGCGCCGCCCACGCGCTTCTCCCGCTCGACCATCGCCGTCGGGCCCGCTCCGCTGCTCGGCGCCGACACCGACGCGGTGCTTTCCGACTGGATCGGCCTGCCGCCAGACGAGATCGCCGGCCTGCGCGACGCCGGCATCCTGGCGTGAGGGACACCATGCTCGGACATCTGAAGGTTCTCGACCTCGCCGGCACGTTCGGCGCCTATGCCGGACGGCTGCTCGCCAGCCTCGGCGCGCAGGTGATACGAATTGAGCCGCCGGGCGGCGATCCCGGCCGCGCCGACGCGCTTGCCTACGCCGCGGCCCATGCCGGCAAGACCTGCATCGCCCTCGACTCCATGACAGACCCTGGCCGCGCCACCTTCCGCGCGCTGCTGGACGTGGCCGACATACTGTTCGACGAGGATGGCGCGCTCGCCGCCTGGGGCCTGACCGCCGCCGGACTGGAAGCCAGCCACCCGAAACTCGTCAGCGTGCGCGTTCTGCCGCATGGCGAGGGCGCCGGCATGGATCTTGGCCCCGCCACCGACCTGACCATCATGGCGCTGTCCGGCATCATGCACATCGTGGGCGAACCCGGCCGGCCACCGCTGACGCTGCCCGGCAACCAGGCCAGCGCGCTCGCCGGCACCCAGGCGGCCATCGCGGCCCTGGTCGGCATCAACGCGCGCGCCACCGACGGACGCGGGCAGTCCGCCACCGTATCGGCCTACCAAAGCGCGGTTCTGGCCGGCTATCGGGACCCGATCGTCTGGGAGTGGACCGGGCGGCTGGGCCAGCGCACCGGCAACAGACTGGTACGCGGCGGCTCCGGCGTGCGGCAGGTCTGGGCCTGCGCGGACGGCTACGTCACCTGGTCGATGGTGGACAACCCGCCGATGATGCGCGCCATGGCGAGCCTGATGCATGAGCACGCGGCAGGCCCCGGCTTCACCGCGATCGACTGGGACAGCACGCTTGTCGCCAATACCGAGCAGCGCGAGGTGGACCGGCTGGAGGCGGAAGTTGCCGACTTCTTCCTGCGCTTTCCCAGCGCCACGCTCGCCGCGTGGTCTGGCGCGCGGGCGCTCGGGCTGTCCGTGATCACGACGCCGGCGGGCGCGCTCGCCGAGCCGCATTGGGCCGAACGCGGCTTCTGGCGCGAGATCGAGGTGGACGGCGCGCGCGTGGTGCTGCCCGGGCCGCCTTTCGTCACCGACGCTCCGTTGCCGGAGCGTCTCGCCGCGCCCGATCTGGTGCGGGACGCGGCGTTCGCGCCATGACGCGCGCGGCGCCGCTGTCCGGCCTGACGGTGCTGGATTTCACCAAGTTCCTGCCGGGGCCGTACTGCACCTGGCTGCTCGCCGAACTCGGGGCGGTGGTGAACCGCGCGGAGAACCCGCGTGAGCTTGCCAAGCAGGCGCAGGCCTTTGGCTGGACCGCGGAACAGGCCGCCGCGGCGCGCGCCCGCGACAGCTTCGCACGCGGCAAGCGCAGCATCGTGGTCGATCCGGGCGCCGAGGAGGGCCGCGCGATCATCCTCGCGCTTGTTGATACCGCCGATATCCTGGTCGAGGATTACCGGCCCGGCGTGATGGACGGCATGGGGCTCGGCTACGCGGCGCTTTCGGCGCGCAACCCGGCACTGATCTATTGCTCGGTCACGCTGTGCGGCCAGACCGGCCCGCTCGCCAGCAAGCCGGGCCACGATCCGATCGCGCTCGCGGTGGCCGGCGCGCTCGCGCGGGTGGGCGAGGACCCGGACGCGCCGTGCTTCCCCGGCATACCGGTGGCCGACCTGCTCGCGGGCAGCAATGCGGTGATAGGCATACTCGCGGCCCTGCGAATGCGCGCGCGCACCGGGCTGGGCCAGCACGTGGACATCGCGATGTCCGACAGCAGCATGGCCCTGGTCGCACCGCAACTGGCGCGCGCCGGCGAAAGCGGGCTGCCGCCGCGCGGCACAAGGCGGGCCGATATCGGGCTGTGGCGCTGCGCGGATGGGCGCTTTCTGGTGACCACCGACATGGAGCCGCGCTACTGGCGGCTGTTCTGCGAGACGCTCGGCTTTCCGCAATTCGCGGCGCGGCAACACGATGTGTCCGGTCGGCCGGAGATCGCCGCGGCCTTTGCCGGATTGTTCGCGACGCAGCCCGCCGCCGCCTGGCTTGCGGTGCTGGAGGCTGCCGGCACACAGGTGGCGATGGTCCTCGAGCCGGAAGAGGCGTTTGCGCATCCGCATAATGTGGCGCGCGGCATGGCGCTGGCGGCGACGGATGGTGGGAGGCTGCTTGGTTGCCCGATCCATCTTTCGGGTGTCGCGGCAAGCGCGCCTACGCGGGCTGGCGCTGCGGATAGCGGGCGTGATGCTATTATGGCGGAGATTGGGGTCGCATAAGAAAGTAAAGCAAGCAGTCCTTTTTCGAGAAAAAGAACTACTTGCTCACTTCCTTGCTGACGTGTCGCCGAGCGCCGCGCTTCGCGAGCCCCAGATCGCGTAAAACAAGACGTACAGTTCGCAACAGGCCGTCAGCAGAAACGACAGCTTCAATCCGAATTCGTCCGCGAGCCAGCCTTGCACGATGACCAATGCGCCTCCGGCGATCGCCATGATGAGCAGCCCGGCGCCTTCTTCGGTGAGCGGCCCGAGATCCTTGACGCCGAGCGTGAAGATCGTGGGGAACATGATGGAGTGAAACAGGCCCACGGAAATCAGCGCCCACATCGAGAGGCTGCCGTCGCAGAACACCGTGACGAGTATTGCGGCGAACGCGCCGGAGGCCGCGCCGGCCAGCGCGATATTGGGCCGGATCTTGCGCATCAGCGCCGCGCCGGCGAAGCGCCCGACCATCATTCCGCCCCACAGCAGCGCGAGGTAGCGGCCGGCCTGCGCGTGGGTGAGATCGCCGATGTCGGGCGCGCTGACGAAGTTGATGAACAGGTTGGCGACGCCGATTTCCGCGATCAGGTAGATGAAGATAGCGGGCACGCCGAACACCAGGTTGCGATGCCGCAAGAGGGTGCGTCGTGGCGGGCTGGCAGCACCGGCGGAGGCCCGGCGCAGTATTGGTGGAAGCGGATATAGCGAGAACACGACGGCAAGAATGCCGAGCGTGGCGGCAACCAAAAGGTAAGGCAGCTCGACGGAATGCGCGTCCGCGAGTTGGTCGGCGGGCGAGAGTACAGCGCCGAGTTTCGCCGTGCCGCTGACCGAGCGGCCCAGGATGAGGGTGGCCCCGAAGATCGGTGCCAGCATCGTGCCCGCGGAGTTCATCGCCTGCACGAGGTTGAGGCGCGACGAGGCGGTCTCCGCGCGGCCGAGCGCCACGACATAGGGGTTTGCCGCCACCTGCAGCAGCGTGATGCCCGTGGCGATGACGAACAGGGCCACGAGCGTGATGGCGTAGGACGGCACGCGCGAGGCAGGTACCATCAGCAAGGATCCGGCGGCCATGATGGCCAGGCCGGCGACCAGCGAAGGTCGGTAGCCGATGCGTTCGATCAGCCAGGCGGCCGGCAGCGAGGCCACGAAATACGCGATGAACCAGACCGATTCGATGATCGTCGTCTGCGTGTAATCGAGCTGGAACACGCTGCGCAGATGCGGCAGCAGCGTGTTATTGATGACGGTGATGAAGCCCCAGGCGAAGAACAGGCAGGCCAGCAAGGCGAGTGCGCGGGTCTGCCGCCCGTCATCGGACGGCATTTCCTGATCCGCCGATCCGCGACCGGGCATGACGTTTCGCATTGCGCGCTTTATTGTTGTGTCCGATAACAATAGCAGGCGACCGGCGCCAATGCAATTCGGGTGGGCAGATGATATGCGGGCAGTTTTGAAAATCCGTGTTAGGCGCTATGCTTTAGCCGCCTCGCTCGCGTCGGCTGCCCCCTGCCTGGCCGCCGAGGCGACCCGGAGCGACGCCGGTGCGCTGCCGGACGGCAGGCGCGTGGAAGCTGTGACCTTGTCGGATTCGCGCGGCTATGCGGCGACTATCCTGGCTTATGGCGCCACGCTGCAGCGCCTGATCGCGCCCGACTGCCGCGGCCGCAAGGCGGACGTGGTGCTAGGCTACGACGACCTGCAATCCTACGTCCAACACCCGAACTATTTCGGCGCCACGATCGGGCGATATGCCAACCGCATAGCCGGCGCCCGCTTCACGCTGGACGGCAAGAATTACGACCTGCAGCACAACGAGCCGCACGCCTCGCTGCATGGCGGCACCACGGGGTTCGACAAACTGCTCTGGCGCGTGGCCGCTGTCGCGAGCGGGCCAGAAGCATCCGTGACGTTCACGCGCACCAGCCCGGACGGCGAGGCAGGCTATCCCGGCAAACTCGACGTCAGCGTGACATTCGCGCTCGACGATTCCGGCAGTTTGCGCATCACCTACGACGCCTCGACCGACAAGCCGACCATCGTCAACATGACGAATCACGCGCTGTTCGCACTGGCCGGCGAAGGCGCGCCGGACGGCGCACTCGGCGAGACGCTGACCATCCCGGCCGCGCATTACACGCTTGTGGATGCGGACTTGATCCCCACCGGCGAGCTGCGCGCCGTGGCCGGTACGGTGTTCGACTTCCGCACGCCGCGCCGCCTGGCCGACGGCGTGCGCGACGGACGCGACGCGCAGATCCGGCTCGGGCACGGCTACGACCATAATTTCGCGCTCGATCACGGCCTGACCGCTGCGCCGCAACTCGATGCGCGGCTGCAGGATAGCGCGTCCGGCCGGGTGCTCGAAGTTCTGTCCGACCAGCCGGGGTTGCAGGTTTACACAGGCAATTTCCTGGATGCCAAGCTGGTCGGCAAAGCTGGCCACCTCTATCGCATGGGCGACGGTATAGCGTTGGAGCCGCAGAAATTCCCCGATGCGCCGCACCATCCGGCGTTCGATTCCGCGCGTGTCGACCCGGGCAAGCCGTATCATCATGTGATGATCTATCGGTTGTCCACGCAGTGCGGCGCTAAGTGATTGCACGCGGCCGGTGCAGCCTTGGGCAAGGCAAGGCCTTCTTTTCTGAAGAAAAGAAGCAAAAGACTTTTATCAGTGCTGTCGCGGACTCTTGAGAATCAAGCGCAAAGCTTTGACTGCGACGCCTGCACGGCAACCCTGGCTACTCATGCAAGCGCATCGGCTTGCAGACAAACGCGGGCGCCCGTGCAGACGTCATAGCAAAAGCTTTTTGGTCCTTTTTCTCGAAAAAGGACTACTTTCTTGCTTACCTCAGATAGCGCATCAATACGTCGTCCGCCCACCTGACAAATCGAACGTAGCCGCAGTCGAAAAACTGCACTCCTCGCTCGCCAGCCAGCATATCAGTGCCGCCACTTCCTCGACTTCGCCGAGCCGCCCGATCGGAATGCGCGACTTCATATATTCGATCTGGCTCGCCGGCATCTGGTCGAGCAGCGGGCTGACGAACGTGGCCGGCGTCACCGCATTCACCCGTATATTGTCGAGTGCCAGTTCCTTGCCGAGCGACTTCGTCAAGCCCAGAACACCCGCCTTGGACGCGCGAATAGGCCGATGCGTTCGGATTGCCTTCCTTGCCCGCCACCGAGGAGAGATTGATGATACGGCCGTATTTGTTGGCCAGCATAAGCGGCACGACCGCGCGGCAGCAATAGAATACGCCGTTCAGGTTTATGTCCATCACCCGCAGCCAGCTTTCCACCGGGAAATCCTTCACCGGCGTGGTGGCCCCGGTGATGCCCGCGCTGTTGACCAGTATGTCCACCCGGCCGAGCGCCGCCATGCTGTTCGCCGCTTCCGCCGCAACAAGCGCGCAGTCGGAAACGTCGATCGCCGCGACATGTACCGCGCCGCACGCCGTTTGCGCGGCGGATAACGCCGCGGGGTCCAGGTCCCACAGCGCCACGCGCGCGCCTTCGGCCACCATGCGCTTCGCGGTGGCGAGCCCGGCGCCGGACGCACCGCCGGTGATGATCGCGGTGCGCCCCGCGAAACGGTTGGCGAATGTCGTCATGCGTATTCCTCCGTCCATGCCACGCAGTCCTGCTGCTGGCTTCCGAGTTTTGCGATACCGAGCCGCATGCGGTCACCCGCCTTGAGGAAAACCGGTTCGGGTTTGATCCCCATGCCGACACCGGGCGGCGTGCCGGTGGTGACGATATCGGCCGGCTCCAGCGTGATGAATTCGCTTATGTAGCTGATCAGTTTGGCCACGCCGAAGATCATCGTGCGTGTATTGCCGGTCTGCATGCGCGTGCCGTTCAGATCGAGCCACATGTCGAGATCCTGCACGTCGCCCACTTCGTCGCGCGTCACCAGCCAGGGGCCCACAGGTCCGAACGTGTCGCAGCCTTTGCCCTTGTCCCAGGTGCCGCCGCGCTCGTTCTGATAGGCGCGCTCGGAGATGTCGTTCACCACGGTGTAGCCAGCGACGTAATCCAGAGCGTCGGCTTCGCGCACGTAGCGCGCGCGCCGGCCGAGCACCACGCCGAGTTCGACTTCCCAATCCGTTTTGCGCGACCCGCGCGGGATCGTCACCGCATCGTCCGGCCCCTGCAGGCAGGATATTGCCTTGGTGAAGATCACCGGCTCTGCCGGAACGGCCAGGTTGGATTCCGCCGCGTGGTCGGCGAAGTTCAGCCCCACCGCGATGAACTTGCGCGTACCGGCGAACGGCGTGCCGAAACGCTGCGGGCCTTCCACCGCGGGCAGGCGGTCGGGATCGAGTTCGGCCAGGCGGCGCAGGCCGGCCGGCCCGATCGCTTCCGGCCCGATATCGGCCAGATGCTGCGAAAGGTCGCGCAGGCGGCCGGCGCCATCGAGCAAGCCGGGTTTCTCCTGGCCGCGCGCGCCGTATCGAACGAGCTTCATGTGCAACACTCTCCCTTTGTCATTTACAGGACTAGAACGTCTGGTTACGTCTTATTCCAAGCCCGTTTAAGGTTGACGCATCCAGGCAAGCAAGAAAGCAGTCCTTTTTCGAGAAAAAGGACCAAAAAGCTTTTGCTGCGACGCCTGCACCAAAGCCTTGCTCCCAAATTGCAAGTCGATACGTTGGCAATATCAGCCAAAAATTCGTGCAGGCGTCGTAGCAAAAGCTTTTTGCTTCTTTTTCTCGAAAAAGAAGGCCTTCCTTCCTTGCTGCCGATGAGTGAGCGGCAGAACGGGTTTGTATCATTGATGGCAAAGAGGTTTCGTGTCCGTCGCTGCCTCGTGCGCATGCGCGGTGATCTTCGCCCGCGCATCGACGATGAGCCGGCGCATGGCCAGCGCAGCCGCCTCGGCGTCACCGGCGAGGATCGTCTCGGCGATGTCGGCATGTTCGCGCGCCGTGGTCATCGCTCCGGCCGGCACGCGCGTCTGGCGTATGCTGAACCGCAGCGCCGTCTCGATCGTCGGCCGCAGGCCCAGATAGAAGCGGTTATGGCTGGCGGTGAGCACGGCCATGTGGAACGCGATATCGGCGGCCAGGAACGCCGCCTCGTCCTGCTCGGCCGCGAACATCGCGGTGACCGCATTGCGCAGGTCCGCCCGATCCTGCGCATCCGCCTGGCGCGCGGCGAGGGCGGCCGCGGCGGGTTCGGCGGCCAGGCGCAGATCGGTGAACTCCAGCAGCAGCGGCAGCGAGAAGTCGCGCGCCAGCATCCAGCGCAGCACGTCCGGATCGAGGATGTTCCACTCCGCTTCCGGCCGCACCCGCGCGCCCAGACGCGGCCGGATACGCAGCAGCCCCTTGGCGAGCAGCATCTTTACCGCCTCGCGCACCGCCGTGCGGCTTGCCCCGAACTGGCCGCATAAAACCGCCTCACCCGGCAGTGCGGCGCCCACGCCGTGCACGCCGGATACGACCAGGGCGCCGAGCGCTTCGGCGATGGTGCTGGCGATGATGTCGCGCATGCCGGCGCCTCAGCCTTCGTGGAACGGCGCGGCGGCCAGGCGCCGGCCGATCAGAAACGCGTCGGCCACCAGCGCCAGCGGGCGGCTGTCCAGGTCGCTGCCGCCCGACGCGATCAGCGCCGCGAATTGGTCGTAGATGGCGGGGTATTCGCGGTTGGCGGGCAGCGGCACCGCGTCGCCGCCCAGGCGCAAGGCGGCGCCGCCGGCGGACAGCAGCAGCGTGCCGCCGTCCGTCGTATCGACCGCGATGTCCCAGGTCTGCGGTCCGGTCTGGCGGAAATCGAAATCGGCGGCGAACGGCGCGTCGTTGTCCAGCCGGCCCTCCAGCATCGCGGCGATCGGCGCGTCCCGGTTGGCGGGGAACCACAGATCGGCGCGCTCCAGGCGCAGCGGCGGCAGGATGGCGGTGGCGATCGACAGCGCGTTGATTCCCGGATCGAACACGCCGAATCCGCCGGGCTGCCAGATCCAGTCCTGCCCCGGATGCCAGCGGCGCACATCCTCCTTCCAGGTGATGCGCACGGCGGCGATGTCGCGCCCGGCCAGCCAGGCCGCGGCCGGGGCCACGCCGGGCGCATGGCGCGAGTGCCAGGTGGCCATGGCGCTGCGGCCAGTGCGGGCGGCGAGCGCGCGCAGCAGCTCCACCCCGGCCAGCGTGGCGGCGGGCGGCTTCTCCAGCAGCACGTGCTTGCCGGCGCAGCAGCGCCTGACGCGCCAGCCCGGCACGAAGCTGCGGCGGGGTGCAGATGGCAACCGCGTCGAGCGCCGGCAGGGCGGCCAGCAGGGCGGCCAGATCCGGGTAGCCCGGCACATCCGCCAGGCAATGAAGCGGGTCGGCCACCCCGGCGATTGCGAAACCCGGATGGGCGCGCAGGGCCGGCACGTGCTGGTCGCGCGCGATCTTGCCCAAGCCCACGATGCCGATGCGTATCATATCCGATCCCCGGCCCCCCCTCGACACGAGGCGGACCTCTCGCCCGCATATTCATCATACAAATGCCCGGCTGTCCAACGCCCGGGCGGGCCCAGGAGCGCGCAGAATGACGAACCCCGCCGAAAAGGCCCCCCGCCTGCGGTCCCGCGCCTGGTTCGACAATCCCGACAACCCGGACATGACCGCGCTCTATCTCGAGCGCTACCTCAATTTCGGTCTGACCCGCGAGGAGCTGCAGTCGGGCAAGCCGATCATCGGCATCGCCCAGACCGGCTGCGACCTGAGCCCCTGCAACCGCCACCATCTCGTGCTGGCCGAGCGGGTGCGCGAAGGCATCCGCGAGGCCGGCGGCATCGCCATCGAATTTCCGGTCCATCCGATCCAGGAAACCGGCAAGCGCCCCACCGCCGGGCTGGACCGCAACCTCGCCTATCTCGGCCTGGTCGAAGTGCTGTACGGCTATCCGCTGGACGGCGTGGTGCTGACCATCGGCTGCGACAAGACCACGCCCGCCTGCCTGATGGCGGCCGCGACGGTGGACATTCCCGCGATCGCCCTCTCGGTCGGCCCGATGCTGAACGGCTGGCACAAAGGCGAGCGCACCGGCTCGGGCACCATCGTGTGGAAGGCGCGCGAGATGATGGCGCGCGGGCGAGCTCGACTATGCCGGCTTCATGGACCTGGTGGCGTCGTCCGCGCCGTCGACCGGCTATTGCAACACCATGGGCACGGCGACGACCATGAACAGCCTGGCCGAAGCGCTGGGCATGTCAGCTGCCCGGCAGCGCCTCGATCCCCGCGCCCTATCGCGAGCGCCAGCAGACGGCCTACGTCACCGGCAAGCGCATCGTGGAGATGGTGCGCGAGGACCTCAAGCCGTCCGACATCATGACCAGCGACGCGTTCCTCAACGCCATCGTGGTGAACTCGGCCATCGGCGGCTCCACCAACGCGCCGATCCATCTGGCCGCCATCGCGCGGCATATCGGCGTGGAACTGACGCTGCAGGACTGGCAGGATTACGGCCACCAGGTGCCGCTGCTGGTCAATCTGCAGCCGGCCGGCATCTATCTCGGCGAGGATTTCCACCATGCCGGCGGCGTGCCGGCCGTGGTGCACGAGCTGATGGAGCACGGCCTGATCCGCGAGGACGCGCTCACCGTCAACGGCCGGAACATCGGCGAGAACTGCCGCGGCCGCACCAGCGAGATCGCCGACGTGATACGCGGCTTCGACGATCCGCTGCGCAAGGATGCCGGCTTCATCGTGCTGCGCGGCAACCTGTTCGACACCGCCATCATGAAGACCAGCGTCATCGGCGAGGATTTCCGCGAGCGCTACCTCGCCGACCCGGCCGACCCGCAGGCCTTCGAGGGCCGCGCGGTCGTGTTCGACGGCCCGGAGGATTACCACGCGCGCATCGACGATCCGTCGCTCGATATCGACGAGACCTGCATGCTGTTCATGCGCGGCGCCGGGCCGATCGGCTATCCGGGGGCGGCCGAAGTCGTCAACATGCGGCCGCCCGCCTATCTGATACGCCGCGGCGTCAATGCCCTGCCCTGCATCGGCGACGGCCGGCAGTCGGGCACTTCGGCCTCGCCCTCGATCCTGAATGCCTCGCCGGAAGCGGCCAGCGGCGGCAATCTGGCCGTGCTGCGCACCGGCGACCGGGTGCGCGTCGATCTGGGCGGCTACACGGTCAACGTGCTGCTGACCGACGACGAGCTCGCGACAGCGGCGCGCTGTATTGGCGCAGGCCGGCGGCTACACTTTCCCGCGCTCGCAGACGCCCTGGCAGGAGATGCAGCGCGGCATGGTCTCGCAACTGAGCGACGGCGCGGTGCTGCACGACGCGGTGAAATACCAGCGCGTGGCGGTGCGCGCCGGCATCCCGCGCGACAACCACTAATGCCCATGCCGACCGATGTGGCCTGCGTGTGGGACTGCGGCGCACAGCTCGGCGAGGGCCCGGTCTGGTCGGCGGCCGACCATGCGCTGTGGTTCACCGACATCAAGGGCCGCCGGCTGCACCGCTACACGCCGGCGACCGGCGCCCGCGCGACGCTTCCCCATGCCGGGCGAAGTTGGCTTCCTGGTGCCGGCCGAGGATGGCGGCCTGGTGGCCGGCATGGATCACGGCCTGCACCGCGTACGTGACGGCAGGCTGGCCGGCCGCATCGCCGGCATCCCCGCCAGCGCGCACACCCGCATCAACGACGGCACCGTGGACCGCATCGGACGTATCTGGTTCGGCACGATGCATGTGGGCGAGACCGACGCCATCGGCGCGGTGCATCTGCATGACGGCAGCGGCGCGATCCGCGAGGCCGGCGGGCAGGCCGTCGTCACCAACGGGCCGGCAATCTCGGCCGACAACACGCTGCTCTACCACGCCGACACGGCCGCCGGCCTGATCTGGCGCTTCTGCATCGACGGGCGGGACGAGCTGCGCGACGGCACCCTGTTCGCACGCATCGATCCCGCGGACGGCCATCCGGACGGGCTGACGATGGATGCGGAAGGCTGCCTCTGGGTGGCGCTATGGGGCGGGCGCGGCGTGCGCCGCTATGCGCCGGACGGCGCGCTGATCGGCACGGTGTCGCTTCCCGTGTCGCTTGTGACCAAGCTGGGGTTCGGCGGCGATGATCTGCGCACGGCGTACGTGACGACGGCGCGCATCGGGTTGGACGCGGCGGCGCTGGCGGGGGAGCCTTTGGCGGGTGGGTTGTTCGCGTTCGATCCTGGGGTTGCGGGGCTGGAGCTGGTGCCGGCGCGGGTGCAGGAAGCAAGCAAGTAGTCCTTTTTCGAGAAAAAGGACCAAAAAGCTTTTGCTCCGACGCCTGCACGACCCATACCCTCAGTCCTGCCGACCGATACGCCTGCGCTTAGAGCGTACGGGTAGCAACCGTCCCCTGTCGCGCGATGCCGGACAAAACCGCGACAGCGCCGCCAAAAGCTTTTTGCTTCTTTTTCTCGAAAAAGAAGCCTTGCTTGCTTCCTTGCCTACCGTCGAGACCCCAACAAAGCAGGCAAAAACGTAAACGTCGTCACCAATGTACAACCCAGGCTGATCAGCAGCAAAGCCCCCATGCTCGCCGTCCCCGGATGCCGGGACAACGCCAAGGACCCGAACGCGGTCGCCGTGGTGAGCGCCGAGAACAGCACCGCGCGTGCGGTGGCCGAGCCGAGCGGCCTGCGTTCGCCCGCCCGCCAGTTCATCACGAAATACGCGTTGAACGACACGCCCACGCCGAGCAGCAGCGGCAAGGCGATGATGTTGGCGAAGTTCAGCGGCAACGGCAACAGCACGGCCACAACCACCGTGAGCAGCGACGAGAGCAGCAGCGGCGCCAGCACCAAAGCGGTGTCGCGCACGCGGCGCAGCGAGATAAGCAGGATGAGGGTGATCGCGCCCAGCGCGCCGATCGCGGCGATGCGGAACGCCGCCACGATGGTGTCCGCGCTGCGCACGATGGCCACCGCGGCGCCGCTGGCCTCCGGTGCCACGCCGGTCACGTCGGCCACGAAACGGTGCAGCCCGGCGCTGTTGGCGGCGGCGGCGTGGGTGGGCAGCACCTGCAGCTTGGCGCGGCCGTCGGGCAGGATCCAGTCCGCGGCGAGATCGGGCGGGATGTCCGCGCGCGTTACCGGGACGGCGCCGAGTGCGGTGCGCAGGCTCTGCAATTGCTTCGGCAGGAAGCGGGTGAGCGCCGTGCTCGCCGCCAGCAGGCGCGCGTCCGGTGCGCTCTGAAGCTGCTCCAGATCACGCACTAGGATGGCGAAGGGATCGGTGGGCGGCAGCACCGCTTCGGCTTTGCGCAGAACGGGCAGCGCGTGCGCCAGGCTTGCGCGCAAGGCGGCGGCATCGGGCGGTGCGGCCGCGGTCACGTCGAGCGTGGGTGTGAGGATGGAAGCGGCGTCGGCGATCATCGCGAGCTTCTCGGCCTGTCCGTCGGGCACCATGCTGTCGAGACTGATGGTGCCGGCCACCGTCGGCAGCTTGCGCAATCTGGCGGCCAGCGGCGCGATCTTGTCGATCGAGGGTTCCAGCATCTCGATGCTGTAGGGGTTGGTTACCGGATCGACGGCCAGGTCGTTCAGCGTGGTGACGGATTCGCTCGACTGGTTCTTGGTGTGCAGCGGATCGCCGTCGAAGGTGAGCCAGGGCAGCAGGCCCAAGCCCAGCAGGGCCAACAGGCCGAAGGCGGCCAGGATCGGCCGGTGGTGGCGCCGGATGACCACATCGGCTTTGCGCGCCCAGGCGAACCCCACCTCCTCGGTCTCCTGCGCCGGCCTGAACAGGGCGATCAAGGCGGGCAGGGCGGTGAGCGTGCAGGCGAACGCGATCAGCATGCCGATGCCGGCGATCAGCCCCAGTTGCGCAACGCCGGCGAACGAGGTGGGGGTGAAGGCCAGGAAACCGGCCGAGGTCGAGAGCGACGCCACCAGGATCTGCCCGCCGCTGCGCCGCGCCGACACGCCCAGTGCCGCAACCGTGGCCGGGTGGCTCACGTGGGCGTCGCGAAAACGCACGGTGAACTGGATGGCGAAATCCACCGCCAGGCCCACGAACAGCACCGCGAATGCCACCGACACCAGGTTCAGCGTGCCCACCGCCAGCGCGGCGAAGGCGGCCGTCAGGTCCAGGCCGAGCAGCAGCGTGAGCAGGATGGGCACGATCAGCCGCCAGGAGCGCACGGCGATCCACAGCCACAGGGTGACGAGCACCAGGCTGGCCAGCAGGCCGCTCACCGCGCCCTGCGCCACGGTGGCGAACTCGTCGTCGTCGAGCGCCACCGGGCCGGTGATTTGTACGCGCGCGCTGCCGTCGCGCACGAATTCCAGGCGCGCGGCGGCAGCGCGGACGGCGCGTGTCGCCGGCGCGCCGGGCTGGAGCGCGCCGTAATCCAGTTCCGGCTTGATCAGCACGAAGCGGTAGCGCCCGGCCAGCGCGGCGGCGGGGCCGGAGAGCAGGGTCTGCCAGGAGAGCGGGGCGGCGACGGGGAGGTTAACGCGGCGTGGAACCCGCGCAGGGCGGGCGCGAAGGCGGTGATGTCCGCATGCTGGCGCACGATGCCCTGGGCGATCAGGGCGAGCGCGCTGGACAGCCCACCCAGGCTCGGGTCGGCGGCGAGCTGCCCGAGGAACGGCTGGGCGTCGGTGGTGCGGTCCAGCAGGTCGCGCAGCGTGTCCGTGCCGAGATACAGCAGCCCGTTGCGTTGCAGGAACGGCGACGCGGTCGGCTGGCGTATGGCGGTAAAGTTCGTCCGGTCCTGTCGGAGGGCGGCGGCCAGCGCGTCGGCGGTGGCGTCCGCCTCTTCGGGTATCGCCGCGTCGATCACCGCGACGAGGATGTTCTTGGTTTGCGGAAAGGCGTCGCGCAGGACGTTCTGGCGCTGTTTCCAGGGCAGGTTCTGGGAGAACAGCATGCCGGTATCGGTGCTGACGCCGAGATCCGCGTGGGTGACGAGAAGGCCCAGCACGGCCACGAGCAATGCCACGCAGGTGGCCAGGCGCGGGCGGCTGGCGCAGGCCATCGCCACGCGGCGCAAAGCGGGTCCGGAGACGGGCAACCGCATGGGGGTCAGGCGGCCGGCAGGCGGTGGAGCCGCCAGGCGGTGAGCAGCGCGATCGCCGTGGCGCCGCAAGCCGCACCGATCAGGATCGGCGCCAGCCAGCCGAGCCAGGCCAACGGCGCCATCAGATACAGCGCGTCCTCCGGATCGAACCCGCCGCGGCCGGTATAGGCCTTCACGCCTGCCGGGCTGCGTCGCTCGAGCAGGTGGGCGAACACGCTGGCCGCCAGCAGTGCCGCGCCGGCGAGCAGGCCCAGCGGGATCGCCCACGCGCCCAGCCAGCTATGGCGCAGGCCGATGCCGATCGCCACGAACAGCAGGGCGTTCACCAATATGTCGGAATAGGTGTCGTATAGATGCCCGGCGCGGCTGCTCAGATTGCCGAGACGGGCCAGCTCGCCGTCCGCGCGGTCCAGGAACGCGCTGACGATCCACAGGCCGCCGCCCCACCAGGTGCCGGCGCGCGTGCCGAGTGCCAGATAGACGCAGGCGGCCAGCCCGGTGACCAGGCGGAGCGTGGTGAGATGGTTGGGGCGTATCGCCGTGCCGATCATCGGCCGCACCAGCGGGCGGGCGATCACGTGGCTCCAGGACGAGCCGCTCACGAGAGCGCCTCCGCGGGGGCGCCGGTTCGGGCCGCCTGGCGCTCCAGCCGGTGCCAGATCACCAGCGACGGCAGGCCGAGCGCCACCTCACGCAGGCGCTTGGCCAGCGACAGCGCGATGGCCGTCTCCGGCGCCACGTCGAACAGACCGCAGATCACGATGTAGCCGCCCTCCTGAACGCCGAGTGCGCCCGGCACGATGAAGCCGGCGGCCTTGAGCGCCTGTCCCAGGCTCTCGATGACCAGGCCGGCCACCAGCCCGGCGCCGAGGCCCATGCTATGCCCCAGCACATAAAGGATCAGGCACACTTCGGCGCCGCCCAGCAACCAGGACAGCGCATGCCAGACCGTGCCGCGCAGCACGGCGCCGGGCTGGCGGTAGCACGCCCGCAGCGCTTCCTGCAGGCCGGACACCTGCGCCGTGCCGTCCCATCCGAGCAGATCGCCGAGGCGCAGCACCGCCCATTGCAGCACATGGCCGCCACCGAACCACTGCGCGCCGAGGAAGCCGCCGGCCAGCGCCACCGCGATGCCCGAGCCGACAAGCACCGCGTCGACCACGCCGTGGCCGCCAATCGTGGCCACCAGAAGGCCGAGGCCGAGCAGGGTGAACAGGATCTGGGTGATCATCTCGAGCGTGAGGTCCGCCACCGTGGTGGCGATCGCGCCGGACAGCGCCATGCCCTGGGCGGCGAGCAGACGGGCGGCCACCACCTGGCCGCCGATCTGCGCCACCGGCAGCAGGTTGTTCACGCCCTCGCGTATCAGGCGCAGCAGCAGGAAGACCGGCCAGCCGGGCGCGCGCGCGAACGCCACCGAGATGCTGCGCCAGCCGGCGGCCGAGGCGGCGCTCTGCACCAGATGGAAGGAGACGATGGCCAGCAGGCCCGGCCATCCGGCATGGGCGAACAGCGCGATCACGTCCCGCACGCCGTAACTGTGCAGCAGCCACGCGGCAAGCCCGAGGCCGGCCAGGCCCGCGAAGATGGGGAGCGCCTTCACCGGCGCGCACCGGCGCGGCATTGCGGCGCGCCGGCCATCCGGGCTACGCGCCCTGCATGGTAGCGCCAAGCCGCGAAGCACCGCTTCTGCTCACACCGGGTCCGCTGACGACCTCGGCGCGGACCCGCGCGGCGCTGGGCCGGGACTGGGGCTCGCGCGATGCCGGATTCGTGGCCCTCTCCGAGCGGGTGCGCGGCAGGCTCGCGGCACTGGCAGGCGGCGCGCAGACGCATGTCGCGGTGCCGATACAGGGCAGCGGCACGTTCGCCGTGGAAGCCGCGGTGCAGAGCCTGATCCCGCGCGACGGCCGCCTGCTGGTGCTGGTCAACGGCGCCTATGGCCGGCGCATCGCCGAGATGGCCGAGCGTATCGGCCGGCTCGGCGCGGTTCTGGACGTGGCCGAGAATATCCCGATACGCGAAGCCGACGTGGCGTCCGCGCTGGACGATGCGTCGTTGACCGACGTGGCACTGGTACATTGCGAAACCACTAGCGGATTGCTCAACCCGTTGGAACCCATAGCCCGCGTTGTGCGCGCGGCGGGGCGCCGGCTGCTGGTCGACGCGATGAGCTCCTTCGGCGCGCTACCGATCGATGTGGGCCGCGCGCCATGCGTGGCGGTCATCGGGTCCGCCAACAAGGGGCTGGAAGGCGTGCCCGGGCTGGGCTTCGTAATTGCCGATGCGGCGCATCTGGCCGGCTGCGCCGACAACGCAGTCAGCGTGAGCCTCGACCTCTATGCGCAGTGGCGCGCTCTGGAGGCCAACGGACAGTGGCGCTTCACGCCGCCCGTGCAGGTGGTGGCCGCTCTGGACGCGGCGCTGCAGCAGCTCGAGGAGGAGGGCGGGATCGCGGCGCGGCATGCGCGCTACCATGCCAATTGCACGATGCTGGTCGAGGGCATGCGCGCGCTCGGCTTCGCGCCGTATCTAAACGCTGCGGACCAGGCGCCGGTGATCGTGACGTTCCACGTGCCGCCGGGCGGCTGGTTCGATTTCGCTTCGTTCTATGCGTTTCTCGCGTCGCGTGGTGTGCTGATTTACCCGGGCAAGTTGACGCGGGCGCCGAGTTTTCGGATCGGCTGCATTGGCGCGATCGGGGCTGGCGAGATCGGGTATGCGTTGGAGGCTGTGGGGCAGTTTGTGGCGGAGACGCGGTATCGGGGCTGATCTGGCAGGAAGGAAGCAAGCAGTCCTTTTTCTCGAAAAAGGACTGCTTTCTTTCTTACCTTCGCTCACCGACCCTGCGCGAGATACGCGCGAAACCGCTGTGCCACCTCGTGCGGCGCGATCGTCGGGCGGCCGAGCTTCTCCAGCGATCCCGGGCGGATGCGTATGTGCAACATCACCGGGCCTGACAAGGTTGTTGCCTGCGCCAGCGCTTCGGTGAAACCTGCCAGGCTGTCGCAACTGAAAGCATGGGCGTAGCCGCAGGCCAGCGCGATAGCGGCGAAATCCACGCTGGCCGAGACGGTGGCCTGACCGCCTGTGGAATCGTGCACGCCGTTATCGAGCAGGATGTGCAGCAGCGCGGCCGGCTGGTGGGCGCCGATCGTGGCCATGCTGCCGAGCTTCATCAGTGCCGCGCCGTCTCCGTCAAGCACGATGGTGCGGCGCTGCGTGGTGAGCGCCACGCCGAGCGCCATGCCGGCGGCGCCGCCCATCGAGCCGACCTGGTAGAGGTGCTGTTCGCGGTCCTGCAGCGTGAACAATTCCCGGCCGGTCTTGCCGGTGGTTGCGATGATCGGGGCGTCCGCCGGCGCGACGGCGAGCAGATGTTCCAGTATGGCGGCGCGGCTCGGGTGCGGCCCGTTTGTGCAAAGTGGGGTGTGTTGACCGGCGGGCGGGGGCGGACGGATGGGTTCGTCGAGACCTTCTTCGGCGAGGTCGCCTTTTTCCATGATGAACGCGAACGGCAGCGATGTGCGCGCCATTTCCGCGCGCGCCTGTGCGAACGCGGCTTGCAGCGCGTCCGGCTCCTTTGGGAAAGCGGCATGGCCCACCTGGATCAGATCCAACAGGGGAGTCATGATTTGGCCCATCAGCGCATGCTGCGGCTCGTCCGGCACGCCGGGCTGGCCGCGCCAGGTGACGATCAGCAAGGTGGGGATACGGAACGGCGTGTTCAGCGAGGTGAGCGGATTGACCGCGTTGCCGAGGCCGGAGTTTTGGCACATTACCACGGTCTCGCGCCCGGCGAGCCAGGCGCCCGCCGCGATGGCGACCGCCTCGCCCTCGCTGGTGGCGCCGACATAGGCAAGCGTGCGGTCGCTGGCGACGCGGTTGATAAGCGGCGTGAGATAGCTGCACGGCACGCCGGTGTAGAAGCTGAAACCCGATCGCCCTGCTGCCTGCAGAAACGATCCGGCCGCCAGCATCAGGAGAAGTTCCGCGCTTCTGCCAGATCCGTCAGCGTATCCACATCCAGCCAGTGTCCGGTTATGTAATGCACCGCAATCGGGGTGCGCGCGCGCAGGCGGTCCAGCACGGCGAGCAGATCGGCCTGCGGCAGCGTGGCATCCGCCTGCATGGCGAGCAATTCTTCACGCAGCAAATCGGTGCCGCGCGCGGTGGCATGCAGCAGGCCGATCCATTCGCCGGTGGCGGCCTCTCGCGCGGCGCCCACGCCGGTCAGCAGCGCCGGCGTGTCTTCGAGATAGGCAGCGGTGTCGCGGTGGTCGGCCACGATCAGGTCGCGCGGGTTGGCGTGCGCGCGCAAGGTGGAGTCGGCGACGAGCGTGATGTCGGCGGGCGAGGCGAGCAGGCCGTCGAGGATGTAGCGCTTGAACAGCACGTCGCCATAGGCCACCAGCACTTCGCCGTGCAGGCGCGGCAGCGCGCAGGCCAGCGACGCGGCCTCGCCGGTATCCGCAAAAGCCGTGTTGTCGACAACGTCGAAACCGTTCGGCACGATCGCCTGGCCCTGGTATCCGCGCACCACGGTCACGTCGGGCACGCCGCATTCGCCGAGCGTATCGAGCAGGCGGTGCAGCAGGGTTTTGCCGCGTATGTCGACGAGGCATTTCGGCCTTTCGGCGGTGACGTCGCCGAGATCCACACCGCGCGAAGCAGCCAGCACGATGCCGTGCACGCTACGGCTCTGCGGCAGGTAGCGGCGCCCGGCTTCCTCCAGCTCGTCATTGCCGGTGAGCTTGAAGATGTCGCGCACGCTGGCGATGCGGTCTTCCACATCGAGAAGCGATTCGGATTGAGCGATAAGACGCGCGGTTTCGCGCATCGCCGTGATCGAAGAACGGACCATGTGGTTCGCCCAGATCACCGTGGAGATGCCGGCCTTGCGCAATGTATCGGTGGGAGTTGCGTAATACATCGTGGGTACGACGACGATCGGGCATCTGTTATCCCAGCGCGCCATGAAAGCGAGTATTTCGCTGGGATCCTTGCGCTTGGAGTGCACCAGTATGGCGTCGGCACCGGCCGCCCTGATAAGCCTCGGCACGACGCAGCGCCTCCTCCATCGGATGGCCGGATATCAGTGCCTCGGTGCGGGCTACGATGCAGAACGACTCGTCGGTCTGTGCATCCTTGCCGGCGCGTATCCGGCCGCAGAACTCGTCCATGTCGGCCAGCGGCTGGCGCTCGCCCAGGAACGAATTGGTTTTCGGGAATAATTTGTCTTCGAGGCAGACGCCGGCGATGCCGCGCTCGCCAAGTTTCCTGACCAATCGCCGAACGTTGTTGAAGTTACCGTAACCGGTATCGCCGTCGACGAGTATCGGCAGCCGCGTGGCATCCGCCATGAACTCGAGTGTTTCCAGCACCTGCGTCCAGGATGCTTCGTTGTTGTCGCGCACGCCGAGCGATGCGGAGATGGCGAGCCCGGATGCCCAGATGCCGGCGAAGCCCGCTTCCTCGACGATCTTGGCGGACAGGCCGTTATGCGCCTCCATCAAGAAGGAAAGTCCGGGCGAAAACAGCAGTGATCTGAGCTCGGCCGAACGCGAGTGGGCGCGGAGGACCGGACGAGCCGGTGCGGTATGGTCGGGCAAAAAAGCACCTCGGTTCGGGATCAATTGACCGATCGGTCAGACTCGGTATATAAACGGGTGACGATCGTGTTACAACGAGTCTTTATGACAGAACCTGAAACCTCGGTGCAGTTGTGACGCAGAGTCACCACGCGATTATTCTGGCCGCCGGCGTCGGGCGGAGATTGGGCCAGACGGACCGGGAAGCTATACCGAAACCCAAGATATTGCTGGAGTTTGCGGGACGCAGCTTGCTTCTGCGTCATCTCGACGCGTTGCAGTCGGAAAAAATGTCGGACGTCACCATCGTTGTCGGCTACGAAGCCGAGCAGGTGCGCGCGGCGCTTGCCGGATATAGCGGCATGCTGCGTGTGGACACGATAATGAATCCCGATTTCAGGGAAGGCAGTGTAGTATCCTTGTGGGCCGCACGCGATTTGCTGCGCGGCTCAAACCCCGTTCTGCTGATGGATGCCGACGTGCTCTACGATCGCCGGCTGCTGCACCGCCTGGTGCAGAGCCCACATGCGGACTGCCTGCTGCTGGACCGCAACATCGAGCCGGGCGACGAGCCGGTAAAACTTTGCGTTCGCGGCAGCACCATCGTCGATTTCCGCAAGATCCCCACGGAGCCGCATGATTGGCACGGCGAGTCTGTCGGCTTCTTCCGCTTCTCGGCAGCGACTGCCGCGGAGCTGGCCGCGCGGGCCGACGACTACGTGACGTCCGGCCGGCGATCTCAGGAATACGAAGAACCGATACGCGACATGATCCTGTCCAGCGCGCCGGACCGTTTTGCTTTCGAGGATATCAGCACTTTGCCCTGGACCGAAATCGATTTTCCTGAAGATGTCGTCAAGGCGCAGGCTTTGTTGCCGGAGCTGGCCTGATGAATGCCGTGCAGCGCGTTGCGCGCGCGGCGGGTGAGCGTCTGCCGGACGAGCAGGAACGTGCGCGCCTGGCGGCGGACGGCTTCCTTGTGGTGCCTGGGTTTTTCGATGCGGGGCAGATGAAAGACATCCTGTCCTGGACTGAGGAGTTGCAGCACGCGCCGGAAGTGGCCGGCCAGCACTGGGTCTATCACGAGGATAGCCTAACGGAACCCGGCAAGAAAGTCATCCAGCGCATCGAGAATTTTTGTCCTAGCCATGCCGGTTTCGACGCGCTGGTGCGGCACGGCAGCCTCACCCGTTGGACGGACGCGCTGATGGGCGGTCCTGTCGTGCTGTTCAAGGACAAAATCAATTTCAAGATGCCTGGTGGGCCGGGTTTCAAGGCGCATCAGGACCAGCAGGCCGGCTGGGGCCGCTACGCGCCGCTGTTCATGACAGCCCTGGTGACCATCGATGCCGCGACGATCGAAAATGGGTGTCTCGAGTTCGTCGCTGGCCGGCACCGCGAAGGCCTGATCGGCGCGGAATGGAATCCGCTCGAGGAAGAGGGGCTGGGGTTGACGCCGCTGCCGACCGCACCCGGTGACGTGGTGTTTTTCGACAGTTTCGCGCCACACGGATCGAAGCCGAACTTCACGTCCCAGCCACGGCGGTTGCTTTATCTGACCTACAATCTGCTTTCGGAAGGCGACCACCGCGATATCTACTACGCGGAGAAACACGCGGCTTTCCCGCCCGATATCGAACGCGAGGCGGGTGCCCGTTACGTCTTCCGGGTTTGATCAACCCGCCCGCCGCGATCCTGTGAGCGGCACTGGCGCATGCCCGGTCTGACCGTCGTATCCGTCAGGTCCGGATATGCGCCAGCCTCGGTGCGTCGCTTCAGACGCCGCCGGAAACGCTGATGACTTCTCCCGTCACCCATTTCGCGTCGGACGACGCCAGGAACACCGCGACCGAAGCGATGTCGTCCACCTGGCCTGTGCGGCCCAACGACGTTCCGGCGACTGCGCCCTTCTCGAAGTCGCTGCCGATTATGCCGGCGCTTTGCGTGCCTTCGGTGTTTACCAGGCCAGGGCTGATCGCGTTCACCCGCACGGCTTGCGGGCCGAGTTCCTTGGCGAGCACGCGCGTGATTGCATCGACAGCACCTTTGGTGGCCGAATAGATCGACGAGCCGGGCGGCGTGATGCGGGCAACGACCGAACTGATATTGATGATGCTGCCACCCTGCGAGCCGAACTGCGCCGCGGCTGCCTGGCTGGCGGACAACAGGCCGAAGACGTTGATGTCGAACTGGCGGCGGAAGTCGTCCAGCGACACATCCGCAAGCGGCGCCATGTGATAGATCCCGGCGTTGTTGACCAGGATATCCACACGGCCGAGCGCTGCTGTCGTCTCGGCGAACAGCCTGCGCACGTCGTCGGTCTTGGCCACATCGCCTTGCACGGCCACGGCTTTGCCGCCATTCGCCGTAATGCGCGACACCACCGCGTCCGCACCCGCGCGGCTGCTGCTGTAATTCACCGCCACCGCAGCGCCGGCGGCTGCCAGCGCCTCGGCAATGGCAGCGCCGATGCCTTTGGACGCACCGGTGATCAAGGCGACCTTGCCTGCGAGCTTTGTCATGCGATAACCCTTGTTGTTTCGATAAATATCGAACTGAGGTCGCGGCCGCGCGCATTCAAGACGTGATCAGATGGCGGGTGTTCCTGCTTGCGGCGGGCTTGCCGGCGCCGAGTCGGCGGCAAGCTGGCGCAGGAAATCCTCGAAGCAGGCGCGCGCAAATTGCAGGATGGCGAACTTGCCGTCGCGTGACACCTCGATCAGGCCAGCCTGTTCGAGTTGCTGCAGGTGGTGCGACATCGTGGACGCACTCACCTGGCCTGCCTGTATAAGCGTACAGCAGGGCACCGCCCGGTCGGCGGCGGCGAGCTGCATCAGTATATCGTAGCGGCGTGGATCGCTGATCGCCCGCAGGATAGCGATGGTCTTGCCTGAGCAGGGTCCGGAATGCGTGTCGCGCGCCATATTCAGGAAAAGTGAGGCGTGTTTCGTCTGCGGGCAAGGATGTTTGCGCGGCAAGCACGCCGTGTTGCGCGATCGCGCACTGGCGGAGAGGGTGGGATTCGAACCCACGGTACGCTCGCGCGCACAACGGTTTTCGAGACCGCCCCGATCGGCCACTCTGGCACCTCTCCCGCAGCGCGCCTTATAAAGCCACCCAAACCAAACGGGCAATCCTCAACCAGTCGCGAAACCGTGCCCGAGCCAAAAGAAACTTACCGCATACAGTGGCGTCGCATCGGAGCGTGCATTTGACCCGGGCGCAAGCCCGGTCCAAGGTCGCGTAACCCAAACCGGAGAACCAAGAAATGGCCTGGAAGTCCCCCAAGATCGTCGAAATCGCCCTCGGTGCCGAGATCAACAGCTACGCCTGCGCCGAAGCCAAGAAGTAAGCCGCCGCGTAGCCGCTCATCCGGCCGGTGCCGCGCCCGATGCGGGTGCGGCGTCTGCCTGGCCGGCCCAGCCGGACCGAGGACACCGTTGTTAACCGCACCTCTGATGTCGCCAGCCGCCCTGGCTGATGCACTCCGCCAGATCGGCGCCGAGCGTTATCACATACACCATCCCTTTCATCGCCTGCTGCATGGCGGCCGCCTGAACCGTGGCCAGGTGCAGGCCTGGGCACTCAACCGCTACTGCTATCAGAGTGCCATCCCGGCCAAGGACGCAACCTTGCTGGCGCGCCTCCCCACCTCCGACCTCAGGCGCGAGTGGCGCCGCCGCCTCGTCGACCATGACGGCGACGCGCCAGGCACCGGCGGCGTCGCGCGCTGGCTGAAGCTGGCCGAAGGCGTCGGGCTGGATCGCGACTACGTGCAATCCGGCGCCGGCCTGCTGCCCGCCACCCGCTTCGCCGTCGATGCCTATGTCGCCTTCGTGCGCGACCGCAGCATACTCGAAGCCATCGCCTCCTCTCTCACCGAGATGTTCTCGCCGAAGATCATCGCCGAGCGCGTCTCCGGCATGCTGGCTAATTACGACTGGATCACCGCGGACACGCTCGCCTACTTCACCCCGCGGCTGACCCAGGCGCCGCAGGATTCCGATTTCGCGCTGGCCTATGTCCAGGAGCACGCGCGCACGGAAGAGCAGCAGCAGGCCGTGCTGGCCGCCTTGCGCTTCAAATGCGACGTGCTGTGGGCGCAGCTCGACGCGCTGCACCATGCCTATGTGGCACCCGGCCTGCCGCCGCCCGGCGCCTTTGTGCCCGCCGCATGACGCAGATCCCGCGTCTCAGCCCGGGCCACAAATTCCGCATGGACCAGGTGCGCGGCGCCTGGGTTCTGCTCGGCCCGGAGCGCATGTTCGTGCCCGACGAACACGCCGTGGAGGTACTCAAACTGATCGACGGCCAGCGTGATGTAACCACCATCGTCACCGAACTCGCCACCCGCTACGACGCCCCGACCGACGCCATACGCACCGATGTGGATGCCATGCTCGCCGACCTCAGCGCGCGCGGCGCGGTGCGGCTGTGACCGCGCCCCCGCCGCTCGGCCTGATCGCCGAACTGACCCACCGCTGCCCGCTGCAATGCCCCTATTGTTCCAACCCGCTGGACCTCGAGCGCGCGGCCGCCGAGCTCGACACGGCAAGCTGGCTGCGCGTGCTGGACCAGGCGGCCGATATCGGCATCCTCCAGGTGCACCTCACCGGCGGCGAACCGCTGGCCCGCCGCGATTGCGTGGCGCTGGTGGCGCATGCCTCGGGCAGGGGGCTCTACACCAACCTCATCACCTCGGGCGTGACACTCGACGATCGCGCGATGGCCGCGCTCATGGATGCCGGCATCGACCACATCCAGTTGAGCTTTCAGGACGTCGATCCGACGGAAAACGACCGGTTCGGCGCGTCGCCGGGCGCGTTTGCCAAGAAGCAGGGCGCCGCCGCGCGTATCCGCCAGGCCGGCTTGCCGCTCACGGTCAATTTCGTCATCCACCGCGCAAATGCCGGCCGGGTGCCGCAGATGATCGCCATGGCCGAAGAGCTCCACGCGGACCGGACGGAAATCGCCCACGTGCAGTATTACGGCTGGGGCTTGGTCAACCGCTCGGCCCTGCTGCCCACTTTGGAACAGCTTCATGCGGCGACCCAGGCTGTCGATGAAGCGCGGCAGCGCCTCTCCGGCCGCATGGTGATCGATTACGTGGTGCCCGACTACCATGCCGCGCGGCCGAAAGCCTGCATGGGCGGCTGGGCGCAGCGCTTCATCAACATCTCGCCCGCCGGCCGCGCGATGCCGTGCCACGCGGCCGAAACCCTGCCGGGCTTCACCTTTCCAAATGTGCGCGACACGTCGCTGGCCGATATCTGGCACCATTCCGACGCGTTCCTGCGGTTCCGCGGCACCGGTTGGATGAAGGATCCGTGCCGAAGCTGCGACCGGCGGGAGATCGACTGGGGCGGCTGCCGGTGCCAGGCGTTCGCGCTGCTGGGCGATCTGCATGCGACGGATCCGGCCTGCGCGCTTTCGCCGGATCATGCGGTGATGCAGGCTGCGGTGACGGAGAGCGAGGGGTCTGCGGGAACGTTCGTGTTTAGAAAGCCGAGGAAGGAAGCAGTCCTTTTTTGAAAAAAAGGACCAAAAAACTTTTGCTCCCTGTCGGCGCGTGCTGACAAACTCCCCGACAGGGACCAAAAGTCTTTTGCTTCTTTTCTTCAGAAAAGAAGGCCTTGCTTACCGCTCCAACAACACCGCGATACCCTGCCCAACACCGATACACATGGTGACGACAGCGCGCTTCAGATCCAGCAACTCCATCGCGTTCACCGCCGTCATTGCCAATCGCGCACCAGACATCCCGAGCGGATGCCCCAGAGCGATAGCACCGCCCTGCGGGTTCACATGCTGCGCATCATCCGGCAGCCCCAACTGACGCGTGACGGCCAGGGCCTGCGCCGCAAAAGCCTCGTTCAGCTCGATGAGATCGATATCGCCGATGCGAAGCCCGGCCAGCGCCAGCAGCTTCTCCGTCGCCGGCGCCGGCCCGATACCCATGATGCGTGGCGGCACGCCAGCGGTGGCCATGGCGACGATACGCGCGCGCGGAGTCAGGCCATGCCGCGCCGCCTGCGCCTCCGACGCAATGATCAAGGCCGCAGCACCATCGTTCACGCCCGATGCGTTTCCGGCCGTCACCGTACCTGGCGTGCGGAATGCCGCGCGCAATTTGGCCAGGCCCTCGAGCGTGGTGTCATGGCGCGGATGCTCGTCGGTATCCACCACGGTATCGCCGCGCCGGCCAGGTATCGTGACGGGCACGATCTCGCGCGCGAAAAACCCGGCATCCTGCGCGGCCTTTGCGCGCATCTGGCTGCGATAGGCGAGCGCATCCTGGTCGGCGCGGGAGATGTTGTAATCGGCGGCCACGTTCTCCGCAGTCTCCGGCATCGAATCCACACCGTACTGCGCGCGCATCAGAGGATTGACGAAACGCCAGCCGATCGTCGTGTCCTCGATCGCTGTTGTACGCGAATACGCCTCGGTGGCTTTCGGCACCACGAAAGGTGCGCGCGTCATGCTCTCCACGCCGCCGGCCAGAACCAGGCCGGCATCGCCGGCGCGTATCATGCGCGCGGCCGTGCCCACCGCGTCGAGTCCGGAACCACACAGGCGGTTTAGCGTGGCGGCCGGAACGCTGGCGGGAATGCCTGCAAGCAGCAGCGCCATGCGCCCGACATTGCGGTTATCCTCGCCGGCCTGGTTGGCACAGCCGAAATAGCAATCGTCGACAGCACCCCAATCCATCTGCGCATGGCGCGCGAGCAGCGCGCGCAACGGGATCGCGGCAAGATCGTCGGTGCGCACATCGCGCAATGCGCCGCCGAACCGGCCGATCGGCGTGCGTGCGTAGTCGCAGATGAAAGCGTCAGGCATCAGCGCGGCATGGAGCGCGCGAGCTGCTTGGAAAACGGTTTGCGGCCGCGTTTCTTCTGGCCGGGCAATTCGGTTTGCGCCGGCTCTTCCGCCTCGGCATCCGCCGATTTGCCGGGAAACCCGGAGAACACGGATGCTGCGGTATGTTCGGTGCGGCGGCGCTGCTCGCGCGGCTCGGGTGCAGCGTCCGCAATGCTTTCGGGCGCCGGTGCAGCCTCCTCTTCGTCCACCGAATCCTGCTGCTTGCGGCCGAGCCCGAGCTGCTTGGCCAGGCGCGAGCGGTGCTGCGCGTAATTCGGCGCAACCATCGGGTAGTCGGCCGCCAATCCCCATTTCTCCCTGTATTGTTCAGGCGATAATCCGAATGTCGAGCGCAGGTGCCGCTTCAGCGTTTTCAGCTTGCGGCCATCTTCCAGGCAGATGATGTAGTCCGGGAATATCGAGCGTTTCGCCGCTACGAACGGCTGCTGCTTCTCCACGGCAACCGGCGCCTGTTCCTGGCCGAGATTGCGCAACGCGGAGTGAACCTGCGCGATCAAGGCGGGCAGGGCGGCGGGTGCGATCTGGTTTGTCCCCACATGCGCGGAAACGATCTGGACAGTCAGTTCCAGAAGGGTCTTCTTCAGGTCTTCGGAGGGCATCTGCAATTTCTCTAGTGTGTAATATGTATAAAGCCGATTCTCATGCTGCCACAATACCGGCAGGAACGCGCGGCCGTTGAAAAAGGAAATATAGATCAGGCGCGTAACAAGAAGAGCAGGCGGGCTTTAATGTGCCGCCGGACCCGCTTGCCACCGCCCGCCAGCCTCGCTACACACCCTCTCCGAACAGTCGGGCGCGTAGCTCAGCGGTAGAGCATCGCCTTCACACGGCGGGGGTCACAGGTTCAATCCCTGTCGCGCCCACCATCCTCTGGATGGATACTCCGGCGTTCGGAACCAGCATTTCTGTCACGCGAAGACGTTGCCCCACACGCTCAGTGGTGAAAGCCGCCGCCGCCGTGAAATCCGCCGCCGGAGAAACCGCCACCGCCGTGAAATCCACCGCCAAAATGGCCGCCATAACCGAACCGGCCATAGCCGTAGCCATATCCGAAGCCGACCCCGAAAAAGCCAGGGTAGAAGCCGCCAGGGTAGCCGTAGAAAAGCGGATCATAGAAGCCCAGGCCATAACCATACGCCGGCACGGCGTAACCCGCGTAGCCATAAGCAGGGTAGGCGTAAGCGGGGTAGGGCGTCCCGAACCCGACATTGGCGAGGTTCCACGGCACCGGCTGCACCTGGTCGCCATGCGAATTCGGCGCATTTCGCGTAAGCATCGAAATAGCTGGCCCATTTCGCGTTGGTGCCCGAGGCGCTCGTCGTCGTGGTGGCGGCCCCGGCCGCTATATTGCGGCAGTCCGTCTCGTCCTTCTGGAACGCGGCGATATCCTTGTTGGGGCCCGGCACCGCCACCACGGGGGTGACGGCGGCAGCGCAGCCCACCAGGGCGAACACGGCACAAGCCGCTGGCAACAAACGCAAAACAGACATCGGCAGCTCCATATCCATCCAGACCACGAGGCGACATACATGTAACCGGCCCGGCACTCCGCCCAGCCCTGATACGATTGTTTACGTTTCGTCACGCGCAAACCGGTCCGGCAACCTATCGGCACTGAAACGTTATGAGACATGGCTGCCGCAAATAAGCCGCGTCCGACACCGACACTACAGGCGTTCACTCCCGAACAAGGATACACGGCCATGAAGAAGACCCTGCTCGCCGCCCTGCTTGCCTGCACATTCGCCATGCCTGCGCTGGCCCAGATCGCACCGCCGGCCGGACCGGAGGCGAACCCCGCCGCCAACGCCGCGATCGCCCATCACGACCGTGTGGTCGCCCGCCGGGCAGCCCGTCACGGCAATTACCGCAAGGCCGCGGTAGCCAACCACGCGGCGAACGCCGCCGCAACCGACGCTGCCGTAGCGCCGCGCTGATAGCCGGGCCGCTCAGCGCTCCCGGCTGCCGCCTACCGGACTGAGTCCGGCGCGGCTATCTGGGGCGATGATCCGGCAATGGCAAACACGGCCGGACAAGGGTCGATTTCCGGGCGGGGCTGTCGTGCAAACGGCAGCCCCGTTTCCGTTTAGTAGCCGGGCGGCGGATAGCCGGGCGGGTAATACCGCGGAGCCGCGTAATAGCCAGGTGGCGCGTAGTAGCGCGGCGGGGGCGGCGGGTAATAACCGGCAGGCGGATAGGGCGCTGCCGCATAAGGCGGCGGGGCGTAGCCTGGCGGCGCAAAGCGCGGCGCGTAGGCATCCTCCTGTTCATAGCGTGGCGGCGGACCGTGGGCCTCGCCTAGCGCGCCGCGCTCATATTGGTAGGCTGGCGCGCCGCCCGGATATCCCTCCGGCGGCGTGTCGTATTGCGGTTCGCTCTGCGCCAGATGCGGCCGATAATGCGCAGGCGGGCGGCGCATCGGGCGCTGCGGACCGCCATCTATCTGCGACTGGTTGAGCGCTTCCACTTGCGAATCGCCCGTGTCGTTGCCAGCATCGTTTCGCGGATTCACATTGCTATACGGATTCGCGGCGTTGGCCGCCAGGCAGCAGGGCGAGGCCAACATCAGGGCGACTGCGGCCGCCGTTGCAAACTTCATCGCGCTCTCCTCCAGAACCATCAATCGCCGATCCTCGAACCTGCATCCGGCGGATCGGGACGTGCAGCGGCGCCACCGCCGTCCGCGCGTCCCGTAAGCAAGGTTAGCCGAAACTGTTTGCCCGGAGCAGCACTATTCGCAACTCGGGCGAGAAACTTTTGCGACCGCAAGCGGCATTTCGTCCACGCGAATGTCGACTTCCGGCACCTTGCGCCACCGACGCGCCTTCGCCTCAGGCAAAATTTCTTTGCTGGTTCCGGCGTTAACCCAGGGCGCGCCGAGGCTTAGGAAACCGCGTTCGACGGCATCCCGCCTGCCAGCACCGCATCGATGCCGTCCAGAACGGCAAACCCCATCGCGTCGCGCGTCTCCACGGTCGCTGTCGCGATATGTGGGGTGAGCACCACGTTCTCCAGGCCGAGATACGCTTCCGGGACGTCGGGCTCGCGCGCGAACACGTCCAGTCCGGCCGCCGCCACGTGGCCGCTGCGCAACGCGTCGGCCAGCGCCGCGTCGTCGACGATTGCGCCGCGCGCCGTGTTCACCACGATCGCGCCGGCCGGCAGGGCGGCCAGCCGCGCGGCGTTCAGCCAGCCGGCGGTATCGGCACTTCCTGGCGCCAGCAGGCACAGCACCTGGCTGGCGGCGAGGAACGACGCGTCGTCCTCATGATAGAGTGCGCCGTGCTCCAGGCCGGGCTCGAGACGGCGGCGGTTGCGGTAGTGCACCTCCATGCCGAAGCCCGCGCCAGCGATGCGCGCCAGCGCCTGGCCGATACGGCCCATGCCGAAGATGCCGAGCCGCTTGCCGGAGATGTCGGTGCCGAGGAAATCCGCCGACCGCCAGCCGCGCCAGCCGCCGGCGCGCACCAGCCGCTCGGCGGCACCCATGCGGCGCGCGGCGGCCAGCATCAGCGCCATGGTGAATTCCGCTGTCGCCTGGGACAGCACGCCGGGCGTGTTGACCACCACGATGCCGCGGGCACGCGCGGCCGCCACATCTATATGCTCTGTGCCCACGCTGAAGGTGCCCAGCACACGAACCTGCGGGCCCAGCGCGCCGATGATTTTCGAATCGACCCGCTGCCCGGGGATGCAGATCACCGCCTGCGCTTCGGCCGAATTGGCCGCCAGCCAGTCCCGCCATCCAAGCTGCCCTGGCATGCGCAGAGTGTAGGTATCGTTCGCGCGCGCCATCACGGCTGGCGGCAGCTGATAGGTGAGAAGGACGATCGGTCTGTTCGCGATTTCGGGCAAAACGGGAAGTCCTGCAGGGAAGGAGCCCGTCATATCGCCGGTTTTGGCGAACCGGTCGACTCAACCGGAGGTATTGTTTCGCACATGCGAGCACAGCCAATGCGAAATCACGCCTCGGTGAGCGCAGGTATGCGAAGGGGGGCGGCGCTGCCCCGCTGTGTCCGATCAGCCACACGCGCGCAGTAGGTGATGCAACTGCACTCGCTTCTCGCAATCCGCTGTCCTAGATGCGGCGTTGTCGTCACCGGAAGCCATGTAGGGCCGTCGCCGCGCATGGGCCAGAGACAGTGAAACAGGAGATACTCATTATGAAGCTCAGGAATGCGCTTCTGGTCGCCACCATGTTCGCGGCTCCCGCCGCAGCGTTCGCGCAGCCAGTCACCGGCCCGTATATCAGCCTCGGCGCCGGCGGAAACTACATCCAGGACCAGAACCTCAGCCGCGTCAGCATCGCAGGCGTCGGCACCAGCTACGGCACCTACAATAACGGCCACATCACGCGTCGACGCCAATGTGCTCGGCTCCGGCGCCATCGGCTACGGCCTGGGCAACGGCTTCCGCCTCGAGCTGCAGGGCGACTACAGCCGGAACACGATCACCAGCTTCAGCAGCCTCAACGGCGGTGGCCGCGAGGAGCAGTTCAAGGGCTTTGTGAACGTCCTGTATGACTTCGACCTCGCACCGTTCGGCCTGCCGCTCGCGCCGTATGTCGGCGTTGGCGCCGGCTACGACCAGGTGAAGTTCAACAATGGCCGCGCCTCCGGCTACGTGAGCGATCCCGCCGCCGCTTCCGGCGTGGACACCGTGTTCATCCGCAGCACGAACACGCAGGGCAACTTCGCCGCCCAGGGCATCCTCGGCGTCGCCTACAACGTCAGCGCCATTCCCGGCCTGGCGCTGACCCTCGAAGGCCGCGTTAGCGCGATCCCGGAAGCCGAGAACTACCACGGTCAGTTCTTCGCCCCGAATATCGCCACGCGCGTGAACTACCGCACCGACTACACCCTCAACTATGAGGGCGTCGCCGGCATCCGCTACGCGCTGTTCAGCCCGCCGCCGCCGGTCCAGCAGAAGGCCGTCGAGACGCAGGCTTCCGCCCCGCCGACGACGCAGGCCCGCACCTATCTTGTGTTCTTCGACTGGGATCGTGCTGACCTGACCGCCCGCGCTCGCCAGATCGTGGCCGAAGCCGCTTCCGCTTCGACCCACGTCCAGACGACGCAGATCGAAGTCAACGGCTATACGGACCTTTCCGGCACGGCCGCCTACAACCAGCGCCTGTCCGTTCGCCGCGCCCAGAGCGTGGAAGTCCGAACTGGTGCGTGACGGTGTGAACCGCAGCGAGATCAGCATCCACGGCTTCGGCGAGAGCAACCCTCTCGTGCAGACGGCCGCTGGCGTGCGCGAGCCGCAGAACCGCCGCGTGGAAATCATCCTCAAGTAAGAGGTGGTTCTACTTGCTACCGGGGAAGGGGAGGGCCGGTTGGTCCTCCCCTTTTTCGTATCTGAGCCAGGAAGGAAGGCCTTCTTTTTTGAAAGAAAGAAGCAAAAAACTTTTGCTCCTTACGCCTGCACGACGGCTCCCACTGCGTCTGCCGGCGCTTGCGCTTGCAGAAAGAGCGCAGGCCGTGGTGCAAGCGTAAGGAGCAAAAGTTTTTTGCTTCTTTTTTTCAAAAAAGAAGACCTTCCTTCCTTCGCCTGCCCTCCCAGGAGACCGCCGATCATGAACCGCCGCATACTGCTCTCGACCGCAAGCCTGGCGCTCGCCTCCCTCAGCGCGGCCCACGCCCAGCCCGTCACCGGCCCGTATGTCAGCCTCGGCGGCGGCGGTAACCTCCTGCAGGACGAAACCCTGCGCCTCAACCCGGAATTTCCCGCCGGCAAGCTTCGCTTCGATACCGGTGGCGCTGTCGGCGTGGGTGCCGCAGGCTACGGCTTCGGCAACGGCTTCCGCGTGGAGCTGGAAGGCGACTGGCGCTACAACGGCCTGCGCCAGTATCTCGGCACGCCGTTCCCCACCCGCTCCGGCGGCGAGCAGCAGAATTACGGCGGCATGGTCAATGCGCTGTTCGACCTCGATATCGGCAGCCCTTACGTCTATCCGTATTTCGGCGCCGGCGTGGGCTACAGCTTCGCCCGCTGGGACCATATCCAGACGCTCGGCACCAACACGCCCTACAGCTTCCGCGCGGACGGCACTTCGGGCGCGTTCGCCTACCAGGGGATCTTCGGCCTGTCGTTCCCGGTGGCGTTCGTGCCCGGGCTGTCCCTCACCGCGGAATACCGCTTCTTCAGCGTGACGGATAATGGCCAGTTCAACGGCGCCTCGATCGGCGAGCGCGGCCCGTTCGGCCCGAAGCCGCTCAGCATCGCCCGCGGTAACGCGGACATCACCTCCGACTATAATCACAGCGCCATGCTCGGCTTGCGCTACGCGTTGTTCACGCCACGCGCGGTGATCGCGCAGAAGCAGGCGGAGCAGGCGGTGGCCAGTCCGCCGGTGACCGAAAGCCGCACCTATTTGGTGTTCTTCGACTGGGACCGCGCGGACCTGACGACGCGCGCGCGCCAGATCGTGGCGGAAGCGGCCTCCGCATCGACGCATGTGCAGACCACGCAGATACAGGTGAACGGCTACACGGACCTATCGGGCACCGCCGCGTATAACCAGCGCCTGTCGGTGCGTCGCGCGCAGAGTGTGGAGGCCGAGCTGGTGCGCGACGGTGTGTCGCGCGGTGAGATCAGCATTCACGGGTATGGCGAGAGCAATCCGCTGGTGCAGACCGCGAAGGGTGTGCGCGAGCCGCAGAACCGGCGCGTGGAGATAATACTTAAGTAAGCAAGGCCTTCTTTTCTGAAGAAAAGAAGCAAAAGACTTTTGGTCCCTGTCGGGGAGAACTTCCCCAACACGCCGACAGGGAGCAAAAGCTTTTTGGTCCTTTTTCTCGAAAAAGGACTGCTTGCCTTAAGCGTGCTTCGTCTTGCTACGCTTAGCCTTATGCGCCGAGGTAACCGGCGCCGCGCCCGTGCACGTCTCGAACGTCATCGGCTGCGCGATGATCTTCGCATTGGTGAAGTCGTGCAGCTCCGACGCGTCGTGCAGGCTCATCACCTCGTCGAACATCACGTTGAGATTCTCGCAGTAGGCGCTGCCGGATTTCAGCCCGTCCTTTTCCTGCTCGTCGGCCAGATTGGTGATGTAGGCGTCGTACTGCGTCTGCCCCTGGCGGCCATACGAGCGCTTGAAATAGGTCGCGAGACCGGCCTCGGCGCTGGCCACCTGCGGTTTGAAGCGCGACATGAATTCGTTGTATTTGTCCTGCTGCTTGCAGGCGAGCGCGGTCAGCATGAGCTGGCTCTTCAGCCCCTCGATATCGAACGCGGTGCGGTCCGCGGCGAATTCGCACGCCGGGGCGGCAACCGTCGTCGTCCGGCTGGACCTGGTATGTTTGGTGGCCGCTTGCAGGCCGGGTGCTGCGACCAAGCCGGCGGCAAGGCATCCGGCAGCGAGCAGGGTGGTGGTTCGTGTGCGCATGGGGAACTCCGGCGGATGCGGTCGGGGGTGGTTGGCATGAGATAAATCGGGTGCGCGGGGCCGACGCAACCTAAAATCGAAGGCTGTTGTGATCGGGTTACACTTCGCTGCTACTGGCCCGTCAGCCTTGGTCACGCTATGGCCTTGCCGCTAACGCCCAAACAGCGGAGTCCTCGTTCCAGTGCAGCCACGTCCCGCCTCAATCCTTGCTTCCGGCACGCTGGTGTGCGCCCTGCTGCTGACCGGGTGCCAGTCGGCGCCGCCGCCGGTGGCCGAGGCGCCTCCAGCGCGGCTGCCGTTCCACAGCGGCCCGGCGCCGGCGGCCTTGTGCACCGTGGCCCCCTTCCACGTGACGGATGGCGGCACGGCCACCGTGAACATGACGATCAGCAACGAGGGCGGCTACTGCGCGGCCAAGCTGACGGCCAGCAACGGCCAGCCGTATGACGCGCCGCTGGTGCCGGTCCGCCCGTTGCACGGGCTCGATGCCGTGGTGCGCTACAACGGAAAGACGAGCGTGGAATATGCGGCGACGCCAGGCTTCGTGGGGTCGGATAATTTTACCGTCCACCTGATCGTGCGCGGGCAGAGCGGCTACACGACGTTGAACGTCGCGGTTGCCGTTCAGGCGGCTGGGCCGACTTCGTAGAAGGCAAGGCAAGCAGTCCTTTTTTGAAAAAAAGGACCAAAAAACTTTTGCTCCCCCGCTTGCACGGCGGCTTCGGCTCCGTGGGCGACACACGTTCTCGCAGAAAGAGGTTGGCCGCAGGGCAGGCGGAGGAGCAAAAGTTTTTTGGTCCTTTTTTTCAAAAAAGGACTGCTTACTTGCCTCCCTCACTGAAGGCCTACCCAAAATTGCGCATAGTCGTAGCCATGTCAGGCGGCGTGGACAGCAGCGTCGTAGCCGGCTTGCTGCACGAGGCCGGCCACGACGTGATCGGCATCACCCTCCAGCTCTATGACCACGGCGCCGCGGCCGCGCGCCGCGGCGCGTGCTGCGCCGGGCAGGACATACACGATGCGCGCGACGTGGCCGACCGCCTCGGCATCCCGCATTACGTGATCGACGCGGAGGCGCGGTTCCGCGCCGCCGTGATCGACAATTTCGCCGACACCTACGCCGCGGGCGAGACGCCGGTGCCCTGCGTGCGCTGCAACCAGGGCCCGAAATTCACCGATTTGCTCGGCATGGCGCGTGACCTCGGCGCCGAGGCACTGGCGACCGGCCATTACGTGCGTCGTGTGGAGGGGCCAGATGGCGCGGAACTGCACCGCGCGGCCGACCCGCAGCGCGACCAGAGCTGGTTCCTGTTCGCTACCACCCGTGCGCAGCTAGAGTTCTGCCGGTTTCCGCTGGGCGACATGACGGACAAGGCGACCGTGCGCCAGGCGGCGGCGCGGTTGGGGCTCGCGGTGGCCGAGAAGCCGGACAGCCAGGATATCTGTTTCGTGCCGAACGGCAGTTACGCCGATCTGGTGGCCAGGCTGCGTCCGGATGCGGCCGAGGCTGGCGACATCGTCGGCGCGGACGGGGCGGTGCTGGGGCGCCACCAGGGCATCGGGCGCTATACGGTCGGGCAGGCCAAGCGGCTGGGCGTGGCGGTGCCGCAGGGCGATGTGGTGGTCCGGCTGGAGCCGGGCACGCGACGTGTCATAGTCGGGCCGCGCAGCACCGGGACGACGCGACTGGCGTTGCGCGAGATGAACTGGCTGATCGATCCGGCGGCGGACGGCGTGGCGTGCCACGTGAAGCTGCGGGCGCGGGATGGGATGCGGGCGGCACGCGTTCTCCCGGGCGCAAGCGGGTGCGCCGTGGTGGAGCTGGAGGCGCAGGCCTTACCGGCGCCGGGGCAGGGTTGCGTGCTGTATGACGGCGATCGTGTGCTTGGCGGCGGCTTCATCAGCCGCGCGGCGTAAGGCAGAAGCGAGCGGCACCCCGGGGTGCCGCTCGCTTCTGGGCTAGGCGCGGCGGAGGAGAAGAACGATGAGGACGATCAGCAGGATGGTGCCGAGGCCGATGCCGCCGTAGCCGTAATGGCCGTATGTTGCGCCGCCCCAGCCGCCGAACGTGGTGCCCAGTCCGCCGCCGAACAGCAGCACCACCAGGATAATCAAAAGTATCAGGCCCATCGTGCGTAACCCCTTGCAATAGTCGCGAAGTGACACTGAAACGCGCGCCGCATGGAAAGTTGCTCCTGGATCGGGGCGAAGCCCAGCGGTCTGGCGCCGACTGGCCGCGTTATGCCCTCGCGTGACGGGGTGCGGGGGGCAGGGCCCGCGGCTTACGTTACCTGCTCGCGGGCGAGGGAGAGAAGGCAAGGCGAGCCGTTGTCGCGTTCCCGGCTGACAATCGTTTTGTGATCGGCTACACGGCGGCTGCGCTTGAGCCGTCCTGTCGCGCATCCACGCTCTTTCCCCGATAAGGCTGCCCCAATGACCGTCTCACCGAGCATCATGCTCGTCGATCCTGCGCATTTTAACGTCAGTTACGTGATCAATCCCTGGATGAAGCCAGGTGACTGGGCGGCGGACCCCGCTGGCCACGCCGCCGATGCGCGTGCCAGTTTCGACTCGCTGCGCGCCGCGCTGGAAGGCGCCGGTGCCACGCTGGAGATCGTGGCCGGCGTGCCGGGCCAGCCGGACATGGTGTTTCCCGCCAACGCCGCCGTCGTGCTGGATGGCCGCGCGATCGTGGCGCGCTTCGCCTGCGCGGAGCGCCGGGGCGAAGAAGACCCGAACCATGCGGCGCTGGAAGGCTTCCGCGCGCGCGGGCTGCTGCAAGAGGTGGCGATCTTCCCCCAGGGCTGCTTTCAGGAGGGCGCCGGCGACGCCATCTGGGATCGCACCCGCCAGATTTTCTGGTGCGGCTACGGCCAGCGCTCGATCCAGGCGGCAACCGACGAGGTGGCACGCTTCTTTGCCAAGCCCGTGGTGGCGCTGGAACTCGCCACCAGCCAGTTCTACCACCTGGATACGTGTTTCTGCCCGCTGACCGGCGGCGAAGTGCTGTTCTATCCGCCGGCGTTCACGCCGGAAGCGCTGGCATTGATCCACGCGCATGTGGCGCCGGAGCAGCGCCTGGAGGCGAGTGCGGAAGATGCCGCGGCATTCTGCGTGAATGCGGTGAATATCGAGCGGACCGTGGTGATGGCGCGGGCGCCTGATCATGTGCGCGGGCTGCTCGAGGGGCGGGGATACGCGGTGCGGGATGTCAATCTCGACCCGTTCATCCTGTCGGGCGGTGGCGCGTATTGCATGACGCTGCGGCTGGATCGGACGAGCAACTGAGGGCGCTGCCTTAATCGAGGCGCCTGCAAGCCGATTGCGTGTTGCGGGTGGGCAAGCAAGAGGAATCACCAAGGACGCCAAGCTGGCAAAGGACGCCAAGAAGAGGTCTCCTGGTGCTCTTGGCTGACTTGGCGTCCTTGGTGATTTTCTTGCCCTGCCGGAACCCCGCGCAAGCTTAAATTGGGAAGTGGCAAGCCACCTCGCGCCCGTCTCCAACGCTGCGCAACACCGGCCGCTCCGCCGAACACCGTGCCTCCGCCCGCCCGCATCGCGTGTGAAACTTGCACCCAAGCGGCGGATCGAGCGGGCTGGGCACCTCGCCACGCAAAGGCGGCGCACCGCCACCTACGCCAGGCACCGACGCCAGCAGCGCCGCGGTATAATGATGCGCCGGTTGCGCGAAGACTTCGAGCGTGGGCCCGGTCTCCACGATCGAGCCGAGATACATCACCGCCACCCGCGTCGCCACCTGGCGCACCACCGCCAGATCGTGCGCGATGAAAAGCATCGTCAGGCCCAGGCGCTCCTGCAAATCCATCAGCAGGTTCACCACCTGCGCCTGCACGCTCACATCGAGCGCGGAGACGGGTTCGTCGGCCACGATAAGCTCCGGGCCGAGCGCCAGTGCGCGCGCGATGCCGATACGCTGGCGCTGCCCGCCGGAGAATTCGTGGCTGTAGCGCTGCATCTGGTCGGTGCGCAGCCCCACGAGTTCCACCAGTTCCGCCACACGCGCCGACACGTCCCGCGCACTACGGCGCGGACCGTCGGCGGCGCGATGCACGCGCAACGGCTCTGCGATCAGGTCACCCACGCGGCGGCGCGGGTTGAGCGACGCCACAGGATCCTGGAACACCATCTGCATGCGCGTTCGCAGCGGCCGCAGCGCGCGCATCGAACGGTGCGTGATGTCCGCACCATCGAACCGAACGGCGCCGCCCGACACCGGCTGCAGCCGCAGCAGGCACCGGCCCAGCGTGGATTTTCCGCAGCCGGATTTGCCCACCAGCCCCAGCGTTTCGCCGCGCATCACGCGCAACGACACGCCGTCCACCGCATGCAGCAGACGGCCACGCCCGACGGGGTAGGTTTTCGACAATGCGACCGCTTCCAGCAGGATCATGCGGGCGCGCCGTCGAGCAGAAAGCACGCGGCCTCCTGGCCTCCGCGCGCGGAAAACCCAGGCCGGTCCAAGCACCGCGCAAAACGACGTGCACAGCGCGGCTGGAACGCGCAGCCCGCCGGACGCTCCGCCGGCGCGGGCGGCGCGCCCGGAATGGCCGCCAGGCGAAGCGGCCGCGGACCGTGCATCGGCGGAATGCTCGCCAGTAGCCCCTGCGTGTAGGGATGCGCGGGATGCGCCAGGATGTCACGCGCGGCACCGCGCTCCACCAAGCGGCCGGCATACATCACCATCACCCGGTCCGCGATTTCGCCCACCACGCCTAGATCATGCGTGATCACGATGATGCTGGAACCGAAATCCGCCCGCAGTGCCTGCAACAAAGCCAAAATCTGCGCCTGAACCGTCACGTCGAGTGCGGTCGTCGGCTCGTCCGCGATCAGCAAGGACGGATCGCAGCTCAGCGCCATCGCAATCATCGCGCGCTGCCGCATCCCGCCGGACAATTGATGCGGATAGCGGCCGAATGCCGCCTCCGGCGCCGGTATGCCCATGCGCGCCAGCAGATCCATCGCACGGTCGCGCGCCTGGCCGCGCGACAGCGGCAGATGCGCGCGTATCTGCTCCACGATCTGCCAGCCGATCGTGTGCACCGGGTTCATCGCACTCATCGGATCCTGGAAGATCATCGCGATCTCGCGTCCGCGCACCGCCCGCAACGCGCGCGCCGAAGCGCCGGCCAGTTCGCGCCCTTTGTAGCGTATCGAGCCGGACACCATCGCGTTCGGGTCGGAAATCAGCCCGAGCACGGACATCATCGTCAGCGTCTTGCCCGATCCGGACTCGCCCACCAGCCCCACGATCTCCCCTGTGCTAACCTTGAACGAGACGCAATCCACCGCGCGCACCACGCCCTGCCGCGTGCGGAAATCGATGCACAGATCGTGCACTTCCAACAACGGATCAGCCACGCTTCAGCCGCACCCGCGGGTCGAGCAGCGCATACGCAACATCCACCAAAGCATTCGCCGCCACCACGAAGAACGACGCATACATCACGCACGCCATGATCACCGGCAGATCGAGATTCTGCAGCGCGTCGAACGTAAGTTTGCCCACGCCCTGCAAGCTGAACACCACCTCCGTCAACAGCGCCCCACCGCCCACCAGCGCCCCGAAATCCAGCCCGAACAGCGACACAAACGTGATCAGCGACGTGCGCAAAGCGTGATGCAAAAGGATGCGCGTCTCGCTCAGCCCCTTCGCCCGCGCCGTGCGCACGAAATCCTCCTGATACGCCTCGATCAGGCTCGCGCGCAGCACGCGCCCATACAGCCCCATATACAGCAACGCCAACGTTGCCCACGGGATAAGCATCGTCTTGAACCACAGCACCGGATCCTCGCTGAGCGGCGTATAGCCCAGCGGCGGCACCCACGAGAACAACCAGCTCTCGTGCATGCGGCTTTGCGTCAGCAAATTCGCCATCTGCCCCACCCAGAACACCGGCATCGACACACCGACCAGCCCCGCCACCATCAGCACCCGGTCGGTAACACCACCGCGCGTCAGCGCCGCCGCAATCCCGATCGCCAGCCCGCCGAGCACCCACAACACCGCGGCCCCCGTCACAAGCGACAGCGTGACAGGCGCGCCAGCCACGATCTCCGGTATCACGCGCTGCCCGCGATTGACGAAGCTCGTCAGATCCTGCGTGATGAACAGGCGCTTCATCATCAGCGCGTATTGCACGGGGATTGGTCGGTCCAGGCCGAAATCATGCCGCACGGCGGCGAGGACTTCGGGCGAGGCGTTACGGCCGGCGATGCGCGCGGCGGGATCGGCGCCTGGCGTGGCAAAGAAGATCAGGAATACGAGCACGCTTATGCCGAACATTACGAACAACATCTGCGATATGCGGGCGGCTGCTAGTTTCATAGGTAGCAAGCAGTCCTTTTTTGAAAAAAAGGACCAAAAAACTTTTGCTCCCCCGCCTGCACCACGGCTCCATCACGTTCTGCAAATACGCGCACTGGCAGAACCGTATGGTGCCGTGGTGCAGGCGTACGGAGCAAAAGCTTTTTGCTTCTTTTTCTCGAAAAAGAAGGCCTTCCTTCCTTCAAACCCTTAGCCTAGCCCGAGCATCAAGCGCATCCCGCAACCCATCCCCCAACACGTTCAACGCAAGCACCGTAACCACGATCATCACCCCGGGTGCCACCGCCACCAGCGGTCGCACATAAATCAGCGTCTGCCCATCCGCGATGATCGTCCCCCAGCTCGCCGCCGGCGGCTGCACGCCGATCTGCAGAAAACTCAGCGCGCTCTCCGTCAGCAGATTTAACGCCATCAGAAGCGGCGCGAACACGATCAGCGTGCTCGCCACGTTCGGCAATATGTCGCGCAGCAGGATGCGGCGGTGGCCCACACCGAGGCACTGCGCCGCCAGCACGAATTCGCTCTGCGCCAGCGCCAGCACTTGGCCGCGCACCGGCCGCGCCGCATAGGGCACATACACGATGCCGATGATCGCGATCGGCAGCAGCAAACTGTCCGCCTCGATGGTGAACGGCCCCAGCCGCAAACCCTGGCTGATCAGCACCACGCTCAGCGAGATCGCCAGCAGGTAGACCGGAAAAGCCCAGAGTATGTCGAGCAGACGCGAGAGCACCTGGTCCGTCCAGCCGCCCGCATAGCCGGCCACGATCCCCACGATCGCCGCCAAGATAAGGCACAGCACGGTCGCCGCGCCGGCAATCAGCAGCGAGTTGCGGCCGCCATACAATAGACGTGCCGCTACGTCGCGCCCTTGCCCGTCGGCGCCGAGAAAATATGCGCCATGCCAAGTGGCGCCGATTGGGGCGGAGCCGAGATGCAGCGGGTTGTCGGCGGCCTGCAGAATGTCCAGGGTGCGCCCGCCGATCACCACGGACCCGTCGAGGTTCGGGCGGAACGGGTCGGAATGGGCGACGCGGCTGGCGTAGAGCGGCGCCAGCGCGCAGCCGAGCAGGAGGGCCAGCAACACGCAGGCCGCGGCTACTGCCGCGCGGTCCCGCCGCAGCCTGCGCCACGCGACCGCCCAGGGCCCGCCGCTCATACGCACGGCCCGCTGAGATGCCAAAACACCCAGATTGGCAGCAAAAGTGTAAACCGCCGTGCAGGCAAACAGGTAGAAGCTTTTTGGTCCTTTTTCTCGAAAAAGGACTGCTTGCTAGTTTGCCTCGGTGGATCAATGGCAAAGCCCGTTGCCAAGCTCACTGCACCCACAGCCTGGAAAAAATCATGTGGAACAGCGGGCTGAACTGGAAACCGCGTAAGCGCGCGGAGACCAGGTCCAGCCAATTTATCTGGAACAGCGCGGTGCTCGGCGCGCGGTCGGTCACGTCGCGATCCACCGATGCCCAGAGCCGCGCGGCCGCCGCAGGGTCTGTCAGCTCGGCCGCCAGCGCCGTCTGCATGCGCGCATCCATCGCCGGGTCGCAAAACCCGCTCATATTGATGGAAGCGTCCGAGCCGGGATGAAAATCCGCACACGAGAACAGCACCTGCAGGAAGTCCGACGCGGCCGGGTAATCCTGGTACCAGTTGGCCAGGCCGATCTGCACGCGGTTGTTCGAGTTCGACAGATACGTGTCGCGTATGTTGTAGGAAATCGCGTGCAGGCGCGCATCGTAGCCGATATCGGCCAGAACGCTCTGCAGATACACGCCCATGCTGTGCTCCACGTCGCGGTCCGACGCGATCAGCGTGACGCGCATCCCCTTTGTGCCGGAGGCGTCCACCAGCGCGCGGGCGCGCGCCAGGTCGGGCGCCGTCCACGTAGTGCCCGGATTCGCGGTGAACGGACAATACGGCTCCGAGCCGGCCAGGCCTTCCGGCAGCAGGTGGCATAAAGGCGTGCCCAAGGCGGGGCCGCCATAGAGGTTGACCAGCACGCGCCGGTTCACCGCCAGCGCCACGGCTTGGCGCGCGCGCGGATCGTCGAACGGCCGCAGATGGGTGTTCATCATCAGATAGTAGTAGCCGAGCATCGGATGGATGTGCGCCAGCCGGGCATAGTGGCTGCCGATCTCCGCCAGGCGGTCCAGCGGCGGCGGGTCGCTCATCCAGTCGAGGTCCCCGTGCTCGATGGCGCTCACCTCGGATTCGGTCTGCAGCCCGTAGCGTATCTCGATGCGGTCCGCGTAGCCGTCCGGCTGGGCCGCGGCGCTCCATTGGTGGAAATACGGATTGCGCTCCAGCACCATCGCGCGAAGCGGATTGTAGCTGGCCACCCGATAAGGGCCGGTGGCCAGCGGCGGTGTGGTGCCCAGATCGTGGCCAGGCGTGTCGGCGGGCAGGATCGCGGCGAAGGGCAGCGCGATCTTCTGGGCGAACTCGCTGTCCGGCCGGGTGAGGTGGATGGTGATGGTGCGCGCCGCCGCGTCGCCCACCACGCCGCCGTCCAGCGTGCAGCCGGCCGGGTGCGCCAGGCAGGCCGGCCCGCCCACGATCACGCTGTACCAGCTCTCCGCGTTCGGCCCGGATACGCGGAAGATACGCCGGAAGCTGGCCACCACGTCGGCCACGCCCACCTCGCGGCCATCGGAGAACCGCACGCCCTGCCGCAGCCGGAACACATAGGTGCGCCCGCCATCCCGTATCTCGGGCAGCGACTCCGCCAGGTCCGGCACCAGCACCAGCCCGTCCGCGCCTTCGGCCTTGCGAAACGCCAGCAACTGGTCCTGGGTGACCGACAGCACCTGCCATACGTCGGTGACATAGTTGATCTGCGGGTCGATCGTGCCGCCCGCCTGGTAGGCGGCGAAATGCAGCACCCCGCCGCGGTGGGGTTGCGCGCGGGCGGAGGCGGCCAGCAACGCGCCCGCGATCGCCAGGCGGACCAGGCCGATCCGGCCCCGCCGCGCGCCTTTCCAGGCCGGCGCGCCGGCAGTCGCAAAAGCGTTTGCCCCTTTTTTCAGCAGGACGCGCATCCTCCTCGCAGTTGCCCGCCTCCGCCAGATGGAGTACCCGCCCCCCGTCATGGATTCGATTACGGACAATGCGATAACCGCGCCAGCCCCCCTGGAGCCTGCTCCGCCCGAGCCGGCGCTCCCGCGGCTGGCCACCGCCACGATGGACATCGGCGCCGACGTCACCCGGACCAACCGCCACCGGCTGGCCTGGACCGATTTCACCGAAGGCGCGGCCCTCTGGCGCCTCGGCGTCCAGCTCGGCTGGCTGGACATCAAGCTGAAATACCGCGGCTCGCTGCTCGGCCCGTTCTGGCTGACCATCTCCACGGCCGTGTGGATCGGCGCCATGGGCGGCCTCTACAGCGTGCTGTTCCACCAGGATCTGCACGTCTATCTGCCGTTCCTGGCCCTCTCGCTGGTGACCTGGAATGCGCTCGGCGGCCTGGTCAGCGACGCCTGCACCACCTTCACCCAGGCCGAAAGCACCATACGCTCGCTGCGCATGCCGTTCTTCGTCCACGCGCTGCGCGTGCTGGTGCGCACCGCCATCTCGTTCGCCCACAACCTGCCGGTGATCTTCGCCGTGTTCGCGATCTTCTCGGTCTGGCCCGGCATGGTCGCCGCCCAGAGCCTGCTGGGCTTCGTGGTGTGGACGATCGACGGGTTCGCCGCCTGCCTGCTGCTCGGCAGCCTGTGCGCGCGCTTCCGCGACATCCCGCCGATCGTCGGCAGCATCATGCAGATCGCGTTCTTCATCACGCCGATCGTGTGGCGGCCGGAGCAGCTCGGCGCGCATGGGTGGTGGCTGCCCTACAACCCGTTCGACGCTTTGCTGGAGATCGTGCGCGCGCCGCTGCTGGGGCATGCGGCTTCCCGGCTGGTCTGGACTTTGGCTTTGGCCGACAGCTTTGTTTTCTGTGGGGTGACTTGGCTGCTTTTCGTTCGGGTGCGCACTCGGCTGGCTTATTGGATGTAAGCGTCAGCAAGGCCTTCTTTTTTGAAAAAAAGAAGCAAAAAACTTTTGACTCCCTGACGGGGGTTTGTCCTGCCGGCATTCGACTTGGGACTTTTATGGCGCATATTCAGATCGAGAACGTTTCCGTCGACTTTCCGCTCTACCATGGCAGCGCGCGGAGTTTGAAGAAAACGGTGTTCGCCGCGGCCTCCGGACGGCTCGGGGAGGATACGCGCCAGCGCGTGGTGGTGCAGGCGCTGCGCAACATCACCATCGACCTAAAGAGCGGCGACCGCCTGGGCCTGGTCGGCACCAATGGCGCGGGCAAGACCACGCTGCTGCGCACGCTCGCCGGAATATACGAACCGATCGCCGGGCGCATACGCGTGGAAGGCAGCTTGAACGCGCTGCTGGACCCGCAACTCGGCATGAACATGGACCTCACCGGCCGCGAGAACATCATGTTGCGCGGCCTGTATAACGGCTTCAGCAAGCCGCAGATCGAAGCCATGGAAGCCGACGTGCAGGCGTTCGCCGAACTCGGCGAATTCCTCGATCTTCCCGTGCGGTTCTACAGCTCCGGCATGATCGTCCGCCTCGGCTTCGCGCTCGCCACCTGCATACGCCCCCAGGTGCTGCTGATGGACGAGTGGTTCCTCGCCGGCGATGCGAGCTTCATGGCGAAGGCCCGCGCGCGGCTGGAGAGCGTTGTGCGCGGCGCGGAAATCCTCGTGCTGTCCTCCCACCAATCCGGCGCCGTGCTCGACTGGTGCACCCGCGTGGTCTGGATGGACCACGGGCGCGTGGTGATGGACGGACTCGCCGCCGAGGTGATGGACGCCTATCTGCGCGGCGCGGTCCCGCCCGCGCGCGTGCTGGAAGACGCGGCGGCCCGGCCTGCGACTGCCGGGTAACGCAGGCAGGACACCTGGCGGTTACCACGGCGCGCCAAGGTTATACGGGAGCACGGCATCGCGCTGTGTCCGGACTACCTTATATTAAACCAACCCGTCTCAAGACTAACTCATCGGCAGCAAGGAAGGCCTTCTTTTTCGAGAAAAAGAAGCAAAAAGCTTTTGCTGTGACGCCTGCACCGGGATTTCGCTACGACTGCAACCGCATCGACTTGCAATACGAGCGTAGGCTCTGATGCAGGCGTCGTAGCAAAAGCTTTTTGGTCCTTTTTCTCAAAAAAGGACTACTTTCTTGCTTGCCTGGATGGGTCAGTCTCTATCGGGGCTGGTATTACATCACCGGCGTATGGGATTTTCCGCCGGACAGGACTGCCCGTTTGCTTCAGGAGATAGAACGTGTCGCTCTCCACGCTGCGCGCCGATCCGATGAATGCCTGCATGGGCGCGGTGTATCAGACCGTGCCCAAATCGGGCGCGTTCAACGGCACCGGCAACATGGTCGAAGGCGGCCCTTGCCGCGTCGCCCAGACGAGTCCCGCGGCGGGCGTCTACACGCTTACCGCCGGCGAAGCGGCGGATGGCGGCGATTATTTCTTCCCGTGGGTGGCCAGGGGCGTGGGCTGGGTCAAGGTGCCGAAGGCCGCGCCGGACGGGACGATCGTGATGACCGGCGGCATGAACGGCTGTGCGCTCGTGGTGACCGCGGATGCCACGCATTATTACTTCTACCACGACGGCGACAGCCGTTATCTCACGCCGCAGATGATGACGGGCGCGGAAGTAGCCCGTGCGGCAAACAAGGATTACGATCCGCTAGGCTGGGGGCAGAAGATGTTCCTGCAAGCCGGAGAGGAGATGCGCAGCAGGAACGTGACGCCGCAGGGTCCGTTCTTCTACGCGCATTACGTAGTAGCGGTAAAAATCGCTGGCAAATTCGGCCTATACGCCACAGGCCTGATGTCGGCGAACGGCCTGAAAAGGCTGCCGATCGGCCTCTCCCCCTGCATAACACGCTTCTAAAACCAAAGGGGGTCTGGGGTTCGCAACCCCAGCGGGGTCCAGGGGCAGAGCCCCTGGCCTTACTTCCTACCCCAACTCCCGAACCACCAAAGCCGCATGCGCCGCCTGGTCCGCCCGCGCCCGCGCCGGGCTCCACCGCCCCGCCATGCCGAAAACCAGCACCACGAACGCCGCCGCCCCGAAAGCGGAGTACAGGTACCAGACCTGCCACTGCCCCGGTGCCGCCACCGCCGCATGCGCGATCTCCTGCATATGTGCCACCAGCTCCGGCGGCACGGTGCCATGCGCCGCCTGCAGCCGCTTGAAGGCGTCGACCGAGGGCGGCGCTTCCACCAGCGTCGTTACGGTGTCGACCACATGCGGCAGCGCCAGGAACGAGGCGGTGACCACCAGCCGCAGCAGCCAGCCCCAGATGGCCAGGCCGGTGGCGGTCAGCGCCGGGTTCAGCCGCTCCACCATTTCGGTGAAGCTGGCCATCCAGGTGGCGTAAGCCGCGCCCATCAGCGTGGAGATCGCCACGCCCACCAGCGCCATCACCGCGAAATCAGGATGTAGCGGCACGGCCAGTCCGCCGGCCATGAACAGCCAGATCAGCAACGCGGACCCTACGCCGCCCACCAGCATGAACGGTTTGCGCACGCCCAGCGCGTCTGACCAGATGCCGGCCGCGATCAGCGCCACGGCGTTTGCCGCCCAGCTCCAGTTCAGCAGGCTATTGGCACGCGCCGGCGTGAAGCCGTACACGGTGACGAGGTAGATCACCCCGAACGCCACCGTCGTGTAGTACACCAGAAGCAGCAGCGACACGCCGAGCGCCGAGGCGAGCACGTCCCACCGCAGCATCTGCAGCCAGGGATTGCGTTGCGCGGGGGCGGCGGAGGCCGTCGCCGCGCGCCGTTCATTTAGCACGCGGTCCTGCTCGCTCACCATCACCTGGCCGCGCAAAGCGGGGCTGAGCTCACGCAGGCCGAGCACTGCCAGCACCCACACCGCCAGGCCGAAGCAGCCGCAAATCAGGAACTGCCCGCGCCAATCTGGCATGTGCGCAAGGGTGGCGGAATCCACCACGCTGACGAGCAGGCTGCCCAGCACCGGGCCGATGGTCCAGAAACCCATTGCCGTGGCGCGGCCCACTTGCGGGGAGAAATCGCGTATCAGCGCCGGCGTGGCCACCAGGATGATGCCCTCGATGAAGCCCAGGATGATCTGCAGGATGGCGTAGCTGAGCTTGTCGGGCGCGTGGGGCAGCACGAAGCCCACCAGCACGCAGACCAGGAGCAGGCCCCACACCACCAGGTTGGCGCGGCCGAACCGGTCGGACAGCCCGGCCAGCAGCGAGGCGAAGGCGCCGATCGCGTTGGCGATCGCGAGCCAGCCCACGAGGTAGAGGAAGCTCATGTGCATATCACGCATGATCAGCGGCAGCACGCCGCCTTGCACGTACAGCGCATAATAGAGTGCTACCGTAATCAGAACGACCAGGCCGAGTTGGGTCCTGCGGGCGGCGGGGTTCGGGTAGTGCTCCAGTTCGCGTTGCAGTAGCCGCATCTTGTTGCTCCGGGTCGGTTTTTTGGCTGAGCATAGGGGAAGCGGGAAGGGAAGAAAGGCCTTCTTTCTCGCAAAAAAGAAGCGAAAAGCTTTTGGATGTCTGGCGAGCGCCGTGTTGGTTACGCTTTACCTTATTGCTGTTAACCGAAGGCGTGCTAGCGTTGCGCAAAAGAGCATGTGGGAGCGCGGCCTGTGGACGACATGACATTCAATCCTGCGGCGCCGGTCGAGACGGACGCCTATGCGATCCCGCTCGATGCGCTCAACCCCGGTCAGCCGGCGTTGTTCCAGCAGGATGCGATGTGGCCGTTCTTCGAGCGCCTGCGCCGCGAATCCCCGGTGCATTACACGCCGGAGAGCGAATTCGGCCCGTACTGGTCGATCACCAAATACAAGCAGATCCTGCAGGTGGAAGCCAACCACGAGGCCTTCTCGTCGGACGTTCATCGCGGCGGCATCGTGATCAAGGATCCCGAGCCCGATTTCGTCATGCCGATGTTCATCGCCATGGACCCGCCGCGCCACGACCTGCAGCGCGAGGCGGTGAACCCGGTGATCTCGCCCACCAACCTGGCCCGCCTGGAAATCCTGATACGCGAGCGCGCCGGCCGTATCCTCGATGCGGTGCCCGTTGGTGAAGTGTTCGACTGGGTCGATACCGTCAGCATCGAACTCACCACGCAGATGCTCGCCACTTTGTTCGACTTCCCGCAGGACGAGCGCCGCAAACTGACGCACTGGTCCGATATCGCCACCACGCAGCCGGGCGCCGGGCTGATCGCCAGCGAAGCCGAGCGGCAGGCCATCCTGCTGGAATGCCTGCTGCGGTTCACCGAATTGTGGAACGAGCGGGTGAACGCGCAGCCGACCGGCGACCTGATCAGCCTGATGGCGCATGCCGATGCCACGCGCGACCAGACGCCGATGGAATATCTCGGCAACCTGCTGCTGCTCATCGTCGGCGGCAACGACACCACGCGCAACAGCATCACCGGCGGCTTGCTGGCGCTCAACAAGTTTCCCGACCAATACAGCAAGCTTCTCGCCAATCCCGGGCTGATCGGCAACATGGTGCCGGAGATCATCCGCTGGCAGACGCCGCTCGCCCATATGCGCCGCACCGCCACGCGCGACATCGAATTCGGCGGCAAGCAGATACGCGACGGCGACCGCGTGGTGATGTGGTACGTGAGCGGCAACCGCGACGAAGAGGTGATCGAGCGGCCGAACGATTTCGACATCGAGCGCGACCGGCCGCGCCGGCATCTTTCGTTCGGCTTCGGGCTGCACCGTTGCCTGGGCGAGCGTCTGGCGGAGATGCAACTGCGCATAATGTGGGAAGAGATACTGAAGCGGTTCGGGCGCATCGAGGTTGTCGAGGAGCCTACGCGGGTGTTTTCATCTTTCGTGAAGGGATACGAGCGGATGCTGGTTCGGGTTAGCGAGCGGAAGTAAGCAAGGCCTTCTTTTTTGCAAAAAAGAAGCAAAAAACTTTTGACTCCTGCTGCTGTGGGGGCTCCAGGCCGTTCCGGCGCATTCGACTGCTTCAGGTATGTATCTGCCACAATATGTAGTTGTCGGGTTTCCGGGTTTGGCCCGCGCACTTCTGGCCGGGCCGGCGCCGGACATTGCGGTTTTGGTGAATGCGGATGCTGGCTCGGCAATGGCGCGGGCGCGCGATTTCGCGGGCGGCCTGGCGGACGGGCAGGCGGGGCTGGTGCTGATGCTGCTGCGCGCCCACGCGCCGGGCCTGGTGCAGTTCGACGGCCATGCCGCCAATGCCACGCTCTGGGCGTTCACCCAGCAGGCCGCGCTGGCTTGGGCGGAGCGGGACATCAGGGTGAACGCGATCGGCCTCGGCGCCAGCCCACACGGCCCGTTCGAGCCGATGGAGCAGGCCGGCCGCGCCGCCGCCGCCATGCCAGCCTCGTCCGCCGACCTTGAAGACCTGGTCCGCACGATCCACTTCGCCGCCGCAAGCCCCTCCCTGACCGGTCAAATAATCCGCCTAGGCGTCTGAAACCCCCCGGCCAGCCAAGCCCGCCGACAGGGAGCAAAAGTTTTTTGCTTCTTTTTTTCAAAAAAGAAGGCCTTGCCTAGCCTACCTGCGGCTATAAGCCGTGGAATGGAGACCTACCGCCCAGCCAGCGCCGCCCAGCGCCTGCGCCACGTCTTCCTGAGAGACATGGTCCTGCAAGCCAGCATAGGCGTGCACGCCCATGAGCACGCGGCCGTCCAGCGCATACGCCTCAACCTCGACCTTGCGGTATCCGACGACGCGGCCGCCCCGATGTCCCGCGCGGCACCCGGCCGTGACGACCTGGCCAGGGTGGTGGATTACGAGGCGGTGGCGAACCGCGCGCGGGCGATCGTGGCTGGCGGCCATGTGCGCCTGGTCGAGACTTTGGCCGAGCGCCTGGCCGAAGCGTGTCTGGAAGATGCAAGGGTGCGTTCGGTGCGGGTGCGTGTCGAAAAACTGGATGTTTTTCCAGATGTGGCGGCAGTCGGCGTGGAGATCGAACGCTGCGCCGCGGTTTAATCCCCCGCTTGGCTCGATACCCTATGTTTCCAACAGGATACGGATTCATGACGGTTCGATGACGGCGCGCGGCGCGCAACCTGAGGAGAGTCAAGCAATCTTTGCGCTTGACCCCGCAGACCTAAGCTCGGTTGCAGAGATGGCGCCGCCTACACCCGGGCAGCGCGGGCGCAAGCAGCCCACAGACTTATCCCCAGGGCAACCACGCCTTGAGAAGCGGCCCGGGCAGGCCCAGACTTAGCCCCCCATGTCAGACCAGATATCCCCGAACCCGCCGGCGCTGCGCGGCGTGGCGGTCATCGAAGCCGTCGTCGCCACCCTGCCGCTCTCGCCCGGTGTGTATCGCATGCTCGATGGCAAGGGCGAGGCGCTGTATGTCGGCAAGGCGCGCTCGCTGAAGAAGCGGGTGGCGAATTACACGCAGATCAACCGGCTCGAGGAGCGGCTGCGGCGCATGGTGATGGACACGGTCTCGATGGAGATCGTGACCACGCATACCGAGGCCGAGGCGCTGCTGCTGGAAGCCAACCTGATCAAGCGCCTGAAGCCGCGCTACAACATCGTGCTGCGCGACGACAAATCCTATCCGTGGCTGATGCTGGCGGAGGATCATGCGTTTCCGCAGGTGACCAAGCATCGCGGCAACCAGTCCCGCCCCGGCAGCTACTGGGGGCCGTTCGCCAGCGCCTGGGCGGTGAACCAGACGGTGAACGCGATGGAGCGGCTGTTCCTGCTGCGCTCCTGCGCGGACACGGTGTTCTCCAACCGCTCGCGGCCGTGCCTGCTGCACCAGATCAAGCGCTGCTCGGCGCCCTGCGTGGGCCGCATCAGCGCGGAGGATTATGCCGGCCTGGTGGCGCAGGCCAAGGCGTTCCTCTCCGGCAAGGTGGCGACCCTGCAGCGCGAGCTCTCGGCGGAGATGGAGGCGGCGAGCGCGCGGCTGGAGTTCGAGCGCGCGGCCGCGGTGCGCGACAGGATACGCGCGCTGACCCATGTGCAGGGCAGCGGGATCATCAATCCCGCGAGCCTCACGGATGCCGACATCATCGCGCTGTGGCAGATCGCCGGGCAGAGCTGCGTGCAGGTGTTCTTCATCCGCGGCGGCCGCAACAACGGCAACCGCGCGCATTTCCCCAGCACGGTGAAAACCGACGAGCCGGGCGAGATACTCTCCGCCTTCATCGCGCAGTTCTACGACGACAAGCCGCCGCCGGCGCTGATCCTGGCCAACCACGATCTGCCCGAGGGCGACCTGATCGCCGACGCGCTGAGCCTGAAGGCGAGCCGCCGGGTGGAGATCGCGGTGCCGAAGCGCGGCGAGAAGCGTGCCGTGGTGGAGCACGCGGAGACCAACGCGCGCGAGGCGCTGGAACGGCGGCTGGCGGAGTTGGCAGGCCAGGCCAAGCTGCTCGACGGGGTGGCGGGGCTGTTCAGCCTGGCCGCGCGGCCGGAGCGAATCGAGACCTACGACAACAGCCACATCATGGGCAGCAACGCCTATGGCGTGATGGTGGTGGCGGGTGCGGAAGGCTTCCGCAAGAACGCCTACCGCAAATATGCGATACGCAGCGCCATCACGCCGGGCGACGATTTCGGCATGATGCGCGAGGTGATGGAACGCCGCTTCGCCCGCGCGCAGAAGGAGCGCGACGAGGGCGCGCCGGCATCCGACTGGCCGGACATCGTGCTGATCGACGGCGGCGCCGGGCAGTACTCGGCGGCGCGCGCGGTGCTGGACGATCTGGGTGTCACGGACGTGACGCTGATCGCGATCGCCAAGGGGCCGGACCGCGACGCCGGCCGCGAGTGGTTCTTCACCGCCGACAAGCCGCCGTTCCAGCTGCCGCCGCGCGATCCTGTGTTGTATTATTTGCAGCGATTGCGTGACGAGGCGCACCGGTTTGCGATCACCACGCACCGGGCCGGGCGGTCCAAGACGCTGGTGACCAGCGAGCTGGATGAGGTGCCTGGGATAGGGTCGGCGCGCAAGCGGGCGCTGCTGAACCATTTCGGCAGTGCGCGCGGGGTGAAGCAGGCGGGTTTGGAGGATTTGCAGGCCGCGCCTGGGATAAACAAGGAGACGGCCCGGCGGATCTACGGGTTCTTTCATACCAAAGTATGAGGGCAAGCAAAGCCCGGTGTGCTCTCGAACAGAGTGTCGCTTTTGCTTGGATTTCGGCGCAGCAAGATGCTATTGCGCGGCCAAACAGGGGCGGGACACATGATTGCAAAAGTATTCGCGGTGGCGATTGCTGCAGCCTCCATGTTCGGTGTGGCGGCAGCAGCAACCCTCATCACGCCCGCGCCCCTGAGCGCACATCCGGGTCAAACGATCGCCCTCAGCGGAAGCGGCTTCGCCAACAGCGAAGCCGTGGACGTGTATCTGGACACGACCGACACGATTTTGCTGGTCAGTTCCGCAACAGGCACGCTGACGGGATCGATCACGATCCCCGCTTCGGCCACGCCAGGTACGCACAGCATAACCGCCATAGGCCGGCGCAGCAGCGATGCCGCCCAGAGCGCGCTGGGCGTCTCCACCCCGTGGACGCAATTCGGTTTCGGCGCAGCCCATGCCGGGGTCAACCCTTACGAGAACACGATCTCCGCCAGCAATGCGCCGATGCTGGGCACGTCGTGGAGCGTGTTCGCCAGCACCACCGGCGGCACGCCTGTCGTCGCCAATAACCGCGTCTATGTCGGCACAACAACCGGGGTAGCTTCGTTCAACGCCGCGGCCGGCGGCGCCACGATCTGGAACAAGAACCTCGGCGCGAACTTTTCTGCGTCGCCGACTCTGGTGGGGAACGCAGTCTATATCGGCGACCTCAGCGGCCATTTCTACGCTCTCAACGCAATCACCGGCGCCACACTCTGGAAGGTGACGCTGCCTGGCTTCTTCTACGGCTCCGCCGTCGTTGCCGCCGGCAGGATCTACGTCGGCAGCTACCAAGGCAGCTTCTACGCGCTGAATGCCACCAACGGTGCGATCATCTGGAGCTTTGCCCTGTCGTCCGGCACCGACAGTTCCGCGGCGCTGGTGGGTGGCAAAGTCTATTTCGGCGGCTACGACAACAACATCTACTGCCTCAACGCCGCAACCGGCGCGATGGTCTGGTCCTATGCGACAGGCGGCCATGTCGAGAGCTCGCCCGCAATTGTCAACGGCACCCTCTATGTCGGCTCGGACGATGACAAGGTGTACGCAATCGGTACCTCGGGCGCCAATGCAGGCTATCTGCTGTGGTCCTACACGACTGGGGCACAGGTCTACGGCAGTCCGGCGATCTACAACAACCGGGTCTACATCGGTTCAGCCGACGACAATCTCTACGCCCTGAACGCGCGCGACGGCTCGCTTTATTTCAGCTTTCCGACGAACGGGCTCGTGCGCTCCGCCTCGGCCGCGAACGGCGTCGTCTACTTCACGTCGCAGGACAACCTTGCTTACGCCATCACGCCTTATGACAGCCTACTGGCGACAGCTTCCACGGGCGCCGGGTTCTTCGGCGCCCCCGCCGTGTCGGACGGCAGGCTCTTCATCGCCTCGGCCAGCGGCGACCTCTATGCGTTCGCGCCGAACGCCGGCAATGACGCGTTGCCCGTGCATGCCCCGAACCCATCGTCGCTCCGCCCCGATCTTACACTTAAGGTTACACGCTGAGCTGGCTGGCTTGCACCCTTGTTGGTGCAACGCTAGGCGGCGTCGGAACGGATGGAAGGCCAGGGGCTCTGCCCCTGGACCCCGCTAAGGACAGTCGTCCTTAGAACCTGATTGTTGGCGCGCTTGATCGGCCCGTGCTGCGCCGGACACGCTACAACAGCGCCAATCGCCGAAGCTCGCGCGCCAGCTCCTCCGGCAAGGTTTCCGCCGCGGCGAACCCGGCCGCATCATCCACCGGCGCATCCTCCTCGCGCAGATACCGCCACCCCTGGAACGGCTTCATCAACCGCCCGCGCACCGGGATAAGCGCCGCGTCCAGCAACAGGTCGCAGCCTTTGGAGCCGTCGTCGCGCGCGCCGGCCACGATGTCGAGCAGAGGCTGGCGGGCGAGGACCACGCGGTTGATCACCCAGTAGATGGACCCGCCGTCCAGGATCTCTTGCGCGCGGCGCGGAAAATTTCGCGTGGTGTGTCGCAGCGGCACGCGCGCCCCTGCCTGCCGCGCGCGCAACTCGGCCAGGCTGGACACGCCCACGGCCAGCTTGATCAGGTGAAGCGCCATCCGCCCGCCTTTGCACCAGCCGGGCGCGTCCGGCTAGACAGAAGCCCCCACCCCAGCGCCAGGAACAAAAGTTTTTTGCTTCTTTTTTTCAAAAAAGAAGGCCTTCCTTGCCTTCCTCCCTTCTCCCCCAAGGTCCCCACCCATGCAGCAAATACGCTCCGGCGACATAAACCTTGCCGTGGAAGTCCAAGGCAAAGGCCCGCTCGTCATCCTGATGCATGGCTGGCCCGAACTGGGCCTTTCCTGGCGCCACCAGATCCCCGCCCTGGTCGCCGCCGGCTACCAGGTCGCGGTGCCGGACATGCGCGGCTACGGCGACAGCGACAAGCCGCGCGAGACCGCCGCCTACACGCTGGACATCATCGCGGACGACATGAAGGCCATCGCCGACCATCTGGGCGCCAAGCGCTGGGTGGCGGTCGGCCATGACTGGGGCGCGCCGGCCGCCTGGCGCTGCGCGCTGCGCTTTCCCGATGCGGTGGCCGCGGTGTTCTGCCTCAGCGTGCCGCATAGCGGGCCGCCGCCCGCGCCGTTCATGGACATCGTGGAGCACCTCTACCCGGACCGGTTTTTCTACATCCGCTATTTCCAGGACGAAGGCGTGGCGGAAGCAGAGTTCGAAGGCAGCGACTGGGAAGCAGCGTTGAAGCGCGTGTATTACATGGGCAGCGGCGAGGGCGTGGCGCGCGCGCAGCGGCCGCGATGTGCCGCGCGACAGCACCATGCTCGCCAGCATGGACGACCCGCCGCCCGGTCCGCTGCCGTTCATGACGGACGACGAACTGCGTGCTTATGCGGCGGCCTTCCGCGCCGGCGGTTTTCGTGGGCCGCTGAGCTGGTATCGCAATTTCCCGCAGAACGCGGCCGATGCGCGCGCGTATGGCGACAACATCATACGCCAGCCGGCGGGCTTCCTTGCCGGAGACCGCGAGATGGTGTTGCGCATGCTGCCCAACCAGTTGGAGAACTTGCGCAGGATGTGTGCCGATCTGCGTGTGGAAATCAGCCTGCCGGGCGCCGGCCACTGGGTGCAGCAGGAGCGCGCGCCGGAGGTGAACGCCGCCCTGCTCGACTTCCTGGCCGGCGTGAGGGACCGGCTGTGAGCGCGGCACTCGCACTTCCCGCAGCGCCCGGATTCCATGCGCCCTACGCGCCGGACGATGCGGTGCTGGCCGAACAGTTCCTGCGCGCCGCCACGCTGGCGCCGGTGCGCGAGGCCCGTATCGACACCGAAGCGCGCCGGCTGGTGACCGCGATACGCGCAAGTGCCAGCGGTATCGGCGGCATCGAGGCGCTGCTGCGGGAATATTCGCTGTCCACGCCGGAGGGCCTGGCGCTGATGGTGCTGGCCGAAGGGCTGCTCCGCGTGCCGGACGATGCCACGGCCGACCGGCTGATCGAGGACAAACTCGGCCAGGGCGGCTTCGCGCAGGGGCCTGAGACCAGGCCGGATTCGCTTCTGGTGGGCGCCTCCGCCTGGGCGCTCGGCTTGTCCGCACGGCTGATCGGGCCGGCCGACACGCCGGAGGGCATATTGCGCGGCGTGGTGCGGCGGCTCGGCCTGCCCACCGTGCGCGGCGCGTTGCGCCAGGCGATGCGGGTGATGGGCAACCATTTCGTGCTCGGCCAGACGATCGAGGACGCGCTGAGCCGCGCCGGATCGCGCGCCGGCCGGGTATTCCGCTACAGTTTCGATATGCTGGGCGAGGGCGCGCGCACTGCCGACGATGCCGCGCATTACCAGACCAGCTACACCAACGCGATCGAGGCGATCGGCCGCGCGGCCGGCAACAAGCCTTTGCCGGATCGGCCCGGCATCAGCGTAAAACTGTCCGCGCTGCATCCGCGCTACGAGGCGGTGAGCCGCGCGCGCGTGATGGACGAGCTGGTGCCGCGGGTGCGCGAACTCGCACGTGCCGCGGCAATACGCGGGCTTAATTTCACCGTCGATGCGGAAGAGGCGGACCGGCTGGAACTGTCGCTCGACGTGATTGCCGCGGTGGCCGAGGACCGGCAATTATCCGGCTGGGACGGCTTCGGCTTGGCGGTCCAGGCCTATGGCAAGCGGGCGCGCGAGACGATCGACTGGGTGGGCGCGCTGGCCGAGACGCTGGACCGCCGCTTCATGGTGCGCCTGGTGAAAGGTGCTTACTGGGACACGGAGATCAAACGCGCGCAGGAACGCGGGCTGTCGGATTATCCGGTGTTCACGCGCAAGGCGATGACGGATCTCAGCTACATGGCCTGCGCCGAGCGCCTGCTGGCACAGCGGCCGCGCATCTATCCGCAATTCGCCACGCATAATGCGCTGACGGTAGCCAGCGTGATGGAACGCGCGGGAAATACCGAAGGCTACGAGTTCCAGCGTCTGCACGGCATGGGCGACGCGCTGTATGCGTCGTTGCTCGAGGGGCATCCCGGCATGGCGGTGCGCACCTATGCGCCGGTCGGCGTGCACGAGGATCTGCTGGCATATCTTGTCCGAAGGCTGCTGGAGAATGGGGCGAATTCGTCGTTCGTGTCGGTGGCGGCGGATGCGGATGTGCCGGTGGAGACTTTGCTGCGTCGCCCGGCGGCGGTGATCGCCACGCCGGCGCGCGCGCGGAATGCATCGTTGCCGCTGCCATCGGCATTGTTCGGCAACGGGCGGCGCAATTCGACTGGCGTGGAGTTTGGCGATGCCGCGTCGCTCGAGGCGCTGCTCGCGGAGGTGGCGCGCCATGAAGGGCCGGGCACCGCGGCGTCGGTTATCGACAGCGCGTTGCAGACTGGGGTGTCGCGCCCGGCGATCTGTCCGGTGGATGGCGTGCGCGCGATCGGCGAAGTGACGGACGCCACGCCGGCGCAGGCGGACCAGGCGATGGTGGCGGCGCAGGCCGGGTTCCGCGCGTGGTCCAGCACGCCGGCGGCGACGCGTGCGGACGCGCTCGAACGCGCGGCCGATTTGCTCGAACAGCAGCGCGGCCGTCTGCTTGCGTTGCTTGCAGATGAGGGCGGCAAGACTCTCGACGACGGCGTGGCGGAAATACGCGAGGCGGTGGATTTCCTGCGCTATTACGCGGCGCAGGCGCGCGCGATCTACGGCGCAGGCGAGGTGCTGCCGGGCCCCACCGGCGAGCGCAACACGCTGCGCCATCGCGGCCGCGGCGTATTCCTCTGCATTTCGCCGTGGAATTTCCCGCTGGCGATTTTCCTGGGCCAGGTCGGCGCCGCATTGGCCGCGGGCAACACCGTGATCGCCAAACCTGCCGAGCAGACTCCGCTTGTCGCCGCCGAGGCGGTGCGTCTGCTCCATCAGGCGGGCATTCCCGCGACTGCGCTGCATCTGATTATCGGCGACGGCGCGGTCGGCGCACAACTCGTGGCGCATCGCAACGTGGCCGGCGTGGCGTTCACCGGATCCACGCAGGTGGCCTGGGCGATCAACCGCGCGCTGGCGGCGAAAGACGGCCCGATCGTGCCGCTGATCGCCGAGACCGGCGGCATCAACGCGATGATCGTGGACGCAACGGCACTACCTGAGCAGGTGGTGGACGATGCGGTGATGAGCGCCTTCCGCAGCGCAGGTCAGCGCTGTTCGGCCTTGCGCCTGATGTGCGTGCAGGAGGATGTGGCCGATCGCGTGTTCGCCATGCTCGCCGGTGCCGCGCGCGAACTCAAGCTCGGCGACCCGCGCGATCCCAGCACGCATATTGGCCCGGTGGTGGATGCCGACGCGCAAAGCCGGCTGCTGGAACATATCGCGCAGATGCGAGCCACCGCGCGCGTGCAGTACGCGGGCACGGCACCGGAGCACGGTTTTTTCGTGGCGCCGCATATCTTCGAGCTGGACCATCCGCGCGATCTGGCGGTGGAAATATTCGGCCCGGTGCTGCACGTTGTGCGCTATCGCGCGGCCGAGCAGGATGCGTTGCTCGATGCGATCGAGGCTACCGGCTACGGGCTGACGCTCGGGATACACACGCGCATCGATGCCGCCGCCGAGCGCATCGCCGAGCGGCTTTCCACCGGCAACATCTACGTCAATCGCAACATGATCGGTGCGGTGGTGGGCGTGCAGCCGTTCGGCGGGTCCGGTTTGTCGGGCACTGGGCCGAAGGCGGGCGGGCCGGATTATCTGCGCCGGTTCGGGGTGGAGCAGACGGTTTCGGTGAATACCGCGGCGGCTGGGGGGAATGCGGCTTTGTTGGCGGCTGAGGAGTAAGGAAGGGAAGGCCTTCTTTTTCGAGAAAAATAAGCAAAAAGCTTTTGCTCCCTGTAGGCGTGCGTTTCAACACTCCCCGACAGGGACCAAAAGTCTTTTGCTTCTTTTCTTCAGAAAAGAAGGCCTTCTACTGCACCAAAGCCTGCTCAAGCATCCCAAGCCCTTCCTCCAGCACGTCGTCTTCCACCGTCAGCGGCACCAGCACGCGGATAACGTTGCCGAACACCCCGCACGACAGCAGCACCAGCCCGTGCTCCAGCGCCCTTGCCGTCACCCGCTTCGTGGCCTCCGCATCGGGCTCCATCCCGCCGCGCTCCTTGAAGATCTCGAAGCCGACCATCGCGCCCGGTCCGCGTATCGCGCCCACCGGCCGCGTGTCGTTGCGCCGCGCGATCTCGCCGACACGCGCCTTTATACGCGCACCGATCACATCGGCCCGCGCCAGCAATCCCTCGTCGCGTATCACGTCGAGCACCGCCAATGCCGCCGCACACGCGATCGGATTGCCCGCATAGGTGCCGCCCAGCCCGCCAGGCTCGGCCGCCTGCATCACCGCCTCGCGCCCGATCACGCCGGAGAGCGGAAATCCGCCGGCCAGCGATTTCGCGATCGTCACCAGATCGGGCTGCACGCCGGAATGCTCGATGCCGAACATCTTTCCGGTGCGCGCAAACCCGCTCTGCACTTCGTCGGCGATCAGCAATATGCCGTGCTGGTCGCAGATCTTGCGCAACGCCACCAGCAACTCCGCCGGCGCCTCGTAGAACCCGCCTTCGCCCTGCACCGGCTCGATGATGATCGCGGCCACCCGCGTGGGCTCGATATCCGCGCGGAACAGGAATTCCAGCGCCTTCAGCGAGTCCGCAACTGTCGTGCCGTGATGCGCGATCGGGAACGGCACGTGGTAGATCTCGGGCGGGAACGGTCCAAAGCCGCGCTTGTAAGGTAGCGTCTTGCCCGTCATAGCGCTGGTCAGGATTGTGCGGCCGTGAAAGCTGCCGGAGAAGGCGATGATCCCGCTGCGGCCGGTCGCCACGCGCGCGATCTTCACGGCGTTCTCCACCGCCTCGGCACCGGTGGTGAAGAAGATCGTGCGCGCCGGCCCGGCGAACGGCGCCAGGGCATTCAGCCGCTCGGCCAGCGCCACATAGGGCTCGTAGGCCAACACCTGCACGCAGGTATGGGTGAACCGGTTCATCTGCTCGGTGGCCGCCGCGATCACGCGCGGATGGCAATGCCCGGTGTTGAGCACCGCGATGCCGCCGGCGAAATCCACGTAGCGCCGGCCTTCCACATCCCAGATCTCGGCATTCTTCGCGTGATGCGCGTAGAGGGGAGTGGCGTGGCTCAGAGCGCGCGGAATGGCGGCGTTGCGCCTGGTCAGTAATTCGATGTTGCTCACGCGTATCCCCAGAAGAAAATAAGCGGTTCCGTACAGAGGGCAGAACCGGAAAGCTTTTACGAGGTAGGCGCTATGTCCTACCGGGCCTGTTGTATCGCCGAGAGCACCCAACGCCCGCCCGGTGTTCTCAGGAATGTCCAGACTTCCGTCACCGTCACGCGCTCTGTCAGGCTGCCATCGACCACCCGGCCGGCGCCGTCCTTTGTCACGTCCAGCATCGAGAAGCGCATCGCCACCGTCGCATATTCGCGCGAACCTTCGGACCACGCTTCGGACAGGTCGCCCTGGAGGAGCTGCACGTTGGCCACGTAATTGCGCACGCCGCGGCTGGTCTGCTCGGCCATCTGCTCGGCGAAAAAGCTGGTCATTTCCGGCGTCGTCAGCGTGCCCATCGCGGCCAGGTCATGCTTGGACCAGGCAGCCTGTATGGCGTGCAGCACCTGGTCGAACGCCTGGTAGTCGGCGGGCACCAGGGTCACCGGCCGGGTCGCCCGGCCGCCACCGCCGAATACGCCGGCCGGACGGGCGCCCTGCTGCTGGCCCAAGCCCTGGCCCATACGGCCGAACATGCCGCCGCCGGCCATCGCCACGTTGCCGGCGAGGAACCGCCGGTAGATCCAGCTGCCGAGCAGATAGAGCAGGAATAGTTGCAGCAGCAGGCCGAGCAGGCCGCCGCCGCCATGCATGCCGCCGAAGAAGCCGCCGCCAAACAGCATGCCGCCGATACCCGCGCCCAACAGCCCGCCCAGCAGCCCGCTGGTGAAGGCCGAGCGCGGCCGCATCCCGTAGCCGCCGCCATAGCCGGGGTTGCTGGCGGCGGAGCCGTAGCTGGACCCGGTGTTCGGCGTGTAGCTGCGCTGCATCGGCGCGCCGCCATACGGGGCCGTGCTGGTTCCCGGCGCCGCCGAATACGTCCGGCTGCCGCGGCTGCCGAACGACGAACCCTGGCCGGGGCGCGCATCGGCAAAGGCCGGCGCCAGCGTCATCAGCACGGCCAGCAGGAGAGGGGCGCATCGGCGCAACGGGAAACCTGTTTTCATGGAGGCGATATGGGAACGACGGCGCGCGAAAAGGAGGGGCCCGGGCTCAGCCGCGCTCCGGCAGCACGGCCCAGTCCGGCACGCGCGGCCGTATTACCTGGCCGCCCGCCGTCAGAACCTCCTGCAGCGCGTCCAACCGCAACACTGCCAGCCCGGCGCCGCCGTCGCCGGAGCGCATCAGGCCCACCTCGCGCTCCTGGCTCATCACCGGCGTGCCCGGCGCGGGCAGAGGGCCATCGGCCGACACCGGCAGCAGCCGCCGCTTGACCAGCCCGCGATAGCGCGTCCGCGCCGTCAGCTCCTGGCCCATGTAGCAGCCCTTGGTCCAGGAAATGCCGTGCAACTCGTCGAACCCGGCCTCGAGCAGCACGGTCTTCTCGGCCTCCATGTCACGCGAGCCATCCGGCAGCCCGAGCGCCAGCCGGTGCCTGTCCCAATCCGCATCGGTTCCGGTGGCCGGCAATCCAGCGGCGAGCACGCGCCAGCCGGCCGCCGCCAGCCGCGGGTCGGGCGCGGCCAGGCCGCCGGGCGGCGCGCACATCCCAGGCGGCATATACCTGCAAATCGGTGGGCGCGATCGCCACGTCGGCGCGCAGCCTGTAGCGGCTCAGGCGCTGCGCGAGCATTGCAGCCTGTGCCGCCTCGCAATCCACCAGCAGGGTCTCGCCATCGGCGAAGATGAAGAAATCGGCCACCCATTTGCCCTGCGCGGTCAGCAGCGCGGCCCAGATGGCGCGGCCGGGTGCGGCCTCTGCCACGTCGTTGGAGACCAGGCCGTTCAGGAACGTCACGCGGTCGGCGCCCGATATGCGGAGCACGGCGCGGGCGGCTAGATGAGCGAGGGGCATGCATCTCAGATAGGCCGCCGGCTGGTCGGAACAAAGCCCTGCTGGTCTTAGGCGCGAAGCAAGCAAGGCCTTCTTTTTTGAAAAAAAGAAGCAAAAAACTTTTTCTATGTGCTGTCGCGCTCAGGCTGGATGGAGGTGACGGCTGGGTTCAGGAGGACGGCGCCTCGCGAGCGGTTCCAAAAGTTTAATGGATGTTCTTCTTAAAAAAGAACTGCTCCGGTTTTACGTTGTCTCGACCATGCACCACCTGACGCAAGCCTTCCTGATCGCCGCCGGCATGGCCTGGCAGGTCGCCTGGAGCCTGGTCCTGGGCTTCCTCATCTCCGCCATTCTCCAGGCGGTGGTATCGCAACAGGCCATGCAGCGCGCGCTCGGCCAAGGCGGCGCGCGCCAGATCGCACTGGCCACGGCGGCCGGCGCGGCCAGCTCGAGCTGCTCCTACGCGTCCGCCGCCGTCAGCCGCACGCTGTTCGCCCGCGGCGCCGCTTTGGTGCCCGCGCTCGCCTTCGTGTTCGCGTCGACCAACCTCGTGGCCGAACTCGGCCTGGTGCTCTATCTGCTGCTCGGCTGGCAGTTCATGGCCGGCGAATGGGTGGGCGGCGTGGTGCTTGTGGTGCTGCTCAGCCTGATCGTGCGCCTCACCTATCCGGCGCGGCTCGTGGAAGAGGCGCGGCGGCGCGCGGCGGCCGGCATCGGCCATGCCGACGCAGCCGCGGAACAGCCCGGCAGCGTCTGGCAGAAGCTCGCGCTGCGGCAGACCTGGACCGTGGTGGCGCAAAGCTTCGTCATGGATGTGTCGATGCTGTGGAAGGACCTGGTGCTCGGCTTCCTGATCGCCGGCGCGCTGGCGGCGTTTGTGCCGCGCGGCGCCTGGCAGGTGGTGTTCGTGCAGGGCCATTCCGCATGGATCACCGTGCCGGCGAACGCGCTGCTCGGCCCGCTGATCGCCGTGCTCTCCTTCGTGTGCTCGATCGGCAACGTGCCGATGGCCGCGGTGCTGTGGGGCGCCGGCGTGAGCTTCGGTGGCGTGCTCGCCTTTCTTTACGCGGACCTGATCGTGCTGCCGCTGCTCGACGTCTATCGCCGCTACTATGGCTGGCGCATGGCCGCCTACATCGCCGCGGTGTTCTACGCGACGATGGTGGGCGCCGCGATCATCGTTGACGTCGTATTCCGCACGCTCGGCTGGCTGCCGCTCGCCCGTCCGAACGTGCAAGCCGAGCTGACGCATTTTGCGTTCGACCACACGTTCTGGCTGAACGTCGCCGCGGCCGGCGGCGCGGCGGCACTCGCGGTGCTGGCGCGGCGGGCGCCTGCCAGAGCGAGCCATTGCGCGCATCACCACGGCTAGCGGCGGCTTAGGCTAAGGAAGAAAGCAGTCCTTTTTCGAGAAAAAGGACCAAAAAGCTTGTATCTCCCCGCCTGCACGCAAGCCTGCGCTCAGCCTGCAAGTCGAAGCGCCCGCAGACAGAGTAGGAGCCTCAATGCAGGCGTCAGAGCAAAAGCTTTTTGGTCCTTTTTCTCGAAAAAGGACTGCTTTCTCCTTCCTCCCTACCTGCCGCGCCCCACCACCTCCAAAGCAACACGCGCCACCTCATCCACCCCCAGAAGCGCCAGCCGCTCCGCCCGTATAAGCCGCACATCGCCCACCGGCGCCGCCAGAGCCGGATCGCTGAACCGCGAGAACAAAGCCACCACCGCGCAGCCCATCATCGCCGCCAAATGGATCGGTCCCGTATCGCCGCCGATCGCCACAATCGCCCGGTGCGCCAGCCCGGCCAGCGCCTGCAGGCTGGTGCGCCCGGTCAGGTCCGTGGCGGAGGGGCAGGCGGCCAGGATGATCGCCGCGTCCTGCGACTCCGCCGCGGTGCCCGCCACCACGGGGTGGATGCCGTGCGCGGCCAGCGCGCAGGCGAGCGCTGCGAAGCGCTCCGCCGGCCATTTCTTGGCGCCCCAATGCGCCACCGAGGTTCCCGGCACCAGCAGCGCATAAGGCGGTGCGATCACCGGGCCGTCGTTCCACAACCAGGCCGCCGCCTCGGGCCGCCAGGCCGGGCCGGGCGCCACCCCGGCGGAGGCCAACTGGCCGCGCTGGCGCGCCAGGGTGTGCAGCCCGTCGCGGCCGGGATCGGCGTCCGGATGCGAGCAGAAGCGCGCCACGCCTGACCAGGGCGGGCGCCCGGCCAGCCAGAAATAGCGTGACGTGCGGCCGGAGGTCTGCAGATCGTAGGTGAAGTCGAAGCCGCGCAACTGCCGGCGCAAATGCAGCAGGCCGGAGAGGTCGGTCCAGCGTGGCCGGCGGTCCACCCGTATTGCGTCGAACCAGGGCGAGTCCTGCGCCAGACCGGTGAACGGCGCGGTGGTCAGCAGGGTGATGTGGTCGTCCGCGTGGTGCGCGCGCAGGGCGACAAAGGCCGGGAACGACAGCACGAAATCGCCCAGCGCGCCGAGGCGTATGACCAGGATGCGCCGGCTCACCGCGCCGCGCGCCCCGCGAGCACCTCGCGATAGACGGCGAGCGTGGCCTCCTGCATCGCCGCAATGGTGTAGCCGTCCAGCACCGCGGCACGGGCCCGCCAGCCGAGTGCGGCGCGGTCGTCCGGCGTCAGGTCCAGCACCGCGGCGATCGCCGCGCGTAGCGCTGGCACATCGCCCGGCGGCACCAGGAACCCGGTCTCGCGGTGGCGGACGGTTTCGGCCGCGCCGCCATGGTCGAACGCCACCAGCGGGCGGCCCATCGCCTGCGCCTCGATCACGCTCCTGCCGAACGGCTCCGGCTTGAGGCTCGCGCAGACGACCACATCGGCCAGCATCAGTGCGGCCGGCATGTCGTCGCAATGCCCGGCCAGGCGCAGCCGCGCCGAGAGCCCGAGCCGTTCGGCGCGTTGCGCCAGAGACCTGGCATAGGCGGCGCGGCCCTGGTCGCTGCCGACCAGCACGCAATAAACATCGTCGCGTCCCAGCCCGGCCACCGAATCGAGCAGCGCCTCGGCACCTTTCCACCGCGTCAGCCGCGCCGGCAGCATCACCACGCGCGCGCCCGTAGGCACCCGCCAGGCCTGGGCCAGCCGGTGCACCCTGTCGCCGACCACGTGCGCCGGATCGAACAAGGCGGTATCGACGCCACGCGGGATCACCCGCAGCCGGTCGGCGCCCACGCCGTAGCCGGACGCGACCCGGGCGCCCACGAAGCGGCTGATCGCGATCACCCGCTCGCCACGCGCCATCACGCTGTTATAGGCGTGCTTGCCCGGCAGGTTCTCGCCGTACACGCCGTGCCAGGTGGTGACGAACGCCGCCTTGGTGCGGCGCGTCGCCAGCCAGGCCGACCAGGCCGGCGCCCGCGAGCGGGCATGCACCACGTCCACGCGCTCCGCCCGGATCAGGCGCGCCAGCCGGCCGGCATTGAGCAGGATGTTCACCGGGTCCTTGGTCATCAGCGACAGCGTGACATGCCGGCCGCCGGCGCGCTCCACCTGGGCCACCAGCCGGCCGCCGGCGCTGGCCACCAGCGCGGTGCCGCCGGCCCGGGCGATCGCCTGGACCATCTCCACGGTGCCGCGCTCCACCCCGCCGGTATCCAGCGCGGGCAGCACCTGGAGGATGCAGGGAGGGGCGGCGTTCGGCATGATGGCAGCCATTGGGGGGCAACCGGGCGTTTAGGCAAGCGGCTCAGGTCCGTTGCCTCTGCCCAGACAACACTACGGTTCGGTGTATAATTTTGTTAACCACTGTTCAACTTTGCTATACGAAACCGAATTGACTCACGCTAACGTGGGTCGCGGCCGTTGTTCTGGGGGGACGTCGTACGATGTTGATACCGCTTGCTCTGGCCTACCCGTTCCTCGGCTTCATGGTGGGCCTGGTCGTAGGCCTCACGGGCGTGGGCGGCGGCTCGCTGATGACGCCGCTTCTGGTGCTGCTGTTCGGCATCCACCCGACCCAGGCGGTCGGCACCGACCTGCTCTACGCCGCGGCGACGAAAACCGTGGGCACCATGGTGCACAGCGCCAGCGCCACGGTGGACTGGCGCATCGTCCGCCGGCTCGCCACCGGATCGGTGCCGGCCACGGTGCTGACGCTATTCCTGCTTTATTACTATGGGCCGGAGAATGCGCGGGTGGTGCGCGCCATCACCTTCAGCCTCGGCATCGCGCTGCTGCTCACCGCGCTCACCATCCTGTTTCGCGGCTACATCATCGACCGCCTGACGCGTCTGCTCGGCGAGCCGTCGGAGGGTACCGCGTCGCTGCTGACCACGGTCAGCGGGGTGGTGCTGGGCGTGCTGGTGTCGCTCTCCTCCGTCGGCGCCGGCGCGCTGGGGGTGACCGCGCTGATCATCCTGTATCCGCGGGTGAAGCTGGCCAAGATCGTGGGGTCCGATATCGCGCATGCGGTGCCGCTGACGTTGCTGGCCGGGCTGGGCCACTGGCGGCTGGGCGACGTGGACACGCATCTGCTCGGGCAGCTCCTGGTGGGGTCGATCCCGGGGATCCTGCTGGGCAGCCTGCTGGCGCCGCGTCTGCCGGAAGGCGGGTTGCGGCCGGTGCTGGCGGCGGTGTTGTTCGTTGTGGGGGGCAAGCTGGTATTCTAACTCGCCGTGACGCGTGTGTCGGCGCCTCGCAATTCCCGAAAAAATCAAACTGACGCAAATGCGGGGAGCAAAAGTTTTTTGGTCCTTTTTTCCAAAAAAGGACTGCTTTCTTCCTTGAGCCTCCGCACCCACCCCCTCGACGGCCTGCTTCTCGACGGACTCCCGCTAGCCGCGATCGCCCGCGCGCACGCAACGCCCACCTGGGCCATCGGCGCCGCCACCCTGCGCGCGCGCTACCGGCGGCTCGCCGCCGCCATGCCGGGCGTCGCCATACACTACGCGGTGAAAGCCAACGACCACCTTGCCATCATAGCCCTGCTCGCCGCCGAGGGCGCGGGCGCCGACGTGGTGAGCGGCGGCGAGCTGCTGCGCGCGCTGCGCGCCGGCGTTGCCCCGGCCAGGATCATCTTCTCCGGCGTCGGCAAAACCCGCGCGGAACTGGCCTTGGCGCTGGCGCGCGATGTGGGCCAGATCAACGTGGAGAGCCACGAGGAGCTGCTCGCCTTGTCGCAGGTCGCCTCCGGCACCGGGGCCACGGCGCGCGTGGCGCTGCGGGTGAACCCGGACGTCGATGCCGGCACGCTGGACGGGATCTCCACCGGCCGGGCCGGCGACAAGTTCGGCATCCCGATCGGCGACGCCGCCGCCCTCTACGCGCTGGCGGCGACGCTGCCGGGCATACGCCCTGTCGGCCTGGCGGTGCATATCGGCAGCCAGATACTCGGCACCGCGGCCTTTGCCGCCGCCTATGCCCGTCTGGCGGACCTCGTGCGCGCGCTGCGGGCAGGCGGGCACACAGTCGCGCGGATGGATTGCGGCGGCGGGCTCGGCATCGCCTACCAAAGCGAGGCCAGTGTGCTGCCGGAAGCCTGGGCGGCCTGCATACGCCGCGCTTTCGGCGCGCTCGAGCTCGATCTGGCCGTCGAGCCGGGCCGCTGGCTGGTGGCACCTGCCGGCGTGCTGCTGGCCTCCGTGGTGCGCACCCGCCGCGCCGGAATGGCGCGCCCGATCGTCATACTCGACGCCGCGATGAACGACCTGGCGCGCCCGGCGATGTATGGCGCCTGGCATGACATCGTGCCGGTGGCGCCCGCTTATCGCAACGCGCCGACCGAGCTGGCCGACGTGGCGGGCCCGGTCTGCGAAAGCAGCGATTTTCTCGCCCGCGGGCGGCTTTTGCCGGAAATGCCCGACAACTCCACGGTGGCGATCCTGGATTGCGGCGCATATGGTTCAACAATGAGCTCCACCTACAATGCGCGGCCGCTGGCGGCCCATGTCCTGGTGGATACCGCCTATCCCGGCGGCTTCCGGCTGATCAGGCCGCGCGGCAGGATCGCCGGGCTGTGGGATGGTGAGGAGATGCCATGAACCAGACCGCCGCGACGCGCCCGAACCGCAGGCTTGCCACCTATCGCCTGGCCGCGCGCCTGGTGCTCGGCTGGGAACGCCTCGTGCGCGCCTTCTGGCCGGTGCTGGCGGTGCTGTGTCTGATCGCCGCCCTCGCTCTGTCCGGCGTGGTCGCGGTGCTGCCCGGCTGGCTGCATCTGGTAGCCGACCTTGCCTGCCTGGCCGGCGTCGCCGTGCTGCTCTGGCGCGGCGCCGTCGCCTTTGCCGCCGCGCTACCCGGCGAGACCGACGCCGAGCGCCGCCTCGAGCGCGACTCTGGCCTGGCGCACCGGCCGTTCGCCACGCTGCGCGACACGCCGGCCGGCGGCGATGCCGGTGCTGCGATCTGGCGCTCGCACCAGGCGCGCGCACAGGCCGCCCTGGCACGCCTGCGCCTGCGCCGGCCGGACGCCCAGCTCGCCGCCCACGATCCCTATGCGCTGCGGGCCGGCGCCGTGCTGCTGCTGGCCGCCGCCCTGGTGGTGGCCGGGCCACAGGCGGGCGCCCGGCTCGGCGGCTTCCTGCTGCCCGGCCTGCCCGGCGGGATCGCCGGCCCCGCGCCGACCATCCAGGGCTGGATACAGCCGCCCGCCTATACCGGGCTGGCGCCGGTGTTCCTGCCGGAACATGGCGGCGCGCTGCGCGTGCCCACCGGCTCGCGCCTGACGATGAGCCTGACCGGGCTAGGCGGACGGCCGCAGGTGAGCCTGGCCGGCGCCAAGATGCGGGTGGAGAAACTGGGGCAGGGCAGCTACCAGGCCTCCGGCGTGCTGGCGTCGGCGGGCAAGCTGCTGGTCGGCGGCCGCTTCTTCGACCTGGCGGGCTGGACGGTGACACTGATCCCCAACGAGAAGCCGAGCGTGGCCTGGGCCAAGCTGCCGGGACGTGCGGGCACCTCGCCGGCCACGTCGCTGCCGTGGCAGGTGGCGCAGCGCTGGGGCGTGGCGTCCCTGCAGGCGGAATTGCGTCCGCAGAAGCGTGACGACCTGCCCGCGCTGCGTCTGCCGTTGCCGCTGCCCGGCACGCCGAAACAGGCCAAAGGTGCCGCCACGCCCGACCTGTCGGCCAACCCGTACGCCGGGCTGACCGTCACCGGCGTGCTGGATGCGCGCGACGTCAGCGGCCAGCACGCAAGCAGCGCGCCGGTGGATTTCGTGCTGCCGGCCCGCCAGTTCCATCATCCGCTGGCGCGCGCCATCGCCGATCTGCGCCGCCGCCTGGCGCTGCACCCCGACCAGACCGACGAGGCGGCCACCGAACTGGGCGCCCTGGCCGAAGCGCCGCTCGCCCCGGCGGTGGCGGGCCTGGCGGGATCCGGCGTGATACTGAACCTGTCCGCCGCCGCCGCCCTGCTGGAAGCCAAGCCGGACGCGGCCGCCGTGGCGCAGGTCCAGCAGCGCCTGTGGATGCTGGCGCTGGCACTTGACGGCGCGCTGCCCGACGCCGCCACCGCGGCGCTCGACGAGGCGCGCGAGAATTTGCGCCGCGCGCTGGAAGACCATGCGCACGGCAAGCTGTCGGACCGCGCGCTGTCGGAGAAGCTGCAGGCGCTGCGGCAGGCGCTGGACCGCAGGCTGGCCGAGATGGCGCGCCAGGCGATGAAACAGGGTGCGCTCGAGCATTTCGATCCTCAGAGCCAGCACCTTTCTTCCAACGCGATAGACCGCGCGATCAAGAAGCTCGAAGACGCGCTCAAGGATGGCCGCACCGACGACGCGAAGCAGGCGATGGCGCAGCTCAACCAGATGATGGAGCAGCTCAAGAACGCGCACATCATGAGCCAGGCCGAGGCGCGCCAGCAGCAGCAGGCGCAGCAGAAGGGCCGCCAGCAGATGGGCGCCGTGCAGGACATGGTGCAGCGCGAGACCACGCTTCTGGACCACGCCCAGTCGCGCGCGCCGCGGCCGCAATTCCGCCTGCCGCCGGTGTTCGGCGGCCTGGATCCGGGCCTGCTCGACGGGTCGCCGCCGCAGGGCACCGAGGATCCCGGCCAGCCATCCGGGCAGGCGCCACCCGATCTCGCCCAGGGTTCGCCGCCGGATCTGGCACAAAATTCACCGTCGGCTGGGCAGGGTGCGCCCGCACAGCCCGCGCCGTCGTCCAAGCCGGATACCCAGACCGCGGACGCCCGTACGCAGCGCGCGCTGCATCGCGCGCTCGATGCCCTCAAGCAGGGCGTGGGCCAGTCCGGCCACACCCCGCCGGCCAAACTGGACGAGGCCGGCCGGGCGATGGACGAGGCCGCCGCTGCGCTGGCCAGGAACGACGATCCGCCGGCGCGCGACGCCATCGGCCGCGCGATCGCGGCCCTGCAGCAGGGCGCGCAGTCGATGGCCAAGGACCAGAAGGGGCAAGGCGGCGCGCCGGGCCTGCAACTCAGCCTGCAGCCCGGCGGCCAGTCCGGCCAGGGCACGCAGGAGGGCGAGGATGGTTCCGGCGACGGCCATCTCGGCGGCAAGCGCGACCCGTTCGGGCGGCAGGTGGATGGCAGCGGCACCGCGGCGGAGGATCCGGATCTGCGCGTGCCGGACGAGATGGAGCGCGGGCGCAGCCGGGCGATCCAGGAGGAGCTCAGGCGTCGTGGGGCGGATCGGGGGCGGCCTAAGGGGGAGCTGGATTATATCGATCGGTTGTTGCGGCCGTTCTGAGAGAAGGCAAGCAAGCGCTTTCTTTTTTGAAAAAAAGAAACAAAAAACTTTTGCTTCCTCGGTGGCGTGGGCGGGTTCATCCATTCTGACGCGGCTTGCTGGCAAACAGGCCTTTGCAGCGCGTTTGGCAAAAAACTAGACGGTTTTGAGCTTTTTGGCTGAAAAAGCGTCTGTTCTTTAAGGTTTGGTGCAAACGTACCAACTTACGAAACAATCTCACCAGCTCCTCACGATTAGTTCATCTTGGGCGCAGAACGCGCTACATTGCTGCCAATGCTGGCAGACTTCCTTCGACGCACGACCCGCGCAGCCGCCGTGGCTTACGGCAGCTGGGCCCTGCTCACCCTTCTGCTGGTCGCCGGCACGCTAACCTCGCTCAACCAGGCCGAGCGCACCGGGCGCCAGGCCGTGCTCGCCCGCGCCGAAGCGGGCGCCTCGGCCGTCGAGCAGACCATGCTGCGCATCTTCGAAGCCGCACAAACCTTGCAGACACTGGCGCAGACGCGCGGCCGCCTGGTCAATTCGGGCAATCTCGCCGGCGTGCAGGCGATCGACGAACAGCTGCATGACGACGTGCTGGCCAATCATTCCGGGATCAAGGCGGTCAACATCTACCGCCACGGCCGCCTCGCCTGGACCAGCGACGCCGGCGGCTGGCCCGGCACCATGCTCGAGCCGGTGCTCAGCGCGGCCGACCCGCCGCCCAACGAGGCCGGCCTGCAGATCGGGGTTCCGGTGCTGAACGTCGCCACGGGAAGCTGGACCGTGCAGACCGTGTGGCTGCTGCACGACAAAGCGGGCGCCGAGGACGGCCAGGCGGTGATCTGGCTCGATCCTATGGTGCTGTCCGACATGATCGCGCGCCAGAGCACCAGCCCCGGCGTGGTCAGCACGGTGCAGCGGCTGAGCGACGCGGCGTTCATCGCGCGCAGCCAGCATCTCGGGCGCGCGCTGCTGGAACGCCCTTCGGCGGAGGATCCCGCCTTCGTGCTGGCGCATCGCACGGCCAGCGGCCAGCTCGAGGACAGGGTGGGCGGGGTGGACCGCCTGGTCGGCGTGCAGGCGCCCGAGACGCTGCCGATCGTCGTCACCCAGAGCTTCAACACCAACGTGGCGCTCAGCGACTTCTTCCACCTCCGGCAAATCGTGCTGGCGGTGATGCTGGCGCTGGCGAGCGGCGCGCTGATCGCCACGCGGCTGATCCTGTCCAACTACCTGCTGCGCGAACGGCTTGGCGAACAGGCGCTGATGGATCCGCTGACCGGGCTCGGCAACCGGCGCTATTTCACCGACACGATGGCCCGCCGCTTCACCGCTGCGCGGCGCGACGGGCTGTCGGCCGCGGTGCTGCTCATCGACCTCGACGGCTTCAAGCAGGTCAACGACACGCGCGGCCACCCTGTGGGCGACTCGCTGCTGCGCCAGGTGGCCGACCGGCTGCGCCTGTGCGCCGGCGAGGACGACAGGGTGATGCGCCTCGGCGGCGACGAATTCGCCATCGTCCGGCTGTGCCGCCAGCAGCGGCGCGACAGCACGTCGCTGGCGCGTTTCGTGGTCAGCGAACTCTCCAAGATGTACGAGGTGGACGGCTACCATCTGCGGATCAGCGCCAGCGTCGGCGTGGCGCTGTATCCCACCGGCGGCGAGCAGCTCACGGATCTGCTGCGCAGCGCGGACATCGCGCTGTATTTCGTAAAGGCCGAGGGCGGTGACGCCTACCGCATCTTCGATCCCGCGATGGAGGAGACGGTGCGCACGCGGCGCGCGCTGGAGATCGATTTGCGCGAGGCGTTGGCCGGCAACCAGCTCGAGGTGTACTACCAGCCGCTGGTGTCGCTGGAGCCGCGCCGGGTCAGCGGATTCGAGGCGCTGCTGCGCTGGCACCACCCGGTGCTCGGGCTGGTGATGCCCGGGCGGTTCATCCCGATTGCCGAGGAGACCGGGCTGATCGCGCCGATTGGCGAATGGGTGCTGCGCCAGGCCTGCCAGGAGGCCACGCGCTGGCCGGCCAACACGCGGGTCGCGGTCAATCTCTCGCCGGTGCAGTTCGAGCGGTCGGACATCATCGCCATCGTCGCCGGCGCGCTGCGCGACACGCGGCTGGCGCCGGGCCGGCTCGAGCTGGAGATCACCGAGGGCGTGGTGATGCGCGACATGGGCGACGTGCTGGCCACCATGCGCCGCCTGCAGGCCCTTGGCGTGCGGCTGGCGCTGGACGATTTCGGCACCGGCTATTCGTCATTGAGCTATCTGCGCTCATTCCCCTTCGACAAGGTGAAGATCGACGCGAGCTTCCTGGCCGATCTGCACGGCGACGGCGGCACCATCATACGCGCGGTGCTCGGCCTGTGCGGCCACCTCGAACTCGATACGCTGGTCGAAGGCGTGGAGACCGAGGAGCAGCTCCACTGGCTGCGCGTGGAGGGCTGCACCGAGGTGCAGGGCCACCTGTTCAGCCCGCCGCGCCCGGCGATGGGCGTGCCGGAGATCATCTCGAACGTGGCGGCGCGCATCCCGGCGATGGTCGGCGCGCGCGGCTATGCGCAATAGAGGCGGCTACTGCCGCAATCCGTCTAGCGGATGATGCGTTTGCCGCCCTTGCTCGTCTTGGCCGCCATATCCACGCTCCAGGAATGCGCCTTGTTCTCCCGCTTCAGGCGCGCGATGTCGCCGCGCAGGTACCAGTAATTGGCGAACGCCCAGAGGAACGCCGCCGTGCCGGCCATGAACCACATGCGGTTCTCGGAAATCCACATCATGATATACAACGCGCGGTCTCCGAATGGTCCTGCGCGCTGGCTGCGCGCACCTTCATGCCAACCCAAAATGACCGAGCCTGCGCCAGGTAGCAAGAAATTGCTGCAGCGTTGCTGACGATCCTGATGCTTGCTAGCGTTTCCCGGTTGCGGCAAGCCGGACCGCCGGGGCGGGCCGCTCTCGTGTGCCACCCTGCGCAGGCAGCCTGCGTCACGCGTAACGCCCGCCCCCGACGCTCCAATGATCCCGGCACCGCGCACAGGGAGAGCGACAGACATGACCAGCGGTACAGTGAAATGGTTCAACCCCACCAAGGGCTACGGCTTCATCGCGCCGGAGACCGGGGGCGGCGACATCTTCGTCCATATCAGCGCGGTGCAGAAGGCCGGGCTGCGCAATCTCAATGAGGGCCAGCGCGTGGGCTTCGAGGTGGAGCAGCAGCAGAACGGCCGCGCCGCCGCGGTCAACCTCTCCCAGCAGGCCTGAGGCACGGCGCGCATGTCGGCAGCTTGCGTAATCTTGCGCGGCAGAGGGATGACGCACGCTTGCCGATAGGCTACGCGCTGCACGTGACCAAGCTAGATGCCGATGCGGTTCGAACCGCCTACCGCCGCCAGGCGGTGTTCTACGACGCCGCCTTCGGGCGCATTTCGCGTCCTGCGCGCATGCGCGCGATCACCTTCATCAACAGCCTGCCGGGCCGGCATGTGCTGGAGGTGGGCGTGGGCACCGGGCTGGCCTTGCCGCTCTATGACAGGTCCAAGCGGGTGACCGGCATCGATCTCTCGACCGACATGCTGGCACATGCCCGCGCCCGGGTGGAGGCGGAGGGCCTTTCGCATGTGGAGGCGCTGCTGGAGCAGGACGCCGAGGCCACCGATTTCGCCGATGCCAGCTTCGATATCGCGGCGAGCATGTTCGTGGCCTCCGTGGTGCCCAACCCGCGGCTGCTGCTGGCCGAGCTGCGGCGCGTGGTGCGCCCTGGCGGCCACATCCTGTTCGTCAACCATTTCGTGGCGTCGCGCGGCCCGCGCCGGGCGATCGAACGCGCGATGGCCCCGCTGTCGCGCTCGCTGGGCTGGCATCCGGATTTCGCGCCGGAAGACCTGTTCGGGCCGAACATCCCGCGCGAGGCGGTGTTCGAGCCGGTGCCGCCCGCCGGCCTGTTCACGCTGCTGCGCCTGCCGCGCTGACGCGGCCTGCGCGCACAGGTCCTTTCCGCCACAACCGGACAGGCAAATACCGCGCCGCACCTTGATCTGTACCAGACGCTCCGATATCCGATGGAGCACCGGCCATGCCCGGCCTCTCGACCAGACGGGACCCCGATCCACATGAAGCTTTCCGCCAGGCGCAGCGCCGCCTACTTGGCCCCCGCGATACTCGGGCTGGCCGCGTCCGCGCTGCTGGCCCATCCGGCCGTGGCGCAGACACCCGCGCCGTGGCAGATGGGCATGCAGCACGCCCACAGCCCCGTCGAGGAAGGTATCCAGTCGCTCAACGGCCTGGTCACCTACATCATCGTGGCGATCACCGTGTTCGTGGCCGGCCTGCTGGCCTATGTCTCGTGGCGCTACAGCGCCAAGCGTAATCCGGTGGCCGGCAAGCTCAGCCACCACTCGGCGCTGGAAGTGGCCTGGACGGCGATCCCGGTGCTCATCCTGGTGGTGATCGCCATACCGAGCTTCCGGCTGGTGTATTTCGAGGATCGCACGCACGACCCTTACATGACGGTGAAGGTGACCGGCCATCAATGGTATTGGGAATATACCTACCCGGACGCCAAGGGCCTGCACTACGACAGCTACATGGTCCATGACGAGGACCTGACGCCCGAGCAGAAGCAGAACCACATGCGCCACCTCGCGGTGGACAACCAGCTCGTGCTACCCGCCGGTAAGGATATCCGCATCCTGACCACCAGCGGCGACGTGATACACAGCTTCTTCATCCCGAGCCTCGGCGTTCAGCGCTATGCTATACCCGGCCGCACCATCGAGACCTGGGTGAATGTGGACAAGCCGGGTGACTATTACGGCGAATGCAACCAGATCTGCGGCACGAACCACAGCGTGATGCCGATCAGCATACACGCGCTCAGCGTCGAAGACTTCAAGACCTGGCTTGCCCAGGCGCCCGCCAAGTTCAACAACGCAAGCCTCGAGGGCAATACCCGCCTGGCTTCGGCGTCGGAGCACTAAGATGTCCGCCACCACACATGACACGCACGCGCACGGGGTGCATCACGAGCCGACCTTCGCGCAGCGCTGGCTTTTCAGCACGAACCACAAGGATATCGGCACTCTCTACCTGATATTCGCGGTCATCGCGGGGCTCACCGGTGGCGTGCTCTCCATCATCATGCGCGCGCAGCTCTCCCATCCCGGCAACACGCTGATCACCAGCGGCCAGGAGTGGAACACCATCGTGACGGCGCACGGCCTGATCATGATCTTCTTCACCGTGATGCCGGCGCTGATCGGCGGCTTCGGCAACTGGTTCATCCCGCTGATGATCGGTGCGCCGGACATGGCGTTCCCCCGCCTGAACAACATCAGCTTCTGGCTGCTGATCCCGGCTTTTGCGCTGATCATCACCGGCTTGCTGATGGGCGAGAGCGGCTCCGGCTGGACGCTGTATCCGCCTTTGTCCAACGCGACCTACGAATCCGGCCCGGGCATGGACTTCACGCTGTTCGCGCTGCATCTCGCCGGCATCTCCTCGCTGCTCGGCGCGCTGAACTTCATCACCACGATCTTCAACATGCGCACCCCGGGCATGACGCTGCACAAGATGCCGCTGTTCATCTGGGCGATGCTGGTCACCGCGTTCCTGCTGCTGCTCAGCCTGCCGGTGCTCGCCGGTGCGATCACCATGCTGATCTTCGACCGTAACTTCGGCACGTCGTTCTTCGACCCGCAAGGCGGCGGCGATCCGGTGCTGTGGCAGCATCTGTTCTGGTTCTTCGGCCACCCCGAAGTCTACATCATGATCCTGCCGGGCTTCGGCATCATCAGCCACGTCATCAGCACCTTCTCCAAGAAGCCGGTGTTCGGCTATCTGGGCATGGCCTACGCGATGGTGGCGATCGGCGTGGTCGGGTTCGTGGTCTGGGCGCACCACATGTTCGTCAGCGGCATGTCGGTCGATACCCGCGCCTACTTCATGGCGGCCACGATGATCATCGCGGTGCCCACGGGCATCAAGATCTTCTCCTGGATCGCCACGATGTGGGGCGGCTCGATCGAGATGAAGACGCCGATGCTCTGGGCGATCGGATTCATCTTCCTGTTCACCGTCGGCGGCGTGACCGGCGTGGTGCTCTCGAACGCCGGCCTCGACCAGATCCTGCACAACACCTACTACGTCGTCGCCCACTTCCATTACGTGCTGTCGCTCGGCGCGGTGTTCTCCATCTTTGCCGGCTGGTACTACTGGATCGGCAAGATGAGCGGCCACCAGTATCCCGAGTTCTGGGGCAAGGTGCATTTCTGGGTGACGTTCATCGGCGTGAACCTCACCTTCTTCCCGATGCACTTCCTGGGTGCTGCCGGCATGCCGCGCCGCTACCCCGACTATCCGGACGCTTTTGCCGGCTGGAACCAGGTAGCCTCGATCGGCTCGTATGTCGGCGCGTTGTCGGTGCTGATCTTCCTCTACGTCGTCTTCCGCACCTTCACCTCGAAGGTTGCCGTGGCCGACAATTACTGGGGCGAGGGTGCCACCACCCTGGAGTGGACGGTAAGCTCGCCGCCGCCGCACCACACCTTCGAAGAACTGCCGCGGTTCAGGTAATGAGCCTCGTCGCAAACGTCGCTGATCTGGAGAGGGGGGAGCAATCCCCCCTTTCGCTTGCAGCCTCCGGCGCCGAATGGCGGGACTGGCTGCTGCTGCTCAAGCCGCGTGTCGTCAGCCTGGTGGTGTTCACCGGCTGGATCGGGCTGTTCCTCGCACCCGGGCATCTCCACCCGGTGCTGGCCTTTACCGCCATACTCTGCATCGCCGTGGGCGCGGGTGCGGCCGGCGCGCTCAACATGTGGTGGGAGCGCGATATCGACGCGCTGATGCACCGCACGCGGCGACGTCCAATCCCCGCCGGCCGTATCGAGCCTGGTGCCGCGCTCAGCTTCGGCGTGGCACTCGCCGTGGGCTCCGTTCTGGTGCTCTGGCTGGCCACCAACACCGCGGCCGCGACCGTGCTAGCGCTGTCGATCGGCTTCTACGTGTTCATCTATACCATGTGGCTGAAGCGCCGCACGCCGCAGAACATCGTCATCGGTGGTGCCGCCGGCGCCTTCCCCGCGCTGATCGGCTGGGCCGCGGTCACCGGCAGCGTCGGCGTGCTGCCGCTGCTCCTGTTCGGCATCGTGTTCCTGTGGACGCCACCGCATTTCTGGGCGCTGTCGCTGTACGCCTGCAAGGATTACGGCCGCGCCGGCGTGCCGATGCTCCCAGTCGTCGCCGGCGCGCGCGAAACCCGCCGGCAGATCTTCGGCTACACGCTGGCGCTGTCCGGCGTGGCCGTGCTGCCATGGTGGCTCGGCTATACCGGGCCGCTCTACGGCATCTCGGCCGGCATTCTCAGCCTCGGATTTGTGGCGTTCGCATGGCTGGTCCTGCGCGACAGGCAGGATGCAGCCGGCGTGAGCCTCACCGACGACAAGCCGGCCCGACTGACCTTCCGCTACTCGCTGGCCTATCTGGCCCTGATCTTCGTGGCGATCGCGGCGGACAAGATGGTGCGCGGGCTGTGAGCGACGAGTTTCCGCCGCGCCCCACCCCGGCGCAGGCGGCTGAGGTATTCCGTCGCCAGCGTGGGCGGAACACGGCCCTGATCGTTGTTCTTGGCGGGCTGGCGGTCCTGTTTTTTGCTATAACGATCGTCAAGCTGGGGCATCTAGGGTAGGCAACGCCTTCTTTTTTGAAAAAAGAAAGCAAAAAACTTTTGCATTCCCCGCTGCCCGGCCGACCGCTCTCTTTGTGCAGGCGTATACGTTTGCAGAACTGGTCGAAGTGTCGGGGCAGGCGTCGGGGCAAGAGTTTTTTGCTTCTTTTTTGCAAAAAAGAAGGCCTTTCTTCCTGCCGCATTGCACGGCACAACACCCACACGCGCAGCGCACGGACAAAACGATGGACACGATAACCACCACCGCCCCGAGCACCATCGGTGCCTCGTCCGGCATGAAGCAGCCCTACCACCTGGTTGATCCCAGTCCGTGGCCGATCGTCGGCGCGTTCGGCGGCGGCCTGCTGCTCACCGGCGTGGTGCTGGTAGCGCATTACAACAACTGGATCGTGCTCGGGATCGGCGCCGTGATGGTACTGCTGACCATGACGATGTGGTGGCGCGACGTGCTGCAGGAGAGCAGCACCCCCGGCCTGCATTCGCCCGTGGTCCGCCTCGGCCTGCGCTACGGCATGACTCTGTTCATCGCCTCCGAAGTCATGTTCTTTGTCGGCTTCTTCTGGGCGTTCTTCCACTTCTTCCTCTACCCGGAACACGTGCTGGATACCGCCACGCCGATGTGGCCGCCCGCCGGCATCCACACGTTCGACGCGTTCCGCATCCCGCTGCTCAACACGATGATCCTGCTGCTCTCCGGCTGCACCGTCACCTGGGCGCATCACAGCCTGATCGAGAACAACCGCCGCGCGCTGCTGATGGCCCTCGGCATCTCCATCCTGCTCGGTCTCAGCTTCAGCTGCTTCCAGGCGCTGGAATATTCCGAGGCGCCGTTCCACTTCGCCGGCGGCGGCATCTACCCCTCCGTGTTCTTCCTGGCCACCGGCTTCCACGGCTTCCACGTGATCATCGGCACCACCTTCCTGGGCATCTGCTGGCTGCGCGCCAAGGCCGGCGGCTTCACGCCGACGCAGCATTTCGGCTTCGAGGCGGCCGCCTGGTACTGGCACTTCGTCGACGTTGTGTGGCTGTTCCTGTTCTTCTTCGTCTACGTGCTCGGCGCCGGCGTCCCGGCCGTCGAATGAGTGACGCGGACCCCGGCGTCGCGCCTGGCGTTCTCCAGGCGACGCTGGCCTGCCGCTGCCCGCGCTGCGGCAAGGGTGCGTTGTTCGACGGCTTGCTGTCGATCCGTCCGGCCTGCCCGCTTTGCGGGCTGGATTTCAGCGGGGCGGATACCGGCGATGCGTTCGCCGTGCCGATCCTGATCGTGCTGGGCGCGATAATCGTTGGCGCCGCGTTCTGGGTCGATATGCGGTTCGCACCGCCTCTTTGGGTGCATGCGGTGATCTGGCCGCCGGTCACCGGCGTGCTGGCCGTGGTGATGACGCGTTACATCAAGGCCTTCTTCACCGTGCAGCAATACCACACGCGACGGGACGAGATGGGCGTTTGAGCGGCACCCGGCCGCCGCTGCCGCGCACGCGCCGTCTGCCCGGGGCCGGCGCGGTGGTGGCAACTGCGATCGCGCTGGCCATCCTCGTGGCGCTCGGCGTGTGGCAGCTCAGGCGCCTGGCCTGGAAAGAGGGGCTGCTCGCCCAGATCGACGCGGCCGAGACCCGGCCGCCCCAGCCGCTCACCACGACCACACCGCCTTTGTTCACCCGAATCGTGGCAACCGGCACGCTCGTTGCTGCACCCACCGCGCTCTACGGCGTGGATGTCCGGGACAACCACCTCGGCGCGCAGCTCGTGGAGCGGCTGGACCGGCCGGATGCCGCGCCCCTCGTGGTGGTGCTGGGCTGGGTGCCGACCGACACCGGCCACCCGGTGGCGATCTCCGGCCCAGCGACCATAACCGGCTACATACGCCTGCCGGAGCAGCCGACCTGGCTCTCCGCCGCCGACGATATGCGTGGCAGGCACTTCTACACCCTTAACCCAGCAACCATCGGCGCCGCTCTGGGCGCCCCCGATCCGGCGCCGTTCGTGCTGGTGGCGCTTGGCAAGGCGCCGGCCTGGGGGCAGCCCGTCCCGGCCGACGCGCTGCCCCGCCCGGTCAACAACCACCTGAATTACGCGCTCACCTGGTTCGGGCTGGCGGCCTCGCTTCTCGGGGTGGTGGGCGTATCCGCATCGCGGCGCAGCTAGGGCGGCGCCTGTTCAGATACGCTGCGCGATGCGCCAGAGTACGCCGGACGGGTCGGCAAGGGTGAAATCGCGCATGCCCCAGGGCTGGCTTACGGGCGGCGCCGGCGTGCGCACGCCGTATCTGGCGGGCAGGTTAAGCGTGCCGACATGAGTTCCACCAGGCCGCCACGTCGCCGACGATGAGCTGGAGCATCAGGTTGTGGGCGAGCTCGGCCACATAGAAGTTCTGCAACAGGAAGCTGCAGGCGTCGCAGCGGAAATGCGCGAGATCGGCCGAGACGTAGCCGGGTGTGAAGCCGAGATCCGTGTAGAAGCTTTGCGATGCGGCGAAGTCGCGGGAGGGAAGGAAGGGCAACAGCTCGAGGCAGTTCATGCAAGTAAGAAAGGCCTTCTTTTTTGAAAAAAAGAAGCAAAAAACTTTTGCTATGGCTGTCGCGGACTTGCCTGACAATTTCAATCTGGTCCGCTTGTCCGGCAGATCGGCGACAGCCATAGCAAAAGTTTTTTGCTTCTTTTTTTCAAAAAAGAAGGCCTTCCTTCCTCGCCTACCCCTACCCGGAGTCCCGCCCCAGAATGCGCCAAGCCCTAGCCGCCCTACTCCTAGCCGGCGCCGCCTGGCCCGCCTACGCGCAACCCCCCGACCCTTATCTCTGGCTCGAACAGGTGGAGAGCCCCCGCGCCCTGGACTGGGTTCGCGCCGAGAACGAGCGCACGCTGAAGCCGCTCCTCACCAACCCGCACTACCAGCCGTTCCTGGACCAGGCGCTCGCACTCGCGCAGGCGACCGACCGCATCCCCACGCCGGAATTCCTCGGCGGCCAGATCTACAACCTCTGGCAGGACGCGTCGCACGTGCAGGGCATCTGGCGGCGCACCGGCGTGGAGGACTACCGTGCGGCAGCGCCGAATTGGCAGACGGTGATCGACGTGGACGCGCTCGGCCGCGCCGAGCACCATACCTGGGTCTGGAAGGCGGATATCTGCGACCATCCGGCCGACAGAAGCTGCTTGGTCAGCCTGTCCGAGGGCGGCGAGGATGCGGTGACCACCCGCGAGTTCGACCTCACCACCAACGCCTTTGTGCCCGGCGGCTTCGTGATCCCGCACGCCAAGCAGGTGGAGGACTGGGAGAGCGCCGACAGCATACTCGTGGGCACCGATTGGGGGCCGGGCAGCATGACCGAGTTCTGGCTACCCGTTCATCATCAAGCGACTGCATCGCGGCCAGGCACTGGCGCAGGCGGTCGAGGTGTTCCGCGGCGCCAAACAGGACGTGGCGGTCCAGGTGACCACCTTCACCGACGGGCAGGGGCACCGCGCGGTCGTCCTGCAGCGCGGGCTGGACTTCTTCCACACGCAATTCGAGCTGGTCTCGGCTACCGGCGTGACGAGGCTGGCGCTGCCCGAAAAGGCCGAGATCGAGGGGCTCGTCCACAACCATCTCGTGGTCAAGCTGAACGAGGACATGGGGGCGCTGCGGGCCGGCAGCCTGGTGGCGCTCGACATGGCGCATCCGGACGCCGCACCTTCCCTGGTCTGGGCGCCCGGGCCGCGCCAGTCGGTCGACGAGGTGGCGGTGACCGCGAATACCGTGGTGGCCTCCGTGCTGGACCGCGTGCGCGGCCGCGCCATGGTGTTCACACCGGCGGCCGCGGGCTGGACGGCGCGCACGCTCGTCTTGCCGGACAACGCGGCGGTCAGCGTGGTGACGACAACGTCGCGCAACGATCTGGCGATGTTGCAGGTGACGAGCTTCCTGCAGCCCAACACGCTGTATTTGGCCGATGCGGCGGGCCAGGCGGCGCCGGTGGTGGTGAAGGCGCTGCCGGCGAAGTTCGATGCCTCGCGCGATGTGGCCGAACAGTTCGAAGCGACCTCGAACGACGGCACGAAGATCCCGTATTTCGTTGTGCATCCGAAGGACATGAAGCTCGACGGCACCAACCCGACCTTGCTGTATGCGTATGGCGGGTTCCAGGTCAGCGAGACGCCGACCTATAGCGCCGGCCTTGGCAAGCTCTGGCTCGAGCATGGCGGCGTATACGTGTTGGCCAATATACGCGGCGGCGGCGAGTTCGGTCCGGCCTGGCACGAAGCCGGGCTGAAGACGCACCGGCAACGCATCTATGACGATTTTGCCAGCGTGGGGCGCGATCTCATCGCGCGTAAGATAACCTCGCCACGCCATCTCGGCATACGCGGCGGATCCAATGGCGGGCTGCTGATGGGCGTGGAATTCGAGCAGCATCCGGATCTGTGGAACGCCGTGATCATCGACGTGCCGCTGCTCGACATGCTGCGTTTCGAACAGATCGCTGCGGGCGCCAGCTGGGTTGGCGAATACGGCACGGTGAGCAAACCGGATGAACGCAAGTTCCTTGAGAGCATCTCGCCCTATGCCAATTTGCGCACCGGCGTGCATTATCCGGTGCCGTTCATCTTCACCACTACGCGCGACGATCGTGTGGGTCCCGTGCATGCGCGCAAGTTCGCGGCCAAGATGCAGGCCATGGGGTTGCCGTTCTATTATCACGAGTTGATCGAGGGAGGGCACGCGGCGGGTGCCAATCTGCGCGAGGCGGCCGAGGAGCAGGCTTTGGAGATGACGTATCTTACGGCTGCTTTGATGCCGTAAGGGAAGATAAGGCAAGGCAAGGCCTTCTTTTCTGAAGAAAAGAAGCAAAAGACTTTTGACTCCGCTGTCGCCGGGCCCCTTTCGGGTTCGGTGCTGCGACTTATCGATTTAGGGAGGGAGGAGCGTGCTATGTGCGGCATAGTCGGCACGCTGGATTTCCGCCCGATCGGCGATGCGGCGGCCGCTTTGCGGCTTATCGGCACGATGCGCGACAGCCTCGCCCATCGCGGGCCGGACGATGCGGGGAGCTGGCTCGATCCGGAGGCGGGGCTTTCCTTCGGCTTCCGGCGACTCTCCATCGTCGATCCTTCGCCTGCCGGCCACCAGCCGATGGTCTCGCGCAGCGGGCGGTTCGTGATCGTGGTCAACGGCGAGATCTACAACCATGCCGAGATGCGCCGCGCGCTGGACGCCGCGCAAGGGATGCTCTCCTGGCGTGGCCGATGCGATACCGAGACGCTTTTGGAGGCCATTGCATTCTGGGGCGTGGCGGAAACCTTGCAGCGTGCGAATGGCATGTTCGCAATCGCCGTGTGGGATCGCGAACAGCGCGTGCTGACCCTGGCGCGCGACCGCATCGGCAAGAAGCCGCTCTATTACGGCTGGGCCGGACGCAGCTTCGTGTTCGCTTCCGAACTGCGCGCGCTCTGGCTGCATCCGGCGTTCGACGCGTCGCGCTCCGCACGCGGCCTCACCAGCTTCATGCAGTTCGGCTATGTGCTCGGACCAGACACGATTTTCGCCAACATGCGCAGCCTGCCGGGTGGCCAGGTATTGCGCGTCGATGCGGCCGCGACACCGCGCGATAGCTGGCCCGCGCCTGCGCCTTACTGGCGCCTGGCGGACGCCGCCCGCGCCGGCCTGGATGCGCAGCGCTCCGGGCGGCCCGCCCGCCAGGACGAGCTCGAGGCGCTTGTGGAAGATGCGGTGGGATGCCGCATGATGGCCGACGTGCCGGTGGGTGCCTTTCTGTCGGGCGGGGTGGATTCGAGCCTGGTGACGGCGATGATGGTGAAAGCCGCCGGTGGTCCGGTGCGCAGTTTCGCCGTAGGGTTCCACGCCGGGCGGTGGGACGAGGCGCCGTTCGCCGAAGCCGTGGCGGGCCATCTCGGCACCGAACACGCGACGCTGCAGGTGAGCGGGGCGGACATCGCGGCGTTCGCGCGCGACCTGCCCGGCGTGGTGGACCAGCCCTTCGCCGACGATTCGATCATCCCGACCGCGCTGCTGAGCGGGCTGGCCCGCCGCGACGTGACGGTGGCGCTGTCCGGCGATGGCGGCGACGAGCTGTTCGCCGGCTACCAGCGCTATGCCGCGGCCGAGACCTGGCTGCGCCGGCGCGCCGCACTCCCGGCCGGCGCGCGCCGCCTGCTCTCCCAACTGGTGGGCCGCGCAATCCTGCCGCTCGCTGAGCCGCGTATCAGCCTGCGGGCGGCGCGGCGGTTGCGGCTGATCGGCGGCCTGCTGGCCGACGGCAATCCGAACCGGTTCCACAACGCCATCATGTCCCAGCCGCTGGACGTGGCGGCCTTGCTGTCCGGCGAGGCGGCCGCGCCGGACCAGCTCCTGGAACCCGCCTATAATCTCGATTACGGCCGGCCGATCGACCGCATGACCTATACCGATAGCGCCTCCTTCCTGCCCGACGACATATTGGCGAAGGTGGACCGCGCAAGCATGGCGCATTCTCTGGAAGTCCGCTGTCCGCTGCTGGATTATCGGCTGATCGAGCTTTCCTGGCGGTTTCCGGTCCGGGCCAAATACGGCGATGGCGTGGGCAAGCTGCCGCTCCGCAGGATGTTGGCGCGCTATGTGCCGGAGCGCCTGACCGACCGGCCGAAGATGGGTTTCAGTGCGCCTGTGGCTCTCTGGCTCGAGGGCGAGTTGCGCGATTGGGCGGAGGCGTTGATGATGGCGCCGGCGCTGGCCCACTCCGGCGCGCTGAACGTGGTGGCGTGCCGCAGGCTCTGGCAGGCGTTTGCGCAGGAGAAGCGCGGGTGGGACAAGGCAATCTGGAATGTGCTGATGTTCCAGGCCTGGCATTTCAAATCGACTGAAATGATGCGGGAACGAGCGAGCACCTGATACCAGCCAAGCTTTAGATTTACGCATTCAAGGCAGGCAAGAAAGCAGTCCTTTTTCGAGAAAAAGGACCAAAAAGCTTTTGCTGTGACGCCTGCACGAAGGCCTGCTCCAGAATTGCAAGTCGATGCGACTGCAATGATAGCCAAATCATTGTGCTGACGTCACATCAAAAGCTTTTTGCTACTTTTTCTCGAAAAAGAAGGCCTTTCTTCCTTTCTGCCGATGAGTTGGTCCCAAGCCGGGTTGGTATAAAAAGTAGCGAGGGACCCGCTTTGTTGCCGCTCGCAGAACAGCGGACCTGACCTTTAAGCCACGCCCCAGATGATCACCTGCGCAAACGCATAAGGCACCTCGTCCGTCATCGTGAGCGCGATTTCCGCGCGCATGCCGGGCGGGGTGATCGCTGTCAGCCGTGCAAGGGCGCCGCCCGTCAGCACCATCGTCGGCTGGCCGCCGCGCAAATTCACCACGCCGAGATCCGAGTGGAACACGCCCTGTGCGAAGCCGGTGCCAAGCGCCTTGGCGCAGGCTTCCTTGGCGGCGAAGCGTTTGGCAAACGTGCCGCCGCGCAAACTCTGTGTGCGGCGCTCGGCCTTTGCCCGCTCGGTCTCGGTGAACACGCGGTGCAGGAATCGCTCACCGAAGCGCTCCATCACGCGCTCCACGCGGCGTATGTCGCACAGATCGGAGCCAAGGCCGATGATCATCAGGCGCGCGCCATCACGGCGTCTGCTATCGGCGAAGCCACGCTGTCTCCCCGTTGCTCACGCACGATCGCGCTCCACCTGCGTCAACCCGCTCACCGCGCGCAAGCTGGCAATCACCATCGACAGATGGCGAAGATCGCGCACGTCCACATCGACGAGTATCTCGATGAAATCCTGCTGGCGGCTGAGGATCTTCAGATTGGTGACCGCGCCGTCCTGGCGGGCGACGGCGTTCGTGAGATTGGCCAGTGTCGCCGGCTCGTTGGCGGCGATCACGCTGATACGGCCGGTATGCGTCGTTGGTTTGCTGACGGAATCGGCCGCGTAATCCCAGTCCACATCGATGAAGCGCTCCGGGGTGGCCGCGAAAGTCTCCAGCGTGGAACAGCGTTTCGTGTGGATCGTCACGCCTTTGCCGGTCGTCACGATACCCACGATCGGGTCGCCGGGCAAAGCGTGGCAGCAGCCGGCGTAGTGCACCGCCATCCCGCTCACCAGCCCGGTGATCGCCATGCCGCTGTCGCGCGAGGGCGGCTTGGCGTTGGCCGGACGCGCCAGCAGAGCGGGTATCATCCGCGGGCCGCGCGCGGCCTCCAGCATCTCGGGATAGGCCGCGTGTATCACGTCCTTCGGGCCGAACGTGGCGTTGCCGACGGCGACGTACAGATCCTCCACGGTCGGGCATTTCAGCGCCTTCAGCGCGCCCTCCAGCACTTTTTCGGAACCGTCCAGCCCTTCCTGGCGGAATGCGCGTGTGAGGGCCGTGCGGCCCTGGTCCATCGTGTGCACGCGCAACTGGCCGGCCACGTAGCGGCGTATGCGCGCGCGCGCCTTGCCGGTGACCACCCAGCGCTCCCAGGAGGGCGACGGCGTGCCGCCACGCGCCGTCATGATCTCCACCTGGTCGCCATTGGAGAGTTGCGTGCGCAGCGGCATCAGCCGGCCGTTCACCTTGGCGCCGACGGTGGTGTCGCCGACCTGGCTGTGTACCGCATAGGCGAAATCGATCGGCGTGGCGCCGCGCGGCAGCTGGATCAGTTGGCCCTTCGGCGTGAAACAGAAGACCTGGTCCTGGTAGAGTTCGAGCTTGGTGTTTTCGAGGAATTCGTCCGGTGCGGCGGAGTTGTCGAGGATTTCCAGAAGGTCCTGAACCCAGGGGAAGCTCTGGGCTTCCTGCCCGCCATCCTTGTAGTTCCAGTGCGCGGCCACGCCGAGATCGGCGATGTCGTGCATTTCCTGGGTGCGTATCTGCACCTCGATCTTCTGGTTGCGCGGATGGCGCAATGTCACGCCGCTATGCAGGCTCTGGTAGCCGTTCGCCTTTGGCGTGCTGATATAGTCCTTGAAGCGGCCGGCGATCACCGGATACGCATTGTGTATCGCGCCCAGCGCCATGTAGCACTGTTCGCGCGTGGGTACCACGATGCGGAACGCCATGATGTCCGACAGCTGCTCGAACGCCACGTTGCGCGTCTGCATCTTCTGCCAGATCGAGAATGCGCTCTTCTCGCGGCCGGATACCTCGTGCACTTCGACGCCGGACTGGCGGCATACCGCGGCCAGCTCGTGGCGGACTTCCTCGATCACGTCTGCACCCTGGCCGCGCAGGTAATTCAGCCGCGCCTGTATGGTGCTGTGCGCTTCGGGTTCCAACTCCGCGAAAGACCGGTTCTGCAGCTCGGTCTTCAGCGAATCCATGCCGATTCGCGCGGCCAGCGGCGCGTAGATGTCTAGCGTCTCGTGGGCGATGCGCTGGCGGCGTTCGAGCTTCTGCACGAAGCCGAGGGTGCGCATGTTGTGCAGCCGGTCGGCGAGTTTGACGAGCAGTACACGTATGTCCCGGCTCATCGCCAGCACCAGCTTGCGGAAGTTCTCCGCCTGCTTGGTGCGGTCCGATTGCAGTTCCAGCCGGGTGAGTTTCGTGACGCCGTCGACCAGGCCGGCGATCGTGGCGCCGAATCGCGCTTCGAGATCGCGCATGGTGATCGCGGTGTCTTCCACCGTGTCGTGCAGCAGCGCGGTGCAGATGCTGGCCACGTCCAGGTGGTAGCCGGCGAGGATTTCGGCCACTGCGACGGGGTGGGTGATATACGGGTCACCGTTTTCGCGAACCTGCGTCTTGTGCGCTTCGGTGGCCACCGCGCAGGCGGTGCCGATCAGGGCCACGTTGGCGCCGGGCGCGTAAGCCTGCACAGACTGGGTGAGCATGGCCTCGCGCGCGGCGAGCGTTCCGCCGCCACCTTCCGGCGCGCGTAGCAGGGAGACGGGGGTGTTCAGTGCCGCCACGGCCGCCCCGGATGCGCCACCCTAACGGCGGCGGCCGCCGAGTTCGGCCTCGATCGCGGCTTCGAGGTCGTCGGGCGACAATTCCTCCTGCGCCATGCCGGCGGCCTCTTCCTCTGCCGAGATGTCCTGCAGGCCGAAGATGTTCTGGTCTGTCGGGATGAGGTCGAGCACCTCTTCGTCCGCAGGCTCCGGCTCGGGCGAGCGGCTCAGCGACTTGATGAGATCCTGCTCGAGCCGCGGAAGATCGATGGTCTCCTCGGCGATCTCGCGCAGGGCGCAGACCGGGTTCTTGTCGTTGTCGCGTTCGACCGTGAGTTCTTCGCCGCGGCTGATGTTGCGGGCGCGCTGGGCCGCGAGCAGGACGAGCTCGAAGCGGTTCGGGACGCGCTCGACGCAATCTTCAACGGTTACACGCGCCATACGACGGGCACTCCACGGGCTTGGCTATTTTTCGGAACACGCAAGTTAGGGGAACAGGGTTAATAAAGCAAGACGAGCGTGTTTCATCCCCTGTGCGCGCGGTTCACAGCTGGGCGGTGTCGTCCGGCGGCAATCCGGCGAGCAGCTCCGCCACGGACCGGCCGCTCACCGGATGTATCCAGTGCGGTGCCACGTCGCGCAGCGGGCGCAGCACGAAGCCACGCAGATGCGCTCGTGGATGCGGCAAGGTCAGTGCCGCGTCCGTCCGTATTGTGCCGCCGGCGTCGACGATATCCAGGTCCAGGGTGCGCGCCGCGTTCGGAACGCTCCTGCTGCGGCCTGATGCAAGTTCGATTCGCTGCAATTCGCCCAGCAATTGCTCCGGCGAGCCCGCCCAGGCCGCGCGCAGTGCGCCGTTCACGTAGCGGGGCTGGTCGGAAGGCGGCACGGGCGCGCTGGAGAACCAGCGGGATCGGGTTACGCAGGAGATGTCCGGCAGGTCGGCTATGGCGCGCACGGCGCGTTCACACACCGTCAACGAAGATGCGCTATCCGGTCCAAAAAGATTGCTTCCGACGCCGATTATCACAAAAAAGTGAACTTGCTTCTTGCCTTCTGTTAACCGATTGGCATATGTAATGATATTCCAGGCCGGCACGTTTCTTTTTAAACCCCGGGCGCATTGAAAGACCAGCCATGCACTTTTTGCCCACCGAGCGCGTTTGCCTGTTCATCGATGGTGCAAATCTTTACTCGGCCAGCCGCAATCTCGGCTTTGATGTCGATTACCGCAACATGCTCGAGTTCTTTCGCCGTCAGGCCCATGTGGTGCGCGCCTATTACTACTCGGCCGTGCTGGATACCGAGGAATACTCGCCGCTGAAGCCGCTGACCGACTGGTTGGCTTATAACGGCTACACGCTGGTTACCAAGCCGGCGCGCGAGTTCACCGATGCGGCCGGGCGCCGGCGCGTCAAGGGCAACATGGACGTGGAGCTGGCGATCGACATGCTCGAGCTGGCCGACAAGATGGATCATGCCGTGCTGTTCAGCGGGGACAGCGATTTTCGCCGGCTGATCGAGGCGGTGCAGCGCCGCGGCGTGCGCGTCAGCGTGGTGAGTTCGATACGCACCACGCCGCCTATGGTGGCGGACGAGCTGCGCCGGCAGGCGGACCAGTTCCTGGAGCTGGCGGAGATCGCGCCGGAGTTCACGCGGCGGCAGATGGAGCCGCGGCAGCGGGTTGGGCGCAGCGAGGTTTTGGAGACTCAGGAGCAAGGGTAAGCAAGCAGTCCTTTTTTGGAAAAAAAGGACCAAAAAACTTTTGCGTTGCCCGCTGCATCGGCGCCCGCGCTCGTTCTGCCAGGCGAGAAGCCTGCGGACATAGCCGAAGCCTAGCATGCCAGCAGGCAGAAGCAAAAGTTTTTTGGTCCTTTTTTTCAAAAAAGGACTGCTTTCTTCCCTTGCCTCCCCTATCCCCCCAGGGTGATCGAACAACCCCCGCACGACTGCCCACTCTGCCCCCGCCTGGTCGCCTACCGCATGGCGAACCGGGCCGAGAACCCAACCTGGTTCAACGGCCCGGTGCCCAGCTTCGGCGCGCAGGAGTCCTGGCTGCTGGTGGTGGGCATGGCGCCCGGCGTGCGCGGCGCCAACCGCACGGGGCGGCCGTTCACCGGCGACCACGCCGGCATCCTGCTCTACGAAACGCTGCTAAAATCCGGCCTGGCCACCGGCACTTACCAGGCCGATCCGGCGGACGGCCTGGCGTTGCGCGGCGTGCGCATCGCCAACGCCGTGCGCTGCGTGCCGCCGGCGAACCTGCCCACGCCGGCAGAGGCCGCGACGTGCAACCAGTTCCTCAAGGCGGAACTCGCGGGCCTGCCCGGACTGCGCGTGGTGCTCGCACTCGGCGGGCTGGCGCATGCGGCGGTGCTGCGCGCCTGCGGCCTGAAGCTAAGTGCGTTCAAGTTCGCCCATGGTGCGCACCATCCACTGCCGGGCGGGCTGGTGCTGGCGGACAGCTATCACGTGTCGCGCTACAATACGTCGACCCGCCGGCTGACCACGGCCATGTTCGAGACCGTGGTCGCCGGGCTGGAACTCCATCCGGACCTGAAACGGACCGGTCGGACATCTTCGTCGCAAGCCGCCGTGGCAGGGGCCGACGAAGACGCGTCGGCTACTTTTCCGCCAGCGCCTTGATGTTGGTCAGGCCGGCTTGATACAGGCCCGAGACCGCCTTTTCGGCGGTCGCCTCGTCTGCGCCGCCGGCGGGCGTGAAATCGGAGTGCCAGGTGACGGTCGATCCACTGCCGGACTTCGCCACCGTTATAGTGGAGGTATAGCCGGTCACGGGCAGGACCTTCGGGTCCACCGCGAGGATGGCGTAGCTGTACATGTGGCCTTTGCGCGCGGTCAGCTTCTCCTTGACGGTCGGGTTGCCCGGCGCCTTGAGCGTGAGCGTGCGTACCGAGCCCACGGTGTTGCCGTGATCGGCAGGGCTGCTGGCCACCGGCGGCAGCCAGCCGGAGATGCCGTCGAACGCGCCGATGAGCGCCCATACGGTCTTCGGGCTTGCGGTGGTGGTGATGCTCTGCGTGACCTCGGCAGCCTGGGCGGCGGCGAAGCAGGCGAGTGCGGCGGCTGTGCCGGCAAGCAGGAGACGCATGGTTGTTTCCCTTCTGGTTTTTACCGCTGCAGAAAGGCCCGCTTTGCCGCAAAAGGAAACAACAAACTTGGCCCCGCGCCCGCTGTCGCGCGCCGCCTATGCGCTCACGTCGAACACGTTCGACGCTACGGTCCTGCCGTCGACCACCGTGTCGACACGGAAATGCCCGGCGCCGAGCGTCGCGACCGCGCGTTTGGTATAGAGTGTGTAGGGCGTGCTGGTGAACCGCAGGTAGTCGCGATGCGTGCTCGATACGAGGTGGTCGTCCTTATACCAGTTGAAGCGCACATTGTGCAGACCGCCGTCGCGCGCCGCATCGGGCCAGTCGAAATCGGTGAGCTGGACGGCGTAGTCCTGCGTGGTGAAGTGGGTGACAGGGACACGCTTGCCGGCCTGCAGGCTCGTACCGTTCGTCAGTATCGTGCTGGATACGTTGATGTTGTCGGCGCAGCCCGCGCAGAACGATGCGAGCAGAAGCATTCCTGCAAACGATCTGGCCATCGGGTGCATGCGCGAACTCCGGTAAACGTTTCGCTAGGCTAGCATGTTCGCTGAGGCGGGCAAGCCGGTTCAGCCGAGCAGAGCCTGCGCGCAGGCGCCCAGGATCGCCTCCTCGTCCAGCCCATATTCCCGATACAGGTCGACGATATCGCCGCTCTGTCCGAACCGGTCCACGCCGAGCGGAACCACGCGCTGGCCGCGCACCGCGCCGAGCCAGGCGAGGGCGGCGGGATGCCCGTCCAGTATCGTCACGATGGCGCTGCCGGGGGCCATCGGCGCCAGCACGCGTTCGATGTGGCTGGGTGCCGCGTCGCCGGCGCGTCGCGCGCGGCCGGCCTCCAGCCAGCCGGCATGCAGGCGGTCCGGGCTGGTGATGGCGAGCAGGCCGGCCCCTGGCACCTCCTCGCGCAAGGCCGCGAACGCCGCCTCGGCTTCGAGCGCCAGCGGCCCCTGATAGGCCAGCGCCAGCATCGCGCCCGCTGCGCCGGCGGCACAACCCAGTGCGCGCCGGCGATCACCGCGTCCGCATCCAGCGCGCGGGCGCGGTGCGGCAGCGCGCGGGTGGACAGCCGCAGCCACACCGCCGAGCCATCCGGCTTCTGCATGTGCTCGAGCGCCCAGCGCAGCATAATCGCCAGCTCGTCCACATAAGCCGGCTCGAAACTCGCCAGCCGGTCCAGCGCCATGCCGATCAGCGGCGTGTTCACCGATTGGTGCTGGCCGCCCTCCGGCGCCAGGCTGATGCCGGACGGCGTGGAGACCAGCAGGAAGCGGGCATCCTGGTAGCAGGCGTAGATCAGCGCATCGAGGCCGCGGTTGACGAACGGATCATACACCGTGCCGATCGGCAGCAGGCGGGCGCCGTTCAGAGCGTGGCTCAGCCCGGCGGCGCCCAGCAGCAGAAACAGGTTCTGCTCGGCGATGCCAAGCTCGATATGCTGGCCGGACGGGCTCATGCCCCAGCGCTGCATGCTGGCGACCTTGGTGTCGCGAAACACGTCGTTGCGGGTGTGCCGGTCGAACAGCCCGCGCCGGTTCACCCAGGGACCCAGGCTGGTCGAGACCGTCACGTCCGGGCTGGTGGTCAGCATGCGGCTGGCCGCCTCCTTCCACGGGCCCTCGGCGCGGCCGATCTCGCCCAGGATTTCGCCGAAGCCGGTCTGGGTGGAGAGCGTGCGGCCGGCGAGTTTGCCGAGCGGCACGGCGTGCCGGCAGCGCGATCGCTGCGGCGCCGACATACAGCGCGGCCGTGCGGCGTGAGCGGCGTGGCGAATGGGCGTGGCGTCGATGAAGGCGCGCAACTCGGCGTCCGGCAGGTCCAGGCCCTCGAACAGGTCCCATTCATGGCCGGGGCGTATGCGCATTTCGGCGCGGAACGCCTCCATCTGCTCGGCGGTCATCAAGCCGGAATGGTTGTCCTTGTGGCCGGCGAACGGCAGGCCCATGCCCTTGATGGTGTAGGCGATGAAGCAGGTGGGCCGGTCGCCTTCCAGCTCGGCATTCCGCAGCGCCTCAAGATCGCCTCGATGTCGTGGCCGCCGAGATTGGTCATCAGGGCGGCCAGATCGTCATCCGCCAGCGGGTCGATTATGGCGCGCAGGGCCTGGCTGCGGCCGAGATCGGCCAGCAGCGCGGTGCGCCAGGCCGCGCCACCCTGGAAGGTGAGCGAGGCGTAGAGGCTGTTCGGGCAGTCGTCGATCCAGGCGCGCAGGGCCTCGCCGCCTGGCTTTGCGAACGCGGCTTCCTGCAGCCGGCCGTGCTTAATGGCGCACCACGTTCCAGCCCATGTCGCCGAACAGGCCCTCGAAACGGCCGAACAGCCGGTCCTGCACCACGCGAATCCAGGCTCTGGCGGTTGTAATCGACGATCCACCAGACGTTGCGGATGTCGTGCTTCCAGCCTTCGAGCAGCGCCTCGTAGATGTTGCCCTCGTCGAGCTCGGCGTCGCCGGCGATGGCGATGTGGCGGCCGGGAATCACGCCTTCGGGCAGCAGTTCGTGCAGGCGCACGTAATCCGCGATAAGCGCGGCGAAACTGGTGGCAGCCACGCCCAGGCCCACCGAGCCGGTGGAGAAATCGACCTCGGCGCCGTCCTTCACGCGGCTTGGATAGGCCTGGGCGCCGCCGAAGCGGCGCAGGTTTTCCATCTTGTCGATGCTCTGCCGGCCGAACAGGTAGTTGGCGGCGTGGAACACCGGCGAGGCATGCGGCTTTACGGCCACGCGGTCCTGCGGGCGGAGCTGGGCGAAATACAATGCGGTCATGATGGAGATCACCGAGGCGCAGCTCGCCTGGTGGCCGCCGACTTTCAGCCCGTCGCGGCTGGGGCGCAGATGGTTGGCATTGTGTATCGTCCAGGCGGAGAGCCAGAGCAGCTTGCGCTCGATCTGGCGCAGGGTGTGCAGGTAGGTATCCGCGCGCTCGGCCGTGATGCTCATGCCAACGATATAGGAGGGTGGCGGAAGGGAAGGAAGCTTGGCCGCGCCAGGCTGTTCACGAAAAAGTTTCGGGGTTGCCGCGCTGCTCTCCCGGGCCGCCGGCAAATCCTGTAGCAGGCGGGCATGATCCCCCTTGTCCTGGACCTGGACGGCACGCTGGTCATCGGCGACACGCTGGTGGAGACCGCGTGGCACTTGCTGGCCGCCAACCCGTTGGCGTTCCTCGGCGCGCTCACGCCGGATCGTGCCCGGCTCAAGCAACGCCTGGCCCGCGCGGCGGCGCTCGATCCTGCCAGCCTGGTGTACAACCAGGCGGTGATCGGGCTGGCGCAGGATGCGCGCAGCCAGGGCCGCCCGGTGTTCCTGGCCACCGCTGCGGACGATGCGATCGCCCGCGGCGTCGCCGACCATGTCGGGCTGTTCGACGGCGTGATGGCGTCCGATGGCCAGACCAACCTCAAGGGCAAGGCAAAGGCGGACGCGCTCGTGGCCAGGTTTGGCGCGCACGGCTTTGACTATGCGGGCGACGCAGCGGCCGACCTGCCGGTTTGGGCGCAGGCGAGGTGCGGCTTCGTGGTGGCGGCGGATGCGCCGTTGCTGGCAAAAGCGCGGGCGGTTTGCGGGCATGTGGCTTCCATCGGGGCGGCGGTTCCGGGGCGGAAGCGGGCGGTGTCGCGCGCCCTGCGGCTGCATCAATGGGCCAAGAACCTGCTGGTGTTCGTGCCGCTGTTCGCCGCCCACCAGGCGCGCGGGCTGTCCCTGTTGCAGGCGTGTCTGGGATTTCTCGCGTTCGGCCTGTGCGCGTCCAGCGTGTATCTGCTCAACGACCTGCTCGATCTGCCGCATGACCGGCTGCATCCGACGAAGCGGCGCCGGCCGTTCGCCAGCGGTGCGTTGCCGCTGGTATGGGGGCCGCCGCTGATCGTCGCGCTGCTGGGGCTCACGTTGATCGTTGGGCTGGCGTTGCCTCGGGCGTTTCTCGGCATGCTAGCGGTGTATTACGCGAGCACGCTGGCCTATTCTTTCGTGCTGAAACGCCGGGCGGTTTGGGATGTGATGGCGCTGGCCGGACTTTACACGTTGCGGATCTTCGCGGGTGCGGCGGCGACCAGCATTCCGATCTCGCCGTGGCTGCTGGCGTTTTCGCTGTTCCTGTTCTTCTGTCTGGCGGTGGTGAAGCGGCTGACGGAGCTGACGCTGTATGTGCGCGCGGGCGGGGCGGAGGCGCTGTCCGGCCGTGGATATCGGGCGGCGGATCTGGATATGTTGCGCAGCATGGCGGCGTCGTCCGGATACATGTCGGTGCTCGTTATGGCACTGTATATCAACAGTGCGGATGTGTTGCCGCTGTATCGGCATCCGAGCTGGTTGTGGGCGCTGTGTCCGATTTTGCTGTTCTGGGTGAGCCGGGTGTTGATGATCAGCAATCGCGGGATGATGAACGACGATCCGGTGGTGTTCGCGTTGCGCGATCGGGTGAGTTTGTTGGCGGGGGCTGCGAGTTTGGCGGCTGTGGTGGTGGCGGCGTGGTAGAAGCAAGGCCTTCTTTTCTGAAGAAAAGAAGCAAAAGACTTTTGCTCCCTGTCGGCGACTTTCCCAGTAAAGCTCCGACAGGGAGCAAAAGCTTTTTGGTTCTTTTTCTCGAAAAAGAACTGCTTGCTTCCTTATGATGCACGCTGAATTAGCGACGTTGACCGGCTGGGGCCGCGTATTGCGCACCCCCAGCGTAACGCAGCGCCCGGACGGCGTGGCCGACCTCGCAGCCGCGTTCGCCGACCGCCCAAGAGCGCACGGCCTGATCGTCCATGCCGCCGGCCGGGCCTACGGCGATTGCGCGCTGAACGCGGAGGGCACGGCGTTGCTAACCGCCGGTCTCACCGGCGTGCTGGCGTTCGACGCGGCGACGGGGCTGATCGCGGTGGAGCCGGGTGTCACGTTCCGCCAGCTCATGGCCGCGTATTTGCCGCACGGCTGGCTGGTGCCGGTCTCGCCTGGGACCGGGTTTGCGACGATCGGCGGCGCGGTGGCCAACGACGTGCATGGCAAGAACCACGAGGTTTCCGGCAGTTTCGCACAGCATGTGCGCGCGCTGGATCTGGTGACGCCGGACGGCAGGCTGCGCACGATCGGGCCGGACGCCGAGCCGGCGCTGTTCCAGGCGACGTGCGGCGGGCTGGGGCTGACCGGCGTGATCACCCGCATCGTGTTTGCGATGAAGCGCGTGCCCGGCCCCGGCGTGGCGGTGCGGCGCCAGCGGCTGCCGGATCTGGACGGGTTCCTCGCCGCGATGGATGCGGCGCGCGACGCGACGTATGCGGTGGGCTGGATCGACGGGTGCGCGCGCGGTGCGTCGCTGGGGCGCGGGGTGCTGGAGACGGCGGAGGGGTCGGGCGGTGCGTGCGCCGGCGGGGCAGGGCGCGCCGGGCTGCGCGTGCCGTTCGATTTTCCGGCCTGGGCGCTGAACCCAACGAGCATCGCCGCCTTCAACGCATTGTATTTCCGGCGCGCACCGGCCACGGCGCGCCTCGCCACCGTGCCGTATGGCGCGTTCTTCTACCCGCTCGACGCGCTGCGCGAATGGAACCGCATCTATGGTCGGCGGGGCTTCCACCAGTTCCAGAACGTGGTGCCGTTCGAGACGGGGACGGCGGCTTTGCGCGAATTGCTCGAGGTGATTGCCGGGTCGCGCCGGGCGTCGTTCCTGGCGGTGCTGAAGCGGCTGGGGCCGGCGGCGCGGGAGGCGGGGCCGCTGTCGTTTCCGCGCGCGGGTTATACGCTGGCGCTGGATTTTCCGGCGGGGGCGGGGATCGAGGCGCTGTATGCCAGGCTGGTGGCGATCACGTTGCGGCATGGCGGGCGGGTGTATCTGGCAAAGGATGCGCTGCTGGGGGTGGATGCGTTTCGCGAGATGTATCCGCGCTGGGGGGCGTTTCGGGATCTGCTGGCGGCGCTGGATCCGGCGCGGAAGATGCAGTCGGATATGTCGCGCCGGTTGCGGCTGCGCGAGGCGTAGGTGGCGGCCGGGCAAGGAAGCAAGCAGTCCTTTTTTGAAAAAAAGGACCAAAAAACTTTTGCTCCGTTTGCCGGCGACGCGGCCTGCGCTTCATCGGAAACACTGAAGCGGTTGAACGAGCCTAAGGAGCAAGAGTTTTTTGCTTCTTTTTTGCAAAAAAGAAGGCCTTCCTTCCTTGCCTTCTAACCGCGCGCCCCTCGTCTGCGCCTGCCTCGCTCCCCTGGGCTGGGCGATGTTCTGGGCCGTCTTCCACACCGTCCCCGGCCAGGACTGGGTGGTGTTCCACACCGCGGCCGCCCGCCTGTTCGCCGGCGACCTGGCCCTGCTCTCCGACCCGGCCGGCTTTACCGCCGAGCTGAACCGCAGCCACGCGGCGATCTTCCCTCACCCGATCGGCCTGCACCCGTTCATCTACCCGCCGGTCACGCTCCTGCTTGCCGCCGCGTTCGGCTGGCTGCCGTATATCGCGTCGCTGCTGGCGTTCCTCGGCACCACGGCCGCCCTGCTCGTGGCGGCGTTGTGGCGCTGGGAGACCGGCACGCGGCGCGCGTGGCTGGTCGCCGGGGTGTTCGCCTGCCCCGCCACCGCCTTCACCCTCGGCGCCGGCCAGCTCAGCTTCCTGGTGGCGGCCATCGTGCTGGCCGGCATGGCCTGGCTCGACACGCGGCCGTTCCTCGCCGGCGTGGTGCTCAGCCTGCTGTGCCTGAAACCGCAATTCGTGCCGCTGATCCCGGTGGCGCTGCTGGCAGGCCGGCACTGGCGCGCCATCGCCGGCGGGTTTGCCGGCGGCATCGCTCTGGTGCTCGCCAGCCTCGCGGTCACCGGCACCGGCGCCTGGGTCGCCTGGCTACGGTTCGCCTTAGGGCAGGACCCGCTGCTCGGCCGGATGATCGACGCGGTGCGCCTCTATGACCAGAGCGTGCACACCTGCCTGCGCGTGCTCGGGTTCGGGGATGGTGCGGCCGGCGCCGGCCAGCTTGCGGCGATGGCGCTGTCCGCCGCTTGCGTCTGGCTGGTGTTCGCGCGCCATGCGCCGGCGCGGCAGCGACTCGTGATTCTGCTGTGTGCGCTGGTGTTCGGCTCGCCGCATGTGGGCGATTACGACCACGTGCTGCTGGCGGTGGCGGCCGTGCTCACGATGCTTGAGGGACGGCTTGTGTGGCTTGCAGCCGCGGTTTGGCTGGCGCCCATGCTCAATCCGCCGGCGCTGATTGCTGTGCTTGGGGTGCCGGCGCTTGTTTGGGTTTCGGCTTTGACGCCTGTGTTGCCGTTTGGTTTGATGGTGTTGGCAGCTCGAAGGAAGCAAGGCCTTCTTTTTTGAAAAAAAGAAGCAAAAAACTTTTGCTCCTTTGCTTGCACGCAATGGCGCGTTCGTTCTGCCGGCAGGGTTATTTGCATGGGGCAGCGGGCTTTGTTGCAAGCGGGGCGCGCTAGGGGTTGCGCAAAAAAGGAAGCGCTGCTTCCTCCTTGCACAGCTCACGTCCAGTTGACCGCCTGGCTTGCGGCACAACCTCCGATCCAGGCTACATAGCTGGCACCATCGCAGACCGGAGACAGATGCGTCAGCTTTTCGCCCCAGGCGCCGACGCCATACTCCGCCTTGCCCTGCTCGTGGTCTCTGTGGGCGCGCTGGTCTTTCTCGTCGTCGTGGGCGCCGTCGCCAATTCGGATTACGTGTATGGCGTAGGCATCGCCCCGAAGCAGCCGGTGCCGTTCAGCCACAAGCACCATAGCGGCGAACTCGGTCTGGATTGCCGCTACTGCCACACGAGCGTCACGCATCTGGCCAATGCCGGCATGCCGCCGACTTATACCTGCATGACGTGCCACTCGCAGATCTGGACCGGCGCGCCGATGCTGGCCCCAGTGCGCGACAGCCTGGCCAACAACCAGCCGCTGCAATGGACGCGGGTGAACCACATACCCGAATACGTCTATTTCAATCATTCGGTGCATGTGACGAAAGGCATCGGTTGCAGTTCGTGTCACGGGGCTGTCACATCGCAGCAGATGACGATGCGGGCGAAGTCTTTCCAGATGCAGTTCTGCATCACCTGCCATCGCAATCCCGCGGCAAACGTGCGCACGCCGGACCAGGTGTGGAACATGGACTGGACGCCGCCGGCAAACCAGGCGACCGAGGGGCCCAAACTCGTGGCGCAATATCACATACGCAATGCGGCCTATCTGACGGATTGCTCGATATGCCACCGGTGAGCCTCGCGCCGGGCGCCGACGGAACGTGGCGCGAGACACGCGGCGAGCGCGGCATCGCGGCCGCCCTGCGCGCGCAATTCCCCGCTGCGGCCGACCTGCTGCACACGCCGGACCGGCGGCGCTTCATGCGGCTGATGGCGGCGTCGCTGGCGCTGTCCGGCCTGGCCGGCTGCGACGATGACGACACGCATGACGTGATCGTGCCGCCGGTGGCCCAAGTGCCCGGCCAGGCGCCGGCGACCGTGCTGACCTATGCGTCCGCCACGCTGCTCGACGGGTTCGCCAACGGCATCACGGTGCGCACGCGCGACGGCCGGCCGATCAAGATCGAGGGCAACCCCGCCCATCCGTGGAGCCGCGGCGGGACGGATATCTTCGGCCAGGCCAGCGTGCTCGGGCTATACGATCCGTTTCGCTCGCAGACGGTGCAGTTCCAGACGCGCGACAGCGACTGGCCGGCCTTCCGCGCCGCCATGCTCGGGCCACAGGCGCAGTGGCGCGCCACGCGGGGCGCCGGCCTGTGCGCTGCTGCTCGGCCCGGGCACGTCGCCGTCGCTGGCGGCCCAGATCGCCACCTTGCGCCAGGCCTGGCCGGAGCTGCGTGTGTTCACCCACGGCGCCGTGCCGCGCGACGCGCTCTACGAGAGCACGCGGCTTGCGTTCGGGCGCAGGTTGGAGACGCATTGGCGGCTCGACGACGCACGCGCCATCGTGTGCCTGGACGGCGACCTGCTCGATCCCGGGCCGCACCAGGTGGGCGCGGCAAAAGGCTGGAGTGCGGCGCGGCGGCGGGTGGCGCAGGATGGCCGGCTGCTGGCGATGCACGCGGCGTATGCGGTGCCGAACCTCACCTCGGCGAAGGCGGAGCACGCGATCTGCGCGCAGCCGGCGCTGATCGAGGCGATGGCGCGGTCGCTGCTGTCGCGCGCCACGGCCGGCGGGCAATCGGACCTGCCGGAGGCGGCGGCCGCCTGGTGCAACGCGGCGTGGCGCGCGCTCGACGGGGCGCGCGGCGCCGGCGTGGTCCAGGCCGGGTTGCATGCGAGCCCCGGCGTGCACGAGGCGGTGCAGCGGCTGAACGCGGCACTCGGCAATACCGGGCGCACGGTGCTGCACACCCAGCCGCTGCAGGGGCAGGGTGAGAGCCTGGCCGCACTGGTTGATGCGATGCGGCAGGGCGCCGTGAGCGCGGTGGTGATGATCGGCACCAACCCGGTCTACGACAGCGCGGCCGGGCTGGGCTTCACCGAGGCGCTGGCCAAGGTGGCGCTGAAGATCCACGCGAGCCTCTACGAGGACGAGACCTCGGTGAATGCGGACTGGCATCTGCCGATGGCGCATCCGCTGGAATCCTGGGGCGATGCGCGGGCGCTGGACGGCACCGCCAGCCTGATACAGCCGACAATCGCGCCGCTGTATGACGGCCGCACCGCCGGCGAGATCGTGTCGATACTGACCGAACCCGAGCCGCGCGACGCGCACACGCTGCTGGCGGCGCATTGGAACAGTTCGGGCGGCGAGGCGCGCTGGCACGACGCGTTGCTGAGCGGGGTGATTGCCGGCGGCGCGGCGCCGCTCGTCAGCGTGCAGCAGACCGGCGGCATGACGCCGGCCACGAGCGCGCCGACACCCGGCACGCAGATCGTGTTCCGGCCGGACCCCACGGTGTGGGACGGCACGGTGGCTGACAACGCATGGCTGCAGGAGTTGCCAAAGCCGCTCAGCAAGGTGGTTTGGGAGAACGCCGTGCAGATCGGGCCGGAGCTGGCGAAGCGCGCCGGCCTCGCGCAGTTCGATGTGGTGACTGTCTCGGCGGGCGGGCGCAGCGTGACCGGCCCGGTGTGGATCGCGCCGAACCAGGCCGATCATGTGGTGGCGCTCACGCTCGGCTACGGCAAGCGCGCGGCCGGCCAGCTTTCCGCCGGGCTCGGCTACGACGCCAACGTGCTGCGCGATGCCGCCGTCGCCCTGGCTGGTGGACGGCGCGGTTTTGCATCGCGAGGGGCGCACGCATGTGCTGGCCAGCACGGACGATCATGCACGTATGGACGGCGCGGGACTTCGTGCGCGTCCAGCATCGTCGGCGCGCCGGCGGTGGGCGATGGCGACCGCGAATTGCCCACACTATATCCCAAGCAGCCCGACGACGGCCGGGCCTGGGGCATGGTGATCGACCTCGACACCTGCATCGGCTGCAATGCCTGCGTCGTCGCCTGCCAGGCGGAGAACAACATCGCCGTGGTCGGCCGCGAGCAGGAGGTGCTGACCGGGCGGGACATGCACTGGCTGCGGGTCGACCGCGTACTACGCAGGCCGGCGCACGAGGCGCCGCGACACACGCTTCATGCCGGTGCCATGCATGCACTGCGAAGCTGGCGCCGTGCGAGCCCGGCTGCCCTGTCGAGGCGACGGTGCATGACCATGAAGGCCTCAATCTCATGGTATATAACCGCTGCATCGGGACGCGGGCGTGTTCGGCTTACTGTCCCTATAAGGTGCGGCACTTCAACTTCCTGCACTACTGCGACGCGCCGCGCCTATCCAGGCCGCAGCGCAACCCCGACGTGACGGTGCGGGCGCGCGGCGTGATGGAGAAATGCACCTACTGCGTGCAGCGTATCGTCGCCGGCACGGATCGATGCCGATGCGCATGACCGGCCGATCGCCGGATGGCGCGGTGGTGACGGCGTGCCAGGGCGCTTGCCCGACTCAGGCGATCAGCTTCGGCGATCTCGCGCGACAAGGACAGCGCGGTCGCGACAGCGCGTCGGACCGCGCGCAACTACGCGCTGCTGGGTGAGTTGAACACCCGGCCGCGCACCACCTACCTCGCCGCGCTGGCGCCGGAAGGGCGAAAGGCCTGACGATGCCGAGCGCGGCAATCCGTACCGCCAGTGGCCGAGTCCCTGCCGCCGTCGCACGGTGACAGGGCGATCGGCGAGCAGATTGACCGGCATCGCGTTCGAGCATCCGTCGCAGGCGGCGCTGGCTGATCGCCTTCGCGGCGATGTGCGCGCTGGTCGGGCTTATGGGTATTCTCGCGTGCGGCTGGTTGTTCTACTGGGGCATCGGCGTCTGGGGCAACAACATCCCGGTCACCTGGGCGCTCGATATCGTCAGCTACGACTGGTGGATGGGCAACGCGTGCGGCGCGCTGATGGTCTCGGCGATGCTGCTGCTGCTCGGCATACTGGCGCGGGGCGCTGAATCGCATCGGCGGAGACGATGGCGCTGCTGCGGCGGCTGCGGCGGGACTGTATCCGATCATCCATCTCGGCCGTCCGTGGTTCTTCTACTGGAACCTGCCCTATCCGAACAATCTTCCGCTGTGGCCGCAGTTCCGCAGCCCGCTGGTTTGGGATGCGATCGACATCATTGAGTTTCCTCGGGCTTGCCGCGGGCTTGTTCTATGTCGGGCTGTTGCCGGATATCGCGAGCCTGCGGGATCGCGCCTGCGAGCGCGCGCGGGATGGCAACAGCGGCCATCTGGTGGCGCAGCTCTACGGCATCGCGGCGCTCGGCTGGCGCGGTTCGATCATTCACTGGCACCGGTGGAGCCACGCTTATCGCGGACTTGCTGTGCTGTGCGTGCTCGTGGTGGTGGCATTGCAGACCGGGGCGGCGGTGATGTTTGCCGGAACCGTAGAGCCTGGCTGGCACGATACGCTGCTGCCGGTGACGTATCTGGTCGGTGCGGTATTTTCCGGCGTCGGCATGTTGTCGGTGCTGACGGTGATCATACGCCACGTGTTCGCGCTGGAGACGATGATCACCGCGCGCCACATACGCGTGCTGGCTTTGCTGATGCTGGGGCTGTGCGCGGCGAATATCTATTGCGAGGCGGCGACCGATTTCACCACGCTGCTCGGTGGCGAGGCGGCGGATATGGCGGCACTGGGGCGGCGCGTTGGCGGGCCGGTGGCGTGGAGTTTCTGGATGCTGGTGACGGCCGGTTTCCTGCCGCCCTTGCTGTTCCTGATACCGAGTTTTCGCGCGCGGCCTGGCATACTCGCCTGGGTGGGCGGGGCGGCGGCAGCCGGCATCTGGGGCGACCATTACACTTTGATCGTTGCCAGCCTGCAGCACGATTATCTGCCGTCCGCCGCGCAGGCGACGCACATCACTTTTTTCGAGTGGACCACATTTGCGGGCTCCGCCGGGCTGTTCCTGTTCCTGCTGCTGCTGTTCCTGCGGCTGCTTCCTGTGATCTCCATGTTGGGCGCGCGGGAATTGGTTTCGAACACCGGCGCGGGACCGGAAGGGGCTGCGCCATGGCCGCCGCACGAGGCGCCGCTATGGGGCGTGGCCGGCGAGTTTGCTACCGCGCGTGGCATGGCTGCTGCGGCGCGCGTGTTGCGTGGTGCGCCCGGCTACAGGATCGACGCGTATGCGCCGATGCCGAACCCGGAAGTGGCGGCCGAGCTCGGCATGCACGCTGGCCATGCGACATGGGCGTGGGCCGCGGGCGTGGCCGGCGGCGGCACGATGTTTGGCATGTGCGTGTGGGCGACGGCGTATGATTATGTGTTCGACATAGGCGGCAGGCCGCGCTTCAGTTGGCCGGCGTTCCTGGTGCCGACGGCAAGTTTCGCCTGTTTGTGTGCCGGCACGGCGGTGGTTGCCGCGATGCTGGTCCAGAACCGGTTCCCTAGGCTGAACCATCCATCCTTCAACATCCCAGGCATCGGCCGCGCAACGCAGGACAGGTTCTTCGTGGTTGCACACGCGCTGGAAGGCGAATTCGACCCCGAACCCGCAGAACGGCTGTTCGCAAACCTGAACGATCCGGCGCTTACGGTCTCGCAGGTGCCAAGATGATGTCGTTTTACGTGCCTCTCTCAACACCACCATCAGGAGCAAAAGTTTTTTGCTTCTTTTTCTCAAAAAAGAAGGCCTTGCTTGCTGTTCTATCGCTATCTCTTGTGACGGTAGCAGCCTGCAAAAAAGAAGACATGTTCACCCAGCGCAGCCTGCGCCAATGGGACCGCGACCCCGCCTCGCCGAACGGCGCGGCAATACGCGCGCCGGTTTCCGGAACGCTGGCGCAGGAGCAGCCGGACTCGCCCGCGCCACAGCCGCACGCAATCACCACGGCACTGCTGCTGCAGGGACAATCGGAGTTCAACATTTTTTGTAGCCCGTGCCATGCAGCGTCCGGCGACGGCGAGGGCATGATCGTGCAGCGCGGATTTCCGCATCCGCCAGCTTTTACGACGGCAAGGCTGATGCGGGCGAAGGCGCAGGTGATCTACGACGCGATCACCAACGGGCATGGTGCGATGTATAGTTATGCCGCGCGCGTGCCGCCGGCGGACCGGTGGGCGATTGCGTCGTACATACGCGCGTTGCAGTTGAGCCAGGCCGCGCAGATCGCGCAACTTCCGCCTGAGGACAGGCAGCGTTTGGCACAGGCCGGTTCGCCATGAGGCGGGGCATGATCGCTTCGGCTGGCGTTGCGATCGTGGTGCTGGTGTGCGCCGTGGTGTTCGGCAGGGCGATCATAGCGCCATATCTGGCGGCCTGGCTGGTGTTTCTGTCGTTACCGGTGGGTGCGCTTCCGTTGGTGTTGGGATCGGAGCTGGCGGGGCGAGGCGGCGCTGCGCAGAACGGGTATTTGCGTTGGATGCTGGTGTTGATGCCGGCGGCGGCGTTGCTCGGCGTGCCGGTATTGTTGTCGACGCATGCGTTGTATCCTTGGGCGCTGCACGCGCCGGCGGGATTTGCCGGCGGCTGGTTCAGGCCGGTGTGGTTTGCTGTCCGCGGCGTGGTGTATTTGTTGGCGTGGACAGGGCTTTGTTTGCTGGCGGTGAAACCGCCGGCGCGTGACGCGCGAGCCGGTTTGTGCGGTTTTGGACTGGTTGTGCATTTCGGTATCGGCACGCTTGCCGCTTATGACTGGATCGAATCGCTGCAGCCCGGCTTGAATGCGGCAGGGTTCGGTTTGCTGCTTATGACGGTGCAATCGGGCATAGCGCTCTCGGCCGGGCTGCTGCTGGCCGGACGTGCGACGCGCGATGCACCGGTGCTGCTGGCGCTGGCTGCCGGCATCTGGGCGTTTCTGCACGTCATCCAATATCTCGTGGTGTGGTCTGCGAACAAGCCCGCGGAGATCGTCTGGTATCTCGCACGCGGCAATCCATTCGGTGCGGCGGCAGTCTGGCTCTGCGCCTTCGGGTTTGCCGCGAGCCTGGCTTTGCTTGGAACAGGCGCGGTGCGAAGTCTGGTGGTTGGTGTGGCTGCGTTGCTGCTGGCGTGTCATGTCGTCGAATTATTCTGGCTGGTCACGCCGTCGCTCAGAGGGGTGTTCACGATTTCCATCATCGATGTGGCGGTGTTCGCCGGATTGGCTTGCGCGGCGTGGATCGTGGTGCGCGCGTGGCGGCCGGTGCAGGTGCGGGCATGAGCCGCAATGGCGTGCGGGCACGCGGTGTGGCGTCGTTCCTGGCCGGCGCGGCGACAGCTTTGGCAGGCGCCCGGCTGCTGGCGCCGCGCCGCGCCGTTCCGGGCGCGATCGATCCGTTCGGCACGGAAATGGGCAAGGGGAAAAGCCAGGGCGCACCGGATCCGCGTTCGCTGGCTGCCGGCTATGAGACGGACGACGCCAACGCACGCCAGCTTGGCCGTATCATGGCGATTTTCGCTGGATCTGCGCTGTCCGGCATCGTTCTTATGGCGATTTTGCTTAATGTTCTGCATCACCGCGACGCCGCACGCGATGTGGGGCTGACGGTCTTGCAGCGCGCGCAGGTGACGCCGCCGCTGCCCCATCTGCAAGCCGATCCGATCGGTGAACTGGGCGCGCTTCAGGCAAACCAGAACCAGCTTCTGCAAGGCTACGCCACGCTGGATGCCGATACCGCGCGCATTCCGATTGCGCGCGCGATGGTGCTGGTAACAGGCCAGTCGCTCGACGCGCATGCCGCACCCGACAAGCCAACGCGGGAGCGTGCGCCATGAGCGGCCCGGCAAGTCCCGCAGATTATCCGCTGCTGCTGTGGCCTGCTGCGGCCTCGAATGCAGCAACGCATGTGGATTACCTGATCAGCGCGTTCACCGCGGTGACGCTGCTTCTCACAGTGCCGATATTCCTGGCGATCACCTGGTTTGCGCTGGTTTACCGCGCCAGCCGCAAGGTGGATCGCGGCAACCCGACAGACCGCAATGTGGTGGTCGAAATGTCGTGGATGCTGATACCGTTCTTCCTCACGCTCGGTTTTTTCGCCTGGGGCGCGCAGCTCTTTGACGTGGCCAAGCACCCGCCGGCAAATGCGATGACGATACAGGGGATCGGGCGGCAATGGATGTGGAAATTCCAGCATCCCGGCGGGCAGGCTGAGATCAACGATCTGCATGTCCCGACCGGCCAGCCCGTGGTGATCAACATGATCAGCCAGGACGTGATACATTCGCTGTATCTGCCGGCTTTTCGCGTGCAGATGGAAACATTGCCCGGCCGATACACGCAAGTCTGGTTCACCGCCGACCGGCCTGGCGCTTACCGGCTGTATTGCTCGGAATATTGCGGGACAGACCATTCGGTTATGGATGGCGAGATCTACGTTATGAAGCCGGGCGACTACGAGCGTTGGCTCAGCCAGGCCGGATCAACGCAGTCCTTGGCGGCAAACGGCAAACGGTTGTTCGCCAATTACGGCTGCACGGGATGCCACGGCGCTGCGGCAACGGTGCGCGCGCCGTCCCTTGCCGGGCTGTATGAAAAGCCGGTGCCGATGGCGGACGGTGGCACACGCATCGCGGACGACACGTATATACGCGACAAGATACTGAACCCGGACCACAATCTGATTGCAGGCTACAAACAGGTCATGCCGAGCTTCAACGGGATCATTCCCGAGGAAGAGCTCATCCAACTTATCGCCTACATCAAGAGCGATTCTGGAACCGCGCCGTGAAGCTTGCCGGCATCACCTTGCATACACGCCTGAAGCGACCTTTCCTGGAGCTGACCGCATGAGCCCGCTCGATACCGTTTCGCGCGACCCCGACACTCCCCGCGTCACGATCGACCGGCCAGCGGATTACCTGCATGCGGAACACACGTTGCGCAGCTGGTTCTTCACCACCGACCACAAGCGCATCGCGCTGCTGTACCTCGCGTCCATCACCGGTTTCTTCATTCTTGGCGCGATCGCTGCAGGCCTGGTGCGGCTGAGCCTGGTGGTTCCGGATGGCCAGATATTCAGCAACGACACCTACAACAAGCTGTTCACCATGCACGGCGTGATCATGATCTGGTTCTTCCTGATCCCGTCGATACCTGCCACATTTGGCAACTTCCTGATCCCGCTGATGATCGGCGCCAAGGACCTGGCGTTTCCGCGGCTCAACTTGCTGAGCTGGTACGTGTTCATGACCGGCTCACTGTTCACCATCGTGGTGCTGATCGTCGGCGGCGTGGATACCGGATGGACGTTCTACGCGCCGTTCAGCACGACGTACTCCAACACCTATGTGATACCGGCGCTGCTCGGCGTGATCGTGGTCGGGTTCTCGTCGATACTCACCGGGCTGAATTTCGTTGTCACCATCCACAAGATGCGTTGCCCCGGCATGACGTGGTTCCGCATGCCTATCTTCGTGTGGACGCATTATGCCGTGAGCCTGATATTCCTGCTAGGCACGCCGGTGATCACGCTCGCGCTCATCCTGCTGGTCATGGAGCGCGCTTTCCATATCGGCGTGTTCGACCCGCGGCTCGGCGGCGATCCTGTGCTGTTCGAGCATCTTTTCTGGTTCTACTCGCACCCCGCCGTGTATATCATGGTGCTTCCGGGCATGGGCGTGATCACAGAATTGGTCGCGGCGTTCTCGCAGAAGCGTGTGTTCGGCTACAAGTTCGTGGCTTATGCGAGCATCGGGCTGGCTTCGATCACCTTTCTGGTGTGGGGCCACCACATGTTCGTCAACGGACAGAGCCAGTTGGCGAGCACGGTATTCTCTTTCCTGAGTTTCGCGGTTGCCGTGCCGTCAGCAGTGAAGGTGTATAATTGGACGGCGACGATCCACAAAGGCACAATCCGGCTCGATACACCGATGCTGTATGCGATGGGTTATATCGGATTGTTCGTGCTGGGCGGCCTGACCGGCCTGTTTCTGGCCACGCTGGCGGTGGATGCACATCTGCACGACACCTACTTCGTGGTGGCGCATTTCCACTACATCATGGTCGGTGGAACGATGCTCGCCTTCCTCGGCGGCCTGCATTATTGGTGGCCGAAATTCACCGGGCGCATGTATCCCGAAGCCTGGGGTCGCGTCGGCGCTCTGTTGATCTTCGTTGGCTTCAACGTGACGTTTTTTCCGCAGTTCATCCTGGGCTATCTCGGAATGCCGCGTCGCTACCATGCTTATCCGCCGGAGTTCCAGCTGCTCAACATTCTGTCGAGTGCTGGCAGCACGATACTCGCGGTGGGCTATTTTTTCCCGCTCAGCTACCTGATCTGGTCGCTGTGGTTCGGCAAAAAGGCGCCGGCAAACCCGTGGCAGGCCAAGGGGCTGGAGTGGACCACCACATCGCCGCCACCAGCGCATAACTTCACCCAGATACCGGTTGTTGATTACCAACCCTACGACTACGCGAACCAGACGCGCGACAATGGCTAGCGCTGCTATTGCCGCCGAGCCGGTCGGGATCGCACTCGCCGAGCAATTCACCACACGCGATCAGCAGCGCGAGGCGGCCGCACTCGGCATGTGGGCGTGGCTCATCACCGAGCTTTTGCTGTTTGCGGGGTTGTTCCTGTGCGCACTGATCCTGCGCATACAGCATCCAGAATCCGTGATGCTAGTGACCACGCATCTGAAGTTCTGGATCGGTGCCACCAACACGGCCGTGCTTATCTGCTCGAGCCTGACGATGTCTCTGGCAATCGTCACGTCACGCCTGGGTTGGCGACGGCTTATGCTCGGCGCGATGCTGGCAACCGCTGCGCTTGGTTCCTTGTTCCTGCTTCTGAAAGGCTTCGAATACTACCAGGATTACGACGAGCACATGATGCCGTTCCTGGCAAACCGCTCATATGTGCTGGCGCACGACCAGGCTTCCACGCTGTTCGTCGATGTGTATTACATCACCACCGGTCTGCACGGCGTGCATTTGATCACCGGTGTCTCTATCCTGCTATGGCTGACATGGCAGGCCAGCAAGCCGGGCTTTCTGCAGGCTCATCAGAACCGCATCGAGATTTATGGCCTGTATTGGCATTTCATCGACCTGATCTGGATCATCGTCTTTCCTGTCCTCTACGTTTTCAATCGCTGAAGGCGGGAAGATGTCGCGCGCGGATTGGCGTACCCTGTTTCACCATATGCGGCCGGCGTTGTTCAGCTTCGTCACGTTGCTGGTGCTGCTGAGCATAAACCTGGTTCTCGGCGCCACGGTGCCGTTCAGATTGACGTTCATAGCGGAGGGCGTTGTGCTCCTCTGCATGGTTTTGACGGTGCTGCTCATATCGATGGAGGTTCTGAAAGACCCTCCTCTCATACGGCTGTTCTCGGGTATCGGTTTTTTCTGGGTGGCGATATTGTTCACGATGACGTTGGTCGATTATCTTACCCGGTAGCCAGGCTGACAGTATCGCGATCCACGAAGCGGCACACTTGGTGTCCCCTGAACAACAAGACGTTCCCCCGTCTAGGTATTGCTGGTCCACGCGCCATATCTGGCTGGCCCTCATAGGATCCGTCTGATGCCAAAACTGAAGCCACTGAACCAGCAAGTCATCGTGCTCACCGGCGCCACGTCCGGCATCGGACTGGCCACCGCCCGGCTCGCTGCAGAGCGCGGCGCCAAGCTGCTGCTCGTCGCGCGTAATGAGGCCGCACTCAAGGAACTTGCTGCGGAGATCACCGCGAAAGGCGGGCAGGCCGCGTATGCGGTGGCCGACGTGGCCGACAGGCAAGCCGTCGATGCCGCGGCAGCCAAGGCCATCGCCGTATTCGGCCATTTCGACACTTGGGTGAACGACGCAGGCGCTTTCCTGTATGGAAGCCTTACGGAGACCAAGCCGGAAGACCAGCGCCGCGTATTCGACGTCGTGTATTGGGGCGTTGTGCATGGCACGCTGGCGGCCGCCGCACATCTGCGGACCGCAGGTGGCGCGATCGTCAACGTCGGCAGCGTGCTTGGGGAATTCGCCATACCCTATCAGGGAACGTACTGCGCGGCGAAGTTCGCCGTGAAGGGCTTCACCGAGGCATTCCGTCGCGAGACCGAGGCCGCTGGCGATCCGATCTCCCTCACGCTCATAAAGCCTGCTGCCATCGACACAGCTTTCATGGAACATGCCCGCAACGCGATGGGTAGCCCCGGCACGCGCAATCCGCCGCCGGCCTATCATCCGCATCTCGTGGCACGCGCTATACTGCACGGGTGTGAGCACGGTAATCGCGATATCACGATAGGCGGCGCCGGCGGATTGTCGCTGGTGATCGCCAACCAGGCGATGCCGCGCGTGATGGACTGGGTATTTTCCAAGGTCGGCCGCATCACGCAGACGAGCAAGAATCCAGGTGATCCAGCGCGGCGTGATAATCTCTACGAGGTGCGCGAAGATATGGCGGAACGGAGCACGCTGCACCCGCTCACCCGCAAGACGAGCTTGCTGCTCGAGGCGCAACTCAATCCGGCCACCACGGTGCTCGCGGCCGGTTTGGGAGCGCTTGCATTGGGAGCCGCCGCCAGGCGCCGACGCTGATCGGCCGCAGCCCGTGCACCGCAGCCGACCGTAATTCGGCTTAGGGGCGTGATAGGATGTCCTGACTGGGCGAGCCAGTCAGGAATATTCAGGCGCGCCATGATAAGCTACGAAAGCTTAGCCGGACACTTCGGCCAAGCCTATTTCGCGCCGCCAGCGCTGTCCGTGGTGCCTGTGCCAGCCGGGCCGCCACCAACCGAGGCGCCAGCGCTGGCACCGGGCTGCGAACCTGCGCCGGTGGGCGAGATGCTGCTCGCGCCAGTCGGGCCCGCATGATTATCCGTGCATCCAGCCGCCGCCAAGGCAACCGCCAAAACCAACCAGCGCATGAAACTGTCTCCTCTGCGCGGCTCTTGAATGGCCGCGGAGGTGAAACAAACAGAGGCGGCAATGGTTGCGCGCGGCGGGCTGGTGCCGGGTGCAGGATTTGAACCCGCGACCTTCGGTTTACAAAACCGCTGCACTACCACTGTGCTAACCCGGCAAGCTGTCGGCCAGGCCCGCAACACGCGGGCGTCGACAGCCGCTTTCTACCGTAGCCAGCCCGCGCCTGGCAAACCCATACGCGCACCGCCGGGCCACGCATCGGCAGAGCAACTCACCTCGCGGCAGGCCCGCCCGCCAGGGCCGCCTTGAAGAAACGCACCACCGCATTGTCGAACATCACATGAAACGCAGCCCGGTCGAAACCCGGCGCGCTCGTGCAGATCTGCGGCACCACGCTGGTTTTTTCCGAACTGCATGGCGGCAGGAAATCCATGTGATCCGCGCCGGCAACCACATGGTAGTCCGGCGGCAAAGGTAGATCGTCGCGCACCGCCTGCGCATAGAACGGCTGCGGCAATACGTGATCCTGTTCCGCGCGCCACAACTGCACCGGCACCCGCACGCCGGCGAGCCCTGTGCGGCCGAACGCAAAGCCCAGGGCTGGCGCCGCCACAACCGCCGCCTTGATACGGGGATCATGCACCCAGAGATCGGCCGGTATCGCGGGCGACCTGGCCGCGTCGGCACGATTGCGCGCAATCAGGGCGCAGGTGAACTCCGCCGGCTGCGCCTTGCAGTGCGGTCCGAGCGACGCAAGATCGGGCGTGCCGCCGGCTGCCACCAGCGCGGTGAAGCCACCGGCGGAAAAGCCGAATACGCCGATACGCGCCGCATCGATCTGCGCATGCGCCGGCCAGGCGTGCAGCATCCAGTCGGTCAAGACGTGCAGCTGCCTGCTCCGATCCCAGATACGCAACACGCGGCTCTGGTCGTGCAGGTTGTCGCCGGTATGGGTGAGTGCCGCGGCGACGAAACCGGCATCCGCCAGCGCGATCGCCGTGTCGTAAGCGTTCGAGAAATGGCCGCCCTGGCCATGCGACATCACGATCAGCGGCAGGGCCTGCCCATCGACGGGGGCGTCCGGCGCCACGGTTTGCGTGTCCAGAGCGAGGCGTTCCGGGCGCGGCGGCGTTTTGCTGGGGTACCAGATGCCGATTTCCAACGGCGGATTGCCGGGGTCGGGGATGCTCAGCTGTGTGAAACCGGCGGCTCGGGCTTGGGAGAAGGTCAGGAGAAAAGCCAGGCAAGCAGTTCTTTTTCGAAAAAAAGAACCAAAAAGCTTCTGCGCCCTGTCGGGGTTCGGTTCTGCCCGCATCTCGGCCTTCACTTGCCTGCGGGGTCTTTGATGCCCAGCGCTTTCAGGGCGAACCTCGTTTTAGCGCCGTGCGGTGGTTTCAGATACTCGAATCCGGAGAAGAATCCGGGCTTGTGCACGCCGCGGGCATGGCTGAACGTGGCAAACCCCTCGCGTCCGTGATAGGCGCCCATGCCGCTCGGCCCCACCCCGCCGAACGGCAGATCCTCCTGCGCGCAATGCAGCAGCGTGGAGTTGAGCGTAACCCCGCCGGAAATCGTGCGGTCGAGAATCTTCCGTTCCGTGGCTGCATCTTTCGTATAGGCGTACAGCGCCAGCGGACGCGGCCGCTTGTTGACGAAGTCAATCGCGGCGTCGGTGCCGGCGGTGCGCACCACCGGCAATATGGGTCCGAAAATCTCGTCGCGCATCAAACGTCCGTCGAGCGGCGGATCGAGCACCACCGTCGGCGGGAAATGCCGGACATTGCCGCGCGGCGGATCCTTGTGGCGCAACACCGTGGCACCGGCGGCCTCGGCCTCGGCCACCAGTTCGGCCAGGCGCGTGTGGTGGCGGTCCGAAATGATCGCCGTGTAATCGGGATTACCGTTCAGCGTGGGAAACATCGACTCGGCCGCTTCCAGAACGCCGTGCGCGAACGCCTCCGCCTTTGCGGACGGCACCAGCGCATAATCGGGCGCGATGCAGGTCTGGCCCGCATTGAAAAACTTGCCGACCGCCACCGATTTCGCGGCCTGCGCCACATCGGCATCCTCCGCCACGATCACCGGCGACTTGCCGCCAAGCTCGAGCGTGACGGGCACCAGGTTTTCGGCCGCGGCGCGCATCACGTGGCGGCCCACCTCGGTCGAGCCGGTGAATATCAGGTGGTCGAACGGCAGGCCCGTAAAGGCGCGCCCCACCGCCACGTCGCCCTGCACCACGAGCACCTCCTCCGGCGTGAATGCCTCGCCGAGCATGCGGGCCAGCAGCGCGCCTGTCGCAGGCGTGAGCTCGGAGGGCTTGATCATCGCGCGGTTGCCGGCGGCCAGTATGTCGATCAGCGGGCCAAGCGTTAGAAATATCGGGTAATTCCAGGGCGAGACGACGCCCACCACGCCGAGCGGCTGGTATTCGATCCGGTTCGTCGCCGGCTTGAAGTTCAACGACGTGGCGCGGCGCTGCGGGCGCATCCAGCCGGCCAGATGGCGGCGCGCGTGCGAGGCGGCGCCCAGCGTTGGCAGGATTTCCGACGTGATGGTCTCTACCCGCGAGCGGTTGCCGAAATCGGCGTTGATTGCGTCCACGATCGCCTCCTGATGCGTGCGCACCAGCATTTCAAGTCGCTTCAGCATGGCCTGGCGTTGCGGCGCGGCGGGGAAGGGCGCCGCGGCAAAGGCGCGCTTCTGGCGATCGAGCGCACCCTGCAAATCAAGTTCGGTGTTCGGCGATGGCGCGATGATCTGGTCCATGTAGGCACCTGCTTGGTCCGGTAGCAGAGCTTGGGTCATGGGTCCCGCCATGGCAAGGCGATGCGCCAAACGCCGCGCGTGCAGCGAGCGCCGCTTGTGCGTCGCTTCAGGCGGGCGTGTAGCGCCAGACGCTAGCCGGCGGGAAGTTCAGCGGCGTCCAGGCTTCGCGCTTCGGCACCAGGCCGTGTTTCTTCCAGGGCAGCGGGGACGTCACGCAGTAGCTGTAGAGGATGAAGCCCACACCGGGCGCTACCGCCTCAATGGCGTCGATGAAGCGGCGTTGCTCTGCCAACGGCAGCAATACCAGCGGGATTCCTACGATGACGGTGCCGATCCTGCCGTGCAGCTCCGGCGGGATCAGCTGCGGCAGGCGTCGCGCGTCACCCTCGATCACCTTGGTGCCGGGCAGGGCGCGGCGGAGATGGGCCGCCATGTCCGGCACGATCTCGATCACGTGGAGTCGTTCTGGCGCCAGCCCGCCGTCGATCAGCGCGCGGCTGACCACGCCAGTGCCGGCGCCGAGTTCGACCACGATCTGGTCCGGTGCGGCATGGGTCTGCGCCACCAGGCGCTTGCACAAAGCGGGCGACGACGGGACGATGGAGCCCATCTGCAGCGGATTCGCCACCCAGCGCCGGAAGAACAACCCGGCATTGCCGATGTTCTGCCCAAGTCCGCGGGAAGATCCCGCCGTATCGATGCCTGCGCGCATGCTCGCCATCCTGAAGACCTGGCGCGTTGCTGTAGGCAAAACAGGGCGGGAAAGCACGCGGGATTCGCGGCGATGCCCGTGACAAATCGAAGACGGCCGGGCGCGTGCCCGGCCGGGTCGGCTACTTAATCTTGGCTTCCTTGAACACGACATGCTTGCGCGCGACGGGGTCGTATTTCTTGAACTCCATCTTCGTCGTCTTCGTGCGGGCATTCTTCTTCGTGACGTAGAAGTATCCCGTGTCTGCACTGGAGACGAGCCGGATCTGCACGGTGTTGGACTTGGCCATAACGCACCTCAAAGGGGGCGCCGGTTGCCTGGCGCCTGGGATCGGCGAATGTGCTGCGGGTGGAGCGGGGGGTCAAGGTGAGGAAGCAAGGAAGGCCTTCTTTTTTGAAAAAAAGAAGCAAAAAACTTTTGACTTCCCGCATGCGCAGAGGTGTCACACCTGTCCGCGGTCGAGGTCTGCCCAGGATGATGCGGGCGATCGGACGGCCAGGACGCAAAAGTTTTTTGGTCCTTTTTTTCAAAAAAGGACTGCTTCCTTGCTTTTTCTAACGCCCCAGCCTACATACGCAGCGCAGGCGCAAGCCGGCTATGGCGATAAACGATGCGTGGAATAAGCGTTGTGGACCCGGGGGCAGTGCCCGGCGTTTCCACCATATATGGGGACGACACAGGCTCGACACGCGTGGTAAAGGCTCATCTTTTGCCCGGCATGATACCGCCGTCATCGGGTCAATTTACAAGTGCCAACGATAACTTCGAAGCACTTGCGATCGCTGCGTAAGCAGTGACACGCGCGGTTAGGGGGCCCCGGGCAACAGAATGCCCCCACTTCCGGTTTATTCGAAAACGCGCCCTGGTGGCCGTCTGACGCGGTTCTTCTGCGCTCCGGTGCTCATGGCCCAGCGGCCACTCCGCTCCGGTGCTCTAACAACCACGCCAGTCGACTCACCAGGGCACGTTTTCGAACAAACCGGTGGGATGCCGTTCGCGGGCTGATCGGTTTGCGGTAGGTATGGGTATGCCCCTGACCGAATCGCAGCTTGCCGAAATCGACGCCCAGCGGGAGAGCACAAGCGTCACGCGGCGGGCGACTGTGCCGGCGCTCGAGGCGCTGCTGTTCACCGCGGTGCCGCTGCTGGATCACGGGTTCGTCCGGGTGATCGACTACATGGGCGACGACGGCGCGGTCGTGCAGGCGGCGCGTGTGAGCTATGGGCGCGGCACGCGGCGGGTGTCGGAAGATGCCGGGCTGATACGCTATCTGATGCGACACCGGCACAGCACGCCGTTCGAGATGTGCGAGATCAAGCTGCACGTGAAGCTGCCGATCTTCGTGGCGCGGCAGTGGATTCGCCACCGCATGGCCAACGTGAACGAATATTCCGCGCGCTACTCGGTGATGGACCGCGAGTTCTACATCCCCGCGCCTGAGCAACTCGCCGCGCAATCGGCGGCCAACCGGCAGGGCAGGGGCGCGGTGCTGCAGGGCGACGAAGCGGCAGGGGTTCTGTCGATGCTGCGCGACGACGCCGCGCGCAACTACGACCATTACGTGCACATGCTGAACGAGGCGCCGGACGGCACGCCGGCCGACGAGGGCCGCCAGGGCCTGGCACGCGAGCTGGCGCGTATGAACCTGACATTGAACGCCTATACGCAGTGGTACTGGAAAACCGACCTGCATAACCTGCTGAACTTCTGTTCGCTGCGCGCCGATTCGCACGCGCAGTACGAGATACGCGTCTACGCAGATGCGATCCTGGACATGGTGCGCGCCTGGGTGCCGGCCACGCACGCGGCCTTTTGCGACTATCGGATGGGGGCAGTCACGTTGTCGGCGCAGATGCTGGCCGTAGTGCGGCGCAGGCTCGCCGGCGAGGTGGTGGAGCAAGGGGATAGCGGCTTGTCGAAGCGGGAATGGGGCGAGCTGGAAGGGTATTTTCCGGCAGGATAGCTGCGAAGCAAGAAAGCAGTCCTTTTTCGAGAAAAAGGACCAAAAAGCTTTTGCTCCGACGCCTGCACCAGGGCCTACGCTCGTATCGGAAGTCGATGCGATTGCGGTCTTAGCGAAATCTTAGTGCAGGGTCACAGCAAAAGCTTTTTGCTTCTTTTTCTCGAAAAAGAAGGCCTTTCTTGCTGCCGATGAGTCAGTCCCAAGACGGGTTGGTGTAAGGTACGCCGCTTGGCGGGACAGCACGGTACGCGCCGACCCGGTAGCCACGAGCGTGCGCCCAATCTGCTACGCCGCGCGCAGCGCCCGCGGCAGGTCGGCGATCGCGCCGTCCAGCAGCGCCGTCTCGCGATCCGCGCCGATACCGTGCGAAATCACCTGCCGTGCTGCGCCAATCGCGATATCCGCTGCGGTCTGGCGCACCTCGTCCAGCGCCGATTTCTCGGCCGCTGCGATACGATCCAGAGCAAGGCGCTCCCGCCGGCGGCCCGAAGCCTCCGCTTCGGCAGCGGCGGCCTGCGCCAGCTGCGCGGCCTCTACCCGGCTACGCGCCAGAACCTGCTCGGCCTCGGCAATCGCATCGGTGCGCGCCCGCTGTGCGTCAGCCAGCATCTTCGCGGCTTCCGCGCGCAAACGCTGCACCTCGGCCAGCTCGGCACGGATGCCGCGCGCATGGCCGTCGAGCAGGTTCGTGATCCCCGCCCACAACTTGCGGCCGAACAGAACGAAAAAAATGATGAAGCTGACGAGAACCCAGAATTCCGGCTCGACGAATAGATGCATGTATCCGGTCCCTGTCAGGCAGCCAGGCCGCGTTCGGCCAGCAAGTCACGCACCGCCTGGTCCACGCGCTGCGCGTCGGCATAGCCGCCGGTCAGACGCGCCACCACGGCGTTGGCCGTCTCAGAGGCAACCTGGTGCAGCGCGCCCATCGCCGCGGTGCGGGCCGCGCCGATACGCGCTTCGCTTTCGGCAAGCTGCGCGTCGAGGCGCGCTTCCTGCGCGGCGCTGCGCGAAGCCGCTTCCGTCTTGGCCTGTGCGGTAGCCTCGGCCACCGCCGCCTGGCTCTGCGCATAAGCGGTCCGGCGCGCGGCGTTCAGTTCGGCCACCGCCCGATCCGCGTCCGCCTTGTCCGCATGCGCGCGCTCCAGATCGGCAGCGATCGTGCCGGCGCGCATCGCGAGTATGGAGCCCACGCGCGGCAGGCCCCACCGCGACACCAGAAGATAGAACGCCGCGAAGATGATCGCGCCCCAGACGACCTGGGACACCAGAAGGCCGTGTGCGGGGTCGAGCTGCGGCATCGTATCCGCATGCGCGGCGCTGGCTGCGATCAGCGAGAGGGCGACAGCCGTTGGAAACATACGCATTGCGGGATCCCGGGTCAGAAGCAAGGAAGCAAGCAGTCCTTTTTTGAAAAAAAGGACCAAAAAACTTTTCCTCCCTGTCGGGGAGTGCTGAAACACACGCCGACAGGGAGCAAAAGTCTTTTGCTTCTTTTCTTCAGAAAAGAAGGCCTTGCCTGGCCTCAGGTGAACAGGATCAGGAACGCGATCAGCAGCGCGAACAAGGCCACGGCCTCCGTCAGCGCAAACCCGAGAATGCCCAGCCCGAACACCTGGTCGCGCGCCGAAGGATTACGCGCAATGCTGGTGACCAGCGCCGAGAAGATGTTGCCGATGCCGATGCCGACGCCGGCGAGTGCGATCACCGCGATGCCTGCGCCGAGCTTGGTTGCCGCTGCTACGTCCATGAAACCAGTCCTTGTGTGAAGAAATAAAGTCCGAGAAGCCCGCGCCGGGTCAGTGCAGATGCACCGCGTCGTGCAGGTAGATGCAGGTCAGTATCGCAAACACGTAGGCCTGCAGAGCAGCGACCAGCAATTCGAAACCGATGAGCGCCACGTTCACCGCCAGCGGCCCGATGGCCGCGAACGCGCCGATGATCGAGTGGCCGCCCATCATCACCACGAACGTGGCGAACACCGCGAACATCACGTGGCCGGCGACCATGTTGGCGAACAGACGTATCGACAGGCTGACCGGGCGCGAGAGGTAGGAGATGATCTCGATCGGCACGATCAGCGGTGCCAGGAACACCGGCGCACCGGCGGGAAAGAAGTAGGTGAAGAAGCGCAGGCCGTGCTTGGCCAGCGCCACGATAGTGACGAGCACGATCACCATCACCGCGAGCGCCGCGGTAACCGCGATGTGGCTGGTATAGGTGAAGCTGAAGGGCACCAGGCCCAGCAGATTACCCATCAGCACGAAGAAAAACAGCGTGAAGATGAACGGGAAGAACTGGCGCCCTTCGGTGCCGATCTGGTCGGATGTCATCTTGTAGATGAAGTTGTAGGAGAGCTCGGCCGCGGCCTGCAGCCGGCCGGGCACCACGGCGCGCGGGCGCGAGCCGAAATACAGCAGCGCCAGCACGAGCACGCTGCCGATCACCATCAGCAGGTTGGACTGCGTGAAGCTGAGCGCGCGGCTGAACGGGACCAGCGGCACCAGCTGGAACTGGCTCAGCGCGTCGATCGCGTGGCCGCTGCTGTGTTCGATCGGCGGTGGCACCTTGCGCGTATCCCTATCCGGCCGGACATCCCGGCCAAGCCTAATTCTTCAGGACGGGCGCCGTGCCGGCTGACTGTTTCAAGACGGGCTCCGCCCGACCAGCCGCCACACATTCGCCACGCCCGCCGCTCCGCCCAGCACCAGGAAAATCACGAGGAACAGCGGCAGGGTATGCAGCCAGCGATCCAGCGCCCAGCCGATGGCGACTGCCACGGCCAGGGCGGAGACCAGCTCCACACCCACGCGCATTCCGAGGCCCAGGGCGGAACCGCCGCCGGTCCCGGCTGAGACAACCGGAGCGTCGCCAGGGGTAAGACCCTGCCGGACGCGCGCGGCACGCAGACGATCCTCGAAAGAGCCGTCGGCGCCGTTCTCATCCTCGCTCATCCACGGCTCCGGGGGCTGCGTGCCCCCGTGCTGGAAAGCATCGGCTTGCTAGATGTCGCACCCTGGGGTGTCAAGGCGGCGAACGGCGCACGGGCTGAATACGTCGCTATGTTCGTGCCGGCCAGCGAAGCACCGCGCCCCGCGTCCGCGCGCCTCACTGTGGCAGCGGGACCTTTACCTCGACGCCGGTGGCTTTCGCCGCCTCGCGATCATCGAGCGCCTGCGAGCTCGAGCCGGTGGTGTAGCCGTCGCCTTGCGGCGGGTAATGCAGCTGGAACACGCGCGGCGCCGCGGTGGTCTCTGTCGAGGTGTTGTCGATCGGCGCGTTCAGCGCCTCGTTCGGCACCGGCGCGGGCGAGGAGGTAGGCGCGGCAGGTGGCGCCGCCGCCGTGCTCGCCAGCGGCGCAAGGCTGGCCGCCTGTGCGTGCCGGTGTGTTTTGTGGCTGGTGTGGTGATGCGCCGGAGCAGTGCCGTGCAGCGAGGAGGACTGGTCCGGGCTGGCCGCTTCCGTATTGCAGCTCCAGACCGTCAGGAAAGATGCCGACGCCACGAAAGCGACCCGTCGATGGTTCATGAGGCTCTCCAAACGTATTTGCCGTGCGACATGCACGAACAGTTTCGACTGTTAGTCCAGCAACGCGTTGCCTTATGGCGAGGATGGCCAGGCTTGACGTCGGATTCGCGCCGCCAGTATGTCGGCCTGTGCGTCAGCGGTGAACCAATTGGCATATGGGGTGGATGAATGCAGGAGATGCGGCAAGGCGATGCCGCTTACGAGTGTCGGCCAGCGGGAACGCTATGAAGTTGCAAAGAGCCAGCCGGCCACGATGCCGGAGGCCGAGTGGCGGGCGGCAGGCTGGAAAGCTGCGCCATCACATTTCCAGTTGAAGAAGCCGCTGGATGGGTTGTGCAGAACTTGCAAATACAATGCGGCGCTCCGGTCGAGCGGCACTTGGAAGCCGCTGACGCTCGCCGGCGGGTTCATGCTGCTGCTGATGATGGTTTTATACATGATTTTCGTGGCTCCTGCATGATGCGTTCGCGCATGCGCGTGCGTGCCGGTCTCCAACCGGTCCGGTTCCGCCGCTTCTGACGGCTGACGGATCGGGCCGCGCAGGCCAACGGCAAAGCCCGGTGCGTCCCGCCACAAAGGCCATAGGTTCAGGTGCATATCGACCACCTCCTGCACCAGGTTGACGCTCCCGGCGATCTCGGCCGAACCATTCCGGGACTGCAATTTCGCCGAATTCAGCGTGACCGTGCCGTCGGAAATGGTTGCAGCCAGCGTGCCGGACAGCCCCGGACTGGCCCCTGTCACCAACGCTGATCTCGCCGCGAGCCGGCCGGCTTTGGTGTGCAGCGGCGTGGACGCGGTGAGCAGCGCCAGGTCGAACCCCGTGGCAGTCGCGTCATGCAGGTCTGCAACAGCCTTTCCTGCCAGATTGGCGAGATCCGTGCCGGCGAGTTCGAGCTGCAGATCCAGATCGGCTGTTCCGGCCGTCAAATCTACCGGCCAGACGCTTATCCCACCGGACAGCGACGCCCCGGCCAGTTGCAGATGCGTCGTGAAGTGCCGCCGCCGCAGGTCGGCCTCCGCCGCGGCACTCAGCCTTCCGCCCGCAATTTCTGCCGATAGGGCGTTGAGCTTGACCAGCCCACCGGCGACGCTCAGGTCGGCGGCCGCCTTTCGCGCCAACTCACGCAGACCAACGCTGACGGAGTTGGCCGTCACATGGAAATGCGAGGCCCAGCCGGCCAGCATATGGGCGTGCTCCAGATCCGGCGGCACGCCGGGCAGGGTGAGCTGATCGAAGGCGAGCGTGCCGTCCAGCATCGGCGCCACGCCGGACCAGTCTGCGGTGAACCCGCCGGACAGGCGCAGCGCCGCCGCGTTCAGGTCGAAATCCTGCACGGCCAGATGCGATGGGCTGTCGCGAAAATGCGCGCGCAGGGTCAGCGCCCCGGTGTCCAGCCACCGCGCTGTCTGCGCCAGGCCCGTGGGCAGGCCCAGCGCCTGCGGCAGCCCAAGTTCGGCGACCAGACGCGGCGCGCCGGGATGGCGCAAGGTGAGTGTGGTGCTGCCCGTGCCGGCGCGGGTATCGCGCAGGCTGTCCGCCTCGAGCACCAGGTCGTTCACGTCGGCGCGAACCTGGATTGAGAGGCCGTCCGGCGGACCCTCGCCAATCACCTGCAGCGCGCCAGCGCCATGCCACAGATCCGGCGCCCAGCGTGCGGTGGCCGGCAGACGGGGCAGGACGGTCTCCAGGGCGTCCGCACGCGCGCCGAAACGCACGCCGTGCAGGCTTCCATCCGCCGCGATCGCCCCGGCCAGGCTGAGTGCCGCGCCGTCCAGCCCGGCTTGCGCGCGCGCCAGCAGCAGGCCGCCGGCGCCGGTGCTGGCGGTCGCGTCGAGGTTTTCCAGCATCTGGCCGTGCAAGGTGGCGCGCGCCGCCCTGAGGTGCAGGCTGGTCTCGGCGCCGGTGAAATACCCGGCAAAGGCGGCCAGGCTAGCGGCTTCACTTGCGCGGCCCAGCCAGGTGTCGAGCGGCAGCAGCGCCAGATCCAGTTCGGCGGCGAGATGCGGGTGGCCGTCGAGCCGTATTGAAAGGCCGCCTTGCACGAAGTTTCCGTCCACCTGGCCGGTCAGCCCGGCCACCGATCCGCGCCCTGCCTGCAGGCTGAGCAGCCCGGACACCTGCGCCTGACGCAGCGCGCCGTCCGGCAGGCTCTGCGCCAGCGCCGGTGCCAGACGGCCCAGCCAGGCCAGGGTGGCGTGCAGATCGGGGGCTGCGAGATGCGCCAGGCCGGAGGCGGCGAGCTGTCCGTCCTGGCCACGCACCAGGCGCACAGTGTCGGCGGCCAGCCTGGCGCCGCCCGGCAGGCCCGCTTGCGCCTGGCGGAAGGAGAGGCTGCGCCCGTCCGAAACCAGCGTCGCCTGCACCCCGGTGAGCGGGCCGTCCAGCAGGCGCGCCGAGTCGGCGGCCAGGCCGATCTGCAGGGGGAGCATGAAACCGATCGCCGGGCCGGCACCCGCGCCGGCGCCGAGACCGCGGCCGAGCAGCGCGGCCCAGCCGTCGAGATCGAGCGAGGCGGCATGCAGATGGCCCTCGAGACGTGCCGGCGCGTCGATATGCAGCACCAGCGCGCCATCGGCAGGTGCCCCGCCCAGCGACAGGCTTATCGCGTTGGCCTCCACCCGCGTGGCATCGGCCACGAACGGCGCCTCCGCCGTCCAGGCAGCGGCCGCGGCCGGCATCACCAGCGAGAGGTCGGGCCCGCCGGCGCGCAGGCGGCCCTGCACCACGCCGTCCGCCAGCGTGCCCTGCAGGCTGCCGCCGGTATCGGCCACGGCACCCTGGCCGCGCACCGCGATGTCGACGGCGCTCACGCCGTCCGCATCCGGCGCGCCGAGGGCCGCGGTGAACCGCCAGCTCCGCCCACCCGCAGCCGCGAACCCCTCGGCGCCGAACGCCGCCACCTGGGCCGCGTCGGCCCCGGCCGCCGCGGTGGCCGGGCCGCCATGCAGCGAGGCGGTGATGCCGGTCACCTCGGCGGCGCCGATGCGCAGGGTGCCGTTCTCGATGCGGGCGGCGAATTCGTGCGGCACAAGCGGGCGCGCGGACCGGCCGATACCGTTCGGCAGGGCCCATGGCAGATGCAGCACGGGGGCGGACAGCACGAGGTCACGCACCACCATTTCGCCTGCCGCCAGCGGCAGCGTGGCCACTTGCAGCCGCAGCGCCGCGACCTGCACGGACACGCCGTCGCCGGGATCGGCCAGCGTCACGTCGTTCGCCGTGAGCACCGCCTGGGGCAGCAGGCGCAGGCTGATCTCGCCGTTGATGACCACGGGGCGGCCGAGGCGGGCGGCGGCGATGCTGGCGATGGCGGTGCGGAAGCGGCCCCAGTCCAGCAGGGGGGTCCTGTCCAGGCGGCCAGGACCAGGAGCGCGATGGCCGTGACGAACCAGGCAAGGGGGCGCCAGCTTGGGGCCTGCCGGGTGCTGCTGGTCAGGGTGGGGTGCATCGCAGCAAGGAAGGCCTTCTTTTTTGAAAAAAAGAAGCAAAAAACTTTTGGTCCCTGTCGGGGAGTGCTGAGGCAGTCGCCGACAGGGAGCAAAAGTTTTTTGGTCCTTTTTTCCAAAAAAGGACTGCTTGCCTTCCTTGCTTAACCCTGGCCGGCGTATGCTCCCCCCATGAGCTACTGGGGCAAACTGCTGGGCGGCGTGGCGGGCTTCGCGATGGGCGGGCCGCCGGGTGCCATGATGGGCGCGGCCCTCGGCCATGCGGCGGACCGCGGCGGCGTGAGCCCCGGCCGCTTCCACCCCGCGCGCCTGGCCGCAATGTTCGTGCCGCGCGAGCAGGTGTTCGCCATGGCCGTGGTGGCCCTGTCCGCCAAGCTGGCCAAATGCGACGGCCCCGTCACCCGCGCGGAGATCGACGGCTTCAAGCGGCATTTCCGCGTGCCGGCGGAGAATGCGCGTGAGGTGGGCCGGCTGTTCGACCAGGCGCGCGACACGCCGGACAGTCCCGATGGCTACGCCCAGCAGCTCGGCGCCAGCTTTGCCGACAGCCGCGGCGTGCTGGAGGACGTGCTTGCCGGCCTGTTCGGCATCGCCAAGTCGGACGGCGCGGTGAATGCCGCCGAGCTGGATTTCCTCGCCCGCTGCGCCCGTGGCTTCGGGCTGGACGGCCCGGCCTGGGAACGCGCGCGCGGCGGCACTGCCCGGGCGCAGGCCGGCAGCGAGCCTGATCCCTACGGCGTGCTCGGCGTGGAACGTGCGGCATCCGACGAGGCGGTACGCGCCGCCTGGAAGCAGCTCATGCGGGAGAACCATCCGGACGGCCTGGCCGCACGCGGCGTGCCGCCGGAATTCATCGCGCGCGCCACCGAAAAGGTGGCCAACATCAATGCTGCCTGGGACCGGGTGAAGCGGGAGCGCGGGCTTTGAGCGGGGCTGCTGGCGAGTCGGCGATTGTGGATCTGCCGAGCCCGAACCAGGACGAGCGGCCGTGCGGGATCGACATGCTGGTGCTGCATTACACGGGCATGAAAACGGCCGCCGAGGCGGTGGCGCGGCTGCGCGATCCGGAGTCGCGGGTGTCTTCGCATTATGTGGTCGATGAGGATGGCAGTGTGTTGCGGCTGGTGCCCGAGGCGCGGCGCGCGTTCCATGCCGGGGTTTCGTTCTGGCGTGGGCGACGGACGCTGAACGATCCGTCGATCGGGATCGAGATCGTCAATCCCGGGCATGAATGGGGATACCGGCCGTTCCCGCCGGCGCAGATGGTGGCGGTGCGCGAGCTGTGCCTGGGGATTTTGGGGCGCCACGCGATCCCGCCGCAGAATGTGGTGGCGCATAGCGATATCGCGCCGTCGCGCAAGCAGGACCCGGGCGAGCTGTTCGACTGGCGCGGGCTGGCCGAGGCGGGGATAGGCTTGTGGCCCGGGGCGGACGGGGCGCCTGTGGGTGATCTGCGGGCCGCGCTGGTGGAGATCGGGTATGAGGGGGATGATGCGGACAGCATACGGGCGTTTCAGCGTCGGTTTCTACGCGACCATCTGAGCGGGACGAGGGATAAGCCTACGCTGGTGCGGGCTGGGGCGGTATTGGCGGTTTATCGGCAGGGGACGTAGCGTTCATAGCTTTTCCCCTCCGGCAATGACAAACCCGGGTCGCAAGCAGCACACAACACAAACATTCTAATGTTTGATGCTTAGTCGTGTTTGCTACGCGATGCGCGATTAGCGGCTTGCAATATCTGCCGCACACATCCTGCAGAAAATACGAACACATTTACGCGCTACCTGAAATCGATAGTCGATTCGAAATCTGATGATTTCGGTTCCAATCGCAACGCGATACGGCACGCTTATCTCACCAATCTCGCGATATTCCATTCCATGCAGTCGATCGTTTTGCAGAGGAAAACAGCGTCTCCCCAGGTACTGTCCGGCAAAACTGGGGCAAGGAATCGCTTCGTTTTAGTTTGATTTATGTTCTTGCGCACTACTTCAAGCACGTTGAAAGCTCGGACGAGAATATACCGGCGAGCCGGCCTGGTCTACCTATCGGTTCTGCGCTCGGTTTCGGCGAGTCCGGCGAAGATCTGGACCTCCGCAACCTCTATTTCGTTATCCGGGACGCAGTCCGATTTGTTCGCCGAAAAGCGGGTACTATACATCCCAGGCTGCCATAGTTGTGGACTGCGCGTTCCTGGTTAAGCAGCTTGCGCGCTATTTGGGATATCGTTCGATATCCTACCGAGACCCGAACCTGCGCAGAGCAGACAAACCGCGCTGGCTGTTATCGCCAGCATGGGGTGCGCATCGCGTTCGGCCGCGTGCAGCGTCGGACCATGACGGAGGTACCCCGCAGCCGAGCACCTAACCCTCATCGTTGTAGAAAGCAGTCCCGCCCACCCCCACTGCGTTACGCCGAATTCAGCCCCAAGCCAGCGTTCTTGTTACTCAACCGCGCCCATGCAACAGCTTGAACATGCGACGCGCCGCCCCCCTCAAGCTGCTCGCCTTTGCCGCCATCCTGGCCGCCACCCCGCTGCACGCCCAGCCGCTGGTGCAAACCGGCCCGCTCACCTTCGCCCCTCTGGTGCGCCGCGTGGTGCCCGCCGTGGTCAACATCGCCGTCCGCATGAGCGTGGCGGACCCGCAAGCCACCACCGGCATGCCGCCCGAGCTCCGCGGCACCCCGTTCGAGAAAACCTTCCGGGACCGCCTGAAAGGCAAACGCGAGCAGATGATCGGCGCCGGCTCCGGCTTCGTGCTGGACCCCACCGGCATCATCGTGACGAACAATCACGTGGTGGGCGAGGCGGACAAGATACTCGTGAGCTTCACCGACGGCTCCGAGCTCCCCGCCCACGTGATCGGCACCGACGAGCTGACGGACATTGCGGTGATCAAGGTGGATGCCGACCACAAGCTGGCCGCCGTGCCGTGGGGCGATTCGCGCTCGGTGCAGGTGGGCGACTGGATCATGGCGGCCGGCAACCCGTTCGGCCTTGGCGGCTCGGTCACCGCCGGCATCGTCAGCGCGCGCGGCCGCGACATCGGCGCCGGCCCGTTCGACGATTTCTTCCAGCTCGATGCGCCGATCAACCCGGGCAATTCCGGCGGGCCCAGCTTCAACATGTCCGGCCAGGTGATCGCGCTGAACACCGCGATCGTGTCGCCCACCGGCGGCTCCGTGGGCATCGGCTTCGCGATCCCGTCGGAGATCGCCCAGCGCATCGTCGACGAGCTGCTGGCCAAGGGGCATGTGGACCGCGGCTGGTTGGGCGTGGATCTGGACACCACGGCGCATAAGCGCGCGGGTGCCGCGATCGCGGCGGTCAACCATGGCGGGCCGGCCGCACGCGCCGGGTTGCGCGCCGGCGACGTGGTGGTGGCGATCAACGGCGAGCGGGTGGAGAGCACGCGCGAGCTGATACGTGACGTGTCGGCGGTGAACCCTGGCGGCACGGCTAGGCTGCGGGTGCGGCGCGGGACGGGCAGCCTCGATGTGTCGGTGGTGGTGGGGCGCCGTCCGCCGGAGCCGCCGCAGGTGGAGCCCGAATCGGTGCCGGAGCAGTGAAGAGAGAAAGAAAGGCCTTCTTTTCTGAAGAAAAGAAGCAAAAGACTTTTGGTCCCTGTCGGGGAGTGGTCCAACACACGCCGACAGGGAGCAAAAGCTTTTTGGTCCTTTTTCTCGAAAAAGGACTGCTTGCCTTGCCTTACGTAATCAAACGCTAGGACCACGAAAGAAATGCGAATCCTTCTGGTAGAAGACGACCCCACAGTCGCGCAATTCGTGGTCAAGGGCCTGCGCGAAGCCGGCCACGTGGTAGAGCACTCCGATAACGGCCGCGACGGCCTGTTCATGGCCGCCAGCGAGGCGTTCGACACCATAATCCTCGACCGCATGCTGCCCGGCGGCATCGACGGCATCCGCCTGCTGGAAACCCTGCGCAGCCAGAACAACGCCACGCCCGTGCTGCTGCTCTCGGCACTGGCCCAGGTCGATGAGCGCGTCGCCGGCCTGAAAGCCGGCGGCGACGACTACCTGACCAAGCCCTTCGCGTTCTCCGAGCTGCTGGCCCGCGTCGAGGCGCTGACACGGCGCGGCAAGTCCGACGGGCCGCAGACCAAGCTGCTGGTGGGTGACCTGGAGATGGATCTGCTGTCGCGCGGGGTGCGCCGCGCCGGGCAGAAGATCGACCTGCAGCCGCGCGAATTCCGCTTGCTGGAATACCTGATGCGCCATGCGGGGCAGGTAGTCACGCGCACGATGCTGCTGGAGGGCGTGTGGGATTATCATTTCGACCCACAAACGAATGTGATCGACGTGCATGTCAGCCGTCTGCGGCAGAAGATCGACAAGCCGTTTGGATCTTCGCTGATCCATACGATTAGGAATGCCGGGTATATGCTTCGGCCTGAGTGACGAAGCCTAGGCAAGGAAGGCCTTCTTTTTTGCAAAAAAGAAGCAAAAAACGTTTGCTCCCCCGCTTGCACCGAAGCGTGCGCTCGTTTTGCAAAGGCGAGCGCCGGCAGAGTCTGCGCAAGCTTCGGTGCAGGCGGGGGAATAAAAGTCTTTTGCTTCTTTTCTTCAGAAAAGAAGGCCTTGCTTCCTTTTGATCCGCTCCGCCAGCCTGCGCTTCGCCACCCTGTTCGGCCTCGTCTTCGCGCTCTCCGCGCTGGCGCTGGTGGCCTTCCTCTGGTTCTCCACCGCCAACCTGCTCGACCGCCAGGTCGAAGCCGCGATCAACGCGGATGCCCAGGGCCTGGTGGAGCGCTGGTCCGAAGGCGGCGTGCCGGCACTGCTGCTCACCATACAGGAGCGGCTCAGCGAGAACGTCGATGACGACGCGATCTACGAGGTGACGGACCCGCTGCAGCGCTGGGTCGCGGGTAACCTCAACCAGTGGCCCGCCAAGGTGGAAACGCCAGGCGTGTTCTACGAACTCCAGGTGGCGCGCGCCGGCACCCGCAGCCTGGCCGACGTGCGCCGCTACGACCTGCCGGGCGGCTTCCGACTGCTGGTCGGGCGCGACGTGCGCGGGAGGGTGGAGCTGCGCCGCCTGCTCACCAACGCACTTTTCTCCTCGCTTTTGGTGATCGCCGGCCTCGGTGCCGCCGGCGCCTACGTGATACGCAACGTGTTCCGCCGTATGGTTGCCGAGGTGTCGGCCACCGCGGAGGCGATCGCCGGCGGCGACCTCACGCCGCGGGTGCGCCGCTCCGGCCGCGGTGACGAGTTCGACCGCATGGCCGAAATCGATCAACACCATGCTCGAGCGCATCGCCCGGCTGATGGACGGCGTGCGCCAGGTGAGCAACGCGATCGCGCACGATCTGCGCACGCCGATCACCCGGGCGCGCGCGCGGCTGGAGGACGCGGTCCTGCACGCCCGCTCGGAGGGCGAGCTGCGCACCGGCGTGGAGCGCGCCGTCAGCGACCTGGACAACGTGACGGCGGTGTTTCACGCGCTGATGCGCATCGCCGAAATCGAGGTGGGCGCGCGTCGTTCGGCCTTTGCCGAGATCGATCTGGGTCCGCTGCTGGCAGATCTGGCCGAGCTGTACAGCGCGGTGGCCGAGGAACATGGCGGGCTGGTGTTGCGGCTCGAGGTGCCGGATACGCTGGCGATACTGGGCGACCGCGACCTGCTGCAGCAGGCGGTGGCGAACCTGCTGGACAACGCGATCAAGTTCTCGCCCGATGGCGGCCAGTATCACGCTGGCGGCCGCGCGGGTGGATCGCCAGGTGCGGCTGTCGGTGGCCGATGAGGGCCCTGGCATTCCGGAGGCCGACCGGCCGCGCGCCACCGAACGTTTCTTCCGCGGCGAGGCGGCGCGCAGCACGCCGGGCTCCGGCCTGGGGCTGGCACTGGTACAGGCGGTGGCGCTGCTCCATGAGGGCGCGCTGCTGCTGGAAGATGCCCATCCCGGCCTGCGCGCGACGCTGGTGATTCCGGCGTTGTCGCTGGTGGCGCAGCAGCAGATGAACAGCGCTTCATCCGGAAACCATGGGGAAGATACCGCCCGGCTGGCATCAGACATCCACAGATGACGATTCGCCGCGCCCTGGGACTGCCTGTGCTGCTTGCGTGGCTGTGCGTGGCGGGGCTCGCCCGGGCCGACGAGACGCCGAGTTTCGTGCTTTCCAGCGACACGCCGGCCTATTGCGCGCAGCTCGCGCGCCAGGTGGCGGACCGCCGCAGCATGTCGCTGGACGTGCAGCGCCTGCTCTCCGAGGGGCGCGAGATGTGCGAAAGCGGGCAGGTGCGCGGCGGCATACGGCGGCTGCGCCGGGCGCTCGTGCTGCTGCACCATCGCGCTATACGCGACGAGCCGCCTTCTTGAGGCGGGTACAACCACGGATGTATTTCAGGCAAGGTAGGAAGCAGTCCTTTTTCGAGAAAAAGGACCAAAAAGCTTTTGCTCCGACGCCTGCACGGAGGCTCCCATTCATTTTGGGAGTCTTGCGGCTGCAATGGGGGGTGAGCCGTTGTGCCGGCGTCGGGGTGCAGGCTTTTGCTGACGCGTTCGGCAAGGCACGCTATTTGTAATATACCTCAACGGTGACCTGGCTCGCGGTCGCCACGGCCGTGGTGTCGCTGTCGGCCATGCTGCCGGACGTCACGTCCACCGCGATGCCGGTGTTGAACACCAACCCCACGCTGTTGGCCACGCTCTGGCAGGCGCCGGCCGGCAGCAGCTTGCTGATCGCAGGAACGCTGGTGCCCACGGTGGGCGCGCCCGCCAGCGCGAACAGCCGCAGGTAGGCCGCCGCACTGCCGCTGTTGCAGGCCTCGTAGCCATACACCATGCCGGTCGCGGCCTTTACGTTCGCCGCCATCGCCGAGGCCGCCGTGTTGATCGCGCGATATACGCTGGCGCCGCCGCTGGAGACCGCCTGCTGGTAGGTCGGCACGTTGTTCGCACTCGGCACGGTCACTACGTAGAGGTGGCCGGAGGTGTCGCAGGCGACCGCGCCCTGCTGGCCGGGGTTGAAGCTCGGCAGCGTGGTGTTTGCCAGGCAACCCATGACCATCGCGGTGGTGGCGGTGGCGGCCCCGGGCGCCACCGGACCCAGCGGCGAAGCCTGGTTGGCGGCGGTGGCCGCCCCTGCCGGTAACGGCAGCGACGCCGCGGAGACCGCCTGGGTGGCGGGAAGATTGGCCACCGACACCGATCCGATCGCGTTTACGCCGGACGCCAGGCTCACCGTGCCGGGGAAGTTGGACACCGCAACCGTGCCCACCGCGCTGCTGCCGGCGGCCAGGGCGACGGTGCCCGGGAAGTTGGCGACCGACACCGTGCCAATGGCGTTGCTGCCGGCCGGCAATGCGACAGCGGCCGGGAAGTTGGATACTGCGACGGTGCCGATCGCATTGCTGCCGGCGGGCAAAGCGGGCAGCGAGTTGATATCGACGAAACCGATATCGTTGCTGCCGACCGGCAGGCTCGGCAGCGAGGTGACGCCGAGCGTGGTGCCTGTGGCCAGCCCCACCGTCCAGCTGCCGCTCTGGCTGACCGCGCCGCCGGAGCCGCCGCCCCCCGGATTGGCGACCGTCACGGTGCCGATCATGCTCGTGGAGTTGCCGAGCGCCACGCTCGCGCCAGGCGCGAGCCCGACGGTCCAGCTGCCCGCCTGACTGATGCTGCCGGATACGCTCTGCACGCTGGGAAAGTTGGATACGCCGACATTGCCGATGGCGTTCGTGCCAGCCGGCAAAGCGGGCAACGACGATACGCCGACGCTCGCGCCGGCGCTAAGCCCCACGTTCCACGGCCCGCTTTCACTCACACCGCCTATGCTGTTCGTGCCGGTGGCCAGAGCCGGCAGCGACGCCACGCCCAATGTGGTCCCCGGCGTGAGCCCCACCGTCCAGGCGCCGCTCTCGGTCACCGCGCCGCCGGAGCCGCCGCCGCCCGGGTTGGCAACGGTCACGGTGCCGATCATGTTGCTGCCGGCGCCCAGCCCGATCGTGTTGCCGGCGCTCAGTCCCACCGTCCAGTTGCCCGCCTGGCTTATGCTGCCGGACACGCTCTGCACGCTGGGAAAGTTGGACACGCCAACGCTGCCGATGGCGTTCGCACCGGTCGGCAACGCGGGCAGCGATGACACGCCGACGCTGGTGCCGGCGCTCAGCCCCACGCTCCAGGCGCCGCTCTGGCTCACTCCGCCGATGCTGTTGGTGCCGGTCGCCAGAGCCGGCAGCGACGCCACCCCCAGTGTCGTCCCCGGCGTGAGTCCCACCGTCCAGGCGCCGCTTTCGGTCACCGCGCCGCCGGAGCCGCCGCCCCCCGGATTGGCCACCGTGACGGTGCCGATCATGTTGCTGCCGGCGCCGAGGGACACGCTGGACCCGGTGGCGAGCCCTACCGTGCTCCCAGGCGCCAGCCCCACCGTCCAGGCGCCGCTCTGGCTCACCGCGCCGCCGGACCCCGCGACCGTCACCGTGCCGATCAGGCTGGTGCCACTCCCCAGCGACACCGAGGCGCCGCTCGCCAGCCCCACCGTGCCGATCGTGTTGCCGCCCGCGCCGAGCGACACCGTCCACGGCCCCGCCTGCGTCACCCCGCCGACGGTGAACGTGCCCGCGCCCAGGCCCACCGTCGGCGGCCGACCAGACTCTAACGTTCGGTGTGCCGACAAAACTCACGCCCGGCGTGCCGGCCAGGCTCACCGAGCCGGATACGCTGAGCGCGCCGCCGCTGATCAGCGCGTCGAGCGCCGCGTCCGTCACCGGAAAGCGGTTGGTGGCGGATACCGCGCCGGACGTGCCGAGATTCACCGTGACCGCGCCGCCGCCGCCACCACCACCGCCGCCGCCGAACACGCAGGGCGCCACGCCGTTGCCGCTCGGGCAGAAGATGGTCACGCCCGGATAGCGATTGCGGCCGTCCGGCGCGATGAAGCTGGTCTGCGCGCGCGCCGGCGGCGTCAGGCTGGTCGCCGCCAGCAGTGCTGTGAGCGCGGGCACATAGGCAAAGGCACTCTGCTGGCGAAACGACATCGCGAATATCCCCCGGCGCTGTGGTGTGCACCAGGCCACGCTGCCGCCGGTCGGGGCGTGTTTGCCGACCCGATGCGCGAGCTGCTGCGCGGCCTGATGCGCAATCGGCAAACTATCCGTCGGCACAGGACCTGGGCAACAAAATGTTCGCTCTATGTTCTGTAATCTGCCATCGTCTGAAGGGGCTCTGCCCCTTGTGTTGGGGCCACCTGCTCAATACATCCCGCCACATCGAGTTGAGGGCCGCGTTCGGTGCTTCGGGCCGCACCCGGCCGCTAGAGAGGAGTTTTCCGCGTATGAGTAAGGTGATCGGTATCGACCTGGGCACGACCAATTCGTGCGTGGCGATAATGGAGTCCGGCGACGTCCATGTGATCGAGAACAGCGAAGGCGCGCGCACCACGCCGAGCATGGTGGCGTTCACCGAATCCGGCGAGCGGCTGGTCGGCCAGGCGGCAAAGCGCCAGGCTGTCACCAATCCGTCGAACACGCTATATGCCGTCAAGCGCCTGATCGGCCGCCGCTATGACGATCCATTGGTGGCGAAAGACCGCGACCTCGTGCCCTACAAGATCGTCAAGGCCGACAACGGCGACGCCTGGGTCGAAGCACGCGGCGAGAAATACGCGCCCGGCAAGATCAGTGCCGACATCCTCGGCAAGATGAAGGAGACCGCCGAGGCCTATCTCGGCGAGAAGGTGACGCAGGCCGTCATCACCGTGCCCGCGTATTTCAATGACGCGCAGCGCCAGGCGACCAAGGATGCCGGCCGCATCGCCGGCCTCGAAGTGTTGCGCATCATCAACGAGCCGACCGCGGCCGCGCTGGCCTACGGCATGGATAAGAAGAACGGCGGCACGATCGCGGTCTATGATTTGGGCGGCGGCACGTTCGACGTCTCGGTCCTGGAAATCGGCGACGGCGTGTTCGAGGTGAAGTCCACCAACGGCGACACGTTCCTCGGCGGCGAGGATTTCGACGCCCGGGTGATCGACTACCTGGCCAGCGAGTTCAAGCGCGACCAGGGCATCGACCTGCGCACCGACAAGCTTGCGCTGCAGCGGCTGAAGGAAGCCGCCGAAAAGGCGAAGATTGAGCTGTCCACCGCCAAGGAGACGGAGATCAACCTGCCGTTCATCACCGCCGACGCCTCCGGGCCGAAGCACCTGGTGATGAAGCTCAGCCGCGCGAAGCTGGAGAGCCTGGTCGATGACCTGATCAGCCGCACGCTCGAGCCCTGCCGCGCTGCGCTGAAGGATGCCGGTGTTACCGCGTCCGACATCAACGAGGTGATCCTGGTCGGCGGCATGACCCGCATGCCCAAGGTGATCGAGGCGGTGAAGAGCTTCTTCGGCCGCGACCCCGCGCGCAACGTGAACCCTGACGAAGTCGTGGCGATCGGCGCCGGCATCCAGGGCGCCGTGCTGCGCGGCGACGTTAAGGACGTGCTGCTGCTCGACGTGACGCCGCTGAGCCTCGGCATCGAGACGCTGGGTGGCGTGTTCACCCGCCTGATTGATCGCAACACCACGATCCCCACCAAGAAGAGCCAGGTGTTCTCCACGGCGGATGACAACCAGGGTGCTGTGACCATCAAGGTGTTCCAGGGCGAGCGCGAGATGGCGGCGGACAACAAGATGCTCGGCAATTTCGACCTGATGGGCATTCCGCCCGCACCGCGCGGCATGCCGCAGATCGAGGTGACGTTCGACATCGACGCAAACGGCATCGTGTCCGTAAGCGCGCGCGACAAGGCGACAGGCAAGGAGCAGCAGATACGCATCCAGGCCAGCGGCGGCCTGTCGGACGCCGATATCGAGAAGATGGTGAAGGACGCCGAAGCCAACGCGGATGCCGACAAGAAGCGTCGCGAGATGGTGGAGGCGCGCAACCAGGCCGAGGCGATGGTGCATCAGGTGGAGAAGAACCTGAAGGAGCACGGCGACAAGATGCCCGCGGCCGATCGGGGCGAGGCCGAGTCCGCGGTGGCCGCGGTGAAATCGGCCATGGAAGGGACAGACGCCGAGGCGCTGAAGGCGGCCAGCGAAAAGCTGACACAGTCGGCGATGAAGATCGGCGAGCACGTCTATAAGGCCGAGGCTGCTGCCGGTGCTCAGGCTGAGGCGCCTGCGGCCGGTGGCGATAATGTGGTCGATGCTGAGTTTGAAGAGCTCGACGAGAGCAAGAAAAAGTCAGCGTAAGCGCTGGGGCTCTGCCCCAGACCCCGCTGGGGCCAGTCGGCCCCAGACCCCTGGGCTTCGCCCCGATCAGGGCGAAGCCCAGGGGTCTGGGGCCCAAGGCCCCAGCGGGGTCCAGGGGCGGAGCCCTTGGCCTTTGGATATCTCATGGCAAAACCCGACTACTACACGACACTCGAGGTCGCGCGAGACGCCAGCCCGGAGGACCTGAAAAAGGCCTACCGCAAGCTCGCAATGAAGCACCACCCGGACCGCAATCCGAACGACAAAGCGGCCGAAGCCCAGTTCAAGATCGTCTCTGAAGCCTATGAGGTTCTCAAGGACGAGCAGAAACGCGCCGCCTATGATCGTTTCGGCCACGCCGCGTTCGAGCAGGGCGGCGGTGCGCCCGGCGGGTTCGACTTCTCCGGCGCCGGCGGCCTGGGCGACATCTTCGACCAGATGTTCGGCGATTTCGCCGGCCGCGGGGGTGGCCGCAGCCGCACGCGCACCGGCGCGGACATCCAGGTCCAGGTCGAGATAGACCTGGCGCAGGCGTTCACCGGCGTGAAAACCCCGGTCAGGGTGCCCACGCGTGTTACCTGCGAGGCGTGCCGCGGCACCGGCTCGTCCGATGGCAAGGCGGCCGCTGAGGCCTGCACCACCTGCAACGGCGCCGGCAAGGTGCGCGCCCAGCAGGGCTTCTTCCTGATCGAGCGTACCTGCCCGACCTGCGGCGGCGCCGGCCGGGTGATACGCAACCCCTGCCGCGTCTGCCAGGGTGCCGGCACCGTGCAGCGCGAGCGCACATTGCAGGTCACGGTGCCGCCAGGCGTCGAGGACGGCACGCGCATACGCATCCAGGGCGAGGGCGAAGCGGGCGGGCAGGGCGCCACGAACGGCGATCTCTACGTGCACGTGGCGCTGCGCCCGCATGCGCTGTTCCACCGCGAGGGCGCGCATATCTTCTGCGAGGTGCCGCTGCGCATGAGCCAGGCCGCACTCGGCGACGAGATCGACGTGCCGGCGATCGACGGCACCACCCAGAAGGTGAAAATCCCGGCGGGGACCCAGGCCGGCGCGCAATTCCGGCTGCGCGGACGTGGCTTTTCCGTGCTGCGCAGCACCGCACGCGGCGACATGGTGGTGCAGGCCAAGGTGGAGACGCCCCAGCATCTCACCCGGCGGCAGCGCGAGCTGCTGGAGGAATTCGAGGGCGAGGCGAGGTCGCACAGCAAAGGCAGCCCGGAGCACGAGGGATTCTTCGCCAAGATGAAGGAGTTCCTGGCCGGGCGGGACTGAGTGTTGCTGAAGCGTCCGATTTCCGCTGCGCAGAGCGAGTGGGTCGGCCTGGCCAAAACCGGGCCGGCTCGTCCGGTCAGCGCCGCCGCAAAACCGTTGCTACTTGCCGGTTAATAAAGGTTATTACACACCTTCGTGATATGGATTGGTTGACAGTTGCACTGCGGTCACGCGGGGCAATATCCGGGATGACACCAGGACGAGGCGCACCCCCCCCGCGCTGACGGCCGGTGTCATAAGGCGGCGCAGTCTCCCCCCGACTGCGCCGCCATCATCTCCCTCGTCTCAACATCCTCGAACGCTACTTGCCGCCCCTGCCGATCGGGCTGCCAATGCCTGTGCACAGGTCGTAGCCGACGGATGCCGTGCCGCTCGCAGCGTTCGGGCAGCTTCCGCCGGTGATGTCGGTAAAGGCGCGCGGCACATTCCGGAACGCATACATGATGCGCAGTTCGGCGGCGGTGGACCCGCGGAAATGGCCGGCATTGTTCACCAGCGCCGCGGTGGCCGGGCTGGCCACGCTGGTGCCCCCCATCACCACCCAGTTGAGCACCGAGCCGTTATAGGGCGTCGAGTCATATACCCAGACGCCGGACGCCGGGTTGGCGACCAGGGCCACATCCGGTGTGCCGCGCATCACGCCGACGACGGAGGTGACCGGCTGCTGGAACGTCGGCGCGGACACGAACGGGCTCAGCCCGCCGCCGGTATTGGCCCAGGTCGTTTCGTTGATGAAGTTGCCCGAGGCGTCGCGGTTGATCGTGGTGCCGCCAACGGAGATCACGTTGGGCAGCGCGGAGGGAACGCCGGTGCCGGCGGTGTCGCCGGAGGAGGCGAAGAACACCACGTTCTTGCCGCTGAACGCGGGTGCGACCTGGAGTTCGCTGGAGAACTCTCCGCCGGACCAACTGTTGGAGACCTCGCCGCCGCCGGCGGCGGCCACCAGGTTGGCGGCCACCTGTTCGGCGGCAAACAGATCGACGTAATTGTTAGAGGCCGCTTCCACCAGGATGACTTTCGCACCCGGTGCGAGCGCGTGGGCCATCTGCACGTCGAGTGCCGCCTCGATCGCCCAGCCGCCGGTGGGGTCGGCGATTGGTTGGGCGCCGGTGGCATACACCACGGAGAAATTCGCGGACGTGACGGCCGGCAGACCGTATTGCGCGCTGAACGTGGCAAGGTCGGCGGCCGCGGTCGGATAGTCGTAGGCGTCCACGATGGCGATGGCGCGGCTGCCGCCGGTCGCCACGGTGGTGAGGGTTTGCGGGTTGCAGCCGGCCACCCGCGGCGCCACGCCGTAGAGGCAGGCCAGCGAGGCCGGGGTCTCGTAGGAATTGCCCACATCGGCCGCCAGCGTCTGGTTACGCATCGGACGGAACAGGTGTACGTTGGTGTGCGCCGCGCGGCCTAGATCCTCATGACGCTCGATGCTGGAGCCAGGCGTGATCATTTCGCCGCCTGGGACGAAATGCCGTTCCTGCGCGGCATCGGGCATGGCGGCGTTGGCGTGCCCGAGTGTGGTGGCCAGTGTGGCCGCGGCGACGGCAGCGCGGAACTTGCTCATGGCTTTTCCTGATCACAATTTCGTGAACGTCTTCTACACGATTTCGTGATCAATGCCAGTAAAACTTGTCAGCGGAAAACGGCAGCGCTGACGTATTTGTCGCGATGCCCGGGTTTACCAGGGTGTGGCCCGGCGCTTATGTGCAGCCATGCGTATCGGGATCGCTGGTGCAAACGGCCGGATGGGGCGTCTGGTGGCGGACGAAGCGGTCGCAGCGGGCGCTGTGCTGGCCGGCGGCGTGGCCCGTGGCGCGCCGGTTCCGGGGCTGACCATGTTCGGCGCGGTCGCCAGTCTCGCCGCCGCCAGCGACGTGGTGATCGACTTCACCCATGCCGATACCGCGCTCGACCATGCCGGCGCGCTGCAGGCCGGCCCGGCCGCCTGGGTGCTCGGCACGACGGGGTTGTCGGCTGCGGCCACCGACGCCGTGCGGGAAGCGGCGCGACACATCCCGGTGGTGTGGGCGGCGAATTTCTCCCCCGGCCTGACGCTGGTGCTGGCCGCCGCCGCCTATCTCGCGCGCGCCCTGCCGGAGACGGAGTACGACGCGGAGATCCTCGAGATGCACCATCGCGGCAAGCGCGACGCGCCGTCGGGCACGGCACTCGCTCTGGCCCAGGCAGTGGCGGACGGGCGCGGCACAGCGCCGCAGGTGCTACCGGCGCGCACCGGCCAGACAGGCGTGCGCCCCACCGGCGGCATCGGCCTGGCAGCCTTGCGCGGCGGCCAGGTGGTGGGCGAGCACACCCTCCTGTTTGCCGGCGACAGCGAACATATATCCCTCACGCACAAGGCGCTCGACCGCCGCATCTTCGCCCGCGGTGCCGTGCGGGCGGCGCTGTGGATTGAGGGCAGGGCGCCCGGATTGTATGACATGGCGGATGTGCTGGGACTGACCGCATTCCCGCTCGCAGCCATCGACACGAACAAGGACCAGGCGCCTCGATGAACTTCGCCAGCGACAACACCGCCCCTGTCAGCCCGGAAATCATGGCCGCCCTGGACCAGGCCAACACCGGGCACGTGCCGTCATACGGCGCCGATCCGCTCACCGCCCGGCTCACCGCCAAAGCGCGCGAGATCTTCGAGACGGACCTGACCCTGTTCCCGGTTGCCACCGGCACCGCGGCCAATGCGCTGGCGCTGGCGACCCTGGTACGTCCCTACGGCGCGGTGCTCTGCTACGAGGAAGCGCATATCGCCACCGACGAGTGCGGCGCGCCCGAGTTCTACATGGGCGGAGCCAAGCTGGTGACGCTGCCGTCGCTCACCGGCCGGATTACCCCAGCGCAGGTGGAAGCCGGCATGGCGCGCGCGCGCGACGGCGGCGTGCACCACGTGATGCCGGAGGCGGTCAGCATCACGCAATCCACCGAATGGGGCACCGTCTATGGCGTGGACGAGGTGGGCGCGCTCGGCGCGGCCTGCCGCCGCCAGAGCGTGCACCTCCACATGGACGGCGCCCGCTTCGCCAACGCGCTGGTCCATCTCGGCTGCAGCCCGGCCGACATCACCTGGCGCGCCGGGGTGGACGCGCTCTCCTTCGGCGCCACCAAGAACGGCGCGCTGGCCGCCGAGGCGGTGATCTTCTTCAACCCGGAGCTGGCGGCCGGCTTCGAGCGCCGGCGCAAGCGGGCCGGGCAGTTGTGGTCGAAGCTGCGGTTCCTCTCGGCGCAGATGCTGGGCTACCTGGAGGGAGACCTCTGGCTGCGCAACGCCGCCCACGCCAACGACATGGCGCAGATCCTGGCCAAGGGGCTGGCCGCCATGCCGGGCGTGCGCTTGCTGCAGGATGTGCAGGCCAACGAACTGTTCGTGGCGCTGCCGGAGCGCACGCTGCTGGCGCTGCAGGAGGCCGGCGCGGTGTTCTACCGTTGGATCGAAGTGCCGGGCGTGGACCTGCCGGTGATCCGGCTGGTCACGGGCTATGCTACGACACGCAACGAGGTGGACCGGTTCCTGGCCCTGGCGGGGCAGGCGGGGTTGGCAGTGGCGGCGGAGTGAAAGCCGCCCCGCGGCAGGCGCGTCCGCGCTGATTCTGCAAGGCCCGGCGTGGCAGAACGGCAGGGAGCGCCCGCGCAGCCGGAAGGAGCAAAAGTTTTTTGGTCCTTTTTTTTAAAAAAGGACTGCCTCCTCGCTTGCCGAACCGCACCACGCGTGTAGTCCAGCGGCGCTCACTCTGTCATACCACGCCACCCGACAGTTCAGGCACCCCTCTCGCCTGAGTGGAGAACCCCCAGATGGTCTTTAAACCGAACTACAATTTCCAACGCGCCGAACGCGAGCGCGCCAAGGAAGCCAAGGCCGAGGCCAAGAAGCAGGAAAAGGCCGAGGCGAAGCGTCGCGCCGCCGCGGGCGAACCGCCGCTGCCCGAGCCCACCGACGACGACCCCGTTCCGGATGCACCTGATGCCGCCTAAGCGTAAGATACTGAGCAGTTTCGTGGCATTCGACGTGACGTATGAGGATGGGACGCTGAGCTCCAACCGCCGCGTGCCCTACACCGAGTTGGGTGGGCTGGATGGTGACGAGCCAGCGAAGTGGTTCATCGAGTCGCAGGATCGCGATATCGGGGCGGCTTCGGGGCGGCCTCGGCCGGCTATCAAGTCGATTGCGCGGACGCCGGCGAAGGCGCAGCCGAAGGAGTAAGGAAGCAAGGCCTTCTTTTTTGAAAAAAAGAAGCAAAAAACTTTTGCTATGTGCTGTCGCGCCCAAGCTGGATACGCAGGGCACCGGCCCCAGCGAACGGGAGCAAAAGTTTTTTGGTCCTTTTTCTCAAAAAAGGACTGCTTGCCTTGCCTGGCGCATCCCCCGCAGGATTCCCCGAAATGCGCTACGTCTCTACCAGAGGCCAGTCCCCCACCCAGGATTTCGCGGGCGCCCTCCTGACTGGCCTGGCGCCAGATGGCGGCCTCTATATGCCGGACTCCTGGCCGCATCTCGCCCATAGCGACCTACGCGCCTTGCGCGGCCTGCCTTACGCGGAACTCGCCGCCCGCGTGATCGCCCCGTTTGTCGGCGACAGCATCCCCTTCGCCACCCTGCAGGCGCTCTGCCGCGACGCCTATGGCAGCTTCCGCCACCCCGCCGTGATCCCGATGGTCCAGCTCGACGCGAACCTGTGGTCACTCGAGCTGTTCCACGGCCCGACGCTCGCCTTCAAGGACCTGGCGATGCAGCTCCTGGGCCGGCTGTTCGACCATGTGCTGCAGGCGCGCGGGCAACGTATAACCATCGTCGGCGCTACCTCCGGCGACACCGGCTCGGCCGCCATCGAGGCCTGCCGCGGACGCGCCGCGATCGACATCGCGATACTCCATCCGGCCGGGCGCACCAGCGAGGTGCAGCGCCGGCAGATGACCACGGTGGACGCCCCCAACGTGCTCAACATCGCGGTGGACGGCAATTTCGACGACTGCCAGGACCTCGTGAAGGCGATGTTCGCGGATGTGGCGTTCCGCGACGACATGCACCTCTCCGCGGTGAACTCGATCAACTGGGCGCGTATCGCGGCGCAGATACCTTATTATGTGGCCAGCGCGCTGGCGGTGGGCGCGCCGGAGCGCGAGGTGGCGTTTGCGGTGCCCACCGGCAATTTCGGCAATGTGCTGGCCGCCTGGTCGGCGCGCCGGATGGGCCTGCCGGTGGCGCGGCTGACCGTCGCCAGCAACCGCAACGACATCCTCGCCCGCTTCTTCACCGCGCGCGACATGACGGTGCGCGCCGTCGAGCCGAGCCTGTCGCCGAGCATGGACATCGCGATCAGCTCGAATTTCGAGCGCCTGCTGTTCGAGCTGCTGGGCCGCGACCCCGCGCTGACCGCCGCCACGATGACCGGCTTTCGCGCCACCGGCCGGATGGACGTGCCCGAAGCCGCCTGGGACCGCGCCCGCACGCTGTTCGACGGCTTCCGGCTCGACGATGCCGGCACCACGGCCGAGATCGCCCGGCTGCACACCGACTGCGGCTACCTGGCCGATCCGCACACTGCGATCGGCGTGGCGGCCGCGCGCGCCCATCCGTGCGGCCAGTTGCCGACGATCGCCATCGCCACTGCGCACCCGGCGAAATTCCCCGACGCGATGCAGCAGGCGACCGGCGCGCGCCCCCCTCTGCCAGCGCACCTGGCCGACCTATATGAGAGGGAGGAGTGGTTCTCCCGCCTGCCGCTCGACCTCGCCGCCATACAGACCGCCATTCGCGCCTTTTCCCTAAGGAACCATGCATGACCGACGACGCCATTCGCGTGACCAAGCTGGACAGCGGCCTGACAATCGTCACCGAGACGATGGACCGGATGGAGACGATCTCGTTCGGCGCCTACGTGGCCAGCGGCACGCGCAACGAGGAAGCGTCGCAAAACGGCGTGAGCCATTTCCTCGAACACATGGCGTTCAAGGGCACCGAGCGGCGCAGCGCGGCCGAGATCGCCGAGGCGATCGAGAACGTCGGCGGCCACATCAACGCCTACACCGCGCGCGAGCAGACCGCATATTACGTGAAGCTGCTCAAGGAAGACCTGGCCCTCGGCGCCGACATCATCGGCGACATCCTGACGCACTCGACCTTTGCGCCGGAAGAAGTGGAGCGGGAGCGCGGCGTGATCCTGCAGGAAATCGGCCAGGCGAACGACACGCCGGACGACATCATCTTCGACCATTTCCAGGAAGCGGCCTACCCGAACCAGCCGATGGGCCGCCCGGTGCTCGGCACCGAGGAGATCATCCGCGGCATGCGCGGCGCCGACATCCAATCCTATATGCGTCGCCATTACGCGGCCGGGAACGTGGTGGTGGCGGCCACCGGCGCGCTCGAGCATGACCGCGTGGTGGATCTGGTGAGCAAGCACTTCGCCGATCTGCCGTCCGAGATGCCGCCGGCGCTCGAGGCCGGCCATTACGGCGGCGGCGAGTTCCGCGAGGAGCGCGACCTTGACCAGGTGCATATCGTGCTGGGCTTCCCGTCGGTCAGCTACTCGGACCCGGATTACTACCCGGTGGCGCTGCTGTCCGGGATCCTGGGCGGTGGCATGTCGTCGCGGCTGTTCCAGGAGATACGCGAGAAGCGCGGGCTGGTGTACTCGGTTTACTCGTTCAACGCGCCTTATGTGGAGACCGGGCTGTTCGGCATCTATGCCGGCACCGGCGAGGAAGAAGCCGCCGAGCTGGTGCCGGCCACATTGGCCGAGCTGCACCGGGTGCAGATCGATGCCAACGAGGCGGAGCTGCGGCGGGCGAAGGCGCAGGTGAAGGCGAGCCTGTTGATGAGCATGGAGAGCACGGGCAGTCGGTGCGAGCAGTTGTCGCGGCAGATGCAGATCTTTGGGCGGATCATTCCGAGTGCTGAGACGGTGGCGAAGCTGGAGCGGGTGACGGTGGAGGATATCCGTCGAGCGGCGGCGCGGATTTTCCGGGGGGTGCCGACTTTGGCGGCTATGGGGCCGGCGGCTTCTGTGCCTTCGCTGTCGGATATTACGTTGCGGTTGGCGGCTTGAAGGGAGGAAGGCCTTCTTTTTCGAGAAAAAGAAGCAAAAAGCTTTTGCTCCGACGGCTGCCCCCAGGGAGTGCGCTGGTTCTGCAAAGGCGTGCGCTGGCGGATTCTGCGTAGGCCCTGATGCCGGCGTCGGAGCAAAAGCTTTTTGCTTCTTTTTCTCGAAAAAGAAGGCCTTTCTTCCTTTCTTCGGAGTTTAACGCGTGAGCCTAGACCTTCTGGAAACCCTACTCTCCAGCGCACGCGCCGCCGGTGCCGACCGGGCTGACGCTATCCTCCTGGCGCGCACCTCGCTGAGCGTGGAACGTCGCCTGGGCCAGACCGAGACGCTTGAGCGCTCCGAATCGCAGGACCTTGGCCTGCGCGTGTTCTGTAGGGCGAAGAGTGCGATCGTGTCGGCGGCGAGCGTCGATCCGGCGCGTTTTGCCGCGTTTGCCGAGCGGGCCGTGGCGATGGCGCGTGTGGTGCCGGACGATCCGTTGGCCGATCTTTGTGCCGATGCGGCTCCGCCGCGCGATGCGGCGTTTCTGGATCGTGTGGACAGTGCGGAGCCGGATGTGGCGGCGCTTACGCTACGGGCGGATATCGCCGAGAACGCGGCGATGGCGGTGGCCGGGGTCACGAACTCCGAAGGCGGCAGCGCGGGATTTGGCCGCACCGAGATGTTCCTGGCTACCTCGGCCGGTTTCGCGGGGCGTTCGACGCGCACCTATCATTCGCATTCGGCGAGCGTGATTGCCGGCGCGGGAACCGGGATGCAGCGCGACTACGATTACCACGGCGCGGTGCATCTGGCCGATCTCGACGATCCGGCGGCGATCGGCCACAGCGCGGGCGAGCGGGCGGTGAGCCGGCTCAACCCAACACGGCCGAAGACGGGCCAGATGCCGGTGGTGTTCGATCCAAGGGTGTCCGGTGGCCTGGTGGGTCATCTGTCGGGCGCGATCAACGGCGCTTCGGTGGCGCGCGGCACCAGCTTCCTGAAGGACCGGATGGGGCAGCGCCTGTTCCGCGAAGGGGTTCACATACGCGACGATCCGTGGCGCGTGCGGGGTGCGCGGTCCGGCGTGTTCGATGGCGAGGGTGTGCCGACCAAGCCGTTGACGCTGATCGAGGACGGCGTGCTGACCACCTGGATCCTGGACGGCCGCAGTGCGCGCCAGCTTGGGCTGCGAACCACCGGCCATGCCAGCCGCGGGACCGGCGGTCCGCCTGGCCCGTCGGCGACCAACCTCTATATGGCGGCGGGCGAGCCCACGCCGGCCGAGCTGATGGAGGATATCGCGCTGGGCGTTTACGTGACCGAGCTGATCGGCATGGGGATCAACGGCATGACGGGCGATTACAGCCGCGGGGCCGCGGGGTTCATGATACGCGACGGCGCATTGGCCGAGCCGGTGGCGGAGATCACCATCGCGGGTAATCTGAACGACATGTTCCTGGCGATGCGGCCGGCGAACGATCTGGTGTTCCGGCGCGGGACGGATGCGCCGACCGTGCGGGTGGATGGGTTGATTGTGGCTGGGGGCTAGGTAAGGCAAGTCGTCCTTTTTCGAGAAAAAGGACCAAAAAGCTTTTGCTCCGACGCCTGCACCAAGGCTTACCACAATTGTGCAAGCCGATACGACTGCAGTCAATTGTAAATCTTCGTGCAGCTGTCGAGGTAAAAGCTTTTTGGTCCTTTTTCTCGAAAAAGGACTACTTGCTTACTTCCCCCCGTCCAAAGCCAAATTCAACGCCAGCACATTAACGCGCGCCGCACCCACGAACCCCAGCTCTGGCCGGTCCACGTGGCGCGCCAGAACGGCCCGCACCGCGTCGGCCGACATCCCGCGCGCCTTGGCAACGCGCGCCACCTGCAACGCCGCGTTCTCCGGCGAGATATCCGGGTCCAGGCCGGATGCCGAGGTCGTCACCATGTCGCCCGGAACATCGCGCGCACCGATTGCCGCCACATCCGCCGACACGCGATCCGACAGTGCCTTGGACGCCGGCGCCAGGTTGGACGCGCCCGATTCGCTGGCGTCGTAGGGCGTGGGTACCTGCTTGGAGCTGTCTTTCGGATCGGTGCCCATCAGCGCCGAAGGACGGCCGTGGAAGTATTTGTCGCTGGTGAAGTTCTGGCCGATCAGCGCCGAGCCATATGTGCGGCCGCCGCGAACGATCAGGCTGCCGCCTGCCTGGAACGGAAACACCGCCTGACCGGCACCGACGAAGGCGAGCGGGACGGCGAGGCCGGTCAGCAGCGTGAAGCCGACTATCATCACGAGTGCCGGGCGAAATTGCGAAATCATGTGTTGCTGTGCCTTAAGCGAAGATGTGGAGAGCGGTGAGGATCATGTCGATCGCCTTGATGCCGACGAACGGTGCCACGATACCGCCAAGCCCGTAGATCAGCAGGTTGCGCTGCAGGAGTGCGGCTGCCCCGACCGCGCGGAATTTCACGCCGCGCAACGCCAGCGGAACCAGCGCCACGATGATCAGCGCGTTGAAGATGACGGCAGACATGATCGCGCTTTGCGGCGTGGAGAGATGCATGATGTTGAGCGCGCCAAGCTCCGGGTAGGTCGCTACGAAGATCGCAGGCAGGATCGCGAAGTATTTGCTGATGTCATTGGCGATGCTGAACGTGGTGAGCGAACCGCGGGTGATCAGCAACTGCTTGCCGATCTCCACGATCTCGATGAGTTTCGTGGGGTCGCTGTCCAGATCCACCATGTTGCCGGCTTCGCGCGCGGCCTGCGTGCCGGTTTGCATCGCCACGCCTACGTCGGCCTGGGCCAAAGCCGGCGCATCGTTTGTGCCGTCGCCGCACATAGCCACCAGGCGGCCCTCTGCTTGGGTCTTGCGAATGTAGTCGAGTTTATCCTGCGGCGTGGCTTCGGCGATGAAATCGTCCACGCCGGCTTCGGTGGCGATGGCGGCCGCGGTGATGCGGTTATCGCCGGTGACCATGATGGTGCGTATGCCCATGCGGCGCAGTTCGGCGAAGCGCTCGCGTATACCGGGTTTCACGATATCCTTCAGCTCGATCACGCCGAGCAGGCGCCCGTCCTGCATCACCGCGAGCGGCGTGCTGCCGGCGCGCGACACGCGATCCACGCTCTGCGTGAACGAAGCGGGTGCCGCTTCGCCGCCGAGCTTGAGGATGCTGTCGACCGCACCCTTGCGCCAGCTGCGCCCGCCGGCATCCAGGCCCGATACGCGGGTATTCGCGGTGAACGGAATGATCTCGGCACTTTCCGGCGTTTCGAGATTGATGCCATGCCGGTCACGCATGAAGCTGATAATGGAGCGGCCTTCCGGCGTCTCGTCGCCGAGGCTGGCATAGGCCGAGGCCTCGGCCAGATCGCGTTCGTTTACGCCGGGGGCAGGGTAGATTGCGGCGGCCATACGGTTGCCGAAGGTGATGGTGCCGGTCTTGTCCAGCAGCAGCGCATCAACATCGCCGGCGGCTTCCACCGCGCGGCCGCTGGTGGCCACAACGTTGAAGCGTATCAGGCGGTCCATGCCGGCAATGCCGATCGCCGAAAGCAGGCCGCCGATCGTGGTGGGAATCAACGTAACCAGCAGGGCCGCGAGCACAGGTATCGGCAACGGCGTGTTGGAGTATTTCGCAAAGCCCACGAGTGTGACGACAGCGATCAGGAATATGATCGTGAGGCCCGCAAGCAGGATATCGAGCGCGATCTCGTTCGGTGTCTTGCGACGCTCTGCGCCCTCAACAAGCTTGATCATGCGGTCGATGAATGTGTGGCCTGGGTCAGCGGTGATGCGTATCACCAACCAGTCCGACACCACCTGCGTGCCGCCCGTGACGGCCGAGCGATCACCGCCGGCCTCGCGTATAACCGGCGCGGACTCGCCGGTGATCGCACTCTCGTTCACGCTGGCGATGCCGGCCACGATCTCGCCATCCGACGGGATCAGGTCACCGGTTTCACACAGCACGTGATCGCCGGCCTGCAGTGCCGTGGCCGGCGTGGGCGCCACCAGCTTGCGGTCCTTCGGGTTGACCAGGAGCTTGGCCATCACGTCGGTGCGGGCACGGCGGAGGCTGTCGGCGCGGGCCCGGCCACGGCCCTCGGCGACGGCTTCCGCGAAGGTGGCGAACAAGACGGTCAGCCACAGCCAGATGGCCACCGCGATGGCAAAGGCGGCGGGCGTGCCGCGTATCAGCGCCTCGATGCCGATGAAGGTGGTGAGCGCTGCCACGATCTCGGTGACGAAGATCACCGGGTTGCGCATGAGCTGTATGGGATTGAGTTTGGCGAAGCTGTCGCCGATTGCGCGCAGGATTATGGTGCGGTCGAAGAGCGCTATCGTGTCGGCTTTTGCGGGAGGCATTTTTCAGGGACCTTGTGCAGGGAAGGCAGGTAGGCAATGCCTTCTTTCTCGAGAAAAAGAAGCAAAAAGCTTTTGCTGTGACGCCTGCATCAAAGTCCGCACCGATTCTGCAATTGCGTTGGTTGCAGAATGTAATGAAGCGGTGCGGCAGGCGTCAGGACAAAAGTCTTTTGCTTCTTTTCTTCAGAAAAGAAGGCCTTTCTTTCTTCAGTAAGTATGCCCAGCGCGGAGCACGAAATGATCCGCCATCGGGCCCAGCGCGTCAGCCGGCATGAACTGCAGCCCGCCCAGTATGATGATCACGCCGATCAGCAGACCCACGAACAGCGGACCCGTGGTAGGAAACGTGCCAGCGCTGGGCGGCAGTTTCGGCTTGGCGGCCAGCGAGCCGGCGATCGCCATCACCGGCACCAGAAAGGCGAACCGGCCGAAAATCATCGCAAAACCCAGGCCGTAATCCAGCAGCCGCGTATCCGCGGTAAGCCCCGCCATGGCACTGCCGTTGTTCTCGGTAGCCGACGACCACGCATACAGCATCTCGGACAAACCATGCGGTCCGGCCGCACTGAGCGAGGACACGCCATCCGGCAATACCAGCGCCAGACCGGCGCCGCCAAGGATGAACAACGTAAGTATCAGTACCGCCAGCATGGCGAGCTTGATCTCGCGCGCCTGCACCTTCTTGCCGAGATATTCCGGCGTGCGCCCGACCATAAGGCCAGCCACGAACACCGACAGAAGCGCGAACACCACAATCGTGTAGAGCCCGGAGCCGACACCGCCAGGCGTGACTTCGCCGAGCTGCATCAGGAACATCGGCACCAGGCCACCGAGCGGTGTGTAGCTGTCGGTGAAGCTGTCGACGGCGCCGGTGGAGGTGCCGGTAGCGGACGTGTTGAACGCGGTGGACAGCGCCACGCCGAAGCGGACGTCCTTGCCTTCCATGTTGCCCATGCTGGCGCTGACGCCGGCATGCGTCATCAGCGGATTGCCGGCGGCTTCGGCGGCGTAGGTGCCGGCGATCGCGAAAGTGAGCAGTATCGCCATCGCGTAGAACAGCGAACGGCCCTGCTTACGTTCGCCGACCATGTGGCCGAGCATGATGGCCAATGCGAACGGTATCGCCAGCAGCAGCCAGTTTTCCAAAACGTTGGTCAGCGCGGAGGGGTTCTCGAACGGATGCGCCGAGTTCGCGTTGAAGAACCCGCCGCCGTTGGTGCCGAACTCCTTGATCGCTTCCTGGAACGCCACTGGCCCGAACGCGATGGTTTGCGTTCCGCCATCGAGCGGCGTGGCGGTGGCGTAAGCGGCCAAAGTCTCCGGCACGCCGGCGGCCAGCAGGACCACGCCGGCCAGGATGCAGACCGGCAGCAGGAGATACAGCGTGGCGCGGGTGAGATCGACGTAGAAATTGCCGAGCGTGGTGACGGCACTGCCAGCAAAGGCGCGCACCACGGCAACGGCCGCCGCAATACCGGTCGCGGCGCTGAGGAAGTTGTGCACCGTGAGGCCGAACATCTGGGCGCCGTAGCTGATCTGGCTTTCCGGCGAATAGGCCTGCCAGTTCGTATTCGTTACGAAACTCGCCGCGGTGTTGAACGCCAGGCGCGGCGCCATGGCCGGCACGTGCTGCGGATTGAACGGCAACACATCCTGCAAGCGCAGGATCGCGTAGAGCACCACGAAATGCAAAGCGTTCATCATGATCAGCGCGAATATGTATTCGCGCCAGGTCATGCCGCGTCGCGCATCGATGCCGGCGAGTGCGATAGAAGGCGCGCTCGATAGGTCCGAGCACAGGGGTGAGCCAGGTTCGTCCGCCGGAGAACAGCACGGCCATGTAGTGGCCGAGCGGAAACGCGGATGCGAACACCAGCGCGAGCACGAGCGCAATCTGCGCCCAGCCGAGCAACGTCATTTGAGATGATTCCTAGAAATCTTCGGGGCGCACGAGGGCCCACACGAGATAGACGAGCAGCAGCAGAGACACGCTGCCGCCGAGCAGCAGGTCGAGCATCAGATGTGCTCGCACAGCACGGCGTAGGCTGCCATCAGCAGGATGGCCCCTGTACCCAGGAACAGTATCAACAAGTCGGCCATGCGGCGCCCTTTCGTAAGTAGGGCGTAGTAGGGCGGGCGCGCATAAAGGCGCGATACGTGGTTCGCCCGCGGCGCATAAAGAAAGCATAAAACGGGGCTGGCTGGAGCGGGTGAAGGGAATCGAACCCTCCTAGCTAGCTTGGAAGGCTAGAGCATTACCACTATGCTACACCCGCACTAGCGCCAGATTACCGCCGCGCTGCCGCCCCAGGCAAGGCCCGTGCAAATCGCCGCAAACCAGCCCACGCCGCCGCCACACTTGACACGAAGGCCGCGCCGCTCTTGATAGCGCGCTCGCGTGATAGGTTCTCCCCCGGGAGGCCGCCGCAGGGGTGTAGCTCAATTGGCTAGAGCGCCGGTCTCCAAAACCGGAGGCTGGGGGTTCGACCCCCTCCACCCCTGCCACGCGTTTCTTATTTTTGTACTGTCTTGCCTGTCGCCGCCGCTCCAACTTGCGTACCGCCGCCGTTTCTCTGCCACCCACCCCGAAGGAACCACGCTCTTGGCGTTTGCACCGGCAAAATTCCTGGCCGACGTCCGCGCCGAAGCAGCGCGCGTCACCTGGCCCAGCCGCAAGGAAACCCTGGTCACCACCGGCCTCGTGCTGGCGATGGCAGCCCTCACCGCGCTGTTCTTCTTCGGCGTGGACATGGCGGTAGGCTGGCTGGTGCGTCTCCTGTTCGCCGGCCCCGGCGCCGTTTGAGGATCTAGATCACACCATGGCCAAGCGCTGGTACGTCGTTCACGTCTATTCCGGGTTCGAGAAGAAAATCGCCCAGGCCATCAAGGAGCAGGCCGAGGCCAAAGGCCTCGCCGACCACATCGAAGAGGTGCTGGTGCCGGCCGAAGAAGTGGTGGAAGTCCGCCGCGGCCAGAAGATCAACGCCGAGCACAAACTCTTCCCCGGCTACGTGCTGGTGAAGATGGAGCTCACCGACGACGCCTGGCATCTGATCAAGAACACCCCCAAGGTGACCGGCTTCCTGGGCACCAAGCTGCGGCCCAGCCCGATCAGCGAATCCGAAGCCGAACGGATCATGAAGCAGGCGCAGGAAGGCGTGGACCACCCGCGCCGCAGCATCATCTTCGAAATCGGCGAGCAGGTGCGCGTGGCCGATGGGCCGTTCAGCAGCTTCAACGGCACCGTCGAGGAGATCGACGAGGAGAAAGGGCGGCTCAAGGTTTCGGTGTCGATCTTTGGGCGGTCTACGCCTGTGGAGTTGGAGTACGGTCAGGTGGAGAAGGTATAAGGCCTTCTTTTCCGAAGATGTCGCGCGCCTGCGGCAACGCCGGGCCAGTGAAAGAAATTGGGGGTCTGGGGCCTCAAGGCCCCAGCGGGGTTTGGGGCAGAGCCCCATGCTTCCTTACTTTGTCTAAAACGCGCTAGTCACATCGAACAAAAACCGCGTCCCCCCATTATCGTCCGCCAGACGCGGCGCCACGATCGGCACCGCCATCTCCAACTGCACGACGGACTTCTTCAGCACCTCGAACCGCACACCCACGCCGCCCGAACTGCCGCGATCGCTCCCCAGACCACCGCGATCCTGCGTGGCGCCCGCATCGATAAACCCGAACAGCTCCGAGCCCGCCAGCCGGCGCGTCGTGAAACGTTCGGGCGCCCGCCAGGCCAGTTCGGCGGCACCGGCCACGCCGGAATCGCCCTGGATCGCGTCGTAGAGGAAAGCGCGGCCGAAATCGGCGCCGCCATAGGAGAATTGTTCGCTGGCCGGCAGGCGCTGTGCGGCGACCTGGCCCGCCGCCCGCAGGCGCAGCACAAGGTTTTCCGGCAGCAATTGGTCGCGCCCGAGTTCGCACGGAGAATTTCGTGAAGTCGGGTCCGCCTATGGCGATGCTGCCGCGCCGCGCGCCCAGCGCATCGACGCCTTCGCTGAGGAGCGCGCTCACGCTGTTCGTCGCGGTCAGGCCGTGCAGCGTATCGTCGTCGAAGGCGTAGGTGCCGCCGGCGCGCACCGCCCGGGTGCGCTCGTCCGATAGCGTCTGGCCGAGCAGCGCGTTGTTGCTGTCCAGCGCGTCGAAGGCGAGGGTGACGGTCAGCGACTGGTGCACCCGCCGGACCAGCGGGACGGCGGCCTGCAGATCGGCGAACACCGCGGTGCCGGCGATGCCGAGCCCCGTGGTGCGCGTGCGCAGCGCGCCGATGCTGGCGGCGAGGGTGGCGCCGCCATAGCCCAGCGGCTGCAGCTCCGACAGGCCGATATACTGGTAGGTTTCGAACCGCTCGGGCGGCAGCCCGATCGTCAGCTGCGTTCGGTCGCCCTGCTGGAACAGCGAGTTGGCCACCACGTTCGCCTCGAACTGCGAACGGCCGAGCAGCGGGAAGCCCTGGTTGTTCACGCCGATGCCGGCGTCGAAGCGTTTGCGTTGCACGGTCAGCACCAGGCGCACGCCGCCGGCGCTGTGTGCGATGGGTTCGAAGCGGCTGCTCACCTTGCATCCAGGTATGGCGCCCATCAGCAGGATCGCGCGCTCGAGCCGCGCCTGGTGCAGCGGGCGATCGGCCACGAGGCTGGCGGCATAGTGGCGCAGCAGGGACATGTCGGCATGCCCGACCTCGCCGGTGATCGCCACTTCGGCCACGTAGCCCTCGACGACGCGCAGGCGCACCACGCCGCCGGCGAAACTCTGCGACGGCACGCTGACGGTGTAGAGCGCCAGGCCGGCACGTTTGTAGAGCGCGCCCACGCCGTCCGCGATGGCGTCGATCTCCGCCAGTCCGAGCGTGCGGCCTTGCTCGGCTTGCCAGAGTGCGGCCACCGCGCGGGGCGACACGGCGGTGGCACCCTCGACCACCACGCGCCGGAGCACGACCCGCAGCGTCGGGGATTGCCGGCCGGGGCGCACGGTGCGCGCGCCGCGAGGCAAACGGGCGCGGGGCGGGTCCGGCATTTGGGCCAGCCCGTCCGTGCGCGTCGGTGCATCGACCAGCCTGGGGCCGGTCTGCGCGGTTGCGGTGGCCAGTGCCGACGGACCGTGGACGGACTGCGCCAGCCCGGCGGCCGGCAAGCAGATCGCGCCGGCAAACAGGCAGAGCCGAAGCCCCGCGGACAGGTGTTTTCGCATTCTGGCCACTCCCCCGGTCGCCGGTGGGGCCTGCCTGCAGGAAGCAGGCGCCCACCTGCTGTGGCTGGTTCAGCGGTGCAGGATGCTGCCCAGCGTGTTGCCGAACTGGCCCGACGCGGCGGGCTGGCTTGCGCCCTGGCCTAGCCCGAGCCCGCCCACCTGGGCCGCGATGCCGCCCAGCACCGGCTGGTTTGCCACCGCAAGGCTGACCGGCTTGCCGCCCGCAGCCACGCCTGCGCCGACCAGCGCGGGGCCGGCCCCCTGGCTGGACAGCACGCTGGCGCTGAGCAGCGCGCTGCTGCCGGGCGCCGCGCTGCCTGCCACGCCGGTGTTCAGCACGTTCACCGAAGCCAGCGGATTGGCCGCCGCGTTGACGGTGTTGACTGCCGCACCCGCCACCTGGCCCGCCACCGGCAGGCCGCCCAGCCCATTCGCCTGCAACGACGAACCGGTGCCGGAGGCGGCGTTGCCCAGAGCGGCCACGGTTCCACCTACCAGCCCGGTGCCGCCGGCGCCCGGCAAACCGGTGGTGGTGCTGGCGAGCAGGCCGCTCGTCATGCCCAGCGTGCTGCCTGCCGTGTGGAGCGCGGCGCCCCCGGTGTCGCCGGCCAGGGCGCTGACCGTGGAGCCGAGGCCGGACTGCCCGGCGACGTTGCCGTCGCTGCCCGATCCGGAACCCGAGCCCGTATAGATGTGGGTGCCGGGGAAGCCGCCGGATGCACCGCCGTTCTGACCGGAACCGGTGCCCGGGTCGCCGCCAGCCGCTGCGGCCGTGCCGCTACCGGACGCACCCGAATCACCCGGCATACCCGCACCGGACGATGCGCCGATCTCCGCGCCGCCCGGATTGGAGGCGACCACCGTGCCTTTCTGGCTTGTGGCCTCTGCGGCTGCATGGCTGGGGCTGGGAATACTGCCACCGCTTCCGCCACACGCCGTCAACATCAATACAGTACCCGTCATCAGAGCGGCGCGTCCTGCAAAGTAAAACGTTTTATCCACCAAGTCCTCCATCAGGTTCGTTATTGAGAACAGAGGTTCGAAGAACTTGATGACCAAAACCTTAACGGGCGTTTTCTTCTTGATAACAAGACTGTGAGTGCGGTGGCATGCAGGTAAGAGTCCGTCTTGCCTGTCAATTGCCGACAGGCTGGCACCTCGCTTTCGAGCGACGGTCACGGAAAAGGCGGGCGGGCATCGACGCCCCGGCGGGGCCTGGGGCAGAGTCCCTGACGGTTAGCCTATGTCACTCCGCCGCCGCCCGCACCGGTTCCACCATCGCAGACGCCGCCCGCAGATCGACCGATAGCAGCCGCGACACGCCGCGCTCCTGCATCGTCACCCCATACAGCCGGTCCATCCGGCTCATCGTCAGCTGGTGATGCGTCACCACCAGGAAGCGCGTGCCCGTATCGCGCACCACGTCGTCCAGCAGCGTGCAGAAGCGCTCCACGTTGGCGTCGTCCAGAGGCGCGTCCACCTCGTCGAGCACCGAGATCGGCGCGGGCGTGCAGCGGAACACGGCGAAGATCAGGCTGAGCGCGGTCAGCGCCTGCTCGCCGCCGGACAGCAGCGACAGCGAAACCAGCTTCTTGCCAGGCGGCTCGGCGTAGATCTCCAGCCCGGCAAGCAACGGATCGTCAGAGCCGGTGAGCGCCAGATGCGCCCGCCCACCGCCCATCATGCGGGTGAACAGGGTGCGGAAATGCGTGTCCACCTCGGTGAACACGGCGGTGAGGCGCGCGCGGCCTTCGCGGTTGAGATGGCCGATGGCGCCGCGCAATTTGGCGATCGCGGTGCCGAGTTCGCCGCATTCCTGCGCCAGCGTGGCGAGGCGCGCGTCCAGTTCGGCCAGTTCCAGCTCGGCGCGCAGGTTCACCGGGCCCATCTCCTCGCGCTCGCGGGTGAGGCGCTCGAAGCGGCGGCGGGCGCGCTCGGCCGCGGCGTCCGAGGCGTCGGCGGCGGCCGGGAGCGTGGCGTCTGCGCCCAGGCGTTCGGCGGCGCGCGCGTGGATCGCCTGCACGGCGGCTTCGGCGGCCGCGTTGGCGGCTTCGGCGCGCAAGGCGGTCTCGCGGCATGTGGAAGTGCGCTGCTCGGCGTCGCGGTGGGCGAGGGCGGCCTCGCGCGCGCGACGCTCGGCGGTCTCGCTGCGCTGGCCCGCCTCGTCATGCGCCGCTTCGGCGGCGGCCAGCGCGGCGGCAGCCTGCCCGGCCTGTTCGGCCACGTTGTTGGGGGAGGCGGCGAGCGCCTGCCAGGCGGCCCGCGCCGTACGGGCCCGGCCAGCCAGGGTCAGCGCGCGGGCCTCCGCCTCCTGCCGGCGCCCATCCCAGGCCGCCAGCTCGTCGCGCGCCACGCCGGCGGCCAGCCGCAACTGCGACTCCTCCGCCTGCGCCGCCGACACCCGGGCGTGGGCCGATTGCTGGGCCAGGCGCGCGGCATCGAGGCCGTCGCGCGCCGCCAGCGCCGCCTCGGCCAAAGCGGCGGCATCGGCCAACTGGGCCAGCCCGGCTTGCGCGCGGGCCAGTTCGTCGCGCGCCTGCGCCAGGTCGGTATCGGCGCGCGCCAGAAGCCCGGCCTGGGCGGCGTGCTGGCCGGCGGCCTCGCTGCGCCGCGCCTGCAGCGCCGACAGATCGTCGCGCGCTGCCGCAAGTGCCGCTTCCGCACCGGCGCGCGCGGCCCTGGCCTGGGTTTCGGCGGCGCGCGCCGCCTGTTCGCTGGCAGCCGCCGCTTGCGCGATCGCGCCGGCCTGCGCCGGATCGGGCAGGGCGGCTGCGTGGGCCTCTGCGGCTGCCAGCGCGGCGCAGGCGCGCTCTGCCTCCTTCTGCAGATCGTCCAGCGCCGGCGCGGAGGCGGCGATCTGCGCTTCGGTCTGGGCGGCCTGGCGCTCCAGGGCGGCCGCGCGATCGTTGGCCGCCTCGCGCGCCAGGCGTGCAGCCTGGTGGTCCGCCTGCGCCGCCTGCAAAGCCGTGCGGGACGCGCGGGCCAGCAACTCCGCCTCGTGTGCCAGCGACTCGGTCTCGGCCTGCCCCGGCAGCGCATCGCACGCGTCGCGGGCTAGCGCCGCCGCCTGCTCCGCCGCCAGGCGCTCCCCATGCAGGCGGTCGGCGGTGGCGCGCAGGGCGGCCAGACGCGCCTGGGCGAGTTCGGCCTGGCTGGCGAGGCTCCTATGATCATCCTCCGCCGCGCGCGCCGCGCGACCCGCCGCGTCACAGGCCACGCGCGCTTCGACGGCGCTTGTGGCCGCCTGCTGCGCCAGCGCCGTCGCCGCGCCGAGATCGGCGGCGGTATCCGCCAGCCGGCCCTGTGCCGCACCGTTGGCCGCTTGGGCGTCGGCAAGCGCCCGGCGCTGCGCCAGCAATTGCGCGGCCGGGTTGGGCGCGCCGGCGCGCGTCACGTGGCCGTCCCAGCGCCAGCAGGCGCCCGCGCGGCTGACGGCCAGCATCCCCGGCGGCAGCGCGGCCTGCAGCGCGCCGCCATCCGTGCCGTCCGGCAGCAACGCCACGTAGGACAGCGCGCGGTGCAGCGCCGGTGGCGCATGGACCAGCCCGGCCAGCGCCTGCGCGCCCGCCGGCAGGTCGGGCGGCGCGAGATCAGGGAGATGCCGCCAGTGCCGGTTGCCCGCTGCGTCCAGCATGTCGTCCGCCGCGCCGGCCAGCGCCGCGCCCAGCGCCGCTTCCAGCTCGGCCGGCACGGCGATGCTGGCGAGCACCCCGGCACCCTCCGGCGCGTCGTCGCGCACCGCCAGGGCCAGGCCGGAGACCGCGCCGCCGGCCTGCGCCGCCTGGGACCGTGCGTCGTCGTGGCAGAGGCGGGCCTCGGCCAGCGCCGCTTCGGCGCGCCGCGCGGCGGCATCGGCGGTATCCCGGGAAGCGGCCGCCTGCGCCAGCGCATCCTGCGCCTCGGCCAAGGCTTCGGCGCTGCGGGCGAGGGCCGTATCGTCCGGCGCCGCTTCTGTCGCTTTGGCCAGGGCGGCCAGCGCTTCCTCCTGTTCGCGAATCACCCGGCCGGCGCGTGCCCGGGCTTCCGCCAGGGCCGCCGCCGCACGGCTGGTTTCGGCGCGCAGGTCGGCCGCCGCCCGCGCGCGCGCGGCTTCCTGCTGGCCCGCCGTGCCGGCTGCCTGTTCGCAGGCGTGCAGATGCGCCGCCGCCGCCGCGGCAGCTTCCCCGGCCGACGCGGCGTCCGCCCGCGCTGCGACCAGGATCTCCGCGCCGACGCGCCGCGCTGTCATCGCCGCCAGCGACTCCCGCGCGGCATCCAGCGCCCGCGCGAGCCGCTGCGACCGTGCCGTCGCGTCGGCCACGCGTTGCGACGCGGCGGCGTGCGCCTGCTGCGCCCGTTCCGCCGCGGCGCGCCGCTCGGCATGCGCACCGGTCGCTTCGGCGCGCGCCTGCTCCGCCGCGTCGAGCCGCGCGCGCGATTGCGCGAGCGCCGCCTCCGCCTGCGCCATCGCCGCCGCCTGCGCCGCCATCGCTTCGGGCGCCACCAGTGCCGCCTCCGCCGCCGCGTGATCGGCAGAGGCGCGCGCCTGCAAAGTCGCGGCCGCCTCGGCCCGCCGAAGCGCCGCTTCATGCGTGGCGTTGGCCTGCGCGCTGGCCAGGCTGGCGTCGAGCGCCGCCTGGTCGGCCGCGGCACTCGCCAGGCGCGCCGCATTGGCCTGGGCGCCGGCCAACTCCCACGCACGCCCGGCTTCCTGCAAAGCGGCCGGCAGGCCGGCACGCCGTTCGTCCAGGGAAGCGGCCTCGGCGCCCAACCGCGCCACCGACGCGCCGGCATCCGCGCGCGCCCGTTCCGCCGCGGCCAGATCCGCCTCGATCTCCAGCAGCCGGCGTTCGGCCTCGCCCGCGTCCGACGCCGCGCGCGCGGCCTCGCCCGCCAGCCCCTCGGCCGCCATGCGCCGGCGTTCCAGCACCCGCGCCGTCTCGGCCAGAGTGGCGCGCAAGCCGGGCAGGGCGGCTTCGGCCGCGTCCAGCGTGGCCTCTGCCGCTGCCACCTCGGTCCGCGCCGCCTTGGCCGCCGCGAGCGCGCTGGCCTGCGCCGCCGCCGCCGCCGCTTCCGCCGCCTGCGCGGCTGCGAGCAGTATGGCCAGATGTTCGGTCTCGGCGGCGCGCACCAGGCCGGAAATGTCGCGGTAGCGCGCGGCCTGGCGGGCCTGTCGGCGCATGCCCTCCTGGGCGCCCTCGAGCTGGAGGCGCAGATCGTCGGCGCGCGACAGATTCTGCTCGGCGGCGCGCAGTTTCAGCTCGGCCTCGTGGCGCCGCGCATGCAGCCCGGTGATGCCGGCCGCCTCTTCGAGCACCTGGCGGCGCTCCTCCGGCCTGGCGCCCACCAGAGCGGCCACGCGTCCCTGGCTGACCATGCCGCTGGAGCGCGCGCCGCTGGCGAGGTCGGCGTAGAGCGTCTGCACGTCGCGCGCCCGCAGCTCGCGGCCGTTGACGCGGAACTGCGAGCCGGCGCCGCGCTCGATACGGCGCGTCACCTGCAGCTCGGACTCCTTGCTGTACGGTTCGGGCAGGTCGCCGCCCGCGGTGCCGGCCAGCGTAATCGTCACCTCGGCGAGGTTGCGGCTGGCGCGCGCCGTGGTGCCGGCGAAGATCACGTCGTCCATCTCGCCGCCGCGCAGCGAGCGCGCGCTGGTCTCGCCCATCGCCCAGCGCAGCGCCTCGACCACGTTGGATTTGCCGCAGCCATTCGGCCCGACGATGCCTGTCAGGCCGGGCATGATGTCCAGGCTGACCGGTTCGGCGAAGCTCTTGAAGCCGGCGATGCGCAGCCGGGTGAGCTGCGCCGCCGTTGGCCGCCCTGGCGGCGCTGCCGCCCCTGCCGCCGCCGCCTCGGGCGTATCGGCACCCGGCCCGGGCGACGTCGCGACAGCTCCGGGAGGAGCCGTCGCGTGATCCCCAGGCGCTTCCGTCATGTGCTCATGCGCGGATCAGAGGCCGGCCATCTTGGCGAACGCCGCGTAGCTCACCCCGGCCTCGCCGGTGTGCGGACGGCCGTTCAGGATGAAGGTCGGCGTGGAGTCGATGTTGTATTTGTCCTCGGCCGTCTTCTGGTCGGCCAGGATCGCCTGCTTCAGCGCGTCGTCGGCCACCACGCGATCGAACGTCTCGCGCGGCATGCCGGCCAACGCGGCCATCTTTGCCAGTTCTTCCTTGGGGTCCTTGCTGCGGTCGTACGCCCAGCGCGCCTGGCTGGCGAACAGCGTGTCCTTGAACGGCTCGTAGCGCTCGGGCGGCAGGCTGCGCGCGATCATAGCGGCCATCAGGTCGGTCTGGTCGCGCGGGTATTCCTTGAACACGAAACGCAGTTTGCCGGTGTCGATCAGCTTGGTCTTGATCTCGGGGAACACGTCGGCGGCGAAATGCGCGCAATGCGGGCAGGTGAAGGAGAACCACTCGGTGACGGTCACCGGGGCGTCGGGCTTGCCCTCGGCGCGGTCCGCCATCCTTGGGTCGGTGGCCTCTGCCGCGCGGACAGGCAGGGTGGCTGCGGCCAGCAGCGCGGCGGTGGCAGAGAGGAGCAGGCGGCGGGTTGGGCGCATCGGGGCGGGTCCTTGGCGTTGGGGTGCCGGACTCATGGGGGGCTCGCCGAGGCGGTGCAAGTTGCAAGGAAGTAAGGCCTTCTTTTTTGCAAAAAAGAAGCAAAAAACTCTTGCTCGCCGCCTGCACCGAGGCCCGTAACTTCTCCGCCGGCGCCGCGGCCTGCAAAGCGTGCGCGGGCCCTCGTGCAGGCCAGGAGCAAAAGTTTTTTGCTTCTTTTTTTCAAAAAAGAAGGCCTTCCTTGCCTACGGCGACTCGCGTTCACCCAATCTTAGCCCACCCAAGCTAAACCAGGCGAGCACCCAAGGCCGGACCAAACGGACCAGCCCCATCCAGGCCCGCGCCGCCGCGAAAACGCGCGTCGCATCAGGGCCGACCGCGCGGAACCACGCATGACGATTGACACCTGGGCTGGCGTCTCTGCCGATTGGAGCAATGCGGCCGATTGGAGCGGCGGCATGCCCTCTTCCGGAACCACCGCCACCATCGGCGGCCCTGGCGCCTTCCTGGTCACCCTGTTCGGCACCGGCAACGTCGCCGCCCTGAACCTGATCGCGCCAGGTGCCGAGTTCTACGATGCGGGCCTGCTGAATCTTAGCGGCACGTTGTCGCTGCAAGCCGGAACGCTTGCGCTCGCCAACGGCGAGATCGCCGGCGGCACCCTGGCCCTGTCCGGCGGCCAGTTCCTGTCCACCGGCGGAACCCTGGCCGGCGTCGCCATACAGGGCACCCTCTCCCTGGCCGCCCCGCAGGCCAGCCTGTTCGTCACCGGCGGCCTCTCGCTGGCGGGTGCCGGCGGCTCCGGCGTAGGCAGCATCGCGCTCACCGGCGGCTACGCGTCGCTCGATTTCCTCGGTAGCCAGACGCTGAACAACGCCGTGGTCAGCATCGGCGCCAGCGGCGCGCTGCCCGGCCAGGCGGGTGCCGCCACCCTCGCGGTGGCCGCAGGCGCCGGCGGCACGTCGGCCGCCACGCTCACGCTGGGCGCCGGGTTGTGGCTGCGCGGCGTATCCGGCGCTGGCCAGATCGTAGTGGGCGGGCCCAGCATCGCCGGCGCGGGTAGCCTGCCCGGCGCCCTCGTCAATGCCGGCACCATCACCGCGAGCGCGCCCGGCGAGATACTGACCATCACCGGCAACGGCGCCTTTACCAACCAGGGCACCATCGGCATCAGCAACGGCGCCACGCTGCAGATCGCCACAGGCAGCTTCGTCAACACCGGCACCATCACGGTCGCCGGCGCCACGCTGTCGCTCGGCGGCACGTTCGCGTCCTCGCTATTGTCCAACCTCGGCGCCGTCACGCTCAGCGCCGGCCAGGTCCAGCTCGCCGGCCTGCTGCAGAATTACGGCGGCACGCTGGCGCTGGGCGCGGGCTCCCGGCTCGGCGCGTCGCTCGGCACGCTGTCGCTCACCGGCACGATCGCCGGCGGCCGGGTGGCCGATGGCGGCGGCGGCCTCAGCTTCGCCGGCGCCACCGGCGTGCTGGACGGCGTGATCTATGCCGGCGCGCTCAACCTCTCGGCCGCCGGCGCCGGCGTGACGCTGACCGACGGCGCCCAGGTGACCGCCTCCAACGGCAGTGCCGGCAGCATCGGCGACACCGGGGCAGGCAGCGCGCTGCTGCTGCGCGGCACCGAGTCGCTGGGTGCGACGCAGATCGCCCTCGGCAGCGCAGGGGCCGCCTCCATCATCGCCACCACCGATCTGTGGCTGGCCAGCACCGGCACCACCGCCACGCTTGGCGCGCAGACCAGCGTCGTCCAGCAGGGCGCCAACGCGGCAATCGAGGCGCTCGGCTGGAGCAACGTGCCGGGCTTCGGCGTGGCCGACACGCTGGTCAACCAGGGCACCATCACAGCCGGTTTCGCCGGCGGGCAATTCGCTTTGAGCGGCTATGGCACCATCATCAACCAGGGCGCGATCACCGCGTCCGGCGGCGACACGCTCAGCGTGTCGGTCGCCCAGTTCGCCAATACCGGCACGCTCACGGCCGGCGCCGGCGGCACCGTGCTGCTCGGCGCCCAGCCTGGCATGTTCGGCGCGGCGCCCGTCTGGTCCAACACCGGGCTGATCGCGGTCTCGGGCGGCCGCCTGGTGCTCGGCGGCGCGTTCAGCACCGCCCAGCTCGGCGCCATCAGCGAGACGAGCGGCACCATCAGCCTCGCCGGCACGCTGGCCAATGGCGGCGCCACGCTCACCCTCGGCGGCTCCGGCCAAATGGCGATCCAGGGCCTGAGCCTGTCCGGCACCATCGCCGGCGGCACCGTCATCGACCAGTCCGGCACCCTGCTCGCCAGCACCGCGGGCGGCGCCCTGCTGGACGGCGTGAGCTACCAGGGCACCCTCGCGCTGACCGCCGCCGGGGCTTTTCTGCGCGTGCGGGACGGCCTGGTCCTCGGCGGCGTGGCGGATGTGCTGGGCGCCGGCGCCGTGCTCGATTTCCAGGGTTCGCAGACATTCAGCGCAGGCCACGTGCTGCTCGGCGCTGGCGGCACCGCGGCCGCGCTCGACGTGGCGCACGACCCCACGCAGTCCGGCGGCAGCACGCTGGTGCTCGGCGGCGGCGTGTCGATCACCCAGTCCGGCCAGTTCGCCACCATCGGCCGCCAAAGTGGCACCGGCGCGCCGGGCGACATGATCGTCAATGCCGGCACCATCACCGCAGGCGTGGCGGGCGGCACGCTCACGCTCGGCGGCCCCGGGTTCACCAACCAGGGCCGCATCGTGGTGGGCCAGGGCGAGACCCTGGTGATCGCCACGCAGAATTTCGCCAACACCGGCACCATCGCGGTGAACGGCGGCATGCTGTCGATCGGCGGCTCGCTGACGCTGGCGCAACTGGGCCAGGTCGGGCTGGCGAACGGCGCCCTGTCCGTATCGGGCACGCTCGATCTCGGCCAGGGCACGCTGGCGATCGGCGCCGGCAGCGCGGTCGGCCGGCTGCAGTTCACCGGCACGATAGACGACGGCACCATCGTGGATGCCGGCGGCGGGCTGGCGCCGGCCGGCGGCGCCACGCTGAACGGCGTGACGTATGACGGCACGCTCGACCTCAGCCGCCCGTTCGCCCAGGTGTCCATCGCCGGCGGCATCACCGTGGCCAGTGCCACCGGCAGCAGGCCCGGCACCATCCTGGTAACCGGCGCGCAGACAAAGCTGCTGGCCACCGGCAGTGAGACGATCGGCGGCGCGCAGATCCTCCTGGGCAGCGCGTCGCAATATTACGCCGGCCAGCGTCTGGCCGCCCCCGAACTGGACGCCGCCGCAGGCGTGCAACTGACGCTCGGCGCGGACACCACGCTGAATCTCTCCGGCACCGCCGGCACGCTGGGCAATGCCGGCTACGGCCAGTGGAGCGACAGCATACTCAATTTGGGCCAGGTGGCCGCCGGGGTGGCCGGCACGCTTTCGCTGGGTGCCAGCTACTTCACCAATGCCGGAACGCTCAGCGCGTTTGGCGGCGGCATACTGGCCATCGGCGACGCCAACTTCATCAACACCGGCACGCTCAGCATCGGCGGCGGCTCGGCCGCGGCGATAACGTTATACAACTACTACGCCTCGCCCGGCGCCGGACCCAACGTGTTCAGCAACAGCGGCGTGATCGCGATGAATGGCGGGATCTTCCAGGAGGCCACCGGCAACGGCCTGTTCCCGCCGGTGCCGCTGGCCAACCTGGCGGGCGGCGACATCGTGGGCAGCGGGATGATCTACGCGCAGATCGCCAATTCCGGCACCATCGAGGCGCGCGGCAACGGGATCTATCTGGCGCAGGCCGTGCTCGGCACCGGCCTCCTGCAGATCGAATTCGGGGGCAACACTCGAGCTGGGCGCCAGCGTGCCTTCGAGCCAGACGGTCAGCTTCACCAGCGCCACCGGCACGCTGAAACTCGACGTCCCCACCAGCTTCGCCGGCACCCTGAGCGGCCTTTTGCCGGGCGACCTGATCGACCTGCCCGGCGTGATACTGACCGGGGTCGGCCTGAGCAGCGGCACGCTGGTGGCCAGCACGGCCACGCAGAACTACCGCTTCACCGGCGCCACGCCGCTTGGCGGCGAACTCTCCGCCGGCCACGATGCGCATGGCGGCGCCACCATCAGCTTCACCGCGCAGACGCCCGGCGCGGGCAGCACCCCGGCGCTGATCGGCGTAAGCCAGCCCAACATGCTGTTCTGGGCCTCGCCCGCCGGCGACGTGTTCCAGGGCCTGTCGGCGAACCTGAACGGCGCGCATGTCAGCAACTGGGGCAACACCGACAGCCTGGACATCGCCGACCTCAACCCGGCCAGCGCCACGCTGACCGCGATGCAGACGACCGGGCTGGATACGCTGAGCATCAGCGACGGCACGCACAGCGTGAGCGTTGGCCTCTCCGGCACCTTCACCGCGGCCAACTTCCATCTCGCCCGCGACGGCCATGGGGGCACCACGCTCAGCTATCACAGCTGACACGCCACACTTCGCCCCAACACTTCGCGAAATCGGCGGGATCGCCTATCCTGCCGCCAGGATGAACCAGACCACGCCCCTGCACCCGCGCTTCCCCGGCGACCTGGAAGAGCAGGGCGTGGTAGCCGTGGGCCTGCCGGTGGCGGTGGGCGAGGTGGATGATCCGGCGGCCCGCGCCGTGCTGTCCGGCTTCCAGAGCCTGGGCGACGATTGCGAGTTCGGCCTCGTGCAGCGCCGCTACGGCGCCGAGCACCTGGCCCTGCTGCGGTGGGTGACGCTCGCGCCGGAAACGCTGGCCACCCTGCTCGAGCGCCGGCTGGAGGGCTTCGGCGCGCCGGACCGCACCGAAATCTACGCGGCGCCCTGGGGCGAGCTGATGGCGCACGACCAAACCTACGACATCAGGATGCACAGTTTCGTGCAGAAAGGCGGCGTGGACCTGGCGCGCTTCAAGCTGAACCATTGCCGCCGGATGGAATTCCTAAAGACCAAGCTGCTGGAGGAGCTCGCCGCGGGCGAGAAGATTTTCGTGTTCAACGGCGGCGCGGCGATGACCGATGCGTTGGGCGCCACGCTGCAGACGGCGTTGCGCGGCTACGGTGCGTCGCGGCTGCTGGCGGTGGGCCTGGCGAGCGCGGCGGATGCGGCCGGCACGGTAAGGCTGGGGCAGGGGGGGCTGCTGCGCGGGTTTCTGTCGCATCGGGGTAAGACGGCCACGCCTGGTGGGCATCGGTGGAATATCGATTTTGCCGGGTGGGTGCGGATTTGCGGGTCGGCTCGGTTGCTGGCGGCGCTTGGGTAAGGAAGAAAGCAGTCCTTTTTTGAAAAAAAGGACCAAAAAACTTTTATTTCGTTTTGGCCCGTGGTGTTGCCGACGCCTCGTCTTTCATAGCAAAAGTTTTTTGCTTCTTTTTTTCAAAAAAGAAGGCCTTGCTTACTCCCTAGGAGCAGACATTTGCCAGGTTTCAAAAGCACCGGAAGCTACATCGCCTCGCGCGACCTCGAAGTGGCGGTAAACGCCGCCGTAGCCTTGCAACGACCCCTGCTGGTGAAAGGCGAACCAGGCACCGGCAAAACCGTCCTGGCCCACGAAATAGCCGCCGCCCTAGGCCTGCCGCTCATAGAATGGCACGTGAAAAGCACCACCCGCGCGCAGCAGGGCCTATATGAATATGACGCGGTGAGCCGCCTGCGCGACGGCCAGCTCGGCGACGCGCGCGTGCACGACATCGCAAACTACATCGTGCGCGGCAAATTGTGGGATGCGTTTGCAGCCCCCGAACAATCCGTCGTGCTGATCGACGAGATCGACAAGGCGGATATCGAGTTTCCCAACGATCTGCTGCTGGAACTCGATCGCATGCAGTTCTTCGTGTACGAAACGCGCGAGACGGTGCGCGCGATCAAGCGGCCGGTGGTGATCATCACGTCGAATAACGAAAAGGAATTGCCGGACGCGTTCCTGCGCCGGTGTTTTTTCCATTACATCCGGTTTCCGGACCGCGAGACGATGGAGCGTATCGTGCAGACGCATTATCCGGACATCAAGCAGGAGCTGGCGCGCGAGGCGCTGACGATGTTCTTCCGCGTGCGCGAATTGCCGGGCCTGAAGAAAAAGCCGGCGACGAGCGAGTTGCTGGATTGGCTCAAGCTGCTGATGATCGAGGACATGCCGCCGGAGGCGTTGCGCACCCGCGAGAAGACGGTGGTGATACCGCCGCTGCACGGCGCGCTGCTGAAGAACGAGCAGGACGTGCATCTGTTCGAGCGGCTGGCGTTCATGGCACGGCGGGAGGGGTAGCGCGCGGCAATGTTCGCGACCTTCGTCCAGCAACTGCGCGGCGCCGGCCTGCCGGTCTCCATCACTGAATACCTCTCGCTGATGGGCGCGATGAAAGCCAATGTCGCCGAATACGACATAGACGATTTCTATTATCTCGCGCGCGCCACGCTGGTGAAAGACGAGCGGCACCTCGACCGTTTCGACCGCGTGTTCGCGACTGTGTTCCAGGGACTCGAACACGCGCCTGGCGATCCCGCGACCGACATTCCTGAAGATTGGCTGCGCAAGATTGCCGAAAAGAATCTCTCGCCCGAGGAGATGGCAGCCATCGAAGCGATGGGCGGCTTCGAAAAGCTGATGGACACGCTGCGCCAGCGCCTGGAGGAGCAGAAGGAACGCCACCAGGGCGGCAACAAATGGATCGGCACCGGCGGCACCTCGCCGTTCGGCGCCTATGGCTACAACCCTGAAGGTATCAGGATCGGGCAGAAGGAGTCCCGCCACCGGCGCGCGGTGAAAGTATGGGACAAGCGCGAGTTCCGCGACCTCGACGGCGACACCGAACTCGGCACGCGCAACATGAAGATCGCGCTGCGCCGCCTGCGCCGCTTCGCGCGCCAGGGCGCCGCCACCGAGCTCGACCTACCCGGCACGATACACGCCACCGCCAGCAACGCCGGCTCGCTCGACCTGAAGATGATACCAGAGCGACACAACGCGGTGAAGATCCTGCTATTGCTGGATATCGGCGGATCGATGGACGATTTCGTGCGCACCTCGCAGGAACTGTTCTCCGCGGTGCGCTCGGAATTCAAGCATCTGGAGCATTTCTATTTCCACAACTGCGTCTACGAGCGCGTATGGCGCGAGAACCGCCGGCGCGACGAGACGTCGCTCTCCACCTGGGACCTGCTGCGCACCTATGGTCCGGACTACAAGCTGATATTCGTTGGCGACGCGACGATGAGCCCCTATGAAGTGATCCAGCCAGGTGGCAGCGTGGAACATTGGAACGAGGAGGCCGGCCGCGTGTGGATCGAGCGCCTGACGGCGCATTTCCGCAGCACCGCCTGGCTCAACCCGGCGCCTGAGGAATACTGGCGGCATACGCAATCCATCGCCATGCTGCGCGATCTCATGCAGCAGCGCATGTTTCCGCTTACCTTGACCGGGCTTGATGATATGACCCGCGAACTGTCAAGGTAAGACAAGGCCTTCTTTTTTGCAAAAAAGAAGCAAAAAACTTTTAACTTCGCTGTCGCGGTTTCATCCTGATCAGGGGTATTCACATGCTTGTTGTCCATCACCTCAATAACTCTCGCTCGCAGCGTATTCTTTGGCTGCTGGAGGAGATGGGCGTTCCTTACGAGGTGAAGCGCTACGAGCGTGATACGAAAACGATGCTGGCGCCGCCGGAATTGCGCGCCGTCCACCCGCTCGGCAAGTCGCCGGTGATCACCGATAACGGCCACACCATCGCCGAGACGGGCGCCATCGTCGATTACCTGATCGGCACCTATGGCGAGGGCCGCTTCATTCCCGAAGCCGGAACGGCGGATCGCCTGCGCTATACCTACTGGCTGCATTTCGCCGAGGGCTCCGCAATGCCGCCTCTGGTGATGACCCTGGTGTTCAACGCGTTGCCGAAGCGCGTGCCCGCGCTCATCCGGCCGATCGCCAGGATGATCAGCGCCGGCGTGGAGAAAAGCTTCCTGCGCCCGAATATCGACGCGCAGATGCGCCTGATGGAAGCCGAACTCGGCAAGAGCGAGTGGTTCGCCGGGGACGCGTTCACCGCCGCGGATGTGATGATGAGCTTCCCGGTGGAAGCGGCGACGAGCCGTGGCGGATTGGGCAACAACCCGAAGCTCACGGCCTGGCTCGCGCGGATACATGCCCGTCCGGCGTATCAGGCGGCCTTGGCGCGCGGCGGCGCTTACGCCTATGCGTGAAATGATAAAGCAAATCCCGGCGTTCTGACGAAAACAGCAAGAACCGCGTTGCCGCAGAAAACCTGCCGTAACGTCCGAAACCCAAGCGGGAGTGCATTTGCATGAGCCAGTTCCTTGCACTTCCGCTGCTTCTCGCGGCGCAGGTAACGTGCACACCAACCGCCATCACCTATCAGGAAGCCCGAACGCTCGCCCTGCAGGCCGGCCATACCCAGGCATATGATTGGGTGGAACTGGATGCGGAGGATGGGATGGATCCCGAACGTAAGGACGTCTACTCCTTCAGGGTGTTCGGCACCAACCAGGCGCCGGGCCAGCCTGAAGAGACCCTTTCTTCAAACCGGATCGGCTGGTTCGACGTCAATCGAAACACCGCAGCCCTGACCGACCCTGTCTTGGACAATGCCCCGATCAGGATACTACGACTGAAACAGGAACAGCGGCGCCTACGCGCGAAACACTGCCAGGCCGAGGCACTGGACCGCTAACTTCGCGAGGGCCGCTTACGTAATGCCCATCCGCGCACCGTTCATCGACTCCGGATAGCAGCCAACAACCGCCCCAAAGCCTCCCCCAACCCACCCTCGACCCCCACCACCGGCTCCGCCGCCACCACCCGACGCGGCGCCTCCACACGCGGCGCCCCCACCAGATCCTGCACGAACCGCAACCGCTCCACCACGCGCCGCCCCGCATGCGTGTTGATCCGCTCGATCAACGTGCCCGACAGATGCGCCAGCTCCAAAGCCACCGGCCCGGAACACGCAATCGTAAGCTGCGTACCGCTCAACCGCCGCGGCTCCGTCTCCAGCGCCAGACGCGGCCCCACGATCGCCGCCCACTCGCTCATCAGCAGCGCGCCCGCCGGTGACTTCTTCTTATACGCCGCCCGCGTAAGCCCGGGCACCAGCTCGGCCAGCCCGCGCGCCGTATAGGCCCGCCGCTCGAACGCGGCAGCAGGCGCATTGTCAGAAGCCACGTCTTTCGCCATGCACGCTCCTGCCATGCAGCCCGATCCCGCAGCCCTGCTCGACTGGTATGACCGCCACCGCCGCACCATGCCCTGGCGCGCGCTGCCTGGCGAGCCGGCGGACCCATATCGCGTCTGGCTCAGCGAAATCATGCTGCAGCAGACCACCGTGGCTGCCGTCATCGGCTACTTCAACCGCTTCACCGCCCGCTTCCCCACCGTGTTCGCGCTCGCCGCGGCCCCCTCGGACGACGTGATGTCCGCCTGGGCCGGCCTCGGCTACTACGCCCGCGCGCGCAACCTGCACGCCTGCGCCAAAGCCGTGGCCGCGTCCGGCGGCGCATTCCCGCAAACCGTCGAGGCCCTGCTCGCCCTACCCGGCATCGGCCCCTACACAGCGCGCGCCGTGGCCGCCATCGCGTTCGGCGTGCCGGTCGTCCCGGTCGACGCTAACGTGGAACGCGTCGCCGCCCGCCTCTACGCGATCGACACGCCTCTGCCCGCCGCCCGGCCCGCAATCGCCGCCGCCGCCGCGCAATTCGGCGACCACCCGGCCGCCCGCGCCCGCGCCTCGGATTTCGCGCAATCCCTGTTCGATCTCGGCGCCACGCTCTGCACCCAGCGCCCCAACTGCCTGCTCTGCCCGCTCGCTCCCGGTTGCCAGGGCCGGGCCGCCGGCGCCCCGGAAACCCTGCCGCGCCGCGCGCCCAAGCCGATCCGCCCGCTGCGCCACGGCGCGCTATTCTGGCTCACCGACGCGGCCGGCCAGGTGCTTCTGCGCCGCCGCCCACCCACCGGCCTGCTCGGCGGCATGACGGAGCTGCCCGGCACGGCCTGGCGCGAGACCGCCTGGACCGCTGCGGACGCCAATGACGCCGCACCCATGCAAGCCGCCTGGCGCCACGCCGGCCAGGTCCGCCACGGCTTCACCCATTTCGAGCTGCAACTCGAAGTGTTCGCCGCCAGCGTCACGCAAATCGAGGCGACCGGCTTCCTGCGCCCTGCCGCCGCGCTCGCCGGCGAGGCGCTGCCCACGGTGATGCGCAAGGGCGTGGCCGTGGCGCGCGCGCTGGCCGGGAAGCAGGCGTGATCCGCCTCTACGCGCTGGTCGGGCTCGGCGGCGCGCTGGGCAGCATGGCGCGCTTCGGGCTGGCCGCCGCCATGCTGCGCGCCACCGGCCCGGGCTTCCCCTACGGCACCGTGCTCATCAACGTGGCCGGCTCGCTGGCGATCGGCTGGCTCGCCGGTGCGCTGGCCCGCGGCGGCGGGCTGGCGGCGTTTGCCATCGTCGGGCTGTGCGGCGGGTTCACCACCTTCTCTTCGTTCAGCCTGCAAACGGTGGAGCTGTTGCGCGGCGGGCGCGCAGGCGAGGCCGCGGCAAATATCGGCGTCTCGGTGGTTGTTTGCATTTGCGCGACGTTTGTCGGATTGCAGATAGGAAGTAAGCAAGGCCTTCTTTTTTGAAAAAAGAAGCAAAAAACTTTTTCTCCCTGTCGGGTGATTTCCGGGAAATAACCGACGGGTTGCACGAATTTGGGAGCTGTCAAAATGGATCACGTCGTGCCGCAGGACTGGGCCGGCTACACGCCCGAGGAACATGCCGTCTGGCGCACGCTCTACACGCGCCAGACGACGATCCTGCCCGGCCTGGCCTGCGACGCCTTTCTCGACGGGGTGGATAAGCTCGACCTTCTCCGCCGGCATCCCCGATTTCGCGCAACTCTCCGAACGCCTGCGCGCGCTCACCGGCTGGTCCGTCGTCGCCGTGCCCGGCCTGGTGCCGGACGCGGTGTTCTACGAGCACCTCGCCAACCGCCGCTTCCCCGCCGGCCGCTTCATACGCGGCGGCCACCAGCTCGATTATCTCGAGGAGCCGGACGTGTTCCATGACGTGTTCGGCCACGTCCCCATGCTCACCGACCCGATCTTCGCCGACTACATGCAGGCCTACGGCGAAGGCGGCCTGCGCGCCCAGGGCCTCGGCCGGCTGCACAACCTGGCCCGGCTCTATTGGTATACCGTGGAGTTCGGCCTGCTGCAGACCGATTCCGGCCTGCGCATCTACGGCGCCGGCATCGTCTCCTCGGCCACCGAATCCCGCTACGCGCTGGAGGATCCGCGCCCGCACCGCCTGGCCTTCGACCTGCAGCGCGTGATGCGCACGCCGTATAAGATCGACGATGTGCAGGGCGTGTATTTCGTCATCCCGTCGCTGCAGGCGCTGCTCGACGCCACGGCGAAAACCGATTTCGGCCCGCTATACGACGATCTGACGCATGCATCGGACATCCCGATCGAGGCGGTGCTGGGCAGCGATGCCCGTATCGGCTGAGCGTTCGGCAAAGCAGGAAGCAAGGCCTTCTTTTTTGCAAAAAAGAAGCAAAAAACTCTTATCCCGTGCTGTCGCGCAAGCTGGATACAGGCTCAGCCCAGGTCATAAGGTCGAGGCGCCTCCGCCAGCGAACGGAGCAAAAGTTTTTTGGTCCTTTTTGCAAAAAGGACTGCTTGCCTTGCCTTCCAGACCGCCCCTTGCAGAAAACACCTGCCCGCAATCCCGCCTTTTGCTACAACGCGCCGATGAGCCGCATCTCCAGCATAACCCGCACCACCTCCGAAACCGACATCGCCCTCACCCTCGACCTCGACGGCACCGGCCGCGCCACCATCGACACCGGCGTGGGCTTCTTCGACCACATGCTCACCGCCTTGGCCCGCCACGCCCTGTTCGACCTAACCATCCAGGCCAAGGGCGACCTGCATATCGACTCCCACCACACCGTCGAGGACGTAGGCATCGTGCTCGGCCAGGCGCTGCGCCAGGCGCTCGGCGACAAAGCCGGCATCGCCCGCTTCGGCCACGCGCTGCTGCCGATGGACGAGGCGCTGGCCGAAGCCGCGATCGACATCTCCGGCCGCGCCTATGTCGTATGGTCCGTGCCGTTCGCCCGGCCGATGCTCGGCACGATGGATACCCAGCTGGTCGAGGAGTTTTTCCGAGCGCTGGCCGGCAACGCCCTGATCACCCTGCACATGACCCTCAAGGCCGGCACCAACGCCCATCACGTGGCCGAAGCCTGCTTCAAGGCGGCCGCGCGCGCGCTGCGCATGGCGGTAGCGCCCGACCTCAGGCAGAACGGCGCCATCCCGTCGACGAAGGGCGCGCTGTGAAGCTGTTCACCACCCATCTCCCGTCCGCCCGCGACAACGCGCGCGGTGGCCGCCCGCCGGTGCTGGTGCGTGAGGGCTTCTCCGGCGCGGCGTTCTGGTTCGGCGCCATCTGGCTCGCGCTGGGCGGGGCGTGGGTGGCCGCGGGGCTGACGATGGCCGCCTTTCTGCTGACCCTCGCGCTATGCCGGCTCACGCACAGCGCCGCCCCGCTGGCAGGCTTCGCCGTGCTGCAGGGCCTGCTCTGCCCCGATCTGCGGCGCTGGGATATGGATCGTCGCGCCATCCCCGCGCGGCCCCGTGGTGGCCGCCCCCGGCGCGGACCAGGCGCTTGCCCGCCTGCTCGATGCCCGCCCCGACCTGATACCGGACCGCGCCTGAGATGCGCGTCTGCGTGGTGGATTGCGGCAGCGGCAACCTGGCCTCTGTAGCGCGCGCGCTCGCCTGCGCCGCGGATCGTGCCGGGATCGCGGCTGATATCGCCATCGGCGCGGATGCCGCCGATATCCGCGATGCGGACCGCATCGTGCTGCCCGGCCAGGGCGCGTTCGCCGCCTGCGCGCGCGGGCTGGAGGCCGCCCCTGGCCTGCGCCACGCGCTGGACCGCCGGGTGGCCGAGGGCGCGCCGTTCCTCGGCATCTGCGTCGGCATGCAACTGATGGCCGAGCGCGGCCTGGAGCACGGCATCACGCCAGGCTTCGGCTGGCTGCAAGGCGAGGTGGCGCCGCTCGACGCGCCCGCTTTGCGGCTGCCGCATATGGGCTGGAACGCGCTGGACTTCGCCAGCAACGCGCACCCCTTGCTGGCCGGTGTGTCTCCCAACGATCACGTATATTTCGTGCATAGCTATGCGCTGCGGGGCTACGCTGCGGAGGAGGTCGTCGCCACCACGTCCTATGGCGGCGAAATCCCGGCGATGGTGGCGCGCGGCAACACCGCTGGCACGCAATTCCATGTCGAGAAAAGTCAGGAGGTGGGCTTGCGCATACTGGCCAATTTCCTCCTCTGGCAGCCGACATGAGCGACACCCCGGCCCAGACCACCAACTCCGCCCTGCACGTGGAGCACGTGAGCGAACTGCACGAAGACGATCTGCACGCGCTCTGCGAGGCCACCAATGCGGCGATACTGGATGGCGGCGGCTTCGGCTGGGTCAGCCCGCCCGGCCAGCAGGCGCTCGAACGTTACTTCCGCGGCGTGATGCTGGTGCCGGAGCGCGAGCTGTTCGTGGGCCGCGCCGACGGTGTGATCACCGGCTCCGCCCAGCTCGTCCGTCCGCCGCGCAACAACGAGGCGCAGTCGTTTTCCGCCTGGCTGATGCATGCGTTCGTGGCGCCGTTCGCGCGCGGGCAGGGGCTGGCGCGGCTGATGACGATAAAGGTGGAAGACCGCGCGCGCGCGCTGAATTTTCGCGTGTTGAATTTGGATTTGCGCGAGACGCAGACGGCTGCGATCGCGTTGTATGAGTTGTTGGGATATACGTGCTGGGGGGTGCATCCGGAGTATGCGCGGGTGAAGGGAAAGATATTAAGGGGGTTTTATTATACGAAGTCGTTGCGGAAATCGGATGCCTAAGGAAGTAAGGCCTTCTTTTCTGAAGAAAAGAAGCAAAAGACTTTTGGTCCCTGTCGGGTGATGGGGAAATTCTCGCCGACAGGGAGCAAAAGCTTTTTGGTCCTTTTTCTCGAAAAAGGACTGCTTTCTTGATCCTCTTCCCAGCCATCGACCTGAAAGACGGCGCCTGCGTACGCCTGAAACGCGGCGAAATGGAAGACGCCACGATCTACGAGACAGACCCCGCCCGCCAGGCCCGCGCCTTCCAGGACGCCGGCGCCACCTGGCTACACGTGGTGGACCTCAACGGCGCCTTCGCCGGCCGCCCGGTCAACGCAGACGCCGTGACCGTAATCCTGTCGGCCGCCACGATCCCCGTCCAGCTCGGCGGCGGCATACGCGACATGGCGGCCGTCGAACGCTGGCTCGCCGCCGGCGTGGCGCGCGTGATCCTCGGCTCGGCCGCGGTGAAGAACCCGATCCTGGTCCACCAGGCCTGCCGCAGCTTCCCCGGCCGTATCGTGGTGGGAATCGACGCGCGCGACGGCTACGTCGCCACCGAAGGCTGGGCCGACACCTCCACCCTGCGCGCGCCCGAGCTGGCCCGCCGCTTCGAGGATGCCGGCGTGGCGGCGATCATCTACACGGACATCGCGCGCGACGGCATGCTCGGCGGCGTCAACATCGCCCAGACGATCGAACTCGCGACCGAGGTCCGCATCCCGGTGATCGCCAGCGGCGGTATCGGCTCGGCGGCCGATTTGCGCGCCCTGCGCGATGCCGCCGCCACCCCGGATGGCTTGAACAGCCGCATCGCCGGCGTCATCGTCGGCCGTGCCCTCTATGACGGGCGAATCGCGGTGGCCGAGGCGCTCGACATCCTCGCCGCCTGAACACAAGGCAGCCGCAATGGGCGAAACACTCGAGACACACGAACACGCCGAAGAAGCGGCCCATCACGGACGGCGCCACACCGCCCTGCTGATCGCCGTGCTGGCAGCCGCTTTGGCGTTTTGCGAGCAGGGCGCCCAGCACGCGCAAACCCGCATGTCCGACAGTTCGATATCGGCCGCCGACGTCTGGGCCGAGTACCAGGCTAAATCCACCCGCGCCAACGAGACGAAGGACCTGGCCCAGCTCGCCGCCCTGTTGCCGGCCGGCGCCGCCGGCGATGCGGCCGCCATACAGGCGCGGTTCGCTGCCGACATCGCCCGTTTCGAGACCGATCCGAAAAGCGGCAAGCAGGCGCTCGGCGCGCGCGCGAAGCATCTCGAGGAGCTGCGCGATGCCGCCCACGAGCGCCTCGAAGCCTTCGACAACGCGGCCGCCGCCCTGCAGCTCGGCATCGTGCTGACCACCGCCTCGGTGATCACCGGATCGGTGATGCTGGTATGGGGCGGGGCGCTGCTCGGCCTGGCCGGCGGCGTGCTCGCTTTGCTCGGTATGTATGCGCCCGGCCTGGCCGCTTTGTAAGTTACACGAAGCCGGCTATAACTCTTCCAATTGGGCCGTATATCCGGTCCGGCCACCGGAAGACCGCCGATGATCCTGTCCAGCCTCTACGATGGCGCGTTCCAGACTTATTTCGACGAGATGCTCAGCCGGCCGGCGCTCTGGCTGTTCGTGCATGTGCCGAAAACCGCGGGCAGTTCGCTCAATGGCGAATTGCAGCCAATCCTGGCGCCAGGCCATCACATATTCATCGACTACGCGCAGCTCGACAAACGGTCGTTCAACGACCTCATGGCCGAGGCGGTCGAGAAATTTATCGAGAAAGCGCAGGCGCGCCGCTATCGCTATTGCACCGGACATATCACCGCGCCCAACGTCTCGCGCATTGCCGCCGCTATGCCCGATATCCGTCCGATAACGCTGTTGCGCGATCCCGTATCGCGCTTCGTTTCCGACTACCGCTACCAGTGTTCGGACATGCATCCCGGCCACGAACAATTCGCCGCCGCGCACCCGACGATCGAGAGTTACCTCGATCTACCCGGCGAATGGAACAAGGCGGCCGCCTGTCTCGTGCCGGTGCATCTCCGCGCGAACCCGCAGTCCAGCATCGAACACATCCTGACGAACTACGCCTTTGTCGGCATACAGGAGTCCTACCCGCTCTCGCTGCGCCTGCTCACCACGCTCGCCGGCGCGCCCCGGCGCCCGGGCGTATTCCGCCGGGTGAACACGCCCACCGCCGGCAACAGCGTCGATCTCACGCCGGACCTGGAGGCACGCATACGCGCGCGCAACGCGCTGGATTGTGCGATCTATGCCTTCTTTGCTTCGCGCTTCGATGCGGTTTCGGGCGCGCTCACGGCTTATCTGGACCGGGTTAGTCCTTTGCCGGGCTCATAAGAGAGGAAGCAAGCAGTCCTTTTCGAGAAAAAGGACCAAAAAGCTTTTGCCATGACGCTTGCACGGAGATCAGGGCGCCCCTGCAAGCGTATCGATTGGCACCAGAAGATGTGGCTCTGAATGCGGGCGTCTGGATATAAGCTTTTTGGTCCTTTTCCTTGAAAAAGGACTGCTTTCTTCACGCGCGTTTCGCCACCTTAGCCTGCGGAAGCTTGCGCATATACTGGATCAGATCCTCGCGAATATCCCGATACCGCGCCAGAAACGCCTGGAACACGCCGATATCGACCGCATTCTTCGCGCGCAACTGTAACTCCAGCTCCGGCGTGAGCGCCACCTGGTCGGACTCGTTCTTGTTCACCCGCACCTGCGCCTCCGGCGTGCGCGCATCGCCCATCAGCGTGGTCAGCGCGCGCAGGCTCAGCGGATACATCTCCTGCAGTCCCACGAACGCATAGGCGTTGGTGATGTAGTCCACGCAGCCCGCGATGTCGCCCGCCAGCACCAGCTCGCGTGGCGCCAGGTTAAGCGAAATCTTGTTGTGCACATGCGGCCTTGCCACGTAGGCATCGAAACTCGGCGTAGTCTCGATGAACTGCGCCTGCGCGGTGTTCATCGAAGAGCGCTGATAGCGATAGTCGCTGACCAGGCGCGCCAGCGGATTGCGCAGCATGGTGAAGCAGCGCACGTCCGGAATGCCGGCGCGTATCATCTCGACCTGCCGCGCAGTGATATGGCCGGTGCAGAAACGATAATGGTGCTCGGCGTGTCTGGCGACGAAATCGCCGACCGCCTCATCGAACTTCGCCTGGTAGGTGCGTGTCGTGTCGGTGTGGTCGATGTCGATGTTGAAGGAGGGCTGGAGGATGCTCTCGGCCTCCGCCGTCATCGAACTGCCGGCGGTCTTCGGCACGTGGACGAACAGCCATAGCGGGGTGCCGCCGCCGACCGAGGCGAAGTAGCGGTCGAAATCCCTGGCGAACAGCGCGGAAAGCAAGATGGCCTCATGTCACAACCCGGGCAGTATCGTGCCCGCTGGCCCGACCGGATGCAAACCGGACGGCGATTTCGCCGGATGGCCGGCCGGCCGGCGCAATCAGGTGAGGTCGTAGCCGAACAGCGACAGGAACTTGCCCCAGTCGGCGGCGCATTTCGCCCGCATCTCGGCCGGCAAGTCCGTCCGCCAACGGCCGATCGACCCCTCCGGCGAGCCGCTCGTGGCATGCTGGGCGAACATCCGCTCGCCGGCATCCTTGCGCACCGGGGCAATATCGGCCTGCAGAAAGGCGCCCAGCCGGGCATAGGTCGCAGCATCGCCGCGTATCATGTCCTCATATCGTATCAGGCACACTTCCGGCCCGGCCTCGGCCTGGATCTCCGTCAGCTGGCGGCAGCTATGGCTGAGCTGGGTGAACGCCTTCTCCTGGCTCGATTCGAAATAGGCCATGTGCGAGCACAGCACGTCGCGCGGGTCGCGCACGATCACCACCTCGCGCATGCCGGCGAACACGCGGCGCACGAAAGGCGGGTCGGGCGGTGAAGGTTGTTGTTCTTCTCGGCAAAGAACCGCACCGCGTGCTTTTCCTTGTCGACCGCCATCAGGCGGTAATACTGCCTTACGATGTCGGCCACCGCGCGGCCGAGATGGGCCGGAACCCAGTCCTCGTTATACTGGCGCAGGGTCGCCGGCTTGCGGAACGCATGATCGTATTGCGCGCCGCTGAACGGATTGAACCCGATATGGAAACCGTCGCCTTCGAGGTTGTCCGGATGGGTCGAGCGCTCCGCATTGGCGGGTGCCGTGAGCACCGCGTAAGCGGCCGCGTAGTAGGACAGCAGGCGAACCTCGTAGGGCACCAGCTCGGCCACCACGATCTGCGGGGCCGCGGCCAGGCAGCTCATCAGGTAGGTGGTGCCCGAGCGGCCAGGTGCGGTCACCAGGATCGGCGAGGGCAGGTCGGCGTCGGTGGCGGGCCGCGCCTCGCCCTGCAGCAGGCGATCGCCGCCCGGCACGGCGCTGCCGTCCGCATAGCTCACCCGCACCCTGTGGTCGCCAAAGGCGGAGAGCGGTGCTGGGAAATTGAACAGGAAGCCGTGCGCGCCGCCGCCGAACTTGCCGAGTGCGGCCAGGTCGCGGCGCGGCCGGGAGGCTAGTACCCGCCCTGCCTCCTGGCCGTTGACCTCGATACGAAGCTCGAGCTGGGCGTCGGGATCGGTGTCGTCGGCAGCCCAGCCGGAAACGGAAGTCCGGGTGATCGAAATCGACATGGCCGGCACGCATTGCGGTGTTCTCGACTATGGGGCTGGGGCAGGCGGTTTTGCGCGGGACATCGCGCGGCGTCAAATCCGCCCAGAAAGCAAGGCGCTCTTCCCGGAAAAACCAGCAAAAGACCTTCGGTCGCTGGCGTGGCGTGTTTCGGCATCCACCGACAGGGAGCAAAAGCTTTTTGGTCCTTTTTCTCGAAAAAGGACTGCTTGCTAACTTCCTCCTCCCCCGTAAGAAAGCACCAGAAGACAGGAGCCGGAACACGTGGCGGCAACAAGGGCACAAGGCGGTTTCCGCCCCGGCGAGGACCTGACCGGCGAGCCCGCCGCGCCGCAGGGTGCGGTGTTCACCCAAGCCGCCGATGCGGGCGGCACCGACCGCGACGTGCTGATGGGCTACCAGCTCTTCCTGGGCCGCGATCCCGAAAGCTCGTTCGTCATCGCCGACGCCAAGAGCAGCCCGGTGGGCGCCTTTCTGCGCGCGCTGATGGGCTCGGGCGAGTTCCAGAGCGCGGTGCTCGACAAGCTGGCCGCCGGCCGCGCGGTGCCGCACGAGAACTTCTCCGCCGCCCCGCGCCCCGACCAGCTCGACTGGCTGTTCGGCCTGCTGCGCGTGCCGCCGCGCGCCGAGGGCGTGCTGCGCGCCGCCACGAGCTGGGCCGAGTGGCTGCGCACGCTGGTGGCGATTCCCGGCCTGCCCACCGCGCCGGCCCGCGCATCGGCGGGGCAGGGGGCGCCGGAGGGGCCCGCGTCGCAGGCGGCCGGCGCCGGCTTCGTGCTGATCACCATCGAGCAGCCGAAACCGGGCGAGCGCCTGCTGCCCGGCGCGCTGGTCACCGGCAGCGGCTGGGCGATCGCGCCGTCCGACATCGCCGAAGTCGCCGTGCATCTCGACGGCAAGCTGCTGACCCATGCCCGCTACGGCCTGCCCCGTCCGGACGTGGCGCGCAGCTTCCCGCATTACCGCCACGTGGACCATTGCGGGTTCAGCTTTTCGGCCGAGGTGCCGGCCGACGCCGAAGGCCTGGCCGGCCAGCTCCTGATTACGGTGCGCGGCACCGACGGCGCCGTCGGGCACAAGGGCGTGCGCCTGCAGGCGCCGGCGATCCGGCCCGATTCCGCAGGCCTGGGCGAGGCGGGCCCGGGTTCCGCCGAGACAGCCTGGCCGATCCGGCTGGCGGTGGAGGAGGCGGTGGTCGACGGCGCGCGCATGCTGCGCCTGCGCGGCTGGGCGGTGAGTGCGGAGGCGATGGGCGCGATCACCGTGTCGTTCGGCCAGGCGGCGCTGGGCGAGGCGCGCCACGGCCTGCCCCGGCCGGACATCGCGCGCGCCCATCCGAATTACGCCAATGCCGGGATGTCCGGCTTCGTGCTGGTCCACCAGCTGGGCGAGGCCACCGAGCCGGGGCCCGGCTTCGTGCGCGTGCAGGCCAGCGACGGCTTAGGCCATACGCGGCAGACGATCGTGCCGGTGGTGGTGCCGGCAGCAGGTGCTGCCGCCGAACCTGCAGGCGCGCCGATGGCCGCGGCGGTCCTGCCGGTGAACGTGCCGTCGGCCGGGCTGCTGGCCGTACGCGCCGCCCCTGCACCGGTCGCCGCCTTGCCGCCGCCGCCGCCGGTGGAATTCGAGGCCGGCATCGCCTGCGTCACCAGCCGCAACACGCTCGATACCGACGGCACGATGCGCGTCGATGGCTGGGCCTGGGCGGCGGACGGCATCACCGCCATCGGCGTGGAGCTGGACGGCATCTCGCTCGGCGAGGCCGAACTGGGCCGGCTGTCGCCCGAGGCGGTCCGGCAATTCCCGTCTTCGCCGGATGCCGCCACCGCCGGCTTCGCCTTCGGCTACATCCTGCCGCGCAAGCCGCGCCGCGGCGTCCACCGGCTCAGCCTGCAGATCCAGGCGGCGGATGGGCGGCGGCGCACGCTGGAATTGCCGCTGGTGGCCGAAGCCCAGCCCGCCGCGGCCAAGCCGGCATCGCCGCCCGAGCCCGCCGCCGACACGCCTGCCGCCGCCGCCGCGCCGGCGCGCACGGCACCACCGGGCATGCGGCTCGAGGTGGACCAGCCTAGCCTCGCCGGCGAGATTGCGCGCGAGCCGGTGCGCGGCGCGCTCACCATCGCCGGCTGGGCCGCCGCCCGCGGCGGCGTGGACCAGGTCTCGGTATTCTGCGACGCCCGCCTGCTCGGCCACGCCCATCTCGGCATGCGGCGCGAGGACATCGGCGCGGCGTTCCCGGAATACAAAGGCGCGCTGCTGGCCGGCTACGCCCTCGTGCTGCCGCCGGGCAGCCTGCCGGAAGGCGTGCACACCATACGCGTGGTGGCGCGCGCGGCGCCCGATGTGCCGCCCGATGCGGCTGCGGACGCGCCAGCCGTCTCCCCCGGTTCGCTGGAGCGCACGTTCCAGCTTACCGTGGAGCGCTACGACGCGCTGCCGCCGGATGGCACCATTCGCACCGGCGTGCCCCCGGCCGAGACGGCGTTCGGCCTGGAGCTGCTGCGCCGTCACGATTACGCGCCGCGCTTCGAGGTGGTGGTCGCCCTGGCGGGTTCCACCGCCGCGGACATCGAGGCGCTGGACGCCACGCTGCGCAGCCTGCACGACCAGGTCTACCAGAGCTGGATTGTGACCGTGCCGCTCGCCGACGCCGCCGCACGCACCGCCGCGCTGGCGCTGGCCTCCGCCGCCGATACTGCCGGGCGCATCCGGCTGGCAAAGGCGGATGCCGGGCCCAAACGGCGCGCCCGGGCCGCCACTACGACCATCCCGCAAGCCGGCCCGGTCTTCGTGATGCGGCTGCGTGCCGGCGACCGGCTCGGCGCCGACGCCTTTCTCGAACTCGCCTGCGAATCCGCGTCGGACCGCGCCGCCGATTTCCTCTATGCCGACGAACTGCGCGACGACCCGGGGCAGGGCAGGCGCCAGCCCTTCTTCAAGCCGGACTGGTCGCCGGAGCTGCTGGCCTCGATGAACTATGTCGGCCGCCCCTGGTGCGCCTCGGCCGGCCTGCTGGCGCGCGCCGGCCTCACCGCCGACGCCCTCGCCGCCGCCTCGGATTACGCCGCGGTGCTGACCCTGACCCGCCATGCGGCACGTATCGGTCACATCACGCGCGTGCTGTGCGAGCGCGGCCCTGCGGGCGACACGCCGGCCGACGAGCAGGCCGCACTGACCGAGGCGCTGGCGCTCGACAGCGTGGCGGGACGGGTGGAGGCGGGGCGCACGCCGGGCACCTGGCGGGTGCGCCGGCAGATCGGCACGCGCGCGCCCGCCGGTATCTCGCCGCCCGCGCGGCACCGTGGCCGGCCGGATCTCGGTCATCATACCCACCTGCGGCGCCGGCGGCCTGATACGCACGGTGATGAAATCCCTGCGCGCCACCAGCGCGCCGGCGCTGCCTGGCGGGCGGGACCTGGAAATCGTCATCCTCGACAACACGCCGGTCCGCGAGACCAAATTGCGCGCCTGGCTGCGCCGCCAGGCCGAGGTGGTGATCGACATGCCGGGCGCGTTCAACTGGTCGCGCTTCAACAATGTGGGCGCGCGCGCCGCCACCGGCGAATACCTGCTGTTCCTCAACGACGACATCGAGACCACCCAGCCCGACTGGCTGGAAGCGCTGCTCGAGCACGCGCAGCGGCCGGAGGTGGGCGTGGTCGGCGCACGGCTGCTCTATCCGAACGGCACCGTGCAGCATGGCGGGCAGTACCTGGCCGACAGCCATGCGCGCCACGCTTTCCGTTTCGCGCCCGATGAGAGCCCGGCCCGTTCGGCCTGGCCGCGGTATCGCGCGAGGTGATCTCGGTCACCGGCGCCTGCCAGATGGTGCGCGCCCGCGTGTTCGCCCAGCTCGGCGGCTTCGAGGAAGCCCACAGCGTGGTCAACAACGACCTCGATTTCTGCCTGCGCAGCTGGCGCGCCGGCCTGCGCGTGGTGTTCACCCCGCACGCGACTCTCACCCACCACGAGCTGGCCAGCCGCGCCGCCCTGCAAGACGTCTATGACGAGCAGCGTTTCGCCGGCGCCTGGCGCACCCGCTTCCTTGCCGGCGACCCAAACCGCAGCCCGCGCCTCGCACTCGACGCCGACCATTACGGTGCCGACCCTGAGCCCGCCGTGCTCGTCCATGTCGGCAGGCGCGGCCCGCCGGCCGATGCGGTGCGCCGCATCCTGGCGGTGAAGCTGGACCATATCGGCGATTTCCTCACCGCCCTCCCGGCGATACGCAGCCTCAAGCGCCGCTTCCCGGCGGCCAGCATCGACCTGCTGGCGCCCTCGGCCTCGGCGGAGATCGCCCGGCGGCGAGCCGTCGATCAGCGACATTGTGGTGTTCGATTTCTTCCACGCGCGCTCCGGCGACGGCCAGAAGGCGTGGGCGACGCCGAATTCCGGGCACTCGGCGAACGCCTGGCCCCGGCGCGCTACGACCTGGCGATCGACCTGCGCATGCAGCCGGAAACCCGCGCCGTGCTGCCCTATACGGGTGCTGCCCTGCTGGCCGGCTACGACCACGCCGACCGCTTCGGCTTCCTCGACGTGGCGCTCGACCTGGGAGGGCGATACCAGGCTGGTCGCCAAGCGCGCGCATGTCTCCGAGCGGCTGGTCCAGCTCGTCTCCGCCGTCGAGGATGCCTGCCGCGCCGAGGCGGGCACGGCAGATGCGCCGGCGCTGGCACCCGCCGACGTACCGGCGCTGGCCGCCTTGCCGGACGCGTTCCGGGCGCGGCCGATCGTCTGCGTGCATCCGGGAGTCGGCAACGTGGTGCGGCAATGGCCGGTGGCGAATTACGCCGCGCTGATCGACCTGCTTGCCGGCGCCGGCCTGCACGTGGTGCTGATCGGCGCGCCGGAGGAGGCGTCGATCTCCGAGGACATACTGCGCCGCGTCACCGCGCAGGGTGCCGTCGAATCCCTCGTGGGCCGGGTGAAGCTGGCACAGCTCCCTCTGGTGATGCGCGCCTGCGTGCTGTTCGTCGGCAACAATAGCGGGCCGCAGCATCTGGCCGCCTCGCTCGGCCTGCCCTCGATCGGCATCCATTCCGGCGTGGTGGACGCCACCGAATGGGCGCCGCTCGGAACCCAGGCCGTGGCCCTCCGGCGCCGCATGATCTGCGGACCCTGCTACCTGGAGTTCGCGTCCGACTGCCCGCGCGATCTTGCCTGCCTGACCGGGTTGCGGCCGCGCGACGTGTTCGCCACCTGCCAGCGCATGCTGGTGACCCGCGCGCCGATTGTCTGATGCCGACCCGTCTTGGGGACTGATTCATCGGCAGGAAGGAAGGCCTTCTTTTTCGAGAAAAAGAAGCAAAAAGCTTTTGCTGCGACGCCTGCACGAGGATTTGGCATCATTGCAGCCGCATCGACTTGCAATACGGGAGCAGGCCTCAGTGCAGGCGTCGTAGCAAAAGCTTTTTGGTCCTTTTTCTCGAAAAAGGACTGCTTTCTTACCTGTCTTGAATGCGTCAATCCTCATCCTTGGTTGGTATAAATTGCGGACCTCCGTGCCCGTGTCCCGGCATTTCGGTTAAGGAATCCCACCCAAGGAGATGATACACGTGACACGGTCCGCGTTTATCGTCGGTTGTGCGTTGCAATAAGCTGGCGGCGGGATTTTCCGCACGCTAGCTTATGTAACAGATCGGTCACGCGAGCGGGCTGAACTGCCGTGGTAACACAAGCGGCTGACGTCCTGGCCGATGAGCCTGCACTTGCGGAGACGGGTTTGAGCACCAGCCTTGTCGGCACCGAACTGAACGAGCGAAACGGCGCGGCGCATAGCGGCTTCGTCGACGTTGTGGACAGCCGCCAGGGCGTGCGGGGCTGGGCGCTCAACCACGCCGATCCGCTCGATCCGGTGCGCCTGCTGCTCTGTGTTGGTGACCAGGTGGTCGCCGAGACGCTGGCGAATGCCGAGCGGGCGGACATCTCGGCCAAGTTTGGCCGGCCGACGCGCGCCGGGTTCGCCTTCGACGGCGAGATCATGACGATGCTGCCGAGCTTCATGGAAGAACCGGACGATCCGGTGACCGTGCGGGTGGCGGAGAGCGGGCGCCATCTTCCCTCCGCGGGCAAGCCGGCCTCGATCGGCCAGATCATCGCGCAACTCCGGCTGGACGCAACGCCCGAGCCGCGCAGCACGATCGCCGATTTCGAGCTGATGCTCGACGAGCTGCGCGCCGGCGCAGACGCGCTGGCGGAGGGCGCGCTGCGGCCGCTGCCGGAGAATCTGCAAGGCTATATAGAGACGGTCGCCGTCGATACCTCCGGCCAGGTCTGGTTCATCGGCTGGATGAAGCGCGGCCACGTGCAGGAATTCAGCGCCGTCGTGGTCGAGCGACGCAAATACCCCGCCTCCGTGGCGGTGATGAGCTACGCGCGCGACGATCTGCCTTCCGATAGCTGCGGCATCGTCGGGCTGGTCTCGTCGACCTGGCGGCCGAGTTCGGCCACCTCGGAACTGCATCTGTTCTTCGGCATTGGTGGCCGCTTCCATCTGCGCGCCCACGCGCCCTTGCGCATCGTCACCTCCGGCGAGCTGGTCAGCGAATACGAGGGCGTGCGGGACCGCTGCTTCGGCGAGGGTCGCGCCATCGCCCTGCAGCGCATGCTCACCGCGCTGGAGAACTGGCTGCCGACGCGCACCGCGGCGCAATGGTTTGCTAGCGAATGCTCGATCGATCGCATCCTCCTGGTGCCCGGCCTGGGCTGCCTGGTCGAAGGCTGGGTGGTCAGTCCGATGAACGCATCGAGGGCTTGCGCCTGCGGGTCGGCGCCTCGGTGATGTCCGCCGATCCGGAAAGCCTGCACTGGAAGCCGCGGCCGGACCTGCTCTCCGCCTTTCCGGGCGCCGAGCGGATGGTGGAGCGCGCCGGCTTCGTGGGCCTGTTCGCCGGTGATGCCGAGCCGGAGGATTTCGCCGACCCGGTGCTCAAGGTGATCTTCCAGGGCGGCAGTTCGGCCAATTGGAGCATCGCCGCCACCGCGTTCCGCCGGCTTGGGCATTCCGCCCGGGTGGAAGACGCGCTGGCGTTCTTCCCGGCTTTGCTGGAGGAGACCTTCTTCCCGCGCTTCGCCGAGGCCGCCATACGCGCCGAGCGCGGTGCTATGAACCCGCCGGTGGTGCTCAGCGTGCAGCGCAGCCGGCGCGTGATGGTATTCGTGCTGCCGGAGGACCGCTGCGACCTGTTCCTGCTGTTCGAGGAACTGGCCCAACAATGCCGGCTCGGCGGCGGCATCGAGGCGGTGGCGTTCGTCGCCGCGTCGAAATCCAACCGGTCCGATGCGCTGTGGCTGTTTCGCGAGTTCCAGGCCGGGCAGGGCGCCGCCCACAACATCGCCTGCAGCCTGCTGGTGATCGACGACTCGGCGCAGGCCTTCGCGCTGCTGCCCGACGTGCTGCGCGAGGTCGGCGCCAACCGTTTCTTCTTTGCCGGCGCCGGCGTGTTCCTGCGCGAGAGCGGCTGGGCGCGCGCCCGCCAGGCGCTGACGCCGGGCGCCACCGACCTCGTGTTCTTCGGTATGGAGGCGGAGGAATACGAGGAGCGCGACGCCGCCGGCGGAGTGACGGGGCGCTGCTTTGCCTGGTCCACCGGCCATCTCGCGCGCTGGGCGCTGAGCGCGCCGGCCTTCATGGGCGGGTTCTACCGCGAGAACGGCCTGTTCCAGTCGCGCTCCGCCCACGTGGTGCATCACAACGCGGCCGGCGCCACGCGCACGCTGCTCTCCACGCGGGTGCAGGAAGCGGTAAACAGCACCGTCTATGCACTGACCAGCCAGCACGGCGGGGGCCCGCTGCCGGCCCATGGCCGGATAGCGCCGCCTGCGCCGCGGCAGGCGGCAGCCGGTATCGCCCGCGCTGTCGAGCGGGATACGGCCTGATGCCGGACAGCATGGCGGTGCGCGACACCGGGCCGATCGCCATCGTCGCGCACACCCACCCCTCGGTCAGCAAGGGCGGTGCTGAGATTGCCGCCTACGCGCTCTACGAGGGGCTGCGTATGATCGGCACGGACGCGATCTTCATCGCCATCGTCCCGTCCTCCGATCGCGGCCGGCTGCTGCTCGGATCGGACCGCGAGTTCGCCATCATCAGCGACCAGAGCCGCTACGACCATTTCTACCATCTCTCGGCCGCCGACATCTGGCGCCAGCTCAAGGCGATCCTGCTGCGCCAGAGCGTGCGGCTGGTGAACTTCCACCATTTCCTGCAGGTCGGCGTGAACACGCTGCGCGCCATGCGGGCGGAAACCGATATCCCGTTCATCCTCACGCTGCACGAATACCTGGCGATCTGCGCCCATCACGGCCAGATGGTTACAAGGCCCGGCTCGCCGGCTTTGCCAGCCTCCTCGCCCGTCGCCTGCGCCACCTGCTTCCCCGAGCACAGCCGCCAGCAATTCAACACCCGCCGCCAGATCATCCAGTCCGCCTTGCTGCCGGCCGCGGCGTTTCATCTCGCCGAGCCACTTCCTGGCCGAACGGATGATCGACTGGGGCCTGCCGCGGGAGAAATTCGTGGTGATCGAGAACGGCTTGCGCGAGGCCGGCAAATCCGACGAGCGGGCGCGGCCGGCCGCCTCGTTCGGCCCCGCCGGTCCCAGCCTGGTCGGCGACCGGCCCTGGACGTTCGGCTATTTCGGCCAGATCACGCCCTTCAAGGGCGCCGATATCCTGCTCGATACGATGGACCTGCTCGCCAAGCAGCCGGACATCGCGCAGAAATTGCGCATACGTGTGCACGGCAATATCATCGGGCAGGAGCCGGCTTTCATCAGCCGCTTCAACGCGACATTCGAGAAGAGCGCGTTCGCCAGCTACGCCGGCCCATACGACAATGCCGACGTGCGCAAGCTCATGCTCGCCTGCGACTACGTGGTTACGCCGAGCACCTGGTGGGAGAACTCGCCGGTGGTGATCCAGGAGGCGTTCGCCGCCGGCCGGCCGGTGATTTGCACCGGTATCGGCGGCATGGCCGAAAAGGTGCCGAACCGGCGTGCCGGGCTGCATTTCCGCGCCGGCGACGCGACCGACCTCGCGCGTGCGATGGGCGAGGCGGCCGACGAGGTGCTGTATCAGGCGCTGGTGTCGGGTCTGCCCGCAGTGAGTGATCAGATGGGCATGGCGCGCGATTACCTTGGGTGTTTCGCCAGGATGGTGAAGTCGCCGGATGGGTCGGATCTGGCGCGCGCGCCAAGGCGACGGGCGCGGGCGGTGGTTTGAGGCAGCAAGGAAGCAAGCAGTCCTTTTTCGAGAGAAAGGACCAAAAAGCTTTTGCTATGACGCCTGCACGAAGACTTACACATCCGGTGCAGCCGCATCGACCTGCTGAAAATCGTAGGCCGCCATGCAGACGTCGGAGCAAAAACTTTTTGGTCCTTTTTCTCGAAAAAGGACTGCTTTCCTGCTTCCCCTTCGCCGACTGGCAGCCCCAACCAATCACCGCTTGCCTTTACCGTCGCTTCAATGAACTCAGCACCCATGCAAGCCGCGAACTGGACGCCAGGAACCTGGCGCGCCCACCCCATCCAACAGGCCCCCACCTACCCTGACGAAGCGGCACTCGCCGCCGCCGAAGCGCGCCTGGCCGGCTACCCGCCACTCGTGTTCGCCGGCGAAGCGCGCCGCCTGAAAGCGGCGCTGGCCAAGGCCGCGGACGGCCAGGCCTTCGTGCTCCAGGGCGGCGACTGCGCCGAGAGCTTCGCCGACTTCAACGCCAATTCCGTGCGCGACACCTTCCGCGTGCTGCTGCAGATGGCCGTGGTGCTGACGTTCGGCGCCACCGTGCCGGTCATCAAGATCGGCCGCATGGCCGGCCAGTTCGCCAAGCCGCGCTCGTCGGAGACCGAGACGGTGGATGGCGTGATGATGCCCAGCTACCGCGGCGACATCATCAACGGCCCGGCGCCGGAAGCGGCCGCCCGGGTGCCTGACCCGGCACGTATGGAGACCGCCTATTTCCAGTCCGCCGGCCGGATGAACCTGCTGCGCGCATTCGCCAATGGCGGCTACGCGGACCTCCACCAGGTGCATCGCTGGAACCTCGATTTCGTCGCGCGCTCGCCGCTGGCCGCCCGCTACCAGGACCTTGCCACCCGTATCGACGAGACGCTCGGCTTCATGGCCGCCTGCGGCATAGGCAGCGGCAACACCGCCCAGATACGCGAGACCGAGTTCTACACCAGCCACGAGGCGCTGCTGCTGCCCTACGAGCAGGCGCTCACCCGCATCGACAGCACCAGCGGCGACTGGTACGGCTGCTCGGCCAATTTCCTGTGGATCGGCGACCGCACCCGCCAGGTGGACGGCGCCCACGTGGAATTCCTGCGCGGCCTGCGCAATCCGGTGGGCATCAAGGTGGGCCCCACCACGCCGGCCGACGACCTGCTGCGTCTGATCGACATCCTCAACCCGGCCGACGAGCCAGGCCGCCTCACGCTGATCACCCGCATGGGCGCCGAGCGGATACGCACGCAATTGCCGCCTCTGCTGCGCGCCGTGCAGCGCACCGGCCGCCGCGTCACCTGGCTCAGTGATCCGATGCACGGCAATACCATCAGCACCGCGGGTGGTGTGAAAACCCGCAGCTTCGATAGTATTCTGGCCGAGTTGCGCGGGTTTTTCGACGTGTTTGCCGATGCGGGCGCGCGGCCGGGCGGCGTGCATGTGGAGATGACCGGGCAGCAGGTGACGGAGTGCGTCGGTGGCGCGCATCTGCTGACCGAGGCGGATCTTTCGCGGCGATATGAGAGCTTTTGCGATCCGCGTTTGAATGCGGAGCAGGCTTTGGAACTGGCGTTCGTGGTGGCGGCGGAGTTGAAGGCCCGGCGGGTGGCTGGGGCTGCTATTGCGGCTTAGGCAAGGCCTTCTTTTTTGCAAAAAAGAAGCAAAAAACTTTTGACTCCGCTGTCGCCGTTCCCCTTTGCCAGCCTGGGTGTTCAGGGGGGCCACGAGCGGTCCAGCGGCGGGGACGCAAAAGTTTTTTGGTTCTTTTTTTCAAAAAAGAACTGCTTGTCTTGATACTTGCCTTAACCCTCCTCCTGGCCTGCCAGCTTGCCGGAGAAATCATCTCCCAGGCGCTGCACCTCCCCGTCCCAGGCCCGGTCCTGGGCATGGTGTTCCTCGCCGCCTTCCTGCTCGCCCGCGGAAAGCTCAGCGAGCCACTCGGCCAGGCCGCCGATTTCCTGCTGCGTCATCTCAGCCTGTTCTTCGTGCCCGCCGCCGTCGGCATCGTCTCGAATGGCGTCGCGCATCGCCCGCGAATGGTGGCCGCTCAGCGTATCCATCATCGTCTCCACCGCGCTCGGCATCACGGTCACGGCGCTGGTGTTCCAGGCGGTCGAGCGGCGGCTGTCGCGCGGTCACCGGGAGTGATCCATTCCGGCCACGCGACGCTCGTGGGCGTCTGGGTGTATCTGCACGCCCAGCCGCTGCTGTGGCTGACGGCGACGCTCGCGGCCTACGCCGTCGGCGTCAGCCTTCACGAATGGGCGGGCCGTGCGCCGGCGGTGAACGCGGTGGCCATCGCGGTGGCGCTGCTGGTCAGCGTTCTGCTGGCCACCGGCACCAGTTACGCCACCTATTTCGACGGCGCCAAGTTCGTGCATTTCCTGCTCGGCCCGGCGACGGTGGCGCTCGCCGTGCCGATGTTCCGCAATCGCCATGTGGTCGCGCGCGCCATCGTGCCTGTGCTGGCCGCCCTGCTGGCCGGATCGCTAACGGCCGCCGGGTCCGCCATGGCGATCGGCTGGGCGCTTGGCGCGTCGTGGCGAACCGTGTTGTCGCTGGCGCCGAAATCGGTGACCACGCCGATCGCCATGGGCGTGTCCGAGCGGATCGGCGGCGAGCCGTCGCTGACCGTGGTTCTGGTCATGCTGACCGGCATCGTGGGCGCGGTGATCGCCACGCCGCTGTTGAATGCGCTAGGCGTGCGGGACTGGCGGGCGCGCGGCTTCGCGGTCGGGCTGGCGGCGCATGGGCTGGGCACGGCGCGGGCCTTCCAGGTGCACGAGATGGCCGGCACCTTCGCGGGGATCGCCGTCGGCCTGAACGGGATCGCGACGTCTGTGCTGGTGCCGATCCTGGTGGACTGGCTGCGATAGATGCCGCTTATCCCAAACCCGATACGTTCACGCACCCAGACAAGCAAGAAAGCAGTCGTTTTTCGAGAAAAAGGACCAAAAAGCTTTTGCTCCGACGCCTGCCCCGCAGCTTACCTCCGTTCTGCCAGTCGATACGCCTGCAGTTACAGCCAGCCTGTCGTGCCAGCGTCGGGATAAAAGCTTTTTGGTCCTTTTTCTCGAAAAAGGACTGCTTTCTTGCTTGCTGCCGGTGAGCCAGCCCAAAACGGGTTGGTATTACTTGACAACGCGCAGCCGCGCCCGGCGCTCGCCGACCACCCGGTTCCGCCCGTCCCGCTTTGCCAGATAGAGCAGTTGGTCGGCCTCCTCCACCAGTGACGATGAGCTTTGCAGCGGCGGCGAGACGGCGGCCACGCCGAGGCTGATCGTGACGAGATGATGCGGTCCGCCACCGGGATGCGGGAGCGCGCGATCCACCACGGCCAGTCGCACGCGCTCGGCCAGGGTGCAGGCTGCCTCAAGCGACGTATCCGGCAGGATAATGGCGAACTCCTCACCGCCATAGCGCACGATCGTATCATGTTCGTCGCGCAGGCAGTGTGTGACCGTCCGGGCGATCGCACCCAGGCATTCGTCGCCGGCCTGGTGGCCCAACGCGTCGTTGAACTGCTTGAAGCAGTCGATGTCGAAAAGGATCAGCGACACGATGCTGGGTTTGGCCAGGGCGGCGGTCCACAAGGCGGCCATCGTCTCGTCGAAGCAGCGGCGATTGCCCAGGCCGGTCAGCGCATCCACCTGGGAGAGCCGTGCCAGCATGCGGTTCTGCGCGGCCAGGATTTCCCGTCCGATCGTGGCCTGCTGGGTGAAGAGGAAAACCTTGCGGTCGCGCAGATCTAGGCGCCAGGAGAATACCAGCGCGCCCGTAGCAAAGCCGAGATCGGTGAGGATCAGGGACGGGGCGACGCCGGGCGGGAGGAAATGCTCCGACAAGACGCTGTAGATATAGATCAGGCACGACACGCTGCCGACCGTGAGCGCCTGCAGCAGGCTGACCCGGGCGGCGATGATGGCGATCAGGATGACGGGTATGGCCGCATTGTTCGTCAGCGCCGTGGGGCTGACGACGCTGATGCTCATCAGCGAGGCGATGGCGGTGGGCGCTATGAGCAGGATAGTGACGATCGCCGGCACCCAGCGGTTGATCAGCCCGCGCCAGTCCAGCAGGACGTAGGCCAGTACCGCAGGGGTAAACACGCCCAGGCGCAGGATCACCGACAGATGGAGGATCTCGGGGCTGGTGTGGATTTCCGGAATTATGAAACAGTCGAAGATGACCGTCATGATGCAGGCGACGATGCGGTTATGCAGCCTGGCGGCGCGATTGTGCTCGTCGCGGTAGCTGCGTTCCAGCACCCCGTTGCGGAAGCGTATGCCCAGCCCGGGTTGCGACAGCTCCCGCTCGATATCGAGGAGGCTTGCCGGTATCGCTATCGTTTGCGTGGTCACCTCCTCACCTCGTGCAAGGCGGCAGTCGCGTGCCGCGTAGATCAGATCGATATTATAACAAAAAGATCGAGTGTTTCGCCAGTGGCATCTGCCAGACTGTGCGGGTGTGGTGCCGGCTGTGCGCAAGGAGGATCTGGCAGGCGAGAGGCCGCATCTTCGCCTGAAAGGATGAAGCAACCCTTACGTCGTCACCTAAAGCAGGCTTCCGGCGATCACCGACGACGATAATTGGGCTGACGGCAGGTAAGACTTCAGCGCGCACGCTCAACAGGCTACATGCGCTTCCTGCTCCGGATGGCCCAGGCACCTGCCCCAGCGAACGGAGCAAAAGTTTTTTGGTCCTTTTTTGCAAAAAAGGACTGCTTGCCTTGCCTTGCCTTCCTTCTTTGCCTTAAGCCCGCCGCCGCACCCGTGCGGCCGGGAGCAGCGGCGCCAGGAACCGCCCCGTGTGGCTGCCCTCGGTGGCCGCCACCATCTCCGGCGTACCCTCCGCCACGATGCGGCCGCCGCCATCGCCGCCTTCCGGCCCCATATCGATCACCCAGTCGGCCGTCTTGATCACCTCGAGGTTGTGCTCGATCACGATCACCGTGTTGCCGTGGTCAACCAGCGCCTGCAGCACCTCGAGCAGCTTGCGGGTGTCCTCGAAGTGCAGCCCGGTGGTGGGCTCGTCCAATATATAGAGTGTGCGGCCGGTGGCTCGCCGCGCCAGCTCCTTGGCCAGCTTGATTCGCTGCGCCTCGCCGCCGGAGAGCGTGGTCGATTGCTGGCCCAGGCTGATATAGCCCAGGCCAACGCGCTGCAGGATGCTCAGCCGGTCGTTGATGCGGCTCACCGCGGAGAACAGCGGCTGCGCCTCGTCCACCGTCATCGCCAGGATCTCGGCTATCGAACGGCCGCGGAACTTGATCTCCAGAGTCTCACGGTTGTAGCGGGCGCCCTTGCAGGTGTCGCAGGTCACGAACACGTCGGGCAGGAAGTGCATCTCGATCTTCAGCACGCCGTCGCCCTGGCAGGCCTCGCAGCGGCCGCCCTTCACGTTGAAGCTGAAGCGGCCGGATTTGTAGCCGCGCACGCGCGATTCCGGCAGCTCGGCGAACCAGTCGCGAATGGGCGCGAACAATTCGGTGTAGGTGGCCGGGTTGCTGCGCGGGGTGCGGCCGATCGGTGACTGGTCGATGTCGATGATCTTGTCGAGCTCGCCCAGCCCATCGATCCGGGTATGGGCGGACGGCACCTCGCCGGAGCCCATCAGCCGGCGCGACGCCGCCTTGTAGAGCGTGTCGATCACCAGCGTGGATTTGCCGCCGCCTGATACGCCGGTGACGCAGGTGAAGGTGCCGAGCGGGAAGCTGGCGGTCACGTCCTTCAAATTGTGCGCGGTGGCACCCACCACGGTAAGCAGGCGCTTTTTGTTATAGGGGCGGCGCTGCTCGGGAATCTTGATGCCGCGGCGGCCTGAGAGGTAGTCGCCGGTCAGCGAATCCGGATTGGCTGCCACTTCCGCCGGCGTGCCGCGCGCGATCACGTGGCCGCCGTTCATGCCGGCGCGCGGCCCCATGTCGATCAGGTAGTCGGCCTGGCGTATGGCGTCTTCGTCGTGCTCGACCACGATCACCGTGTTGCCCAGCGATTTCAGCCGCTGCAGCGTGCCGAGCAGGCGCTCGTTGTCGCGCTGGTGCAGGCCGATCGACGGCTCGTCCAGCACGTATAGCACGCCGGTGAGCGCCGCTGCCGATCTGGCTGGCGAGGCGTATGCGCTGGCTCTCGCCACCGGACAGCGTGGTGCTGCCGCGCGACAGGCTGAGATAGTTCAGACCCACATCGACCAGGAACTGCAGCCGCTCGATGATCTCGCGCAGGATGCGACGCGCGATCTCGGCGCGCTGCGGCGTGAGCGTCGCCTCGGCCGTGCGGAACCAGGCCAGCGCGTTGGCGATCGACAAATCCGACACCTCGGCGATGGTCCGGCGGTCGATCTTGACGGCCAGCGCCTCCGGCTTGAGGCGCGCGCCGCGGCACACCACGCAGGGCTTCTCGGCCTGGTAGCGGCTCATCTCCTCGCGCGCCCAGGCGCTGTCCGTCTCGCGCCAGCGGCGGTCGAGGTTCTTCAACACGCCCTCGAACGGCTTGTTCACCGAATAGGCGCGGGTGGCATCCTTGTATGTCATCTCCACCGGCACCGCACCGGTGCCGTTCAGGATCGCGTCGCGCACCGGCGCCGGCAGCTCGGCCCAGGGGGTGCGCGTGGTCACCTTGAAGTGGCGCGCCAGGCTCTGCAGAGTCTGGTCGAAATACGGGCTCATGGCGCCGGTCCACGGCGCGATGGCGCCCTCGGCCAGGCTGCGCCGCTCGTCCGGCACCACCATCGCCGGGTCGAAGAAGATCTCCACGCCGAGGCCGTCGCAGGCCGGGCAGGCGCCGTGCGGCGAGTTGAAGCTGAACAGGCGCGGCTCGATGTCCTCGATGGTGAAGCCGCTCACCGGGCAGGCGAAGCGCGAGGAGAACACCGTGCGCGCCTGCGTGTCGGCGTCCTCGGCATAGACGATGCCGTCCGCCACCATGCCCAGCCCGGTCTCGAAACTGTCGGCCAGGCGCTGCTCGGCGCCGGCGCGTACCACGATGCGGTCGACGACGGCTTCCAGCGTGTGCTTGGTCTTGCGGTTGAGCGCGGGGACGTCGGCGACGTCGTACAGCGTGCCGTCCACCTTGGCGCGGGTGAAGCCGCGGCGCTGCAGCTCGGCCAGCTCCTTGCGGTACTCGCCCTTGCGGTCGCGCACCACCGGCGCCAGCAGGAGCAGGCGGGTGCCCTCCTTCATCGCCATCACGCGATCTACCATCTGGCTCACGGTCTGCGCCTCGATCGGCTCGCCGGTGGCCGGCGAGTAGGGGATGCCGGCGCGCGCCCAGAGCAGGCGCATGTAGTCGTGGATCTCGGTCACCGTGCCGACGGTGCTGCGCGGGTTGCGGCTGGTGGTTTTCTGCTCGATCGATATGGCGGGGCTGAGGCCTTCTATGCTGTCCACATCCGGTTTGCCCATCAGCTCGAGGAACTGGCGGGCGTAGCTGGAGAGGGATTCCACATAGCGGCGCTGGCCCTCGGCGTAGATCGTGTCGAACGCCAGGGAGGATTTGCCGCTGCCCGACAGGCCGGTGATGACGGTCAGCTGGTCGCGCGGGATCTCCACGTCGATGTTCTTGAGGTTATGCTCGCGGGCGCCTCGGACGATTATGGATGACACGCGGTGTTGGCCCCCGGAGAAAGAAAGAAAGGCCTTCTTTTTCGAGAAAAAGAAGCAAAAAGCTTTTGGTCCCTGTCGGGGAGTGCTGAAACGTTCGCCGACAGGGAGCAAAAGCTTTTTGGTCCTTTTTCTCGAAAAAGGACTGCTTGCCTTGCCTGCCTAGAAGATAGTGTATCCCCCATCGATCAGTAAGTCGTCGCCGGTGTGCCACGACGACGCATCGCTCATCAGATACACCGCGATGCCGCCGAAATCGGCCGGCTTGCCCCAGCGCCGCATCGGTATGCGCGGCTTCACGTTGGCGGCGAAGCGCTCGCTGGCAAAGGCGTCGGCGGTCATTTCCGTCTCCACCCAGCCTGGCAGGATGGAGTGCGCACGTATGCCGTGGCGCGCGTATTCCACCGCGAGCGCGCGTATCATGGAGAGCACCGCGCCTTTCGACGCACCATAATGCTCGTTGCGTGCGGCGCCCATGACGGCGGCCATCGAGGAGGTGGCGATGAGTGCGCCGCCGCCGCCGCGCGCGACCATGTGGCGGGCCGCGGCGCGCAGGGTCAGGAACACGGCGTCGAGGTTGATGCGCATCACGCGGTGCCATTCCTCGAGAGTCATGTCGCCGAAGCTGGGGGTGCCGCGGCCGCCTACGCCGGCGTTGGCGAAGCAGGAATCGACGCGGCCGAACTGCTCGAGGGTTTGGGCGAAGGTGGCGTCGACCGCGGCTTCGTCGCCGACGTCGCAGAGGTACGCGGCGACCTGGGTGCCGTGGGTGGCTAGCTGGGCGATGGCGGCCTGGTTTTTGTCGTCATTGGTGCCCCAGATGGCGATGTTCGCGCCGGCCATGGCGAGGCCTTCTGCCATGCCCAGGCCTATGCCGCCGTTGCCGCCGGTGATGAGCGCGGTTTTGCCGGTCAGGTCGAAGGCTGGATGGGGCACTGCGTGACTCCGGAAATCGGCCTTCTTAGAGAGAAAAAAACTGATCTGTCCAGCCTGGCCGTGCCGGTCTGTCTGCGCGGGGACGGTCGGAAAACCTCGACCGTCAGCCTGGTGCGATACGCGCTATCGCGGGAGGGCCGCGGCGCCACGGCCGGGCGGAACAGACGCGATGCACGCGTCCGCTCTCCCAGCGCAGTGGCCGTTTCAACCTCATCTATGCTGCAACGTCAGGTGCCGAAATCGATTGCTCTCTGTAAAACCGGCCGCGACGTAAGTCCTGCCGGCGGGTGCATGCGCAACAGGTTGTCCAATCCCAGGCTACGGCCAGCACCCGTGGCGGCAAACATACCGTGGCTGACGATGATGGCGATGTATGTCCAGGGCCACTCGGTCGGATCGTTATACAACCCGATCCAGAGATGCGCGGTGAAAGCCACGGCCAGCAATGCAAAGAACCGGACGAACAATCCCAACGTGAGCGAGATCGTGAACGCGAGTTCGCTGATATATACAAGCGGTTGCAGGATCGCGATGTGGGGGATCAAGACTGCCTTGACGATGTCGGCGTGGATGCCGAACGACGTGTATTTTGCCAACGCACCGACCCAGAAGGTGAATGCGTCCGAGACGGGCAGGGGAACCTTCCAGAACGTGCCTTGATACCACATGCCGGCCAGTACTACGCGCATCAGCCAGATGGAGAGGTGGTGGACCGTGCGCTGCGACGGATCAAGCCGCCAGTTACGCCAGGCGCTATACGCGCTGCCGGCAAGAAGTGCGGCGTAGAAGACCACCATGATGTAGCGCGATGCGCCGAACGGATTGTAATCCGGAGATCGGGCAAGCAGGAAGCTGAGCGTATCGGCAAAAGGGTTATGCACGCGAATCTCCGAGAGAGCGGAACCGTTATCGCATTCGGCGTCCACACCCGCGCGGTTTCAGGCCCCATCGCGGTCGGGTGCCGATCCAGCCGACACCCGATAGGGAGCAAAAGCTTTTTGGTCCTTTTCCCCGAAGAAGGACTGCTAGCCTCGCCTGACTTTGTCGGGCGCCCAGCTTTGCGCTAACACTGGCCGGAACTCCGAAACCAGAAAGAGGCGAACATGGCGGGCAGCGTGAACAAGGTGATCCTGATCGGCAATCTGGGCCGCGATCCGGAGGCGCGCACCATGCAGAACGGCGGCAAGGTGGTCAGCTTCTCCATTGCCACCAGCGAGTTGTGGAACGACAAGGCGAGCGGCGAGCGCAAGGACAAGACGCAGTGGCACCGCATCGCCATCTTCAACGAGAAGCTCGGCGAGATCGCGGAGAAATACCTGAAGAAGGGTTCCACCGTGTATATCGAAGGGCAGCTCGAGAGCCGGAAATATACCGACAAGGATGGCGCCGAGCGCGAGACGTTCGAGGTGGTGCTCAGCCGGTTCCGCGGCGAGCTGACCCTGCTTGGCAGCCGTTCCAGCGAAGGTGGCAGCAGCAACTTCTCCGGCGAGAGCGGCGGCTACACGCCACGTACGCCGGCTGCACGGCCGGCGCCCGCCAGTGCGCGTTCGGGTGGCGGCGGCGGTGGCGGGGCGCGCCGAGCTGGGAGCCGCCGGGCGGGGGCAACGACCTCGACGACGAGATACCCTTCTGAGCGCAATCCGCCATATGGCATAAGCCGCAACGGCCGGTGCGTTGGCGACCAATGCGCCAACGATCCGGCGCGCGCGCTGGCCTGGTATGCGGCGTCGCGTTGTGGCTGACGGCAGGCTTGCGTGCCTGGACGGATACGCGCTTGGCGGCACTGCCCGGCGCCGTGGCGGGCGCGGGCCGATGGGCGGCTGAGCGCCACCCACCGTTGCGCCTCACATGCGATGCAGCGCGCAAAGCTTGTGGCCGTCCGGATCGCGCAGATAGGCGAGATACAGCTTGCCCATCCCGCCTTCGCGCACGCCCGGCGGATCTTCGCAATCGGTGCCGCCAGCGGCCAGGCCGGCCTTGTGCCAGGCGTCGGTTTGCTCGGGTGAGGAGGTGGCGAAGCCGATCGTCATGCCGTTGGCGTTGCTGGCGGGTTCGCCGTTGATCGGCTTGGTGATCGAGAGAATGCCGGTCGGCGCCATGTAGAACATGCGGTTGCCATCGATCTTGGCGGGCTTCACGTCGATGGTGCCGAGTAGCTTGTCGTAGAACGCTTTTGCGCGGTCGAGATCGTTGGTGCCGATCATGATGTGCGAGAACATGGGACATCTCCTGTGTTGGGCGGCCGTCTGGGTTTGCGTCGCCGGGCGCCGTCTTAGCGGGGCGTAAGGGCAAAGCAAGGAAGGCCTTCTTTTTTGAAGAAAAGAAGCAAAAAACTTTTGCTCCGACGCCTGCCCGACGGCTCGCTTCTGTCTGCCAGACCGGTATCTGCGCCTTGGTGCGGGCGCCCGTGCAGCGGGGAACGCAAAAGTTTTTTGGTCCTTTTTTTCAAAAAAGGACTGCTTGCCTTGCCTCACCCAAGCTAGAAGCCGCCTCCATCCCTAGGACCCGACCGTGAGCCAGAACCTCTACGCCGACATGCGCGCCCACGTTCTGGACGCCCTGCAACGCGCCATCCCCGGCCTGCCCGCCGAGATCGCCGCCCGCGTGGAAGTGACCCCAACCCGTGACGCCGCGCATGGCGACATGGCGACCAACGCCGCGATGATCTGCGCCAAGCCCGCCGGCCGCCGCCCGGCCGAGCTCGCCGGCATACTGGCCGCCGACCTAGCCACCCATCCCGATATCGCGGCCGCCGCGCCGGCCGGACCCGGCTTCATCAACCTGCGGCTCGGTGCCACGGCATTCCAGGCGCAGGTGCCGGTGATCCTGGCCGCCGGCGAGGCCTATGGCGCGAGCGCGGCCGGGCAGGGGGTGCGGGTGAACGTGGAGTATGTGTCCGCCAACCCGACCGGCCCGATGCATATCGGCCATTGCCGCGGCGCCGTGGTGGGCGACGCGCTGGCCAACCTGCTGGCAAAGGCCGGTTTCGCGGTCACCAAGGAGTATTACGTCAACGATGCCGGCGCGCAGGTGGTGGCGCTGGCCTGGGCCGCCTACTGGCGCTATCTGCAGGCGCTCGGCACCACGCTGACCGAAGACGAATACGCGGCCCTGGTGCCGGGCGGCCTGCAATATCGCGGCGATTACCTGGTGCCCGTCGGCGCGCAGCTCGCCGCCACGCATGGCGCGGCCCTGGCCGGCCCGGAGGCCACGCCGGCACCCGAGGCGCTGTGGCTCGATACAGTGCGCGACACCGCGATCGCGATGATGATGGTGTCGATACGCGCTGACCTGGCCGCCCTCGGCGTGGTGCATGACGTGTTCACCTCGGAGCGCGCGCTGCTGGACGGCGGCGCGGCGGAGCGCGCGATCGACACGTTGCGCGCGCGCGGGCTGATCTACGAGGGCGTGCTCGAGCCGCCTAAGGGCAAGACCCCGGACGACTGGGAGCCGCGGCCGCAGACCCTGTTCCGCGCCACCCAGTTCGGCGACGACGTGGACCGGCCGCTGAAGAAATCCGACGCCACCAACACATATTTCGCCAACGACATCGCCAACCATGCCGACAAGGCCGCGCGCGGCGCGCAACTGATGATCGATGTGTGGGGCGCCGACCATGGCGGCTATGTGAGCCGGATGAAGGCCGCGGTGCGCGCGCTGTCCGAGGGGGCGGACGCGCTCGACATCCTGCTCTGCCAGATCGTGCACGTGGTGCGCGGCGGCGTCGCGGTGAAGATGAGCAAGCGCGCCGGCAGTTTCGTCACCTTGCGCGAGCTGATCGACGAGGTCGGCCGCGACGTGGTGCGTTTCACCATGCTGACGCGCAAGCCGGACGCGCAGATGGAGTTCGACCTCGATCTGGCTGTCTCCAACACGCGCGAGAACCCGGTCTATTACGTGCAATACGCCCATGCGCGCTGCCGGTCCGTGCAGCGCCAGGCGGCGGTGATGTTCGGCGAGGCGGCGACCACGCCGGCGGCGCTGGCGGGCGTGGACCTGGCGACGCTGACGGCACCCGCCGAGGCGGCCATGTTGCGTCGGCTCGCGCAATGGCCGCGCACGGTGGAGGCGGCGGCTCTGGCGCACGAACCGCACCGGATCGCGTTTTTTCTCTATGAGTTAGCGGCAGACTTTAGTACACTGTGGCAGCAGGTGAAAACCGACGCCACGATGCGTTTTCTGCGCGAGGACCATCCGGCCGAAACGTTGGCGCGGCTTGCAATGGTATTTGCGGTTGCAATCGTAATAAGGTCGGGGCTTGCCGTGCTGGGCGTCGTTCCCGCGGAGGAGCTGCGGGACAGCTAGGGAGATTGCCGATGTCGGACGTGCCGCAGATCACCCAGAACTTCGCCCGCCCGTCGTATCGGCCGGAAGCGCCCACCGGCGGCCTCGATCCGGACATGCGACGCATGGCGATCGTGGCGGCCGGCGTCGGCGGCCTGCTGGCGCTGGGGATCGGGGTGTTCAGCCTGTCGCACCATGCGCATCACGGCATTCCGGTGATCCTGGCGCAGACCGGGCCGGTGCGGGTCAAGCCGGTCGATCCGGGCGGCATGAAGGTGGCCGGCGCCGAGGAGGCCAGCACGGGGGCCGAGCGCCTGGCGCCGGAGCCCGAAAAGCCCGCGTTGCACGCGCTGCACGCCAGGGTGCACGTAGCGCCGAAACCGGTTGAGACGGCGGCGGCGGCGATACCTGCCGCTGCCCCGGCCGCCGCGCCCGCTTTGCATGCCGCAGCCCCGCTTGCCATCACCGCCCCGCCGCCGATCGTGGCCGCGCCGGTGCAGCACGCCGCCGCGATGGCGGCCCTACCGGCCGCCGACCTGCCGCGCGGCACCGCCGTGCAGCTCGCGGCGTTCGAGACACAGTCCGCCGCCGAGCAGGATTGGACCAGGCTGTCCGAAAAGAACGGCGCGCTGTTCGACGGCCGCAAGCCGGAGATCGAGCGCGCCACCGTGGCCGGCCGCGTCGTCTATCGCCTGCGCATACCCGGCTTCGCCAACATCGCCGCGGCGGCCGGGTTCTGCGGCAAGGTCCGCGCCAAGGGCGGCGACTGTTCGATCGCGGCGTTCTGAGCCGCACGACCGTCGTTGTGTCGCCCGAAGCCGGGTGCGCGCCCCTGCCGCATATGACGCCGCGCATATCAGTCGTCGTCGGCCGGCGGCTCCCACAATTCGACCGGGTTGCCTTCCGGATCGTGGACACGCGCGAAACGGCCGGCTTCCGGCGAATCCCAGGCCGGATCGGTCTTCACCGTTATGCCGGCCTCCCGCAGCCGGTGCAGCAATGCATCGAGGTCGCTGACACGCAGGTTCAGCATCCACTGCCTGTCGGGCGGGAAATAGTCGGTATCCCGGGCGAACGGCACGATCATCGTGGGGCCTTCCATCTGCCGCCACGGCGTGTAGCCCTCCGGCATCACCCCGAAATGGGTGCGATACCACGCATCCAGCGCCTTCGGGTCCGTCGCCCGAAAGAACACGCCGCCTATGCCGGTGACCGTCATCGCCGCTCCTCTATCGTTTCGCGCGGCGCCCTCGGCGTATCCGCCAGCGTATCAAAACAGCATTTGCCTTCCCCGCCACAAACCAAATCTGGCACCCGCCCGATGCGCCCGGCGATAATCGGCATAAGCGGACCGCGCCTGACAGGCGACGAGGCCGCGCTGCTCCGCCGTTTCCAGCCGCTCGGCGCCATCCTGTTTGCGCGCAACGTGATCGACCCCGAACAGCTCGCCGCCCTGACCGCCGAACTGCGCGCCGCGCTGCCGGAGCACGGCGTGCTGATGGTGGACCAGGAAGGCGGCCGTGTGGCCCGCCTGCGCCCGCCGCACTGGCGCGCGCACCCGCCGGCCCGCACCCTGCGCACAACCGACGACGCCTGGCGCACCGGCCTGCTGATCGGACAGGATTGCGCGCGCGCCGGCTTCGACGTGGTCGCCGCCCCGGTGCTGGACGTGGCCTCGCCGGACGGCCACGACGTGATCGGCGACCGCGCCTTTTCCGACGATCCGGAGCTGGTGGCCGAACGCGGCGCGGCGTTTGCCGCCGGCCTGCTCGCGGCGGGCATCCAGCCGGTGGGCAAGCACGCGCCAGGCCATGGCCGGGCGCGCGCCGACAGCCACAAGGAGCTGCCTGTCCTGGCCGACATCGCGCCGGCCGACCTGATACCGTTCCGGCGCAACCGCATGCTGCCCTGGCTGATGACGGCCCATATCCGCTACATGCAAGCCGACATGGTCCACCCCGCCACGCAATCCGCCACGATCATCAGCCGCATCATACGCGCGCCGGACGCCATCGGCTTCGAGGGCGTGCTGGTGACCGACGACCTGGCCATGGAGGCGCTGACCGGGTCGCCGGGCGCCCGCGCGGCCGCGGCGCTGGCGGCGGGGTGCGACGTGGCTTTGCATTGTTCCGGCGTGCTGTCGGATACGCGCGATGTTCTGGAGGCGGTGCCGGCGGCCGACGACGTTTGTCTTGGTCGGCTCAGGGCGGCGCGGGAGATGGCGGAAAAGGCGCGGCGGGTGGTAGCTTGAGCAAGGAAGCAAGCAGTCCTTTTTTGAAAAAAAGGACCAAAAAACTTTTGCTCCCCCGCATTTGCGGCAGTCGGTTTTATCCGGAGGGGCCGGGCGTTGGCCGGGGCGGGAGTCAAAAGCTTTTTGCTTCTTTTTCTCGAAAAAGAAGGCCTTCCTTCCTTTGAGTCACCATACCTTCGCTCTGATCCAGCAGGTCCTGATCACCGCCGCCCTCGTCATGGTGGCGATCATCCTGCACGAGCTCGCGCACGGCTACGCCGCCTGGGCCATGGGCGACACCACAGCGCGCCGCCTCGGCCGCCTGTCGCTCAACCCGCTGGTGCACGTGGACCGCGTGGGTACCATCCTGCTGCCCGGCTTCCTGCTGATCAGCCAGCTCGTCACCGTGGGCCACGTGCTGTTCATGTTCGGCTGGGCCAAGCCGGTGCCGGTGGACGCCGAGCGCTTCCGCTACCCGCGCCAGCAGATGGCGCTCGTGGCCATCGCCGGGCCGGTGATGAATTTCACCCTGGCGCTGCTGGCGGCGTTCGCCTTGCGCATCCCTGGTCTCTCGCCGGCCTGGCTGCAGGCGATCGGCACCTTCATCGTGCTGAACCTGGTGCTCGGCATGTTCAACCTGGTGCCGATCCCGCCGCTCGATGGCGGGCGCATCGCCGTGGGCGTGCTGCCACAGCCGATCGCGCGCCAATGGGCGCGTCTGGAGCGGCTTGGCATCGCCTTCGTGCTGATCTTCCTCACCGCCGGCCCCGCGCTGCTGCGCGCCAACGGCATCGCGTTCAACCCGCTCGGCGACACGCTGGTACCGGCCGTGACGTGGGTGTACCAGCGGCTGTTGATCATCGCGCACGTGCCGCCGAGCCCGGACACCGATGTCTGACACATCGCCCGCCGCACTCGCTTTGCGGCTGGACGGTTTCGAGGGCCCGCTCGACCTGCTGCTGGACCTGGCGCGGGCGCAGAAGGTGGATCTGGCGCGTATCTCCATCCTGGCGCTGGTCGAGCAATACCTCGCCGTGATCGAGGGGGCCGTGCGCGTGCGGCTGGAGCTGGCGGCGGACTGGCTGGTTATGGCGGCGTGGCTTGCCTGGCTGAAATCGCGGCTGCTGCTGCCGCAGGACGATCCGGCGGCCGAGGAGGGCGCCCAATCGGCCGAGCTGCTGGCCGCGCGGCTGGCCGAACTGGCCGCGATGCGCGCCGGCGCCGCTTGGTTGGGCGCGCGGCCGGTGCTGGGCATTGACGTGTTCCGCAGGGGCGCCGCGGAGGACCTCACGGCCACCGACCGCTCCCGCCTGGTGGCCGACCTGCCCGCTTTGCTGCAGGGCTACGTGGCGGCCATGCGTCGCGGTGCCGCACGGGTCAGCTACCAGCCGAAGCAGCTCAGTTTCTGGACGATGCAGGATGCGCTCGGCCGTCTGGCCGCTGACCCTGGGTTCGATGCCGGCCTGGACCACGCTGGAGCTGTTCCTGCCCGCCGCGCTCTCCGGCCAGCAGCGCCGCGCGGCCATCGCGGGGACGTTGCTGGCGTCGCTCGAGATGGCACGCAGCGGCGGGTTGCGGCTGCGGCAGGATGCGCCGTTCGCGCCGATCCTGCTGGCCGGGCCGGCGCCTGACCGGCCTTTGCGGGAGGGTTCGGGCGGATGAGCGCGCCGTCCGAGGATCATCTGCGGCTGGCCGAGGCGCTGGTGTTCGCCAGCCCCGATCCTGTGCCCGCGCGCGTGCTGGCGGCGCTGTTGCCGGAGGACGTGGATGCGGATGCGACGCTGCGGGCGGTGCAGGCGCGCTATGCCGGGCGCGGGGTGGAGCTGGCGGAGATCGGGCTGGGCTGGCAGTTCCGCACTGCGCCGGATCTGGCCGCCGCGGCTCACCCGCACGATCTCGCGGCCACGCCGCCTGCCGCGTGTGGCGATGGAGACGCTGGCGATCATCGCCTGGCACCAGCCGGTCACGCGCGCGCAGATCGAGGAGATACGTGGCGCCGCGCTGAGCCAGGCCACGCTGGATGCGCTGCTCGAGGCGTCGCTGGTGCGGCCGGCAGGGCACCGCGAGGTGCCGGGCCGGCCGACTTTGTGGGCGACGACGCCGGCGTTCCTGGCGCAGTTCGGGTTGCGTGACCTGGCGGAGTTGCCGAAGCGCGGGGAGCTGGTGCTGGAGGGTGGCGTGCTAGTGGCGGACGAGGCGCCGGATGCCGGAGGCTAGACCGGCTGGTGAACCGGATGGCCGAGCGCGCTCAATAGTCTGAGCGCGGTTCGGTCGAACGACGCGAACATGGCGCCACCTGCCGCCCGACCCTGCTGGGCCACCGCGCCATCGGCGAAATCACCGCCCGCGGCGAGCAGTCGCAGGCCGGCTTCGACGGCCGCCCGGTCTGTGGTCACCGATCTGGCGTCGATGTAGCTCTGGATGGCGCTACCGATCTGGGCCTTCGTGTAGCGATAGCCGCCGCCGAGAACCCAGGCGAACTCGCAGAGGACCGCGACCGGTATAGCGACCCGTTCGGCCGAGCCGAGCAACGCGCGCGCCAGGATAGCCTGGCCGAGGTCGTCGTCGGTCGTTGCGCGCACCAGCAGGTTCGGGTCGGCCGTGATCCTCAACGCTTCCCGGCCCAGGCCGCCGCAATCACCTCGTTCATCTCCTCGATGGTCAGCGCTGGCCGGTCCGGGCGTGGCAGGCAGCCGAACGCGTCCGAGATCTTGCCGGACGGCGCGGGCGGCCGCTCCACCACGCCGTCCGGCCGCAGCTCGACGGACACCTGCTGGCCCGGCCGGACACCCAGATGATCGAGTGTCTCCCGCCGCAGCGTGAGCTGACCCTTGCTGGTGATACGCAGCGGTTTTGCCATGACCTAAAAGTAAGGCGAATCCGCCTTACCTTCAATCCGGCGCGGCGCCACCTTCCCCACCGCCCCACCCCAGAGTAAGACCCATCCATGTTCGACTTTGCCTGGTCCGAGATCGCCCTGATCGGTGTGGTGGCGCTGATTGCCATCGGCCCGAAAGACATGCCCGTCGCCATCCGGGCCATCAGCGACACGATAAAGAAGCTCCGCCGCATGGCCGGCGAGTTCCAGGGCCATGTCGACGAGATGATACGCGAGGCCGATCTCGGGCGACATGAAATCCTCGTTCGACGAACTGCGCAGCGCTGAACCCCAAGACGCTGGTGCAGCGCGCGATCGACCCGGACAACACGATGCGCTCGGCCTTTGCCGACCCGTTCAAGGACCACCCGGTGAAGCCGGTGATGACGCCGCTCGACCAGACGCATGTCGTGCCGGCCTACCCGGACACCACGATCGCGATGCCGGATCACTCGGCCGATCACGCCGCACCCGCGTTCATCCCGCCCGCCGCTTCCCAGCCTGCCCCGCCGGCGTTCATTCCGCCCGCGTCGACTATGCCGGCTTTGCCTGCCGCAAGCATGGCCGACCCCGCCGGCCAGGCCTGAGCCATGTCCGACGCCGTGCAAGCCCCGGAAGACCCGATACACGACAAGCCGATGCCGCTGCTGGAACATCTGGTGGAACTGCGCCGCCGCCTGCTGTGGTCCGCGGTGGCGTTCGTGCTGGCTTTCTTCGTCTGCTACCATTTCTCCGGCAACATCTATCTGTTCCTGGCGCAGCCGCTGGCGCACATCATGGAAGCCAAGGGCGAGCAGCCGCATCTGATCTACACGGCGCTCTACGAGGCGTTCTTCACCTACCTGAAAGTGGGCTTTTTCGGCGCCACCTTCATCGCCTTTCCGGTGATCGCCAGCCAGATCTGGCTGTTCGTGGCGCCCGGCCTGTATCGCAGCGAGCGCCGCGCTTTCGCACCGTTCCTGATCGCCACGCCGGTGTTGTTCCTGCTCGGCGCTGCACTCGCGTATTATTTCGTGTTTCCGTTCGCCTGGAAATTCTTCCTCAGTTTCGAGACGCCAGGCGGCAAGGACGTGCTGCAGATCGAGCTGCAGGCGAAAGTCAGCGAATATCTCTCGCTCGTCATGAAGCTGATCATGGCATTCGGCATCGCATTCCAGTTGCCTGTGCTGCTGACGTTATGCGCGAAAGTGGGACTGGTCTCCTCGCGCGGCTTACGAAAATACCGGCGTTACGCCTATGTCGGCTGCTTCATCGTGGCCGCTATTCTCGACGCCGCCGGATATCATCACGCAGACCGGATTGGCTGTGCCTTTGATTGCGCTTTACGAGATTTCGATCCTTTCGGCTCGGCTTGTGGAAGCTAAGCCAGCGGAAGAGTAAGCAAGGCCTTCTTTTTTGAAAAAAAGAAGCAAATAACTTTTGACTGCCGCATTTGCGGCGTCCGGTATTCACCGGAAGATACGCGGCGCCGGAGAGAGCAGTAGATAAAAGTTTTTTGCTTCTTTTTTTCAAAAAAGAAGGCCTTCCTTCCTCACTTTGGCTCTCCTCACATGCACGACATAAAAACCATACGCGCCGATCCCGCCGCCTTCGACGCTGCGATGCTCCGGCGTCGCCTGCCGGACGCCTCCGCAAAACTCCTCGCCCTGGACGCCGAACGCCGCGCCGCCGCCACCTTGCAGCAGGACGCGCAATCCCGACGCAACACGCTCGCGCGCGAGATCGGCCAGGCCAAACGCACCGGCGCGGACACCGCGGCGCAGGAAGCCGAGGCCACGTCGTTGCGTGGCGAGATGGAGCGGCTGGACGGGCGCAGCGCCGAACTCGACGCCGAACTGCGCACCGCGCTGGCCGCCTTGCCGAACGTGATGGATGCCGAGGTGCCCGATGGCACCGACGAGACCGCAAACCGCGAGCTGAAAAACTGGGGCACGCCGCGCGCCTTCGACTTCCCCGCGCGCCAGCACTTCGAGTTGGGCGAGGCGCTCGGAATGATGGATTTCGAGCGCGCGGCAAAGATCTCCGGCAGCCGGTTCACCATCCTGCTCGGCGATCTGGCCCGGCTGGAGCGCGCACTCGGCCAGTTCATGCTGGATATGCACACGACCCAGCATGGCTATTCCGAGGTGAGCGTGCCGGCGCTGGTCAACGAGGCGGCGTTTTTCGGCACCAACCAGCTCCCGAAATTCGCCGAGGATTCGTTCCGCACCACAGACGGCCGCTGGCTGATACCCACCGCGGAAGTGCCGATCACCAACATGGTCGCGGGCGATATCCTGCCGGAGGCCGCGCTTGCCGATACGTCGCACGGCGCTGACCGAATGTTTCCGCAGCGAAGCCGGCTCTGCCGGGCGCGATACGCGTGGCATGTTGCGCCAGCACCAGTTCCGCAAGGTCGAGCTGGTCAGTATCGCCCATCCCGACCACAGCGACGCCGAGCACGAGCGCATGACGCGCTGCGCCGAGGCCGTGCTGGAAGCGCTGGAGATACCGTATCGCCGTATGTTGTTGTGCGCGGGCGATACCGGTTTCGGCGCGGCGCGCACGCATGATCTGGAAGTGTGGCTGCCGGGGCAGGGGATGTGGCGCGAGATCAGCTCGTGTTCCAACACGCGCGCCTTCCAGGCGCGGCGGATGAACGCGCGGTTTCGCACAGCGGACGGCGGCAAGGCGGTGGCGCATGTCCATACGCTGAACGGCTCCGGCGTGGCGGTCGGTCGCGCGCTGATCGCGGTGCTGGAGAACTACCAGCTCAAAGATGGCAGCATCGAGGTGCCCGCGGTTTTGCGGCCGGCGATGGGCGGGATGGAGGCCATACGCCGCAACATGTGATCTCCGGATCGCCTCCGATCTGTTAACGAAAGGCTAACGGTTGGAGTGGCGGCCTTGGCGCTTGGCAGATGTGAGTCCTGCAATACGGCTCTACGGTTCGGGTCGCGCACCTGCGCGCGCTGCGGCACGCAGAAGAAGCGGCTCAAATACGTTTTCATCGCGGTGATCGCCGTCGAGTGCGCGGTGATCGTGCAGCATCTGGCGTTTCCGAAGACCGAAATGGCGTATGTCGAAACGTCCCACGCCGCGCAGCCCGAACTGGCCGACACTGCCGCGCCGGCGGGTTGGCTGTATTTCCAGACCGTCGACGACATGATCTACGACACAACGCACCACGCCCGGGTGTTGAGCCGCAGCGACCAGACTGCGGCCGAGCCGCAGGCGCATGGCAGCGCTGGCGTTCTGGAGTTGCGGGCCAGTCCGGCCTATGGGCGCAGCGTGGTGATCACGCTCAAGCGCGCGGCGTCCGACACGGTGGCCGGCCTCTGCCAGTTGCGCGCCAAGTTCGATTCCGGGAGCGTTACGGTATTCGACGCGTCCGGTTCTGCGGATTCGGCAAACGCGACGCTGGTGATCAGCGACGCCAGCGGGTTCACCGAGCGGCTGGTGAGCGCGCGCACGCTGGTTCTGGATGCGGTGTTGTCGTCGAAGACGGAGCGTGTGGCGAGCTTCGATGTGGCTGGGTTGAAGTGGCAGTAAGCAAGCAGGTCTTTTTGGAAAAAAGGACCAAGAAACTTTTGCGTTCCCCCTGCAAACAGGCCCGCAAAGTTTGCGCCTGAACGTTTGAAGCGGGCACCCGCGCAGGCAAACAGATAAAAGTCTTTTGCTTCTTTTCTTCAGAAAAGAAGGCCTTGCTTTCTCCTCACGCTGCGAGCCCCCCAACCCGAGCAATAATTCCCGTAGTGGACTGCCCAGCCACCAGCTCCGCCAAAACCACCCGCCCGCCATTCGCAATCACCACATCCGCCCCCACCACCTGGTCCACGGTATAATCCGCGCCCTTCACCAGCACGTCCGGCAGCAGCGTGGTGATCGCCTCCAGCGGCGTATCCTCGGCGAACCCCACCACGCAATCGACGAACCGGATTGCCGCCATCACCTGCGCCCGCTGGGCCAGGCTGTTCACCGGCCGCGTCGGGCCCTTCAGCCGCGCCACGCTCTCGTCGGTGTTGAGCGCCACCACCAGGCGGTCGCAGGCCTGGCGCGCTGTCGCCAGCAACGACACGTGGCCGGGGTGCAGTATGTCGTAGCAGCCATTGGTGAAGCCCACGCGCAGGCCCTGCTCGCGCCACAGCTCCACCATGCCCAGCGCGGACGCCATGCTCTGCAACCCGGGCGCCGGCGCGCCGGCCAGCTTGTCGGCCTGGGCGGAGAGTTCGTGCATCACCTCGGCGATGTTCGGCGGTCGCGGTGCCGAGCTTGCTCACCACCACGCCGGCCGCGGCGTTGGCCACATGCATCGCCTGGGCCAGCGTGCGGCCGCTGGCATAGGCCAGAGCCAGCGTGGCGATCACCGTGTCGCCGGCGCCCGATACGTCGAACACCTCGCGCGCGCGGGCCGGCACGGTGGTCACCTCGCCGGATTGCTCCACCAGCGTCATGCCGCGTTCGGAGCGGGTGACGAGTATCGCGTCGGCCGCGCATTCGGCCAGCAAAGCACGCGCCGCGGTGGCGATCTCGGCCTCGGTGCCGGACGGGCCGCGGGCGGCGGCGGCAAATTCCTTGAGGTTCGGCGTGATGCAGGTGGCCCCCCGGTAGCGGGTGAAATCGTCGGATTTGGGATCGACGAACACCGGCACGCCGGCGCTGCGGGCCGCCGCGATCGCGTGCGCCACGACCGCGGGTTCCAGCGCGGACTTGCCGTAATCCGACAGGATCAGCGCGCCGCAACCGGCGAGCCGGGCATCGACAGCCGCCATCAACGCCGTCTGTTCCTCGGCGAAAAGCCGGGCGCCGCTTTCGTCGTCGGCGCGCACTACCTGCTGGCGGCCGGCGATGAAGCGCGTCTTGCAGATCGTCGGCCGGCGGGCGCTCACCACCAAAGCGGGTTCGATGCCGGGGCGCTGCTCCAGGATGCGGCGCAGCCGGGCGCCCGCCTCGTCCTCGCCGATCAGGCCGATCAGGATCGCGCGCGCGCCGAGCGAGGCGATGTTGCACGCCACGTTGCCGGCGCCGCCCGGCATTTCGCGTGTTTCGCGCAGCCGGATCACCGGGACCGGCGCTTCGGGCGAGATACGCTCGATCTCGCCGTGCAGGAAGCGGTCCAGCATGACGTCGCCCAGGCACAGAACGGTCAGCCCGGTGAAATCCATCGTTATCCTCGGCGTATTGGGTGGGATGCGGCGCTCATGTGCAGCTTTTTGGTCCGGGTTTCAAAAAAAGATGCCAAACCGATACAAAAAGCGACAATTGGGCAGATTGCAGATTGATTTTCCAGCAGGACATTGCCAGAACCGATGCGGGGTGGCGAGGGGCTGCATGACCAGACGCGTAGTGTTTGCAGGCGGAACACAGGCGCGGGCTCTGGCGCAGGCCTACCGTCTCGATATCGCCGGCGACAGTGACGAAGACGTGTTCTTCATCGGCGCGGAGGCGCTGGTGCGGGAAGCCGCACACCGTGTGATTGCGGCGGCCGATATCGTCGTCACCGACCTTACCGATGCGGGCGAGACCGTGCCCGAACACCTGATACCGGCGAGTGCCGAGCGGGTTGCCGTGCCGGTGATGCGCGCCGCGTTCCTGTGGCCGTACGCAGGCAAGCCGCACCCGCAGAATATGGGCACGGCCGCTTTGCGCGAAGGTCCGTATCCGGCGGATTTCGGCGACAGCTTCCTCGATACGATGCGCGCCGAAGGCGTGGACGCCGACGAAGCGGTGCGTCGCTATCTGGCGCTCGATATCGCGGCGGAAACCGGGCTGGACGACCTGCTGGACGCCGCATTGAACGCATTGGCGGTGCTCGATGCGCGCTCCGGTTTCGACCTCGCCAGCTTCGTGGCCCGCGAGTTCCGCCAACAGAACCTGTTCGCCACCACGCAGCGCCTGCGCCTGCCGCTGTTCCGCCATCTGGCCGGTTGCGTGTTCACCCGCATGGGCATCGATCCGCGGCGCGCCGAGGCGCTGTTGGAGGCGCCGTTCACGCCGGGTGCCATGCCGATCCACCCCGGCGTGCTGCGTCATTTCGGCATGGCGGCACCCCTGCCGGACCACCGCTATCCTGTGCTCGACGAGGGCATTTTCACCTTCGAGCAGTATTGCCGCCGCTATCTCCGCTACGAGTGGAACGAGCCTTTGCACGCCGCCATGAAGCTGGCGGAGAGCAATCCGGCCGAGGCCATCCCGCTGCTGCGCCAGGCGCTCGACATCTCGCCCGGATCGCGGGCCGGGCAGATTGCCCTGGAGGACGCAGAGCGGGCCGCGGCCGAAAAGGCCGGCGTGGCGCCGCTGGTGATCGGCGGCGCGGCGCCGGCCGGTGATGCTGCCGCCCTGCCGGTGACGCCGATCTACGCGCCGATCGACGAGCCGCTGCCGGACAACCAGGCCACCTCCGGCCTGATGCCGGGCAGCCTGCCGGTGCAGCAGGCGCCTGCCCGGCCGGCCGCCGTCGAGCCGCCGGTGTTTTCGCCCACCGGCCTCGGCAAGCTGGCGTTCAACGGCGCGGACCAGGGGGCGTTCGACGATCCCGTTCCGGCCGATCTGCCGCCTATCTCGGTGTTCGACCCGGAGAACCCGGAATTCGTCGTCGCCGGCGAGGCGGAGATCGCTCCGGAGCAGCAGCAATATGTGGAGCTGCCCACCTACTCCCAGCACGGCGAGCCAGAGCCGGCCCAGCAGGCTGCCGCGCCGAAACGCTACGTCCCGCTTCCCCCATCCTCGGAGCTTATCCAAGTGCTGCCCCGCATGCTGCCGAACACCAGAGGCCTGGCTAATATCGTCGACGGACCGTTCTCGGCCATGCCCGAGACGATGCCGCCGCCGCCGCTGCGCCCGGTGCTGCCGCCGGAACTCCAGCCGGACGGCGAGCCGAAGGGCCTGGTCGCAAGGCTGTTCGGCCCGAAATAACCGCCGCAAGCGCGCCGCCGGCGGCGGTGCGCGACGGGCTCCCGGCACGGGGGGCCTTTAACTACGGCGACCCCCTGCCTAATACGTCAACCAAGAAGCACAGGGAACGTGGGGCATGAGCGAGCGCGAGGCGATGGAATTCGACGTGGTGGTCGTGGGCGCTGGGCCTGCTGGCCTGGCCGCGGCCATCCGCCTCAAACAGCTCGCACCGGACGCCACGGTCTGCGTGGTGGAGAAAGCCGGCGAGGTGGGCGCGCATATCCTGTCGGGCGCGGTGATCGAGCCGGGCGCGCTGGACGAGCTGCTGCCGGACTGGCGCGAGCGTGGCGCGCCGCTGCACACCGAGGCGACCGAGGACCATTTCGTGTTCCTGACGGAAAAGCGCGCCTTCCGCTCGCCGGTAACCCGCCGCAGATGAACAACCACGGCAATTACATCGTCAGCCTGGGCGACGTGGTGCGCTGGCTCGGCACGCAGGCCGAGGCGCTGGGCGTGGAGATCTATCCCGGCTTCTCCGCCGCCGAGCTGCTGATCGAGGATGGCCGCGTGGTGGGCGTCGCCACCGGCGACATGGGGATCACCAAGGAAGGCGAGCACGGCCCGAATTATGCCGCCGGGCATGGAGTTGCGCGCCGCCTACACGCTGTTCGGCGAGGGCTGCCGCGGCTCGCTCTCCAAGCAGCTGCATGGAGACGTTCAATCTGCGCGACGGCGTCGATCCGCAAACCTACGGGCTCGGCATCAAGGAATTGTGGGAGATCCCGCGCGAGAACCACAAGCCCGGCTTCATCCAGCACACCGTCGGCTGGCCCGCCGACCGCAACACCTATGCCGGATCCTGGCTATATCATTTCGGTGATGGACTGGTGTCGTTCGGCTATGTGGTAGGCCTGGACTACAGCAATCCGTGGCTCTCGCCGTTCGACGAGATGCAGCGCCTCAAGACGCATCCCGCCATGCGCAAGCATTTCGAAGGCGGCCGCCGCATCAGCTACGGCGCGCGCGCGCTGTCCGAAGGCGGTTTCCAGTCGATACCGAAGCTGACGTTTCCGGGCGGCGCGCTGATCGGCGATTCGGCGGGGTTCCTGAATCTGCCGAAGATAAAGGGCACGCATTGCGCGATGAAATCCGGCATGCTGGCTGCCGAAGCGGCGGCCGAAGCGCTGGCCGCCGACCGCACGATGGAGCTCACCGCCTATACCGACAAGTTTCAGCGCGAGCTGGCTGTATCCTGAGCTGAAGCGCGAGCGCAATCTGCGGCCGGCTTTCGCCAAGTTCGGGCTTTATGGCTTCATGGCGTATTCGGGGCTGGACACATTCCTGTTCCGCGGCAAGGCGCCGTGGACGTTCCACCACAAGCATGCCGACCATGACGGGCTGGCGAAAGCAACGGACGCCAACAAGATCGTCTATCCGAAGCCGGATGGCGTGCTGACGTTCGACCGGCTTTCCATCGTGTTCATCAGCAACACCAATCACGAGGAAAACCAGCCGGTCCATCTGAAACTTCGCGATCCCGGGCGCTGGCTGGGGGTGAACTGGGAGCAGTTCCACAGTCCGGAAAGCCGGTATTGCCCGGCGGGCGTGTACGAGGCGGTCGGCGTGGAAGAAGGCCATCCGCGCTTGCAGATCAACGCGCAGAACTGCGTGCACTGCAAGACGTGCGACATCAAGGACCCGACGCAGAATATCGACTGGTCGGCGCCCGAAGGGGGCGGCGGGCCGGCTTACCCTGGGGGGATGTAAGGCAAGCAAGCAGTCCTTTTTCGAGAAAAAGGACCAAAAAGCTTTTATCCCGACGCCGGCACGACATGCTGGCTATAACTGCAGCCGCATCGGCTTGCAGAATAAACGTAAGCGGCGGGGCAGGCGTCGGAGCAAAAGCTTTTTGGTCCTTTTTCTCGAAAAAGGACTGCTTTCTTTCTTCCTGATCCTACACCCTTTTTCGGTCTCGGTATTACACCCCCGAATGAAACAGGTGCAGCACGTTCGCGAACAGGCCATGCCCGGACGCGGCGTCAAAATAGCTTGCCATGCGGGCCAGCGACGACCCGGCCTCTACGGGGAGATCGTTTGTGGGGTGTAGAAACGCGGCGTGCCCGCCATCCAGCCGCCAGTCCGGCGCGGCGCCGTTATAGGTCAGCGTGAGCAGGTCGGTCGAAGCCGTGCCGGTAAGCACGAACGAAGCCGGGTCGTAGGCGCCGACGAATGTCAGCTCCGCGTAGATGGCGGGGTGCGCCTTGTCGCCGTCCACCGACTGCACCGTCAGTTGGCCGCTGGCGGGGTCATACGACCGTGCCGTAGGACAGGCCCAGGCCAGCCTGGTACTTGCCCACGAGCTCGATCGCGTCGCCGCGGCCGAAGCCGCTGATCGGCGTGGTGAACGGCATCCTGTTGTCCGGCACCTGCTTATTGATCGCGAGCATGGTCAGCGCGGCCTGGTTCAGCACGAGGGTGCCGTGCGCGTCGGCAAAATCGAAGGCGCCGCCGGTCACGTTGAAGCCGGCCAGGCCAGGATCACCGATCGCGGTCTGTGCGTCGTTGAACCGTATCACCCCGTCCGACAGGGTGATCGACTGGCCGTCCATGTTGCCGTCCACGCTCAGCGACGTGGCCCCTGGCGGCGCGCCGTTGCCCGCCACGATGATGGTGCCAGGCCCCTGCGTGTTGGCGATGACCACCGCGCGGGTGGCCCGGCTGGCCGCACCCTGCACCGAGATCGTGCCGCCATTGCCGACCAGCAGGTCGTTGTTGAACGGGTAGTCGACCTCGGCATCGTTGTTCACGTCTGCCACGGCATGCGGGTCGTCCACATCGTCGAAGATCAGCGTGCCGCCGGCCTTGACGAGGATCGTGCCATCGTTGGCGAAACCTGTGGTGTTGACCGCCGCCTCGACGTCGAACGTGCTGCCGGCGCCTATCGTCAGCGCGGCGTCCAGCGTGGTGACCGGGACATGGTCGCCCGGCGCGATCATGGCCGTATCGGCGGGGATCGGTTCGATCTGCAGGAAGCCGGGGCCGGTGCCGGCGGTGCCTACGCCGATCGTGCCGGCGATGCTGCTGTCCAGATAGGAATTGACGATCGCCGTGCCCAGCACCGCGATCGTGTCGCCGACCAGGTGGCTGTTCTGCAGCCAGAGGCTGACCGGACCGGCCGTGCCCCGCAGATCGATCGTCTGGTCGGCCACCGTGTAGCCGACGATGCTGTTCGGATGGGACTGCAACTGGCTTTGCGTCGGCGGCGCGTAGAACAGCACCTGCGTGTAGCCGCCGCCGACGGGGAACTCGTAGAGCGCCCCCTGCCGGTGTATGTCGGTATCGCGCACGCCGGTGATCTGCGCCGTGTCGCCGCCGGCGGGCGCCACCACACCGCTCGTGCCGGTCGAGACATCGACCCAGTCGGCGGCGATCTGGTAGCGCCCCTGGTCCTTGGCCACCGACCCGCCTATCCACTTGAAGATCGCCATTCTTCTGCTCCCATCCGTGGCCCTGGGCGTATGTCCTAACCATCCGCCAGGCGGGCCGAAAGCCGAAAATACCGACGGCAGCCACGACGCCACCGCCTCGCAGCAGCCGGGACACACTGCATGCGGCCGGGCCGGGCCGCGACCGTGTCGGCGCGCACGCTTGCCAGGCCTCGCCCTCTGTTGAGCCGTCCGTCGGAACCGCCTACGCTTCGCGCATGAACAGGCTCCGCACCGCTCTCCTCCTCACCGTCGCCCTGATCCCCGCCGCCAGGGCCGCGCGCCCTGCCGATTTCCTGGTCTCCCAGTTCGCCGCCCACCAGGGCGACCCGGCGCGCGCGGCCGCCAGCATGGCCGACGCCCTGGCCGGCGACCCGACCAATCCGGAGCTGCGCGAGGATGCGTTCGTGCTGGCGCTGCTCGCCGGCGACACGAAGGCCACCCAGCTCGCCAAATCGCTGCCCACCAACCCGCTGGCGCAGTTGCTGCTGGCGACGCGTGCCGCGCATGACGGCAACTGGCAGCAGGCCGAGCTGATCTACGCGGAACTGCCGCACCAGGCGCTGGCCGACGCGATACGGCCGTTGCTGCTCGCCTGGGCGCAGCAGGCGCAGGGCGAGTCGGACCGTGCGATGGATACGCTGCAGCCGGCCATCGCCAGCGGCAAACTTGGTGCCATCGCCCCGCTGCACGCGGCTTTGCTGGCCGATGCCGCGCATCGCGACGGCCTGGCGCAGCGCCTCTACACCGACCTCACGCACGGCCAGAGCCAGCCGAGCCTGCAGTTCGCGCAGATCTTCGCCAGCTGGCAGGCGCGCAGCGGCGACATGAAGGCGGCCCATGCCACCATCGACAGTGCCGTCGCCGGCGCGCCGGAACTGGGCATCGCCGAGCCGCGCCTGATCGCGGCCCTCGATCACGCGCATGCGCCGGCCCCGCTGCACGGCCTGGCGATGGCGCTGGTGGAAGTGGCCGCGGCGGCCGACAGCCAGACCAGCCACGAAGTGAGCGAACTCCTCGTGCAGGTGGCGCTCACCGCCGAGCCGGGCATGACCGACGCGCATCTGCTGGCCTCCGAGATCGCCGCGACCCACAAGCAGATGGCGCTTGCGGCGAGCGAACTCGAAGCGGTGTCGCCGGACGATCCGCTGGCACCTGTGGTGCAGCTCCGGCTGGCCAATCTATATGCGCGGCAGGACCGGCTGGCCGATGCGGTGCGCGTTCTGGACAAGCTGTCCGCTGCCTATCCGCGGCGCCCGGAGCCGCTGGCCCAGCTGGGCGACGTGCTCGCGGACCAGAAGAAGTTACCCGAGGCGATCGACGCCTATGACCGCTCGATCGCGCTGCTGCGCCATCCGCAATCGGCCGACTGGGTGGTGTTCTACTCGCGCGGCACGGCGCTGGAACGCGCGCATCAATGGCCGCGCGCACAGGCCGACATGAACCGGGCGCTGGAGCTTTCGCCGGACCAGCCGTTCGTATTGAATTTCCTGGGTTATGCGATGACCGAGCGCAACGAGGATCTGCCCGCGGCGCGCGAGATGATCGAGAAAGCGCTGCATGCGCGGCCCAACGATGGCGCGATCGTCGATAGCCTGGGGTGGGTGGCGCTGCGACAGGGTGACACGAAGGAGGCGCTGCGGCTGCTGGAAAAGGCGGCCGAGCTGGAGCCGGAGGATCCGAGCATCACCGGGCATCTGGGCGATGCGTATTGGAATGCGGGCCGGCATGTGGAGGCGGAGGATCAGTGGCGGCGGGCGCTGGTGTTGAAGCCGGATGCGGATGAGCAGGCGCGTATTGCGGCGCGATTGAAGGAAGTTTTGAAGTAAGGAAGCAAGGCCTTCTTTTTTGAAAAAAAGAAGCAAAAAACTTTTGCTCCCCTGCCTGCACCGAGGCCCGCCTTTCCCGTGCAAGTCAACGGCTTGCAGAAAAATACAAAGCCCTCGGTGCAAGCGGGGGAGCAAAAGTTTTTTGGTCCTTTTTTTCAAAAAAGGACTGCTTGCTTCCTACACCCAGCCCTTCCGCCAGAATAAAACCATCGGTATCGCCACGCTTAACGCCATCAGCGCCAGCGCATAGGGATACCCATACTTCCAGCCCAGCTCAGGCATATCGTGGAAGTTCATCCCGTACAGGCTCGCGATGAAAGTCGGCGGGATGCCCACGATGCTCACCACGGTCAGCACCTTGATCGTGTCGTTCTGGTCGATGCTTATGAAACCCAGAGTCGCGTCCAGCAGGAATTGCACGCGGTCGCTGAGCTGCACGTCGTAGTCGCTGAGCGAGGCCACGTCGCGGTCCAGCGTGGCGAGCCGGTGCACCTGCTCCGGCGTGGTCCAGTCGACCGCCTGCGGCACGTAGCGCACGATGCGGCCGATGCCGAGCAGGCTGTCGCGCAGTTGCGAGATGCGGGCCCCCTTGGCGCCGATATCGGTCAGCGTCTCCTGCAGGAACGAGGTGCGGCGCCGGCCGGAGAGGCGGCCGGCCGGCCCGTTCTGGAACAAAGCGGCCGATTGCGAATCGAGCGCGCCGGAGAGCTGTTCGAGCACGTCGGCCAGGCGGTCCACCATGGCTTCGAGCAGGCCGAGGAACGGCTGCATGCCGGAAGGCGGGCCGTCCGGCGCGTGCCAGGCGCGGGCGTAATTGTCGACCAGGGCGGATTCGGCGAAGCGCACCGTGAGCAGGCGGCTCTGCGCCACCACGAAGCCGATCGGCGAGAGGGCGAGCACGCCGTCGGCGCTGCGGCTGACCATCGGCGTGGTGAGGTAGAGTACGCCGGCTTCTACCGCGAGCCGGCTGGAGGCTTCGATCTCGGCCACTTCGGCCAAAGCAGGCACGCGCAGGCCGGTCACGCGGGAGGCTTCCTCGCGCTCGGCGTCGGTGGCGCGGTCCAGGTCCAGCCAAATGGGCGTTGCGTGGTGGCCTGGCATGGTGTGGAGCATGGATTGGCCTTGCGCGGAGAAATGCTGGAAGAAAGGCCTTCTTTTTCGCAAAAAAGAAGCAAAAAACTTTTGCTCCCCGCCTGCATGGAGGTCTCGCTTAGCTGTGCAAGGCCGGGAATTGCAGAACGAGCGCGGGCGGGCGTGCCGCGGGGAACGCAAAAGTTTTTTGGTCCTTTTTTCAAAAAAGGACTGCTTGCTTCCTTCCGTCCGCGTTGCAGCTGACAACCTACCGCCATCTACGCTACAATTCCCCGCTCCAAGGAGCCGCCCCGTGAACCACACGCCCGCTTTGGCCAACACACTCCGCTCCGGCCCCGACGGCGCGGGCCGCTTCGGCAGCTATGGCGGCCGGTTCGTGGCGGAAACCCTGATGCCGCTCGTGCTCGAGCTCAACGACGCCTACGAGGCGACCAAGCAGGACCCGAGCTTCCAGAAGGAGCTCGACTACTACCTGAAGGACTATGTCGGCCGCCCGAGCCCGCTCTGGTTCGCCGAGCGGCTGACCAAGGCGCTGGGTGGCGCCAAGATCTACTTTAAGCGCGAGGAGCTGAACCACACCGGCGCCCACAAGGTGAATTCCTGCATGGGCCAGATCCTGCTGGCCCGCCGGATGGGCAAAACCCGCATTATCGCCGAGACCGGCGCCGGCCAGCATGGCGTGGCGACGGCCACCGTGTGCGCGCTGATGGGCATGCCCTGCGTGATCTACATGGGCGCGGTCGATGTGGAGCGGCAGAAGCCGAACGTGTTCCGCATGAAGCTGCTTGGCGCGGAGGTGGTGCCCGTCACCACCGGCGCCGGCACGCTGAAGGATGCGATGAACGAGGCGATGCGCGACTGGGTGGCCAATGTGACGGACACCTATTTTCTGATCGGTACCGTCGCTGGGCCGCATCCGTATCCCGCGATGGTGCGCGATTTCCAGAGCGTGATCGGCAATGAGGCACGCGCGCAGATGCAGGAGGCCGAGGGGCGGTTGCCGGACGTGGTGATCGCGTCGGTGGGCGGCGGCAGCAACGCGATGGGTATTTTCCACCCGTTCCTGGACGAGCCGTCCGTGCGGCTGATCGGCGTGGAAGCGGCCGGCCGCGGGCTGGACAGCGGCGCGCAGGCGGCCAGCATCGAGCGCGGCCGCCCTGGCGTGCTGCACGGCAACCGCACGTATCTGCTGCAGGATGACGACGGCCAGATCACCGAGGCGCACAGCATTTCCGCTGGGCTGGATTATCCGGGGATCGGGCCGGAGCACGCCTGGCTGCACGATATCGGGCGCGCGGAATATGTCGGCATAACGGATGACGAGGCGTTGGCTTCGTTCCAGTTGTGCTGTCGGTTGGAGGGGATAATCCCGGCTTTGGAATGCGCGCACGCTTTGGCGCATATCGAGAAGATCGCGCCTGGGATGGCGGCGGATCAGATCATCCTGATGAATTTGTCGGGGCGTGGGGACAAGGATATCTTTACGGTGGCCGAGCATTTGGGGGCGCGGCTTTGAGGGTAAGCAAGGCCTTCTTTTTTGAAAAAAAGAAGCAAAAAACTTTTGACTCCGCTGTCGCGGATTTATCCTCACGCACCCGACAGGGAGCAAAAGTTTTTTGCTTCTTTTTTTCAAAAAAGAAGGCCTTGCTTCCTTCATGAGCCGCATAGCAGCCAAGTTCGCCGCCCTTAAACACGAAGGCCGCGGCGCGCTTATTCCCTTCCTGGAAGCCTACGATCCCGATCCCGCCACCAGCATGGCAATCCTGCGTGGCATGCCTGGCGCCGGAGCCGACCTTATCGAAATCGGCATGCCGTTCACCGACCCGATGGCGGACGGCCCGACGATACAGGCGGCCGGCCGCAGGGCGCTGCTCGCCGGCGCGTCCGTCGGGCGCACGCTGGCCATGGTGCGCGAGTTCCGCGCCGAGGACGACACCACGCCGGTAGTGCTGATGGGTTACCTGAACCCCGTCCTCGCCTACGATCCGGCGCGATTCTGCCTCGATGCGGAAGCGGCCGGGGTGGACGGGCTCATCGTGGTGGACCTGCCGACCGAGGAGGCCGGGCTGCTGACCGAACACGCCGCCGCGCATGGGCTCGACATCATCCGCCTGGTTGCGCCGACGACGGATGCCGCGCGCCTGCCGCAGGTGCTGAACGGCTGTTCCGGCTTCGTGTATTACGTGAGCATCACCGGCGTGACGGGTACGCGCACCGCGTCGGCGGAGGAGTTGGGGATCGCCATCCCGCGCATACGTCAGGTGACGGACCTGCCGATCGCGGTCGGTTTCGGCGTGCGCTCGCCGGCCCAGGCGGCCGCGGCTGTGCAGGTGGCCGATGCCGCCGTGGTGGCTTCCGCGCTGATCGACACGCTGGCCGCGTCGCTGGACGCGCAGGGCCGGGCGGGGCGCGATACCGTCAGGCGCGTGCTGGACCAGGTGCGCGACCTGGCCGACGCGATACGCGGCGATGCCAAAATTGGCACCGACACCGCGGCATTGGCCGAACATTGAGAGCGAACAAATGAGCTGGCTCACCGAATATGTCCGTCCGCGCATACGCACGCTGCTTGGCCAGCGCCCGGATGTGCCGGACAACCTCTGGTCGCAATGCCCTTCCTGCGAGCAGATGGTGTTCACCAAGGAGCTGGAGAAAAACCTGCGCGTGTGCCCGCATTGCGGCCACCACATGCGCGCCACGGCGCTCGAGCGGCTGGAGTGGACGTTCGATGCGGGCAGCTTCACCCGAATAGAGTTGCCAAAGGCGCCGGCCGATCCGCTGACCTTCCGCGACCAGAAACGCTACCCCGAGCGGCTGCGCGAGGCACGCGCCAAAACCGGGCTGGAGGACGCCATCGTGGTGGCGCACGGCGCCATAGAGGGCGTGCGCGCGGTGGTCGCGGTCATGGAGTTCAACTTCATGGGCGGCAGCATGGGCGCGGCCGTGGGCGAAGGGATCGTGGCCGCCGCCAGACTCGCGGTGCTGCAGCAGGCGCCGTTGGTGGTGTTCACCGCCTCCGGCGGCGCGCGCATGCAGGAGGGCGCGGTGAGCCTGATGCAGATGCCGCGCACCACGATCGCCGCGATGCTGCTGCGCGAGGCGAAGCTGCCCTTCATCGTGGTGCTGACGGATCCCACGACGGGCGGCGTCACGGCCAGTTTCGCCATGCTGGGCGACATCCAGATCGCCGAGCCTGGCGCGCTGATCTGCTTCGCCGGTGCCAGGGTGATCGAGCAGACGGTGCGCGAGACGCTGCCGGAAGGTTTCCAGCGCTCCGAATACCTGCACGAGCACGGCATCCTGGACATGGTGGTCCGGCGCACGGAGATGCGCGAGACGCTGGGCCGGGTGATCGGCCTGTTGCACCCCCATACGCCCGCCGAGCCCGCAACGGCCACTCTTGCGCCGGCAGAGGCAGCGCAAGCCGAAGCCTGATGTGCAACGGCGACCGCAGGCGGGCGCAACACGCGCGGTCGTGCAGCCAGGACGCAAGCTCTTTGTCCAACCTTCCCACCCTGAACCTGAAGAGCGGTCGCGCAGAAACGATCCTCGATCGTCTGCAAAGCCTCTACCCGAAGCTGATCGATCTCAGCCTGGGCCGGATGCAGCGCCTTCTGCACGCGCTGGGCGACCCGCAGGATCACCTGCCACCGGTGATCCACGTGGCCGGCACCAACGGCAAGGGCAGCACCTGCGCGTTCCTGCGGGCGATCGGCGAGGCGGCCGGCTGGCGGGTGCACGTCACCACCTCGCCGCATCTGGTGCATCTGCGCGAGCGGTTCCGGGTGGCGGGCGCGCTGGTGGACGACGCCGTGCTGGCCGACACGCTGGCGGAGATCGAGCGGGTGAATGCCGGCCAGCAGATCACCGTGTTCGAGGCGTTGGCCGCGGCGGGGTTCCTGCTGTTCGCGCGCACGCCGGCGGATCTTTGCGTGGTCGAAGTGGGGCTTGGCGGCAGGTTCGACGCCACGAACGTGGTGGCCGCGCCGGCCGCCTGCGCGATCGCCTCCATTTCGCTGGACCACCAGGATTTCCTGGGCGACCGGCTGGACAAGATCGCCGGCGAAAAGGCGGGGATCATGAAAGCGGGCCGGCCCGTCGCCACCGGTGCGCAGGCCGCGGAGGTGCGCGATGTTCTGCGCGCCGAGGCCTTGCGTGTGGGCGCGGTCCTGCTCGAGCGCGAGCGGGACTGGACAATGCGGCAAGAAGGCGAGGCGATGGTGTTCGAGGATGCGGCGGGCAGGCTGTTGCTGCCGCTGCCTTCGCTGCCCGGGGCGTTCCAGTTGGACAATGCGGGGATCGCTGTTGCCTGCCTGCGCGCCTCCGGGCTTGCGGTGCCACAGGCGGCGTATGATGGCGTGGGGCAGGCGGCCTGGCCGGCGCGGCTGCAACGCCTGGAAGGCCGGCTTGCGGCGCTGTTGCCGGCCGGCTTTGCGCTGTTCCTGGATGGCGGGCACAATGCCGGGGCGGGGCTGGCTCTGGCCGAGCATTTGCGTGGCTGGGCGGACCGGCCGGCCTATCTTCTGGTGGGCATGAAGCAGAGCAAGGATGCGGCCGGTTTTCTGGCGCCTATGGTGCCGCATGCTGCGGCGATCTGGGCGGTGCGCGAGCCCGGGCAGCATCTGGCGTTGCCGGTGGAAGCGGTGATCGCGGCTTCTGGCGGCGTGGCGCAGGCGGGTCCGGACGTGGCGGGCGCGCTGGCGCAATTGCGGGGCCTGCCGCCTGGGCGGGTGCTGATCTGCGGGAGTTTGTATCTAGCTGGCGAGGTGCTGAAGCTCGATGCCAGTAAGTAGCGGCGAAGCGTCGGCAAGTCGGATATAGATGGCGGTTACGGACGATTTTCGCCGCTGATGGAGCGGTAAAACATTGGGGACTCATGATGATGTTCGGGATCTTGGGCAGCACGGCCCTGCTCAGCCTGACCGCGGTCAGTGCGTGCTGAGGATGCGGGCGCTTCTGCTGTTATCTGCTGTTATGGCGTGTCGGTCGGCGATGGCGGCCGCACCCGCTGTGCAGCTTACCGGCAAGGGCGTGCAGATCTACGTATGCGCTGAGTCCGCGCCATCTGCGGCCTGGCGATTGAAGGCGCCCGACGCGGTGTTGACGGACGCGTCCGGGGCGGTTGCCGGCCATCATTTCGCTGGGCCGACCTGGCAGGCAACGGATGGGAGTTCGGTGGTGGGGTCTGTGCTGGTTGCGAGTTCGGCGCCGCAGGGCGGCTCGATACCTTGGCTGGTGATTGCAGCAAAGTCGCATAGCGGGGCGGGGCGGTTTGCCGATATCGCGTATGTGGTGAGAAGCCAGACGGAAGGCGGCGCGGCGCCGGCGGCTGGTTGCGATCGCGCCCATGTCGGCAGCGAGATACGCGTGCCGTATCAGGCGACATACCTGTTCTTTCCTGGCGCTTTGGCGAAATAGGGTCGGCTTTGGACTGGTTTGCGGAGGAGGCGCATGCTGAAGCACTCGCCGCACTCGGGCCGGTGCAGCGGGCGGATCTGCTCTCCGCCTTGGCGCTCGTTCGGGTTTTACTGAAGCCGCCGGCTGCGCCGGTTATAGTGTTGCGTGCGGCGGCAACCGGCGATTTGCCGGTCATCGCCGCCAGGCAGTCGCGTATCTATGCGGCGGAGAACGGTTGGGGCGCCGGGCTGGAGGCGAACGTCACGCAGACGGCGGCCGTTTTTCTGAAAAACTACAAGCCTGGTCGCGAGCGATGCTGGATAGCCGAGATGGATGGCGTGCTGGCGGGGTCCGTGTTGCTGACCGACGAAGGGGGCGGCGTCTCGCGCCTGCGGCTGCTATATGTCGAGCCGTTTGCACGCGGGCACGGCCTAGGCCGCCAGCTCGTGAATGCCTGCGTCAACTTCGCCAAAGAAGCAGGCTACGACACGTTGACGTTGTGGACGCACACCGTGCTGGGACGTGCCAGGGACATATATGCCGCACAGGGTTTCGAGCTTGTCTCGACCGCAACGCACGGAGAATTCGGCATCCCGGTGCAAGGCGAAACCTGGAAAAAGAACCTAGCTGACTCAGGCTAAGTCCGCGACAGCGGAGTCGAAAGTCTTTTGCTTCTTTTCTTCAGAAAAGAAGACCTTCCTTCACTGCCTAACCACAGGCAGATCAACGAAACTAGCCGCCTGCCCAGCATCGAACACCTTCACCGTAGCCGGCTTGTAATCCCCAGGCTTGGCAAAGAAGATGTTTTTCACAAAGGTTTGCGGATTGCGGTCGTAGAGCGGGAACCAGCTAGACTGCACCTGCACCATCACGCGATGCCCCGGCAGGAACACGTGGTTGGTTGTGGGCAGAGTGAACTTGATGAGCTGCTTCTGGTCGGACGGCATCGCTTCCGGCTTGGTCGGGTCGTTGCGGTATCGCGCGCGCATGATGTCGGCCGAGACCATGAGCTGGTAGCCGCCGAGTTTCGGATCGCGGCCGTCCTGGTCGGGATATACGTCGATCAGCTTGACCACGAAATCGCCATCCGTGCCGGTGGTGGAAGCCTGCAGGTTGGCCACCGGCTGGCCGGCGATCTTCAACGCGGTGGCGAGCGGCGGGGTCGTGTAACTCAGCACGTCGGTGCGGCTCGCTGCGTCGCGCTGGTCGCTGGTGAGCCAGGTCTGCCAGCTCTGCTCGCCGGCATCGCCCTCGATATGAACGGGCCGCGGCAGGTAGGGGACCGGGTGCGCCGGATCCGATACGTAGCTGTCGAAGCCTTTCAGCGAGGCGGCTGGCGGCGTGGTGGATAGCTTGAATCCCGGCTGCAGATACATCGGCGTGTGCACGATATTGCAGCCGTCGTCGCAGCCGGACGGCCAGGCCTTCAGGCCGTGCCATTCGTTCGTGCCGGTCTCGTAGGCGTTCACTGTGGCCAGGCCGAGCGGCGGCGGATTGTCCTTGAGGAAATGATCGAGGAACGGGCGGAGAAGATGCGCCCTGAAATATGCCGCGGTGTCGCTGCCGAAAGCGATATTGCCGACCGCCGAGCCGTTCAGCCGAACCTGGTGGTGGAACCACGGCCCCATCACCAGGAAAAGATTGTTGTTCGTGTCGTGCGGTTTCACCGCGTTCCACACGGCGATATTACCGTAGATGTCCTCCTGGTCCCACAGCGCGTGCACCAGCATCGTCGGCACCGACACACCCTGCTGCTGGAGCAGTTTGTCGATCGCCTGGCCCTGCCAGAAGGCATCGTAGGCCGGGTGGAACATCAGCTTGGCGGCGAACCCGGTCTGTTCCAGGCCGTGCAGTTTCGCCATGTCGCCGGCGGAGCCCGCCGCCAGCCAGGTGTCGTAATCGTCGTAGAAATCCGACCACCAGGTGACGCTGCTGTCGCGCGTGGCCTCCTGGTTCTGCACGTATACCAGGCTGTCCTGGCGGAAGGCGCCGTTGTGGAACCAGTCGTCGCCGCGCCAGCCATCCACCATCGCATTTATCGGCACCGCGGCGCGCAAGGCGGGATGCGGGTGGAACAGCGCCATCAGCGACGTGAAGCCGTCATAGCTGATACCGAGAATGCCAACCTTGCCGTTGCTTTCTGGCGTGTTGTGCACCAGCCAGTCGATGGTGTCCCACGTGTCGGTCGCGTGATCCACCTTGGTGTTGTTGAGCGGGCCGATAAGCGGCCGCGTCATCACGTAGTCGCCTTCCGAGCCGTGCTTGCCGCGAACGTCCTGCACCACGCGTATGTAATTGTCGTGCTCCACGAGATCGTCGGCCACATCGTGGTCACCCATCATCTCGGACAGATGCACGCTGCTTACCGTGCCGAAGCGGTCTTCGGCGCCATACGGCGTGCGGGTGAGCAGTATCGGCGCATGGGCCGCACCGCGCGGCACGATGATCACGGTGTGCAATTTCACCCCGTCGCGCATCGGTATCATCACCACGCGTTCGGTGTAGTCGAACATCTCGGTACGCTGGGTGAAGGTCGCCGGTGTTTCGCTGGCGAGCGGCGGCTGGGCAGCGTGCGCCGTGGCGATTGCCAGGGACGCTGCGCAGGCGAGCAGGAGATGTTTCACGCGGGCTCCGATCGGAGGTGGAGAGGCAAGGTCAGCCGACAGGCCGCCCGATAAGCGCCCGCGCCCGCCTTGCGGTCAATGGCGATCTTGCTGTGGCAGACGCGCGCGTTGCGGCTAGGAGCTGCCGATGAGTATGCCGCAGGCCAGAACGAGCGCGCCGCCGAACATCACCTGGAACGCCGCGGTGGCGAAATTGCTGTCCATGTAGCGCCAGCGTATCCAGGATATTACCGCGAGTTCGATCACCACCACGATGCCGGCGGCGTACGTCGCCCGCCAGAAATCCGAGATGAGATACGGCAGCGTGTGGCCGATGCCGCCGAGCGTGGTCATGGCGCCGCAGATCAGGCCGCGCAGTATGGGCGTGCCGCGGCCGGAGATCTTGCCGTCATCGCTGAGCGCTTCGGCAAAGCCCATCGAGATGCCGGCGCCTATGCTGGCCGCCAGGCCGACCAGGAAGGCGTTCGAGCTCTGATGCGTGGCGAAAGCGGCGGCAAATACCGGTGCCAGGGTGGAAACCGAGCCGTCCATAAGGCCCACCAGCCCGGGCTGCACGATCTGCAGCACGAAGCGGCGGCGGGCGTCGTCTTCCTCGCGATCGCCGCGGCCTTCGGAGAGATGGCGCTCCTGCAGGTGGCCGGCCTGGCGCTCGTGGTTCTCCTCGATCTCGGCGAGGTCGCCCAGCAGCTTGCGTATTGCCGCATCGGTGCTGCGCCCGGCGGCGGCGCGGTAGAACCGGCTGCTCTGCATCTCCATCTCGCGCGCAGCCTTGCGCACTGTCTCGATCTTCAGCGTGGGCAAGTGCCAGTATTGCCGGCTTGGCGAAAAGCCGCGCACGTCGGCGCGGCGTATCAGCGGGATGTGCTGACCGAACTTGCCGGCATAGAGGTCGATCAGGCTGCGGCGGTGATCGTTCTCCTCGGCGGACATGTCGAGGAAGATCCTGGCGCTGTCGGGGAAGTCTTCCCGCAGGCGTTCGGCGAAGTCGGCGTATATGCGGCCGTCCTCCTCCTCGGAGCTGATGGCCAGTGCGAGTATCTCGCGTTCGGTGAGGGAGGCGAATTCGCGCATGGTATTGATCTAGCCTCGCTGGCTGTACAGTCAACCAGGGTTGTTACTGCTGCAAATGGTTCGCATTTGCTTTGATGGCGCGTCGGGGAAGTAAGCAAGGCCTTCTTTTTTGAAAAAAAGAAGCAAAAAACTTTTGTTGTGTGCTGTCGCGCCCAGGCTGGATGCAAATTCTACTCAGTGCCGGAAGTGGCGCATTCCGGTTGTTACCATGGCCACGCCGGCGCTGTCGGCTGCGGCGATCACTTCGGCGTCGCGCATCGATCCGCCTGGCTGGATCACCGCGGTGGCACCGGCCGCCACCGCTGACTCCAGGCCGTCGGCGAACGGGAAGAACGCGTCGGAGGCGACCACGCTGCCGCGCGCGAGCGGCGCGGCCAGGCCGGCTGCCTGCGCGGCGGCCTCGCTCTTCCAGCCGGCGATGCGCGCACTGTCCACCCGGCTCATCTGGCCTGCGCCGATGCCTACCGTGGCGCCGTTTTTTGCATAAACGATCGCGTTGCTTTTCACGTGCTTGCACACGGTGAACGCGAACAGCAGGTCGGCCAGCTCGGCTTCGGTAGGCGCGCGCCGCGTCACCACCTGCAGATCGGCGCGGGTGATCCGGCCGGCATCGCGCGACTGCACAAGCAGGCCGCCGGCGACGCTGCGCACGGTGCTGCCGGCGGCGGCCGGATCGGGCATAGATCCTGTCAGCAACAAGCGCAAATTCTTCTTGCGTGCCAGCACGGCGCGCGCGCCGGGGGTTGCGTCCGGTGCGATGATCACCTCGGTAAAGATCTGCGCGATCTTCTCGGCAGCCGCTTCGTCGAGCGTGCGATTGGCGGCCACGATGCCGCCGAACGCGCTCACCGGATCGCAGCGCAACGCCGCGTCCCACGCAGCGGCGAGATCGCCGGCCACCGCCACGCCGCACGGGTTGGCGTGCTTTACGATGACGATCGCGGGTTCGGCGAATTCGGCGACGCATTCGAACGCGGCATCGGTGTCATTGATGTTGTTGTAGGACAGTTCCTTGCCCTGGACCTGCCGCGCATGCGCCACGCCGGGCCGCGCATCGGTCACGTACAGGGCCGCGTGCTGGTGCGGGTTTTCGCCGTAGCGCAGGGCCTGGAGGCGCCGGCCGCTCACGCTCAGCCGCTCCGGCAGGGCGTCGCCGGCCTGGGCGGCAAACCAGGCGGCGATCGCGGCATCGTAGGCGGCGGTGCGGGCGTAGGCCGCGGCGGCCAGGGTGCGGCGCAGCGCCGGCGTGGTCTGGCCCTGCGCGCGCAACTCGTCCAGCACGCTGTCGTATTGCGCCGGATCGGTTACCACGGTGACGAAATCATGGTTCTTCGCGGCCGCGCGTATCAAGGCGGGGCCGCCGATATCGATGTTCTCCACGCAATCGTGCCAGGCGGCGCCGGCGGCCACCGTCGCCTCGAACGGATACAGGTTCACCACCACGATATCGATCGGCGCGATGCCGTGCGCCGCCATTTGCGCCACATGTTCCGGCAAATCCCGCCGCCCCAATATGCCGCCATGTATCTGCGGCACCAAAGTCTTCACGCGCCCGTCGAGTATCTCGGGAAATCCGGTATGGGTGCCGACATCGACGACAGGCACGCCCGCCGCGCGCAAAGCAGCAGCCGAGCCCCCGGTTGAAAGTATCTCCACCCCAAGCGCGACAAGCCCCCGGCCCAGCGATACCAAACCCAACTTATCGGAAACAGAAACAAGCGCGCGCAAGACCACCCCGAAATTTTATCGCCAGTCCCCGACAGGGAGCAAAAGTCTTTTGCTTCTTTTCTTCAGAAAAGAAGGCCTTGCTGTTCTACCTGCCAGGCCAAGGACTGACACCAACAATGTGCGCATGCCCGCCCAGCATCAGCGCATACGCCGCCACGCCCGCCAGCACCCGCCACCACCCAAGTTCCGCCAGGCTGAAACTGTTGCGGCCGGCCAGGATCGCCGAGAACGGCAGGATCGAGGTGCGGCCGGCGAAGCCCTGCCAGGCCTGCGCGCCCAGCGTGCGCGCGCGCTTGGCGTCGATTGATACGGTGCCGGCCACTGATACGACGACCAGCGACGCAAAGAACAGCAGCGAGGCCAGGTCACCATTGCCGACCAGATGGATGGCGGCCCACAGCGCGGTGCCGATCAGGAAGGGGTGGCGGGTGATGCGGACGATGCCGGCGGGCGCCTGGTCGACCAGGCCCTCCTGGGCCACGGCGGTCGGGTTCGGCGTGGTGAGGCCGATGACCACGAGCAGGAAAGCCGGCAGCATCAAAGCGATGGCGAACGGCTTCCACCATTGCAGCTGGCCCCAGGTGCGAACGTAGGGCGCCGCGGTATAGGCGCCGATGAGCCAGATGAGCGTGGCCAGGGAGGCCACCGAGAACACGATCATGTAGGCGCGCAAGCCGATCCGCCCAACCAGCGCGTCGCGCAAGGTGGTTCCGCTGACGCCGAGATGAATGATGGTGAAGGCGAGGGCGGCGAGTGCGAGGGAGACCATGCGTGCACCCTAGAACGCGGCGCCGATCCGGTGAAGCGCCAGGCGGGCGCCTCAGGCGCGCAGGCTCTCCGCCAAAGCCGCCCGTGCCGGCGCATCGAGCCGCTCGAGCACCAGGCGCAACTGCGCCCGCGTGGCATACAACTGGTCCAGCAAGGAGAGCACCAGCGGCAAAGTGGGCTCCTCGACTTCGAGCTCGGTCTGGAGTTCCAGGATGAGCCGGACCCGTGCCACGTCGATATCGGCAAAGGCGGGCTGGCCGGCGGACTCGTCGGCGCGCACCCAATCCTCCGCCATCCAGCGCCGCAGCGTGGCTTCCGACAGGCCGGGCACCGCCGCGCAAACCGTGGCGATGGTGATCATGCGGATTCGCTCACGCGGACGGCCATGTCGGCGCGCGGGTCGAAAGGCTGGCGCTCGTAGAAGGCGGCGAGCGCCTGTTCCAGCGCCTCGTCCGGGGTGCCGAGAACCACCCGCAAGGTCACGTAGAGGTCGCCGGCGGGCCGGCCGGCATGGGCGGGGATGCCGCGGCCGCGCAGGCGGAGTTGGCGGCCGGTGTCGGAGTGGCGCGGTATGCTGAGCGCCACCGGGCCGCCCGGCGTGGGCACGGCCACTTTGGCGCCGAGGGCCGCCTCGCCGGCGGTGACGGGCAGGTCGAGTGTGATGTTGTCGCCGTCACGGGTGAAGAACGGGTGGGCTGCCACCTCGACCTCGATGAGCGCGTCGCCGGCGGGGCCGCCATTCCAGCCCGAGGCGCCCTGGCCGCGCAGGCGCAGCGTCTGGCCGCTTTCCAGGCCGGCGGGGATGGTCACGTCGAGGGTGCGGCCGTCCGGCAGCGTCAGCCGGCGGGAGGCGCCGAGGGCGGCCTCGATAAAGCTGACGGAGAGCTGGTAGCGCTGGTCCTGGCCGCGCATGGACTGGTCGCGCTGCTGCCCGCCTGCGCTGCGGGCCTGGCCGCCGGCGCCGCGGGCGTTTGCGAACAGGTCGGCGAACATGTCCTGGAAGCCTTCGGCGCCGCCCGGGTTGCGGAAGTCGCTGTTGGTGTAGCGCCCGCCCTGCTCGCCGTCGGCGAAGCCACGGTAGAATTGTCGGCCGCCCGGGTGCTGCGGGGCTTGCGGCTGGCCGGTAGCGTCGATCTCGCCGGCATCGAAGCGGGCGCGCTTCTCGGTATCTTCGAGCAGGTCATGCGCGGCGGAGATCGCCTTGAACTTCTCCTCGGCCTTGGCATCGCCGGGATTGAGGTCCGGGTGATGTTTCTTGGCCAGCTTGAGATAGGCGGTTTTGATCTGCGCGGCGGTGGCGTCTTTCTTGACGCCAAGCAAGGTATAGGGATCTGCGGCCATGGGCGCTGAGATGGCTTTGCCACAGCCCCAAAGCAAGCAGGAAAGAGCCCCGACAGGGAGCAAAAGTCTTTTGCTTCTTTTCTTCAGAAAAGAAGGCCTTCCTTACCTTCGTATCCTACCCGATAAGACGCCATGACCCTGGTAGACCTAGCCGTGCTGGCGATCCTGGCCGTCTCCGCCTTGCTGGGCCTCTCCAGAGGTCTGGTTCGCGAGCTGCTGGGCCTGGCAAGCTGGGTCCTGGCCGGCTACTGCGCCTACCGCTTCGGCCCGCAAGCCATCCCCTGGGCGAGCCAGGCGATCGGCAATCCGGACATCGCCGAGCCTGCCGCCTATATCGGCGTGTTCGTGCTGTTCCTGATCGTGCTGTCGCTGGTCTCCAACCTGCTGGGCCGCATGGTGCGCGTCTCTGCGCTGGGCGGGCTGGATCGCACGCTGGGGCTGCTCTACGGCCTGGCGCGGGGCGCCGCCGTCCTGGTCGCGATCTACATCCCGGTGTCGCTGGCGCTGCCGCCGGAGCGCTGGCCGGAGGCGGCATTGCGCGCCCGCAGCCTGCCGCTCATCTATGACGGCGCGGTGTGGGTGATCGGCAAGCTGCCTGCGGGCACCAACCTGCGCGTCTCGCCGCCGCCGTCGGGCCCGCCCACGACGGAGGCGGATTTGTTGCATGCCACCCCTGAGGGACGCGCGCTTGGCCCGCGCGAGGCCCGGCCCTAACTGGTGGGGCTGTGACAGTCAGATGACGGGCGACCCCCGATGCGCTATGGGGGCCGCGTCGTGGAGCGTGTGCGAATGACCCCCAATCCCACCCTGCCTGACCCCGAGACCGATGAGGACGATACGCTGCACGAGGAGTGTGGCGTATTCGGCGTGTGGAACATCGTCGATGCGGCGGCGGTGACCGCGCTCGGCCTGCACGCGCTGCAGCATCGCGGCCAGGAAGCCACCGGCATCGTCAGCTATGACGGGCGGCGGTTCCACCAGCAGCGCGGCCTGGGCCTGGTCGGCGACAATTTCGGCGATGCGCGGGTGATCGCCTCGCTGCCGGGTGCGAGTGCGATCGGCCATAACCGCTATGCCACCACAGGCGAGACGATCCTGCGCAACGTGCAGCCGCTCTATGCCGATTTCGAGTTCGGTGGGTTTGCGGTCGGCCATAACGGCAACCTGACCAACGCGGTGTCGCTGCGGCGGGCGCTGGTAAGGCGCGGCTGCCTGTTCCAGAGCACCACCGATAGCGAGGTGTTCGTCCACCTGATCGCCATCAGCCTGTATTCCACCGTGATGGACCGGTTGATCGATGCGCTCAAGCAGGTGGTGGGCGCCTATTCCCTGGTGGCGCTGTCCAACGAGGCGCTGATCGGCGTGCGCGATCCGCTTGGCGTGCGGCCGCTTATACTCGGGCGCATTCCGCAGGCGGCGGGCAGCTCGTATGAGGCCGGCGGCGGCTGGGTGCTGGCCAGCGAGACTTGCGCGCTCGATATCGTCGGCGCCGAGTTCGTGCGCGACGTGGAGCCGGGCGAGATCGTGGTGATCAACGATGCCGGCGTGCGCAGCGTGCGCCCGTTCGGGCCGAGCCGGGCGCGGTTCTGCGTGTTCGAATACGTCTATTTCGCGCGGCCCGATTCGGTGATGGAGGGCATGCCCGTCTATGACGCGCGCAAGCGCATCGGCGCGGAGCTGGCGCGCGAGAGCCATGTGGACGCAGATGTTGTGGTGCCGGTACCGGACTCCGGCGTGCCGTCCGCGATGGGGTATGCCGCCGAGAGCGGCGTGCCGTTCGAGCTGGGCATCATACGCAACCATTATGTCGGCCGCACCTTCATCGAGCCGACCGACCATATCCGCAATCTTGGCGTCAAGCTCAAGCACTCGGCCAACCGGGCGACGCTCGAGGGCCGCCGGGTGATACTGGTGGACGACAGCATCGTGCGCGGCACCACCAGCAAGAAGATCGTCGAGATGGTGCGCGCGGCGGGTGCGCGCGAAGTGCATATGCGTATCTCCTCGCCGCCTACCACGCATTCCTGTTTCTACGGTATCGATACACCAGAGCGCAGCAAGCTGCTCGCGGCGCAGCACGACGTGGCGGAGATGGCGCGGCTGATCGGCGCGGACAGCCTGGCGTTTATCTCGATCGACGGGCTGTATCGCGCGCTCGGCCGGCGCGAGCGCGATCCCACAGCACCGTATTACTGCGACGCGTGTTTCACCGGCGAATATCCGGTGCCGCTGCCGGACATGGACGAGCGGGCCAGCAAGCAGCTCAGCCTGGCCATGGGATGAGCGCCACGCTGCCGCTGTCCGGACGGGTGGCGCTGGTGACCGGCGCCAGCCGCGGCATCGGGCGCGCCACGGCGCTCGGGCTTTCGGCGCTGGGCGCCCACGTGGTGCTGACCGCGCGCACCCAGGGCGCGCTCGAGGAACTCGATGACGAGGTGCGCGCGGCGGGCGGTGCGGCGACCCTTCTGCCGATGGATCTGCGCCAGGCCGACAGCATCGACCCGCTCGGACCCTCGCTGAATGCGCGTTTCGGCCGGCTGGACATACTGGTTCACAACGCCGGCGCGCTGGGCAAGCTTACGCCGGCCGGCCATATCGCGCCGGCGGATTTCGCCGTGTGCGTGGCGGTGAACCTGGCGGCCACCTATCGGCTGATACGCACCTGCGCGCCGCTGCTCGCCGCCTCGGATGCGGGCCGCGCGGTGTTCGTCACCAGCAGCGTGGCGCGCAAGCCGCGGGCGTTCTGGGGCGCATATGGCGCCACCAAGGCGGGCATGGAAAACCTGGTTCTGAGCTGGGCGGACGAGGTGGAGAACACCGCCCTGCGCGTGAATCTGTACGATCCCGGGCGCACCGCCACGCGCATGCGGGCGCAGGCGTTTCCCGGTGAGGATCCCAACACGTTGCCGACGCCGGAGATGGTTTCGCGCGGGCTGGTCGCGTTGTGCCTGCCCGATGTGACTGCGCACGGATCCCTGGTGCGGGCTGCGTAGGATCATCGTTCCAGTCGCGTGAATATCCGCCGCCGGAAGCGGAGTTTTGATCGCGCGCCGGCCGATTGCGGTTACCCGCCGGCGCCGGCACTGCTAGTGATCCGCGATCGTATTCCGCCTGGAGCACTTGATGGACACGCAATTCTGGCTTTGGCTCGACACTATCCTGATGACGGTGGGCGGGCTGGCGATACTGGCGATCGGCAAGCAGCGTACCGCCAGCGAGCAGGCCCACACGATCTACCACGGCATCGTGCCGATACTCGCGGCGTGTTCGTATTTCGCGATGGCGGTAGGGCAGGGTTCCGTGCTGATCCATACCGGCCCTGCGGATGGCGGCGCCACGCGGGTGTTCTACTTCGCGCGCTATATCGACTGGACGTTCACCACGCCGCTGCTGCTGCTCAGCCTGGCGGTCACCGCCCTGCATTCCGGTATGCGACGCGGCGGCATGGTGGCCGGCCTGCTAATCTCCGACGTGCTGATGATCGTGACGTCGTTCGTGTTCGGCGCCAGCGCGGTCGAATGGGTGAAGTGGACCTGGTTCCTGATCTCCTGCGTGGCGTTCCTCGGCGTTTTCTATGTCATGTGGGTGCCGATGCTGCGCGAGAACGCGCTGGAATCGGCCGAGGTGCAGTCGGACTATCGCCGCAACGCGATCATGCTGTCGGTGCTGTGGCTGGTCTATCCGGTGATACTCGCGGTCAGCACCGACGGACTTGGCGTGATCAGCGATACGCAGGGTGTGGCCGCGGTGGCAATCATCGATGTGATTTCCAAGGTCGCCTACGGGTTGCTGACGGTTGTCAGCACGACGAAGCTGGTGACGCATGAGATGGCGCGCGGGGCCACACCGGTCGGCCGCATGGCGGCCTGACACCCGCTCCACAGGCGACGCCGGGCGAGCTTGTCTCGATCGGCGTCGCGCCCTGCGGCAAGCGGATTAGGCGCTGTTCAGTAGTGGCGATGGCCGCCGAACAGCAGGAACAACACCACGATCAGCACGATGATGCCTAGTCCGCCGCCGCCGAAGCCGGCCGAGGGCGGTGGTGCGTAGTACGGGTCGCGCCCATACCAGCCGCGCTGGTAGCCGCTATGGCCGAAGCCGCCCAGGGCGAGCACGACCAACACGATCAGGATGAGCAGGAACATCGCGGCGAACTCCGGCAGGAGGGGGATACCGGTTCTATCCTACAGCACAGAACCAGAGATTTGGCTGTCCTGCCGGCGGCCATCAAGGCAATCCGGCAGGCGAGCGCAGCCTTCCTTACGCTCCAGCTATGATCCGGGTTGCCAGTTTCAGGCTGCCCTCACATCCGTGACGAAGCGGCCCACTTCTTTCGACAGCCCCTCGGCCTGGCGCGACAGGTCACTGGCGGCATCGAGCACATGGCCGGCGGCAGAGCCGGTCTCGTTGGCCGCCTGGCTCACGCTCGAGATATTTCCCGTGACGACCTGCGTGCTCGCGGCGGTCTCCTGCACGTTGCGGGCGATTTCCGCCGTCGCCGCACCCTGCTCCTCGACGGCGGCGGCAATCGCCGCCGCAATCGTGCCGATCTCCTCGATCACTACCGCGATGCTGCGTATCGCCTCCACGGCCTCGCCCGTCGCGGCCTGCACCTGGCTGATCTGCTTGCCGATCTCGTCCGTGGCATTCGCCGTCTGCTGGGCAAGGTTCTTCACCTCGGACGCGACCACAGCAAAGCCCTTGCCGGCATCGCCGGCGCGCGCCGCCTCGATCGTCGCGTTGAGGGCCAGCAGGTTGGTCTGGCTGGCGATGTTGGTGATCAGGTTCACCACATCGCCGATCTTCTGGGCGCCGTCCGCCAGCGCGCGTACCACGAGGTCCGTGCGGCGCACGTCGGTGACCGCCTTTTCGCTGACCCTGGCCGATTGTGTCACCTGACGGGATATCTCGTTGATCGAGGAGCTGAGCTGTTCGGCCGCGGCCGCCACTGTCTGCATGCCCATGCTGGTCACCTCTGCGGCGGAGGCCACCACCGATGCCTTCTGGTTGGTTTCGACCGCTGTGGCCGACATTGTCTGCGCGGTGGCTTCCATCTCGGTGGACGCGGCGGCGAGCAAGCTCACCATCTCGCCGACCTTGCTCTCGAAACCGCCCACCAGGCGATCGAGGCGGACCACGCGCTCGGCCTTGGCGTTGCGCTCCAGCTCCTGTTCCCTGGCCAACTGGTCGGCGGCGATCATGCTGCCTTTGAACACCTGCACCGCGCCTGCCATGTCGCCGATTTCGTCAGCCCGGCCGATACAGGGTATGGAAGTTGCCATCTCGCGATTTGCCAGGCTGAGCATCGCCGCGGTCATCTTGCCGAGCGGACGCGCGATGTGGCGCACCAGCACGATAGCCGTGGTGGTGCTGAGCACGAACACGAGCGCGATGGCGCCGGCTATGAGCCAAACTGTGTCTTCATAAATTGCGCGACTATGCGCGACGGCGTCCAGGCCGGCCTTCTGATTATAGTTCAGATCCCACAGCATCATATCCGAGAGCGTGAAGAAATCCGTCTGCGATCGACCCGTGTAAAGCTCGTTCGCGGCGGCATTCTGCCTGGCCTTGCGCAGGCGCGTCGTGTCGGCGATTTCGGCTTTGAATGCTTTCCAGGCCGGATCGAAGGTGGATATGTATTTCGTGCGCTCTTCGCCAGCGTCGATCAGAGGGTCGTAGTTCGCGCGAAGCCTGTCGACCGTGAGAATGCTGTCCTGCAGTTTGGCCGTATTTTCGTTGAAATCCGGTGCAGCGACGTCCCCAATCATAGAACGCGCTTGCAGCTGCCGCGTCGTGTCCGCGGCCAAAGCGAGACGCGCCGACAGCAGGGTGCTGGGAAGGTAGTTCGACGCGACACTGACGTTTGCGTGGTCGATCGCGCTCATGCGGTTTATCGCCAACCCGCCCAGCAGCATCGAAAACAGGGTGATTCCGGCATATCCGGCTGCCAGTTTCGGTCCAAGCCCAAGGCGCCATCCAGATGGTGGGGCCGTTCCGCTGAGTGCCTGCATCAGAACCACATCTTCAAAAAATAATATGACCTGATGTAAATGTTTTTGGTTACGAACCGATTAGCGAGATGCCGACGCTTGCGCGCGCTCGCTACACTGGCCTAACGCGCCGCGCTGCCGATCAGCACGAGGCAGACGATGCCCACCGGCACGCAGGCCAGCGCCGCCCCTGGCATCCACAGCCGCAGGAACAACGTCGCCCGCGCGCCGGGCGAGGCGCCCATTGCGGCGGCGGCGCGCAGCATGCCCGCCGGCAGCCGGGCCCAGGCAGCGGCGAGCAGCGCCGTCATCAGCGGCAGCGTCAGCAGCGTGGCGCGCGCGATCTGGCTGCCTGCGGTGTGCGGCGGCGGCAACAACGCCCAGCCCAGCCCGGCCAGCAGCGGCGCCAGCCAGAGCGGCATCGCCCACAGCAGGCCGTGGCCTTTGGCGGCCGGCGCCAGAGCGAGCACCAGGGCGGCCAGTGTGGCGCAGGCGGCGAGCGGGGCGGCGCGCGCCGCCCAGGCCAGCGCCGCCTGCGCCGGGATGCGGGCGGCGCAGGCGATGCAGGCCACGAGCAGCGCCAGGCAGAGCGCGATCAGCGGCAGCAGCACGAATAGCGGGGTGGCCGGCCGGCCGGCATCACGCGCGCCCGGCGCACGCCGCCTCACTTGCCGGCCCAGGCGGTGAAACGCGCTTCCAGGGCGGCGGCGTTGTCGGCCCAGAAACCGTCATCCAGCGCCAGCGCGCCCTGCTGGTTCGCCGGCGTGCTGGGGTTCTGCGCGCGCGCCCCGGCGGGCAGCAGTGCCACCGCTGCCTTGGTGGCGGGGCCCACGCCGGTGGCGCGCGCCAGGCTGGCCAGCCTGGCCGGGTCGGTGGCAACGGTCAGCGCCGCGGCAGCCGCCCTGCCATGCGGCGCGCCGGCCGGCCGCGCCAGGAAGGTGATCTCGGTCAGGCTGCCGTCCCACTGCGTGCCGACATGCACCTTGGCATCCGCCGGCATGGCGGCGCCGGGCGCCGAGGTCAGCAGCACCTTGGCCTGCGCCAGGAGCTGCGCCGGCTGCTGCGGCTGGTCCCACCACACGACGTAGGGCTTGAGCTGGTCCAGCTTGCGGAACGCGCGGTCCACCCCGTCCTTGGAGCGCAGTTCGCGGTAGATGTCGCCGGCCGACACGCCATCGGCCAGCAGCGCCAGTTCGAGGTTGCCGCGCGCGCCGCGATGCAGGCCGCGCCGGCCGGGATGCTTGGCGATATCCCAGAAATCACTCCAGCCGGGCGTGCCCGCCAGCTTGTCGCGGTCCCAGGCCAGTCACGGTGGCGGAAAGATAGGCGCCGGCGCCGCAATCGGTGGCGGCATTGGCCACGAAGCGGTCGCGGCCGAGCGCCTGCCAGTCCATACGGTCGAGCAGCTGCGCCTTGCAGAGCGTGGCCAGGGTGGCGCCGTCGAGCAGCACCAGGTCCACCGCATGGGCTGCCTGGAGTTTGCGCAGAGCGTCGGCTGTGCCGTCCCAGGGGGCGGCGTTCAGGTCGGTGGCGGTGGCGTCGGCGTAGGGTTTCAGGAGGAGGCGACGGGCGGTGTCTTGGATCGGGCCTGGGGGGGTGGCGATCGTTATGGGCTGGGGGAGGGTGTCGTCTGGGGCGGCGGCGGCGAGGAGGAAGGCAGCAAGCATTTCTTTTTTGAAAAAAAGAAACAAAAAACTTTTGCTCCTGGCGCCTGGACGACGGCCTCGCCTCTCTGTGCAGGCGTTCGCGCTGGCCGAACCGGATGGAGCCTGGGGGCAGCCGACCGGAGCAAGGGTTTTTTGCTTCTTTTTTGCAAAAAAGAAGGCCTTCCTTCCTTCCACCCCTAATGCAACCGCGGCGCGCGCAAGAAACTGCTACGCGCCGCCGAATGCACCGTCACATGCAGCAGCTCATCGTCGCGCCCCACGCTCATGCGCACCCGCGCACCCGCCGTCCCCGCGCTCCAGACACGCCGCCACAACCCGCCCAGCTCCGTCACCTCGTCGCCATCGACCGCCACCAGGCGATCGCCCGCGCGCAGGCCCGCCTTGTCGGCCGGGCCGCCATCGGCCACGCCGCCCACCACCACCGTGTCCTCGCTCTCCATCGCGAACAGGCCGAGCCAGGGCCGCGGCGGGCGGCGCACATGGCCGTGCTGGACCAGCTCGCCGAGGATCGGGGTCAGCAGCGCGGTCGGCACCACCATGTTCATGTCGACCCGGCGGCCGCGCTCGTCGGTTTGCTGCAGGATCAGCGAGCCGATGCCGAGCAGGCGGCCATCCGGCCCGATCAGCCCGGCGCCGCCCCAGAACGGGTGCGCGGGGGCTACGAACATCGCGTCGTCGATCAGGTACTCCCAGTAGCCGGCGAATTCCTGCCGGCCCACCACCTGCGTCTCGATGGTGCGGTGGCGGCCACCTGCGGCGGCCAGCAGCACGGGGTTGCCGACCTGGACGGCGTTGCTGTCGCCGATCTGCATCTCCGGGACGCCGAGCTTGCCCAGCGGCTGCACCAGGCCGAAGCCGGTCTCGAAATCCACCGCCAGCGCGTGGCCCGGGACCGCCCAGCCGTCGCCTGTGGTGAGCCAGATGCTTTCGGCCTCCATCACCAGGTAGCCCATGGTGAGCACCAGGCCGCCCGGGATGCACACGCCGTTGCCGGCGCGCTCTGTGCCGAGCGTGCCCGCGGTGAAGGCGTCGTTCGGCACGTCCGCGCGCAGGGCGACCACGCTGCGCAGGCTGGCTTCCAGGTCGAAGCCGTAATCGGCGGCGCGGGGCTGCAGGTTGTTGGGAATGTCGCGGTCGGTTTTGGCCATTGCGGCAAAATGCGTCTGGGGGGGAGGGTGGCGCAAGGGGTGGGGCGGCGGCTAGGGAGGAAGCAAGCAGTCCTTTTTCGAGAAAAAGGACCAAAAAGCTTTTGCTCCCCGCCTGCACAATAACCCGGGCTGCTCCTGCAGTCGGTCGTCTTGCAGAAAAAGCGTAGGCGCCTGTGCAGGGGTCGGAGTAAAAGCTTTTTGGTCCTTTTTCTCGAAAAAGGACTTCTTGCTTGCCTTACGCGCCCTCGGCCGGGTTCAGCGCGTCCTTGACCGCCTTGGCCGGCGCGAAGGTAAGCTTGCGCGACGCGGCGATCTCGATCGTGGCGCCGGTCGCCGGGTTGCGGCCCTGGCGCGCCGGCGCATCCTTCACCTTGAACTGGCCGAAGCCGGCCAGCGCCACCGTGGCACCTTCCTTGGCGGCCGAGGTGATCGCCGATGTCATCGCTTCTACGGCGCGGCGCGCCTGGGGCTTCTCGATGCCGGCCGTGGTGGCCACGTGATCGATCAGTTCGGACATGTTCATGCTTGGCGTATCCCCGTTTATGCGCCGCCAACAAGCACGACATAGGGGCGATGTCACGCCTGCGTTGCCGCCACCCCGGGGCGGTGGCACACAGGCCGGCAAGAATAGCGACATTGGAGGCGACCAGATGGACAGCATGATGCCGGTGGCGGCCCCAGCACCGTTCACCCTCAGCGACGACCAGCACGCCATCGTCGACATGGCGCGTGGCTTCGCCGACACCCGGCTCGCCCCGCATGCGCTGCGCTGGGATGCCGAGAAGCACTTCCCGGTGGACGTCATACGGGAGACCGCTTCACTGGGCATGGCCGGCATCTACGTGGCCGAGCAGCATGGCGGCAGCGGGCTGGGCCGGCTCGATGCGGCGCTGATCTTCGAGGCGCTGAGCACCGGCTGCCCGTCGGTGGCCGCCTATATCAGCATACACAACATGGTCACCTGGATGATCGACCGCTTCGCTGACGAAGCGCAGCGCGCTGCCTGGATACCGCGCCTGTGCCGCATGGAGTTGCTGGGCGCGTATTGCCTCACCGAACCAGGCTCCGGTTCGGATGCGGTGGCGCTGACCACGCGGGCCCGGTTGGACGGCGGCGACTACGTGCTCGACGGCGTCAAGCAGTTCATCTCGGGCGCCGGTGCGGCGGATCTCTACGTGGTGATGGCGCGCACCGGCGGGCCGGGTGCGGCGGGGGTTAGCGCGTTCCTGGTCGAGCTGGGCACGCCGGGGCTCAGCTTCGGGGCGAACGAGCGCAAGATGGGGTGGAACGCCCAGCCTACGCGCCAGGTAATTCTGGAGGGCGTCCGAGTGCCGGCGTCGCACCGGCTCGGCGACGAGGGCAGCGGGTTCAAGATGGCGATGGCCGGGCTGGATGGCGGGCGGCTGAACATCGCGGCGTGCTCGCTGGGCGGCGCGCAGTCGGCGCTGGAGCGGACGCTGGCCTATATGGGCGAGCGTCGCGCCTTCGGGCAGAAGCTCGCCGATTTCCAGGCGCTGCAGTTCCGCCTGGCGGATATGAGCATCGAGCTGGAGGCGGCGCGCAGCATATTGTGGCGTGCGGCCGGCGCGCTCGATGCCCGCGCGCCGAACGCCGGCATGCTGTGCGCCAGTGCCAAGCGGTTCGTGACCGATACGGGCTTCAACGTTGCCAACCAGGCGCTGCAGTTGCACGGCGGCTACGGGTACCTGGCGGAATACGGCGTGGAGAAGATCGTGCGTGACCTGCGGGTGCATCAGATACTCGAGGGGACGAACGAGATAATGCGGGTGATCGTGTCGCGCGCGCTGCTCAAATCGGCGGGAATCGCCTGATCATGGCCGACGTCGAACTGCGCATCGAGGGACATGCCGGGCGCATCACGCTGAACCGGCCCCAGGCGCTCAATGCGCTGACCCAGCCGATGTGCGAAGCGATCGATGCGGCTTTGGTGGCGTGGGCGGACGACCCCGCGGTGGCGCTGGCGATCGTGGACGGCGCCGGTGGGCGTGCGCTCTGCGCCGGCGGCGACATACGGCAGCTCTACGAGGCCGCGCGCGCCGGCGACACGGCGGTGCCGGCCGCGTTCTTCGGCGCGGAATACCGGATGAACGCGCGAATCGCGGCGTTTCCCAAGCCCTACGTTGCGTTCATGGACGGCGTGGTGATGGGCGGCGGCGTGGGTGTATCGGCCCATGGCAGCCACCGCGTGGTGACCGAGCGCACGAAGCTGGCGATGCCGGAGACCGGGATCGGCCTGTTCCCGGACGTGGGCGCCACCTGGCTGCTCAGCCGCAAGCTGCCGCTCGGTTTGCATCTGGCGCTCACCGGCGCGCGGATCGGCGGCGCGGACGCGATACTCGCCGGCCTGGCCGATTTCTACCTGCCCGCCGCCGCCCTGCCTGCGCTGGCCGGGCGGCTGTGCGCCTGCACCACGCCGGCCGCCGTCACTGCCCTGCTGGACGAGGCCTGCGAGCCGCCGCCGTCGGCCACACTGGTCGATCGCGCGTGGATGGATGAGTGCTACCGCCATTCCACCATCGAGCTGATCCTGGCGGCGCTGCATGCCAGCGACCAGCCGGCGGCGCACGCGGCGGCGGCCGAGATCGCGGCCAAGTCGCCGTCGTCGCTGAAGGTTACGCTGCGGGCGCTGCGCGAGGCGGAGGCGATGGACGATCTGGGGCAGGCGCTGGCCCAGGAGCTTGTGCTCGCGGTGGCGTGCATGCGGAGCCATGATTTCGTGGAGGGCGTGCGGGCTGTGGTGATCGACAAGGATCGCATGCCGCGTTGGGAGCCCGCGACGTTGGAGGGGGTTGGTGCGGAGCGGATTGAGGCGTATTTTTTGGGGTGAGGGAAGGTAAGGCAAGCAGTCCTTTTTTGAAAAAAAGGACCAAAAAACTTTTGTTCCTTCGCCTGCCCGTAGGCCAACGGACTGCCTGTAATATCGCGGCCTGCACGCAGGCGTTCGCGTAGGCCGCGTGTATGTTGGCTTACGCGCAGCCGTCCCGAGAAGAGTTTTTTGCTTCTTTTTTGCAAAAAAGAAGGCCTTGCTTCCTTCCTACCGCTGATTACTGACCACCGGATTGACGTTGTAACTAAACCCCCAATTGACCGGCACGAATTGCTGAAAATGCTGGTTGAACCACACATAGATCTGCGCGATTCCGGTACGCGGCACATACACCACGTCGAACGGCGCAAGCGTGACGTCGGCCGCCGGATCAGTGCCGGTCATCGCCGCGCGGTAGTCGGCGGCGAGCACGAGCGGGCGGTCGCCCGCGGCGTGGCGCACGATGAAGACGTGGGTGTCATCGCCGGTGGTGCGCAAGCCGCCGGCGCGGGCCACGGCCTGCAGCAAAGTGAGGGTGGGGCCCTGGGTGGTGAATTCGCCTGGGGAGACCACGTCGCCGGCCACGTACACGCGGGCGGGCGAGGCGGTTTTCACCTCGACGTTGAGCTGCGGGTCTTTCAGTTCCTTGGCGTAGGCGATGCGCAGCTCGGCGGCGATCTCCGCCGGGGTGCGTCCGGCGGCCTGGACGGACTGGGCCAGGGTGGTGCTGAGGTGGCCGTCCGGGCTGACGGTGACGTCCTCGTTCAGTTCGGGGGCGGTGTAGAGGCGTATGCCGAGGACATCGCCGACCTGGACGAGGTAGGGGGTGGGGGCTGCGGCCAGGGTGGCGGGCGGTAAGTCGCGGGCGGTGGGGACGCAGGCGGCCAGGCAGGCGGCCAGGGCTACCGCGGCAGGCGCCGGCAGCGCGCGGGCCAGCCGGCGCGCTGCCCGGTCAGGCCTGCGCGGCAACGTCGACCTCGCCGTTTCGCACGGCTTCGACCAGCGGCACGCCGGTGCAGCCGGGGTGGGTCTGCAGGTAGGAAGCGGTGTCGAACCAGGGGCCAGGGTCGGCGCCGCGCGGGCCGCCCACGAGCAGGTAGTGGAACACCGGGTCCAGGGCGCTTTCGGCCAGAGCGGGGCTGGAGGCGATGTACCAGGGGGCGTCGAATAGTGGGCTGGCGCGTATCAGGGCGGCGTCGGCCAGGAGCTGGAGCGGTTGGGGCGGCGCGGCGCGGCGGGCCAGGCGGCCGAGCAGGCGGGCGGCGATCCGGCGCTTCGGAGGGGCCGGCAGGGCGACGGGCGGCAGGTCGGGCGCGCGCAGGGCGTTCAGGGCGGGCAGGTCACGCGCGAGGGCGGCCGGTGTGTTGCGGTGGGCGGCGGCGGCATCCAGGCGGACCCAGCCGCGCAGGCCGTCCCAGCCGGCGTTGCGGGCTTCGATGTCGCGCAGGGTGGCTTCGGCCTGGCGTGCCGCTTCGGCCAGCGTGGCGGCGTGCGTGGCGGCCGCGGCCAGGTCTGCCTCGTGCTGGCGGGCGGCCTCATGCAGGGTGGCCAGCTCGGCTTCGCGGGCGGCCAGTGCGGCGCGGGCGGTGGCCAGTTCGGTGCGCACCGAACGTTCCGCGTCGGCCACCGCCTCGCGCTGGGCGGCGGCGGCTTCGGCGCCGAGCTGCAGGCGGTCGGTGAAGGCGGCGAGGTCGCCTTCCGCGGCGGTGGCGGCGCGGTCGACGAGAAAGGCGCCGGCGGAGATGAAGCGGGCGTCGAACTCCACGACGGGCTGGTAGCCGAGCTCGGCGAACAGCTCGAACCATTGGGGGAGTTCGGGGAGGGCGGGGCCGTCGCCATCGCCTTCGGCACCGAGGGGCGTGGGCGCCAGGAGCAGGCGGTCGCTGGCGCGAGCGAGCGACTCGACGGTGGCGCGCATCGCCGCGGTGGTGGCGGCACCGGCGGGGGCGAGCAGGAGGGCCAGGTCGTAGCCTTCGGGCGGCTGGGTGCCGGAGAGTATGTCGGCGGCGGCGCCGGCGTCCGACAGGGCGGCAGCCAGGGCGTCCGCGCCGTCGCCGGCGACGAGCACGGAGACCAGCATCAGCTCGTTGACCAGGCGGTTGGCGAGGCTGGTGGCCAGTTCGGTTTCGGTCATGTCGTGCGGGCCTGGCTGGTCGGTGAGGGTGCCGTGAGGTGGAACGGGAAGGCGGGGTCGAACGGGCCGGGCAGTTCCTGGCGCATGTCGGCGCGTTCGCGCGAGGCCAGGCACTCCAGCAGGAGCTGCGTCGGCGTGATGCGGCCGGCGGCCAGGCTTGCGGCGTTCATCCGGCTCTCGGCTTTCGATGGCCAGCGGCTGAAGACGAAACGGAACACCGCATCCGTGTAGCGCGCCGGGCCGAGCTGGGCAAAGTTGCTGTCCAGGCCGAGGCATTCCGGGTGCGCGCCGACATCGGCCGCGGTCCAGCCTGGCGGATGGCGCAGCATGTCCTCGACGCGCTGGCGGACCGGCGGGTCGAGCGGGGGGACGTCCACCTGCATCGGCGCGGTGGCGTCGTGTTCGGGCAGGCAGAGCAGGACAATGAGGTTCCCCTGGGGCAGCGGCCGCAGCAGGCGGGCGTCGAAGCCGTGATGGCCGTGGCTGGTGCCGGCGGCCAGCACGTCACGCCGGAACAGCCGCGCGGTGGCTTCCGCGACCAGGGCGCCGGCATAGGTGACCTGGACGTGGCAGGCGGCGGCGAACTGGGTGTGGCGCACCCAGCCCTGGATTATGCCGCCGGGCGTCAGTCTGTCGATTTCACCCTGGATCAGTGGTTTGCATCCGCTGGTTTGCCGGTACGGCATAGACGGATTGTCCGGGTTTGTCGTGCTGGCGTGCGCAAGGTGTTTTGCCGCACGGGTTTTACACCGGGGTTGTGTTACGGCTGTCCTGACCGGACGGCTGGGCGAGGGAGAGGCGACGTGGAGATGCTGGGCGACTGGCAGGACGCACCCTGCGTGGTGCTGAGCTGCCCCGGGCCGCTGCGCCGGCACAGCGCGTCGGTGCAGAAGGTGGGGAGCGACACGCTGCCGCAGATGCTGCTCGGCAGCGAGTCGCAGCTGCTGGCGTTTGCCGCGCGGGCGGGGCGGCAGGGCGGCGGTGCGCGGCTGGTGTTCACGCCGTTTCCGGAGATGTTCGCCGATGCCGGGCGGCTGACCACCGCGCTCGACCAGGCAGGGCTGCCGGCCGGCGACGGCATGGTGCACCTGCGGTTCGGCGGGGTGCGCTCGGCGCGGGTGCTGAAAGGCGTGCGCAATGCGGCGGTGCTCGCCGAGTGCGTCGGGGCGCCGCTGCTGACCGCGAGCCACCATCCGTTCGCCAGCGGGCTGGTGCTGCCGGCGGCGATGCAGCGCGTGTACCGGCTGAGCCGCGATGTGGTGCGCGCGGCAGCCGTGGGGGCGGGCGCGCTGCCGGGCGTGAACCTGCCGGCGGGGCTGGTGCGGGCGATGCCGGCGAAGTCGGCCGAGGGCGGCGGGCGCGGGCTCGAGGTGATCGGCTTGGAGGGGTTCCAGTCCGAGGCGTGGGCGGCCGGGCTGGTGCGCGGCCTGGCGGGCGTGCCGGACGGCGCGCCGACCGTGCTGGTGCCGTGGAACATGGATCATCCGGGCAGCATCGTGCCGGAGCTGCTGGCGCGGTTCGCCCGGCTGTGCCGCGTCGGCGACCGGCTGCCGCGCCTGGTGCTGCTGCCGTTCAACTATATCGGCCAGACCGGGATCATACGCGAGCTGATCGCGCAGTTGCGCGCGGCCTCCGAGCCGGAGGGCACGCTGCTGCCGCGGCTGTTCCTGGCGCGGGTGCGCTCGCTGGCGGGGGTGGCGGCTTTGCGCCGGCTGTCGCGCACCGCCTGGGTGGACGGCAACGATCCGGAGCATTGGTGGACGCTGGGGCGGCTGGCAGCCTGCGGGATCAACTCGGTGTTGATCGGCGCGGGGGCGGGCGGCAATGCGGAAATGACTGGCCGGGGCGAGGCGTTCGCGGTGGCGGACGAGGCGCTTCGGGTGGAGGCGGAGACGCGGTGCGGCATGCTGATTTTCCAGGCGCGGGTGCCGGCGCGGCGCAGCCTGGCGCATCTGCTGGCGGTGACGGCGGACCGGCAGGCGCGGTTTCCCGCCGACCCCGCGCTGCCGGGGCGGAGTGAGGGAAGCGCGGTCAGGCGGGCGCCGGAGCGTGAGGCAGCGGCGGGCGCATCGGACGGTGGTGGCGTGCAGGGTGACGGTGCATCCGATGACAGGACGCAGGGGGGCGCGGCGCGGCGCGGCAGATTGCAGGCGAGACGATCGCAGGCCGGCGTCGGGCAGGCTGGCGCGGTGCAGGAGGGCGGGTTGCAGGCCGGCGTATTGCAGGGTGCCGGTGCCAGGGCTGGTGACGCGAAAGGTGGCGTGCCGCGAGGCGACGGTGGCGGGCAGGGTGGCACGGCGGCGGCGAGCCGGCTCGCGGCGCGACGTGCCAAGGCGCCGGCATGAGCGACGCGCTCGAGGCGGCGGCTGCGCGGCTGCGCGGCGTGGACGCGCAGGTATATTTCGACGTGTCGCCGCTGCTGGAGGACCAGTGGACGGGGATCCCGATCGTGGCGGCCGGGCTGGCGGGCGCGTTGCTGGCTGGGGTGGCGGACCGGCTGGACTTCTTCTTGGGCGAGGCGGTGATCAGCCAGGCGCTGGTGGCCGATGCGCTGCACCGGCGGAGTGGGTTGTTTTTGCTGCGCGAACAGGCTTGCGGGCGGGCAAGGGTGGGCACGCTGCCGATACTGCAGGATGGACGGGATTGCGGGGGACCGACGCTCGGGGTGTTCCCGTCCGTCAAGCAGATACGGCGGGCGTTCACGGTGGAATGCAGCGTGTTCCACGATCTCTCCACGCTGGTGCTGCCGTATTTCCACATCAAGGGAAACGTGGAGCACCATATGGAGGCGATGATGGCGGACATCGCTTCGGACGATCTGGTGGTGGCGGTCTCGGAGGCCTCGCGCGACGATCTGGTGGCGTATCTGGGCGTGGATGCGGCGCGCACGCTGGTGGCGCCGAACGGGGTGGATTGGCCGGACTGGTTCGCAGTGGAGGCGGCCAACCAGGCGGGGCCGGCGGGGGCGGAACCGTATGTACTGATCCTCGGCACGCGCGAGCCGCGGAAGAATGTGATGCTGGTGTTCGACATGCTGGCGGCCGATCCGGCGCTGCTGGACCGCGTGCGTTTCGTGTTCGCCGGCAAGATGGGCTGGCTGGAGGAGCAGCACGCGCTGCCGCGAGTTCTGGAGCCGGCGCGCGATGCGGGGCGGATATTGTTCACCGGGTTCGTGGACGATTTCACCAAGTATAGGCTGTTGGCGGGGGCGGAGGCTACTTTGTACCCGTCGCTGTTCGAGGGGTTCGGGCTGCCGGTGCTGGAGAGTCTGTCGGCGGGGACGCCGGGGGTTGCTTCGTGGAGCAGCAGCATTCCCGAGGTGGGCGGGGCGGTTTGCGCGTATTTCGACCCGTTATCGGCGGTGGACATGCGGCGGGCGGTGCTGGCGATGCTGGCGCGTCGGGCGCGCGAGGGCGATGGGCTGCGGCGGGCGTGCCGGGCGTGGGCTGCGGGGTATCGGTGGGAGGGGAGTGCGGCGGCGATATTGGAGCGGATGATGGATTGCCTGGCGTAAACTGGGCAAGCAGTCCCTCTTGGCGGAGAAAACAGCGCGCGCCGCTATAGGCAAGAAAGCAGTCCTTTTTCGAGAAAAAGGACCAAAAAGCTTTTGCTCCGACGCCTGCACCACAGCTTAGGCTCGTAGTGCAAGTCGATGTGGCTGCAATAACAGCCAAATCCCCGTGCAGGCGTCACAGCAAAAGCTTTTTGCTTCTTTTTCTCGAAAAAGAAGGCCTTGCTTCCTTCTCTTGGGCCGCCCGGGATCACTTAACAGCAGCAAGCAGATCCCCCAGCCGGTCCGGCGTATCGGCGATACGCACCAGATGCGGGTAGCGCAGCCCGCCATGGTAATCGACGTGCAAGGTGCGGTAGCGCGCGCCGTCCAGCACGAGCAGGTCGAGCGCGCCCTTGGCGGCGATTGCGTCGGTCAGGGTTTGCGTGCCGTCGAGTGCGAGGTCGTTGACGGCGGCGATCTTGTTGCCGGGCGCCAGGCCGGCGGTGAAAGCGGGGCTGCCCCAGAGGACGGACCGGACCGTGCCGTCGGCGGAGAGTGTGAGGCCGGCGGAGTAGGTGAGATCGGTGCTGTGCCGCGCTGATTCGGCGGCTTTCTGCATTGCGGACGGCGTGTCGGTGTAGGTGAGTTTCCAGCCGCCGCGGGCGAGGCCGTCGAGCGGGGCGCCGGGGCCGTGGCTGTCGAGGCGGGCGCGCAGGAAGCCGGCCCAGTCGTAGGGCTGCACCTGGTTCAGGGCGGTTACCACATCGGCGAAGGTGTAGGTGTGGATGGTCCAGTCGCCGGGATCGACGCCGAGGAACAGGCGGGCGAAATCGTCCAGCGATTTGCGGCCGGCGGATTTCTCGCGGATCAGGGTGTCGGCATCCAGCCAGACTAGGGCGCCTTCGGGGTAGTAGTCGCCGAAGCGCGACCAGCTCCGCCAGGCGGAGGGTTTGTGCCAGGAGAGGATCGGGTCGTTCGTGGTGTCCTGCAGGCTGCGCCAGGCGCGTCCGGGCGTGGCGGCGTCTTCCTCGGCGGCGTCCAAAGCGAGCTGGTCGCGCACCTGGGTGGCGTCGAGTATGCCGGAGCGGCCGGCGAGGACTTTGCCGTAGTAGGTGGTGAGGCCTTCGTAGACCCAGATCAGGTCGGTGCGTTCGGGGATCGTGTGGTCGTCCGGCGACCAGAGATCGGCGGGGCGGCGGTATTTGCCGTTCCAGGAGTGGGTGAATTCGTGCGGCAGGAGATCGCGGCCGGGGGCGGATTTGTCCGGTGCGGTGAAGTAGTCCTGGCCGGCGCCGACTTCGCAGCTGCGTTGGTGTTCGAGGCCGATGCGGCCCATTTCGGCGCTGACCGAGAACAGGAAATCGTAGTGGTCGTAATGATGGCCGCCGAACGCGCGGTAGGCCTGTTGGACCAGGTTGCGGTGCGCCTGCAGGTCGGCCGGTTTGACGGCCAGGTCCTGCGCGCGGTCGGCGACCACGTCCATGTGGACCGGCACGGCGGCGCCGGGGTCGAGGTCGATACGGCTGAAGTAGCGGCCGGCGAGCACGGGTAAGTCGAGCAGGGTTTCCAGCGGGACCGGCTTGAAGGCGATGGTGCCGCCGGCCTGGCTCTCGGTGGCCAGCGCGGTGGCGTATTGGAAGCCGTCGGGCAGGCGGACCGTGGCGTGGACGGTGATGTCGCGCTGGTAGGTGCCGGCGGGGAACAGCAGCTCGGGGCGCCACTCCACCTCGACCATGTTCGGCGTCATCACCACGCGGGCATCCTTTTCGTCCAGCGGGGAGAGGAACTGGAAGCGGGCCTGTATGGCGCGGGCGCCGGCTGGCAGGGCGAGGTGGAACGCGCCCATGTCCACGGGGTCGCGCTGCCAGGGTACCGGGTGGCCGTCTGCGGTGAGGATAAGGCCGGCGAGGGAGGCCAGGGGGCCGGTGGGGCCGTGGTTGCCGGGCAGCCATCTGGGGAACAGCAAGGTGAGCTGGCCGTCTGGCGGGACGGGGATCGTCTCGGCGACCTGGACGATGTGCTGGGCGGTGTTGGTGGCGTCGACCTGGAGCTCGATCTGGCCGGGGAAGGGTTTGTCGGCTGGGGTGGGCAGAGGGGGCGGGAGGGGGACTGGCGTGGGGTTGGCGGCCAGTGCGGGGGTGGTCAGGGCCAGGAGGAGGAGCGGGAGTTTGCGGATCATGGGAGGAAGGAAGGCCTTCTTTTTTGCAAAAAAGAAGCAAAAAACTTTTGCTCCCCGGTGGCATTGGCGATCGCGTTATTTCTGCAGCACGAGGTCTGGCAGGAAGGGCGCGGGCGCGCGGGCAGGCGGGGGAGCAAAAGTTTTTTGGTCCTTTTTTTCAAAAAAGGACTGCTTGCCTTGCCTCGCCTTGCGCTCCCTCCCGCACTGCGCAAAAACCCCGTCATGAGCGCCTTTTTCGACGAGAAAGTCCTGACCGTCCATCACTGGACCGACACGCTTTTCAGCTTCACCTGCACCCGCGATCCCACCTTCCGCTTCAAGAGCGGGCAGTTCTCGATGATCGGGCTGCTGGTGGACGGACGGCCGCTGCTGCGGGCCTACAGCATGGTGAGTGCGAGCTGGGAGGAGCAGCTGCAGTTCCTCAGCATAAAGGTGCCGGACGGGCCGCTGACCTCGCGCCTGCAGCATATCGCGCCGGGCGACAGCGTGCTGATCGGGCGCAAGCCGGTGGGCACGCTGCTGGCCGAGAGCCTGCTGCCGGGGCGCAACCTGTATCTGGTGGGAACAGGGACGGGGCTGGCGCCGTTCATGAGCCTGATCAAGGACCCGGATACCTACGAGCCGTTCGAGCGGGTGATCCTGGTGCACGGCGTGCGCACGGTCGCGGAGCTCGCCTATGAGCGCGAGATCGTCCACGAGTTGCGGGATCACGAGCTGCTGGGCGAGGTGATCGCGGAGAAGCTGCTGTATTACCCGACGGTGACGCGCGAGGCGTTCCGCAACCAGGGGCGGCCGACGGACCTTATCTTCAGTGGCAAGCTGCCGGCGGAGCTGGGGTTGGCGCCGGTGGACCGGGCGCAGGACCGGGTGATGCTGTGCGGCAGCCCTGGGTTGTTGACGGATTTCGGCGCGTGGTTCGAGGCTGGCGGGTGGGTTGAGGGGACGAATACGCGTCAGGGCGAGTTCGTGATCGAGAAGGCCTTCGTGGAGAAGTAGGCAGTAAGCAAGTCGTCCTTTTTCGAGAAAAAGGACCAAAAAGCTTTTGCTCCGACGGCTGCATTCAGGCCTACTTCTTTTCTGCACGTCGATGCGCCTGCGAATACTGCCACGATTTCTGGGCAGGCGTCATAGCAAAAGCTTTTTGGTCCTTTTTCTCGAAAAAGGACTACTTGCTTTCTTGCTGCTGACCGGCCTGTCCGGCGAGCCAGGCCCGAACGTGAGCCGGCGTATCGAAAGTTTCGGGAACGCGCAGGCCGAGGCCGCCCAGGGCAATGGCGGCCTGGATGCCGTCCTCGTCGGTGACGTCGTCGCCGATATAGATCGGGATGCGGCCGGCAAAGGGCGGGTGGCGCATGATCGCGTGCACGGCGGTGGCCTTGCTCACGCCCGCGGGGCGGATTTCCCAGGCCATCTTGGCGGCCATCAGCTCGTAGCCGGGCTGTTCTGCGAGGAGGGCGCGCAGGAGGATGAGCAGCGGCGGGCCGGCGTCGGGGCGGGCGCGGTAGTGCAGCACGAAGCCGTGGCGTTTCGGCTCGAACAGGGTTCCGGGGTGGGCGTCGATCGCGACCTGGGCGGCGGTGCGCCAGTGCGGCGGGATGGCGGGCAGGGTGATGGTTTCGATCGGGCCGCCTGGCTGGTGGCGCAGGGCGGTGCCGTGTTCGCCGGCGATGGCGGTGACGGTGTCGGCCAGGAGGGCGTCGACCTGGGCGATCGGGCGGCCGGTGACGATGGCGACGGCGCCGCCGGTGCGTTGGCAGAGGGCACGCAGGGTGGCGGGCAGGCTCGGGTCCACGGTGACGAGGTCGGGCGCTGGGGCGATGTCGACGAGGGTGCCGTCGAAGTCCAGCAGGTAGGCGGCCTGGTGGGGTGGGGGGATGTCGCGGGCCGCTGGGTGACGGGTTTGGCGCGACGCCGCTTGGTCGGAAGGTTGGTGCGACGGCGCATTCTCGGCGGTCTGGTGCGAGGTCGCGCCTTTTGGGGGCGCGTTCAGGGCCGCGCGTCCGGGCGGGGGGGCGTCAGACGCAGCCGGCAAGCTGGATGTCATAGACGGGGTGCTCCAGCATGGCGGCGGCGGGTTCGTTGGCGAGTATCCAGCCCTGGAAAGCCGGGATTTCCTGGCGCGTGTCGGTGACGGTGAGCTCGGCGGCGGCGTCGCGCGGGAGGTCGGGCGGGCGTATGGCGCAGGCCTTGAGGGTTATGGAGAGCGTCTGGAGGGTGCGTGTCTCGCCGAGCTTGAGGGTGAGGGTGGTCACGGTGGAATCGAGCTTGTTGAGCACGCGCAGGGTGCCGGCCTGGCGCGGCGTCCAGGCATCCGCGGGCGAGAGGGTGGGCGGTTCGACGGTTTCGGCACGCAAAGGTATGGCCGGGAGGAGCAGGCACACGGCAAGTGCGGGAAGCACGTGGCGATGGCGGCTTTTGTGCGGAAGAGCCGGCGTGGCGTGCTTCACTTTGGCGCTTTCAGCTCGGAGACGAGCTGGCTGATCAGCGTGCGCATGTAGGCCGGGTCGACGCCCATCAGGATGGCGTCTTCGAACGCGTCCTGCATGACGTGGCGCAGTTCCTCGTGGTTGTCTTCGAGGATCTCGATCTTGTCGCGGCAGGACACCGGTTCGCCGTCCGGCTGCGGCCAGGCGCGACGGGAGGCGGCGTTCACTTTGGCGCCGTGCCGCCGGTCTGGTCGTGGGCGGGTTTGGCGGTGCTGCCGGAGGTGGAGCCGAAGATGTATTTGCCGAGCAGCGCCTCGAGGTTCACCGAACCCTGGGTGATGGTGATGGCGGCGCCTGGCTTGAGCATGGCGTCGTCGCCGCCGGTGGCCAGAGCCAGGTATTTGCCGCCGAGCAGGCCGTCGGTGGAGATGGTGGCCGAGCTGTCCGTGCTCAGCGCCACGTCGTTCTGGACGCTGAAGGACACGTCGGCCTGGTAGGTTTTGGTGTTGAGCTTGATGGTCTCGACGCTGCCGACTTTCACGCCGGCGATACGGACTTCGGCGCCGGTGCCGAGGCCGTCGGCGTGGTCGAACTGGGCGTGCAGGCTGTAGCCCGAGCCGATACGTTGGCCGGTGTTGGCTACGGCGTAGACCAGGAAGCCGCCGGCGACGAGGAGGACGGCGGCGCCGGTGGCGATTTCGAGGAGGCTATGACGGGCCATGCTTCAGGCGCCTTGTGCGGGCGTGTGGCCGGACGCTGAGATGGGCGTGTCGCCGGGCGGGAGGGTTTGCATGTCGTTCGGGCGGGTGACGTCGCGGGGTGGTAGGGCGGCGATGTCACGCGGGGGCAGGCGGAGCTCGATGCCGTCGGGGGACCAGGCTTCGTAGTCGCCGGTGGCGGCGGCGCGGTGGCCGCCTTTGTAGTCGTGGCCGGCCGGGCGGTAGGCGAGCGCGGTGCCGGTGCGGTTCGGCAGATGCGGCTTCTGCCAGGGCTGGCGGGGCGCTTCGGTGAGCGGCGCGTCGACGGTGTGGTGCAGCCAGGCGTGCCACTCGGCGGGGACCGCGGTTGCTTCTTCGGGGCCATTGAAGATGACCCAGCGGCGTTGGCGCAGGCCGGGGGCGCGGGCTTTGCGGTCCTGGTAATAGAGGTTGCCGGCGGCGTCCTTTCCGACGGGCTGGCCGCGGAGGAGGGTGAAGAGGCGGGTGCCTAGGGTTGCCATTGCGGCCTTATAGGGAGGGGTGGGGAAGTGGGCAAGGAAGGGAGCAAGGCCTTCTTTTTCGAGAAAAAGAAGCAAAAAGCTTTTGCTGTGACGCCTGCACGTGGGCGTGCGCCTTTTCTGCAGGTCCGTTTATTGGCAGGAAAACGGGTAAGCCTGGGTGCAGGCGTCGCGATAGAAGCTTTTTGCTTCTTTTTCTCGAAAAAGAAGGCCTTTCTTCCTTGCTACGCTAGATGCTGTGTGTCTACGCGCACCAAAGCCCAAAATCTGTGTTTCCGAGTTGAATCTTTCGTGCTTACCTGCGCCCATGAAAGCAATCCGGCTGTGGCAGGGCACGAGAATGCGGCAGGTGGCGGCCCGGGCCGATCCGGACCAGCCGCCGCGCGTGGTGACGTTGCCGGTCAGCTGGGACGACAGGGCGGCCGAGGCGCTGGCGGCGCTGGTGCCTGGCGACGGGCCGGTGAGCCTGGCGGCGGCGGCTTCGGTTTGGCTGACATTGCTGGCGTCGCGCGCGCGGCAGGCTGGGCAGAGCAGCCTGGCCAGCGCGGAGATGGCGGCGCGGGTGCAGGTTCTGCTGTGCCAGCGGCAGGCGGCGCCGAATGCGGCGGTTTGGGCGAGCGAGCCGGGCGTGCCTGGGTTCCGGGTGAATGCTGCGGGGTTCTACGAGGCTGGCAGCGGGTTCGATGTGGCGGGGTTTGCCGCGGCCTGCCGGCTGGTGGCGCGGGCCAGTCTGTTGCTGGTGCCAGGCGCCGCGCGGCTGGAGATCGGGTTGGCGGGGTTGGACGACCTGCTGGCGTGTCTGGGTGTGGCGTATGAGAGCCGGGCGGCGCGGGAGGTGGGCGCCTGTCTGGCGGCGTTGATGCGCGGCTGCGTGGACCAGGCGCTCGAGGGCGACCAGCCGGATCTGCTGGCGACGGGCGCGGCCTGGCCGGCGCCGCCGCGGGCTTGTGTGGTGCCGGGATTGGCGGAGGCGGCGGCTGCGGCGCGCGTGGCGATACGCTGCGCGCCGGGTGCAATTGAGTCCACGGGGGTGTTCGCACCTGGTCCGGCGGAGGCGTTGCTTGGGGTGGAGACGGGCGGGATCGCGCCGGCCTTCTCGCCGGTGCGCGATCTGCGGCTGACGCGGGCGGCGCAGGACCGGCTTGCGGCGGCGGCTATGTCGCCGGAGGTGGCGCTGGCCGCGGTGCTGGTTGGGGAGGTGCCGCTGCCGGTGGCGGGGTTGTCCGCCCATGCGGCGATGCGCGATGCGGTGGCGCCGTATCTGCACAGCGTGGCGGCTTTGGGGGCGGCTTTGCCGGCGCCTGGGGCGGCTTCGGGTGGTGCGGATGGGGCGGGTTTCGGGGCGGTGCATCGGGCATTGCCGGCCCGGCATGCCGGGGTGACGCAGAAGGTGAGTGTGGGTGGGCACCGGGTTTTCGTGCGCACCGGCGAGTATGCAGATGGGCGGCTGGGGGAGATCTCGTTGAGTTTGCCGCGGGAGAGTGCGGCGGTGCGTGGGTTGGCGGAGTGTTTCGCGCAGGCGGTGAGCCTGGGGTTGCAGCATGGGGTTCGGCTGGAGGAGTTCGTGGACGCGTTTGCGCTGACGCGGTTCGGGCCGGCCGGGTCGGTCGAGGGCGATCCGGATGTGGAGCGGGCGAGCTCGGTGTTGGATTACGTGTTCCGATCGTTGGCGGTGACGTATCTGGGTCGGCGGATTGCAGATCCGGCGGTGGAGGTTGTGGTGGAGCAGGCGGCTTTGCCGTTGGATTTGCCGGTAGGTGGGCGGCGTCGGGGGCTGCGTCTGGTAGCCTGAAAAGCCGTTCTGGTGGCCATCTGGCGGCAATCTGCTGTGCTCCGGTGCTCACGGCCCCGAGAGGCCACTCCGCTCCGGTGCTCGCTGAAAAGCCGTTCTGGTGGCCATCTGGCGGCAATCTGCTGTGCTCCGGTGCTCATGGCCCCGAGAGGCCACTCCGCTCCGGTGCTCGCAGATTACCGCCAGCTGACTCACCATAACGGCTTTTCGACCCGACGTTTGGGGCGGGGTGGCGCGCTTTGTGGCCGGCGTTGGCGGTGACCAGGCTAATCTGCATCCAGCTTGGGCGCGACAGCACGGGACAAAAGCTTTTTGCTTCTTTTTCTCGAAAAAGAAGGCCTTTCTTGCTTGCTTCGCGCGATCACCCCAGGCGCGGCAGCAGGTGGCGCAGGGCGGCGGCTTCGTGGGTGGTGAGGGTGGTTTCGGCCAGGGATACGAGGCCTTCGGCGATGGTGCGGCCTTCCGGGGTGAGGCGGAGGCGGTCGGCCTCGCGTTCGACCAGGCCGCGGTCTTCGAGGATGGCGAGGCTGGCGGCGGAGGATCGGGTGGTGGTGGCGGGGAATACGCCGGCGTAGCGGCCCTGGTGGTAGACCAGGGGGGTGCGGCTGGATTGTTCGAAGGCTTCGACGTGGCCGAGGAAGATGGCGTGGTCGCCGCCTTCGTATTCGAAGGCGGCGCGGCAGATGAAGCGGGCGGCGTAATCGGCGAGCAGCGGAATGCCGGCGGGGCCCGGGGTGGTGGGGACGTTGTGGAAGCGGTCTGATTCGCGGGTGGCGAACTGGGTGGAGAGGGCTTCCTGGCCGGCGGCGAGGATGTGGACGGCCCAGTGGGAGGCCTGGCGGAAGGCATCCAGGTTGGTGCTGTTCAGCGCGAGGCTCCAGAGGACCATCGGCGGATCCAGGGAGACGGAGTTGAAGCTGTTGGCGGTCAGGCCGGCGGGTTGGCCGTTTGCGTCGCGCGTGGTGATTATGGTGACGCCGGTGACAAAGGTGCCGAGGGCGCTGCGGAAGGCTTTCTGGTCGAACAAGGCGGGGGCGGCTGGGGCTGTTGCGGGTTGCGCGCGGGCGGATGGCGAGGGCTGGGCGTTCATCGCGGCAGTGTAGGGGGTGGGGTGGTGCTGGGCAAAGCGAAGGTGGGGGACATCAGGCGATTTCGTAATCGATGGGTTTAAAGGCGTAGTTGTTGGATTGCAGGGCGGAGCAGGCGGTCAGGCCGATGATGAGGTCCATCTCGGCGCGCAGGACGATGTGGTCGCCTGGGCGGCTGAGCGGGGGCTCGACGCGGAGCTCGCCGGACTGGGCGTTGATGGTGACGTTCATGAACACGTTGAAGGCGACGGGGATGCGGTCCGCGGCGATGCCGTAGGGGGCCAGTGCTTCGGCGAGGTTGCCGAAGCAGCCGCGGTGAGGGTGGGCGTCGTTGTAGATGATGCGGAAGGTGTCGGCCGAGCAGGGGGTGAGCAGGAAATCGTGGCGGCCGACGGTATCTTCGGTGATGCGCAGCATGATGCGGCTGCGGTTCGAGTAGAGCGGGTCCGGGGCGGTGAGGTAGAGGCGGCTGGCGTAGTCCAGCGTGCGGCCGGAGGAGATGACTTCATCGGTGTCGTGGGCGTTGAAAGCCAGGAGATCGGCTACCTGTTCGCCCTGGGGGTCGGTGATTGTTAGGGTTTGGCCTTTTGCGAGGCGGAAGGCGGTGCCGGAGCGGGGGGGGATTTGCAAGGAAGCAAGGCCTTCTTTTTTGAAAAAAAGAAGCAAAAAACTTTTGCTCCTGACGCGGTGGGTAAGCTTCGGATCTGGTTGAAGATGTGGGGCGTGTCAGATGCGGTGGGAGTAAAAGTTTTTTGGTCCTTTTTTTCAAAAAAGGACTGCTTGCTTACCTTGCTGCAGGATGAAACGGACAGGCCCAAGCTTCATCGACGGCGCGGCCGCTATACTGGCGGGCTTCGGAGACTTCGCCGAAGCGGGCGAGCATGGGGTTTTGCGAGCCGGCGAGTTTCTCGTCACGCGAGAGGATCGAGGCGCGAAGCTTGTCGTAGCTGCCTTCGGCGCGGAGACGCTCGAATTGGTCATGCAGGTTGAAGATGAGGGTGGGGGTGTGAAAGCGGCGGGCGGGGCGGCTGGCGTTCGGGTGCAGGCCGACGATGAAAAAGGCCTCCCCGCCGAAGCTCAGGGAGAAGTGGGTGTCGTGGGGGTTGTCGCTGACGCGGGTGTCGTAGGGCTTGCCGGACCAGGCGTCCTTGTCGGTCAGGGACTGGGCGCGCTCCCAGAGGTGGTGCTCGAACTGGGGTTCGGTGAGGGTGCGGGGGGATTCGAAGACGACGGCGAAGCTGCGGAAGAGGGTAGGCTCGGCTTTATAGGCGTCCACGAAATCCAGCAGCAGGGGGTAGATGCGCAGATCGTCCCAGGCGGAGGTGATGTTGCGCGCGACGACGATGGCGATCTGGTCCCGCGAGAGGGCGGCTTTGGCGCCGACGCAGGGGAAGGCGGGGGCGCCGATGAAGTGGCGGAGGTCGTGGGCGAGCGGGTGGTCCGCGTCGCAGGTTTCGATCAGCATCGGCATGGCGTTCCCCGGCCAGGTTCTTCGGTTTGGGCAACGTCGGGCTGGCGGGCGGGGTTGCGAAGTGGGCGGGGTGTTCACGGTTTCGGCAGTTGGTTGGCGGTTGGTGAGAGGGTAGGTGGGCGCCCGCCTGGGCAGGCGCCCGTGGTGCTAGTTCTTATGCGTCCACTTCGCGGCGGCGCGCGCCACGTCGGTTACTGGCGGACAGGCGGCAATTGCGGTGCCGGTGATTTTGTAGCCGACGTGTGCGTCGTCGGCGCCGACAGCGCTTAAGGTGCCCGTTGTTGCGTTACCGGTTTTGGTGCCGGAGAATGCCAAGGCGTAGGGGGTGGGACTCATCTGGGACCGATACGGCCACGTAGGTGGTTTTCGGCGTTGTCGGCGCGAGGGTGAAGGGCAGTACACGACCGGGCAAGCCCTGGATGGTCAAATTGCGTCTGTCGAAGATGAAACAATCGGGGAACGTATCGCCGGTGTTGGTGGTGACGTTGACGGCGTAGATGTAGGGGGTGGCCGCGTGGCTGGCGGTGGCCAGGCAGGTGGTGGCGAGGGTGGCGGCGAGCAGACAGGCAATCCTGGGCATGTTCCAAACCTTGGTTGTTCGCACCGCGTCTAGACGATTCACGTTTCGCTTCGACATAGGCGTTTCGGGCCCGGATCATCACGTTTCGGTTATGCACGGAGAACGTGCGCGCGCGGATGCGTGCTCGCGCGCGCGATCGTTCAGCGGGGGGTGGGTGCGGTATCTTCGGCGGTTTTGCGCGCCTGGTGTGGCGGTTTGCGTGACGGGGGGGATGCCCGGCTGCGTCAGGGCGGGTCCGTGGTGCGGAGGAAGGTGGGGAGGCGGTTGGCGTGGGAGGGGTTTTCCAGGTCGACGCCCATTTCCCGGCTTAGATTGGCGAGGAGGGAGGGGATTTCGTCGTAGGCGCGGGCGGTTCTGGCGGGCTGTGGCGCGGCGGATGGCGGGGTGGCGCGCTGCGGCGGGGCGGCGGTGTTGGCCTGGGCCTCGCGGGCGGCTTGGGCGGCGCGGTGGCGGGCGGTGGCCGCGCGGGTTTCTTCGCGCTCGCGTTTGGCGGCGAGGTCTGCGGCGATGCGGACTTCGAGTGCGATGATCTGGTGGATGGCGCGGGTGATGCGGGCGAAGGCCAGGCTGGGGCTGGCGGATTCGGCGCGTGGGGCCGGATCGGGCGGGGTTTTCTGGCGCTGGGGTTGGTGTTCGGATCGGGTGGGTTCGGTCGCTGTTGCGGGCGCGGTCCATTCGTGGGCGCCGGCGCGGCAGGCGTTTCGGGCCATGTCCATGCCCAGATCGGCGAGCTCGTGGCACATGCGGAGGTGTCGCAGGGTGCGGTCTGTGGGCGGCTCGTCGGGGTAGGGGCGGGGCTGGGCGTTCAGGGCTGGGCCTTGGGTGATTGGACAGGGCGGAACATATAGTGAACATTCAGGCTTTGAGGCAATGGGTTTTCGACGGCTATGGCTTCTGCGGTGTGGGTTGAACCGGAGGCGTAAGGTTCGCGTTTGGGGTGCGGCGACAGTGTTTTGTGAGGTGTGCGTTGGCTGAGCTGGAAATCTGGGTCAACGCTTTCATTCCGCGCACTGTGCCGGGGTATACCGTGACGGTGCCGGCCGGGTCGCGGCGTGGGGAGACGGCGGTGCCATTGCCCTGGGAGGCGCGAGGCTCTCCGTTTTGTTGGCGCAAGCCGTTTGGCACCGGGTATCTGGGCGACCAGCGCGGGTTCAGCGGCGATCCAAAGGCGTCCGTTCGCATGCAGTCGATGGCGCGGGCTTCGCTCGATGGGACGAACTGGACGGTGGCGCCCGAAATAACGGGAACCACCACCGGGACGACGGAAATCAACCTGAAGACGGGGTGGATCCAGAAGCACGGGTACGCCAACATGACCGACGCGCATTTCCGCAAGGAGAGCGGCGGGACGCTGAGCAACCAGGCGCGCATACTGGGGGGCAGGCCGCCGTTGTTTCCGTATCCGACAACGATGCGACGGCGGTGACATTGTTCCTGGATGCCGCGGCGGGCGATCCGCTGGTGATTCCTTCGGCGCCCATACGCTACAAGGGGCGGTTCTTTTTGAAGGCGGCGGCGGGGGGCGTGGTTTCGTTGCGTTGGGAGCTGCGGATTTGTGAATTTCCGGCCTATGAGGCGTATGCGCGCTACAAGGGCGCGACCACGACGCTGTTCCAGATCATGCCGGCGGCCGGCCGGACGGTGGTCGATCTGATCAAAGGCTCGAATACGCCGATTTCGGGGGCGGTGACGCTGCGCTGAGGCGGGCCGGACGCGGGGGTATGCAGCTGGTTTGACGGGCAAGCGGGCGGCGTGTTTGGCTGGCTTGCGCGCGCCAGGTGTCGGCTGGTCTTCATGCTTCGGTCATGAAACGGCCGATGCAGGTTTCGCGGCGGCACCCATTTGGGTGGTGTGCATATCCGGAGAAGGCCTGATGATCCAGCTTACCTATATCAGCTCGGCTGCCCATCCGATGGATACCGCGGCGCTGGTGGGGCTTTTGCAGACTTGCCTTGCCAATAACCGGCGCGATGGCGTGACGGGGATGCTGGTTTACGGCAACGAGACGTTTCTGCAAACGCTGGAGGGCGAGGCGGCTGTTGTGGATCCGTTGTACGAGAAGATCGCGCGCGATCCGCGGCATGGGAACGTGAAATCGTTCGTGCGGCGCGAGATCGATACGCGGCAGTATTCGGATTGGAACATGGGTTTCAAACGGATTGCGGACGAGGATTTGAGCGAGGTTCATGGGCTGATCGATTTCAGCGAGAAGAAATTCACGTTCAAGTATCTGGCTGGGCATGCGGATGATGCGCGTCGGCTGATGGATCATTTTTCTTCCTGGGATCCGTTGTTGCGGCAGATCGAGGAGAAGGATGAGGCGGTGCGGCATTTGAAGGGGATGCTGGCGCATGCGCGGGGGTGTGTGGAGATGGCTACGCTTGTTTTGGAGAGTGTTGCGGCGGCGGGGGCTGTTGGGCGGTTGGAGGGGGAGCATTTGCGGTTGTGCGAGGTGGGGTTTGGGGCGTTGCGGCAGGTGCCTGGGATGGTGGGCGCGGGTGAGGGATCTTTGGGGTGAGTTGAGCCTGTGGATTACGGCTGAGTTCTTTGGACACCCCGGATGTTTCGGGGCTTTGCCGAGTAAGTTAGGATTTGACGATGGTTGGACGGGTTGGGACGCCGCCGTTGACGAGCGAGATTTCGCGTAACGGGTTGGTTCTTGTCGATGCGTTCAATGATGTCGGGGTGGTTTTGACGTCTGTGCCGCTTCGGGTTTCTGGCGATGTCCGGCCGTTGATCCTTGGGTATGCGGCGGTGGGGAAGGCGGGGTTTTTCCATCGGTATGCTTATTCGGTGTTGGTGGGTAGCTTTCGGGACGAGGATGCGGCGACGGCGGCTGTTGGGGAGGCGGAGCGGTATTTGCGTACGCATCCGGCGCCGGGGGTGAAGTTTGCGCAGCCGCTTGGTGCTGCGCGCGTGCCGGCCTTTGTGTATGCGTTTACCGTTATTCCGCTTGGGCATATCAACACGCATTGGGATGACGACAGCCGGTCGGTGATCAACGAGACGCAGCCGGATCATCAGATGCGCGACGGGTTTGTTGTGCGGCAGATTGCGCGAGTTGGGCGGAACCTATTTGTGAGCACCTACGGGGAAGGCGATAATACCGATCCTGCACGGGCTTATGTGAATGGGACGATCGGGACGGATGGCTTCCGGACAATGGATCAGCATGTTTATGGCGACATGCGGCACCAAGGCGGTTTTTTGGGGTCAGCTTTGGCGCGCCCTAACGGGACGCAATCGGCTTATCAGGCTGCTGGTTAGATGATCATACGTGGGTGGCGTGCGTTTGTTGCCGTTGTGGTGGGCACGGTGGTTGTTGGTGCCGTGGTGTTTTTCGTGGTGGACGTGCTTCCTGGGCTGAGTCCTGAGGCGGCTTCGGGGTTGCTTCCGGGTTGGGCAGTCAGCGCGCAGGTTGGCCATACGGTCGCGACTTTTACGGCTAAGACGAAAGTTGGGGATGCTGCGCGGATCGTTGTTGTGATGGACCGGTTTGCCGCGTCGCATGGGTTTGTTCGTGACCAGGACGAGGCTGTGGGGGTGCGGGCGGCCGACCCCGACCGTATCAATGTGTCTTATAGTAGCGAGAGGGCGTTTTTGTCGTTTGTTACGAGACCTGGGAGGGCGGAGTTGGCGGTTGAGACGGAGCCTGGGCGGAATGATGATCTTGCTGGGTTGGTGCGGGATGTTGGGGTGGTTCTTGCGCCGTTTGGGTTTGCGCAGGCGACGGGGACTTGAGTCTGGGGCGGCGATGCTGGGAGGTGAACTCGGAGCCGGGGCGTGAGGATGATCTGTCGGGGTTGGCTGGGGATGTTCGGGCGGCTGTTGAGCCGCTTGGGTTTGCAGATGTGCGTCAGCGTTGATGTTTCAGGTGTGGCGGTTGGGCCGATTGGAGGGGGCGCGCCTACGGGTTGTTTCAGCGTCGTTTAGGCTTTGTGTGGGATTAAGGGTGTGGGGAGTTCGGAGAGGATTTCCTCGATGCGTGGTACAGTGGCGCGCAGTGTGTCGTAGCGCCTGATCGGACGTCTTTTGAGGCTAAGGTTACTCCAGTGCGGACCTCGCGCTACCAGGACGTTCGGCACGGGAGGCAGCTTTGCCTGCGCGGTACGAAGCAATGTCGCTGAGGATGTCGGTGTCCGGTCAGATAGCGCATGGTGTCAGAAGATATCCACGGGCTAGGATGGCAGGCTCCTGCTATTTGGGGAAGTCTTCATCAAGGGCTTCCCGCTGTCTAGCAGGGCGGCGAGCCGCGCTTGCGATTATGGTTCGATTATCAGGCCGCTCAGACTGCTGCGTGATGATAGCTTGGTGCGGGGAGTTCGAGGGCGTGGGGGATGTGGATTGTCTGTAGGTTGCCCTCGCGGGTGAGGCGGATGTGCTGTGGGGGGGGGATGGCGTTGCTGCCGCTTTGTGGGCGGCGAGATTTGTTTCTACGTCGGCTTGCGTTGGGCCTGACGCGGAGGCTCCGGGGGCAATGCGTTCTATGAGGGCGTTTAGCGGTCGTCGGTTCCTGGGCGGACGAGCCTGTCGACCAAGCGGCTGACGGCTTCTCGGCGGTGCGGGTCCGCGAGGGCGGCGGCGGTGGCTACCTCGACTTGCTTCGATTTTTGAAGCTGGTTCATGATGGGTCCGTTACTGTGATAGTTTTTTCAAGTTTTCTTCATTCCAAATCAGTCCTGCCAAACGCAAATACAGTCGAAGTCGCTGATCTATGGCAGCCTTATTAAATGTTTCAATAGGGGCTAGATCATCAGTTTGTGATCTGCCTTAAACGATGCGACCTGTGGGTTGTTTTCATAAAATGATCGTGTCAGGGTTTATGCAAGGTATTCTCTCCTGTCCTGGAAATCTTTTCGCTGTAGAGCATGTCTTTCAGCGATCTGTTCCTGCCTCTTGGCAGGAGAATTAATCCCCCGAGGAGATCGCGCTCTCTACCGAATTCGGGTGATGTAAAGTCGAAATTGGAGCCGAGTTCTTTGGTGACCTCTGCCGCTTTGTTCGGTAGGTTATGTTCGACGTCGAAGGTGCGAAGATTTTATATTCGATCCACGTAATTAGCAAAGCCGACACGATTTGTCTGCTCTACTCCTTCTTCGAGGAAGTCCGCCAATCTCGCAAGAAGATGGAGAAGATTTTTGTTCTTGATTGAACCGTAGCTTATGTAGGAAAGTCCGGAAACGTTATCTTCCAGTAAGCGCATTTCTTCCACGAGAAGATCGACAAGGGCTACTACAGGCTTACGCCGTATTTTTATGCAAAGCGAAAACATGTAGTCTCTAATATTATCATAATTATTATCTTTTCGGTTTATAAGTCGCATGGTAGCGAAATAGTCCACGTAGTAGCTCACTAGCTTGATCTTCCGCTCAATATCTAAACTGGAATCAGTTAGGTCGATGGAAGCCAGGATGGCCATATATTGAAGGGTCAGCTCTCTCGACCCATTATGATATACGCTAGAAAATTCAGACTGATATGTTGCCTCTGCATTCTTCACCTTTTGATATTGGCCGGCAAAAAACGGCAGGCGATCGTCAATCAAGCTATAGAAATCGTCAGAATTATTGAGACCCAGGAGTTCGCCTCGCTCGACTACCCAGCGATGGTATGCATCGCCTATAAGCTCAAAATCTGCGGGTTGATCGCCACGGTTCTTTCCTCTTATCGTATTCGGGCTCCTTGCCCTTAACCATGTCTTGAAAAAATCGGAGTCTTCGCCGCAGCCAAGTTTGCGCAGATTCCCGTACGCAGGTGGTCCATTTCTCGTTTGCTCTCTTGTTCAATTCGACATGGCTAATGTTTGAAAGGAAATAGGGCCTTTTTAAGAAGGTCGATCGGGGCAAGCTTAAGGCCACGGTTATTCTTAGTGACTAAACACCTTATTGTCCGTCTTGTTCCTTTGGAACTCCAATTTCAAACGGATGAACACGTTCGGTGAGATAGTCGACAAAGTATGGGATCAAAGAACTTCTGATATCGTCAAGCAGAAAGTCATCGATTTGTTTTAAATAGATCGAATATACGGCGCGACGACTTAGTTAACGACGGTATTTGGTCTACTGAGATTTGTAATGACTCAACATCTTTGCACTCTTCTACATTCATGATTTTGGAGAAGAGCGCCGTACGGTCAGGATCAAACTCTATGTTAAATTGATCCTGACCGAAATTTGACGACGCAACATTAAATCAAGATTGGATATATTTAGATGGCCAACAATGCCTTCATGCGAAAAAATTGGCCATTATCATGAGCAACGTAGTCAAGCGTTGCTGTCCATAGATTATTGACTTAGCTCCAGCCTCCGCGATGGTTGTTATTATAGTTCCCCAAAAAATATGCTGGATACGTTCCAACGTCTTGACGACCGTGACGTGTATCATAGTTGTCGAGGAATACCTCCTGTATGTCGGTGAGAAGCTCTCTCAGATGCTTTGTTTCCCATCTGTATTCTCGCTGGTAGGTTGGGAGAACAAACCGCTGCTGAAGACACATTCCAACGGTCTTCCGATCAAAGGTGATTTCCAAGACGACATCCTTTACGGCTTGTTGGTAAGTCATTTAACGGAAGTCGCCGAGCCAGACAGCCCGTCGAAACAATCGCCGTCTACGACGACTTCCACAGTCCCAGCTAAGTCAAGCAGGATTTTACAACGAGAGGAAATGGGGTCTGGGGCCGACTGGCCCCAGCGGGGTCAAGGGGCAGAGCCCTTTGCCTTGCCTTGCGCTTCACTTGCCTAAAACGACCGCCCGCCGGTTGCCTCCGCGATTAGCGCTTCGGTTTCTGCGAGGAGCGCGTCTTCGTTCAGGGCGGTGCGGACGGATTCTCGGCCGATGTCCAGCAGGACGGGGACGGCGAGGGGGGAGACGCGGTCCAGGCGGCGCACGCGGATGCGGCCGGCGGCGCGTTCGAGGAGGAGTTGGAGGCGGGCGATGTCGGTGAGGCCTTGGGCGGCGTCGGCGCGGGTGGCGCGCAGGAGGACGTGGGTGGGCTGGTGGCGGCGCAGGACGTCGTAGATCAGGTCGGTGTTTATGGTGACGTTGCGGCGGTTGCGGGTGGCGCCGGGTTGGTTGCGGTCGATGAGGCCGGCGATGGTGGCGACGTTGCGGAAGGTGCGGCGGAGCATGGAGGATTCGGCCATCCATTCTTCGAGGTCGTCGCCGAGCATGTCGGTGGCGAAGAGGGCGTCGATATCGGTTGGTTCGTTGGCGGACCAGGTGGCGATGACGTAGTCGGTGCCGAGGAAGCCCAAGGGGGCGTGGCCGGCGCGTTCCATGCGGCGGGTGAGGAGCATGCCGAGGGTTTGGTGGGCTTGCTGGCCTTCGAAGGTGTAGGCGACCATGAACCAGCGGCCGTCGCGCGGGAAGATTTCGACGAGCAGGCCGTCGGGGGACGGGGTTTCGGAACGTTCGAGTTGCAGGTTGAGCCATTCGCGGACGGGTTCGGGGTAGGCGTGCCAGGCGGCGGGGTTGTGGAGCATGGCGCGCACGCGGTCGGCGAGGTTCGTGGTGAGGGGGAGGCGGGCGCCTACGTAGGTGGGGACCATGGGGGTTCCGGTGCCGCCATCGGTGCATTCCAGGGTGAGTTCGTGGAGGCGGGTGAAGCGGAGGAGGCGGCCGGCGAACATGAAGGTGTTGCCGGGGCGCAGCGTGTTGGCGAAGTATTCCTCGATTTCGCCGAGGGGGAGGCCGCGGGGGCCGCCGAGGCGGACTTTTAGGAGGGGAGCTTCGGTTATTGTGCCGACGTTCATGCGGGCCTGGCGGGCGGTGCGTTCGTTGCGGATTTGCACCTGGCCTTGGGCGTCGCGGAAGAGTTTGCGGTAGCGGTCGTACGTGGCAAGCGCGTAGCCGCCGTTTTCTACGAATTCGAGGGTGTCGTTGAAGTCTTGGGTGGTGAGGGTGGCGTAGGGGGCGGCGGTGCGGATTTCCGCCAGCATTTCGGTGGGGTGGAAGGGGGTGGCGGCGGCGGTGAGCAGGAGGTGTTGGGCCAGGACGTCGAGGCCGCCGGGGTTGGGTGGGTCGCCGTCCAGTTCGTTGGCGGCGATGCCTTCGATGGCGGCTTGGCATTCGAGGACTTCGAAGCGGTTGGCGGGGACTAGGATGGCGCGCGAGGCTTCGTCCATGCGGTGGTTGCTGCGGCCTACGCGCTGGAGGAGGCGGCTGGTGCCTTTGGGGGCGCCTACCTGGATGACCTGGTCCACGCCGCCCCAGTCTATGCCTAGGTCCAGGGACGAGGTGGCTACTACGGCGCGGAGCGTGCCGTTGGACATGGCGGCTTCTACGCGTAGGCGTTGGGCGAGATCGAGGCTGCCGTGGTGTAGGGCTATGGGGAGGGTGGCTTCGTTCAGGCGCCAGAGTTCCTGGAAGAGGAGCTCGGATTGGGCGCGGGTGTTGACGAAGACGATGGTCATGCCGGCGGCGGCGATCTGGGCGAGGATCAGGCTGGCGGAGGCCAGGCCCATGCGGCCGGACCAGGCCAGGCGTTCCTCCGTGAGCATCATTCGGAGGGCGGGGGGGGCGCCTGGGGGGACGGTTATGGTTCTGGCGGTGGTGCCGGTGGCTACGTAGGCGTTTAGGGCGGCTGGGTGGGCTACTGTGGCTGATAGGCCTATGCGGCGGGCGGCGGGGGCTAGGGTGGCTAGGCGGGCTAGGCCTAGGGCTAGTTGGTCGCCGCGTTTGGTGCCGGCCAGAGCGTGGATTTCGTCGATGATTATGGTTTGGAGGTTGGCGAAGAAGGCTTGGGCGGTGGGTTGGGAGAGGAGGATGGCCAGGGATTCTGGGGTGGTCAGGAGGATGTCTGGGGGGGATTTGCGTTGTTTTTGGCGGCGGGCGGTGGGGGTGTCGCCGGTTCTGGTGTCGATGGTTATGGGGAGGGATAGGTCGGTGACGGGGGTGGTCAGGTTGCGGGCTATGTCGGCGGCCAGGGCTTTTAGGGGGGAGATGTAGATGGTGTGGAGGGATGGGGTGGGGCGGGGTGTGGCTAGGGCTATTAGGGTCGGGAGGAAGCCGGAGAGGGTTTTGCCGCCGCCTGTGGGGGCGATTAGGAGGATGTTTTCGCGGGCTTGGGCGGCGGCCAGGAGGGCGAGCTGGTGGGGGCGGGGGGTCCAGGCGCGGGCGGCGAACCAGGCGGCGAAGGGGGCGGGGAGCTGGGTGGGCATTTGGGGAGGGTAGGCGGAGGTTCTGGGGGCGGATAGGGCGGGTGGTTGGCGCTGGCGGGGGGAAGTTCGGGGGGATGCCAGTTATGCCCCGGCCGCGTTTACTGGACGGCGAACGTTGCGTTGGCGACATCTAACTCATGCCAGAGATTGTCCAGGCCGGCGTCCTCTATCCTAGCAATGAGGCTGGCCCGATACGTGAATGGTCTGAGCGGGTCTATGCGAGCCTTGTGGACTGGCCGGTTGCGGGCGAGGGCAAACGGACTTGCTGGGATGCGGGATATTTGCTGTTGACGATCACTCGCGTTGACGGTGAGGACGTGGATCCGATCCTTCTCTATACCGCCGACGAAGAACTCACCGTCACATTCGGATTTGGGAAGAGATCTTTCCCACTCCGTTCGAACCGATTGCGGCCGAGCCTGAGATTACGGCGAAACATGCGAGAGCGTTGGTCGTGCGGTGGTTGAGCGTGGTTTGAACACTGCTGTGCTCACGGACGCAACGGGCAAGTGGTGTGGAAGTAGCGTGGTTGAATCAGGCGATCTTACGCCGCGACTGAGAACAGCAGCGCGGTCGGTAAGTTACTTTCACCCTGAGCAGATCGAGGTGCGAACATTCAGCAAGCGGAGCTGGCGTATATACGCCGTGGCGCCGGAATGGCTGTATGGTTTGCTGCTCCTGCCTGACGAGGGTTGAGCTTATACCAACTCGTTTTGGGACTGGCTCATCGACAGCAAGGAAGGAAGGCCTTCTTTTTCGAGAAAAAGAAGCAAAAAGCGTTTGATATGACGCCTGCACCGGATTCTGGGCTCTTACTGCAGCCCTGCACACTGGCAGACTGAATGTAAGCCGTGGCGCAGGCGTCGGAGCAAAAGCTTTTTGGTCCTTTTTCTCGAAAAAGGACTGCTTTCTTGCTTGCCTGGATGCGTCGATCTCTGGATATGATAATTAATAACGAAGATTGATGGGGTCAGTGTGCGTATGCCGGGCGCCTCTTCTTTTCGGCTAAGCACCCGGTTGGGACGCGTGGTGCTAGCGCCGTGATGGAAGTTTTTGGGCGTGCCTGTGAGTTTGTGGATAACGCAAGCGCGTTGACCACAAGCCCACAGGTGCAACATCTACAGCAGCGCAACAGTTCCGAGGCTGGCTTATGGTTGGCACCCGGCTGCGCGCTGGTTCGGCAAATACAAGGAGCAGCAGAACCAAACACGAAGCTCATGCAGCGGGGAACGCAAAAGTTTTTTGCTTCTTTTTTTCAAAAAAGAAGGCCTTGCCTTGCCTTACCCGTGATGCAGCCAGGAAGCGACAGCATCCGAAACATGCCGGTCAGGCATGAACGCCCCGGCGAAAGATGGCGCGGTGGAAGAGCCGGTGGACGACACGATGTCGATGGTCACGCCGGCGACGTTGGCGAAATCGGTGGCGAGGTGGATGGCCTGGCCGGTGAGCGTGCCGCCTTTGTCGGCGATGGTGTAGATGCCGGAGTGGCCGCCCGCCAGGATCGGGCCGAAATTGCTGGCGGTGACGCCGCTGCCGGAGAGGGCGGTGCCGGAGATGTTGCCGCCGTTCACCGTGGTCTGCAGGGCGCCGCGCAAGGCGGCGGACCCAGCGGCGCCGGTATTCTCGATTTCGAAATGGGCGGACTGGCCGGCGGCGACGGTGATGGTCAGTGTGCCGTTCACGCTTGTCACGGTGGTGCCTTCCACGCCGATCACGGTGAGCTGGGTGCCCTGGCCGTCGATCGTGCCGGTGACGCCGGCATCCGGGTTGTAGGCGTTGCCGGCGCCGGTCGCGGTATTGGTGTAATCGCCGGTGACGGTGAGCGTGGTGCCTGACGTGTTCAGCGCGGCGGCGTTCAGGCTGAGCGTGGCGACGGTGGAGGGGCCGGCGCCGCTGCCGGAGGCGATGGTGGCGATCCCGCGGTAGCCCTCGGCGAGGGTGCCGCCGGTGAGTGCGGCGGTATCGGTGAGCACGCCGTTATCCTGGATCAGCCCGGTGTTGGTGAGGCCGCCGGTGAAGGCGAAGGAGCCGCCCGGGTTGGTGAGGATGGTGCCGGAATTGGTGAACGCGGCCGAGATGGCAGCGCCGCCGGCACCGGTCTGCTCGAACAGCCCGCTATTGACGAAGCCGGCGGTGCCGCTGATCGAGGCGGCGCCGACGATGTCGAACGTATTGGCGAAAGTGAGGGTTTTCGCCAGCACGAGGTTGGAGCGGTTGATCATCGTGATCTCGCTCACCGTCAGGGGGCCGGTTTCGCTCAGCGTGGCGTGGGCGGCGCTGAAGGTGAGCGTGCCGCTGCCGCTGATCGGGCCTGCGAGGTTGTCGGTATGGGTGAGCACGAGGGCGCCGCCGGTGGCGACGATGGCGCCGGGGCTGGCGAAATTCGCGGCAAGCGTGCCGTAGCCGGAGAGGGCGGAGCCGAAGCGGTCGGTGAGCAGGTTGGCGGCCAGCGTGCCGCCGGCCAGCGTGATAGTGCCGGCGCTGGCGATCGAGAGGGTGGTTGTGTAGGACGCGCCGGCGAGGAGCTGGAGCTGGGACTTGGCGGCGATCGCGGTGAGGCTGTTCTGGATGGCGGTGCCGCCGAAGGAGATGGCCGGCACCGGTGCCGGACAGGATCAGGTTGGCGGCGTCGGTGGTGAGGGCGGGGCCGGAGATGCTGAGCGTGGCGGCGTCGCCGGTCGAGAGTGCCGCGTAGGTGCCGCCGGTGAGCGTGCCGGCGCGGTCGTTGGTGAGGGTGGCGTTGCTGGAGAAGGTGACGTTGCTGTTGTCGTCGGCCTGGATCAGGCCGGCATTGGTGTAGGTGCCGTTTTGGACGGACAGGCCGCCGGTGCCGATGGCGAGGAGCTGGCCGGTGGCGGTGTTGAGGCCGGTGTCGTTGGCGCCGACGCTGAGGGTCAGGGCGTTGGAGAGCGTGGCGGCGATGGTGCCGGAATTGACCAGGTCGAGCTGTCCGTCGCCGAGATTGCCGCTGCCCTCGATGGTGTTGTTGAGGTTGACGAGCGTATCGCCGGGGATCGAGCCGATCAGGTAATTTGCCGCGTCGTTCGAGGTGTTGATCACGCCGCCGCCGGTCAGAGTCACGGTGCCGGCCGCGGTGCCGGTGGGGCCTATGAGAAGTTCGGTCGTGTCGTTGCTGCTGTTCAGCGAGATGGTGCCGCTGTTGGCGATGGTGCCGAGCAGGGTGAGCGTGCCGTAGTCGTTGACGCTCACGCTGCCGAGATTGGTCAGGATGTGGGCGGTGCCGTCCAGCGCGCCGGTGGTGTTGTAGGCCACCACGACGGCGCCGGTGCCGGTGGCGTTAATGGTTCCGCCGGCGAGCGTGGCGCCGCCTTGCAGATAGATGTCGCTGTTCAGGGCGGAGATCTTGCCGAGTCCGCCGTTCTGGACGGTGTCGGATTGCACGACCAGGCCGCCTGTTCCGGTGGCCTCGATCAGTCCGTTGTTGATGACGGTGTTGCCGGTGTGCAGCGTGAGCGCGTTGGTGCCTGTGGCGTCGATGGTTCCGGCCAGCGCGTTTACCAGCGTGAGATGGCCATCGCCGAGATGGCCGGCGCCGGAGATCGTATTGTTGACATTGTCCAGCGTATTGGTGCCGGTGGCGCTGAAGATATAGTTGTTGGCGTTGTCGGACAGGACCACGCTGCCGCTGCCGGTCAGCGTGACGGTGGGGCTGTTGATGACGAGTTCCGTCGTGTCGTTCGTGCTCAGCAGGCTGATGGTGCCGTCGTTGACGATGGAGCCGGCGAGGGTCAGCGAACCGTAATCGGTGGCTTGCACGGCGCCCTTTATGGTGAGCGGCGTTGCCAGCCCGCTCAGGTTTCCGGTCTCGTTGTAAGTGACTTCGACCACGCCGCCATTGCTTGTTTGTATAAGGCCGCCGGCGATCGTGGCGCCGTTCTGCAGGCTGATCGCGCTGCTCGCGGCGAGCAGGGTGCCGCCGGCGTTGCTGATCGTATCTGCCTGGATGACGAGGCCGCCGGGACCTGTGGCTTCTATCAGGCCGGTGTTGGTGACCGTGTTGCCGGTGGTCAGCGTGAGCGTGTTGCTGGCGTTGGCATCGATCGTGCCGGATGCCGCGTTGATCAGGGTGAGCTGGCCATTGCCGAGATGGCCACCGCCGGAGATGGTGTTGTCGACATTGTCGAGCACGTTCGTGCCGGTGGTGCCGAGGATGTAGTTGCCGCCGTTATCCGACAGGACGATGCTGCCGCCGCCGGTCAGCGTCACGGTCGGGCTGGCGATCACCAGTTCGGTCGCATCGTTCGTGCTGAGCAGGCTGATCGTGCCGTCGTTCACCACGGAACCGACCAGGTCTATGTTGCCGTAGTTGGTGGCTTCCACGTTGCCCTGCAGCGTGATGGCGCCTGCAGCACCGCTCAGCGTGCCGGTCTCGTTGGAGGTGACGGCCAGGACGCCGCCGGTTTGCGTCTCGACCAGTCCGCCGTCGATGGCGGCGCCGTTCTGCAATTCGAACGCGCTGGTGTTGTTGGCGAGGATCGTGCCGCTGGTGTTGCTGATCGTGTCGTTCTGCACGATCAGGCCGGCACCGGCGGCTGTGGCTTCCAGCAGGCCGTTATTGGTGATCGTATTGCCGGTGTGCAGAAACAGGACGGTGGACACCGAGGCGTCGATCGTGCCGTCGTTGGTGAGGACGAGCTGGCCGCCACCTATCACGCCGCCGCCGCTGATCGTGTTGTTGAGATTTATCAAGGTGTCGCCGGCGATATTGCCTTCGATCAGGTTGCCGCCGTTGTTGGACAGCACGATGGCACCGTTGCCGGTGAGCGTTACCGTTCCCGGCGTGGTGCCCGTCGGTCCAGTGAGAAGCTCTGTGTAGTCGTTGGTGCTGGACAGGGAGATGGTGCCCTGGTTGGAGATGGTGCCGAGGAGGCTCAGCGTGCCGTAATCCTGCACCAGAATGCTGCCGAGGCTGGTGAGCGTGTGGGCCGATCCGTCCAGCGTGGCGGTCTCGTTGTAGGTGACTTCGACCACGCCGGTGCCGGAGGTGTTTACGGTGCCGCCTTCGAGCGACGTGCCGTTTTGCAGGCTGACCGTGCTGGCGGAGGCTGCGAAGATGGTGCCGCCGCTGCTGCTGTCGATCAGGGTGTTGGTGATGATCAGGCCGGCGGGGCCGGTGCTTTCGATGAGGCCGCTGTTGAGCAGCGTGCTACCGGTGTTGAGGTAGAGCGCGGTGCTCGTTCCGGTGGCGCTGATGGTGCCGGCGGCGCCGTTGATCAGGGTGAGGGCTGCGTTGCCGAGATGGCCGGCGCCGGAGATCACGTTGTTCACGTTGTTCAGCGTGTCGGTGGCGACCGCGCCGAAGATGTAGTTGCCGCCGTTGTCGTCCAGCAGGATCGTGCCGGTGCCGGTCAGCGATACGGTGGCGGCGGCGATCACCAGCTCCGTTGCGTCGTTGGTGCTGGAGAGCGCGATGGTGCTCTGGTTGGAGATGGTGCCGAGCAGGCTCAGCGTGCCGTAATCCTGGACCACGACGGTGCCCAGATTGGTCAGCGTATGGGCCGATCCGTCCAGCGTGGCGGTCTCGTTGTAGGTGACCTCGACCACGCCGGTGCCGGCGGTGTTGACTGTGCCGCCTTCGAGCGACGTGCCGTTTTGCAGGCTGACCGTGCTGGCGGAAGCTGCGAAGATGGTGCCGCCGCTGCTGCTGTCGATCAGGGTGTTGGTGATGATCAGGCCGGCGGGGCCGGTGCTTTCGATGAGGCCGCTGTTCAGCAGCGTGCTGCCGGTGTTGAGGAAGAGCGCGTTGTTCGTTCCGGTGGCGCTGATGGTGCCGGCGGCGCCGTTGATCAGTTCGAGCGATCCGTTGCCGAGGTGGCCGGCGCCGGAGATCAGGTTGTTCACATTGTTCAGCGTGTCGGTGGCTACCGCGCCGAAGATGTAGTTGCCGCCGTTGTCGTCCAGCAGGATGGTGCCCGCGCCGGTCAGCGACACGGTGGCGGCGGCGATGACCAGCTCGGTGGCGTCGTTGGTGCTCTGCAGGGCGATGGTGCTCTGGTTGGAGATGGTTCCGGCCAGCGCGAGCGTGCCGTAATCCGACACCTGCACGGTGGCCTTGTTGGTGAGGGCGCTGAGCGTGCCGACCTGGCTGTAGGCGACGTTGATGATGCCGGCTGCGCTGCTGGACAGCGTGCCGCCCTGGATGGTGGCGCCACTCTGCAGGTCGACGGTGCCGGCGGTGGCGACGATGCGGCCGGCGCCGGTGTCGGTGACCGAGCTCTCTATGACGAGCGACGCGCCGCTGGTGGCTTCGAGCAGGCCGGCGTTGCTGACGGTGATGGTGCCGGTGTTGAGCACGAGGGCGTTCGACTGGTTGGCGTCGACCGTGCCGGCGGCGCCGTTGCTGAACGTCAGCGATCCGTCGCCGAGCTGGCCCGCGCCTTCGATCAGGTTGGAGCTGTTGACCAGAATGTCCTTGGCCGATGCACCGTAGATGAGGTTGCCGCCGTTGTTGCCGAGCAGGATGGTGCCGGCCCCACTCAGGGTCAGCTTGCTGCCGCCGACGATCAGGTCCGTGGCATCATTGCTGGAGTTCAGCGCGAAGGTGCCGCCGTTGGAGAAGGTGGACGCGGCCGTGCCGGCGCCGAAGGTGAAGCTCGTGTCGTCGGACACGTTGAGCGTGACATGCGCGTTGGTGGTGAGCGCGCCGGCGGCTGCGTTGCTGGCGTTTATCGCCGTGGCGACCGTGGTGCTTATGGTGGCCGTGTCGGTGGTGCCCGGCACGCCGTTCGGTGTCCAGTTGGCGGGATTGTTGTAGTTGCCGTCTTTTGCCGAACCATTCCAGGTGTAGCTTGCCATGACGCGCGTCCCCATGTGCCGGACAGCCGGCTGATTGTGACCGGCCCGTAACACCGGCCTGTGCGGTGTGCAAACAATCGGCAGTTGTTATTCGACAAAATCTATTTTTATACTGTATCCCGGCGGCCTATACAGATATCGAGGGTGGCTGTATTCGTGCTTATTACGTAATGACCGGGGGTGGGATGGGCAAGGGCGACGAGGTGGCGGCGGCGATCGCCGGCTTCTATGCGGCGGCGACCGGGCAGGGCGGCTGGGCGGTCGCGTTCGATCACATGCTGGCGGCGACTGGCTTCGACGGCGCGGCGTTCTACGTGGTGGACCGCGCGACGCGGGCGCCGCTGGCGAGCCGATGGCACCGGCTGGATGAGAGTTACGCCACCGAATACCTGGCGCATTACGTGGCGTGCGATCCGCGGGCGGCCCAGGTGTTCGTGCCGGAACCGCGGCGGATACTGTACGATTATCTGCATACGCGGGAGGAGGAGATCGACCGCGATCCGTTCTATGCGTGGTTCCAGCAGTCCCAACACCATCGGTATTACCTGGGCGGGCAGTCGCGCGCCGGGGCGGCGCTGCCGCTGACGCTGACTCTGCACCGGCCGAAGGGGCGCGGCCACGTGGAGCAGGCTGAGGCGGAGATGTTTGCGCATATGCTCGAGCATTTCGAACATGCGGTGACGCTGGAGCACAGCCTGGCGCTGGACGCGACGCAGGCGGCGGTGCGGCTGGCCGAGCAGGAGGCGGCGCCGCACGGCGTGGTTCTGCTGGATAGCGGGTTGCGTGTGCTGCACGCCAATGCGGCGGCGTTGCGTATTGCGGCGCGGGGGGATGCTTTTGCTTTGAGCGGTGGGGGATTGGCTGCGCTGGATCCTGCGAGCGCGGGGGCGCTGGGGCGGATGCTGGGGGATGCGGCGCGCGGGGCGGTGACGCAGGCATTGCGGGTGGAGCGTCGGTATGGCGGGCTGGCGTATGTGGTGGCGGCGTGGCCGGTGCCTGGGCGGGATCTGCTTGCGGATGGGGGGAGCGTGGCGGTGGCGGTGCGGATCGTCGATCCGGACACGCAGGATGTGGACGGGGTGATGCGGGCTTGTGCGGTGCTTGGGCTTTCGGCGCAGGAGAGCGCGGTGGTTCGGCATTTGGTGGATGGGGCTGATCCGCCGGAGATTGCGATCTTGCTGGGACTGCGGCCGGCGACGGTGCGGACGTATCTGGTTTCTATTTTTCGCAAGACGGGGTGTCGGCGGCAGGGAGCGCTGGTGGGGCGGGTTATGGCGGTGGCGCGGGGGTTGGGGCGGTAGGGGCCAGGCAAGGAAGGCCTTCTTTTTCGAGAAAAAGAAGCAAAAAGCTTTTGCGGTGACGCCTGCACGGAGAGCCAGGCTGCTTCTGCAAGCGCATGTTTTTGCAGAACGAGAGTTGGCTGCGGTGCAGGCGTCGGAGCAAAAGCTTTTTGGTCCTTTTTCTCGAAAAAGGACTACTTGCCTTGCCTTTGCCTGACTTGCCGATAATTGTCGGCTTTTGGAGGTCGACCGTGCAGCACCCCGACACCTGGCTGAGCGTGCGCCCTGAGGGTTTGTATTGCGTGCCGGGCGATTTCTATATCGACCCGGTGCAGCCGGTGGCGCGCGCGGTGATCACCCATGCGCATGCGGACCATGCCAGGCCCGGGCACCAGGCGGTGCTGGCGACGCGCGAGACGCTGGCGATCATGGATGTGCGTATGGGGGAGGGGCGGAGCGGGGTGAGCCAGCAGGTTTTAGCGCCTGGGGAGGTGTTGGATCTTGGGGGTGTGCGGGTGTGGATGCAGCCGGCGGGGCATGTGCTGGGCAGCGCGCAGGTGGCGATGGAGTATGGCGGGGCGCGCGCCGTGGTCAGCGGGGATTACAAGCGCGCGCGCGATCCGACCTGCGCGGCGTTCGTGCCGATCGTGTGCGATGTGTTCGTGACGGAGGCGACGTTTGCCTTGCCGATTTTCGTGCATCCGCCGGCGATCGACGAGGCGCGCAAACTGGTGGCGAGCGTGGCGCTGTTTCCGGAGCGGAGCCATGTGGTGGGGTGTTATGCTTTGGGAAAGGCGCAGCGTCTGATTGCGTTGTTGCGGGAGGCGGGGTGGGATGCGCCGGTATATTTGCATGGGGCGCTGATGCCGGTTTGCGCGGCTTATGAGCGGTTGGGGGTGGCGCTTGGGGATTTGCGGCCGGCCACGGGGGAGGCGCGGGAGAAGCTGGCGGGGGCTATTGTTCTGGCGCCACCTTCGGCGATTGCGGATCGGTGGGCAAGGCGGTTGGCCGATCCGGTGACGTGTTTGGCGAGCGGGTGGATGACGGTGCGGCAGCGGGCGCGGGCGAAGGGGGTGGAGTTGCCCCTGGTTATATCGGACCATGCGGATTGGCCGGAGTTGCTGGCGACTTTGGACGAGGTGGAGGCGCCGGAGGTTTGGGTGACCCATGGGGCTGAGGAGGCTTTGATACATGCTGTTGGGTTAAGGGGGCGTAAGGGGCGGGCTTTGCGGTTGTTGGGGTATGGGGATGATGGGTTGGAGGAGGCGGCTTGAGGTTTTAGGTCAGGCAAGGCAAGGCCTTCTTTTTCGAGAAAAAGAAGCAAAAAGCTTTTGGTGTGTGCTGTCGCGGACTGGTTGGGTACACGCTTTGCCTTGGCCGTTTGCGGGTATTCGCCTGCACCAGGGACCAGAGATACTTTTTGCAAAAAGGACTACTTGCTTTTTACAGTTCCTGACTGGCGCTATGACTTCCATCTGGTTGTTGCGGGCTGGCTGGATACGGTGTTTGTTTTAGGGATCACGGTTAATGGATGGTGGTGAGCGGTCGTTTTTGGTGACGCAGGATGCGGGTGTGGCGCATTTGCGGTTTTGCCGGCCACATGCGGCGAACTCTATGACTGCGGCGTTCTGGCGGGCGTTTCCGGAAGCGATACGGGCGCTCGATGCGTCCGGGCGGGTGCGCGCGCTGGTGATCAGCGGGGAGGGGCGGCATTTCTGCGGCGGGATGGACCTGTCGTTCTTTGGGGATGCGCCGGTGCGGGCGGATGACGGGGCGGCGCAGCGCGATGCGTTCGCGGGTGTGGTGCGGCGGTTGCAGGCGGCGCTGACGAGTTTGGCGCAGGCGCGGTTTCCGGTGATCGCAGCAATACAGGGGGCGTGCGTGGGTGGGGCGCTCGACCTGGTGAGCGCGTGCGATCTGCGGTTCGCGGCGGAGGATGCGTATTTCCGCATCGAGGAGATCAATATCGGGATGATGGCCGATGTTGGGAGTTTGCAGCGTCTGCCACGGTTGATGCCGGATGCGGTGTTGCGGGAGATGGCGTTTTGCGGCGTGACGTTGCCGGCGGTGCGGGCGGCGGCGGTGGGGTTCGTCAATGGGGTTTCGGCCGATCCGTTGGCGGCGGCGCTGGCGGCGGCAGGTGAGGTGGCGCGGCGGGCGCCGTTGGCGGTGAGCGGATCGAAGCGGGCGATCGATTTCGCGCGCGAGCATACGGTGGCGGAGAGTTCTGGAGCAGGCGTGCTGGCTACAGGCAGCGATCTGGAACACCGCGGATGTGATGGGTGCGTTGCAGGCAAGGGCGGCGAAACAGGACGGTATATTCGCCGACCTGGCGCCGGGAGAGGCCAGTACCTGAATGCAAGCGTATAGCTACACAGGGTTCACGCGGAAGGTTCTGCAGCGGGAACGCAAAAGTTTTTTGGTTCTTTTTTTCAAAAAAGAACTGCTTGCTTTCTTATGATTGCCTTTGCCGAACTACTAGACCGCTTGACATTGACACCGGGCCGGTTAGCAAAGATTGCGCTTCTGCGAAGGTTTTTCGAAACCGAGGCGGACCCCGACCGTGGCTGGGCGCTGGCGGCGCTGACGGGCGAGTTGAGTTTTACCGCGGCGAAGGCGGGGTTGATACGGCAGGTGGCGGAGGCAAGAGTTGATCCGTTGCTGCTGGGATTGTCGTATGATTTCGTGGGGGACCTGGCGGAGACGGTGGCGCTGATCTGGCCGGCGGCGGCGCAGGCGACGCCGCCGAGCGTGACGGAAATCGTGGCGGCGCTCGGCGGGCGGCCGAAGAGCGAGTTGCCGGGGTTGTTGACGGGGTGGCTCGATAGTTCGGGGCCGGATGTCCGCTATGCGTTGTTGAAGTTGATCACGGGCTCTTTGCGTGTTGGGGCTTCGGCGCGGTTGGCGAAGACGGCGCTGGCGGAGTTTGCCGCGGGGCATGGGCAGGTTGTGGCGGCCGATGATGTGGAGGAGGTCTGGCATAGTTTGTCGCCGCCTTATGCGGCTTTGTGGGATTGGTTGGAGGGGCGGACCGCGGCGCCGGATGCGGCGGGGGCGCCGGTGTTTCGGCCGCCGATGCTGGCGCATCCTTTGGAGGCGGCCGATCTGGCGGCGTTGGATGCGGGGGCGTATGCGGCGGAGTGGAAATGGGACGGGATACGGGTGCAGTTCGTGCGGGCACCTGGAGGGGAGCGGATATTCTCGCGCGGGGCGGAGGATGTTTCGGGCGCATTTCCGGATCTGGCCGGCGTGTTGCCGGCGGATGCCGTGCTGGATGGGGAGTTGCTGGTGGTGCGCGACGGCGTGGTGGCGCCGTTTGCGGATTTGCAGCAGCGGCTGAATCGCAAGAGTGCGCCGGCGAAGATCGTGCGGGAATTTCCGCTGCGGGTTCGGCTGTATGATATCCTGTTCGATGGCGCCGAGGATCTGCGAAGTTTGCCGTTCGTGGCGCGGCGGGCGCGGTTGCTGGACTGGGTGGCGCGGCATCCTTCGGAGCGGATGGATGTGTCGGAACTGATCGCGTTCGAGAGCGTGCCGGAACTGGCGGAGATACGGGCGGGAACGCGGGCGGCGAGCATCGAGGGCTTGATGCTGAAGCGGCTGGACAGTCCGTATGTTCCGGGGCGGCCGAAGGGGTTGTGGTGGAAGTGGAAGCGCGATCCGCTGACGATCGACGCGGTGGTGATGTATGCGCAGCGCGGGCATGGCAAGCGCAGCTCGTTTTATTCGGATTATACGTTCGGGCTTTGGCGCGCGGATGGCGAGCTGGTGCCGGTGGGCAAGGCGTATTCCGGGTTCACCGATGAGGAGCTGGTGAAGCTGGACCGTTGGATACGCAACCATACGATAAAGGCGTATGGGCCGGTGCGGGAGGTGGAGCGTGGGTTGGTTCTGGAGATCGCGTTCGACGCGGCGCAGTATTCGGGGCGGCATAAATCGGGGGTGGCTCTGCGGTTTCCGCGGGTTTCGCGGTTGCGTTGGGATAAGGGGGTGGCGGATGCGGATCGGTTGGAGACTTTGGTTGGGTTGATTGCGGGGGAAGGTTAGAAAGAAAGTCGTCCTTTTTCGAGAAAAAGGACCAAAAAGCTTTTGCTCCGACGCCTGCACCACGGCCTACGCTCTGTCTGCCATTGCGAACGGCTGCAGCAGCAGTAAAGCTTTGTGGGCAAGCGTAGGGAGCAAAAGCTTTTTGGTCCTTTTTCTCGAAAAAGGACTGCTTTCTTCCTTGCCTGCGTATTCAGGTTCCCGCCAAGTCCGCAATCTGCACATACAGGTTCGACAAAGCCTCGGCTGTGAGCGCGCGTGTGACCACCGGCGCGAAGCCGAACAACTCGCAGACTTCGGCCACCTGCTGGCAGATGAATTTCGGCTGGAAATACGCGAGCCCGAAATCGCCCTGTTCCGTCAGCAGCGATGCCGCGTACTCGACCACGCCTTCTTCGAGGGTGAGACCGCGCGACTCTGCTTCGGTTGCGAAGATGGCGCGATATTCGGCCATGTCCGGCGCGAAGAGTTTTATTTTGTAGGGGATGCGGCGCAGCAGCGCCGGGTCCATGATGTCCCTGGGGTCGATATTCGTGGAGAAGATCAGCAATTCGTCGAACGGAAAGCTGAAGCTTTTGCCGGAATGGAGTTTCAGGTAATCGACGCGGCTTTCCATCGGCACGATCCAGCGGTTCAGCAGCTCCTTGGGGTTCATGCGCTGGCGGCCGAAATCGTCGATCAGGAAGACGCCGCCGAGGGCTTTGACGTGCAAAGGCGCGTCGTAGAACTTGGTGTGGGTGTCGAACTGCAGGTCAAGCATTTCCAACGTGAGTTCGCCGCCGGCGATGGCGAACGGGCGGCGGCACAGGGCGAACCGGTCGTCGAAGGCCACGCTGGTGAGGCCTTCGTTGCCCAGGGAGGCGCGGTCTTCGTCGCTCAGCACGGGCACGTGCAGCCCCGGGTCGAATACGCGCATCACCTGGCCGGCGATTTCCACTGCGTAGGGGATGAAGATCACGTCCCGGAACAGGGCGGAGATGCGGGAGGCGACGCTGGTTTTGCCGTTCCCAGGCGGGCCGAACAGCAGGATGGAGCTGCCGGCGTTTATGGCGGGGAGCAATTTGCGCAGGAAATGGTCCGGCACTGCGAGGCCGCCGAGCCCGGCGCGCAGGCGCGTGGCATCGAGGCGTTCGCTGACCAGGCGTTGCCGCTGGATTTGCGCCTGGAAGGCCTCGAGCGGCACCGGTGCGGGCCCCATATACAGGCTTTGCGCCATCGCGTCTGCCAGGGCGCTGCGGCCTTCCTGGCTCAAGGTGTAGCGTGGTTCTACGGCGTTGCCGGTGAGACCCATGCCGATTGCCTGGATCCAGCTGCGGTTGCGCGCTTCGTCCAGCAGGCGTTCCACGATCGCGTAGGGCAGTTTCAGGGCCTGCATGATGTCCGCCGCGGTTTCGCGCGTTTCGAGCGACATCAGGCGCAGCATCAGGCCGAGCAGGTTTGCGATGCTTACGCCGGTGTCCGCCAGGGTGCGCGGCTGCATCGGTGCGGTGGTTGTCGCCTGGATCTGCGCGTCCAGCAGGTCGGCGGGCGAGAGGAGGCGCATGTCTATCAGCACGTCCGACAGACGGGTGCTGGCGGTGCGGTGGCGGGCGTGGGCTGCGGCCATGTCGGCTACGCTGACCAGGCCGCGGGCTACCAGGATTTCGCCGAAATGCATGCGTAGGCAAGGCCTTCTTTTCTGAAGAAAAGAAGCAAAAGACTTTTGGTCCCTGTCGGGGAGTGTTGAAACATTCGCCGACAGGGAGCAAAAGCTTTTTGGTTCTTTTTCTCGAAAAAGAACTGCTTCCTGGCTTGCTTTTACGTCAGCGAGGTTAAGTCCAGTATAACACCCGCGCCGACGGCAAATGCCGCGCCAGCGAGGCCTGCAGCGACGCCCGCATTTCCGTCATCTGCTCCTTGGGGAACACCCACTTCACCGAGCCGAATTTCGTCGTTTTGCGGGCGCGCTCCGCTTCGTCCATTTCGAGCCCGCTTCCCGGATACCAGCCGGCCAGGACCGCTTTCGATTTCGGCGTAAACCGGTGGGTAATCAATTCCGCGGTAAGGTCTACGCCGGGCACGCCGGCCAGGGCTTCGGCCACGCTGGCGAACAGGATGTCGTAGGCCGCGGCCCAATCGGGCACGCGCAGGATCGGCGCCACCGTGAGGCCGACCGGGTAGCCGGCCAGCGCCATGCGGCGCAGCGCATCCAGCCGGGCGGCCATGCGGGGCGCGCCGCCTTCGTGGCGCTCGGCCGCGCGGGCGTTGACCGAGAAGCGGACCCGGGTGCGGCCGTTATGCGCGAGGGTGAGGAGCGGCTCCACGGCGGCGAATTTGGTGGTGAAGCGCAGTTGCACCGGGGCGTTCCAGGCGCCGAAGCGGGTGATGCAGGCGGCCAGGCTGCCGGTGAGGTGCTCGAGGGCCAGCGGGTCCGTGTAGCAGGAGCATTCGAAGGTGGTGCCCTCGGCGGCGCGCGCGGCCGAGACGGAGGTGACGTGGCCCTGGCCTACGGCCGCCGGCAGTTCGGCGAGGATTTCGGCCAGGTTGGCATATACGCGGATGATCGGCGGGCCGGCGAGCGAGCCCGCCAGGTAGCAGTAGGCGCAATGGGCGGGGCAGCCTTCGGCGAGGTCGAACCGCCAGTCGGCACTGGGCGGGATGGCCTGCAGGCGCCGCCGGCTGGGGCTCGCGGTGACCAGCGCCATGGTGGTCTTCGCGTCGCGATAGGTATCGGGCAGGCCGGTCAGGCGGTCCGATTTCAGCGCCACCAGCTCGGCGCCGGCGGCCACCGCGCGGTCCGCCATCGCGCGGCCTTCCGGCAGGGCCAGGGCGGACGGGGTGGCCAGCACGCGGCGGGGCGTCCATAAACGGTTCATCCGGCGGCAACGGCGCAAGCGGCCAATTGTTCGCGTGGCCGCCGGAATCGCCCACCGTCTCCCCTCCGGAGCGCCCATGCCAGAGACCGACCGCATCATCACGCCGGACGAGATTGCCGGCGCCCCGCGCCGCACCGGCCGCTTCTGGTTCGATTTCCTGGCCGCCAGTGCCGCGATCTTCATCTCCTTGGTGTCGCTGGTGATCGGCATGCGCGGCGAGGCGATACAGCGCGAGCTGCTGGCGGCGAATTCCTGGCCGTTCATGGAGCTGGACGAGGAGCGCCGCACGGTCGACGGCAACGCGTCCGACCTGGTGAGCATGCGCAACGAGGGCGTGGGCCCTGCCAAGGTGATGACGTTCGAAGTGTTCTACGCTGGCCATCCCGCTGGCAATGCGACCGACCTGCTGCAACTTTGCTGCGGCCTGCCCGCGGATGAGAAGGAGGCCCACGCGCGCATGCACGGCATCGGGCTGGGCGATGTGGCCGGCAACGTCATCCGCCCGGACCAGAGCCGCGTGATGCTGAGCATGGATCGCAACACGGTCGATCCCGCGCTTTTCGAGTCCTTTGACTTCGCATCTGAACAATTTGACCTTTCGTATCTGCTACTGCTCGATCCTGGATCGCTGTTGGATCAGCAATCTGCGGACGTTGCAGCCGGCGGAGGTGGCGTCCTGCCCGGTGCCGGCGCATGGTTTTGCGATGATCAATCAGGCGAATTGAGGCAAGGCCTTCTTTCCTGAAGAAAAGAAGCAAAAGACTTTCACTCCGCTGTCGCCGAGTTTGCCGAAAGGATTGAACAACACACTTCAACGAAACGCCACCAGACAGACAAGAGTTTTTTGGTTCTTTTTTGCAAAAAAGAACTGCTTGCTTTCTTGTTTAGGAATTAGATCCATGGCCCTGACCCGACAAGTCATAACAGCACTGAACAACGACGGCACCGACATGCTCGGAACACGCAACGTCGCGATCAAGATCGTCGATGACAGTATCGTCTCCGGCTCGCTTCTGACCGTGGAGAGCAATCATTTCTGCATCCTGAAATCACGTGGTGCGGTGCTGCAGATCTATGAGACGGGGCAGTATGCGCTGGTGACGCCGGACAAGCCGATCGTAGGCTCCATCGTGCAGGGATTCTTCGGCGGGGCGTCGCCCTGGGTTTACGAGGTGATCTATATCAACCGCAGCAAGCTGCTGGTGCGCAGCACCGGCACGGCAACGAGCGCCGAGATGGCCGAAGTTTCCTACGTTGCGGATTACTACATACATGTGGATACCAAGGAGGCCGCACTCGACCTGATCACGCATCTGCCGTTCAACGGGCGGGTGATCGACACGAAGGAGATCGCGGATTATGCCGGGCCGGCGATCGAGCAGGCGATCAACCAGGTGATCCAGGTGACGAAACTGGAGAACATCAACGAGCATATCAACGAACTCCGCGAGGGCGTGAAGCAGCATCTGACGGATTTCCTGCATGTGTTCGGCATCATGCTGAACGATCTGAAAATCCTCATCCTGCCGAAGGACGAGCGTATGCGTGAGCTGATTTCACTGCAGGCGATCGGGCTTTCGCCTATCGAGGCGGTGCGGTATTACCTGGCGTTGCGTATGGCGGAGAAGGGGCTGGTTTCGGCGCCGAATGCGGCGGCTGGGATGCCGTATTTTGTCGGTAATCCGCAGGTGGCTTTGATGCGGGGGGAGACGCCGAAGTAAGCAAGCAGTCCTTTTTTGAAAAAAAGGACCAAAAAACTTTTGCTCCCTCGCTGCGTGAAGGCATTGCCCACTCTCGCAAACGCATGCGCCTGCATACGCGGTGTAGGTATTGATGCAGCCGTCGGAGCAAAAGCTTTTTGGTCCTTTTTCTCGAAAAAGGACTACTTTCCTCCTGCCCTGGAATCACCACTGATGCCAACCCCGTTCTACGACGCCTATGCCGACGAAAAACTGGTGACCAACCTGTTCAACGGCTGGGGCTACAATTTCTATCGCGCCGAGAACCAGCTCCGCGCGGACGACCTGATGGTGCGCGCGCAGGTGAGCGAGATGCTCGGCGCCGCGCGCGCTGCGGTCGAGGCCACCGAGGCGGCTTTCCGGCGGGACCATTTGCCGCCGCCGTCGCGCACGCAGCCGCGGCACGATCCGGCTGCCCTGGCGCAGGCGCGTGCGCTGGAGGCGCTGGGCGGGCGGATCGGGGCGCTGGAGGGGCAGATACGCGCGCTGCCGGTGCCGGAGACGGATCGCATGAACTCAGCGCCTGCGCGACGAGCGGGCGACACTGGAGGCGTTGCTCGCCGCGGATCGCGCGATGGTGGCCGGCGCGGCGCGGCTACGCGATCTGCTGGGCGGGGGTGCGCTGGAGGCCGACGCGGTGCTGTCCGCGTTGGGTGCGGCCATCCAGGCGCGGCGGGATTTGCTGAAGGTGTGTTGTTAGCGCGGCGGCGGTGTCGCGGCCTGTCTGACCGCCGCGGCAATTTGGCACGGCGCGCGCGCTTGTGTAGAAAGCACTCCGCAATACTGGATAACAGAACACTTTGAGCGACACGACTGACGAACCAGCGGGCGACGATCCAGCGGGCGACCCACCGGTCGACCCAGCCGGCACAGTCCCGCCGGGCGGGCCCGGCGACACCCAGCCGGTGACGCTCGAGGAGGAGATGGAGCGCTCCTACCTCGCTTATGCCATGTCGGTGATCGTCAGCCGGGCGCTGCCCGATGCGCGCGACGGGCTGAAGCCGGTGCACCGGCGCATCCTGTATGGCATGAACGAGGCGGGCTATACGCCAGACAAGCCGTATCGCAAGAGCGCTAAGATCGTCGGCGACGTGATGGGCAGTTACCATCCGCATGGCGACAGTTCGATCTACGACGCGGCTGTGCGCATGGCGCAGCCGTTCTCGATCAGGCTGCCGCTGATCGATGGGCAGGGTAATTTCGGGTCCGTCGATGGCGATCCGCCGGCGGCGATGCGCTACACCGAAATGCGGCTGTCGGCGGCCGGCATGTTCATGCTGGCCGATATCGACAAGGATACCGTCGATTTCCAGCCGAATTACGACGAGAGCACGCAGGAGCCGGTGGTTTTGCCGGCGGCGTATCCCACGCTGCTGATCAACGGCGCGGAGGGCATCGCCGTGGGAATGGCCACGCGTATTCCGCCGCATAATCCGGGCGAGATCATCGATGCGGCGCTGGCGCTGATTGCCGAGCCGGCGACCACGCTCGACGAGCTGATGGCGATCGTGCCGGCGCCGGATTTTCCGACCGGCGGGCTGATCATCGGGCGCGCGGGCATACGTAGCGCGTTCGAGACCGGGCGCGGTTCGCTGATTTTGCGCGCGCGTTGCGAGTTCGAGGAGGTGCGCAAGGATCGCCAGGCGATCATCATCACCGAGCTGCCGTATCAGGTGAACAAGGCGACGTTGCAGGAGCGCATTGCGGAGTTGGTGCGCGCCAAGCAGATCGAGGGCATTGCGGATATTCGCGACGAGAGCGACCGGCAGGGCATGCGGGTGGTGATCGAGCTGAAGCGCGATGCTACCGGCGAAGTGGTGCTGAACCAGCTTTTCCGTTTCACCAACATGCAGATCAGTTTCGCGTGCAACATGCTGGCGCTGGATCGTGGCCGGCCGCGTACGATGGGCTTGCGCGAGTTGCTGATGTGCTTCGTGGATTTCCGCGAGGAGGTGATACTTCGGCGTAGCCGGTATGAGTTGTCCAAGGCGCGCGAGCGGGCGCATTTGTTGGTCGGGTTGTCGATTGCGGTCACCAATATCGACGAGGTAATCAGGCTGATACGCGCGAGCCCCGATGCGGCGGCCGCGCGCGCGGCACTGATGGCGCGCGACTGGCCGGCCGGCGACGTGGCGGCTTTGCTGGCGTTGATCGACGATAGCGGCAACATCATCGTCGAAGACCGTGTGCGTCTGACGGAGACGCAGGCGCGTGGTATCCTGGAGCTGCGGCTGCAGCGGCTTACCGGGCTGGAGTCCGAGAAGATCACTGCGGAATTGCGCGAGGTTGCCGAGCGCATTGGTGAGTTGCTGGAGATTATCGCCAGCCGGCCGCGTCGCATGGAGGTCATGCGCGACGAGCTGGTGCGAGTGCGCGGCGAGATTGCGACGCCGCGTTTCTCCGCGATCGTGGATTATGCGGCGGACCAGGACGACGAGAGCCTGATCGAGCCTGGCCAGATGGTGGTGACCATCACGCGCGACGGCTTCATCAAGCGCACGCCGCTCGAGACGTATCGCGCGCAGAATCGCGGCGGGCGCGGACGCACCGCGGCGGGTACGCGCGGCGACGACATCGTGGCGCGCAGTTTCAATGCGCACACGCATCAATGGGTATTGTTTTTCTCCAGTGGCGGCAAGGCGTTCCGCGAAAAGGTCTGGCGCCTGCCGGAAGCTTCGCCCGACCGCGAAGGGCCGCGCGCTGGTGAATCTGTTGCCGGAACTCGGGTCCGATCAGGTGACGACGGTGTTGCCGCTGCCCCAGGACGAAGGGTTGTGGGAGGCGCTGCATCTGGTGTTCGCGACATCGAGCGGCACCGTGCGGCGCAACCGGCTGTCGGATTTCGGCCGCATACGGACGAGCGGTCTGATCGCGATGAAGCTGGACGAGGGCGACCACCTGATTGGCGTGGCGACGTGTCGGGATGGCGACGACGTGTTCCTCGCGACGCGGCTGGGGCGGTGCATACGCTTCCAGATTTCGGACGAGACGTTGCGGGTGTTTACCGGGCGGGAATCTGCGGGCGTGCGCGGCATCAAGCTGGTGCGTGGCGACGAGGTGAACAGCCTGGCGGTGCTGCGGCATGTGGATGCCAGCAACAGCGAGCGTGCGAGTTTCCTCAAGGCGATCGCGGCGCGGCGTCGCAATGCGGGGTTCGAGGAAGAGGCGGCCGAAGTGTTGGCCGAGCCGGTATCGGACGTGGCGAGCGAGGCCGACGAGGAGCAGACGGCGGATCTGAATTTGTCGTACGATCGCGTCTCCGAACTGGAGGCGGCGGAAGAGATCTTGCTGACGGTGACGAATGGCGGGTTCGGCAAACGATCGTCGGCTTACGATTACCGCGTGACGGGGCGCGGCGGGCAGGGGATCACCAACATCATGCTGGCGCCGCGCAACGGCACCGCCGTGGTGGCGACGTTGCCGGTACGCCGCGGCGACGACGTGATGCTGGTGACCGACGCCGGGCGGCTGATACGGGTGCCGTCGGACCAGGTGCGGGTCACCGCGCGGCAGACGATGGGCGTCACCTTGTTCCGGCTGAGCGAGGGGGAGCACATCACCAGTATCTTCCCCGTGCTCGAAGTGCCGGTTATTGCTGGCGAAGAGGCCGAAGCGGGCCTCAGTGGCGAGGCGGATACGGTCGCGATCGAGCCGCCGGACAAGATGGGTGAGGCGAAGGAGCCGGAAGATGGCTGATCGGGTCGGCATCTATCCCGGCACGTTCGATCCGGTGACGAACGGCCATCTCGACATCATCAGCCGCGCGTCGCGTATCGTGGACCGGCTCGTGGTGGGCGTGGCGGAGAATATCGGCAAGGGGCCGCTGTTCGGGCTGGAAGAGCGCGTTGAGCTGGTGCGTGAGGAATGCGCGGCGATCGCGGCCAAGACCGGTACGCCGATCGACGTGGTCAGTTTCGGCACGTTGCTGATACGTTTTGCGCGCACGTATGGCGCCACCATGCTGATACGCGGGCTGCGTGCCGTCAGCGATTTCGATTACGAGTTCCAGATGGCCGGGATGAATTACCGGCTGGACCCGCAAATCGAAACCGTGTTCCTGATGGCAAGCGAACACCACCAGTTCATCTCGTCGCGCTTCGTGAAGGAGATCGCCAGGCTTGGCGGCGACGTATCGAGTTTCGTGCCGAAATTGACGCTGCAGCGCACGCTCCTACGCGTGGGTGCCGCACAGGGAGAGACAGGGAATGTTTAGACGTGGGGTATTGGGCCTTTTGGCCGCTGGGTTCATCGCGACCGGCGCCGGCGCGCAGACCGATGTTCCGGCAGCGGCGCCGGAGAAGTTGGACCCGCAGAACACGGTGTATCTGGATTTGAACACCGGCCGCGTGGTGATCAAGCTGCGGCCGGATTTGGCGCCCAAGCATGTGGCGCGCGTGAAGCTGCTGTGCCACGACCATTTCTACGACAACACGCCGTTCCATCGCGTGATCGAAGGTTTCATGGCGCAGGGTGGCGATCCCACCGGAACCGGCGAGGGCGGCAGCAAATATCCGAACGTTCCCGCCGAATTCAGCAACAATGCGCATTTCCTGCGCGGCACGGTGGGTGCGGCGAGGTCCGGCGATCCGGACAGCGCGAACAGCCAGTTCTTCATCATGTTCGCACCCGGCGCCAGCCTGGACGGGCAGTACACGATCTGGGGCAACGTGGTGTCCGGCATGCAGTTCGTCGACAAGATCAAGCGCGGCAGCGAAGCGGATAACGGCAAGGTGGACTCCCCCGATCGCATCGTGAAGATGCGCCTGGCCGCCGACGAAAAATAAAAACCACACCTCACGGCAGGTGTTGATCCAGCGGTCCCCCGACAGGGGAGTCAAAAGTCTTTTGCTTCTTTTCTTCAGAAAAGAAGGCCTTGCCTTGCCTACAGATACCCACGGAGTAGAGAATGGCCGACCCAGAAAACACCCTGCATCTCCACCTGAAGACAGGCCGCGTCGTCATAGAACTGAAACCCGACCTGGCGCCGAAACACGTGGAGCGCGTGCGCATGCTTGCGCGCGAGGGTTTCTACGACGGAACGCCGTTCCATCGCGTGATCGAAGGCTTCATGGCGCAGGGTGGCGATCCGACAGGCAGCGGCACCAGCGGCAGCAAATACGGCAATCTTCCCGCGGAGTTCAGCAAGACCGCGAAGTTCGTGCGCGGCACCGTGGGTGCGGCGCGGACCGGCGACCCGAACAGCGCCAACAGCCAGTTCTATATCATGTTCGCGCCGGCGCCGCATCTGGATGGGCAATACACCATCTGGGGCCAGGTGACCGAGGGCATGGAACACGTGGACCAGATCAAGCGCGGCAGCGGCGGCGGCGGCACGGTGAACGACCCGGACCGTATCGTGAAGGCGCATCTCGGCTCCGACGCCCCGGCGGACGAGGCGGCCTAGCTGGCTACACCAAGGCGGCCCGGTCGCATCAGCCGGGCCGCCTGATTCGTCCCGCGTCGCGCGCGTCGCGGGCGGGCCCGATACGATGCAGGGTTGACCTCCTGGCGGGAAGGCCCTTTTAGGTATCAGAGCGAGCCTGTAGCTCAGTCGGTAGAGCACGAGACTTTTAATCTTGGGGTCGTGGGTTCGATTCCCACCGGGCTCACCAAACCTCTGTCATCCGCGCCGAAACCGGGAGCCATCCATGCAAAGCCGTATCGTCTGCGCCGCAGCCCTGGCTTTGCTGGCCTGTATCGCCGTGCCCGCTTCGGCGGATACGATCAAGTTCCACGCGGATCTCAAGCCCGCCAGCGAAGTGCCGCCGGTGGCCGATCGCGGCATGGGCACCGCCGATGCCACGCTCGATACGGTCACGCATGTGCTGACCTACGACCTGACGTTCAGCGATTTCGCAGCGCCCGTCACAATGGCGCATTTCCATGGGCCCGCGGCGCTGGACAAGAACGCCGGCGTGGTGGTGCCGCTCGGCACCAATCCGGTGAGCCCGATCCATGGGACGGTGACGCTCACGCCGGAGCAGCAGGCGCAGCTTACCGGCGGGCTTTGGTATGCCAATCTGCATACTACCATGCATCCAAAAGGGGCGGCGCGCGGGCAGATGGTTTCCAAGTAAGCAGCCAGTCCTTTTTAGAAAAAAGGACCAAAAAACTTTTTCTTCGACGCTTGCCCGTGGGCTTACACTGAGCCGTTTTGGGATTGAGTTATCGGCAGCAAAGAAGGCAGGTCTTCTTTTTCGAGAAAAAGAAGCAAAAAGCTTTTGCTGTGACGCCTGCACGCTGATCTGGCTGTCATTGCAGGCACCTCGACTTGCAATATGAACGTAGGCTGCGGGGCAGGCGTCGGAGCAAAAGCTTTCCGGTCCTTTTTCTCGAAAAAGGACTGCTTTCTTTCTTGCCCGGATACGTCGGCCGCGCCCTGGCATCACACACCACGTTCGGCGTTGTCGCCTAGCTGACCGGCTCCCGCAGGATTGCCGCTTCCAGCGTTGCGGCGCGATGCGCAGCCGTGTGCGACTCCAGGACACGTCGACGGGCGGCATCGCCCAGCGCGCGGCGCCGCGGCTCCGGCCAGGCCAGCAGGGCCAGCACCTGCGCCGGCGTCTCCGCCACGATGATCTCCTCGCCTACCGTCAGGAAATCGCCCAGGCCGGGCCAGTCGTCGCTGACGATCGGGGTGGCGCAGGCAGCCGCCTCGAACAGGCGCACGCTCGGGCTGTAGCCGGCGGCGATCATGTCCGCGCGGGTCACGTTCAGGGTCCAGGCCAGGCTGTTGTAGAACGCGGCATGCTCCGCCGGCGGCAGGTGCTCCAGGCGATCGACGTTGTCGGGCCAGGCGATGTCGTCCGGGTATTGCGGGCCGGCGACCACGAAGCGGGCCTGCGGGGCGCGGCGGGCGGGTTCGATTAGCAGGCGTTCGAGCGTGGGTTGGCGGTCTGCGCTGTAGGTGCCGAGGTAGCCGAGTTGCCAGGTTGGGGCGGGGGCCGCCGGGTCGGGGGCGTAGAGCGTTGGGTCTACGGCGCAGAACAGGGCGTGGGCGGCGCGGGCGCCGTAGCGACGTTCCAGCAGGCGTAGTGTGGGGCCGCCGGTGAAGGAGAAGTATAGGTCGTAGAGGGGGATTGTGGCGGGGGAGATGTAGGCGTGCTCGCCGCGGGCCAGGGCGGCCAGGGTTACTGGGGTGTCGATGTCGTAGAAGGCCAGGAGCCTGGCCCAGGGGCGAATCAGCTCGGCTACGGCTACGCCTTCGACCACGTAGCTGCCGATCATCACCAGGTCGGCGGTGGCGATCTCGTCGCGCCACTGGGCGAGATCTCCGGGCTGGTCGTAAAAGCGAAGGCGGCAGAAATCGGGGGTCGGGAGATCTCTGTGGGCGGCGTACCAGGGGCGGTCGCATTCCAGGAAGAGGATGTCGTGGCCTCGGGCGGCCAGCGCGCGGAGGAGGGCTCTGTAGGTGGTGGCGTGGCCGTTGCCCCAGGAGGAGGAGAGCGACAGGCCTATGACTACTATGCGCATCAGGAAGGAAGGCCTTCTTTTCTGAAGAAAAGAAGCAAAAGACTTTTGGTCCCTGTCGGGGAGAACTTCCCCAACACCCGACAGGGAGCAAAAGCTTTTTGGTCCTTTTTCTCGAAAAAGGACTGCTTGCTCGCCGTCATACCGGCACCAACAACGCATGCACTTCGGCCGCCCGGCGCACATAGGTGTGCTCCGCCAGGCACCTGGCCATCGCCGCCTGGCCGATCGCGCGGGCGCGCTCGGGTGTGAGGGCGGCCAGGTGCGCGGCCACGTCCTGGCCGTCGCGGGCCACAAGGATCTCGGTATCGGGAGCGAGGAACTGCTCGATGCCCTCCCAGGCATCGGTGATGAGGCACGCGCCGGCGCCGGCGGCTTCGAACACGCGGGTGGCGGGGGAGAAGCCGACGGCGGCCATGCTGTCGCGGGCGACGTTCAGGACGGCCAGGGCCGAGCAGTTGAGCGCGTTATGGGCGGCGGTGGGGACGTGGCCGATGCGGGTGATGTTGTCTGGCATTGGTTTGTCGGCCCAGCCAGAGCCGCCCAGGAGGAAACGTCTGTTTGGGAGGGTGGCGGCGGGGGCGAGGAAGAAGGCCTCGACGCGGGCTTCGCGGTCCGGCAGGCGGTTGGCGAGGAAGCCGAGATCGGTGGCGTAGGCGGGGTCGGGCGGGACGGGATGGTGGGTGGCGGGGTCCAGGCCGTTGTAGATCGGGATGCACCGTCTGGCGCCGAGTTCCTGGTAGGCGGCGATGACCGGGGGTCCGCCGCCGTAGGTGAGGATTAGGTCGAAAGCGGGCAGGCCGCGCCTGAGCACGTGGTCCGGTTCGGCGCGCAGGGTGGCCAGCGTGGCGGGGGCGTCGACGTCCCAGAAGACGCGCAGGGCATTGGGGCGGGCGTGTTGGAGCACGCCGGCTACCAGCTCGTTGTCGAACACGCCGACGCCGCTGGCTTTTACCACGGCGTCGGCTTGGTGGGCTTCGGCAAGGACTTGGGTGAGGCCTTCCGGGGTTGCGGGATAGACGATCACGCGGGCCCAGTCGGGGGGCTCGATGTCGCGGTGGGATTGGCGGTCGAAGGCGTCGGGTTCGTAGAAGGTGATGTGGTGGCCGTGGGCGGCGAGGGCCTGCAGGAGGCCGCGGTAGTAGGTGGCGGCGCCGTTCCAGTAGCTGCTGAGCAGGCTCGATCCGTAAAAGGCGATGCGCATCAGGCGGCGGCCCTGGCGGGGGCGAGCTGGGCGGCGATACGCAGCAGTTCCTGGGCGCGGATTTCGCAGCTGTGGTGGGCCTGGATTCGGGCCAGGCCGCTGGCGGCGAGGCTGGCCGCGAGCGCGGGGTCGTGGGTTAGGGCGCGCATGTGGGATTCCATTTCAGCACCGTTTCGGGCGGTCAGGTAGTCGCGGCCGGGCTGGAAGAGGGATTCGGCATCGTCCCAGGGGGCGCTGATGAGGGGGATGCCGCAGGCCAGGGCTTCGAACACGCGTATGGTGGGGATGCCGGGGAGGGTCTGTGTGTAGAAGCGGCGGGGGACGTGGATTGTGAAGAGATGGCGGGCAAAGGCGGCGGGGACGTCGGCGTTGGCGATCCAGCCGTGGAAGCGGGCGCCGTAGCGGGCGAGGAGGGCGAGGGCTTCAGGGGGGTAGCGGACGCCGTTTATGTCGAGGGGGATGGCGGCTTGTTGGGCGGGGGCCAGGAGGTAGGTTTCTAGTTCGGCGGTGCGTTCGCCGTCGCCCCAGTTGCCTACCCAGATGGCGCCTTGGCGGGGGACGGGGGTGGTTGGGGGGTGGAAGAGGGCGGTGTCGGCGGCTTCGTGCCAGACGAAGGCGCGGTTGGCCCAGCCCCAGTCTTCGTAGATGCGGGCGAGGGTGGCGCCGAAGGCCAGGATGGCGTCGTAGGACGAGAGGTCGAAGCGGCGGATGGCTTCGGGGTCGCTTACGGCGCGGTGGTGGGTGTCGTGGAAGAGCAGGGTGTAGTTGGCGTGGCGGCGGTGTTGGCCGATGGCGGCGACCAGAGCGGGTTCGTTCCACTCGTGGACTATGACTAAGTCGGCATTTTGTAGGGCTTCGGCGAGGGCGTGTTCGTTGGGGAGGATGCGGGCGGTGAGGGTGGGGAAGTTGGTGGCGAAGCTGGCAAACGGGTCGGCGGGGTGATCGAGCTGGAGGTTGTCGCGGCTCCAGCTTTGGGCGGGTTCGTAGGCGATTACTTCGTGGCCGCTGGCTGCGAGCGCGCGGAGGACGCCGCGTAGGAAGTGGGCGTTGCCGTGATTCCAGCAGGAGACGAGGGAGTGGGTGAAATAGACGATGCGCATCAGGCGGCCTGGCGGGTTCGGTTGAGATTTGTGTGCAGGGCGGCGGTGGCGGTTGCCATGGCACGGCGCGTGTAGGCGGCGCTGCGGGTTTGGGCGGCTTGGCCTAGGGCGGCCTGGGCGGCGGGGTCGGCCATGAGTCGGGCGAGGGTTTCGGTCCAGGCGGCAGGGTCGCGGGGGGGCACGAACAGGGCGGCGCCGGTCCAGAGTTCGCGGAAGGTGGGGATGTCTGCGAGCACGAGAGGGCTGCCGGTCTGGGCGGCTTCGAGGACGGACAGGCCGAACGGTTCGTAGAGCGAGGGGGCGGCGAAGATGGCCGCGCGCGACATCAGGGTTTGCAGTTCGGCGGCTGGGAGGTTGCCGAGGGGGGTGATGTGGGTGGGGGTGAAATGCGCGCCGTCTGGGCTGGCGAGGGGGCCGGCGGCTTGGATCGGGGTGCTGGAGGGGGTGTCGAGGATGGCGATGTTCTTGCCTTCGTCCCAGAGGCGGCCGGCGGTCAGGATGAAGGGTTCGCGGGCGGCGGTGTTTAGGGGCGGGGTGGGGAGGCCGTTGTGGATGATCATTATGTCGCAAGCGGGGGCGTAGGCGCGGCGGAGGTCGGCGGCAAAGGCGTGGGTTGGGGCGATGATGCCGGTGGCGTTTTGTAGGCCGGCGCGGGTGGCTTCGGCGTGGCTGGCGAAGTCGGCGGGTAGGGGGGTGTTGCGGACCGCTTTCCACCAGGTGGCCATGCAGGAATGGGCGGTGGCGATGGCGGGGATCGGCCAGGGGGATGCGGCCAGGCAGGGGGCGTGGAGCTGGGCGGTGGTGGCGCCGGTCTGGGTGGCGAGGTTGGCGAGGGTGCGGGCGGTTTCGGCCAGGGTGGTGGGGGTGGGGGTGATCCAGTCGAGCGGGAGGCCGGTTTCCAGCAGGGTGCAGATTGCGGCTGCGTCGGCGCGCTGGTGGGGTTGGGGCGGGGGGCCGAGCACGGCGAGCGTGCAGGCGAGGCCTGCGTCGGAGAGGCCGGCCGCGAGTGCCAGACTATAACTCCAGACGCCGCCGATCGCGTCGGTGGTGATGAAGACGCGGCTCATTTGCCAGCCGCGCGCCGGGTTTTTGCCGTTGGAGCAAGCACCAAACATTCAAAAGTCTTTTGCTTCTTTTCTTCAGAAAAGAAGGCCTTGCTTGCTTGCCTCATGCCGGCAGACAGGAAGCCTCGAGGCGCGCGAGGCTGAGAGGTGCCGCGTCCTGGATGTCAGAGAACGCACTGAACTGCGCAAGGTAATGATCCAGCGCGCGTTCCCAGGCGTCGTCGTCCGGCATGCCCCAGCGGGCGCGGTAATCGGGGCTGCTGGGGTATGGGAACATCGGGACGGGGTCGTTGGCCCATACGCCGCCTTGTTGCAGGCGGGCGCGCCAGGTTTCGATCGTTTCTCGGGAGTCCGAGGCGGTTTCTATGAGGTTGGCCTGGACGAAGGGGACGTGGGCGCGGGCTTGGAGGAGGCGGTCGGTGAGGTCGTCGGTTGTCATGCGGCAGGATTTGTCGAGGGCGGCGCGGCCGGCTTCGGTCAGGCTTTCGACGCCGGCTTCTATGGAGACGCAGCCGGCTCGGCCTAGGAGGGCGAGGAGGTCGGGCTTCCAGAGGTCGATGCGGGTTTGCATGCCGAACTGGATGTTGCGGGTTGCCAGGGCTTCCAGGAGGGCGGGTTGGGGGAGGAATATTTCGTCGATGAAGTATAGGTAGTTTACGCCTTGGGATTGTAGGGCGTCTATTTCTTCGAGGAGGGCTGGGAGTGGGCGGCGGCGGTAGGCGTCGCGGAAGTCGATCTTGGCGCAGAAGCTGCAGTGGTAGGGGCAGCCGCGGCTGGCTTCTACTTCGGCGCCTGGGGTGACCGGCGTGGTGTCGAAGCGGTGATGGTGGTGGTGGTGGCGGGCGATCCAGGCGTCGGGCCAGTGCAGGGCGGGCAGGTTGGTGAAGGTGGTGGATTGGACTGGGCCGGTAGGTGGAGTTCGCCGGCTTCTAGGGTGGCGGCGCCGGGGATGTCCGTTCGGGGCCAGGCGTTTGCGAGGGCGACTATGGCTTCCTCGCATTCGCCGCGGACTACTACGTCGGCGCCGAGTTTGCGTAGGGTGGCGCGAGGGGTGGCGGAGCCGTGCGGGCCTACGGCTATGATGCGGCCGCCGCGGCCGTCGAGGGCGGCGATCATGTTGCGGGGGACGCGGAGTTCGGGCGGGGCGCAGCGCCAGAACAGGTAGCTTGGGGCGGTGGGGATTACCGTCATGGCGGGGTGGAAGTCGGCGATTTCCTGGGCCAGGTCGGCGAATGGGGTGGCGTTTAGGTGGCCGTCTAGCAGGAGGACGTGGTGGCCGGCTTGTTCCAGCAGGGCCTTGGCAGCGCCTAGTTCCAGCGGGAGGTGCGGTTCGCGGCAGCCGAAATAGATGCTGCCTTCGAAGGTCCAGGGCGGGTTTACCAGGGCTACTTTCATTGCGCGGCTTCTGCGGTTTCGTGGGCGCGGGCGCCGAAATGCTCGGCCAGGCGGGCGATGCCGGCGCGCCAGCCTAGGGCGGGGGCGAGCGCAAGGTCGCGGCGGGCGGCGGCGGTGTCGGCGACGAAGTAGCGTTGGTCGCCGGGGCGCCAGTCGGCGAATTTTAGGTCGACGCGGCGGCCTAGTAGGTCCTCGATGTGGGCGACTAGCTGGAGCAGGCTTATGGCGTTGGCTGGGCCGCCGCCCAGGTTGTAGGCGCGGCCGGCGATCTTATCGATGCGTTGCCAGGCGGAGAGGTAGGCGGCTACGGCGTCGCCTACGTGGAGGACGTCGCGGACCTGGCGGCCGTCGCCGTAGATCGAGAGGCCCTGGTTGGCTATGGCGCGGAGGAGGAAGTGGGCGACCCAGCCTTGGTCTTCGGTGCCGAGCTGGCGTTCGCCGTAAATGCAGCTCATGCGGAGCACGGCGGTGCGCAGGCCGAAGCTGTGGGCGTAGTCGAGAACGTATTGGTCGGCCGCGCCTTTGCTGCAGCCGTAGGGCGTGTGGAAGCAGAGGGGGCGCTGTTCGCTTACGCCGTTGGCGCGGAGGTCGGGGCGGGTGGGGAGGTAGGTGTCGCCGTCGCGGGTGAGGTCGATGTCGGCCAGGTCGCCGTAGACCTTGTTGGTGCTGGCGAAGATGAGGGGGGCGGTCGGGTTGCGTTGGCGGAGGGCTTCGAGGAGGGCCAGCGTGCCGCGGGCGTTGATTTCGAAATCGGCCAGGGGGTGGACCATGCTGGTGGTTACGGCGACCTGGCCGGCCAGGTGGAAGACGGCCTCGGCGCGGGTGGCGGCTTCGGTCAGGGCGGCTTCGTCGCGTAGGTCGGCCAGGGCGAAGCTGATGCGGTTGGGGTGGCGGCGGGCTAGCCAGTGCAGGTTGCGTTCCACGCCGGTTCGGGCGAGGGCGTCGTAGATATGGACGTGGTGGCCTTCGGCAGCGAGGCGGTCCGCGAGGTTGGCGCCGATGAAGCCGGCGCCGCCGGTGATCAGGACAGGGCGGGTGGCGGTGATTGCGGGCAGGCGGAGGCGGCTCGCGGTGCCGAGCACGCGCGCCACTTCGGCGATGCCGCCTTCGAACAGGCGGGCGAGGAGCTTGGGGTTGCCGGCCTGGTCGAAGATGCCGTGATGCGCGTGGGCGGGATCGGCGGAGCCGGGGTCCGGCTGGTCCATGAGGGTGGACCAGTAGAGGCGGTCGGCCGGAGCCTGCGCGGCTGCCATGAACGCTTCGGCCTGGTGGGCTGCGTCGTGGCGCCAGGTGGCGTATCCGGTCTGGGTGATCCATATCGCCAGGGCGGGGTTGGACTGGTGGGCGGCCTGGCGGATTTCGGCGAGGCGGGTGGCCCAGACGGCGGGAGCGGCGGCCTGGTGCAGGCCGATCGCGTCATAGGCGGCGAGTGCGCCGGCCGCTTCGCGCAGGGTTGCGGCGCCCTCGGCGCTCAGGACGGGACTGAAACCGGCCTGGCGTACGGCCTCGCCGATCGCCTGCAAAGCGGGGCCGGTGGCGCGGATTTCCACCGCCTCGGCGCCACCTTGGAGCTGGGCGAGGGTCGCGCGCAGCCAGTCCGGCACGATGTCCGCATGGCCGACGTCCAGATACGGCAGGAGCTGGACATGCGAGGGGAGGCGCGTGCGCAGACTCGCCAGCCAGCGCGAACCCTCCTGTGTGGCGCATAGGTTTTGCGGGATCGGCAGACGCAGATGCTGCATGCCGAGGGTTTGCATGTGCTGCGACGCGGCCTGCAGTGCAGCTTCGTCGTGCGGCGCGAAACCCTGGGTGAACCCTACGCGGCCGGCCTGGTCCGGCTCGATCACGCGACCAGTCCGTGCAGTTCGAGCTCGCGCTTCGCATCGGCCACGCGGTCGACGGCGGTTTGTTTGCTGACCCAGTCGGCCATTTCGTCGAAACTGTCATCGAAGCCGCGGCGCGGATGGAAGCCGAGCACGCGTCGGGCGTGTTCGATATCGGCGAAGCAGTTGCGTATGTCGCCCGTGCGGGCCTGCTGGGTTATCTCGGGGGCGAGATCGGCGCGGTTCATCGCGGTGGCGAAACTGGTGGCGACCTCGCTCACGCTGACGCTCTGGCCGCTGCCGATGTTGAAGACGCCGCCATCGGCTTTCGGCTCGTCGAGCGCCAGCAGGAAGGCGCGCGCGACGTCCTCCACATGCACGAAATCGCGGCGTTGCGCGCCGTCCTCGAACACCATCGGGCGCTGGCCGTTGAGCAGGCGCGAGGCGAAGATCGCCAGCACGCCGGTATAGGGGTTCGAGAGCGCCTGGCCGGCGCCATATACGTTGAACAGGCGCAGGGCGACCGCCTGCATGCCGTAGGCCGGCGCCACGTTCAGGGTGAGGCGCTCCTGAACGTATTTCGATATCGCATAGACCGAGGCGAGGCTCGCCGGCTTGGCCTCCGGCGTGGCGACGGGCGTGAGTTCCTCTCCGTTGGGGCCTACCGGGTTCCAGTTCGCATCGCCTGGGCGGCGGGTCGCGTCGTCGACGATCGTGCCGGCTGGCGTGACGTAGCGGCCTTCGCCGTAGATGCTCATCGAGGAGGCGACGACGACGCGCGCGACGCGCTGTTTTATCAGCGCCTGCAGCAGCACCGCGGTGCCGTGGTCGTTGACGGACACGTAGCGGTCTATCGCGTACATGCTCTGGCCGACGCCCACTTCGGCGGCGAGGTGGATGAGCTTGTCGGCGCCGCGCAGGGCACGCTCCACGGCATCGGGGTCGCGTACGTCGCCGCGGATGAAATCGACGTGGTCGAGCAGCGGGTTTTTGGGGGCGCCCGGGGGGTGGACCTGGTCGATCAGGCTGTCGAGTATGCGAACCTTGTGGCCCTCGGCGAGGAGGGCGCGGGCGACGTAGGTGCCGATGAAGCCGGCGCCGCCGGTGATTAGGATCGTCTCGGGCATGGATGTCCTGATTGCGAGTCGGCGTGTTCCCCGAAATGACATGATCGCGAGGGGTGACGGCAAGCTACAAAGATGTTCCCTCACACGTTTGTGAGCTTTTTGTATCAACTGGGTTGGGGGTGACGCATCCAAGGCAGGGAAGAAAGCAGTCCTTTTTCGAGAAAAAGGACCAAAAAGCTTTTGCTCCGTCGCCCGCACGAAGGCCTGCTGCCGTATTGCAAGTCGATGCGGCTGCAGTGGTAGCCAACGCGTCGGGCAGGCGTCGGAGCAAAAGCTTTTTGCTTCTTTTTCTCGAAAAAGAAGGCCTTCCTTGCCTTGCTGCCGATGTAAGGCAGGTTGATGTTAGCCCTCTTCCTCGATGATCGAGATCTTGCCGTCGCGCTCGACGGTGGCGTAGCGCACCTGCTCCAGGCGCATCAGGCCGCGCTGGCGCACGGCGGTCATGATATCCTGCTCGAGCAGGCGCAGCGTGCGCATGCGGTCCTCGTGCCAGTGGCCGCGCTCATAGACGATGACCGGCGTGCCATCGACGAGCCGGCCGATGAACGGCGAGCGCGTTTGCGCTCCGGAGACCAGAACGTGCATCAGACCGATGGTGAAGATCGCGCTGACCGCGGCCGTCATCGAACGGTCGTTGCCGAGGATTGCGGTGATCGTGACGCCGCCGAAGATGAACAGCAGCACCAGATCGAACGGCGCCATCATGCTGGCGGTGCGCCGGCCGATCAGGCGCACGGCGAACAGCAGGAGGAAGTAGCCGGCGGCGGCGCGCAGGATGACCGTCATGGCAGCGCCAGTTGCGACCAGTGCACGGCGGGATGGCCTTCCAGCTGCGCGGTGAGCGGCACGGCGCCGATGCCGGCGGGCTGGACCATGAAGCGTATGTGGCCGTCGCGCGTGCCTGGCGGCATAGCGAAGGTGAGCGCCATGCCGTCGCCTTCGGCCGCCTCGGCCAGCGGCTGCGGCAGGATGCGTTCCAGGCCCATCGGTTCGACGAGTTGCGTGCTGACCAGGATACGGACCATGGGCGCTGCGCTTTCGTTGCGCACATGCAAGGTGATCTGGGTGTCGGTCTGCACGCGGGTGATCGGCTCGTAATCGACGGCCAGGCCGGCACCGGGGATGGTGCTGGTGCGGTGGCTGAAGGGTCCGCGGCCGAGCAGGCCGGCCAGTCCGGCCGCCACGAACACGATCATGACGATGCGGCCGGCCCGCTCCGCCCAGACCCATCTGCGCTCGAAGCTTTCGTCGTAGCCTACCTCGAACTCGCTGTTGACGCGATCCGCACCCTGCAGCGCTGCGCCGTCCATACGCTCAGGCCTGCGGACCTGCGACCACGGTGCCGTACGGTATCGTCATGCCGGCGGGGGTCTCCTCGCTCTGCACGGCGGCGACCAGGCGCGGATCGCGCCAGGGGCTGGGCGCGGAGGGATGGCCGGGGATGGTGGCGCGCGCATCCTGGTAGCGGGCGCTGGCCATGCCGCGCGCCTCGTCTTCGTCGTTCGCGTTGACCCAGCAATCGTCGCGCACCGGGCTTTGGCCCCAGGCGGCATCGCGCAATTCGGAGACCACGGGCGTGAGGTGGAAGATCGGCATGGGGCAGGGCCTTTGCGTGTGGAGACTTGGCGCACTCTACGCAGGCTTGGGGTGGGGGGTTTCCGTGGGGCGCCAAGCAGTCCTGGCATGTGAGAACGCCGAAGATCGTGCCTGAACCGCCGGGCTTCGCCCACGTTCGAGGGCGGCCATTTCAGCAGGAGTTTCCAGATGTCTGCCGCCGTCCAGAACCAGTTCGCCATGCGCGATCCGCTGACCCAGTACGCACAACCGAAATTCGACAAACAGCCGCAATCGGCCCCCGGCCTGGCGCCAGGAGATGGACCCCAAGCCGGACCACGGCGAGACCAGCTATCGCGGCTTCGGCCGGCTCGAGGGCCGACGCGCCCTCATCACCGGCGCCGATAGCGGCATCGGGCGCGCGGCGGCGATAGCGTTCGCCCGGGAAGGTGCGGATGTGGTGCTGAGCTATCTCGAATCCGAGCAGAAGGATGCCGACGAGGTGATCGCGCTGATCACCGCGGCGGGCCGCAAGGCGATCGCCATGCCGGGCGACATTTCCGACGAGGCGTTCTGCCAGAGACTGGTGACCGAGGGCGCGCGCGCGATGGGCGGGCTGGATATTCTGGTGAACGTTGCCGGCAAGCAGACCGCCGTGGAGGACATCGCCGACCTCACCGCCGCGCAGATCGACGCGACGTACCGCACCAACGTCTATGCGATGATGTGGCTGTGCAAGGCGGCGATCCCGCTGCTGCCGAAGGGCGGCACGATCATCAACACCACGTCGATCCAGGCCTACCAGCCGTCGCCTATGCTGCTCGACTATGCCGGCACCAAGGCGGCGATCGTGGCGTTCACCCACGGGCTGGCCAAGCAGGTGGCGGACCGCGGCATACGGGTGAATGCGGTCGCACCTGGTCCGGTGTGGACCCCGTTGCAGACCTCCGGCGGGCAGCCGCAGAGCAAGATACCCGATCTGGGATCGGCGGTGCCGCTGAAGCGGCCGGGTCAGCCGGCCGAACTGGCGCCGATCTACGTGCTGCTGGCGAGCCAGGAATCGAGCTTCGTCACCGGCGAGATCTACGGTGTTACGGGCGGCAACCACCTGCCTTGAGCGATCTCCACACCGCCGGGCCGCAGCACGCGGTCCGGCGGGACGATGTGTTGCCGCTCGAGCAATATGCGTGTCTGGGCGATGGGCGCAGCGTGGCGCTCGTCGGCGCGGATGGCTCGATCGACTGGTTGTGCGTGCCGGGGATCGACAGCAAGCCGCTGTTCGACCGGCTGATCGCGGGCGATGCGGGCGGGCGGCTGAGCATCACGCCCGACGCGCCGTTCACCGTGGTTCGGCGCTACCGGCACGCACAGCAACGTGCTGGAACAGGTGTTCACCACCGCCGGCGGGCAGGCGCGGGTGACGGCCTCGCTGAACAGCGGCATCTCCGGGCGGCTGCCCTGGACGGAACTGGCGCATCGTGTCGAGGGGCTTGGCGGGTGCGTGGGGTTCGATATCGAAGTTCGGCCGAGCCGTCGGCTGGACCAGGCGACGCCGTGGCGCGAGACCAGCCCGCATGGCGACGTGCTGCATGTGGACGGCGTGATGTGCGCCTTCCGTGCCGATGATAGCGTGCAGCGGGTGGCGGCCGATGATTGCGGGCTTATGGCGCGGCTCGAGACGCAGCCCGGCAGCCGCAGCGTCATCGCGGTGCTGGCCACTGCGGACGAACCGCTGGTGTTGCCGTCGCTGACGACGATCGATGCGCGCATCGACCGCTCGGACCATTCCTGGCGCGAGTGGACCGACGACCTCGATTATGGCGGGCCGTATCGGGAGGATGTTCTGCGCAGCGCCCTGGCGCTCAAGCTGCTGCTGCATTCGCCGACCGGTGCGATCGCCGCGGCCGCCACCAGCGCGTTGCCGGAGCGCATCGGCGGCGACAAGAATTACGACTACCGCTACGCCTGGGTGCGCGACGTGGCGTTCACCATAAAGGCGTTTCTGCGCGTGGGCGCCACGGAAGAAGCGCGCGCGGCGTTCGCCTGGCTGATCGCCACGATACGCCGGCACGACAGCGCGATACGCACGATGTATCGGCTCGACGGATCGTTGGCGCCGCGCGAGCGCACGCTCGATCTGCCGGGCTATCGCGGCAGCCAGCCGGTGCTGGACGGCAACGACGCGCGCGACCAGCTCCAGCTCGGCGTGTTCGGCGACGTGATGGAGACCGCCTGGCTGTTCGTGCATTCCGGCCATGTGCTGGATCTGGTGACGCGCCGGCTGCTGGCAGTTCTTGCAGACAGGTGCGCCGATCTCTGGCTCAGCCGCGATTCCGGTATCTGGGAATTGCGCGTGGCGGAGCATTACACGGTATCCAAGCTCGGCTGCTGGACGGCGATGCATCGCGCGGTGATGCTGGCGGAGTTGGGCCAGATCGACGCGAGCCATTTGGAGCGCTGGCGCCGTACGCGCGACCGCATCCTGGCGTGGGTGGACGCGCATTGCTGGAGCGAGAGCCTGCGCGCTTACGTGATGTATCCGGGGACGGACCGGCTGGATGCGGCGATCCTGCTGGTGATGCGGTTCGGTTTTCCGCGGCGGGACCGGCTGGCACTGACGCGCGACGCCGTGGTGCGCGAACTCGGCCGCGGCGCGCTGGTGTATCGCTATAGCGGGATGGAGGCCGAGGAGGGCACTTTTCTGGCGTGTGCGTTCTGGCTGGTGGAGTGCACGGCGCTGCTGGGCGAGGGGGATTCGGCGCGGGCGCGGATGGACGCGCTGCTTGCGGTCACGCGTCGCAATCTTGGTTTGATGAACGAGCAGATGGATGCGGCGAGTTTCGCGATGCTGGGCAATGTGCCGCAGGCGCTTAGTCATCTGGCTTTGATACAGGCGGCGGTGGCGTTGGACGGATGACAGGCAAGGAAGGCCTTCTTTTTTGAAAAAAAGAAGCAAAAAACTTTTGCTTCCGGCGCCTGCATTAAAGCCCACACCTATCTGCGACCGCGCGTTTCCGCCCATGAAGGTTGGCATTTCTGCATGCGCCAGGACGCAAAAGTTTTTTGGTCCTTTTTTTCAAAAAAGGACTGCTTGCCTTGCCTTCAAGCATCTTCGCCAAACACCACCCGGTTCCGCCCAGCATGCTTCGCCGCGTACAACGCGGCGTCCGCGCGCGCGAGCCACGCGCCCAGGTTTTCGCCGGGATCGTAGCACGCCGCACCGGCGGAAATCGTGATGCGCAGGTCCCCGGCTTGCGTCGACAGCAGCGCGTGGCGCTCTACGGCGGAACGCAAATTTTCCGCCACCGGCAGGGCACCATGCCGGTCCGTCTCGGGAAGTATGAGCGCGAATTCCTCGCCACCGTAGCGCGCCACGATATCCTGGCCGCGCACTACGCCGGTGAGGATCCCGGCCACCATGCGCAGGATCTCGTCGCCGGCCGGGTGGCCCCAACAGTCGTTCACGCGTTTGAAATGATCGATGTCGACCATGATGCAGGCGAGGTCGGTGCCGTCGTTCATCGCGTCGCCGGCCTTGCTGCGCAGGGCGGCGTCGAACGCGCGCCGGTTGGCGAGGCCGGTCAGCCCGTCGGTCGAGGCTTCCTGGCGCGCATCGTCGAGGAAACGTTCGAGTTCGGCCACGCGCTGTTCGGACTGGCCGAGCAGGCGCGTCATGCGCTCGCTCTGCTCCACCATGTCGCGCATGTCCTGGCCGAGCTGCGCCAGCATGCTGGCCTCCATCGGCGCCAGTTCGGACGCCCTGGAGAGGATCAGCAGCGAGCGCGTGGCGAGGTCGCGCAAGGCAAGCGCGTCGCTCGCGTGGCAGAAATGGCGCGTGTATAGCGTCCGCAGGGTGTTCTCGCCGACCGCCATCCCGTTTGACAGGATGATGTCGATCGCACGCTTCAGCGCCGTATTGCTGGCGGTGAGGTAGCAGTGCCAGACGGCATAATTGTCCGCGGTGAAGGCAATTCCGTGTTGGCGCATGCTGGCGATCACGGCCTGGCTGCCGATCGGCGGCCCCGACGGTGTTCGTACAACAGGCGCGCTGTCATGTGGCGCATCCGCCGCCTGCGTTGCGTCAGCCGCTTTCATCGCTACCCCGTTCGTCGCGCCCGTATCCCGGGGCTCATCGCCCCGGCAGACTGGCAGGGCAGGGTTAACGGATTACGCCGGGTCTTCGCGTATTGCGGCGATCAGGAACTCGCGGTTGCCCTCGGGGCCGGTGATCGGACTGGGCGCCACGCCGGCCACGCGCCAGCCGGGCAGGGCGGCCCACCAGGCCTGGACGGTGTCGCACACGGCCGCGTGCACGCCAGGATCGCGAACCACGCCTTTGCTGCCGACCTGGTCCGGCCCGGCCTCGAATTGCGGCTTGATCAGCGCCACCGCCCAGGCGCCTGGCGCGCACAGCGCGAGCGGGGCGGGCAGCAGGGTGCGCAGGCCGATGAAGCTCGCGTCGCATACCAGGGCGCCGGCCGGCTCGCCGATCGCGGCCGCGGTGAGATGCCGGGCATTGGTCTTTTCGTGCACCACTACGCGGGGGTCGCTGCGCAATTTCCAGGCGAGCTGGCCGTGGCCCACATCGACGGCGTGCACCCGGGCGGCGCCGTGGGTGAGCAGGACGTCGGTGAAGCCGCCGGTCGAGGCGCCTATGTCGAGGCACACCAGACCGGCCGGCGAGAGGCCAAACAACTCGAGCGCATGGGCGAGCTTGATGCCGCCGCGCGAGACCCAGGGGTGGTCCTGGCCGCGCACTTCGAGCGGCGCGTCCGGCGCCATCTGGTCGCCGGCCTTGGCGACTCGGCGGTCCCCGGAAAACACCTTGCCGGCCAGGATCAGCGCCTGGGCGCGGGCGCGGCTTTCGACCAGGCCGCGTTCGGTTAGCAGCACGTCGGCGCGCTGGCGCATTTTCGTCTCCTGCGACCTTGGTGGCTAAGGAAGAAAGCAGTCCTTTTTCGAGAAAAAGGACCAAAAAGCTTTCGCTATGACGCCTGCATCAGCTTCTTGAGCCATTCTGCCAATACGTAAGCTGGCAGACACAGGGCAAACGCCCGTGCAAGCGCCGGAGCAAAAGCTTTTTGGTCCTTTTTCTCGAAAAAGGACTGCTTTCTTTCTTGCCTAACTCGATGGTGAGCTGTGACCGTATTGCCGCAGCGTGCCCGGGAAACAGGCTGTTTGCGCGGCAATGTTGTTTGATCGGCATCGCGGTGCGATATGGATTACTGGACGGGGGTGGTGTCGCGCGCGGCGCCGCACAATGTGCCCGGTCCGCCCAGTGTGGGCGTGTGGTGTGTATCAGTGGCCGTCGCGTCCTCGCCACAGGGCGACCGGCGCGGCCGGTAGGAGAACATGGATTGTCGGTTCCTTTGAAGCAGGTGCTGCGTGTCGGCGCCTACGTGGTCAAGCAGCATCTCGCCGGCCGCAAGCGCTATCCGCTGGTTCTCATGCTGGAGCCGCTGTTCCGCTGCAACCTGGCCTGTGGCGGCTGCGGCAAGATCGACTATCCGGCGCCGATCCTGAACCAGCGCATCTCGGTGGCCGACGCGCTCGAGGCGGTCGATGAATGCGGCGCGCCGGTGGTGTCGATCGCCGGCGGCGAGCCGCTGCTGCACAAGGAGATGCCGGAGATCGTCGAGGGCATCCTGGCGCGCAAGAAGTTCGTCTATCTCTGCACCAACGCGCTTCTGCTGGAGAAGAAGCTCGATCTCTACAAGCCGCACCCGTATTTCACCTGGGACATCCACCTGGACGGCGACCGCGACATGCACGATCGCGCGGTGAGCCAGGACGGCACGTTCGACCGGGCGGTGGCCGCCATCAAGGCGGTAAAGGCGCGCGGCTTCCGGGTTTCCATCAACTGCACGCTGTTCGACGGTGCGAATGCCGAGCGGGTGGCCAAGTTCTTCGACGAGGCGATGGCGCTTGGCATCGACGGCATCATGACGTCGCCCGGCTACGCCTATGAGCGCGCGCCGGACCAGGCGCATTTCCTCGGCCGGCAGAAGACCAAGCAGCTGTTCCGCGATATCCTGAAGCTCGGTAAAGGCCGCGGCTGGCAGTTCGGCCAGAGCCCGCTGTTCATCGACTTCCTGGCGGGCAACCAGGAATACCATTGCACGCCTTGGGGCAACCCGACGCGCAACGTGTTCGGCTGGCAGCGCCCCTGCTACCTGCTCGGCGAAGGCTATACCAAGACCTTCAAGGAGCTGATGGAGACCACCGACTGGGACGCCTACGGCACCGGCAACTACGAGAAATGCGCCGATTGCATGGTGCATTCCGGCTACGAGGCCACCGCCGTGGTGGATGCGGTGAAGAACCCGCTGAAGATCGCGCGCGTGCTTCTGCGCGGGCCGCGGACGGACGGGGCGATGGCCAAGGAGATCTCGCTCGACAAGCAGCGGCCGGCGGAGTTCGTGTTCAGCCGGCATGTCGAGGATGCGATGAAGAAGGCCAAGGAGAAGCCGGCGGCTTTGGTCGATGCGGCTGAGTGAGTGAGTAAGGAAGGCCTTCTTTTTTGAAAAAAAGAAGCAAAAAACTTTTGTCTCCTGTCGCGCCCAGGCCGGATAAAGCGACGCGCGTCAGGGGCGGGGAGCAAAAGTTTTTTGGTCCTTTTTTTCAAAAAAGGACTGCTTGCTTTCTTGGCTAAACCGCTAGCCCGCGTAATCCTCGCCGCCTCCGCGGGCAACGCGCTGGAATATTACGACTTCACCGTGTTCGGCTACTTCGCCCAGCAGATCGCAGCCACGTTCTTCCCCGCTTCCAGCCAGGCCACCGGCCTGCTCCTCACCTTCGGCACCTATGGCGTGTCGTTCCTGGCACGGCCGTTCGGCGCGCTCGTGCTGGGCAGCTATGCGGACCGGCGCGGGCGGCGCGCGGCCCTCACGCTGACCATCCTGTTGATGACTTTGGGCACGGCGCTGATGGCGATCATGCCCGGGTTCCGCGCGATAGGGTTCTGGGCCCCGGCGGGCATATTGGTGGCGCGGCTCATCCAGGGATTTTCCGCCGGCGGGGAGTTCGGCGGGGCGACCGCCTTCATGATCGAGCATGCCGGACGGCGGGCCGGGTTCTTCGGCAGCTTTCAATATACCAGCCAGGCGGTCTCGGCGATTTTGGGGTCCGGCGTGGCGTGGGCGGTGGCGGCCAGCCTGCCGCCGGAGGCGGTGAGCGCCTGGGGGTTCCGGTTGCCGTTCCTGCTCGGGCTGCTGATCGGGCCGGTCGGCTGGTATGTGCGCCGGCATGTGGACGAGACGCCGGCGTTCCGCGCGGGCCAGAGGGAGGCGGCGCCGGTGGCCGTGCTGGGGCGGCTATATGCCGGGCGGGTGCTGCTCGGCGCCTGCGTGGTGGCGGCCGGCACCGCGGGGACATACCTCAATATCTATCTGCCGACCTACGTGCACACGCATCTGCATGTGGCGCTGTCGGGGAGTTACGCGGTGGCGTTCGTGGCGTCGCTGGCGCCGTTGGCGGTGACGCCGGTGGCGGCCATCATGTCGGATCGGGGCGGGCGGCTGCCGATCATGCTGTGGACGGTGGGCGCGCTGGCACTGGCGGCCTATCCGGCGGTCTGGCTGGTCGGGCGATACCCGAATGCGGCGGTGATGGCCTGCGTGTTCATTGGCATAAGCATCCTGCGCGCAGCCTATACGGCGCCGTCGGCGGCGCTGCTCGCCGAGATGTTCCCGGTCGGCGTGCGTGCGGCCGGGATGTCGCTTGGCTACACGCTGGGCGTGGTGGTGTTCGGCGGGTTCGCGCAGCTCACCATGGAGTGGCTGATACAGCGGACCGGGATGGTGACCATCCCGGGTATCTATCTGGCGGTCACGTCGCTGATCAGCCTGGCGGCGCTGCTGGTCATTGGCAGGCGGATAAGGCTTCTGCTGTAGCTTCGAGCTTGGCGGATTCCTGGCGCAGGCTGCCGATCTGGGTCTGCACGTTGCCCAGGCTGTCATGGTAGCTGATCAGCGACTGGCCCAGGCCAGCCACGCCGATGCCAAGTTCGGCCATGGCGAAGCGCCACTCGCTGAGCGCCTGCTTCTGCTCGGCGACCGCACTCTGCAGATCGGTCAGGGCGCGACGGAGCCGGTCATGCTCCTTCTGCGTGCGGTCCTGGACGGGGAAGGGGATGACGGTTGCGTCGGCCATGATACGATTCCGGACTGAAGGTAAGGTCTCGTTAACACGATAAAATCGCAAAATAAAGACAATTTTCACATAAGCACGTGTCCGCCGATCAGGCGCACAACCAGCACTGCGGTCAGGATGGCGATCACGACGATCGAGATGCCCCAGCGCAGGAGCATGTAGCCGCCCGGAACGAGGCCGAGTTTGTGGCCGCGCCACTCGATCACAACTGTGGCAACGAAGCCGGCGATTAGGATGGCCAGGCCCAGCCCGGCTTCGGCGACGAGGCTTGCGAGTATGGCGGCCCAGCCGATCAGCGCGGGCACGACGCCCAGGGTGAGGCGGATGCGCACGAAGCGGGCGAGTTCGGGCTCGTCCAGCGTGAAGCCCCAGTGAACGCCGCCGAGAAAGGCCAGGATGACGGCTCCGTAGCCTACCAGGCCGCGCGCGGCGGCCAGGGCGGATACCGGCGATTGCCCGACGGAGAGGATGCCGAAGAAGGCGAAGGGGATTATGCCGGCGATGCCTAGGAAGATCGCGAGCTTGGGTAAGGGTTTTTGCACGCTGCCTGGCTCCTGAAGGAAGGAAGCAGTTCTTTTTCGAGAAAAAGAACCAAAAAGCTTCTGCTCCCTGTCGGGTGATGGGGAAGTGCTCCCCGACAGGGACCAAAAGTCTTTTGCTTCTTTTCTTCAGAAAAGAAGGCCTTGCTTCCTTAGTCGCTCCCGAGCTGCGCCGTAAACTGCATGACCGGCGCCCTCGCCACCAAGGCGCGCCGCGCTGGGAACGCGGCGACCACAGCCACCGTGACCGCCGCCAGATAAGGCAGCGACTGGGTGAGCAGCACGGCGCACCAGAGTGTCGCTTCCCAGGTGGCGAGGTGATGCACCCAGCCGACCGCGATCATCGCCGTCCAGCTCAGCAGCAGCAGCGCCAGCTCTTCGCGCGCCATCACCAGGCCCTGGATCAGCGCCGGCGCGTTCTCCATCTTCGGCGTGCGCAGGAAGGGCGCGCTGCGGATGAACAGGCCTTTCCAGACGGCCTTGCCGATGGTGTGGCTTAGGGCCAGGCCGGCGACGGCGGCACCGGCGCGGTCCCGCCAGCCGCAGGGGACTTTCGCGCCGTAGAGGGCGAAGATCTGCGCCAGTTTGAAGAAGAACAGGCCGATCGAGGGGACCATGAACAGGATGATCGGGAATTCGAAGCGCATCGGCGCTACGATCAGGCCGATCGACCAGGCTAGGCCCATTATCAGAAAGGCGAGGCCCAGCGCGTCGCCGACCCAGGGCAGCCAGCCGGTGACGAACGCCCAGCGTTGGCCGAGAGTCAGTTCGCGGTTGAATGGGTTTAGCAGGGCGCCGGCGTGGCCGCGGACGATCTGCATGGCGCCATAGGCCCAGCGGAAGCGTTGCTTGCGGAAGGCGGCGAAGTCGTCCGGCATTACGCCGCGGCCGAAGCTGCGCGGCGAGTAGACGGCTTCCCAGCCGGCGCGGAACAGGCGCAGGCCGAGTTCGGCGTCTTCGGTGATGGTCCATTCGCTCCAGTTGCCGGACTTCTTCGAGGGCGCTGCGGCGGACCAGGCTCATGGTGCCGTGCTGGATGATGGCGTTGCGCTCGTTGCGGTTGACCATGCCGAGCTGGAAGAAGCCGGCATATTCCCAGAACATCAGGCGCTTGAAGAAGGAGCCGTCATTGTCGTGGTAATCCTGCGGGGATTGCACGAAGCCGACGCGCGGGTTGGCGAATTGCGGGACCATGCAGCGCAGCCAGTCGGGGTCGGCGAGGTAGTCGCTGTCCAGCACGGCGATGATCTCGGCGTCGCGGGTGGTTTGGCCGAGGGCGAAGTTCAGCGCCCCGGCCTTGAAGCCGGGCCAGCGGCCGAGATGGAAGAAGCGGAAGCGGCCGCCCAGGCGCGCGCAATGTTCGGCGACCGGCTCCCAGAGGGCGGGGTCTGTGGTGTTGTTGTCGATCACCAGGACCTCGAAATCCGGGTAGTCGAGCCGGGCGAGCGCATCGAGGGTCTGGCGGACCATGTGCGGCGGCTCGTTGCAGATCGGCAGGTGGATGCTGACCTTGGGGAGCTGCGCGCCGGCGGGGGCTGGCACGATGTTCGGGTGGCGGCGCTGGACGCGGCCGAACACGGTCTCGGCCAGCTCGAAGCTGTCGGCCATCAGCAGGAAGAGGAGGAGGGCCTGGCCGGCGGCGAGGCTACCCCAGATGATTTCGGCGAAGTGGGAGAGGTATTTGCCGGCCATCGCGAGCAGGACGAGGGCGAAGACGGCGCCGAAGGTCTGCGCCATGCCGGCGACCAGCAGCTTGCCGGGGAAGCGGATATCGGGGCGGCGGGAGAGCAGCAGGCCGGCGGCCAGCGCGGCGGCCGCGGTGCTGAACAGCGCCCAGGTGGTCCAGTCCGGGGTTTCCTGGACGGAGCCGGTCATCGCCCATTTGGCGTGGCGGTCGAGGTCCATCATGCCCCAGTAGCCGGCGGCGCGGCCCTCGAAGCTGGTTTTCCAGGGCTGGTCGAAGGCTTCCATGACGAAGTAGTCGAGGCCGCGCTGCTGGGCGATGTTGAAGAATTTGCGCATGAACAGGGCCTGGTTGACGCGGCTGGCCTGCGCGCCGCCGATCGCCACGCCGTTGCTGGGCCAGCCGACTTCGCCGATTACCACGTGCTTGCCTGGGTAGGCGCGCTGCACCTGGTCGAGCCGGTCCATGATGTAGGCCAGCGACTGGTCGATCGGCAGGCCTTCCCAGTAGGGGAGCAAGTGGATGGTGATGTAGTCGACGGAGGCGGCGAGTTCGGGGTGCTTGATCCAGACGTGCCACGGCTCGGCGGTGGAGACGGGGACGTGAACAGCGGCGCGGACTTTGGCGATGTAGGCGATGAGCTGCGGGGCGGTCAGGTCCTCGCGGAGCAGGACCTCGTTGCCGACCAGCACGTGGTCCACGTCCGGGTTGGCGTTGGCGGTTTCGATGACGCGGTCGGTCTCGGTGTCGTCGGCGGCGGTGTGCCGGTCCAGCCAGGCGCCGAGGGTGACTCTCAGGGGGTAGTCGGCGGCGAGCGCGGGGATGTCGGCCATCGGGCCGGCGACGGTGTAGGTGCGTATGCGGCTGGTGATGCGGGCGGCCTGGGCCAGGTCGTCGCGGATTTCGGTGGTGGAGGGGTATTGGTTGGCTTCTGGGGTTTCGCCGCGATGGTAGGGCGAGAAGGCGAGGCCGCCGACTTCGCCGTGGAAATCGGGGACCGCCTGCTTGTGGTTGGTGGCGCTCCACAGGCCTAGGCTGCCGGCGGCGGCGACCGCGAGCGCCAGCAGGGTGGCGGGGTTGAACAGGCTCGGTCTGATACGAGTTTGCTGCAGGCCGGCAGTGGCGGAAGCATGGGTCGTCATGGTGCGTCGTCCCCGAAAGCCGGCGTTCCCACCGGCTCTTACGAGACTAAAGCGTTGCAGTGCGGCATCGGGCGGGCTCGATTGTGTCCGAATCGGGGCAGGGCGGCTGTGCGGGTTGCGGACAGGGCATGCTAGGTGGTCGGCATGGAGACAAAACCGCCTATGCCGTGCGCCGTGCTTGTTGGGATCCAGACGCCGGAGGTTGACGATGTGGCGTTTGCGGCCAGCCTCGAGGAGTTGGGGCGGCTGGTGAAGACTTTGGGTTACGAGGTGGTGGGGGAGGTTTCGCAGCGGCGGGATGGGACCGGGGCGGGGTCGCTGCTGGGCGTGGGGAAGCTGGCGGAACTGGCGGCGCTGACGGGCGGGACGGGCGAGATCGGGACGATGGCGCCGGCGCCGAAGGCCAAGGCGCGGCTGCGCTTCGAGGGAGCGGCGGAGAAGGTTTCGGCCGAGGTGGCGGATGATGCGGCGAGGGCGTGCGGCCTGGGTTCGTGATCGTGGATCATGAGCTTTCGCCCAGCCAGATACGCAATCTGGAGCGCGCTACGGGGGCGCAGGTGCTGGATCGCACCGGGGTGATTGTGGAGATCTTCCACCGGCACGCGAATACGCGCGAGGCGAAGCTGCAGGTGGAGATCGCGCGGCTGAAATATGTGGCGCCGCGGTTGCGCGAGTTGGGCGGCGGCGGGGGGCGGCAGCAGGGGCCTGGTGCGGGCGAGAGCACGCTCGATCTGGACCGGCGCAAGATTCGCGACCGGCTGTCCGAGTTGCGGGAGCAGCTCGAGGCGGTGCAGCGCGACAGCGACCAGCGTCGGGTGGCGCGACGCGACCAGTTGCGGGTGGCGCTGGTGGGTTACACCAATGCGGGCAAATCCTCGTTGATGCGAGGGCTGACCGGCAGCCAGGTGCTTGTCGAGGACAAATTGTTCGCCACGCTGGACACGACGGTACGCACGCTGCAGCCGGAGACGCGGCCGCGTGTTCTGGTGTCCGATACCGTCGGGTTCATCAAACAGTTGCCGCACGATCTGGTGGCGTCGTTCCGTTCGACACTGGCGGAGGCGTTGGAGGCGTCGTTGCTGCTTTTCGTGGTGGATGCTTCGGATCCGACTTACGCGGCGCAGCTCGAGGTGAGCCGTAGCGTGCTGCGCGAGATCGGCGCCGATTCGGTGCCGTCACGTCTGGTGCTGAACAAGATGGACCGGGTGGACGAAGCCGGGCGAGCGGCGCTGGTTGCGGCGCATCCTGACGCGATATTGTTGAGTGCGCATGCGCCGGGGGATGTGGGCGTTTTGCGCGAGACGATCATTGCGTATTTCGAGGCGTCTATGGTCGAGGAGGTGCTGGTTTTGCCGTATGCGCGGCAGGGGCTGATAGGCGAGGTTTATGAGAGCACGCGCGTTTTGTCGGAGGAGTACGACGAGACGGGGCGGGTGCTGCGGGTGCGCGGGTTGCCTGGTGCTATCGCGCGGCTGCGGCGTAATCTGGCGGCTTGATGCGGCGGGTTTCTTTTTACGGATCGCGACATAGGGCATGACGAAAGACGAGCTGACGCAATGGGCTTTGGCGAATGGCTGGCAGGTGATGGCCGGCTGTTTGTGTCTGACGAAGCGCAGCGCGCCGAAGGAGGCGGTGGTTCGGATCGTGCTAAAAACGACCGTCGTGCATCTGGAAGTGAAAAAGCCGGCGGGGAAATGGGAGAAGTTCGCCGGGTGCGGCTACGGCGATGTGCACGCCGACCCGGAGAGTGGGATGCCGCTGGGGCTTGGGTTCGAGCGCATGCCGGCCTTTGGCATGCTGATGCGGGAGAACAAGGACCGCATGATGTTCGCGGCGGTGGGCAAGCCGGGCGGGTAGATCCTGTCGGGTATTGGTATGGCGGACACGCGACAGGCTGCCGGCGGTGCTGTTGCTGTTGCTCAGGCGGAAAAGGGCGATGCCGGCCGTTGCTCGGTGGCGCCGGCGGCTTGCTGTGCCATCAGGCCGTCGAGAACGTTGCTGTTCACTGTGATGAGGGGTTCGAGCGGGAGATCGCGCAGGATTGCCAGCGTGCTGTAGCGCATTGCCCACAGGCCGAGGCCGATCAGGTGCGCTTTCATGGCTTCCGGCAGGCGATTATCCGCCAGCGAAAGATCTTTCACGAGCGTAGACCACAAAGTGTGATTACGGCCCACCGCGCCGATGCGCGAGGGGCCGGGCGTGCAGGTTTCGAGTTCGCGATTTATCATACGGAATGCGGCGCATTCGGTATCGCGCCCGGATATGGCTGCTTCGCTGGCTTTCTGATACTGCGATGCTGCGTTTCGAATAGCGGCCTCCTGCGATAATGGCGCTGCCGCCGGCGATCACGCCGGCGGCTTTGCCGAGTTAGTGGTTACTGGCCCTGGAACAGGCTCAGCAGGGATTGCGGCTGCTTGTTGGCGATGGAAAGCGACTGCGTGGCGAGCTGCTGCTTGGTCTGCAGCGAGGTCAGGCGTGCGCTTTCCGCGGCCAGGTCAGCGTCCGTCAGCGCACCGACACCAGCCGTCAGTGCGGAGCTGAGCGACGTGGTGAAGTTTTGTATGCCGGTGATCTGCTGTGAAACCGCGCCGAGGTTTGCCGCGATGGTATTGGCCTTGCCGACGGCGCTCTGCACGAGGGAGACCAGAGCCGTTGCCGCCGTGAGCGCGGTTGTGGTGATCGGGGCAGGCGACTCTGGGGTCAGGGAACCACCGGCGGTGACGGTTCCGAAGGCGGCCGCTGTGACGTTCGAGCCGACGACGTTGAGCGTGCCGTCCGAGTTCTGCTGGGCAGAGAAGCCGTTGCTCTGCAGAGAGTTGATGAGCGCCGCCTGGATCTGGTTGGTGGATTGGTTGGTGCTGTTGATGTGGACCGCGATGATCGTGGTGTTCGCGTTCTGCGAGGTCTGCAGCGGGTTTGCGCCGGTTACGCTATCGTCGGTGAATTCGAACGAATAGGTATGCGCCGGACCGGTGGTCGGCGTCGTCGTGAGCTGGAACGCAGCATCCGCACCGCCGCCCGGCGCGAAGCTTGCGACAGAAAGGTTCTGGTTGAACGCGACCGAGAAACCGCTGGTGCCGCCGATGGTGAGATTTGCGATGCCCAGTTTGGCCGTGAGCGAGGAGGCACCGGATTGGCTGGGGATGTTGAGCACCGAGCCGTCCAGGCCCTGCACGACGTTCAAGGTCGTGGTGGTGGCGCCTGCGCCTGCGTTGGTCAGCAGGTTCACGCCGGTGAAGGTGGACTGCGACGCGTATTTGTCGATCAGGGACAGGTCGGCGGTGACCAGGTTCTGCAACGTCTGCGGATCCAGGCCGCTCTGTCCGGAGTTCGTCACGGTCTGCTGCAGGTTTGCCAGCGTGCTGCTTACCTGGCTGAGCGCGGAGCTCGCCGTGCTGACGATCTGCGCGCCGAAGTTCAGCGAGTCCGACACCGCGGAAAGGCCGGCAATGTTGGAGTTGATGGTGTTGGAAATCGCGTAGATGGCAGGGTTGTCCGAAGCGCTGCCGACCTTGAGGCCGGTGGAGACCTGCTTCTGCGCGTCGGTAACCTGCTGCTGCGTGGTGTCCAGCGACTGCAGAGCAGCCAGAGCGCCGATGTTGGTGTTTACAGAGAAGAGTGACATGGGTTTTTTCCCGATCAGGTGTTTTCGATAGACCCAGCTTGACCGCGAAGATTTAACAATGCGTTTAGGCGAATGTGGAAAACTGCGGGCAGACAGTTTTTTCGCCGGAAGTGCACAACATGAGCGGCTCCATCGGCTTTTCACCCATCGCGCTCTACACGACCTACGTCGCCAACGAGGGCGCCGAGGCCGCTTCCCATCTCAAGGCGGATCCGCAATCCTCCGCGCTGGCGGCCTATTTCAAGAAAGTGGCGCCTACGCTGACTTCGCCTGCGGCGCTCCTGAAGGATACCAAGGCGCTCACCGTGGTACTCGGCGCGTTCAATTTGTCAGGCAGCATCAATGATACCGCGATCCTGAAAGATCTGTTGACGCAGGATCCCACGTCCAAGAGCAGCCTGGTGCAAAAACTGGGCAGCGCGAAATACCAGCTGTTTGCCAACGCGCTGTCGAACTGGAAGACGCCGCCTTTCGCCACGCCAAGTGCGGTGTCGCAGATCGTGACCTCCTACGGCACCAATGTCTTCGAACAATCGGCAAACAAGCAGGCGCCCGGCCTGGGAAATGCGCTGTATTTCACCCGGCAAGCGGCGTCGCTGAAATCGGTTGCCGCCGTGCAGTCGGACTCCAATCTGCTGGCCGTCGCCGTGACCGGTCTTGGCCTGCCGCTGGACAATTATGAAGAGCTCGGCTTCGACCAGCAGACCGCGCTGCTGACCAGCAAGCTGCATCTGGGCGATCTGCAGAAGCCCGCTTATGTCAGGCAGGTGGCCGAGCAATACATCGTCTCGCAGCAGGCGACCGCAGCCACGAGCCCTGCGCCGGGCAGCACGGCTTCGCTGTTCGATACCGGTGCCGACACGACGGGAGACGCGCTGCTGTCGATACTCAACCCGTCTAGCGGCGCCGATGGCGCCAGCGGATCGAACAGCTCGGGCCTGATTTCCTTGTTCGCCTGATCGCGCGGGCCTGCGGACGGACAGAGATCGTTCGTTTCGCGCGGCGTTAGAAGCGCCTTAAGGGCTGACGTGTCACACTGCGCAAGGCGTGCAGCCGCGGTGGTTTCAGGATGGCTAAGAGCAAAGCAAAAGGCGGCATCACGATTATCCGGCGCGAGGAGGTGGTGGAGGACGGCCATCACGGCGGCGCGTGGAAGGTCGCTTACGCCGATTTCGTGACGGCAATGATGGCGTTTTTCCTGCTGATGTGGCTGCTCAACGCCACCACGGAAGCGCAGCGGCGCGGCCTGGCGGATTACTTCAGCCCAAGTGCCAGCGTGAATGTGCAACGCTCCGGCACAGGCCGTCCGCTGGGCGGCGCCTCGCCGTTCACCGAAGGGATGGCGATCTCCGACCGCGGCACGGTTGCGGTGATGAACGCCAATGCGCCGCCGGTGGATGAGGATGATGACGGCAGCGACACCCTTGCAACCAAGACGGTTCATGCGGAAGCCCAGGCCGGGCCCGGGCAGGCGACCGATGCTTCGGGTGTGGTGTCCGGCACCGGCGCCCAGGCGGGGCAGGCGCATTCGTTGGCGCAAACGGCCGAGACCAAACAGGCGGCCGAGCAGGCACGCCGGCAGGAGCAGGCGAGCTTCGCACAGGCCGCCGACGAGATGCGGCGTGCGGTGGCGGCCGATCCGGAGCTGGCACCGATCGCCCGCCAGCTCGCCGTCGATCTCACGCCGGAAGGTTTGCGCGTGCAGATACGCGACTCCGAAGGTCTGCCGATGTTTGCCAACGGATCGCCGGAGCCGAACGAGCGGGCGCGCACCGTGCTGAAGCGTTTGGTGCCCACGCTGCTGCGGCTGCATGAGAGTGTGGCGGTGGCGGGCTACACGGATTCGACGCCGTATGCCGGCGGGGCAGGGCGCACGAACTGGGATCTGTCGGCCGATCGCGCCAACGCCACGCGGCGCATACTCACCGAAGCCGGCTTGCCGGACGGGCGGATCAAGGATGTGACGGGGCATGGCGACCGCGATCCGCTGCTGCCTGCGTCACCGGAGGCCGCACCGAACCGGCGTATCGCGATACTGCTGATACGCTCCGCCCCAGCGGCGCATTGAGCGCGCCATGCTGACGATCGGTGGATTGGTTTTCCTGCTTGCCTGCGTGTTCGGCAGCTTTATGGCGAGCGGTGGCTCGATCGGGCCGCTGATCGCGTCGATGCCTTTCGAGCTACTGACGATCCTTGGTGCCGCGATCGGCACCTTTGTGATGGCGAACTCGATGACCGGCGTGAAACACACGCTGGCCGGGTTCGGCATGATCCTGAAAGGCGAGCGCTACAAGAAAACCGAATATGTGGAGCTGCTGTCGCTGCTGTTCTTCTTTACCAAGCTGGCCAGCCAGCGCGGCGCCATGGCGCTCGAGCCGCATATCGAAAAACCCGAGGAGAGTACGGCGTTCAAGCATTTCCCGAAGATATTGCTCGACCATCACACCACTGCTCTGGTCTGCGATTATCTGCGTATGATGGGCATGAATGCCGACGATCCGCACCAGATCGACGATCTGATGGGCCGCGAGTTGAAAAAGACGTTGCAGGAAGAGCTGCACGGCAGCCACGCCATACAGACGATGGCCGACGCGCTGCCGGCTCTGGGCATCGTCGCCGCCGTGCTCGGCGTGATCAAGACGATGGGCCACATCAACGAGCCACCCGCCGTGCTGGGCGAGATGATCGGCGGGGCGCTGGTCGGCACCTTTCTGGGCGTGCTGCTGGCCTACGGGATCGCTGCGCCATGCGCGTCGCAAATCAAGGGCATCGTGCAGGGCGATGCGCGCTATTCCGACGTGATACGCGCGGTTCTGGTGGCGCATCTGCACGGCAGCGCGCCGCAAGTCAGCGTCGAGACAGGCCGCAAGATGGTGCCGAACGAGTTCATGCCGAGCTTCCAGGAGCTCGAGGAGTCGCTCGGCAAACTGCAGGTGCCGACCTGACAGGCCGCGCCGCAATCGCCGTTTTGGCATCAGCGTTCATACTTTATTAACTACACCATCGTAACATACCGGCATGGCAGATCATGGCGCAGCACCGGATGGCGAACCCAAAAAGAAGGGCGGCAAGAAGCTTCTGCTCGCGGTTCCGGTGCTGCTGGTCGCGTCGGGCGCCGGCGGATGGTTCAGCGGCGTAATACCGAAGATGCTCGGGCATGGCGCACCGGCGGCCCATGCTGGCGCTGGCGCCGCCGCGGCGGAGACGAAGGTGGCGGCACCGCCGATTTATGTGGACGTGCCGGAGCTCGTCAGCAATCTCAACGTGCCAGGCAAGCGGCCGAGCTACATGAAGATGCACGCCAAGCTTGAAGTGGCCGCGGCCTCGGATCAGGCGGGGGTCACTGCGGCGATGCCGCGCATACAGGATATGTTCCAGACCTATCTGCGTGACATGCGGCCGGAGGAGCTGCGTGGCTCGGAAGGCAGCTATCGGCTGCGCGAGGAGTTCATCAGCCGCGCCTCGCTGGCGGCCGCGCCTGCACGCGTGACGGACGTGCTGTTCGTCGAAATGATCATCGAATGAGCGAAGAGGAAGACGCGCTCGCGGCGGCCTGGGGCGCCGAACTCGAGGGCGATCCCGTGGTGTCGGTCGAGCCGGCGCGCGTGCTCAACCAAGCCGAGATCGATAGCCTGCTCGGCTTCGACGAGGGGCCGGGCGGCGGCGAGACGGTCAGCGGGATGCAACGCATCATCAGCTCCGGGCTGGTGTCCTACGAACGCCTGCCGATGCTGGAGATCGTCTTCGACCGTCTGGTGCGAATCATGTCCACCAGCCTGCGCAACTTCACCAGCGACAACGTGGAAGTCTCTATCGACAACATCGTCTCGCTGCGTTTCGGCGACTACCTCAACTCGATCCCGCTGCCCGCGATGCTTGCCGTGTTCAAGGCCGAGGAGTGGGACAATTACGGCCTGATGGTGATCGACAGCGCGATGATCTACTCGATCGTCGACGTGCTGCTGGGCGGACGGCGCGGCACCGCCGCGATGCGCATCGAGGGGCGGCCCTACACCACGATCGAGCGCACGCTCGTCGAGCGCCTCATCCAGGTGGTGCTGGCCGATCTGTCGGCGAGTTTCGACCCGATCTGCCCGGTGACGTTTCGTTTCGAGCGGCTGGAGGTGAACCCGCGCTTCGCGGCGATCTCCCGCCTGTCGAACGCCGCCGTGCTCGGGCGGCTGCGGGTGGACATGGAGGATCGCGGCGGCCGCATGGAGCTGCTGCTGCCCTATGCCACGCTGGAGCCGGTGCGCGAGCTTCTGCTGCAGCAATTCATGGGAGAGAAATTCGGCCGCGACTTCATCTGGGAGACGCATCTGGCCGAAGAGCTCTGGAGCACGGACATCACGTTGGACGTGGTGCTCGACGAGCAGGTGATGCGATTGTCCGACGTGGTGGCCTTCAAGCCTGGCGATCGCATCCTACTCAACACCTCGGCTGGCGCTGCCGTGCAGGTGCGCTGCGGCTCGGTGAGGCTGTTCCAGGCGCAGGTGGGACGGCGCAAAAACCACGTGGCGGTGCGCATCGACGGTGCCTACGAGCGCGGTGCGCTGGCGCCGCCGGAATGAGAGCCGCCCTGCCTGTGCGTCCGAAACGTTTTGCTAACCCGGAGCATGCATGATGGGCGGCGCACAATGGCTGCTGGAATCGGCGCTGCTGATCCTGCTTGGCAACCACGCTGTGCACGCAATCCGGCTGGAGCGCGCGCTCGGCGTTTTGAAACGGGACAGGGCCGTGCTGGAGGAACTGGTGGAAGGCTTCAACGAAAGCACGCGCCAGGCGGAGAACGGCATCGAGCGTCTGCGCAATGCCGCGGACGGCGCCGGCCGGCAGATGGCGCGCCAGATCGAAGTGGCCCAGCGCCTGCGCGACGATCTTAATTTTCTGGCGGACGCGGCGATAAGCTTGCCGAGCGGCTGGAACACGCGGTGCGCTCCGCCCGCATGTTCGGCGACGGGATAGCGTTTGCGCCGCCCTCGTCGCTGGCTCTACCTGTCCCGGCGCCGCGTGGCACCGCTCGCCGCCGAGCCGGCCCCGCTCGCGGACCCGGCACCGGCCCCGGTGCTGCGCAGCCAGGCCGAGCGCGAGCTGTTGCGCGCGTTGCGGACGGTGCGGTGACATGCGTCTGAGAGCCCCACGCCTGCTGCCGGCCACGATCGGTGCGATGTCCGCCCTGCTCGTCTGAAGTCGATGCACGCCTGGTGCAGGCCGCGGCGGAGGAACCGGGTTGCGATGGCAGCCGAAGCGGCGCGCCGCCGGCCAAGACCGTTGACGGGCACCGCCGGCAGCGCGTGAGGCGCGCCGCCGCCGAGGCTGCCAGCCCAGCCGGCTCCGGCCACACCGCCCGGTGCCGCACCGGCCGCGCCGCCGATGAGCGAAAGCGAGCGCACGGTGCTGCTGCGATCTGCGGCAGCGGCGCGAGGCGCTGGACGCGCGCGGCCGCGAGCTGGATCAGCGCGCGGCGATGCTGGCCGCCGCCGACAAGCAGCTCAGCGAACGCGTGGACGCAGCTGACCGCGCTTGCAGGCGCGGCTGGAAGAGCTCGAGGCAGACGGCAAGCGCGCCGACGCCGAAATGGGCGGGCCTGGTGCAAACTTACGAGGCGATGAAGCCGCGCGAAGCCGCGGCGATCTTCGACGCGCTGGACATGCAGGTTCTGCTGCAGGTGCTGGACCGCATGCAGGAGCGCCGCGCGGCGCCTGTGCTGGCCGCGATGCAGCCGGACCGGGCGCGCCTGGCCACGCAGATGCTGGCGGAGATGCGCACCGCGCCGTCGCGCCCGCCGGCATGCCATGCCGCGCCGCCCGACGTCAGGACCGGCTCCAAATTCCTCCCCAAAAGTGCTCAGCTGTCACAGGACGACAGATCAATGGCGATCGATAAAACATGAACGTCCTGATCGTGGACGATTACAAGACGATGCTTCGGATCATCCGCAATCTGCTCAAGCAGATCGAATTCAACAATGTCGAAGAGGCTTCGGACGGGGCTGAGGCGCTGCAGCAAGCTGCGCACAGGCAATTTCGGCCTGGTGATCAGCGACTGGAACATGGCGCCGATGACCGGGCTGGAGCTGCTGCAGGAAGTGCGGCAGGACGCGCGGCTGCAAGACACTGCCCTTCATCATGATCACCGCTGAGAGCAAGACCGAGAACGTGGTGGCGGCCAAAGCAGGCGGGCGTGTCGAATTACATCGTCAAGCCGTTCAACGCCGAAACGTTGCGGGAAAAGATCGAGAAGGTGCTGGCCCATGCATGACAGTTCTTCACCTGGCGCGCCGCAGGCAGTCTAGCCGAATTCGGCGCAAGTTATCCGAAAGCGATCCGGACATGGTCGCGTGGCGTGGTGCGCGTCCGCGCTGCCACCATGCGGGCGGATCTGAGCGTCGCGCGAAGCCGCGTTGTTGGCCGAGGTCGAGGAGCTCGCGCGCATACCCTGGCAAGCACGCGCGCGGAAATCGCCGCGATGGGCGCGGACGATATCACCGCCAGCCATATTCCTTCGGCGACCGACGAGCTCGACGCGATCGTCGCGCACACCGCGGCGGCGACCGACAGCATCCTGGAATCCTGCGAGCAGCTGGAGCGATGTGGGCCGGATGGGCCGACGAAGATGCAAAAACGCTGCAGGATGCGGTCACGCGCATCTACGAGGCGTGCAGCTTCCAGGACATCACCGGCCAGCGCATCACCAAGGTGGTGTCCGCTTTGCAGGCGATCGAACGTAAGGTCGCGCACATGATTTCGGTGTTCTCGCCGGACAATGCCGTCGGGCGGAGACCGCGCGAGACGAGTGCGCCGGAATCGCTGACCAACGGGCCGCAGCTGCCCGATGCGGCGATGGGGCAATCGGCTATTGACGCGCTAATGGCCAGCTTCGATTGAGCCGGTTGCTTGGCCGCGCGGCGTATTGCAGTGCAGCGGCATGGCTGGCGGCAGCGCCGGCTGGTGCTGCCGTGCCGCTGGTCGAGCAGCTCAAAATCGGAACGTCCGACCGGGTAATCATTCTGGCGCGACCTGGGCCGGGCCTCGCGATGCGGCAATACGGCGCGGCTCTGCTGGTCGACCTTCCGTCGGACGCGGCGCGGACGACCGGACGCGGCGTGCCGGCCATACCAGGCGCCTGGGTGCGCGCGGTATCAGCCGCTTCGGGGCACGTCAGGCTGGCGTTGGCGCCCGGCGCGCACCCACGGGTGCATCTGCTCGCAGACCGCATCATCATCGATGTGGACGCCACCACGTTGCCGTTGCCGCCCGGCCAGTTCCGCCCCGCCGTGCTGGCCGAACCGCGCTCGGTCCTGGCCGACGCGCCGGTCGCCCGGCCGGTTCCAGCCGAACCCGCGTCGGGATCGCCCGCACGCACGACGGTGCCAACACCGGCGCGGCCTAGCCCAATGCCGGTTTCGATGCCGCCCGTTCCTGCACCCGGCTCAATACCCAACCCGCCCGCTCTCGCCGTGTCCACCCTCGCGCCGCCCATCCCCGCCCCTCAACAAGCCGCCTCCCCAATCCCGACCCGGGAGCCATCAACCCCGGTCGCCCCTTCCATCACCCTGCTGGCCGATGACGGCACGCTCGGCGGCCCGTCGATCCTGATGCCGGCGGCAAAGCTCACCGGTGCCGCCGCTTTCACCCGCGACGGCGAGCTGCGCGTGGTGTTCGAACTCGCCTGCGCCGCTCGATCTCAGCCAACTCAAGGACGATCCGACATTCGGCGGCGCCACCGAACGCCTGCTTTCGGACGGTAGCGAGTTTCGTCTGCACACCAAGCCGGGCGTGGTGCCCCGCCTCGTGCGCCGCGAGACCGGCTGGCAGCTGACCCTGGCCGCCGCGCAACAGTCGCTCGGAATGATCACCGGCAAGGCGAAAGGCGGCGTGCTGACGCTTTCGGCCGCCAACCCGGGCCAGGTGGTGGCGGTGGAAGACGAAGCGACTGGCGGGCGGCTGCTCGTCGGCACACAGCGCACCGGCGGCCAGCGTGTTGCAGCCCCGCACCGCGCCGCCGAATGGGCCCTTTCGCCAAGCTGGCAGGGCGTGGTGATCCAGCCGATGTCGGACCGGGTGAAGCTTGTCGGCAAGGAGACCGGCTTCGAGCTGCTGGCCGCGGACCTGCCGCCTTTGGCCCTGGTCTGGCCGGACTCGCTGGCAGCCGTCGGCGCAGACGGCCGCGCGATGACACGACGGTTTGACTTTCCGGGCGTGCCCGCCGCCACGCTGCATGCCCGTCTCGCGGCCGCCCTGCGCGATGCCGCCACCACGCCGCTGGCCGGCCGCGCCGCGCCGCGCCTGCGGGTGGCCGAAGCAATGCTCGCCTGCGGCATGGATGCAGAGGCCGCTTCCGTCCTGCGCGTCGCGGCGACCGACAACCCGGCGATCCTGCACGACCCGACCTGGAACGGCCTCAACGCGATCGCCGGCTGGCTCTCGGCGCAGGCCGGCGGTGCGACCCCGACGCCACCCGGCTTCGACGTCGCCAGCCTCGGCGACAGCGACGAGGCGGTGCTGTGGCGCGGTCTCTGGAGCACCGACCAGACCGCGGCTGCTGCCGCGGTCGGCGCGCGCTGGCGCCTGCTGCTGGCCTATCCCGAAGAACTGCGCCGTAAGGTCATGCCCGCCGTGGCGGCCCTGCTCGCGCGCGGCGGGCAGAACGATGCGCTGGCCGATCTGCTCGCCACCTCGCCTGACGCGTCGCTGGATCTCAGCCGCGTCGCACTCCTGCAACACCGCGGCAAGCAGGAGGAGGCATTGCGTCTGCTGGACCATGTGGCGGCCGGCACGGACAGGCTTGCGCGTGCGCAGGCGGCCGAGCAGGCCGTGGAACAGCGCCTGGCCGACGGCAAACTCACCAACCAGGCTGCCGCGGACCTGCTTGATCGTCAGATATATGCCTGGCGCGGCGGCGAACGCGAGCTGCACATCCGCTTTCGCGCCGCCGCTTTGCACGCCGAATCCGGCGCGTGGCGCCCGGCCCTGTCGCTCCTGCGCGAGACCGCGACAGTGTTCCCCAACTCGCAGGACGCGGTTCATGCGGCCGAGGTATCCGTGATCTCCACCCAGCTGCACGCCGACAAGGCGGCGAAGCTCGGCGCGCTCGATCTCGTGGCGCTGGCCGATGCCGCCTCGCAGGTGCTCGGACCCGCGGCGGCCGAAGCCGCCCTCTCGCCGCTGCTCGCGGACAAGTTGCTGGCGCTGGACCTGCCGGATCGTGCCGAACCGATCGTCCGCCGGCTGCTGGAGCAGGCGCATGGCGGCCCTGCCGAGCCGGCGCTCGGCCTGCGGCTGGCCAGCCTGCTGGCCGACAAAGGCGACGATGCCGGCGCGCTCGCCGTGCTGGGCCGTTCCGCCACGGCAACACCCGATGCCGATCTGGCGGAACAGCGCGCTCTGCTGCGCGCAAAGCTGCTGGCGCGCGCCGGCCAGACCGCGGACGCGCTGGCAGCGCTCGCCACTTTCGACGATCTTCCCGCCGTGCAGGCCCAGGCCAGCCTGCGGGAGGGCCTGCACGATTGGAGCGGCGCCGAACAGGCGCTGCGCCGCCTGGCCGACGCGCCTGGCGCGGTAGAGGCGCGTCGGACCCTGGCATTGCAGGCCGCGCGCGATGCCAGCGAGGCGGGGGACATGGCCGGGTTGCGAGCCATACGCGCGAGCTACGGAAAGCTGTTCACCGGCAGCGCCAGTGCCGGCCTGTTCGGCGTGCTCACGGCCGAGCCGGTGGGCCAAATATCCGACCTGCCGCGCGCCGCGCGCGAGCTCACCGCGATAAGGGCGCTCCCCGCGTCTCTTACGGTGACCGCCGCGCGGTGACCGTTTTGCCGTCGCGCGTTAGCCGCACGGCAGAAATCTTTGGCCGTCTTCGATATTTTGCTTGCTTAGGGGGGGTGCGGACCCTATCTCACGCGTCCCGGCCCAAGGGGGCGAAAGCCCAACAGGTCATCTGCTGGTTTGGGGGTACGTGATGAACGCACTTGCTCAGCTGGGGATGGTCTCGGATTTCCCGAGCGATTGCCAGAACGAAGTTGTTTCCTTTCCCGTACATGGGGGCGAGGAACGAACGGACTATTTCGTCGAGAAGGACGGCATGAAGTTTGCCGGCACGCATCTTCTCATCGATCTATGGGGCGCCCGGAATCTTGATCAACCGGAGCTGATCGACCGTGCGCTGCGCGAGGGTGCCATCGTTGCGGGCGCCACGATCCTGCACAGTCATTTCCACCATTTCACACCGAATGGCGGCGTGTCCGGTGTGGTCGTGCTGGCGGAAAGCCATATCTCGATCCATACGTGGCCGGAACGCGATTTCGCGGCGATCGATATCTTCATGTGCGGCGTCTGCGATCCGCGCCGCGCGATACCGGTGCTGCAGGCGGCGTTCCACCCGGAACGTATCGACGTCGACGAGCAGCGGCGCGGCCGCGTAAAGTAGGCTCGCAACACCGAGGACGAGCCCGTCGCGCACGCTGATACGTGCGCGACGGCCTCGTCTGCGTCTCAGGCTTTTGGAGCGCGCAATGTGGTTGAATGAAGCGCTCTACGAAAGCTGGGGACAGCGCTTCCTGGTCCGCCAGGAACTCGCGCATGTCAAAAGCGCCTTCCAGGACATCGTCATCTTCGACAGTGCGGCGCATGGCCGCGTCATGGTGCTCGACGGCTGCATCCAGATCACCGAACGCGACGAATTCGTCTACCAGGAGATGCTCGGCCACGTTCCGCTGCTGGAACATGGCGACGCGCGGCGCGTGCTCATCATCGGCGCCGGCGACGGCGGCGTGCTCCGGCGCGTGCTGATGCACGCCAATGTGGAGCGCGCGACCATGGTGGAGATCGATGGCGAGGTGATCCGGCTCGCCCGCGAATTCCTGCCCGCGATCGGTGCCGATGCCTGGGCTGATCCGCGCGCGGAAATCATCGTGGGCGACGGCATCGCCTTTGTGCGCGAGGCCGCCGCCGAGAGTTTCGACGTCATCATCGTGGACAGCACCGATCCCGCCGGCGTCGGCGAAGTGCTGTTCAGCGACGCGTTCTATGCCGATTGCGCCCGCATCCTGACGCCGCGCGGCCTGGTGGTAAACCAATGCGGCGTGCCGTTCATGCAGGCGGACGAATTGCGCGACACGAGCGCCCGCCGGCGGAAAGCATTCCCCCATGTCTCGGCCTATGTCGCCGCGGTGCCCACCTATGTGGGCGGTCTGATGGCGCTCGGCTTCGCGTCGCGTGATGCGGCCTGCGCACGGCAGAGCCTCGACACGATACGCGCGCGCGCCGCCAGCGCCGGCATCGCCGGGACGCCGGATTACTGGTCGCCGGAGATCCACGTCGGCAGCTTCAACCTGCCTCCCTATATCGCCCGCCTGCTGACCTGACTGCGCCGCGCGCATGTATGCGGCCCTTGTGCGTGACGGCGTAGTCCATACCGGCGGCGCCGACATCGCCGTCCCCTGGTGGAGTTTCACCAAGACCGTCCTTGCCGCCGCAGCCCTTTCGCTCGTCGCCGCCAGGCGCCTGCAACTCGATGCGCATATCGGCGACGACCGCATTACCCTGCGCCAGTTGCTGCAGCACCGCGCCGGACTGCCCGATTACGGCAGCCTGGCCGCCTACCACGCCGCCGTCGCACGCGGCGACCCGCCCTGGCCGGAAGCCGACATGCTCCGCCGCGCCGGCGCGCAATCCGCGCCGGGAACGCGCTTCGCCTATTCCAACATCGGCTATCTGCGCGTGGCGCATTTGATCGAAGCGGCTGCCGACACCACGCTCGCCCAGGCCTTGCACCAACGCGTGCTGAAGCCGCTCGGCGTGCCGAACGTCCGGCTGGCCCGGCTGCCCGCCGATCTGGACGGCACGGCGTGGGGAAATGCCGCCGGATACCACCCCGGCTGGGTGTATCACGGGCTGCTGCTGGGAACGCCCATTGAGGCGGCGCTCCTGCTGCACCGCCTGCTAAGCGGCGAACTGCTCGAACCCGGCTTGCTGAAACAGATGTGCGCGCCGGAACCGATCGAAAACGGGGCAGGGCCCGGCCGCCCTTGGCACTCGGTCGGCTACGGGCTGGGGCTGGGCATCGGCCAAATAGCCGCCGGCACGTTCACCGGACATTCCGGCGCCGGACCGGGCAGCGTCGCTTCCGTCTATCACCATGGCGGCGCCACGGCTGCCGCCTTTGCCGCCGGCGACAATCCAGGCATCGCGGAAATCCAGACGATCGCGATGCTGACGCAAGGCTGAAATCCTCAGTGCGCCCGCACCGGGGAGGATAGCGCCGGATACTGGAAAATCACCGTGTGCGACGAGAACGACAGCCACGTGTGCACACGCGCCAGGAAATCCAGACCGAGCAGCATATCCGAATCCGCCGGCGCCGCCTGGTCGATGATCGCCACCGGCAGATGGGACACGGTGAGGTCGCCGATCTCGATCGGCGTCAGCACATGGAGCACGGCCCCCGGTGACCGCTGGCCGACGCCGCTTGTGTGGAACTGCGGGTCCGTGGCGAGGGAAGCCGGCTGTAGGCCGATCTTTCGCGCGGTGTCGCGAAACAGCACCGAGCCGGGCGCGCCGGTATCTAAAATCGCCACGAGCGTCTTGCCGGCGATGCTGACCCGGACATGCGGCCGTAGATCGTTGCTGGTGGCGCCGGCAAACATCGGCACGGTGTATAGCTCGCCGCCGAGATCCGCTCCCGGCCTGCTGCAATCGCCCGCGGTCTTGAACAGAATCGCCTTGCCGTCCGGCAGATCGAGATCGACATCGTAGGCCGCCAGGAAATCGTCGCCCAGCAGGCCATCTGTGGGTATCCCCCGATGCGACAGACCGAGATCGCTGGCGACAAGCTGGAAATTGCGTCCGCGCAGCCGCCCGATCTGGAAACTGCGGGCGACGAAACCATAGGCCGTGCTGCGCCCGCCGATACCTTCGACCGAGCCGTTCAGCATCGTGAGCGACAGGGAAAGCCGCCGCGCCGCGTCGGTGGTGAGCGTGGTGATCTGGGCGCCGGTGTCCAGCCACATCGAAGTCGGCTTGTCGTTGAGCAGCGGGGCGGCGAGGAGGTGGCCGCGCTGGAATGTAAGCGGTATGTCCGTAGCACGGCCCAGCTGGCAGGGCCTGACCTGACACGCTGGCAGCACCAGACATGCCAGGAGACAAAGCAAGCTGGCATGCCCGCCCGCAACGCGGCCAGCCTGCGCGCTGCAAGTGACAAACTTGCAGAGCGCCCGACAGCAGCGGCGCAGGCGGGAAAGCAAACGCCGCCTGCTCAGTTATATTTTGCCAGCTCGAAGCGCCCGATCTGGTTGCGATGCACCTCGTCCGGCCCATCGGCGAACCGCAACGTGCGTGAGCTGGCATAGTGATACGCCAGATGGAAATCCTGGCTCACGCCGCCGCCGCCATGCACCTGCATCGCCCAGTCGATCACCTGGCACGCCATCGAGGGTGCGACCACCTTGATCATCGCGATCTCGGCCCGCGCCGCCTTGTTGCCGACCGTGTCCATCATGTGCGCCGCTTTGAGCGTCAGCAGCCGCGCCTGCTCGATCATGCAGCGCGCCTCCGCAATGCGCTCCAGCGTGACCGTCTGCTCGGAAACCGGCTTGCCGAACGCCACGCGCGCCTTGGCCCGCTTGCACATTGCTTCGAGCGCACGTTCCGCCTTGCCGATCAGCCGCATGCAATGATGGATACGCCCCGGCCCGAGGCGCCCCTGCGCGATCTCGAACCCGCGGCCCTCGCCCAGCAGGATGTTGCTGACAGGCACGCGAACGTTGCGGAAATCCACCTCCATGTGGCCGTGCGGCGCGTCGTCATAGCCGAACACCGTCAGCGGCCGCATGATATCCACGCCAGGCGTATCGCGCGGAATGAGGATCATCGATTGCTGCTCGTGGCGCCCCGCTTTCGGGTTCGTCTTGCCCATGAAGATCAGCAATTTGCAGCGCGGATCGCCGCCGCCGCTCGTCCACCACTTGCGGCCGTTGATCACATACTCGTCGCCCTGGCGATCGATCGTGCTTTCGATGTTCGTGGCATCCGACGAGGCCACGCCAGGCTCCGTCATCGCGAACGCCGAACGTATCTTGCCCTCCAGCAACGGCTCCAGCCATTCCTGCTTCTGCGCTTCCGTGCCGTAGCGCTCGATGGTTTCCATGTTCCCGGTATCCGGCGCGGAACAATTGAACACCTCGCTGGCGAATTCGACCTTGCCCATGATCTCGGCAAGCGGCGCATATTCTATGTTCTTCAGGCCGGCACCGCGCTTGGAGTCGGGCAGGAACAGGTTCCATAATCCGGCTTCGCGCGCATGCGGTTTCAGGTCTTCCACCAATTGCAACGGCTGCCAGCGATCGCCGGTCGCTACTTCTTCGTGGAAACGGTGCTCGTTGGGGTAGATATGCTTGTCCATGAACGCGGATACGCGCTCCTGGTATTCTCTTGTTTTATCGTTGAACGTGAAATCCACGGAAATAACCTCCCAAGAAAGATAAGGCCAGGGCTCTGCCCTGGACCCGCTGGGGCCTTGGCCCCAGACCCCGGCTTCGCCTTATGAGCGCAACGGAACTAAAACGACTTTGCCTTGCACCCGACGGCCCATTACTTCGGCCAGCGCCTCGCTTGTGCGCTCCAGCGGATACTTGCCGGAAACGTGCGGCTTCAGCTCGCCGCTTGCCACCCAGTCGAACAGCCGTTTCACCGCTGCCTGATGTGCGGCCGGTTCGCGCGCCGTCCAGGTGCCCCAGAACACGCCCTTCGCCTCGCCCTCGCGCAGCAGCAGCAGGTTCAGCGGCAGCTTCGGTATCTCGCCCGCGGCGAACCCCACCACCAGCAACCGGCCGCCCCACGCCAGGCCGCGCACCGCGGCCTCCGTCAGCGCCCCGCCGACCGGATCGTACACCACATCCACGCCGCCAGGCGCGATGCGCTTCAACTCGGTCTTCAGATCAGACGTCACGTAATTGATGCCGATCTCTGCGCCGTGCGCTTTCGCCAGCGCCAGCTTCTCGTCGCTCGAAGCCGCGGCAATCACGCGGGCGCCCATCGCCCGGCCGATCTCCACCGCCGCCAGCCCCACGCCGCCCGCGGCGCCAAGCACCAGGAGCGTCTCGCCGGCACGTAGCCGGCCGCAATCGGCAAGGCCGTGCAGCGACGTGCCATATACCAGCATGAAGCCGGACGCGGTGGCGAAATCCATGCCGTCCGGCAGGCGCAGCGCGCGGCTCGCCTGCGCCACCACCTGCTCGGCAAATCCGCCGATGCCCGGCAACGCCACCACGCGATCGCCGACCGCGAATTGCGTCACACCCTCGCCCACGCCGCGCACGATACCCGCCACTTCGCTGCCCGGCGTGAACGGCCGCGGCGGCTTCACCTGGTATTCGCCGCGCACCATCAACCCGTCGGGGAAGTTCACCCCGGCCGCATGTATCTCGATCAGGATCTCGCCGGCGCCGGCGACCGGGTCCGGCCGCTCCTCCAACGCCAACGTCTCGATCGGTCCGAACTCGTTACAAATGATCGCCTTCACGGTAGCTCCCTGGCGTGCGGCCCTTCCGGCGGGCCGTCGGTATGTTTCGCGGCGCACCATGCGGCAGGTTCGCGCGCGTGGCTAGACGGCGGGGCGCCGCCGTGGGAGCCACCCGGCATGGCCTTTCTCGATGAACCGGAACCCGTCCGCTACGTGCCCACCGCGGCCGCCACGGGCATAAGCCGGCTGGTGGCGCCGAACCCCGGCCCGATGACGCATCACGGCACCAACACCTGGCTGGTCGATGGCCCGCACGGCCTGACCGTGATCGATCCCGGCCCGGATGACCCGGCACACCGCGCCGCCATCCTCGCCGCCGGCCCCATCGCGCATATCCTGCTGACCCACACGCACCCGGACCACCTGGCCGGCGCGCCCGCCTTGCGCGCCGCCACCGGCGCGCCGGTCGCCGGCTGGGCCACGCCGTGGGACAAAGCCTTCGCACCCGATATACCGCTCGCCGACAACGACATTGTCGCCGGCCTGCAGGTTCTGCACACGCCTGGCCACGCCAGCGACCACGTCTGCTTCGCGCAACCCGGGACCGGCGTGCTGCTCAGCGGCGACCACGTGATGTCGTGGTCCACCAGCATCGTCAGCCCGCCGGACGGCGACATGGCGGATTACATGGCCAGCCTGCGACGCCTGCTGGCGCGCGACGACACGCTCTATCTGTGTGGCCACGGCCCGCCGTTGCCCGACCCCTTGAAGCTGGTGCGCGGGATGCTGAACCATCGCGCCGGCCGCGAAGCCGCGATCCTGGCCGCGTTGAGCCGCGGGCCGGCCACGCCGGACGCGCTGGTGCAAACGATGTATGCCGGGCTGGCGGCCCATCTTGTGCCGGCCGCGCGGCGCAACGTGCTGGCGCATCTGTTGAAGCTGGCGGGTGAGGGCAGGGCGGTCGAGGAAGGCGGAGTGTGGAAACAGAAGTAAGTAAAGCCTTCTTTTCTGAAGAAAAGAAGCAAAAGACTTTTGGTCCCTGTCGGGGAGCTTTGAAACGTTCGCCGACAGGGAGCAAAAGCTTTTTGCTTCTTTTTCTCGAAAAAGAAGGCCTTGCCTAGCCTAGAACGGCAGCAAAATATCCAAAGCCTGTTGCCCATACCGCGGCGTCTGCACTTCTGTAAGCTGCCCGCGTCCGCCATAGGAAATACGCGCCTCCGCCATCCGGTCATGCGGCACTGTATTGTCGCTGGCGATATCCTGCGGCCTAATCACACCGCTCACCTGCAACTCGCGCAATTCGCTGTTCACCCGCATTTCCTGCCTGGCGGCCACAACAAGATTGCCATTCGGCAGCACCTGCGTGACCACGCCGGCAAGCCGCAACGTCACCGTCTCGTTGCGCTTTATCGAGCCGCTGCCGACGCTGGAATTGGCGCTGCTGGCGTTCACCAGCGTCGATGCGCTGACCGCCTTGCCGAGCAGTTTCGGCAGCGCCGCTTCCAGCCCGAACAGATTGGGCAGCCCTTCGGTCTCGGTGCCGTTGCGCGTCGCCGACGTGGCATTCTGCACGTCGGCCGCATCCGTCGTGTTGACCAGGATGGTGATGATGTCGCCCACCTGCGCCGCGCGCTGGTCCTTGAAAAAGGCGCGGCTACCGCTGCGCCACAGGCTCGCGGGCTCGCTCGGTATCGTCATCGCGCGCGGCATCGGCATCGTCACCGGACGCCAGCGCGGATCGCGCGTGGGGTCGGCGGTGGCCGTCATCACCGGCGGCCGGCCGATTTCGGACATCCTGGTGAAGGTGTTGCAGCCGGTCAGCGCCAGCAGGATCGTCAGGCCGCCCGCGCGGGCGAGATTGGCGCTCATGGCGCGCTCGCCAGCGTTACCGCGGCTTCACGCGGTGCCACGCGAACCTCGTTCAGCCCGGTCACTTCGGCGAACACCACGCGATGCGACAGCGGGTTTTCCACCCGTATGCGGTCGCCGATCGCGCCGGCCTCGGCCGCGATCCCCTGTGCGCTGAGCGACAATCCGTCGCTGTTGAGCGACATGCGCACCGATGCGCCGCGCGCCACCAAAGCAGGGCGCGTGAGATCCCCCAAGGTGAGAACCTGTCCGGCCGGAACGTCGTGGCGGACCATCATGCCCTGTGCGGCCTGCGGGATCACGCCCGGAGCGCCGTGCAACTGCGACGCGCGCACCCTCGCGAGCCGCAGATCGCCCTGGCCCACCACATGGCCGGGCGGCAGGCGCGTGGCCGCAACCGCGGTGAGCGCCATCGGTATCACCTGGCCGGATACGCGTATCTGCACGCCTTCCGCATCGGGTATCGCGATGCTCACCAGTGCGGAGAAGCGCGCCGCCCCCGGATCGTAGGTGAGCTGGCTCACCGACGGCTCGGCGATGCTTCCTGCGGGCATCATGACCGGTTGGATATCGGGCGACGCCACATCGAAAAGCTCGGGCGCGCCGTTTGCGATGAGCGCCTGGCGCAACGCTTCGGTCACGCGCGATTGCGGCATGATATCGCCACGCCGTTCCACCACGGCGCGCTCGCCGCCGGTCTGCGGCCGCCAGTCCACGTTGAAATCCCTGGCAATCGCGGCGAGCTGCGGCGAGGCCACGGTGATGTGCGCGCCGGGTGCTGGGGCCAGGCCCAATACGCGGTCCGGCGTGCTGCCGAGATTATCGAACAGATCGGCCAGGCGGACAGTATTTGCGGTGATCTGGGTGAAGGGGCGTAGCATGGCGGCTTGCGCGGGAGTGGCTGCCAGCGCAAGGCACGTAAGCAAGCAGTCCTTTTTTGCAAACAAGGACCAAAAAACTTTTGCGCCCTGTCGGGCCGCGTTCGGGGTGTTTTTCATTTTCTTATCTCAGGCTCGAGAGGGTTTGCAGCATTTCGTTCGATGAGGTGATCACCTTGCTGTTCATTTCGTAGGCGCGCTGCGCGGTGATCAGGCTGGTGATTTCGGTCACCACGTTGACGTTGCTGCTCTCGACGTAACCCTGCTGCACGTTGCCGAAACCGGGCGCGCCGGGCGTGCCGGTGGCCGCCGTGCCGCTGGCGCCGCTCTGCAGGAACAGGTTGTCGCCCTGTGCGTCCAGGCCTGCCTCGTTGGGAAACGACGCGAGCTGTATCTGGCCGAGGGTCTGCGGGTTGGTCTGCCCGCTGATACTGGCCTGCACCTGGCCGGAACCGTTGACGCTGACGCTCACCGCATTCGTGGGCACCGTGATCGCCGGCACCACGGGATAGCCGTCCGCGCTCACGATCGTGCCGTCCGGCGCCAGCGCGAACGTGCCGTCCCGCGTATAGGCGATCTCGCCGGAGGGGAGCGTCACCTGGAAATAGCCGTTGCCCTGTATGGCGAGATCGAGCGTGTTGCCGGTCTGCGCCAGCGTGCCCTGCTGCGTGATGCGGTAGATCGCCGCCGTTTTCACGCCCAGCCCGATCTGCGCGCCGGAGGGCACCACGGTGCCGTTATCCGAGCTGTTGGAACCCACGCTGCGCAGATTCTGGTAGATCAGGTCCTGGAACTCGGCGCGGCGGCGCTTGAAGCCGGTTGTGCTCATGTTGGCGATGTTGTTGGAGATGACTTCGACGTTGGTCTGCTGGGCCTGCATGCCGGTGCCGGCGATATCTAGGGAACGCATGTTCGGTTTCTCCTGGTCGGTGCTGGCGGGATGGCGAAATCAGCTGGTGGGGGAGGCAATCTTGTCGATGGCGGATTGACGGCGCGTGCTTTCGGCCTCCACCATCTGCGTGACGAACTGGAAATCGCGCTCGGTCGTCATCATGCGGGTGATCTCGGCGATCGGCTGGACGTTGCTGTCTTCCACCATGCCCTGCAGGATTTTCGGCCTGGCGACGGGTGTGGTGGCCACATCGGCGCGGAACAGGCGGCCGCCTTCCGCGGTGAGGCGGTTCGGATCGTTGGGGACGACGATGGCGATCTGGCCGATCGGACCGTTCTGGCTGCTCAGCGAGCCGTCCGCCTTCACCGTGAGGTCCGTGTCGGCGGGCGACAGGGTGAATTTCTGCCCGTTCGTGTCGAGCAGGTTGTGGCCGGCCTCATCGGTAATCGAGCCGTCCTTCTGCAGGGTGAAGCGGCCGGCGCGTGTCAGGCGCGTGCCGGCATCGGTCTGCACGGTGAACCAGCCTTCGCCGGACAGCGCCAGATCCAGCGGATTGCTCGTCTGCGTCAGGGTGCCTTCGGTGCGCTCGCGGTAGGTGGCGCGCGTCTGCGTGAAGGCGACGGTGCGGCCGCCCTGCGGTTCGGCGCCGGCAGGCTCGCGCATCAGCCAGTCCGCGAAAACCGGGCGCTCGGCGCGGTAGCCGGGGGTGGACGCATTGGCCAGGTTGTTGGCGATCACGTCCATCGAACGGGTCTGGGCGGAGAGGCGCGAGAGCGCGATGTTGGTGATGTTGTCCATTGGTAGGCTGCTCCCGCTGCTGTGCGCCGCATCACAACACCGCAAGCCGCGTGCCACCCGGAAACCCCCGTGCTGCGGGGCCCGCGCGCCGGGTACCCGGCAGTTTCTGCCGGGCGGGACCTGCCGCCTGACGCCGGACGCACACGTCAGCGTGCGGGAAACCGCCAAGGCGGGCGGCGTTGCACCAGCAGACGGCGAGGCGGGCCCGGCCTGCAACAGCCGTTCTGCCAACCAGTTTGAAGGATGCATTCCATGCGGATATTGAAGAATCTTGCGATTGCGGCCTGCGTGATCGGGCTCAGTGGCGGCGTGGCGTTCGCGCAGGCGGCGGGCGGCGCGGGCGGCGGCGGCGCGGCTGGCGGCGCCGGTGCAGCAGGCGGCGCGGGTGCGGCCGGCGGGGCAGGCGGTGCCACCGGCGGCATGAGCGGCGGCATGGGGTCCGGCAGCAGCGGCATGGGCACCGGCACGTCCGCCCCGAGCAGCAGCGGCGCCAGCGGCGGCGGCACGGGCGGCGCCGGAATGAGCGGCGGCGCTGGCGGCACCGGCAGCACGGGTGCCACCGGCGGGGCCGGCATGGGCGGCACGGGTTCGGGCGGCGCCGGGATGGGCAGCACGAGCACCGGGTCCGGCACATCGGGCGGCACGTCCAGCTCCACCGGCAGCACCAGCGGCAACGCGCCGCAATAATACCGTGCTACAGGGCCTGTCGCCCGGCTTGGACGGCAGGCCCTGTCTTCACACAACCGACGGCTTTCCTTCTCCGTCCGCCTCCCCTAGGGTCCGCCGTCTTTTCGGGGGCCTCCATGTTCATCGCCGACCGCCTCGCCAAAATCAGTCCCAGCCAGACGATCGCCATATCGTCCAAGGCGCGCGCGATGAAAGCGGCCGGCCGCGACGTGATCAGCCTGTCCGCCGGCGAGCCGGATTTCGACACCCCCGACAACATCAAGCAGGCCGCGATCCGCGCGATCGAAGCCGGCGACACGAAATACACCGACGTTTCGGGCACGCCTGCCTTGCGTCGCGCGATCGCCGCGAAGTTCAAGCGCGACAGCGGGCTGGACTACGCGGCCGAGGAGATCATCGTATCGACCGGCGGCAAGCAGGTGATCTACAACGCGATGGTCGCCACGCTGAATGCCGGCGACGAGGTGGTGATACCGAGCCCGTGCTGGGTCAGTTATCCGGACATCGTGGCGCTGGCGGAAGGCACGCCGGTGATCGTGCCGTGCGGCCAGAACAACGGCTTCAAGCTGCGCGCCGAGGATCTGGAAGCCGCGATCACGCCGCGCACCAAATGGTTTTTCCTCAACTCGCCGTGCAATCCGACCGGTGCGGCCTATTCCGCAGAAGAGCTTCGGCCGATCTGCGACGTGCTGCTGGCGCACCCCGATGTCTGGGTGTTCACCGACGACATCTACGAGAAACTCACCTATGACGGTTTCCGGCCGGCCACGATCGTGGAAGTGGAGCCGCGCCTGCGCGCGCGCACCGTCACGATGAACGGCTGCAGCAAGGCCTATGCGATGACCGGCTGGCGCATCGGTTATGCCGGCGCGCCGGTGGCGCTGATACGCGCGATGGACAAGTTGCAGAGCCAGTCGACATCGAGCACGAGTTCGGTCAGCCAGGCCGCCGCGGTGGAAGCGCTGAACGGGCCGCAGGATACGATCGATGCGATGCGTGCCACGTATCAGACGCGGCGCGACCTCGTGGTGGATGCGCTGAACGCGATCCCGGGACTGTCGTGTCATCGGCCGGAGGGCGCGTTCTACGTGTTTCCCGGCATGCATGGCTGCATCGGCAAAACCACCGCGGGCGGCAACAGGATCACCGACGACGAGGCGTTCGCGCTCGCTTTGCTGGAGGAGCAGGGCGTGGCCGCGGTGCATGGCAGCGCGTTCATGTATCCCGGGCATTTCCGGGTCAGCTACGCCACAGATACGGCGAGCCTGCGCGAGGCCTGCGCGCGCATCGCCGCCTTTTGCGCGGCGATGACGTGACATCCGGCGTTGCAGACAGGGAATGCTCGCCTGGCTGATTTCACCCGCCCGGGATACGCCGCGCATCTGTCGAAGATCCCGCGCGCCGCCACCATGGCAGCGGCCGAACGCGCGCGCGCACTGCGCGCAGCCGGCCGCGACATCATATCCCTGGCACTCGGCGAGCCGGATTTCGACACGCCGGCGCATGTGGTGGAAGCGGCGCATGCGGCAGCGTTGCGGGGCGACACGAAATATCCGCCGCTGACCGGCAAGCCGGCCCTGAAAGCCGCGATCGCGGCCAAGTTCCTGCGCGATAGCGGGCTGCGTTTTGCGCAGGACCAGATACTCGTGGGCCACGGCGCCCGGCAGATCATCTACGACGCGCTGATCGCAACGCTCGATCCCGGCGACGAGATCATCGTGCCGGCGCCGTACTGGAACGCCTACCCGCTGATCGCGCGCATGGCCGGCGCCGAGCCGCGCTATCTCGCCTGCAGTGAATCCGATGGGTTCCTGCCGGACCCTGAAGCTTTGGCGCGCGCGATCACGCCGCGCACGAAATGGGTGGTGCTGAATTACCCCAACAATCCGACCGGCGCCGTGCTCGGCGTGGCGCATCTGCTGGCGCTTGCGGAGATATTGCGGCGCGCGCCCTGGGTGTGGGTGATGTCGGACGATATGTACGAGCATCTGGTGCATGACGGCACGCCGAACCCGACCTTGGCCGCGGTCGCGCCGGACCTGGCGGACCGCGTGCTGACGCTGACAGGCGTATCGAAGACCTATGCGATGACCGGCTGGCGGGTGGGGTTTGCCGGCGGGCCGGCGGCCCTGATCGCGGCGATGGCGAACGTGCAGGGCCAGTCCACCGGCGGCGTGTCACCGGTGGCGCAGGCGGCAGCGCTCGCGGCCCTCGAAGGGCCACAGGATCTGGTGGCGGTGATGCGCGCGGAATATGCATCGCGCAGCGCGCGGGTGGTGGCGGCGTTGCGCGCGATGCCGAGAATCACCTGCCACCAGCCCGGCGGCGCGTTCTACGCCTATCCCGGCGTGGCCGGGCTGATCGGGCGGCGCTCGCCGGGCGGTGCGCTGCTCGCCGATGACGCGGCATTCTGCGAGGCGCTGCTGATGGAGGAGGGCGTGGCGACGGTGCATGGTGGCGCGTTCGGAGCGAGCCCTTATGTGCGTATCAGCACGGCCGCGTCCGACGCGGTATTGCAGGAGGCCCTGCTGCGTATGGCGCGTTTCGTTGCAGGCTGCAGCTAGGATTTTCGCGATGGACTACGATCTCTTCGTCATCGGCGGCGGCTCCGGCGGCGTTCGCTGCGCGCGCATCGCGGCCAGCCACGGCGCGCGCGTGGGCATCGCGGAAGAGCGCCACTGGGGCGGCACCTGCGTTAACGTGGGATGCGTGCCGAAAAAGCTGATGGTGCAGGCGGCGGAATATGCGGCCTGGGCGGAAGACAGCCACGGCTTCGGCTGGAGCAGCCAACCGGCCACGCATGACTGGGCGGCGCTGATGGCGGCCAAGGACGCCGAAATCCACCGGCTGAACGGCATCTATGTGAAGCTGCTGGAGAATACAGGCGTCGCCTGGTTCTTCGAGCGCGCGACGTTCCTCGATGCGCACACCTTGCAGGTGGGCGAGCGCGTGATCACCGCGGAGCGCATCGTGATCGCGGTCGGCGGGCATCCGCGCTGGCCGGAGATCGAGGGCGCGGAGCACGGCATCGTGTCGGACCAGGCGTTCTTCCTGCCGGATTGCCCCAAACGCGTGACGATGGTGGGCGGCGGCTATATCGGCGTGGAGTTCGCGGGCATCTTCCGTGGACTGGGCGCCGAGGTGGACCTGCTGTATCGCCAACGCCTGCCGCTGGGCGGGTTCGACCACGACATACGCGAGGCACTTGCGGAAGGGTTGCAGGCGCAGGGCATCCGGCTACATCCCAGCGTGATGCTGCATCGTCTGGAACTGCGCGAGGATGGCTGCAAGCGGCTGCACCTCACCGATGGCCGGCATTTCGACAGCGACCTGGTGTTTTTCGCGGTGGGCCGGGCGCCCAATATCAAGGGCCTCGGCCTGGAGCGCGCAGGGATCGCCACGGCGTCGAACGGCGCGGTGATCGTGGATGCGGAGAACGTCACCAGCCAGGCGCATGTATTCGCGATCGGCGACGTATCCAACAAGATGAACCTGACGCCGGTGGCGATCGCCGAGGGGCACCAGCTGGCGGACCGGCTATTCGGCACGCAGATCCGCCGCTGGTCGTTCGAGGCGATACCGACGGCGGTGTTCTCGATGCCGCCGATCGGCACGTGCGGATTGACCGAGGAGGAGGCTGCGAAGTTGGGGCCCGCGGATATCTACATCGCGCATTTCACGCCGATGCGCCACATGATGAGCGGCCGCAAGCGGCGCACGCTGATGAAGCTGGTTGTGGACCAGGCGAGCCAGCGCGTGATGGGCGCGCATATGATGGGCGACGACGCGGCGGAGATGATGCAGGCGATCGGTGTTGCGATGACGGCTGGTGCGACCAAAGGAGATTTCGACCGGACGATCGGGATACATCCTACGTCGGCGGAGGAGTGGGTGACTTTGCGAGTGCGCACGCGGGTGGCCGGGTAGGCAAGCAAGGCCTTCTTTTTCGAGAAAAAGAAGCAAAAAGCTTTTGCTGTGACGCCTGCACCAAGGCCGAGGCAGCGTCTGCAAGCGCGCATCCTGGCAGACAGATTGGATGCCTTGGTGCAGGCGTCGAGATAAAAGCTTTTTGGTCCTTTTTCTCGAAAAAGGACTACTTGCTTGCTAACATCACGAGAGCCCGCACCGCAGACATGCCAGAAGGCCACACCGTCCACCGCCTCGCGCTCGCCTTCCAGCAACACTTCGCCGGCAAGCAGATCGACGCCTCATCCCCGCAAGGCCGCTTCACCGACGGCGCCGCCCTCCTGGACGGCCGCGTACTGCAATGCGCCGAAGCGCACGGCAAGCAGATGTTCCTGCGCTTCTCGGACGATATTTGGTTGCGCGTGCATCTCGGCCTTTATGGCATGTGGCGTTTCACCGGCGCCGGGCTGGAAGGCATCGGCCGCCGGCGTGGCAAACCGGCCGAGACCGACATCTTCCCGCCAGAGCCGCGCGGCCTGGTCAGGCTGCGGCTGGTCGCGGGCGTGCATGTGGCGGATCTCAGCGGCCCCACCGCCTGCGAGGTGCTGAGCACGCCCGAAAAGGACGCCGCCATGGCCCGCCTCGGCGAAGATCCGTTGCGCGAAGATGGCGACCCGGCCAAGGCCTTTGCCAAACTGCACGCTTCGCGCACGTCGCTGGCCCTGCTGCTCATGCGGCAGGATATCGTGGCGGGCATCGGCAACATCTACCGCGCCGAGGTGCTGTTCCGCGCGCGCCTGGAGCCGCACCAGCCTGGGCGCGCGCTGACCGAAAAACGCTGGGCTGCGCTATGGGACGACCTCGCGGAGCTGATGCGCGACGGCGTGAAGACCGGCCGCATCATCACCACGCGCGTGGAGGACCGCGTCCGCCGCAAGGGCAAGCCGCGGCGCGGGGACGCCACCTATGTGTGCCACCGCGCCGGACAGCCCTGCCATGTGTGCGGGCAGAAGGTGCTGGTGGAGTTGCTTGGCGGGCGCAAGCTCTACTGGTGCGCCACGTGTCAGACGGGGTAGGTCAGCAGCCTTTCTGCACGCCGGAGATGACGTTGTTCCGTGCCGTCAGCTGACGCTTCACGCAGGATACCGCCGTCCCGCTGCGCAGGTAATCCGCCGTCTCGTTCTGGCTTTTATGGCCGGTGACGCTGCCGTTCTTGTCGAAGAACAGGATGTCGCCTGTGGCGATCGCGTTCGTCAGGCTTTCCTGCGCGGAAGGAAGGCTGTTCGTCTCGGCCGCGAAATTCGACAAATATTGCTGGTTCACATTGACGGTCTGGACCGCGCTGCCATTCGTCTGCACGCCGTAATTGTAATACACCGTCAGCGGATAGTTCAGCGTGGTAGTTGTCGTGTAGGTGGCCCCCGGCCCCTGGGACGTGCTGGTGATCTTCGTCGTCGCCACCTGGTGGGTCATTTGCAGTTCCCGGCTGCCAGACACATCGAATTTCTGGTTGCTGGTGAAAGTGCCCGCCTGCGTCAGCGTGTTCACCACGGTGCCGTTCGAGCCGGTGACGGTGCCGCTGATGGTGAAATCATGCGTGCTGGCGATATCCACCGAGCCGGTGGCCACCCCGTTTGCGCTGGTGACGGTGTTGGTGACCTTCGGGTTGGCCGCCGTGAGCGTGTTGCGGGTGATACCGCCGGTCACCGTCGTGGCGCCGTGGTCGAGGAACAGCCGCAGCGCGCCGGTGGCCGAGAAATAGCCGTTCGCGTTGAACACGGATGTGGCGATGGTGTGCGGCTTGCCGTTGCTGAGCACGCCGGCGAACGGCGAAAGATCGGCGTGGAACGCGGTGAAATCGAAGGTCTGCACGCCGGGTATCGGCTGCCACAGATACGGATCGATGCCGCCGGTGAAGATCCACGGGAACACCGGCGCCACGCCCGCCGGCGTGCCGTCGACGGTGACCTGGCCCTCGCGGAACGACGTGTTGCCGCAGCTCTCCAGCTCGCCCGAGAGCGCGCTGGGAACGCAAAGATACCAGAACTCGTCGCCGCTCTGTCCCTGCAGATACAGGTCGAGCGTGGCATGCGCGATGTTGGTGGGCAGCGTCGCCGTGGTGGTGAGCTGGTCCGTGCCGGTGTTCAGCGTGGCCAGGCCGCCGCCCGCCGGCAACGGCAGAACCACATCGGCGGTCAGCGGCGCGGGATAGGCGGCGGTCGCCGGATAGAAGGTGAGCGACGCATTCGCGGTGATCGTGCTGGTATAGACCGGGCTCTGGTAGTTCGGGATCTGCATCGTGCCGGACTGCGCCTGGGTGAACAAAGCGGTATATTCCGTCACGTCCTTTTCAAAATTCCAGCTCGGCGAAAGCGTGGCGCGCGGCTCCGCGGTGGTGCCGAACCATAACGGCACGCCGGCGAGCTGCAGCAGCCCGGAGCGGTCGAACTGCACGCCGTGGTTCAGCGAAATACCGATGTTCAGCACGACGACGGCCCAGGGGCCGGGGCAGGCGGCCGGCGGCGTGTAGCTGTAGGTCGCGGGCTGCGCGCCGAACTTCGCGTTGGTCACCAGCGGCACCTCGCACGGCGTCTCGTTCGGGTGCGGCACCGGCGGATCGATCACCGCCTCGTTGCCGGAGCCCACCACCAGCGGGCCGGCGAACGCGGGCGACACTCCGGCAAGGCAGGCGGCGGCGGTCAGCAGCAGGGCGGCGCGGTGCGACATCGGTGGCCTCGGGTTGTTGCGTTCGCGCGAGGCTGCCCTGTGTTAACTATTCGCGTCAATCGCCGCCCGCCCGGCAACCCCGCTTGCGCTCACAGGGCGCGCTCGATCGCGCGATGCCACCCGGCCAGCAGCCGCGCCCGCTGCGGCGCCTCCATCGCCGGCAGCCAGCGCTGGTCCACATGCCAGTGCGACGCCAGCTCGCCGTCCCGCTCCAGAACCCGCAGGCGAGACCGGCCGCATAGGCAGCCCCCAAAGCCGTCGTCTCGGTAACCGCCGGGCGTATCACGTCGGTGCCCAGCATATCTGCCTGGAACTGCATCAGCGGGGCGCTGCGCACCATGCCGCCATCCACTCGCAACTCCGCCAGCGCGATGCCGGAATCCTCGGCCATCGCGCGCACCACATCGACAGTCTGGTACGCCGTGGCCTCGAGCGCCGCGCGACACAGATGCGCCCGGCTGGCGTAGCGCGTCAGCCCACAAATCAACCCGCGTGCATCCTCGCGCCAATACGGCGCGTACAGGCCGGAGAACGCCGGCACGATATACACGCCGCCGCTATCGGCCACGCTCGCCGCCAGCGCGTCCACCTCAGGTGCCGCGGCGATCAGCCCGAGCCCGTCGCGCAGCCATTGCACCAGCGCGCCGGTGATCGCGATCGAGCCCTCCAGCGCATACGTCGCCGGCGCGTCGCCCAGTTTGTAGGCGACCGTCGTGATCAGCCCGTGTTGCGAGGCCACCGGCTCCAGCCCGGTATTCAGCAACAGGAAATTGCCCGTGCCATAGGTGTTCTTTGCTTCGCCGACGCCAAAGCACACCTGGCCCACCAGCGCCGCCTGCTGGTCGCCGATCAGCGCCATCACCGGCGCGCCGCCCAAGTCCCGCGCCGGGCCCACGAAACTCGACGACGCAACGATGTCCGGCAGGCAGGCGCGCGGAATGCGGAATGCGTCGAGCAGCTCCGGACACCAGTCGAGGCTGCGCAAATCCATCAACTGGGTGCGGCTGGCGTTGGTCACATCCGTGGCGTGTCGGCCGCACAGATTCCAGGCGAGCCACGCATCGATTGTGCCGAACAGCGCGTCGCCCGCTTCCGCCATCGCGCGCGCGCCCTCCACGGTGTCGAGCAGCCACTGCAGCTTCAGTGCGGAGAAATAACTCGCCAGCGGCAGGCCGGTCTTCGCCTGGAAGCGCGCCTTGCCGCCATCGGCCGCATAGGCCGCCACCAGCGTGTCCGTCCGCGTATCCTGCCATACCAGCGCGCGGTGCAGCGGCCGGCCGGTCCGCCTGTTCCACAGCAGCGTGGTCTCGCGCTGGTTGGTGATGCCGATCGCGGCCAGCGCATCGGCGGCCAGCCCGGCGCGCGCGAGCGCCTCGGCCGCGGTGGCCATCACGTTGCGCAAAATCTCGTCCGCGTCGTGCTCCACCCAGCCGGGCTGCGGCGTGTATTGCGCATGCTCCTTTTGCGCCGACGCCACGATCCGGCCGTCGCGCCCGAACACGATGAAACGCGTGCTCGTGGTACCCTGGTCGATCGCGCCGATATGGTCCTTCACGCCATCACCTCTGCCAGGCGCGAAGCGGTGCCGGCCGGCACGTGCAGCCCCAGTTTGGAGCGCCGCCACAGCACGTCCTCCGGCGTGCGCGCGAACTCCCGCTCGCGCAGATAGTCCAATTCCGCCTCGGTCAGCCCGCCGCCGTAATCTTCGCCCAGCGCCTCGCGCGACTTCGCCTGGCCAAGCATCGCCGTCACCCTTGTGCCGTACGCGCGCGCCAGCCGGTGCGCCGAAGCGGCCGACAGGAACGGATAGGCCGCGCGCAGATCGGCCACGAACCGCGCGAAATCCCCGCCCGGCAGATCGCCGCCAGGCAACGCCGCCGTGCCGGTCCACGACGCACCGCCCACGCCCAGTTTGGCCAGCGCCGCCTCCGCCAGCCGGCGATAGGTGGTGATCTTGCCGCCATAGATCGACAGCGCCGGCGCCGCCCCGTCCGGCGCGTCCAGCTCCAAAACGTAGTCCCGCGTCACCGCCGACGCACTTTCCGCACCGTCATCATGCAGCGGCCGCACGCCGGAATAGCTCCACACCACATCCTCCGGCACCACCGGGCGGGCCGTCCAGCGGGTGACCGCCTCGCACAGATAGGCGGTCTCTTCCGGCGATATTTCCACTTGCCCGGCATCCTGGTCCCACGGCAGGTCCGTCGTGCCGATCAGCGAGAACGCCTCCTCGTAGGGGATGACGAAGATCACCCGCTTGTCCGGGTTCTGCAGCAGATAGGCGTGGTCGCCCTCGTAAAGCCGCTTGACCACGATGTGGCTGCCTTTGACCAGCCGCGTCCTTGCCGCCGCATTCTGCCCGAGCGCGCCGGCCAGAACCTGGCCCACCCACGGCCCCGCCGCGTTGACAACCTGGCGCGCGTGGACCGTCGTCTCGCCATAGGCAGAGGCCAGCACGGCGTTCCACACATTGCCCTCGCGCCTGGCGCTGACCAGCTTCGTGCGCGTGCGTATGCTGGCGCCGCGCTCGGCCGCATCCACCGCGTTCAGCACCACCAGCCGGCTATCCTCCACCCAGCAGTCGGAATAGGCGAAGGCCCGGCCGGTCTGCCGCTTCAACCCGGCGCCGAGCGGGTTGCCGTCGAGCTGCAGCGCCCGGCTTCCCGGCAGACTGCGGTGGCCGCCTATGTGGTCGTACAGGAACAGGCCGGCGCGTATCATCCAGGCCGGCCGCATGCCCTTGTCCATCGGCAACACGAAGCGCATCGGCCACACGATATGCGGCGCTATGGCCAGCAGGCGCTCGCGTTCCGCCAACGCCTCGCGCACCAGGCGGAACTCGTAATATTCCAGGTAGCGCAGGCCGCCATGGATGAGCTTGGTGCTGGCGGCGCTGGTGTGGCCGGCCAGGTCGTCCTGTTCCACCAGGCAGACGGACAGCCCCCGGCCGGCGGCGTCGCGCGCTATGCCGGCGCCGTTTATGCCGCCGCCTATAATCAGAAGATCGTAACAAAATTGGTGATCCTGGGGAAGGTTAGAAAGAAAGGCCTTCTTTTTTGCAAAAAAGAAGCAAAAAACTTTTGACTCCGCTGTCGCCGGCCTTCCTGAGATATCACGCAATCTGACAGTGGTTCTTTTTGGTCTGCAGCTTAGCCTTGCTTTCGGGCTCCTGTTCATTCACCATCGTTTGGCGCATGATCGGGGTGGCTCATGATAATCAACGCACGGACGATGTGGTTATCCGCGGTGGCGCTGCTCTGCCTGTTCCCGGCCTCCGGCTGGTCCAGGGAACGCACCGTGCGCATCGGCTACCAGAAATACGGCACGCTGGTGCTCGAAAAGGCGCGCGGCACGCTGGAGCGCCGACTGGCGCCGTTGCACGTGCACGTCACCTGGACGGAGTTCCTCGGCGGCCCGGCTTTGCTCGAGGCGATGGGCGCCGACGCCATCGATTTTGGCATCACCGGCGATACGCCGCCGATCTTTGCACAGGCCGCGGGCGTGAAACTGGTCTATGTGGCCGTGGAACCGCCCAGCCCGCATGGCGAGGCGCTGATCGTGCCTTCCGGCAGCCCGATACACAGCATCGCCGATCTGCGCGGCAAACGCATCGCGCTCAACAAGGGCTCGAACGTGCATAATCTGCTGGTGCGCGTGCTGCAGTCCGGCGGGCTCACGCCGGCCGACGTGGAGTGCGTATTCCTCAAGCCCTCCGATGCGCGGCCGGCTTTCGAGAACGGCAGCGTAGATGCCTGGGTGATCTGGGATCCGTATCTGGCCGCCGCGGAAACCGCCCTGCAGACGCGACAGGTCGCCGACGGCAAAGTGGGCGGCAAGATCATCGACGAGAACCGCGAGTTCTTTCTCGCCACGCGCGATTTCGCCGGCGCCAATCCTGATGTGGTGCACATGATCGTTGCCGATCTTACCGAGACGGAAGCATTCGCCGCCGGCCATCGCGACGAGGTGACGCAATTGCTGGCGCCGGCGATGGGCATGGACCCTGTGGCGGTGAAGCGCGCGGTGGATCGCCTGGCATTCGGCGTGCAGCCCGTGGATGACAAGATCCTAGCAGGGCAGCAGGACGTGGCCGATGTTTTTGCGAGGCTGGGCCTGATACCGGCGCGTATCGACTTGCAAGAGGCCAGGCCAGGCAAGGGTAGCTAAAGCCTTCTTTTCTGAAGAAAAGAAGCAAAAGACTTTTGGTCCCTGTCGGGGAGAACTTCCCCAACACCCGACAGGGAGCAAAAGCTTTTTGGTTCTTTTTCTCGAAAAAGAACTGCTTTCTTTCTTACGGAGACAACAACAAATGCAGCTACTCTGGTTCCTGCCCACCCACGGCGACGGCCGCCACCTAGCCACCACCACCGGCGGCCGCGCGCTGACGTTCGATTACCTGCGCCAGGTAACGCAGGCGGCCGACCAGCTCGGCTACTGGGGCATGCTGCTGCCCACGGGCCGCTCCTGCGAAGATAGCTGGGTGGTGGGCTCCACCGTCGCACCCTTCACCAAGCAACTGCGTTTCCTGATCGCGCTGCGCCCCGGCATCATGTCGCCGATCGTCGGCGCGCGCATGGCCGCGGCGCTGGACCGCGCCACCGACGGCCGCCTGCTGATCAACGTGGTGACCGGCGGCGATCCGGTGGAGCTGAAGGGCGACGGCCAGTGGCTTTCGCATGACGAACGCTATGTGTTGACGGCCGAGTTCCTCGAAGTGTGGCGCCGCGTCATGGCCGGCGAGGCGGTGAACTTCCAGGGCAAGCACATCCATGTCGAGGATGCGCGGCTGGCGTTCCCGCCGGTGCAACAGCCGTATCCGCCGCTGTGGTTCGGCGGCTCGTCGCCGGCCGGTATCGATGTGGCGGCCGAGCATTGCGACGTATATCTCACCTGGGGCGAGCCGCCGGCCGACGTGGCCGCCAAGATCGCCACGGCGCGCGCGGCCGCCGAGAAGCGTGGCCGCGCCTTCACGCTTCGGGCTGCGGCTGCATGTGGTGGTGCGCGAGACGCGCGAGGCGGCGTGGGAGGCGGCGAACGACCTCATCCGGTATGTCGACGACCAGGTGATCGCCGACGCGCAAAAGGTGTTTTCGCGTTATGACAGCGTGGGCCAGCAACGTATGGCGGCGCTGCATGGCGGCAACCGCGCCAAGCTGGAGATCAGCCCGGATCTTTGGGCCGGCGTGGGCCTGGTGCGCGGCGGCGCCGGCACGGCGTTGGTGGGCGATGCCGATACTGTGGCGGCACGGCTGATGGAATACAGCGCGCTCGGCGTGGACAGCTTCATCCTGTCCGGCTATCCGCATCTGGAGGAAGCCTACCGGGTGGCGGAACTGCTGTTCCCGCGCCTGCCGCTGCAGCCATGGCCGGGTACGGCGGGCAGCCCGGCGTGGCGCTGAACGGGCCGTTCGGCGAGATCATCGCCAACGAGCGCGCCCCCAAGCCGGTGCTGGCGGCCGCATCCTGACAATGCGCTGGTTTCCGGCGCGCCGCCGTCGCCTGGCTGGTGCCGGTGCTGCTGCTCGCTGCCTGGGAGGCGCTCTCGGCCAGCGGGCTGGTGCCGGCGCGCAAACTGCCGCCGCCGCATGCCGTGCTGCTTGCCGGCTGGCGCCTGCTGCGCAGCGGTGAGCTGCCGCGCGATGTGGCGGTATCCGCGGCGCGCGCGGCCGTCGGTTTCGTGATCGGCGGCGCGCTTGGCTTCGTCTTCGGGCTGGCGGCAGGGATCAGCCGGCTGGCGGAGGATCTGTTCGACGGCGCGCTGCAGATGCTGCGCATGGTGCCGCATCTGGCGCTGATCCCGCTGGTGATCGTGTGGTTCGGCATCGGCGAGAGTGCGAAGGTGTTCCTCGTCGCCGTCGGCGTGTTCTTCCCGATCTACTACAACACGTATCACGGCATACGCACGATCGATGCGGGCCTGCTGGAGATGGCGCGCGTGCAGGGCGTTCGCGGATATGCGCTTGTTCCGACTGGTGATTTTCCCGGGCGCGCTGCCGAGCATATTGGTGGGCGTGCGTTATGCGCTCGGCATCATGTGGCTCACGCTGATCGTGGCCGAGACCATCGCCGGCAATTCCGGCATCGGGTTCATGACGATGAATGCGCGCGAGTTCATGCAGACCGACATCGTGGTGCTGGGCATCCTGCTCTACGCGGTGCTCGGCAAGCTGATCGACAGCCTGGCGCGCTGGGTCGAGAGGGGGGCGCTCGCATGGCATCCATCGTTCAGCCGGGCCTGACCCGGGTTTTCGGCGGCTGGGCGCGCACGATGCCGCGCGAGGGCATCGGCGGCGCTGCGGTCCCGGAGCGCAGGCCGGCGGCCGGCGGCGGCCTGGCGGTGCGTCTCGACGGTCTGTCGCGCAGCTTCGGCGACCGCGGCGTGCTGCACGGCATCGACCTCGACATCGAGCCGGGCTCGTTCGTGGCGATCGTCGGGCGCAGCGGATCGGGCAAGAGCACGCTGCTGCGCATGCTGGCCGGGCTGGATTCGCCCGATGGCGGCACCGTGCGGCTGGGCGGTGCCGCGCCGGACGCCGCGAGGTCCGAAATACGCATCATGTTCCAGGACGGACGGCTGCTGCCCTGGCAACGCGTGATCGACAACGTGACGCTCGGCCTGCCGCGCGGTGCGGCGGCGCGGGCCTCGTCGGCGCGCGGCATGGCGGCGCTGGAGGCCGTGGGCCTGGCGGACCGGGCGGGCGAGTGGCCGCGCGTGCTCTCCGGCGGCCAGCGGCAACGCGTGGCGCTGGCGCGCGCGCTGGCGGCCGATCCACAGCTGTTCCTGCTCGACGAGCCGCTGGGCGCACTGGATGCGCTGACCCGGCTGGACATGCAGGCGCTGCTGGAGCGGGTGTGGCTGGAGCGGCGTTTCACCGCGGTGCTGGTGACGCATGACGTGGCGGAGGCGGCGATCCTGGCGGACCGCGTGCTGCTGATAGAGGACGGGCGTATCGGGCTGGATCTGCGGGTGGACCTGCCGCGGCCGCGGCGCGCGGGGGCGGATCTGGCGGAGTTGGAGCGGGTGATTTTGGATCGGATTTTGGCAAGGTAAGCAAGGCCTTCTTTTTTGAAAAAAGAAGCAAAAAACTTTTGCTATGACGCCGCTGAAACGCCCGATCATTTCCGGATATAATGGTGCGTCGCAAATGCGGAGGAGCAAAAGTTTTTTGCTTCTTTTTTTCAAAAAAGAAGCGCTTTCTTCCTGATCTATGTTCCGCTACCGATACGCCTACCTCCTGTTCGCAGCCGCAGCCCTGGCGCCCTTCCTAGCCGTGCAGTTTCCCGCGATGGGCGACACGCTGAACCACCTAGCGCGCATGCACGTGCTTTCAGCCTGGCCGCACTCCGCCGATCTGCAGCGCTATTACGCCATACATTGGGCGCCGATACCGTATCTGGCGATGGACGCGGTGCTGCCGCTGCTGCTGCACGTTTTGCCGATCTACGTTGCGGGCAAGCTGTTCGTATGCGTCTGCATGCTGATGCCGGCCGCGGCGACGGCCTGCCTGCATTATGCGGTGCATCGGCGCGCCAGCCTGGTGCCTGCGGCGGCGTTTTTGCTTTGCACGAACACGCTGCTGGCGCTGGGTTTTCTGAATTATTTGTTTGCCGCCGGGCTTTCGGTGATGCTGTTTGCCGGCTGGATCGCCGCGTCCGGCTGGCCGAGATGGCGGCGTGCGCTGGTGTTCGCGCCGTTGGTGCTGCTGCTGTATTTCGGCCATGCCTTTGCGTGCCTCGCCTACTGCCTTTCGGTGGCGGGGCTGGAAGCTGCGCGCCTGCTGGGCGGCGGCCCGGGACGCGTGTGGGATGTGGTGGCCGCGGCCGCGCAGGCGGTACCGGCACTCGCGTTTGCGGCAACGCTGAACGTGTCCGCCGGATATGTCGGCGCGCTGCAGACGCAATACGGCACGTTGGGCGACAGGCTGATGGCGTTCGTCTCGCCGATGCTGTTCCTGCGCGATCGCGTCGGTCTGCTGAGCCTGGTGGCGGTTTTGCTACTCGGTATCGCGGTCGTGCGGCGCGTGCGCGTGGCTGCGAAAATCTGGCCTGCGGCCGCGGTGGTGGCAGTGGTCGCGGCGATCATGCCGCACGTGGTCGCCAGCACATGGGGGATGGATCTCCGCCTTCCGTTGGTGGCCACCATGTTGCTGATCGGCGGGATATCGTGGACAGGCGAGCATGTGATGCGCTGGAAACTCGCCGCACTCGTTTTTGCGCTGGTCTGCCTGCGCTCTGCCGATGCGTGGACCGCGCTGCGCCTGGTCGATCACCAGGTGCGCGAACACAGGCGCGTTCTGGCGGCCTTGCCACAGGGTGCGCGTCTGCTGGTGGTCAACACGGAAGGCCACGGCACCGGTGCCGAACGCATACCGCAAAACGCCATCTGGCACATGCCGCTGGTTGCGGTGATCGACCGCGACGCGCTCGTGCCTTATTTGTTTAACGGACTTACCACCGTCCGCATGATGCCGGCCTATTTGCGATCCAGCACGCCGAACGGATTGCCCATTTCGCCCGACGAATTGCGCGCGGGTGCGGCGCTCCCGGACGATGGGGTGGAGCGCGGCGACGGCCAGGGCGCGCGCAGCTATTTTCGCGGTTGGCCCGGCAAGTTCGATTTCGTCCTGGTGCAGCACTACAATGTCGGGATTAGTGCGGTGCCGGCGATGTTGCAGCCGGTGCGCAGTGGCGAGGGGCTGGATCTCTACAGGGTCGTGCGGAACTGAAGCGCGCCGGGTCCGCCGTGGCCAGACGGTTGCGAGTGCCGGGGCCAGCACCGGCGTGCGGGCGCGCTATCCGCGCGCGCCCGCGACAAACGATCCGGAGCCCCGGCCGGCTCTTTTCCTGCCGGCCCTCGCCGCCCATATCAGCACCAGCAACGAACGAGGGGCGCGCAATGTCCGACCAGAACACCACCAGCCAGAAAACCGACGCCGAGTGGCGCGTCGAACTTACGCCGGAGCAATACCGCGTGCTGCGCGAGCACGGCACCGAACGCCCGGGCGCCAGCCCGCTCAACGGCGAAAAACGCCCGGGCGAGTTCCTCTGCGCCGCGTGCCAGACCAAGCTGTTCGACAGCACCACCAAATACGAGAGCCATTCCGGCTGGCCGAGCTTCTACGCGCCGCTGGAAGGTGCCGTCGCCACCACGCGAAGACCGCTCAATGGGCATGAGCCGGGTCGAAGTGCATTGCGCCAGTTGCGGCGGCCATCTGGGCCACGTGTTCCCCGACGGGCCGAAGCCCACCGGGCTGCGCTATTGCATGAACGGCGCGGCGATGAAGTTCGAACCCGCCGCTTGATGGTGGCGCTGGGCGAGGCAGCGTCGGCCATAATCGACGAGCTGCGCGCGCTGCTCGCCGGCGAGCCCGACATGACCGCGAACGCCGCCAATATGGCGGCGCTGCTGTTCCAGCGCGTGGAGCGCCTGAACTGGGTGGGGTTCTACTTCCTGCAGGGCGACGTGCTGGTGGTGGGCCCGTTCCAGGGCCTGCCGGCCTGCACGCGCATTCCGCTCGGCCGAGGTGTGTGCGGCACCGCGGCCGCGCGCCGGGAGACGATCGTGGTGCCGGACGTGCACGCGTTCGAGGGCCACATCGCCTGCGATGGCGCGTCGCTGTCGGAGATCGTGGTGCCGCTGGTCCGGGAGGGTCGCCTGGTCGGGGTGCTGGATGTGGACAGCCCGGAGCTCGACCGGTTTTCCGGCGCGGATCGTGCGTTTTTCGAGGCGGCGGCGGGGGTTTTTGTTGCTGGGCTGGAGGGATAGAAAGAAAGACAGCAGTCCTTTTTCGAGAAAAAGGACCAAAAAGCTTTTGCTCCGACGCTTGCACCACGGCCTACACTTTTTCTGCAAGTCGTGCGGCTGCAGTCAAAGCCTGATCTCCGGGCAGGCGTCGGAGCAAAAGCTTTTTGGTCCGTTTTCTCGAAAAAGGACTGCTTTCTTACTCGCCTATCTCGGAGCGCTTCCGCCAGTGCTCCAGCCAGATCGGCACCGCCATCGCAGGCAGCGGACGCGAGAACATGAAGCCCTGCACGGCATCCACGCCAAGCGCCAGCACGCGATCCAGGCACGCCTGGTCTTCGATGCCCTCGGCGACGAGGTAGCGTTGCCTGGCCTTTGCCTCGCGCACGATCGTCTCCAACAGTCCGTGCTGCGCCGGATCCTTCACCATGGCACCGTCCAGCTTCAGCGCGTCGAACGGCAGGTCGAGCAGGTCCCGCCAATGCGGCAAGGCAGGCCCGGCGTCGTCGACGGCCAGGCGGAAGCCGGCCTTGCGCCACGCCTCCAGTGCCGTGCGCAACTTGTCCAGATCGGGCGCGGTGCTGCTCTCCAGCACCTCCAGCATGATCTGCGCGGGGTTCACCTCGGCCACGGCGCACAGCTCCACACCACGGCGCACGGCGAACTCGTTCATCACCGTCGACAGCGGCAGGTTGATGGTGACGAACAGGTCCGTCGCGCGCAGCCGGGCGCCGATCTCGAGGAACGTGCGCGCGGCGGCGATGCCGGTCAGCACGCGCTCGCGGCCGCAGGCGATGGTCAGTGGGATGAAATCCTTGGGGTGCAGGATGCCGCGCTGGTCGTGATGCAGGCGGGCCAGCGCCTCGAGCCCGATCGGCTCCAGGTCGGACGCGCGCAGGATCGGCTGGAAGCGCATGCGCAGCCCGCCGGCATGCAGGGTGGAGGCGAGCTCTGCGGAGTTCATCGGCGGCTGGCCGGACGGCACCTGCGACTGGTTGCTGCCCAACGCGGCGGATACCGCATCGGCGTCCGGATGATCCACGCAGGGGATCGGCGTGGCGATGCCGCTGCTCGAACAGCCGAGCAGCAGCAGCGGCGTGGGGTGCAGCGTCACCTCGTCCAGCATGCCGGCAAGCGCATCGATCGCGCGCGACCGCAGCGGCGCCACGGCCAGCACGTGATCGTAGACGAAACGGGACGGCAGCATCGAGGCGAGCGCCGCATACACGTCGGGCTGCACGTCCAGCACGGCGCCACGGCGGGCGGCAGCCGCGGCGGCAGCTTTCTGCCAGGCCGGATCAGATCCTACGAATAACAGGCGGGACTGCACGTCAGCGTTCATGATGCATGTTAACGCATCTTACCCGGCGAGATGGTTTGGCGAAGTAAAAAGAACGCGCTTTCTCTTTTATAAAAGTGACGCAAAATGGACCGTCACCGTCTCGCAGCGTGAGACTTTCCCGACATTGAAGCTTTGGCAGCCGGCAAATTAGGGCATGCCCCGGCCGGAAGCCCTGCAACGGGTATCGGTCGGGGACGTGATGGTGGCACAGGCGGACTAGCTTAGCCGCGAAATCCGCCCTGGGCAGGCGGAAGGCGGCGCGACTCAGCCGGGGACGGACTTGCCGGCAGGCGCGATCACTTCGCGGCGCAGCCGGTTCTCGCCGAGCAGCAGCAGGATGGGCGCGGCGATCATGATCGAGCTGACCGTGCCGATGGCGATGCCGAACAGCATGGCCATCGCGAAACCGGACAGGCTGGCGCCGCCGAACAGCGCCAATGGCACGCTGGCCAGGAACACCGTGGAGCTGGTGCCGAGGGTGCGGTTCAACGTCTCGTTGATGGACAGGTCGATGAGCTGGCGCAGCGGCATCGTCTTGTATTTGCGCAAATTCTCGCGGACCCGGTCGTACACCACCACCTTGTCGTTGGTGGAGTAGCCGATGATGGTCAGGATTGCGGCCACCATCACGCTGTCGAACTCGATGCGGGTGATCACCAGGAAGCCGATGGTTTTGGTCACGTCGAGCAGCAGGGTGACGACCGCGCCGACGGCGAACTGCCATTCGAAGCGGAACCAGATATAGGCGAAGATCATCGCCAGGCTGAACACCAGCGCCAGTATGCCGTTCTGCAGCAGCTCGGCGCTGACGGAGGCGCCGACCACGTCGTTGCGCAGGACCTTGGTGCCGGGCTGGGCGGTGGCCAGAACGGTTTCCACCTGGTGTTGCATCGCCTGGTTGGCGGCCGGCGTCGCCTGGGCGTCGAGACGTATCAGCACGTCGTCCGGCGCGCCGAAGCGCTGCAGGCCGGCGGTGGGCACGTGGGCGGCGGCGAACGCATCGCGCAGCTTGTTGAAATCGGCGGGGCCCTGGGTGCGGGCCTCGATGGTGATGCCGCCCTTGAAATCGAGGCCGAGCTTCAGGCCGGGATAGAAAAACAGGCCGATCGAGAGGGCGGACAGGATGAACGAGCCGGCGAGGCCGTAGAAGCGCGCGCGCATGAAGGCGAAGCGCGTGTCGTCCGGCACGAAGCGGAACATCGGGCGGTTGAACATGGGTGCGGCCTAGACGGGGAGCAGTTGCGGGCGGCGGGCGCTGTACCAGCGCACCATCATCAGTCGCGCCAGCACGGTGGCGGTGAAGAGCGTGGTGGCGATGCCGATGGTGATGGTGAGCGCGAAGCCCTTCACCGGGCCGGTGCCGAAGATGAACAGCATCACGTGGGCCAGGAACGCGGTGACGTTGCTGTCCAGGATGGTGGAGAACGCGCGCTTGAAGCCGGTCTCCATCGCGTTCAGCGGGGTGCGGCCGTTCTTGGTCTCCTCGCGTATGCGCTCGTTGATCAGGATGTTGGCGTCCACCGCCATGCCGAGCGTGAGCAGCAGGCCGGCCATGCCGGGGAGTGTGAGTACCGCTTCGAACAGCGACAGCACGGCGACCAGGAGAACGAGGTTGACGACGAGTGCCACGTTCGCGAACCAGCCGAACAGGCCGTAGAACGTGCCCATAAAGCCGACCACGAGCAGGAAGCCGGCGATCAGCGAGTAGGCGCCGGCGCGTATGCTGTCGGCGCCGAGCTCTGGGCCGACGGTGCGTTCCTCGATGACGGTGAGCGGGGCGGGCAGGGCGCCGGCGCGCAGCAGCACGCTGAGCTGGTTGGCGCTGGCGGCGTCGAAGCTGCCGCTGATCTGGCCGCGGCCGCCGGTGATCGCCTCGCGTATGACGGGGGCGGACAGTATCTGGTTGTCGAGCACGATGGCGAAGCGCTTGCCGACGTTGGCGCGGGAAGTGTCGGCGAAGCGGCTGGCGCCGTGGGCGTTGAAAGTGAAGTTCACCACCCAGGCGCCGTCCTGCTGGCTGGTGCCGGCGCGCGCGTCGGTGAGGTCCGCGCCGTCGACCTCGATGCGCTTGCGTATCGCCAGCTTCTCGGCCGGGTTGTTCTGCATCGGCAGCAGCTCGACGCCTGGGCCGGCCGGGGCGCCGGGCACTGCCGAGTTCGTCCAGCAAATGGAACGTCATCTTGGCGGTTTTGCCGAGCAGTTCCTTGACGCGGTTCGGATCTTCCACGCCGGGGAGCTGGACCACGATGCGGTCGTCGCCCTGCTTGGTGATCTGGGGGTCGACGACGCCGGTCTCGTCGATACGGCGGCGGACGATCTCGATGGATTGCTCGACGGCGCGGTTGGCGGTTCCGATGAGGGCCTCGCGCGAGAGGGTGATGGCGATGTTGTTGCCGGCGAGGTCACTGACGGCAAATTCGCCCGGCACGCCGGTCTGCATGGCGCGCAGGGTGCGGACCGCGGCGTCGTGCTGCGTCGGGTCGCGCAGATGCAGGAACACGCGCTGGTTGGCGGCTTCGGCGGCGAGGTTCTGGTAGCCGATGTGCTCGTGGAGCAGGGACGAGCGCGCGGTGTCGGCGAGCGCATCGAGTCGTTCGTGCTGGACGGCTTCCATGTCCACCTGCATCAGCAGGTAGCTGCCGCCGCGCAGGTCCAGCCCGAGATGGATGCGGCGCCAGGGCACCCAGGCGGCGGGGGCGGGGAAGAAGTTCGGCAGGCATAGCAGGAGGCCCAACAGGCAGACGCCCAGTATGGCGAGGGTCTTGCCGCGGGTGAAATACATCATGGCTGGCGGGCTGGGCTCCGGTTTCGGCGGGGTATGCAGGGTGGGGGAGGGCAAGGCAAGCAAGCAGTCCTTTTTTGGAAAAAAGGACCAAAAACTTTTGCTCCCTGTCGGGTGAGGGGGAAGTGCTCCCCGACAGGGACCAAAAGTCTTTTGCTTCTTTTCTTCAGAAAAGAAGGCCTTGCTTGCCTAGAGCGGTGTCACGTTAGGCAAGCCTGTTTCCAGGACGGCCACCTGATCCCCGACCGAGACGAGCCCGTTCACGACAGGCACCAGGTTCTGCCCGAACATGATGCCGTTCTCATCCTGGCGAAACTGACCGAGGGTGCGCAACGGCTCCATGCGCTGCGGCCGTTCGCCCGTTGCCTGGTCGATCGTTGTCACGATGCAGCGGTCGCACGGCTTGGCCACGCGGAAGATAGCGCTGCCGATGCGGATCACGCGCCAGGTGTCTTCGGCCCACGCGGGGGCGTCGGCGATCACCAGGTTGCCGCGGAAGCGGGTGATCGGGACGGGGAAGGCGAGGCGGGCGTTGAGGTCGGCGAGCGAGCCGAGGGAGGTGAGCAGGACGGGAAAGGCGTCGGCGAAGCTGACGGTTTCGCCGGGCAGGGCGCGGGGCGAGCGGGCAATGCGGGCGTCGGGGTCGTGCAGGTGGACCAGGCGGCAGGGCTGGCCGAGCACGGCGGTGAGCCAGGCGGCGGCAGCCGGGCTGGCGGGGGTGGCGGTCACGGTGTCGCGCCAGACGACCACCTGTTCCGGGGGCGACTCGGCGCCGGGCGTGGCGACGTCGATCGGGGCGTGGCCGGACGTGGCGAGCCGTAGGCCCTCCGGCGTGATGCCGGCGGCGATCACCGCCATGCGCGGCAGCACGCGCTGGGTGAGGAAGCGGTTGTTGTGGTCGATCACCATCCAGCGGCGGTCCTGCGTGAGGCCGCACGGCTCGCAGGCGGATGCGGGCACGCCGGTTCCGGCCAGGGCCTTGACGGGATAGATATGGATTTCAGCAAGATACAAAGCGGCGCGACGATAGCACGAAAGGCGGGCAGGGGGTCTGTATTCGAAGAAATGTATCGTGCGTGCCGGCGCTCAGTCCCAGAACGGCGACGCCCGCACGAAACGCGCCCAGGCGGCCTGCACCCGTGCCGCCGATCGCCGGGCACGCGCCGCACCGAACCCCTGGACCACGCCGGCGGCGAACGCGCGGTCCGCCCCGCCGGCAAGCTGGTCCAGCAGGATGGCGGCCGCCGCGCTGTCGTTCACCGCGCCCAGCACCTCCTGCAGCCGCGCCAGCCTCACCAGGTATTTCCGCCCGGCTTTCTCGGAGAACAGCGGGGAGAACAACTCGGTCGCGTAGCGCAGTTGCTTGGCGTGTTTGCGCAGATCGTGCAGCTCGGTGACGGGCAAAGCGGACAGGTCGCCGCCTGGCGCCAGCAGGTGTTTCAGCCGGCGGTCGAGCGCGTGCGGCGCGTAGTGCCGCACCGGGGCGGCCAGGGTTTCCGGGTTGCCGGTGCGCAACCAGGGCCGGGTGGTCGGCAGCAGCGCCAGCTCGAGCGAGAGCAGCGCCCAGTCCTGACTGGCGAGATAGGCGGCTAGGTCGGCGTAGGCGGCCAGGCGCTTGCGGCCGGCGGCGGCGAGCATGAGCGCGATCCGCCTGTCGTCCGGCATTGCGGCCTGCACCTCGGCCCCGGTCTCGCCGATGAACACGTCCCAGTCGCGCGCCACGCCGAGCCGGGCGGCGAGGTTGCGCAACGAAGCGGCGAGGCCGGCGAACCAGGTGGCCTCCCCGGCGCCGCCGGTGGAAGCGCGGCGGAACAGCGCCAACACGGAGCGCAGGCGGCGCACGGCGACGCGCATCTGGTGGACCGGCTCGGGCGTGGCGGCGCCGCTCACCTGGTCCGACCAGTGCAGGATCACCCCGGCCAGATGCCCGGCCACGCAGGCGAGCGCGTCCGAGGTGGAGAGGCCGGGCGGCAAGGCGGGGGCGCCGATACGCAGCGGCGGGGCGGGCGTGCCGCGGGCCAAAGCGAGTGAAGCGGCGGCCAGGCTGTGGCGCGGCACGCCCAGGCGGACGCAGGCAGCGAGTTCGGTGGCCAGTGCGGCGATGTCGGGCGGCGCGCCGGTCAGCAGGAGGCGGCAGGCGGGTTCGTCGCGCGCGACCCCGCGTAGCGTGCCCTCGAGCAGTTCGAGCCGGCCGGGAAAGCCGTCGAGATGCAGCCCGACGCTGCGGCTTTTGCCGGCGAACGCCGCTGCAGCCACCAGCCCGGCGGGCGGGTCCGGCAGCAGGTCCGCCAGGCTATCGGCTTGCGCGAGCACCGGCGCGCAGGTGGCGGGCAGCCAGTCGAGCGGGTTGCCGACGTGCAGGCGTTCCAGGCGCCAGATGCCGGATTTGCCCGCGCCGGGCGTGTGGCTGAGGGCAAGCCCCTGCGCCGCAAGCTGCGCGGACGCGGTGTCGTGCCAGACATGATTCACGTTGGTGGTGCGTACCGCGCCCATGCGCCTGGCCTGCAGGAGCGGCAGGCGCAGCAGGCGGGCCGCGTCAGCCGGCGCGAGTTCGAATATCAGGGTGGTTTCCGGCGCGCATGGCGGCTCGTGGAAGCCGGGCGCCGATTGCGCCGGGTCCGGTTGGCTGGCGATCTCGGGCGGCGACGCGTTCAGTTGGGTTCTACTCCGGCAGATCCTGCGGGCGCACGAAGCGGACCAGGCGTCCGGCGCCCGCGGCATGGCCGGTTTTCGGGTTGAGCGCCTGCCAGCTGCTCGCCACGGTGAACTCGGCCAGGGCGCCGGTGGCGAACCCCTCGGCGAGACGCCGCGTCATGTGACCGTTCGATGACATAGCATGCGCGCCAGCCAGGGTGATGGCAAGCTCGTGTATCCCGGGATTGTGGCCGATCACCAGCAGGCTGCGCACGGTCTCCGCCACGCCCGAGACGATGGTGAGGATCTGCGCCGGCGTGGCCAGATAGAGCCCGTCCATCGGCTCGACAATGGGGGTCTCGTCCCAGGGCGCCAGGGCTTCGAGCGTTTGGCGGGTGCGCCGCGCCGAGGAGACCAGCACCACGTCCGGCACCAGGCCCAGGCTGCGGAACACGCCGCGCATGGCGGCGGCGGCGGCGCGGCCGCGCGGGTCTAGCGGGCGGGCGTGATCGGGCTGGGCGGGATCGTCCGAGGCGGCTTTCGCATGGCGGAGGAGGAGGAGCTGACGCATGGCGGAGAGGACACCCTTGCCTGCGGCGAAATGGCGTCTTTTCCGGGCGAAGGCAAGCAACGCCTTTTCCGGCAGCGCCGGCTTGCCCTGGCGCGACCGGTTTTTGGCCGGTTTCAGCAAGGGACTGCTTGCTTTTGTGCCGACCACCCCCAAAGCCCTCTGACCAGGAGGAACGGATTTGAGCAAACTGCGCATGATACTGGGCGACCAGCTGAGCCCGGGCATCTCCAGCCTGAGCGATCTGGACCCCGCGAAAGACGTGGTGCTGATGGCCGAGGTGCAGGCCGAATGCACCTATGTGCGCCACCATGCCAAGAAGATCGTGCTGGTGCTGTCCGGCATGCGGCATTTCGCCGCGGAACTGCGCGCGCAGGGCGTTCGCGTAGAGTACGTTAAGCTCGACGATCCGGCGAACACCCAGAGCCTGCGCGGCGAGATGCTGCGCGCGCTGGCGCGGCACGGCTGCGACAGCGTAGTGGTGACAGAACCTGGCGAGTGGCGCCTGGCGGAGGATCTGCGGCACTGGCAGGCGGTCGCCGGCGTGGAAGTCGATATACGCGACGACACACGGTTCTTCGCTCGCATACAGGATTTCATCGCCTGGGCGCGCGGCCGACGCGGGCTGCGCATGGAGTTTTTCTACCGCGACATGCGGCGCCGGCACGGCTTCCTGATGGACGGCGACAAGCCGGAGGGCGGTGCCTGGAATTACGACGTGGAGAATCGCGCAAGCCTGCCCAAGACGGTCGCCAATCCGCCGGTGCCGCGGTTTCCGCCCGATGCCGTCACGCAGGAGGTGATGGCGCTGGTGGACGCCATGTTCCCGAACCATGTGGGCAGTGCCGCGGATTTCGCGCTACCGGTGACCGGCGCGCAGGCGCGCGAGGCACTGGCCGACTTCATCGCCAACCGGCTGCCGAGTTTCGGCACGTTCCAGGATGCGATGAAGGCCGGCGAGCCGGTGCTGTTCCACGCGCTGGTGTCCACGTCGCTCAACCTCGGCCTGCTGGAGCCGCGCGAAATCTGCGAAGCCGCCGAGGCCGCGTACCGGCGCGGCCACGCGCAGCTCAACGGCGTGGAGGGTTTCATCCGGCAGATACTCGGCTGGCGGGAGTTCGTGCGCGGCATCTACTGGGCGAATATGCCTGACTACGCCAGCAAGAACATGCTGCAGGCCACGCGCCGCATGCCGTGGTTCTACTGGACCGGCGAGACGCGGATGAACTGCCTGCATCACGCAATCACCGACACCATCACGCATGCCTATGCGCATCACATCCAGCGCCTGATGATCACCGGCAATTTCGCCCTGCTGGCCGGGCTGCATCCGGACGACGTCGATGAATGGTATCTGATCGTGTACGCCGACGCCTATGAATGGGTGGAGATGCCGAACGTGCGCGGCATGGCGCTGTTCGCCGATGGCGGGATCATGGGGTCCAAGCCTTATGCCGCTTCCGGCGCCTACATCAACCGCATGAGCGATTACTGCAAAGGGTGTTTGTATGACGTGAAGGATGCGGTGGGCGCCAATGCCTGCCCGTTCAATTACCTGTACTGGGATTTCTTCGCCCGCCACGAGAAGATACTGGCGGGGAATATCCGGTTGGCTATGCCGTTGCGGACTTTGGCGAAGATGGATGCGGGAAAGGTTGCGGCGATGCGGCGGAATGCAGCGGCTTTTCTGGAGAGTTCGGCTATGCGGGTTGAGGGGTAAGGCAGGGCAAGTCGTCCTTTTTCGAGAAAAAGGACTAAAAAGCTTTTGCTATGACGCCTGCACGGTGGCCTACACTTTTCTGCAAGTCGGTTATTTGCGGAACGGTATGGGGATATGTGCAGCCGTCATGCAAAAGCTTTTCTCGAAAAAGGACTCCTTGCTTACTTAACGCCCAGCAACTCCACGTCGAACATCAACGTGGCGTTCGGCGGGATGACGCCGCCGGCGCCGCGGTCACCATAGCCCTGGTCGGGCGGGATGATCAGCGTGCGCTTGCCGCCGACATGCATCGTCGCCACGCCGGTATCCCAGCCGGCAATCACGTGGCCCTGGCCGAGCACGAACTCGAACGGCTGGTCGCGGTCACGCGAGCTGTCGAATTTCGCGCCCTTCGCGCCGTTCTCGTAGAGCCAGCCGGTGTAGTGCACCGTCACGGTCTGGCCGGGCATCGGCTCGGCCCCTTTGCCCACCACTTCGTCGTGGTATTGCACGCCCGTCTGCATGGTCACGTAGGTATCGGCGGCGTGTAGGGGTTGGCTCAAGAGAAGTGCTCCGAATAGGGCAAGACGTTTCAGCATTGTGGACCTCCGGGCAGAATTCGGCTTTCTGTCGCAACAAAAATTAAGCGACCGAACATCGGCCGGCGGATTTACCCGCATAAACGCGATGGGTGCAAATGCGGGGAAGCAAAAGTTTTTTGGTCCTTTTTTTCAAAAAAGGACTGCTTGCCTTGCCTAGCTTACGACCTTCTCCCGATCCTCAGAATTAACCCCCAACTGCTTCAGCTTCCGATGCAAAGCCGACCGCTCCATCCCAACGAACCCGGCGGTGCGAGAGATATTCCCACCAAACCGCAACAACTGCGCCTGCAGATACTGCGTCTCGAACATGTCGCGCGCCTCGCGCAACGGCAACGCCATTACATCCGCCGTAGGGTCGAAATTGAGCAGAGCCGGCGCGCCCTGGCCGATCTCCGGCGGCAGCATTTCGGCGCGTATCGGCTCGGCCGCCCCGCCAGGCGCCATGATCAGCAGCCAGTCCATCAGGTTGCGCAACTGGCGCACGTTGCCCGGCCAGTCATAGGCCTGCAGCGCGGTGATCGCGTCCGCCGACAGCTCGCGCCCCGGCAGGCCGGCGCTCTCCGCCGCGCGGGTGAGGAAATGCCGCGCCAGCTCGGGTATGTCCTCGCGGCGCTCGCGCAAGCCGGGCAAGCGCATCGGCACCACCGCCAGCCGGTAATACAGGTCCTCGCGGAACCGGCCGTTGCCTATTTCGATCTGCAGATCGCGGTTGGTGGTGGCCAGCACGCGCACATCCACCTTCACCCGGCTGCTGCCGCCGATGCGCTCGAACGTCTGGTCCTGCAAAGCGCGCACGATCTTGCCCTGGGTCTCCAGCGGCATGTCGCTCACCTCGTCGAGCAGCAGCGTGCCGCCATGCGCGCGCTCCAGCACGCCGGCGCGGCGCGGCAGGGTGCCAGGGTCGTTGCCGGCTTCCACGCCGAACAGCTCCTCCTCGAAGCGTGCGGGATTCAGCGTGGCGCAGTTCAGCGCCACGAACGGCCCCTCGGCGCGGCGCGAACGGGCGTGGATGGTGCGGGCCACCACTTCCTTGCCGCTGCCGGCCGCGCCGGTGATGAGAACGCGCGAGCCGGTGGGCGCCACGCGCTCGATCTGGCTGCGCACCGCGTGTATGGCCGGGCTGGCGCCGGTAATCTGGGCTTCCTGGCCGGCGCGCAGGCGCAATTCGGCGTTTTCGGCAGCCAGGCGGGCGGCTTCCAGCGCCCGGCGGATGATCAGCAGCAGCCGGTCGGTCTGGAACGGCTTTTCGATGAAGTCGTACGCGCCCTGCTGGATCGCGGCCACCGCCGTCTCGATCGTGCCGTGGCCGGAGATCATCACCACGGGGGCGGCGGGTTCCTCGCGATGCAGCGCCTTGAGGATGCCAAGCCCATCCAATCGCGAGCCCTGCAGCCAGACATCGAGCAGGATCAGCGACGGCCGGCGCGCCCGGAAGGCGGCGATCGCGGCATCCAAATCGCCGGCCTGCCGCGTGTCGTAGCCCTCGTCGCGCAGAACGCCGTCGAGCAGCAGCCGGATATCCGGCTCGTCGTCCACGATAAGGATTTCATGCGCCATCGGCAGAATTCGCTTCCACGCTGAGGTCCATCTTTGCGGCTTGGGGCATCTCGGGCGCCGCCGGAAGGGTTAACGTCGCAACTGCCCCGGTTGTGGCAGAGGCTGTGCCTTGTCGGTCGTCGAGTGTGACCGATCCGCCATGGTCCTCCATGATCTTCTTCACGATGGCAAGCCCCAGCCCGGTCCCCTTCGGCTTGTGCGTCACGTAGGGTTCCATCAAACGGGTGCGGTCGCCCTGCGGCAGGCCAATGCCGTCATCTGCTACGGCAATGGTGACGATGCCGTCGGCCTGCGTCACGCTCACCTCTATCCGCCCGGCCGCGCCATCAGGACGCGGCCGCATGGCCACCGAGTTCGGCCGCGTTCATCAGCAGGTTGGTGAGCGCCTGGCCGAGCAACCGGCGGTCGCACCGGCCGGCCGGCCCGCGTTCGGGGATGTCGGTCACCCATTCGATCTCCGGATGCGCCGTGCGCTGCAGGATGAGCGCCTCGCGCGCCACCCGTCCCACATCCTCCACCCGTATCACCGGCTGCGGCATGCGGGCGAAGGCGGAGAACTCGTCCACCATGCGGCCGATATCGCCCACGTGGCGCACGATGGTGTCGGCGCACTGGATGAAGGTTTCCGGGTCCGAGGTGATCTCGCGCGCGAACCGGCGTTTCAGGCGCTCGGCGCTGAGCTGTATGGGGGTGAGCGGGTTCTTGATCTCATGGGCGATGCGGCGCGCCACGTCCGCCCAGGCCGCCTTGCGCTGGGCCGATTGCAGCTCGGTGATGTCGTCGAACGTGACGACGAAGCCGTGCGCGGCCGCCCTGCTCTCCGCGCCGGCCTTCATCTCGGCGCCGATGCGCACCAGCAGGGTGCGGCGCTGGCGCGGGTTGCCCACCTCGATCTCGCCCGTCGCCGGCCGCTCCGGCGCCGCCATGCAGGCCGCCAGCAACGGCGCCATCTCCGGCACCCGCTCCGCCAGGAGCTGGCCTGTGAGGCCCACCAGGTCCAGTCCCAGCAGCGCGCTGGCCGCCCGGTTCGGCAGCTCCACGTGGCCAGCGCCGTCCAGCCCGATCACGCCGGCCGACACGCCGGACAGCACCGTCTCCGTGAAGCGGCGCCGCTCGTCGATCTGGCTGTAGGCGCTCATCAGCTCGGCGCGCTGGCCGCTGAGCTGGTTGGTCATACGGTTGAAGGCGCGGCTGAGGCCGGCGAGCTCGTCGTCGCTGGCGATCTCCGGCACCCGCACGGCCAGGTCGCCGCCGCGCACCCGCTCGGCCGCCTGCATCAGCCAGCCGACCGGGCGCGCGATCTGGTTGGCCAGCACCAGGCCGATCGACACCGCGGCGGCCAGCACCAGCAGCGCCACCAGCGCGAAGATCAGCGCGAACGTCACCTGCAGGCTGGCGCGGTTGGCATCGAGCCTGCCGTACTGTGCCACCGCATCCTCGGTGGAGTGCATGTGCGCCAGGATACGCGGATCGACCGGGCGCTCGAGCATCATCATCAGCGGCGGCGTGGCGTTGAGCTTTACCAGCGCGCGCACTTCGGTATCCGCGCCGTTGCCGAGCACCGGCACCTCGCCCTCGCGCGCCGCCTCGATCGCACCCGGCGGGATGTTGCCGGTGCCCACGCCCGCCATCAGCCCGGCGCTGACCAGCACGCTGCTCGTGCTGGGGTCGAAGATCACCACCTCGTCGAGGCCGCGCAGGGCGGTCTGGCCCTCGAGCGTCTGGCGGAAGGCGTCCGGCTCGTCGAACATCACGCGGCCGGCGCGCTCCAGGTCCGCCTTCATGCCGAGCGCGTCGGTCTTGATGGTGTCGCGGTGTTCGGACAGGTAGCCCTGGCTGGCCTGCAGGCCCTCTTCGAGCGCGGTGCGTATGCGGTCGTTGAACCAGAATTGTATGCCCAGCGAGAACCAGGCGGTGGCAAACACGCCGACCAGTATGGTGGGGATCACGGCCACCACGCTGAACAGCAGCACCAGGCGGACATGCAGGCGGGAGCCCGCCGAGCCGCGGCGGCGCTCCACCCAGACGCGGGTGAGCCGGCCGGCCAGTGAGGCGGCCAGCAGCAGCAGCACCGAGAGGTTGGAGAGCACCAAAGCGGTGACGAGGTTCGGGCGGATGGCGAGCGGGGCGCCGCTCGACATGAAGAAGAAGCTGCCGATGCCGAGGGCGGCGGCCGCCGCGGCCAGCGCGAGGGTGACCAGGCGGCCGAGCAGGATGTCGGCGATGCGGCGGGTGCGGGACGGGGGTGGGATCAGGGCGTCCATGCCGAACAGGGTAGGGGCGATGGCGCGCCGACGTAAGGCGGGGTCGCGCTTTTTTGGCCGGCGGTCGCGCCGGCTACGCGACGCGCGCCGCTGGACGCTTTGCGCGCGCGCCGTTTCGGCATAACCGCTTCGGCTACGCAGCCCCGGGAGACCACGCATGGCCTACGCGACACTCACCATCGACCTGCACGACCGTGTGCAGACCATCACCCTGAACCGGCCGGCGCAGCTCAACGCCTTTACCGTGGAAATGGCCACCGAACTGATCGCCGCCTTCGAGGCGGCCAGCCTGGACGATAGCGTGGGCGCCGTGGTGCTGACCGGCGCCGGCCGCGCGTTCTGCGCCGGCATGGACCTTGCGGTGGACGGCCCCAACGTGTTCGGCCTGGACGAGACGCAGGCGCCGGACCTGGCCGACTATGACGGACCGCCTCGAAGATCCGGCCATCGTCGCCGGCGTGCGCGATACCGGCGGCCGCGTGACGCTGGCGATCTTCGCCTGCCGCAAGCCGGTGATCGCCGCGATCAACGGTGCGGCGGTGGGCGTGGGCGCCACCATGACTTTGGCCGCGGATTTCCGCATGGCGTCGGAAAAGGCGCGCATCGGCTTCGTGTTCGGCCGCCTCGGCATCGTGCCGGAAGCCTGCTCGAGCTGGTTCCTGCCGCGGCTCGTGGGCATGCAGCAGGCGCTGGAATGGTGCTACACGGCGGACATCTTCGACGCCGCGGAGGGCCTGCGCGGCGGACTGCTGCGCTCGGTGCACGCGCCGGAAAATCTGCTGGCGGACGCGCAGGCTTTCGCCGCGCGGCTGATCGCGAAACGCTCGCCTGTGGCGGTGGCGTTCACCCGCGCGATGCTGTGGCGCAATGCGGCCATGGCGCACCCGGTGGAGGCGCATCGGGTGGATTCGCTGGCGATGTTCTACGTGAGCCAGGCGGATGGGAAGGAGGGCGTTCTGGCCTTTCAGGAGAAGCGGGATGCGGTTTTCGGGTCTCGGGCTTCCGAGATGCCGGCGTTTTTTGAGGGGTGGGCGAAGTAGGCAAGCGAGGGAAGGAAGGCCTTCTTTTTTGTAAAAAAGAAGCAAAAAACTTTTGAGGGATGCTGTCGCGGGCTGGCTGGATACGCGCTTCGTCCGGATAACTTTGGTTTTGTAAATGAAACTGTCTTGGCTGCCGGGTTGCCGGCTGGCGATTTAGCTTGCTGTTCTGACATGCGTAAGATATATCTGACGCATGTCAGAACGTGAGCAGGATTTTGCCGACGGAGACTGCCTGCTGGCCATGCTGGCAGCGCTCGCCAACCCCCATCGCCTGCGTATCATCGCCGCCCTGACCACAGGCGGGCGTAATTACATCAGCCAGTTGGCGCGCGAGATCGGCATCAGCCGGCCGCTCCTGCATCTGCACCTGCAAAAACTCGAAGAAGCCGGCCTGGTCACCAGCCAGCTCGAATTGTCGCCGGACGGCAAGGCGCTCAATTTTTTCGACACCACCGCTTTCGCCGTGCAGCTCACCCCCGCGGCGATCGCCAAAGCGGCAGCTTCCCTCACGCTGAAACCCGAGAAGTAGAAGGTCCGCCATGTCCCAAAACCTGTATGTTTTCACGATATGCCTGCCATTCGCGACGATTCTTCTGGTGTTCGGCATGCGCGCGATCTCCGCCGCCGTGCAGGCGCGCGCGCAACTGGCCCATGACGACGCCTACCGTCGCATCGCGCAGCAGACCGCATCCGCGCAGACCGAGATGGCGGCAGCCCTCTCTTCCATACAGACGGCCATGGCGGATGTGCGCCAGCGCATCGGCGCGATCGAAACGGTGCTTAAAGATGTCGGTTGAGCGTGTCTCCAGGGGCCAGAACATGCCCGCTATTGGATTGTGGCGCCTCTACGCGCTGAGAGCCGGCTATCTGCTGCTGGTCGTCGGCCTCGGTGTGCAGGTCTGGCCAGGTATCATCCATCACAACAGGCCGTGGGAACTCATGCAGGGCGTGGTGCAATGCATGCTCGCCGCGATCTCGCTGCTGGCGATAATCGGCCTGCGCTATCCGGTGCGGATGCTGCCTCTGTTGTTGTTCGAAATTACCTGGAAGGCGTTGTGGCTGGCGATCGTGGCATACCCGCTTTGGATGGCGGGGAGGATGGACGAGGACACCGCGTCGACCGTTGTTGCCTGTCTGGTGGCGGTGGTGTTTCCGATGCTGATCCCGTGGCGGTATGTTTTCAGAGATTATGTGTCGGGGCCAGGGGATCGGTGGATCTGAGATTGCGCAGTGCGGAGCGACTGACAGTCAGCGAGAAAGCAGTCCTTTTTCGAGAAAAAGGACCAAAAAGCTTTTATCCCGACGCCTGCACGACGCTCTACAATGTCACTGCAACCGCATCGGCTTGCAAAACGAGAGTTAGCCGCGGTGCAGGCGTCGGAGCAAAAGCTTTTTGGTCCTTTTTCTCGAAAAAGGACTGCTTTCTTCCTTGTCGAACACGCAACAAACCTAATCCGTCAGAAACGCCGCCACCAGTTCGCCAAACCGCGCCGCCTGGTCCGCATGCACCCAATGGCCCGCCTCCGCCAACGTCACCACCCGCGCCCGCGAAAAGATCGCGCCGATCGCCTGCAGCCCCTCGGCGCCCACATAATCCGACAGCCCACCGGCGATGAACAACGCCGGCCCGGCATAGCGCCGCGCGGATAGCGCCGCCGGCCAACCCTCAATCTCGGACATACCGGCCGCAATCTCCGACAACCCGATCCGCCACGCCGGCGCCGCGCCGAACACCAGGTTCTGCAACAGGAAAGCGCGCACCGCCTTGTCCGGCACCGCACCAGCTAACGCCAGATCCGCGCTCCGCCTGTCCAGCTCCGGCGACAGATCCAGCGCCTGCAAAGCCGCGGCAACCCCCGCGTTGTGATGGCGATACGACACCGGCGCGATATCGGCCACCACCAACCGCGACACCGACTCCGGCCGCATGAGCGCAGCGGCCATCGCCACCTTGCCACCCATGGAATGCCCGACAATGCCGCACGGCAGCGCATCCAGCGCGCCCAAGGTATGCAAGACATCGCTCGCCATGTCCGTGTAAGCCATGCCGGCGACATGCGGGCTGGCACCGTGATTGCGCAGATCCAGGGATATCACCCGGTGGCTCGAAGCAAGATGCCTGGCCAGCACACCGAAGTTTTGTTTGCGGCCGAACAGGCCGTGGAGCAGGCATACGGGCGTGCCGGCGCCGGTTTCTGCCGCGTTCAGCAAGATGTCAGACAAGGGAAGCAAGGCCTTCTTTTCTGAAGAAAAGAAGCAAAAGACTTTTGACTCGGCTGTCGCGCGCCTCTCCGCACCACCCGACAGGGAGCAAAAGCTTTTTGCTTCTTTTTTTCGAAAAAGAAGGCCTTGCTTGCTTCATGTCACCAACACGATCTTACCGATATGCGCGCTGCTCTCCATCAACCGATGCGCCGCGCCCACATCCTCCAAAGCAAACACCCCATGCACCACAGGCGCGCACCGCCCCGCATCCAACAACGGCCAGACCTCCGCCAGCAACCCGTCGCGCAACGCCGCCTTTTCCGCCGCCGTGCGCGGCCGCATCGTGGAGCCGGTAATTACCAGCCGCTTCATCATCATTAGCGCGATGTTGAAATCCGGATCGCGCAGGCCGCCCTGCACCGCGATCACCACGAGCCGGCCGTCGCGCGCGAGCACCTGCGTGTTGCGCGAGAGATACCCGCCCGCCACCATATCGAGCACCACGTCCACGCCGCGCCCGTCGGTCAGCGCCTGGATGCGCGCCACGAAATCCTCGGTCTTGTAGTCGATCGCCGCCTCGGCCCCCAGCGCCACGCAGGCCGCGCATTTGTCCGCCGATCCCGCGGTGACGAACACCCGCGCGCCGAACGCGCGCGCCAACTGGATCGCCGTGGTGCCGATGCCGCTGCTGCCGCCATGTATCAGCACGCTCTGCCCCGCCTGCAGATGCCCGCCGGAGGGCAGGCCGGGCCCGAACAAATTCGCCCAAACGGTGAAGAACGTCTCGGGCAACGCCGCCGCGCGCACCGCGTCGTAGCCCGCCGGCCAGGGCAGGCACTGGCCCGCAGGCGCCACGCAGAATTCCGCATAGCCGCCGCCATTCACCAGCGCGCACACCTGCTCGCCCAGGCGCAGATCGGCCACACCCTCGCCCAAAGCCACGATCTCGCCGGCCACTTCGAGCCCGAGCACCGGGCTGGCGCCGGGCGGCGGCGGGTAGGTGCCGCTGCGCTGCGCCACGTCGGGCCGGTTCACGCCGGCTGCGGCCACGCGTATCAGCACCTCGCCGGGGCCGGCTTGCGGCACGGGCGCGTCTGTCACGCGCATCACTTCGGGGCCGCCCGGACCTGTCATGTCGATCTGACGCATTATTTTTTGTCCTTGGAGGGCCAGGAAGGAAGGCCTTCTTTTTTGAAAAAAAGAAGCAAAAAACTTTTGCTATGACGCATTTGGTGCAGCCGCATCCGTTCTTCGGCAAACGCGAACGCAACCGCAGGCGTCATAGCAAAAGTTTTTTGCTTCTTTTTTTCAAAAAAGAAGGCCTTGCTTGCTTACAAGCACCCCGGAATCCCGCCCAATGCCGCCGACAAACGGAACCGCACAGCTAGCCCGCAGCCTACGCTGGCGCCGCGGCCTGAGCGACATGGCCGTGCAGGCGCCGCAATCCCTGCGCGCCCTGGTGCGCGGCGACGAGATATTCCTCGTGGTGCTCGCCGCCACGCTCGGCGCCGCCGCCGGCCTGATCGTGGTGGCGATGAACCAGGCCACCCAGCTCGCCCACGAGATCCTCTATTTCCTCCCCGCCGGCGCCAGGCTCTCCGCCCAGACCCATCTGCCGCCCGTGCTGGCCATCGCCGTGCCGGTGTTCGGCGGGCTTTGCGTGGGCCTGCTGGCCGCCGCCGTGGCGCGCTGGTCGCCGCGCCGCGTGGTGGACCCGATCGAAGCCAACGCGCTGTACGGCGGCAGGATGTCGATGCGCGACAGCCTGATCGTCGTGAGCCAGACGCTGCTCAGCAACGGCGTGGGCGCCTCGGTGGGGTTGGAAGCCGGCTACACCCAGATCGGCGCCGCGGTCGGCTCGCGCCTCGGCCGGGCCTTCCGGGTGCGCCGGACCGATCTGCGCCTGCTGGTCGGCTGCGGCGCGGCGGCGGCCATCGCTGCAGCCTTCAACGCCCCGCTCACCGGCGCCTTCTACGCCTTCGAGCTGGTGATCGGCACGTATTCGCTGGCCACGCTGGCGCCTGTGGTGGCCGCCTCGATCAGCGCGGTGATGGTGCAGCGCTTCATCCTGGGCGACGAGCCAGGCTACAACATCCCCATGCCGCCCGGCATCGTCACCGCCGATTTCGTGCCGGTGATAGCGCTCGGCATGCTCTGCGCCGGCGCCGGTATCGCCATCATGTATGGCGTGACGCTCACCGAGCGCGCGTTCAGCCGCATACGGGTGCCGGTCTGGTCGCGGCCGGCCGTCGGCGGGCTGGCGCTCGGCCTGATGGCCTGTATCACGCCGGCGGTGCTCTCGGCCGGGCACGGCGCACTGCGCGGCGCCCTGACCGCGGGGTTGCCGCTTGCCACGCTGCTGCTGCTGCTGGTGCTGAAATCGGTGGCCTCCGCCATCTCGCTCGGCTCCGGCTTCCGCGGCGGGCTGTTCTTCGCCTCGCTGTTCCTCGGCGCCATGCTGGGCAAGGCGTTCGCCGCGGTGATGCTGCTGATCTCGCCGGTGCCGGTGTTCCCCGATGCCGCCTACGGGCTCATCGGCATGAGCGGCATGGCGGTGGCCATCGTGGGCGGTCCGCTGACGATGACGTTCCTGGCGCTCGAGAGCACCGGAAGCCTGCCGCTGACCGTCGTGGTGCTGGCCGCCGCGGTAGTCTCGTCGCTCACGGTGCGGCGCACCTTCGGCTACTCGTTCGCAACCTGGCGCTTCCATCTACGCGGCGAGAGCATACGCAGCGCCGTCGATGTCGGCTGGATACGCAGCCTGACGGTGGGCCGGATGATGCGGCGCGACGTGCGCCCGGTCAGCATGGCCACCACGCTGTCCGCGTTCCGCCGGCAATATCCGCTGGGCTCGGTCACCCGGGTGCTGGTGATCGACGAGGCGGACCGCTACGCCGGCATCGCGTTCGTGGCGGACGCCCATGCCGCCGAGGAGGGGGTGGGGACGGTCGGCGAGATACTGCACCATACGCGCGCCATGCTGACGCCGCAGATGACGGTGAAGGAGGCAGCCACCTTGTTCGAGACGGCGGAGGCCGATGCGCTCGCGGTGGTCGACGGGGCGGAGAGCCGGCACATCCTGGGCTTGCTGACCGAGCAGCATGCGCTGCGGCGGTATAGCGAGGAGCTGGAGCGGCGCCGGCGGGATCTTAGCGGGGAGTAGGCAAGGCAAGGCCTTCTTTTCTGAAGAAAAGAAGCAAAAGACTTTTGCTCCTGGGCTGCACTATGGCTCCCTCTGGTGCTTCTGGCTCGCGGTTCTGCGGTTGGCTTCCTTGACTTTTCCTGGCTTGGGCGGCTCTAACGCCTGCTCCGCCGGACCAGTTTTGCCCTATGTCCTACACACAAAAATCCAACACGGCGAAGAAGCCGGCCGCCCAGACCGAGGGGGGTATCTTCGAGACCATCAAGACGCTGGTCTATGCCGGCCTGATCGCGCTCACCATACGCACTGTGGCGTTCGAGCCGTTCAACATCCCCAGCGGGTCGATGATCCCTACTTTACTGATCGGCGACTTCGTTTTCGTCAGCAAGTTCAGCTACGGCTACTCGCGCTTCTCGATGCCGTTCTCGCCGGACCTGTTCTCCGGCCGCATCGCCGGCAGCTACCCGCATCGCGGTGACGTTGTGGTGTTCCGCAACACACGCAAAACCAGCGAGGACTGGATCAAGCGGGTGATCGGGCTGCCGGGCGACCACATCCAGGTGAAACTGGGCCAGCTCTACATCAACGGCACCGAGGTGCCGCGCACCGAACTGCGCAAATACCCGACCGCGTCCGACGAGAACGGCATGCGGGTGGACAGCACCGAGTATTCGGAGGCGCTGCCGGGCGGCGTGACGCACCACATCCTCAAGCAATACGCCGACGACCAGCACATGATGATAGGCGACCTCGATCCCAACAACACCGACGAATACGTGGTCCCCGACGGCCATCTGTTCATGATGGGCGATAATCGCGATAATTCCGCGGATAGTCGCTTCATCGTCGACGGGCTGGGCTTCGTGCCGCTGGAAAATGTGGTCGGCCGCGCGCAATTCATCTTCTTCAGCTTCGATGCCCTCTATCCCTGGTGGGAGTTCTGGGAGTGGCCGATGGAAGTCCGCTGGGGGCGCCTGCTGAAGGGCGTCGGTTGAGCGCCAACCAGGCGAAATCTCCGACACACATCTCGCTCGCCGCCAACAGCGCGCTGCGCGATCGCCTGCAGCGCGCCGAGGCCCTGCTCGGCCATCGTTTCACAGCGCCCGACCTGCTGGCCGAGGCGCTCACGCACCGCTCGGCGATGGGCGGCCGCAGGCCAGGCCGCGGCCGCAAATCGGCCAGGAGCACCGGCGCCGGCTCCAACGAACGGCTGGAGTTCGTGGGCGACCGGGTGCTTGGCCTGGTGATGGCCGAGTGGCTGGCCGAACGGTTTCCGCTCGAGCAGGAAGGCCATCTCGGCCCGCGCCTGGCGCATCTGGTCAGCCGCGAGACGGTGGCCGAGGCGGCCGAGCGGATCGGCCTGACGGGTGTGCTGACGCTCGGCGCCAACGAGGCGCTGGCCGGCGTGGGCAAGCTGTCCACCGTGCTGGCCGATGCGATGGAGGCGATGATGGGCGCGCTGTTCCTCGATGGCGGGCTGGAGCCGGCCAGGCGGTTCATACGTGCGACCTGGGCGCCGCTGATGGACCAGCAGATCAAGCCGCCGAAGGATGCCAAGACCGCGTTGCAGGAGCGGGTGCTGGCGCGCGGTACGGCGTTGCCGGCGTATGTGGTGGAGTCGAGCAGCGGGCCGTCGCATGCGCCGCATTTCGTGGTGACGGTGAGCGGGCTTGGGAAATCGGGGACGGGGCAGGGGAGCACGAAGCGTATGGCGGAGCGGGCGGCGGCGGCGGATCTGTTGGAGAAGCTGGGGTGATAGGAAGCAAGCAGTCCTTTTTTGAAAAAAAGGACCAAAAAACTTTTGCTCCCCCGCCTGCACCAAGGCCCGCGCCGTTCTGCAAGCGCATGCGCCCGCAGAAAGAGCGCAGGCCCGTGTGCAAGCGTCGGAGCAAAAGTCTTTTGCTTCTTTTCTTCAGAAAAGAAGGCCTTGCTTGCCTTACCCTACCGGATCGGAAATCGACGTGACCGCCCAGAGACTCCCGCTGCGGCTTCGTAGCCATCGTAGGCGCCCCGAACGCCGGCAAATCCACCCTGCTCAACCGCATGGCCGGCGCCAAGCTCAGCATCGTCAGCCCGAAAGCGCAGACCACCCGCTTCCGCGTGCTCGGCATCCTGCTGCGCGGCCCGGCGCAGGTCCTGCTGGTGGATACGCCCGGCATTTTCGCGCCGAAGCGCAAGCTGGACCGTGCGATGGTGGCCGCCGCCTGGACCGGCTCGGACGACGCCGACCTCACCCTGCTGCTGGTCGATTCGCGCGCCGGCGTCACCGACCAGGTGGGCATGATCGCGGACCGTCTGCGCGGCTCGGGCCGGCGCATCTGGCTGGTGCTGAACAAGGTGGATCTGGTGCCGCGGCTGCGGTTGTTGCCGCTGACGGCTGAGCTGGCCGAGCGTGTGCCGACCGAGGAGACGTTCATGGTGAGTGCGTCGAACGGTGACGGCGTGGGCGAACTGCTCGATGCGGTGGCGGCCGCTTTGCCGGTGGGCCCGCATCTGTATCCCGACGACGAGATCACCGATCTGCCGGACCGTCTGCTGGCCGCCGAGATCGTGCGCGAGCAGATCTTCCTGCAGACGCACGAGGAGGTGCCTTACGGGACAACTGTGGAAACAGAGAGTTTCACCGAGCGGCCGGACGGGTCGGTGCGCATCGACGCCACGATCTATGTGTCGCGCGCGGGCAGAAGGCGATCCTGATCGGCGAGGGCGGCGCGCGGGTGCGCGACATCGGCGCCAAGGCGCGCTCGCATCTCGGCCAGTTGCTGGACCGCACGGTGCATCTGTTCCTCAACGTGAAGGAGCGATCGGGCTGGGATGACGAGCGGGCGCGGCTGCGGGCGATTGGGCTGGACGACCCGGATTAACGCGCCTGGCGCTATCCTGGCCGCGCGGGGACGGGGCCGTCCCGGTTACGGTTTTGGCAAGGTCGTTCGGAGAAGTTGGCGATAACCCCGCCGTGCCGATCTGCGTCGGAGGCGCTACCTGAAGTAGCTGCGACAGCACGATGGTCCGGCCAGCGTCGCGCCGGTTCGGCAACCCGGACGGCGGCTTCGCCGAGAGGGAGATCGCCCCGCGTCAGCACCGCTGCGTAAACACGGCTTCCTCTACGGCGAAGCGTGCGGAACAGCGCGGTCCGCCACATCTTCGACAATGGGACGATAATAAGGAGCGGTGAGGCAAGACACGCGCGGGCGCAGGCGGCTGGCCGGGTTGCGTGACCGCGCCCCGGCCGCGGCACTACATGTCGTCGGCGCCGCTGCCGGAGCCGGTGATGCCGGACCGCGAGGGGGCGTCGGCATGCAGCCCGATTGTGCGGCTGATGCTGGCGACTTCCTCGTCGCTCGCCGTGCCGCGGTCCGCGGGCAGGGCCGGGCCGTCCTGTGCGAGCGCATTGGCCAGGCCGTCCGGATCGGTGCGCATGGCTTCGTCGACCAGGTCGGCGGCGCGGGTCTCGTCGGCTTCGGGATCGGCGTTGGCCTGGTCGTCCGCGGCCTCCAGCGCACGCGATGCCGCGTCGGCCTGGGCGCGGGCTGCGCCGTGTTTGCCGGTATCTACTTCGTCGCCGCCTTGGGTGTCGGACATCGATTTGGCTCCTGCGTGATGGGTTGAAGCCCCCAACCGCGCGGCTGTGTCAGGGTTGCCCCGCCGCTTCACGCGGACACTGAAAGCTGCGGCGCTGGTATGGCGCGGCGGGCGGTCCGGGGCTGGCGGTCTGTGCGGAAATCGTGGGTGGGATCGAGCTACCGCGAAGGGCAGCGGCCGTTCTCGTCAGCCTCGCGAAGAGTTCCGCAGCCTTTCCAGAACGGACCAGCCGCCCGTTCGTCCTCTATGCGGAATCGCTGATACGCGTCTTCCATCGTCCTTGGCACGCATGGCCGCGCGGGAAGACGCGCTTGCGCGATTTGCCGGGCGGTGGTGAAGCGCGTCACCGCCACCGCAGGGCCGGCTTTCGGGCGAGCGCGATCGCCGCGTTGCGCTGCAATCATGTGCGCAAGGCAATGCGTCGCTGTCCGTCGCATTCGCCGTGCGTCGTTCGCGATGATACCCTGCATCCGGAACGGGGGTGGAAGGCTGGAGCCGCCGCTGTTTATCGGGCAAATCCGCCTGGGCTATGGCCATTCCGGCCTAAATCCGCGAGGCAGGCTGGCGGTGGGTAGCCCGCTGGCGGGATATGGCGGCGGTGTCGTTCGTCAGGGAGAGTAGAATGTTCGTAGCCGGTGCGATCCTGGCGTTCCTGGCAGTGGCTGCCGGCGTGCTCGCCTGGCGAAGAAACCGGATGATCAACGACCCGGCAAACTGGCCGAAGAATATATCCGTGCGTCAGCAATCGCGGTTGATGAAGGCGATGCTGCGACGGGACGGCTGGAAGATGCTGCCACCCGATCTCGCCTTGAAAGTTTTCGTTCACGCAGAGCGCGACGGGCTCTCGGCCTTTCTGGTCATACACAACGAGAATACGCTGGGCCTGCCGATACTGTTGAAGGAGAGCATGGGCAAGGTCGCCCGAACGAGCAAGGTGCTGGGCATCGTCACTTTCGACCGGCTGCCGGAAGAGTTGGCAACGGATGCCGAGCGGTTCGGCCTTTATCTGGTCCATCCGGCGAACTTGAAGGAACTGGCGCCTATGATCCAGAAGGCGAAAGCGCGGCGCAAGGAAGTCCGGGCGGCGGGCGCCCGCGAGAAAGGCCCCGTTGCGGATTCGCTGGCAAAGAGCCTCACCGCTTAGGGCCGGACCCGTCTTGCAGACGCAGGCTGCTTACGCGCGACGGATTGCCACGGGATCCGCTTAAGAGGCGTGGTCTCAGGCCGACCAAGGTTGAGATTGACGCAGTCAAGGCAGGAAGAAGCAGTCCTTTTTCGAGAAAAAGGACTAAAAAGCTTTTGCTCCGACGCCTGCACCACAGCCTACGCTCGTGTTGCAAGTCGATATGGCTGCAATGATGGCCAGTTCGTCGGGCAGGCGTCACAGCAAATGCTTTTTGCCTCTCTCTCGAGAAAGAAGACACTCCTTCCTTGTTGCCGATAAAGTTTCGAAACAGGTTGGTATTACCGACGCAGATCGCCCGCCCGGACACCGGCGGCCGCATTGTGCAACAACTGCAGAACCGCCTCGTCCCCCATCGTCCGGCTCATCAGGCAAAGCGCACCGCCCAGCAAGGCCGACGCCGCGGCCACGGGACTGAGCCCCCGGCTCAGCATGCCGCCGATCGCGCGGTCGACCGCCTCGCCGGCGGCGCCCAGCTCCGCCGTCAGCGTATCGTCCGGCGCGCGGGAAATGTCTGCCACATCCACCTGTTCAAGCATCGCGTTACCTCCGCCCGGAACATGGGCGCGCGGCGCCCGTCTTTCAGCCCGCCTGGACGGAAATGCGGCCCGATTCGAGCGCGCTCTCGAGCAGCGCCTCCTCGGCTTCCGGCTCGGCCTGCTGGGCCTGCAGCTCCCACATGCGGGCGAACACGCCGCCCAGCGCCAGCAACTCGCGGTGGCTGCCGCGCTCGGCGATGCGGCCATCGACGAGCACGATGATCTCGTCGGCATCCACCACCGTGGAGAGGCGGTGGGCGATCACCAGCGTGGTGCGGCCACCCGATACAGCGCGCAGGGCCGCGTCTATGTCGCGTTCGGTGCGGCTGTCCAGCGCGCTGGTCGCCTCGTCGAGGATGAGGATGCGCGGGTCCTTCAGTACGGTGCGCGCGATGGCCACGCGCTGCTTTTCGCCGCCGGAAAGTTTGAGGCCGCGCTCGCCCACGCGGGTGTCGTAGCCGTCCGGCATGCGCAACACGAAATCATGCACCTGCGCCACCCGGGCGGCGTGCTCGATTTCGTCCTGCGTCGCGTCTGGGCGGCCATAGGCGATGTTGTAGCGGATCGTGTCGTTGAACAGCACGGTGTCCTGCGGCACCACGCCGATGGCGGCGCGCAGGCTGGCCTGGGTGTAGTCGCGTATGTCGCGGCCATCCACCTGCACGGCGCCGCTGGTCACGTCATAGAAGCGGAACAGCAGGCGGCTGATGGTGGATTTGCCCGCACCGGTGGGGCCGACGATGGCGATCTTGTGGCCGGCCGGCACGGTGAAGCTGACGCCCTTGAGGATTTCGCGCGCCGGCACGTAGCCGAACTGCACGTCCTCGAACGTGACGGAGCACGGCTGCGCGCCGGTGAGGCTGCCGGCGAGCTGTATGGCGCCGGCGCTGTCCTGCACCTCCTGGTCGACGTCGAGCAGGCGGAACATCTGCTCCATGTCCACCAGGCCCTGCTGGATCGAGTTGTAGGCGAAACCGAGGAAGTTCAGCGGCACGTAGAGCTGGGCCAGGTAGGTGTTGGCGAGCACGAATTTGCCGACCGTCATGTGGCCGGCGACCACGCCCTGGGCGGCCATCAGCATGATCACGGCGAGGCCGGCGGCGATGATGCCGGCCTGGCCGATATTGAGCATGTTGAGCGTGACCTGGCTTTTCACTGCGGCGCGTTCATAGCCGGCGAGGGCCGCGTCGAAGCGGCGGGCCTCGTGCGCTTCGTTGCCGAAATATTTCACCGTCTCGTAGTTCAGCAGGCTGTCGACCGCCTTGGACTGCGCCGCGGTGTCGCTCTCGTTCATCGAGCGGCGGAAGCGCACGCGCCAGGAGGCAAAGGAGAGCGTGAAGGTGATGTAGGTGGCAACCGCGCCGAAGGTGACCAGCGCGAACCGCCAGTCGAAGATGCGCCACATCACCACGGTGACGAGCAGCAGCTCGATGACGGTCGGCACCAGGTTGAACACGGCGAGACGCAGCACCGACTCGATGCCGGCGCTGCCGCGCTCGATGGCGCGCGACACGCCACCGGTCTGGCGGTCCAAATGGAAGCGCAGGCTGAGCCCGTGCATGTGCTGGAAGGTTTGCAGCGCCACGCGGCGGACGGTGCGCTGCTGGACGGCGGCGAACACCGCGTCACGCAATTCGCCGAAGCCGGCGGCCGAGAGGCGTAGGAGGCCGTAGATGACGATCAGCCCGACCGGGACGGCCAGCACGTGGGCGACAGGGCCCTCGTTAGACAGCGCGTCGACGGCGCGGGCGTAGAATACCGGGACATAGACGGTGGCGACCTTGGCCAGCACCAGGAAGCCCATGGCGGCGACCACGCGGAGTCGGGCGGTGATGTTGTTCCTGGGCCAGAGAAACGGGGCCAGGGACTTCATGGTCTCCCAGCTTGTCCGGGGTTTGCCTGGCAGAGCCAGTCGGTTAGACGCCATTACTCGCATGAGGGCGGATGTGGCATGGGCGGCGCGGGTTTCAAAGGTTTAGCCAGTAAGCAAGGAAGAAAGGCCTTCTTTTTTGCAAAAAAGAAGCAAAAAACTCTTGCTCCCCGCCCGCGCAGCCTCCGCAGCGTTGTGTTTCGGCAGAACCAGAGTGAGCCTCAGGGCAGGCGTCGGAGCAAAAGCTTTTTGGTCCTTTTTCTCGAAAAAGGACTGCTTTTTTCCTTGCTGCACGCATGACCAGCCTGGCGCGTCATATCCAGGCGCTAGGCGCCGTCGATCTACCCGCCAACCGCGCGCCCTTCCTGCTGAGCGGCACACAGGTAGGCTGGGTAAAGCCGGAAGCGTTCGCGTATCTGGCCGGATGCGCGCAAACGCCGGCCGGCATCGTGCTGCCGGACCCGGAAGCGTTGCCGGCACTGGCCGAAGCGGCCGCAAGGCAGGGCGCGTTCACCTGGCGGGGCGAGGCGTTCGACGTGCGTGCGGCGCCGGGCGGCCCGGTGCTGGCGACGGTGGATCGCGGGGCGCTGCCCTGGCTTGGGATCGCCGCCGAAGGTGTGCACGTGAACGGCCTGGTGCGCCGGGCGGATGGCTGGCACCTCTGGATAGCAAAGCGGGCGCCGGACCGGCTGATGGATCCCGGCAAGCTGGATCATCTGTTCGCGGGCGGCATTGCGGCGGGGCATGACGCGGCCACCACGTTGCGCAAGGAGGGCGCCGAGGAGGCTGGCCTCTCCGCCGCCGTGGTGGCGGGCGCGGTTGGCGTGAGCGTGCTGAGCTATGTGACGGAGCGGCCGGAGGGCCTGCGCCGGGACAGGCTGTATTGCTACGATCTGGTGCTGCCCGAAGAGGTGCGCCCGGCGCCGGCCGACGGCGAGGTGGCGGGGTTTTCGCTGTGGCCGATCGCGCAAGTGGTGGCGGCGCTGCGCGAGTCCGACGCGTTCAAGTTCAACGTGGCGCTTGTGTTGATCGACCTCCTGCTCAGGCGCGACCTGCTGGCGGGTGAGGAGGCCGCGGCGTTGCGCGCGGCGATGCGGCCGTTGCTGGACGCCGCGTGACAGGCCGGCGGGCCACGCTAACCTTGCATTTCGATACGCCGCGACGGACGCTGGCCCGGCCATGACACGCACGACCGCCTCGGCGCAATCGCAATCGGACCGCCAGAGCGCCAGCCTGGCCGCTCTGGCGCTCACCCTTTTGCTGATCGTGATCGCACTCTACGTGATCGACGCTTTGCGCGCGCAGGCGGAGATGCAGGAATGCGTGCTCTCCGGCATGGTCGGCTGCCAGATTCCCGTGGCACCGTAAACCGTCTGTCCATCATCCTCGGCTAAAATGCGACGCAGGTTCGGCAAATCCCGCCGGCCCGTGTTGCTAGAGGCAGATCATGACGGCACCGGCACCGGTTCTGGTATTCGACGATGAGTTCAAGAATTTCGTGTCGTCGCCTGACGGTTCGCAAGGCTGGATGACGAGTTTTCCGTATGGCGGGGATGCCGCGCGCACGCTGAGCGGCAACAACGAGGCGGAGTATTATTCGGACAAGTCGGTGGGAAAAAATCCGTTCTCGCTGAAGAACGGCGTGCTTTCCATCACCGCGTCGAACGCGCCACCCGGCTCCAATCCCGACAACCTGCCCTACGATTCAGGTTTGATCACCAGCTACAAATCCTTCGCGATGACCTACGGGCTGTTCGAAGTACGCGCGGAATTGCCGACCGGGCAGGGGCTGTGGCCCGCATTCTGGATGCTGCCGGCGGACAACCAGTATTCGTCCGAGCTCGATGTGTTCGAGCAGTTGGGCAATGACCCGACGACGATCTACTCCACCACGCATGGCAGCACGAACGGCCAGTGGGGCAGCAATTTCCAGACGCTGCACGTGCCGAACGCGTCGGCCGGTTTCCACACATATGGCGTGAACTGGGAGCCCAAGACGATCACCTTTTTGCTCGATGGCAAGGCGATCGCCACGGCGCCCACGCCCTCCAGCATGAATTCGCCCATGTATATGCTGCTCAATCTCGCGGTCGGCGGCGCCGGAAGCTGGCCCGGCGCGGTATCGCCCGGCGTGATACCGGCTTCGCTGAAGATCGACTGGGTGCGCGCTTACGCCACCGCGAATTCGCAGGATATCGGCGGCACGCAGGCGATCTTGCCGCCGGTTGCGCATGGGGCCGAGATGTCGGCTGGCGACTGGTCGGCGGATGTTGCGGGTTTGAATGCGGCGCCTGTGACTCCCGAGATGGGTGTCGGGCGGTTTGCTTCCGCGCTACATTTCGATGAGGTTGTGGCGCATCATGGGATGGTTATGGTTTTGCATCATTCCTGAAGGAAGCAGGCAAGGCCTTCTTTTTCGAGAAAAAGAAGCAAAAAGCTTTTAACTCCCGGGTGCGCAAAGGCCCGCGTTTGTTTGCAGGCAATTATATTTGCACTATGAGCGCGGGCTCACGTGCAGGCGTCGGAGCAAAAGCTTTTTGGTTCTTCTTCTCGAAAAAGGACTGCTTGCTTCCTACGCCTGCCGCACCATCGGCAACACACGCCCGGGCACGCGGTGCCGAAACGCCAGCGCTTCGGCCACATCCTGCCGGCGCACCAGCGGCGCGCGCGCCAGATCGGCAATCGTGCGCGCCACCCGCAACACGCGCGTAAAGCCGCGCGCGGATAGTTGCAGCCTGGTCATCGCCTGCTCCGCCAAGGCGCGCGCATCCTCCGCCAGCGCGATACGGGTGCCGTCGGCCTCCGCATTCGTGTAAGGACCCTCCGCGCCGCCGCGCATCCGTTGCGCCATGCGCGCGGCCGCCACCCGTGCCGCCACGATCGCCGTGGCCTCGCCGGGCGGCGCGCGCGACAGCTCCGCGGCACCGGCCGGCTGCACCGTCACGGTCAAATCCATGCGGTCCAGCAGCGGCCCGCTCAGTTTGGCCAGGTAGTCCTCTCCGCAGCGCGGCGCGCGGGTGCATTCGCGCTCCGCACTGCCCAGGTGGCCGCAGCGGCACGGGTTCATCGCGGCGACGAGCTGGAAGCGCGCCGGATACGTCACGTGCGCCGCCGCCCGCGCCACCGTGGTGCGCCCCGATTTCGAGCGGCTGGCGCAGCACCTCGAGCACGGCGCGCGGGAACTCGGGCATCTCGTCGAGGAACAGCACGCCGCGATGGGCCAGGCTTACCTCGCCCGGCCGGGCGCGCGCCCCGCCACCGACCAGGGCGGCCTGGCTGGTGCTGTGATGCGGCTCGCGAAAAGGCGGGCGACGCAGCAGTCGGCCGCCTTCGAGCAGGCCGGCCACGCTGTGTATCATGCTGACTTCGAGCGCCTCCTCGGGCAACAGGTCCGGCAGCAGGCCGGGCAGGCGGGCTGCCAGCATCGATTTGCCCGCACCAGGCGGGCCGACCAGCAGCAGGTTGTGCCCGCCTGCCGCGGCGATCTCGATCGCGCGGCGCGCCGTCTCCATGCCGCGCACGTCTGCGAGGTCCGGCGCGCCGGCGACATGCGCCAGGCCGGCGGTGGTGGGCGGGGTGAGCACCTGGGTGCCGCGGAAATGGTTGATCAGCGAGAGCAGGTCCGGCGGTGCGAGCACTTCGACGTGGCCGGCCCACGCCGCCTCGCCGCCCTGGCTGCCCGGGCAGATCAGGCCGAGCTCCAGCGCGCCGGCGCTCATCGCGGCGGGCAGCACGCCGATCACCGGCTTGATCGTGCCGTCGAGCGAGAGTTCGCCGATCGCCGCGTAATGGCCGATATCCTCGCGCGGCAGCACCTCCATGGCGGCCAGCACGGCGAGCGCCATCGGCAGGTCGAAATGCGAACCTTCCTTGAGCAGGTCGGCGGGTGCGAGATTGATCAGCACGCGGCGCGGCGGCAGCGACAGGCCCATCGCGGTGAGTGCGGCACGCACCCGCTCGCGCGCCTCCCCCACCGCTTTGTCCGGCAGGCCCACGACCAGAAAGGCGGGCAGGCCGGGGGAGATCTGCACCTGCACTTCGACGGGCACTGCTTCGATGCCGGAGAACGCGAAGCTACGTATGGAGGCGAGGCTCATGGAAGTGCTGTGTTTGTCACGGCTTCATAACAAGCTTGCGAGGGCGGGAAGGCAAGCTGAAAAATCTGAAAGTAAGAAAGTAGTAATTTTTTTGGGAAAACGACCAAAAAGCTTTTACGCTGTTGCTACCACCACGCCCTTTGCTATGCGCCTGCTTGCGGCCGCACAATCCGCGTTACGGTGCGCCTAGCGCGCGGAGGATCGGCGGCGTTCAACCCATGAGACGCCGCGACCAGTTCCGGGCTGGCGTCTCGATGCCGTAGAAGGTCAGGGCCGAGACGATCATTGTCGCTGCAAGCGGTGGAAAGCCAGCCACGGTGTAAGCGTGCGGCACGTGGTGGCGGGCGAGAAAAGCAACGAGTGGATTGCGCATCAGACTCTCGATCGGGCGATGGACGAGATAGATCGAATAGGACACCTCGCCGAGCCGGAATACGACCGGGCTGCCCATTGCCGCTCCAACCCAGGAACGGCTCGAGGCGAGCGTGACGACCAGGGCCATGAAGGCGAATTCCAGAGCCACGTCGCTGGACGGAACAAACAACAACACGACAACCGTGCAGGCGGCAAGATCGCCCGAACGACGCCACGTGAACACCTTTGCCGATGCGTGGTCCTTCACCACGCGGAAGGCGATCATGCCAAGAGTGAAGCCAGCCAGACATCTGAGTAGCGGATACAGGGTACCCGTTCCAAAAATATCGAGCGGCCCGCTGCGGTCTTGCCCTCCCTCCGACACCTGATGAAGCACATCTGCCTTCAAGTGTGACAATGCAATGATCGCGGAAAACGCAACAAGCGCACTCACGATATACACGTAGGGCCGGCGCGCAAATACAACCGAAACCAATGCGGGAAAGACAAGGTATGCCGCGAATTCCGTACTGATGGACCAGGTTGGTCCGCCGATGCTGCGAACTCAGGCCCCAGGCCTGCACCAATGCAAAGTTGCTCGCGAGCGTTCCCAGCGATGGAACATCGCCCGCAACGGAATGCGTACACAGCAGGATCGTGACGACCGCTGTCACCACGAAGTAGAGCGGGTATACGCGCCCAAGTCTCTTGCCGAGGAAAGACCTGTAGTGGCGGAAGGCAAAACCTGTCTGGAATGCGCGCCGGTAGGTCAGAGCCATCACGAAACCGCTCAGCACGAAGAACAGATCGACGGCGATATAGCCGTGCTTGACGAGGCGATACGCCGGCCCCAGCCCGGGACTGTCCTGGAAATAGTGGTAACAGACGACAAGACAGGCGGCTATGCCGCGCACACCAGTGAGTGCACGAATTTCTGCTGTCCTAGGGTTCAAGTAGCTCTCCTCACCGCTGGGTCGCCGCCGCAACAAAATCTGCCGGCAGCCTGCCGGCCACGTGTTTCGCGGACGCAGGTGACGGGCTCGACCTAGACATCGCACGAAGTTCAGGTGATGTAAGGTTACATCTCCAAACGTCGCCACGATACGCATCGGTATTGGACACACATGCCCGCCTCCCTCGCCAGCCGGCGCAACCTCGATTTCACCCTCTACGAGTGGCTCGACATCACGCACCTGACCGCGCGCCCGGCCTATGCCGACCACTCGCGCGAGACCTTCGACGCGCTGCTCGACCTGTCCGAGAAGATCGCCACCGACAAATACCTGCCCATGTTCAAACCAGGCGACCGCGAGGAGCCCTGGCAGGACGCCAGGGCGATGTCCATGTGCTGCCCGCCATACGCGAGGCGCTGACCGCAAGCGCGGAAGCCGGACTGTTCGCCTGCGGCTTCCCCGCCGAACTCGACGGCATGGCCGTGCCCGCCACCGTGTATTGGGCGGCGATGGGGCTGCTGAAAGCGGCTAACGTGTCGGCGCGCCGGGTTCATGATGCTGACAGTGGCCAACGCGCGGCTGATCGCCGCCGTTCGGCACGCCGGCGCAGATGGAAGCCTTCGCGCGCCCGCAGATCGAGGGACGCTGGTTCGGCACGATGTGCCTCTCCGAACCGCAGGCCGGCATCGTCGCTGGCCGACGTGACCACGCGCGCCGAGCCGGACGGGGAGGACGCGCTCGGCGAACGCTACCGCCTGCGCGGCAACAAGATGTGGATCTCCGGCCGGCGACCACGACGCCAGCGACAACATCGTCCACCTCGTGCTGGCCAAGGTGCCCGGCCCCGACGGCACGCCCCATTCCCGGCACCCGCGGCATCTCGCTGTTCATCGTGCCGAAATTCCTGCCCGGGGACGCTGGCGCGCCGGGGAACGGAACGACATCGTGGTCGCCGGGCTGAACCACAAAATGGGCTTCCGCGGCATGCCGAATTGCCTGCTCAACCTCGGCGAAGGCCGCTTCACGCCGGGCGGACAGGCCGGCGCCATCGGCTACCGCGTGGGCGAAGTGGGCCAGGGCCTGGCGCAGATGTTCCAGATGATGAACGAGGCGCGCGTGGGCGTGGGCCTGGGTGCGGCCATGCTCGCGGTGCGCGGCTACCAGCTCGCCCTCACCTACGCCACCGAGCGCCGCCAGGGCCGTCCGCTGACCGCGAAGGGCCGCGTGGACCAGCCGCCGGTGGCGTTGATCGCGCACGCCGACGTCAAGCGCATGCTGCTCGCCGCAAAGGCCTATTCCGAAGGCGCGCTGGCGCTTGTGCTCTACGCCGGCCGGCTCATCGATGAGGAGCGCACCGCCGCCGACGCCGACACACGCGCCCAGGCCGGCGCGCTGCTCTCGCTGCTCACGCCGGTGGCGAAAACCTGGCCCTCCGAATGGGGCCTGGCCGCCAACGACCTGGCGATCCAGGTGCACGGCGGCTACGGCTACACGCGCGATTTCGACGTGGAACAGCTCTACCGCGACAACCGGCTGAACCCGATCCACGAGGGCACCACCGGCATCCAGGGGCTCGACCTGCTGGGCCGCAAGATCCTGCGCGAACGCGCCGCCAGCCTGCGCCAGCTCCAGGCGCTGGTGCGCAACACCACCGAACGCGCACGCGACACGGCGGGCCTGGCCGGGCATGCGGACCAGTTGGACACGGCCTGGGGGCGCATCGGCAGCGTGGTGGATGGCCTGCTCGGCCTGAACGACGATGCGCGCGCTTTGGCCCACGCCACGGCGTTTCTCTCGGCTTTCGGGCATGCCGTCGTAGCCTGGTTGTGGCTGGATCAGGCGCTGGTGTGCTCGGGCGAGGCGCCGTTCTACGCCGGCAAGCGGGCGGCGTGTCGGTTCTTCTTTGAGACCGAGCTGCCGCGGGTGGGGGTTTGGTTGGATGAGGTGGCGCGTATGAGCGATGCGGCGGGCGGGATGGTGGAGGCGGAATTCTAGGCAAGAAAGGCCTTCTTTTTCGAGAAAAAGAAGCAAAAAGCTTTTGCTCCGACGCCTGCCCGACGACATCCACTGCATGGGCAAGCGCGCGCGTTCGCCCATCGAGGTGAGCCTTGGTGCAGGCGCCAAGAGCAAAAGTTTTTTGCTTCTTTTTTTCAAAAAACAAGGCCTTCCTTCCTGCATGGAATGGTCCGCCCCAGGCATAATCCTCTCCGCCACCCCCTACGGCGAAGGCGACGCCCTAGCCGCGATATTCACCGAAGATCACGGCGTAACCCGCGGCCTGGTCCGCGGTGGCCTCTCGCGCGCGCGCGCCGGAATCTGGCAGGCCGGCAACCTGGTGGAAGCCCGCTGGGTGGCCAGGCTCGCCGAGCAGCTCGGCAGCTACACCGGCGAGCTGGTTCATGCCGGCGCCGCACTCGCCATGCAGGACCCGCTCGACCTGGCCGTATTGTCCGCATCCTGCGCGGTGGCCGAGGGCGCCCTGCCGGAGCGCGAGCCGCAACCGCGCGTGTTCCGCGGGCTGCTGCACCTGATCGTGCATCTGGGGGTGGCCGGGCTGGTCGAATGGGAGCTTGGCCTGCTGTCCGATCTCGGTTTCGGGCTGGATCTTTCGCGCTGCGCGGTGACGGGCGCGCCGGACGGGCTGGCTTTCGTGTCGCCGAAAACCGGGCGGGCGGTGAGCGAAGCGGCGGCGGGCGCTTGGCGCGAGCGGTTGCTGCCGCTGCCGGCGTTTCTGGTGGGTGGGTCGGCGCCGGCTGGTGCGGATCTGCGGGACGGGTTGCGGCTGACCGGGCATTTCCTGGCGCGCGATGCGTTTGGGGCGCGGCATCGGCCGGTGCCGGCGTCGCGGGTGATGTTGTATGATCGGATGAGCGGGTAAGGAAGAAAGCAGTCCTTTTTTGGAAAAAAAGGACCAAAAAACTTTTGCTTCCTGGCGCCTGCACCAACGCCAACCTCTATGGGCCGAAACGCGCGGTTGCATATAGATTTGGGCTTTGGTGCAGGCGCCGGGAGCAAAAGTTTTTTGCTTCTTTTTTTCAAAAAAGAAGGCCTTCCTTGCCTTGCCCCCTCCCGCGCCCCAAACACCCCCGCCAATGCTGACACCAAAACCCCCACCAGACCGCCTCTACGGCCGCCAGCGCACCCACGCCCTGCGTCCCGCGCCAGCAGAAACTTCTCGACATCACCCTGCCGCGCCTGGCCTGCGTGCCGGGCGCGCCGTTCGCCCCGCCGATCGAGCAGCTCTGGGTGGAAGTGGGCTTCGGCGGCGGCGAGCACAGCCGCGCGCAGATCGCGGCGCACCCCAGAGCGGGCCTGATCGCCTGCGAGGTGTTCGAGCAGGGCCTGTGCTCGCTGCTGGCGGCCCTGGTGCCGTGAGGGCGGCGAGGCGGACGCGCCTTTGCCGGCCAATCTGCGCGTCTGGCCGGACGATGCGCGGGCGCTGCTGCGCGCGCTTCCGGCGGCGAGCGTGGACCGGTTGTTTCTGATGTTCCCCGATCCGTGGCCCAAGGCGCGCCACGCCAAGCGGCGGTTCGTGCATCCGGAGACGGTGAAGCTGGTGGCCAGCCGGCTGAAACCGGGCGCGGAATGGCGGGTGGCGAGCGACGACCCGACCTACCAGGCGTGGGTGGAAGAGGTGATGGGTGCGCAGTCGCTGTTTGCCGGCGGGCCGGCTGCGACGGCGCGGCCCGATGGCTGGCCGGCGACGCGCTACGAGGCCAAGGCGCACGCGGCGGGGCGGGCGCCTTTGTATTGGCGTTTCGTGAGGCAATAACGCTTGGCCATGCGCGGGCCGCCTACCCCGGCAACATCCGCTGCAACTCCGCCTTACGGTCCACGAACTGGTGCTTCAGCGCCCCCGCCACGTGCAGCGCGATCAACGCAAGCAGCACCCAGCCGAGCGCGCCGTGGATCTGCGCGAAGGTGTCGTGGATCTTCTCCTTCGTCGCCGGGTCCTGGTCGGTGATGAAGCCGAGCCGGAACCACGGTATCACGCCATACAGCTTCAGCGGATTGCCCGCCGCACCTTTCCACGCGCTGTCATGTATCCAGCCGGTGAGCGGCATCAGGAAGATCAGCGCATAGAGGCTGTAATGCGCGGCGTGGGCGAGCAGGCGCTCCCATCGTTTGTAGTCGGCCGGCATCGGCGGCGGCGGATTGGCGTAGCGCCACAGCACGCGCATGATCGCCAGCCCCAGCACCGTCAGGCCGATCGATTTGTGCAGGTCGATCAGCGGCCGCTCGGCGGATTTCGGCAGGCTGTCGACCGTCCAGACGATGAGGAAATTCGCCGCGATGCCGAGCGCCACCAGCCAGTGGAACACCATGGCGAGGCGGGTGTAGCGGGCGATGCGCGGCGGGGCGGCGGGTGCGGCGCCGGGGTAGGTGGTGGCGGACAAGATGGGTCTCCTGGCGGAAAGCACGCGCCTAGCGCGATGTTTAGAAGCACGCGCCCTAGCGCGATCTCACAAAGCACGCGCCCTAGCGCGATGTTCAACTGGCATGGCGGTGCACAAGGGTGACCGCCGCGCCACATTGGCATAGGCGGCGCGTCGCCCCAAGCCACCCCACACAGCGGATTTTCGCCCTGACCCAGACCCTCGACCAGGCTTTCCGTGCGGCCTCCCCCCGGCGCACCCATCCGCGCACGCCGGCAGCGACCGTGCTGATACACGGTGCCGTGCTGGTGCTCTGGGTGGTGCTGCTGGCGCGCGCCTTTGGCGGTGGCGGCGGCCTGTTCGCCTGGTCCACCGGCGTGGTCTATGTGGGCTACGACACGCTGCTGCTCGGCTTCGTCGCCTGGCAGACCTGGCGGCTGCTGCGTCCGGCCCCGGCGGCGGTGGGTGGCCCGCCGGTCAGCCTCGGCGTGCTGGTGGCGGCGCATAACGAGGCGGGCATACTGCCGCGCACGCTGGCCGCCCTGTTCGCCCAGCAGGACCCGCCCGATGCGATCGTGATCGCCGATGACGGCTCGTTCGACGGCACCGCGTCGCTGCTGGCCACCTACGGCCTTGTGCCGCCGCCGCTGGGGACGCTCGGCGATCCGTCGCCCACCCACCCGACCCTGCGCTGGATGCGGCTGCCGCACGGCGGCAAGGCGCGTGCGCTGAACCAGGCGCTGGCACTGGTGGAGACCGACGTGCTGCTCACGGTGGATGCCGACACGCTGCTCCACGACGGTGCCATCGGCGCCATGCGCCAGGCCTTCACCGCCGATCCGGCGCTGGTGGCGGCCACCGGCGTGCTGACCCCGCTTTGCGGCCCCGGCGTGAGCGGGCGCTTCTTCGAGTGGTTCCAGACTTACGAATACATGCGCAACTTCCTCAGCCGCTATGCCTGGAGCCGGCTCGACAGCCTGCTGCTGATCTCCGGCGCGTTTGCCGGCTTCCGCCGCGCGGCCGTGGTCGAGGTGGGCGGGTTCGATGCCGATTGCCTGGTGGAGGATTACGAGCTGATCCACCGGCTGCTGCGGTTCTCCGCCCTGCACGGCCGAAGCTGGCACAGCGCGGTGCTCGGCCGCGCGCGCGCGCTGACCGATGCGCCCGGCACCGCCGGCGCGTTCCTGCGCCAGCGCCGGCGCTGGTTCGGCGGCTTCCTGCAGACCCAGCTCTGGTATCGCGACATGGTGGGCAACCGCCGCTACGGCTGGCTTGGCGTGGCCATGCTGCCGGTCAAGGCGGCCGACACGTTGCAGCCGATCTACGGCCTGTCCGCGCTTGGGCTGCTGTTCTGGTTTCTGGTGACAGGCCGCTTCGGCGTGCTGCTGCCGGCGGCAGGCATCATGGTCGGCAAGATCGTCATCGACCTGTGCTTCCACCTGTGGAGCGTGGTGCTGTACCGGCGCTGGACCGGGGATGATCGCAGCGGCCGGCTGTGGCACGCGTTCCTGGCCGCGCTAGCCGAGCCCTTCACCTTCCAGGTGTTCCGCCACACCGGCGCGGCGCTCGGCTGGTTCGTTTTCCTGACGGGGCGGCGGAGTTGGGGGACGCAGAGCCGGTTCGCCGCGGCGCCAACACCGTTATAACGCGCATCCGGGCTCGGGAGAGAAGAGTCTCAGGCCACGCCTCCATCGCGGAGCGCACGCGACAACATGCTATAGAAGACGTGTCATGCGCAGCCCGATCCTCAACGCCACCCCGGAGCAGCTTGCGAGCGGCACTTCGGCCCTGTAACATTTTTGCCTTCTACCGATGCTGTTGACCCATCAGTGCAATGGTCTAGAAACCCATATCATCGTAGAAATCCCTCGTGAGGGTCCCGCAGATGCTGCCAGATCGTGTATCCACACCCGTTCTTCGCACCAAGATCAACGGGTTCGATCGCATATCGAAGTTGATGGGCCGGAGTTATTACGCGCATCTGGAGTCGTTGCATTCCAGCCGCAACGTCACGCGATATCTGGAGATCGGAACGCGGAATGGCGCGTCACTGAAATTCGCGCGCGGCAAAGCGATTGCAATCGATCCGAATTTCCAGTTGGACTGGCGAAACTGGGAAGGGCAGGCAAAGCCCGATTTCTTCGAAATGACGAGCGACGCGTTTTTTGCGGAACACGATCCCGTAAAGATACTCGGCGGCCCGATCGAGATGGCGTTTATCGATGGCATGCACCTGGCAGAATTCGTGTTGCGCGACTTCATCAATGTCGAGCGATCCTGCACGGCAAATTCACTCGTCATTTTGCATGACGCTGTTCCCGGCAATTACGAGATGAGCGAACGCAATCACCAGCCTGCCAAGCGCGCCGACAGGGAGTTGGCTTCGCTTTGGACGGGTGACGTCTGGCGCGTGTTGCCGATCCTGTACCAATATCGACCGGACCTGAGGATCGAGGTGCTGGATTGCCGACCTACCGGTCTTGTCCGGATAACCAATCTGGACCCTGGCTCCAGTGTTCTGGCTGAGCAGGCCGATAGGCTGGTGGCGTCGCTTTCCTCAGTCGAGGCGACGCCGGACACGTTTTGGGATTTCGTCACTGCACTCGAGGTCAGATCCAGCGCGATGGCCTGAGCTGAAGCGGGAGGACGCTCCACGTCGTTTCCGCGCCTGCCAACCGGTATTACGCGCCAGGCATCGTCCTCGCAAACTCCTGGGTATGTGCTGCGGCGAATGCTGCGCGTACCTCGTCGATGTGCGACGAGACCCGGCCCTGCGGCGCATTGGCGTAAAAACGGCAATAGGTGTCGAGATCCCGTTCGGCGCAGGCAAAGTAATCTGCGGCTGAAAAACGGTCGAGTCGAGCAACACCGTGGGCGCGGAGAAATCCCAGAAGCTTTTCAGGATCGAATGCGACAACCCCATGGTTTCGCATCTTTCCACCGCGATTTGCATACGTGAAGATCGTGCCGAGATCTATCGTCGGGTTGCAGGAAGCAAAACGCGAAGCGCGCGGGCGTAGGACACGCTCGAAATTCCGGGCGGTGAAATTTCGTCGGCAAAGCAAAAACGTCTCCGGCAGGCTGCCGGCGCCGAGCAGTTCCGTGCCGTGGCACGCCGAACCCTCGAGGAAGATCAGCTGGCGCGACGCCTGGTAGATACGCATCTGCTGGACCAACGAAAACCGCTGCGGGTGGAAGACATGCCACCCTTCCTCCTCCAGCAGATTTTCAAGATACGACGATCCGAGGAAATCACCGCCGCCATCGAGCGCCGAACGTGACACAAAGATTTTCGGCCAGTCCGGCGTCGTCTGATCAATTGCGGCAAGCCGTGGATGGATCAGCTCCGCAAGCAGATCCAGATATCCTGGCTTAGGACCGCCGCCGAGGTCGGAGCCCTGCTCGGTGATACGCAATTCGGATGCGATGGCGTCCTCGGGCAGCACGATGATATCGGCAGGGTCTACCCCGAACAAGCCGAAGGTTTCCCGCATGTAGGAAGGCAGAATATCGAACTTTCGCAAACGTGGCACGACCATGCTGACGAGCAGCCAGCGACCTCGGCCGAACGATTTGAGGGATGGCGCCATGCGATGTGTCGCTTCGGCCATGAAATGACCGAAATGCGTGTAGCCGACGCCGATGTAGCTGACAGGCCCGGCAATGCGTGTGTCGAAGACACCATCGCCTGCGTAAGCATCTGCAGGTTTCCAGCCGCGGCAGTGACGGAATTTGTCGTGGTCGGGGTCGGAGCCCAGCACCGGGCCACCCGACAGAATCGGACGTTTACGCTCGGTTACGCCTCGGCGCGCCACCTTGATCGGCACATCGCGAAATACTGCAGCAGCCGGAAAGCAGGATGCGTCTGTTTCGACGGAGACTGGAGGTGATACCAAAACCTGTCAGAACCTCGCAGGAATGGCCGCGGGATACCACGGACGAGAGGCCAGCAGCAACTGCGACAGGCGGGAGCGGCGATCCCACATCACCGTTCCCTGCCCTCCAGGCAGTCATGACAGTCCCAGAACTGCCTGACTTGTTGACATAGAACACAGGCGCCGGCCCGCGCCATTGCGCGGGCCGGCAGATACCTCATCCGTTGCCGTCATCCTGCGCATCGCCCTGCGCGTCGGCCGGCGCCACCGCCACGAACACCGGCTGGCCGTTGCGCAGGATACGCAGCGCCACCGCCTGGCTGTTGTGCAGCTGCTCGCGTATCGCGTGCGAGGCTTCCGCCATGCTGCCGACCGAACGATCGCCCACGCCGGTGATCACGTCGCCCGGCTGCAACCCGGCCTGGTCGGCCGGCGAGCCCGGCTTCACCTCGGTTATCACCGCACCACGGGCGCCTTCCGGCAGATCGAGCTGCTGGCGCAGATTCGGCGTGATGCCGGACAGCGACACGCCCAGGCCCTGGCTCGCATTGGCGGCCACCGCCGCATGGCCGCCGGCGCCGTCCGACGGCAGGGTGCCGACGGTCACGTCGATCGTCTGCGCATGGCCATTGCGCAGCACCGCCAGATGGGCGTCGCTGCCGGGCGGCACCTGGCTCACGTTGATCGCCAGCTCGCGCGGGTTGCCGATCTTCTGGCCGTTCACCGCGGTGATCACGTCGCCAGGTTGCAGCTGGGCGCGGGCGGCCGGTCCGTCGGCCTCCACGCTGGCGATCAGCGCGCCGCGCTCGTCCGTGTTGCCGTTGGGCAAAGCCAGCGCGCTCGCCATCGCGGCATTCACCGCCTGCGCCTGCACGCCGATATAGCCGCGCGTAACATGGCCGGACTTTTCGAGCTGGGCCACCACGCTCTTCACGGTGTTCGACGGTATGGCGAAGCCGATGCCGATGCTGCCGCCGCTGGGCGAGATGATGTTGCTGTTGATGCCGACGACCTTGCCATCCTGGGTGAACAGCGGGCCGCCGGAATTGCCCTGGTTTATCGCGGCGTCGGTCTGGATGAAGCTGTCGTAGCTGCCCTCGCCGATATCGCGGCCGCGGGCGCTGACGATGCCCGCGGTGACCGTGCCGCCAAGGCCGAACGGGATTGCCGACCGCGATCACCCAGGCGCCCGGCTGGGCGGCGTTGCTGTCGCCAAGATTGATGAACGGCAGCGGGTGGTTCGCCTTTACCTTGAGCACAGCGAGGTCGCTGGCCTTGTCGTGGCCAATCACTTTCGCCGACAGAACGGTGCCGTCATCCATGGTGATCGACACCGTTTTGGCGCCGTTGATCACGTGGTTGTTCGTCACGATCGTGCCGTTGGAGTCGATCAGGAAGCCCGAACCGCGCGCCTCGATGGTGCGCGGGCGCTGCTGCTGCTGCGGCTGCATGCCGAAGGGGAACGGGAAGGGGAAGCCCTGGCCGCCATGGCCGAAGCCCGGCTGGCCCTGGCCCTGTGCCTCGTCCTCTTCTGGCGCGATATGGGCGGTGATCGAGACCACGGCGGGCTTCACGCGGTTCACCAGGCCCACGAAATCGGGCAGTGGATGGCTGACAGCGCCCGGATCGATCGCGCCCGGCTTGGCCTGGGCCACATCGGCCTGGGCGAGCGCGCTGTGCGGCGCGCCGATCAATGCCAGGCTGCCGAGCGCCGAGGTGGCGAGCAGGGCGGCGCCGAGCGTGCGGCCCATCATTTTACGGCCGGGCATCTTACGGCCGGGTATCTTGGGAGAGGTCTGGGTCATGCGGTGATCCTTCCGGGATGGCGTGTTTCAGCGAGTATTGCCGCTTGCGTGTGGCATTAAAGGCGCATGGGTGAACGTTCCACCGGCCTGGCGGTGAAACAAGGTTCATGACGCCTGGTTCACGCGGCGCGCGCCGTTTGGCTGCCGGGCATTCTGGCTGTATCCCGGGCGAAAACCAGGGAGAGACGACATGCAGGATTATTTCTCGCTAGCCGGCCGGGTGGCGCTGGTCACCGGTGGATCGCGCGGCATCGGCGAGATGATCGCCGAGGGGTTCCTGCGCGCGGGTGCCGCCAAGGTGTATGTGTCCGCCCGCAAGGCGGCCGCCTGCCGGGAGACCGCGGAACGGCTCTCGCAATACGGCACGTGCATAGCACTGCCCGGCGATTGCTCGGGGGCGGCCGGCGCACGCGCGATGGCCGCGCAGTATCTGGAACACGAGGCGTCGCTGGACATACTCGTCAACAACGCAGGCGCCGCCTGGGGCGAATCGTTCGATACGTTCCCGGAAAGCGGCTGGGACAAGGTGATGGACCTGAACGTGAAAACCCCGTTCTTCCTGACCCAGGCGCTGCACGCGGCGCTGAAGGCGAATGCCACGCAGGAGCGGCCCTCCAAGGTGATCAACATCGCATCGATCGATGGCATTTCCGTCAATCCGCAGGAGACCTACTCTTACGCGGCAAGCAAGGCCGGGCTGATCCACCTGACCAAGCGCATGGCGCTGCGGCTGATTGAGGATAATATCGTGGTAAACGCGATCGCACCGGGCGCTTTCGCGTCGGACATGAACAAGCTGGCGCGCGACCATGCCGACGAGGTCTCGAAGATCATCCCGTCGCGCCGGGTCGGGACCAAGGAGGATATGGCAGGCAGCGCGGTGTATCTCGCGTCGCGCGCGGGCGATTACGTGGTGGGTGGAACGTTGGTGGTTGATGGCGGGATGGCTTGGCGAAGATAGGCGCCTGGCTGTCTCACCCGGCCACGTCGCCGTCGCGGATCTCAGGCGCGTCCGCGACGGCGAGGCCGGCCGGTTGTGCTTTGCCCGACACGATTGCGATCGCGCCCGGCGCGAGCTTGCGTTCTCCAATCGGTAAACATAAAGTTTGATAAGGAGAACACGATGCCCCTGGCCCCCGCTGCCCGTATCCTCATCCTCGCCAGGCTCGCGTTCGCCGCTTCGGTATTGGTGGCGGCGCCCGGCCTGGCCCGCGCCACGGTCATCTTCAGTGATTTCGGGCCGAATGGCACCTACGCAAACGGCACCGACTTCAGCATTTTGGGCGATGGTGCGCCGCGTTACACGCCAGAATTTCTCTTCACCGCCATGGCGAATGTCACGCTCAACCAGATCGACGTGCCTCTTTCAAACCAGGACGGCTTTGGGGCTGTTGGCCGTTCGACGCGCGAAGAGTAGCTGACGCGGGACCGGAACCGCGAGCGACGCTGCCGGCCGGCACGCCTTGCGCGCCGAACTGGAGCAGGCCCTCATCAAGACGGACGAGGCGCGAATGGCCCGCGAGCCGCTCATCAATGCCGGTGAGTAGCGTCGCAATTACACCACGCGGTTCGGCCGCTTCCGGCCTGCCTGCGAGGTCTCGCTCCTGCAGGGTGGCCGCACTTGCCGACGGCGGCCAGATTCCGGCCAGCGTAGCGCTTGCCAGCAAGGAGAATGTAGAGCTCGTACATCTCCTCGCGAATCTCTTGATCGGGATTTCAGTTACAACGCATCGGCATGCGCCGCCCTGGCAGGCAACTCGCTCCCGCCAGGCCGAGACGCTTTCCGCGGAGGTCCTGGGAGGCATTGCGGGCGGCCTGAGTGGCCCGTATTCCAGCCACCTGCTCTGACCGGTGCATCGGTGCGCGGACTCACGCCAGCCGCGTGGCTGCGTGGCACAAAGGCGGCGTCCTCCAGAGACAGGCCGCCGCGCTCTCCTATTGCCCAACCATCGCCGTTCCCGCAGGATGCCGCGCAGTCGATGGTCCCGCGCGAGCGGGTGAATAGGGAACGCCGTGCGCCCCGGCCGGACATTCGTGTCCGGGGGTTAGTCGGCGGCTGCCCCCGCAACTGTAAGCGGTAAGTCGTCTGTCCGAACGCGCCCGCAAGGGAGCGAGCCACTGAACCCATGCGCGGGTTTGGGAAGGCAGGGCAGCCGGCGGTGACCCGTGAGCCAGGAGACCTGCCATCGTCGCACGACCACACGCTGCCGGGCGGGGTGCACCGGGGGCAGGAGACGACGATGTTTTACCCGACGAACGGCTCTCGCCGTGCGGCAGCACCTTCGTGCGCTGCGCCTGGCTGCGACCATGACCATCACGTATGCGCTCGGAGTGCCCTCGCATGACGGTCGCGAGCAATCTGGGCTTTCCGCGTATCGGCCGGCGCCGCGAACTCAAGCGCGCGCTGGAGCGCCACTGGGCCGGCGAGCTGGATGCGGCGGCGCTGCTCGCCGAAGCCGCCGCCTTGCGCGAACGCCACTGGCGCCTGCAGCAGGGTGCGGCGATCAGCCACATCCCGTCCGCGGATTTCGCGCTCTACGATCACGTGCTCGACCATTCGTGCATGTTCGGCGCCATCCCCGAAGGCTATGGCTGGGCGGGTGGCGCGGTATCGCCGGACACGATGTTCGCGCTGGCGCGCGGCACCAAGGGCGGCGCCGGCGCGGGCATGCCCGCGCTGGAAATGACCAAGTGGTTCGACACGAACTACCACTATCTGGTGCCGCGCCTGTCCGCCGCGCAGCGTTTCGAGCTGACGGCAAACCGGCCGCTGGCTGCGTTCCAGGAAGCGATGGCGCAGGGCGTGCGCACCCGGCCGGTGCTGCTCGGGCCGGTGACGTTCCTGCTGCTGTCGAAAGGGATCGACGGCGCGGCCACGCTCGGCCTGCTCGACGCGCTGTTACCGCTCTACGCCGAGATACTGCGCAGCCTGGCCGAGGCGGGCTGCGCCTGGGTGCAGATCGACGAGCCGTGCCTGGCGCTCGATCTGCCCGAAGCGGCGCGGGCAGCGCTGGCGCATGCTTACGGCGTGCTGGCGCGCGGCCCCGCGCCGGATGTGTTGCTGGCCAGCTATTTCGGCCCGATCGGCGATAACCTGACGGCGGCACTTAGGCTGCCGGTAGCCGGGCTGCACCTGGATCTGGTGCGTGGACGCGCCGATCTGCCGGCGGTGCTGGCGCAGGCGCCGCGGGAGATGTGGCTGTCGCTCGGCCTGGTGGATGGCCGCAACGTGTGGCGCACGGACCTCGCCGCGGCACTCGGCCTGGCGCGGCAGGTGGCGGATCGGCGCGGCGATACGCGGCGGCTGATGGTGGCACCGTCCTGCAGCCTGCTGCACGTGCCGGTCGATCTGGCGCAGGAGGACGCGCTCGATCACGGAGGTGCGCGGCTGGCTCGCTTTCGCGGTGCAGAAGCTTGCCGAGGTGTCGGCGATCGCGCGCGGGCTGGATGAAGGCGACGCGGCAATCGCGTCCGAGCTGACGGCCAGCGCGGCCGCCCTGGCCGGCCGCCGGGCGAGCGCGCGGGTGAACCGGCCGGAGGTGGCCGCGCGCCTGGCGGACCGGGCGCGCTACGGGAGCGGGCGGGCGAACCCGTTTGCCCAGCGTCGCCACGCCCAGCAGGATCGCCTGCAACTGCCGCTGTTCCCCACCACCACGATCGGCTCGTTCCCGCAAACCACCGAGGTGCGCGCCGCACGCACCGCGTTGGGCCGCGGCGAGCTGGACGGCGCCGCGTACGATCACACGATGGAGGCGCTGATCACCGACGCGGTGCGCTGGCAGGAGGAAATCGGGCTCGACGTGCTGGTGCACGGCGAGTTCGAGCGCAACGACATGGTGAAGTATTTCGGCGAGCAGCTCAGCGGCTTTGCGTTCACGAAACACGGTTGGGTGCAGAGCTACGGCAGCCGCTGCGTGGCGCCGCCGATCATCTGGGGCGATGTGTCGCGCCCCGCGCCGATGACGGTGCGCTGGTCCAGCTACGCACAGTCGCTCACATCCCGGCCGATGAAAGGAATGCTGACCGGGCCGGTGACGATGCTGCAATGGTCGTTCGTGCGCGACGACCTGCCGCGCGCGCAAGTGTGCGCGCAGATCGCACTTGCCATACGCGACGAGGTGCAGGACCTCGAAACCGCCGGCATCGCGGTGATACAGGTGGACGAGCCGGCCTTCCGCGAGGGCCTGCCGCTACGCGCGCGTGATCGGCAGGCCTATCTCGATTGGGCGGTCAATTGTTTCCGGCTGGCAACCTCGGGTGTTCGTGACGACACTTCGATACACACGCATATGTGCTACTCGGAATTCAACGACATACTCGACGCGGTGGCCGCGATGGATGCCGACGCGATCTCCATCGAGACCACGCGCAGCCGCATGGAACTGCTCGATGCGTTCGTCGCGCGCGAGGGTCTCGCTTATCCGGCGGGGATCGGGCCCGGGATATGGGATATCCATAGTCCGCGGGTGCCGGGTGCCGGCGAGATGACGGAGCTTTTACAACTTGCCCGCGGGCGTCTGGAGGATTGGCAGATCTGGGTGAACCCGGATTGCGGGCTCAAGACGCGGCGCTGGGAGGAGGTGCGGCCGGCTTTGGAAAATCTTGTGGCTGCCGCTCGCGGATTGCGAAGCAAGTAAGGCCTTCTTTTCTGAAGAAAAGAAGCAAAAGACTTTTACTCTGACGCTTGCATAAAGGCCCGCGCTGGCTCTGCAATACGAGAGATTGCAGAATCAGCGCGGGCCTAAATGCAGGCGTCAGAGCAAAAGCTTTTTGGTCCTTTTTCTCGAAAAAGGACGACTTGCCTTACCTGCCGAAAGCCGACCGCAGATCCGAAACCAGGTCGGTCTTCTCCCACGTAAAGAAGTCCCCCTCGGCTTCACGCCCAAAATGCCCATAAGCGCTGGTAGGCACATAAATCGGCGCGTTCAGCTTCAGATGCTCGCGGATACCGCGCGGCGACAAATTCATCAGCTCGCGCAACGTGCGCTCGAGTTGCGCCTCGTCGACATCCTGCCCGGTGCCGTGCAACTCTACATACACGCTGAGCGGATGCGCCACGCCGATCGCGTAGCTGATCTGCAGCGTGCAGCGCTGCGCCAGGCCGGCGGCCACCACGTTCTTTGCCAGATAGCGCGCGGCATAGGCGGCCGAACGGTCCACCTTGGTGGGATCCTTGCCGGAGAACGCGCCGCCGCCGTGTGGCGCGGCCCCGCCATAGGTGTCGACGATGATCTTGCGGCCGGTGAGCCCGCAATCGCCGTCAGGCCCGCCGATCACGAAATTGCCGGTCGGGTTAATGTAGAGCTCCTGGTCGGCGCACATCCAGCCCTCGGGCAGCGCTTCGGCAATCAGCGGGCGTATGGCGGCATGGATGTCCGGCTGCGTCATGCCGGCCTCGTGCTGGGTGGAGAGCACCACCGAGGTGGCGCCCACCGGCTTGCCGTCCACGTAGCGCAAGGTGACCTGGCTTTTGGCGTCGGGCAGCAGGCCGGCCACGCGGCTGTCGCCGGCGCGGCGCAGCTCGCTGATGCGGCGCAGGATAAGGTGCGCGTAGTGGATCGGCGCCGGCATCAGGCTCGGCGTCTCGGTGGTGGCGTAGCCGAACATGATGCCCTGGTCGCCGGCGCCTTCGTCCTTGTTGCCGGCGCTGTCCACGCCCTGGGCGATGTCGCTGCTCTGCGCGTGCAGGTGGCATTCCACATGGGCGTGGCGCCAGGAGAAGCCTTCCTGATCGTAGCCGATGTCGCGCACCGCCTCGCGCGCCAGGTGCATCAGGTGTTCCGGCGTCACGCTGGCGGGCCCGCGCGTCTCGCCGGCGAGGATGATCCGGTTGGTGGTGACCATGGTCTCGCAGGCGACGCGCGACAGCGGATCGGCGGTCAGGAACGCGTCGAGCACGGTATCGCTGATGCGGTCGGCGACCTTGTCCGGATGGCCTTCCGAGACCGATTCGGACGTGAACAGGAAGTCACCCTTGTCGCGCATGTATGTTGATCCGTAAGCCAGAGTAGGAGAGGGGTGTGGGGCACGCAGATCGCCGGGCGGTGCGCCGGGAGGGCGGCATCGCGCGTGCGGGAGGGTGCATGGCGGAAAGGGGGCAGGGGGTCAAGTTTGCGGCCCGGTACGTCGGTTCGGCGTGGAGCCGGGGGCGGGCGTCTGCTAGGATCGGCGGATGAACCTGCCCTGCGGCAGCCTATGACGATCGAGGCGTTCCTGGCGTGGGAGGCGCGGCAGGCGCTGCGCCATGAGTTCGACGGGTTCGGCGCGCGGGCGATGGTGGGCGGGACGGCGGCGCACTCCCTGATTCAGTCCAATCTTGTGGCGAGCCTGGTCACCCGGCTGCGCGGAAAGCCGTGTCAGGCGCATGGCAGCCACATGAAGCTTCGCGTCGCAGAGCGGATTCGCTACCCGGATGCGTTTGTCGTCTGCACGCCGGTCGCACCGGACGCTACCTGGATTTCGGAGCCGGTGGTCGTGTTCGAAATCTTGAGCCCAGGCAGCTCGCACCAGGACCTGGTCGACAAGAACGCCGAGTATCGGACGACGGGGTCGATCCAGCGCTACGTGGTTCTCGAACAGACGCATGTCGGGGCCCTGGTATTCAGCCGCAAAGGCGCCGAGTGGCTTGCCGAGCCGCTGTAAGAGGACGGCGCGATACTGCGCATGCCGGAGATCGGCATCGAGATCTCGCTGGCCGAACTCTACGCCGATGTTGCGCTGCCGCCGGAGCTGGCTGACGCGGAGTAGCGTTGTGCCGGATTGCGGCTCGCCGAGACTTCTGGATCAGGCACGCAAGGCAAACTTTTGCTCCGTTCGCCGGCGCGGTCGAATCCACCCTATGACAAAGGCCCGCTTATATCCAGCCTGGGCGCGACAGCACGGAGCAAAAGTCTTTTGCTTCTTTTCTTCAGAAAAGAAGGCCTTTCTTGCTACCCTCACCCCCCATAAAAAATCGTCTCCCCCAACTCCCGCATATGCAGCACCATCGCATCCGGCCGCTCCTGCTCCGGCAACCGCACATGCGCCTGCACCACCTCGGCGATCACCGGATGATGATCGCCGAATTCCAGCACCGCGCGCACCGCGAGCTCCAGCACCGCCGGCGCGTCGTTCAACAGCGGCAGCCCGGTGAAGCGCGACGGCTTGAACCCCCAGCCGGACAGTGTTTTGCCCTCCAGCACCGCCGGCCTGGTGGCGAATGCCAGGGCTTCGGCCGCATCGTCGCGCCCAAGCATGTGGAGCGCGAAGATGTTGGTGGTGCGTATGGCGGCATAAGCGAGGCTGTCGGCCGGCAGCGCCACCGTTACCAGAGGCGGGTCGAACGAGGTCTGCGTCACCCAGTGCACGGTGGCGGCCACCGGCGCGCCCGCTGCGTCCACCGACGTCACGACATGGACGCCGTACGGGATCATGCGCAGGGCGAACCGGCGGTGGGCGGGGTTCACGCCGTTCAGAGACCGTCGAACAGGGCGGTCGAGATGTAGCGCTCGGCAAAGGACGGGATGATCGTCACGATGCGCTTGCCGGCCATCTCGGGCCGCTTGGCCAGGCGCAATGTGGCCACCAGTGCGGAGCCGGACGAGATGCCGGCGGGGATCCCCTCGCTGCGCGCCAGGCGGCGGGCGGCGGCGAAGCTCTCCTCGTTGCCGACCTGGATGATCTCGTCGATCAGCCCGGTTTGCAGCACCGCCGGCACGAAGCCCGCGCCGATGCCCTGCAGCGGATGCGGGCCCGGCTCGCCGCCGGACAGCACGTGGCTGGCTTCCGGCTCTACGGCGACCATGCGTATCGCCGGGTTGCGCGCCTTCAGCACCTGGCCCACGCCGGTAAGCGTGCCGCCAGTACCGACCCCGCTGACCACGGCGTCCACCTGGCCCGCGGTATCGTGCCAGATCTCCTCGGCGGTGGTGTTGCGGTGGATTTCCGGGTTGGCGCCATTGGCGAACTGGTTGGGGCTGACCGGCATGCGGGATGGTGGCCAGCAGCTCGTCGGCGCGCGAGATGGCGCCTTTCATGCCGGCGGCTCTTCGGGGTGAGCTCGAGCTGCGCGCCGAGGAACGCCAGCATCTTGCGGCGCTCGGAGGACACGCTTTCGGGCATCGTCAGGATCAGCCGGTAGCCGCGGCTGGCGCACATGAAGGCGAGGCCGATGCCGGTATTGCCGGAGGTGGGTTCCACGATGACGCTGTCCGGCGCGATCGAGCCGGCGGCTTCCATCGCCAGGATCATGTTGACGCCTATGCGGTCCTTCACGCTGGAGGTCGGGTTGAAGAACTCGAGCTTGAGGCAGATGTCGGCGGCGATGTTGTCCTCGCGGGTGATGCGGGGGATGCGGACGAGGGGGGTGTTGCCGATGGTCTCGGCGATGCTGTCGTAGATGCGGCCGCGCAGGGGCTTGTCGAAGCGGAGCGGGCGGTGTTGCGGGCTGTCGTGGATGTCCATCGGTTGGGGTTCCTTGGATTGGGCGTCAGGTAAGGAAGCAAGGCCTTCTTTTTTGAAAAAAAGAAGCAAAAAACTTTTGCTTCTGGCGCCTGCACGATGATCTGGCTATGGCGGCAGGCGCATACCTTGCAGGATGCGCGTGGCTGGGGTGCAGGCGGGGGGAGCAAAAGTTTTTTGGTCCTTTTTTTCAAAAAAGGACTGCTTGCTTTCTTCCTATCTAGCGGTCCCGCCATGCTTTCGCCAAACTGCCCGCCATGTCCAGGCGGCACTTCGACGTAACGCCAGATCTCATGCTGCGTGCCTACCGGGCCGGCCTGTTTCCGATGGCGGAGACGCGCCGCGGCGACCGGCTGTATTGGCTGGACCCCGAGCAGCGCGGCATCCTCCCGCTCGACAGCTTCCATCTGCCGCGCCGGCTGCGCCGCACCGTGAGCAATGGCGGCTTCACCGTCACCGCGGACCGGGATTTCCCGACGGTGATCTCGCTGTGCGCCGCACCGGCCGAGGGCCGCCAGGATACCTGGATCAACCGCGACATCGAACGCCTGTTCACCGCGCTGCATGCCCGCGGCCATGCGCACAGCATCGAGGTATACGCCGACGATGCGCTGGTCGGCGGGCTGTACGGCGTGGTGCTCGGCGGCGCGTTCTTCGGCGAGAGCATGTTCAGCCTGGCGCGCGACGCCTCGAAGGTGGCGCTGGTGCATCTGGTGGCGCGGCTGCGGCTCGGCGGGTTCACGCTGCTGGATACGCAATTCGTGACCAGCCATCTGAGCCAGTTCGGCGCTGTCGAGGTGGCGCGCGAGGCTTACAAGACGATGCTGGAAGCGGCTGCCAAGGTGCCGGCACGGTGGGTGGGCGATCCGGACCCGGCGCTGCTGGAGGCCGCGTTCGCCGCTTTGGGCCGTTGACCGGGCTGGTGTCCGGGCTCGCTTGACCAACGGCGCGCGGCCGCTCACCTGTGGGGGCATGATGATTTCGGCGAGCCACTCTTCTGCCATGCGCGCGGCTGTTTTCCGGCGCTGCGCCGCGGCTTGCGTGCTGGTGCTGGCGGCGCCGGCCGCCTGCCGCGCCGCGCCGCTGCTGTTCCCGCTGCGCGACGTGACGGTGCAGTACACGGTGACGCCGCGCGACCATGCCCCGATCGGCGTGAGCGTGGCGATCGAAGCGGGCGGAAGGCACCTGCGCATCGCCGGCGAGGATCTGCCGACCGCGTTTCTGGTCGACCGCCCGGCCGCCACGGCCACCATCCTGCTGCCCTTGCTGAAGCTTTACACCACGGTCGGCATCGGCCGGTTCGACCCCGAACGCAGCATCCTGCGCGGCGCGCGCTTCGAACGGCATGGCGAACGCCACATGGCGGGGCTGGCCTGCACCGATTGGACGGCAGTCTCGCCGCAGGGCCACGCCAGCGGCTGCATCACGCCGGACGGGGTGATACTCGCCGGCACGGCGTGGGATGGGTCGGGCGAACTGGGCACCGTGCGCGCAGCCACCGTGAGCTACGGCGCGCTGCCCGTGGTGCTGTTCCGCAGGCCGGACGGATATAGCAATGCGGGCGCGATCCCGCTGGATGGGTTGATCAAGTGAGGCGTTTTCTGCTGGCCTTAGGCGTAATGGGGCCGCTTGCTTTGGGCGCGCCCGGGTTCGGCGGCGGCGCGTTCGGCCAGACGGCGGCGGTGGTGCCGGGCCAGAAACAGCCGGTGGTTCAGCCGATTCGCGACGTGGACGTGACGTATCGCGTGCCGGTACCCGGCGGCGACAACACCTTCCTGCTGCAGCGCCTGCGCTGGTCTGCCGCGCGACGCCAGCAGCGCGTCGATTTGCCGACCTCGGGCAACTGGATGGTGCTGGATTTCAACGCGCATCGTATGGCGCTGGTGCACGACGACACGCGCGAGATCGTCGACCTGCCCAGTCCGCAGAGTGCCGACCAGCCGGGCGCCGGCGCCGGTTACACGATGGTGGGGCCTGCGACGGTGGCCGGCCTGGCTTGCACGAACTGGCGTACGGTGGACACCAGGGGGCGCGAGACGCTGGCGTGCTACACGGCCGACGGTGTGTTGCTACGCGCAATGTCAGGCACGCAGATGCTGTTGGAAGCCGTGCGGGTGGGGTTCGATACGCAGGCGGCTTCGGTGTTCGCGACACCTGCGGGCTATACGCGGCAGACCACCAGCCGGTGACATGCGTCCTGAGGCCGGCGGGCTTGATCGGTCGTTGATTTCCTGTTCGGGGCGGTGGTCGTGAAAACCTTTGTCATGCTCGGTGTTGTTGGCGCTTTGTTTGGCAGGCCGGCCTGTGCTGCGACGCTGCATTTGGTGGAGCGCGCGGTGACGGATGCGACGCATGTTCGCGGCGGCACCGCTTCCGACAATGTCGGTGACGTTCTCACCTTCGCCAATCCCTTGTATGATGCGGCCAATCTGGACCGTCTGGGCAGCGATCAAGGGTTTTGCGTTCGCCTGGTGGTGGGCAAGGCTTACGAATGCCACATCACGCTGCTGCTGGCGGGCGGGCAGATCGTCGTCGACGGCCCGTTTTACGACACGGCGGATTCCACGCTTGCTGTGGTCGGCGGCACTGGCGGGTATGTCCGGACGGGCGGGCAGATGGGGCTGCATGCGCGCGATGCCCATGGGTCAGCCTATGATTTTGCGATCGAGCTCATGGGCGGGATTTAGGCGCGACGGTCTGCGACAGCAGCCGGAGGCTTCAGCTTCCGGCTGTATCGACGCGTTTTGGCTGCGCCGTAGATACTGGTGTTTTGTGGCGTTCCGCGATCGGCGCAAATTGCGTGTTTTGCAAGCATCCAGTCGTCGGAACGCTTCGCTTTGTTTTATTGCAGACGGCCGACGATCGCCCTGGTGATCTCCGCCGTTCCTGCCTGGCCACCCAGGTCACGCGTGCGCACACCGTCGGTCACCACAGCCGCGTGAATGGCCGCGCGAAGCCTGTCGCCGCATGCCTTGTCGCCAACATGGTCGAGCATCAACGCTGTTGCCAGCAGCAACGCCACTGGATTGGCCACGCCGCGGCCGGCGATGTCCGGCGCCGAGCCGTGCACCGCCTCGAATATTGCGGCATCGGTGCCGATATTGGCGCCTGGCGCCAGGCCGAGCCCGCCGATCAGGCCGGCGATCAGGTCGGAGAGGATATCGCCAAACAGGTTGGTCGTCACGATGACGTCGAACTGCCAGGGGTTGAGCACGAGCTGCATCGCACAGGCGTCCACGATGCGGTCGTCCATCGCCACGCGGCCCTCGTATTCCGGTGCGATCTCGCGGCCCACATCGAGGAAGATGCCCGTCAGCGCCTTGAGGATGTTGGCCTTGTGAACGATCGTCACCTTCTTGCGGCCGTTTGCAACGGCGTATTCGAAAGCATGGCGTATGATGCGGTTACAGCCGGCGCGCGTGTTGAAGCCGGCGGAAAAGGCGACGGCCTTCGGGTCGTTGCCGACCGGCATATAGTGCTCGAAGGCGGCATAAAATCCGTCGAGGTTCTCGCGCACCAGGGTAATGTCGATATCGTCGTAGCGGCCGCCCGGGATGAGCGTTGTGGCGGGCCGCATGTTGGCGAACAGCTCGAATTCGCGGCGCAGTTCCACGTTCACCGATTTGAAGCCGCCGCCCACCGGCGTGGTGAGCGGTCCTTTTAGCGCCAGCTTGTTCTTGCGTATGCTGTCGAGCGTGCTTTTTGGAAGCGGGTCGCCATGCGTGGCGATCGCGCCGAGGCCCGCGGGTGCTGTCTCCCACACGAACGGGCTGCCGAGCGCGGCGCATACGGCGATCACGCTCTCTACGATCTCGGGGCCGATGCCGTCACCGGGGATCAGCGTGGCGGGTGTGGGCATCTGGTATGACCTTTGGCGGGTAGGGCAGGGGAGAAAGCACTTCTTTCGACAAAAAAGAAGCAAAAAACTTTTGTCTCCCCGGCAGCATCACGGCTCCACGTGATGCTGCCGATGCGCACGCCTGCAGAAAGATGACGGGGGAGCGACGGTTTCTGCTGCTTTTCTCGCAAGCAGGATCGCTGCCTATTTGCTGATCGCCATTGCAGGGCGAAGCTGCGCCATGCCTGTGATTGCCGCCTGGGTTTCCGACGGCGTCAGATCTCCGCCGAGCGTGCCTACCGCGTCCTGGTCGTGTCCCGCCATAACCTGCGCCAAAGCGAAATCCGCGCGCACGCGCGGCGTGACCGAAGCCGATGTCGCTATGTCGCGCATCATCAATTCCGCGCGGGCGGCCTGGCCGCTGAGCGCCAGCGACAGCGCAAGATTGACACGCGACGAAATGCGGCCCGGGTCGAGCGCGATGGCTTCCTTGTAATAGGCCTGCGCTTCCGTGTGCCTTTCCTGGAGATCGAGCACGTAGCCCAGATCGTTGAGCACCAGCGGGTCGCGCGGCAAGTCGGCCAGAACCGCACGGAACGTGGCCTCCGAGGCATGTAGATCGTCACGCAACTGCAACTTGCCCTGGCCGAGCCTGGCGCGCACGTCGCGCGGATCATGGGCCAGGGCCTGGCGGTAATTCGCCTCGGCAGCCAGGCGGTCGCCCAGTATCGCCTCGAAATCGCCGGCCTGCACCATTGCCGCGATATTGCCGGGCTGTGCGGAAAGCACGCCTTTGGCGATCGCCAGCGACGTGCCGGCTTCGCCTTCGTTCAGCGCGTCTCGTGCGGCCTGTATGCTGGCGCCGTTGCCGCTGACCAGGGTGGCGGGCTTCTGCTGACAGCCGGCCAGGGCGGTCGCGCAGAGAAGCGCCAGCACGGCTTTCTTCTTAGCGGAATGAAAGATGTTCGTAATGCGCACGCTTGAAATGGTCCTGTTTGTAAATGGCATAATTCAATCCTGTTAATGGCCGCCCAGCGTCTTTGCGATCGAGAGGCCCGCCGGGCCACCCACCACGATGAACACGCAAGGCAAAATGAAAATGATCATCGGCAAGGTCAGGAATACAGGCAACCTTGCCGCTTTCTCCTCGAACTTCGTAAGAGTATCGGTTCGCATCTCGGCGGCCAGAACACGCAGCGCCTGGCTCAGCGGCGTGCCGAACTGCATCGTCTGGATCAACGTGCCGGCCAGGCGCCGCATCGAACTCCAGGCCGGTACAGATCACCGAGCGACATCAGGGCGGTGCGCCGGTCGGTGCCGATGCGCAATTCACTGGCGCAGATCGCCAGCTCCATTGCCACGGCCTGGTTGGCGAACTGGAACTCCTGCGCCACCCGCTCGACGGCGTTCTCCAACGCAAGGCCGGCCTGCGCGCAGATCACCATCATGTCGAGCGCATCGGGCAGGCCGCGCTCCACCTTTTTCAGATGCGCGCCGCGCATCCGCTTGATGAAGAAATCCGGCGCCAGCATGCCAAGCGCAAAGCTGCCGCCTAGGATCGCGTAGTATGTCGTTGTGGTGAAACCGGCATTGCGTATCAGCAGATAGGCGAGCGTCGGCATGCCGAACATCAGCAATATCTTGCTGCCGAAAAAAAGCCCGAATACCCGGCTGCCGCGCAATCCCGCCTGGTTGATCGTCTGCTCGAGTTGCGCGCGCGTGCTGTCCGACAGCACGCCGCTCTTCGCGATCGTCGCGCCGAACTTAGCCACCAGATCGAGAAGCTGCATGCTATCCCGCTTGGGAGCAAGGATCGAGCCGCCCGCATCAAGCGAGCTCAGACGGGAGAGACGCGCGCGCACGCGCTCCTGCTGGTCGATCGCGCGCAGCAGCAGAAACGATCCCACCACGAACGCCAGCGCCACGGCTGCGAGTAGCGGCGCCGGCAGCGGCAAAGCAGTCATAATCGCAAACTCCCCTTGTAGAATATGGCGTGGCGGCCGGTCAGCCGGTCAGGAAAGGCTCGCCTTGACGATCTTCTGCATGGAGAACAGGCCCATGCAGAGCATGCCCACGGCGACCGCCAGCAATTTGTTGCCGCCCGATGTGGTGAACAGGATGTTGATGTAATCGGGGTTGGAAACCCACAGCATTACCCCGCTGACGACAGGCAATACGGTGAGCACGTAAATGCTGGTTTTCGCCTCGGAGGCCAGCGCGTTGCCACGTTTGCGCGCCGCCTCGCGCTTGCGGATCGTGTCGGCCAGCGTGTCGAGCGTTTCGGTCAGGCCGCCGCCGGTCTGGCTCTGCAAGGCCAAGGCCGTGGCAAAGAAGCGGTATTCCGCCAGGTCGTTGCGCTCTGCCATCTCCACGAGCGCGATCTCCAGATCGACGCCGATTGCGACAGCGTCAGCGGCGCGGCCGAATTCCTCGCGGGTGGGCATCAGCCCTTCGCGCGAGACCACTTTTATCGCCTCGCCGAGCGGCACGCCAACGCGCACCGAACGCGCGATCATCGAGAGTGCGTCAGGAAACTGTGCGAGCAGGTCGCGCGAAACCTTGCCCGTGCAGTGAAGCAGGAAGGTGCGCGTGAGCAGCAGATCGATGAACACCACCGCCAGCCAGCCGAACGAGCCCAGCAGCTTGGTCACCAGCAACGCGCCGATCATCGAAGGTGCGAGCATGACGAGCGCCACGCCCCACCACGTCATCGGGTATTGCGACTTGCGGTCCTCGCGCCAGCCAAGCAGGCCGTGCAGGGAAGCCTCAAGGCTCGCCGGCTTCTCCTTCTGGCGCGCGGACAGCATCAGCGCCGGCCCGGCGGAAAGCTTCGGCTTGAGGTAGCCGCCGATAGTGGATTCGCGCCGCGCCGCCCAGGCGGCCTCGCGCTTCTGTTCGGCCAGCAGCCACAATCCGGCGCCGATCAGTCCGACCAGGCACAGCAGCGCGCCCAGCAGCACAAAGACGAGGGAGCCGCTCACCAGTTTGTCTCTTCCATCGCAGCGACCCAGGCGCGGTCCATCTGGAAATAGGTCAACCGGTCCCAGAAGCTCGGCCGGCCGCGGCCCACTTTGTAGGCGCCGATCAGCTTGGTGCCGTCGGGCGTCTCGCCGGTGAACTCGAATTGGAAGATGTCGTTCAGCACGACAACGTCGCCTTCCAGGCCCACGATATCAGTCACCTGGGTGATGCGCCTTCCGCCGTCGCGGTGGCGTTCCACCTGCACGATCATGTCGACCGCGCCGACGATCTGCTGTTTGATCGCTTTGCTGGGCAATCCCATGTTGCCCATCTGCACCATGTTCTCCACCCGGGTGAGCGCATCGCGCGTGTTGTTGGCGTGGATCGTGCTCATCGATCCGTCATGGCCGGTGTTCATCGCCTGCAACATGTCGAACGCCTCGCTCGAGCGGACCTCGCCGATGATCACGCGATCGGGTCGCATACGCAACGCATTTCGCACCAGGTCGCGCTGGGTGATTTCGCCACGGCCCTCGAGGCTGGGCGGACGGGTTTCCATGCGCACCACATGCGGCTGCTGGAGCTGCAATTCGGCGGCGTCCTCGATGGTGATCACGCGTTCCGCAGGGTCGATCATACGGCTCATCGCATTCATCAGCGTGGTTTTCCCCGAGCCGGTGCCGCCGGAGATGATGATGTTGAGGCGCGCGCGGCCGGCGATCTCGAGTATGCGCGCCACCTGCGGCGTGCAGCTGCCATGCGCCACCAGGCGCGCGAAATCCATCTTGCGTTTGGTGAATTTCCGTATCGATACATACGGGCCGTCGAGTGCCAGCGGCGGGAACACGATATTGACGCGGCTGCCGTCCATCAGGCGGGCGTCGACCAGCGGCGAACTCTCGTCGATGCGCCGGCCAATCGCGGCGGCGATGCGCTGGCAGATATTGGCCACGTGCCCGGCATCGCGAAAGCGCACGTTGGAGAGCGTGACCTTGCCGGCTTTTTCGACGAACACCCGGTCCGGGCCGTTCACCATGATGTCGGCGATGCTCTCGTCGTCGAGCAGCGGCTGCAGGGGGCCGAGGCCCAGCATGTCGTTGACCAGCTCGGCGGCGAGCTGGCGCTGTTCGCGGGCGTTGAGCTGGATGCGGCGCTCGGTGGCGATATCGCCCACCAATTTCTCGATCTCGGGCGCCAGCCGCTCCTGGGGCAGGGCGGCGGCGGCGGCGGGATCGAGCTGGGAGAGGGCGAGGGTGCGCAGATCCGCAAGCTGGTCCGAGGTGGACTGGCTTTGCATCACCGGCGGCAGCGCCACCTTGGGGGCGGCGGGCAACGGGGGCAGGCCGCCCGGCTCCTCGGTGCGGCGCCGGCCGAACATCGGCGTCGCGTTCATTCGCTGCGCCCCGTCAGCCTGTCGAACATCTTGCCGAGGTTGAACGGTCCGCCGCCTTCCGGTTTGGTGACCAGCGCGCCCTCGGCGACAAAGGCCACCTCGCGCGCCAGGGCCAGCATGCCGTTGCGGAAGCCGCCGCTTGCCACGCAGGCCGGGGTTCCCATCGTGGCGGCCTGGCCGAGCTGGCGCGGCTGGTAGGGGATCGCGACGTCGATAGGCATCTCCAGGGCCTCCTCGATCTGCGGGCGGGTGAGGCCACCTGGCTGGCCGAGGCGGTTGAGCACGATCACCGCGCGGCGCACCTGGTCCGGCCCGGTGGGCAGCGCCAGCAGGCGGAGCGTGTTGCGCATCGAGGCCAGCGTCGGGTCCATTACCAGAACGCGCTGGTGGGCCAGCATGAGAAGCTCGCGATAGACCGGCACCGGCGCGGACGGCACGTCGGCCACGACGAAATTGTAGCGCCTGCGCAAAGCGGCCAGCAGGGCGCGGCCGGCGCCCTCGGCGATGTCGGCGGCTTCGGTCACCTTTTCGTCGCCCGCGAGCACCGAGAGGCGTTCGGTTACCGGCTGGGCGGCGCGTTCGACGAACAATTCGTCGATGCGCGACGGGGTCTCTAGCGCCAGCCTAAGGCCGGTGCCGGTGCGCCCGCCCAGCATCATCGCGGCGTTGCCGGTATAAATGTCGGGGTCGAACAGCAGCGTGTGTCGCTTCAGTTCCTCGCCGAGATACCATGCCAGGTTGGCCGCGATCGTGGTAGTGCCGACGCCGCCGCAGGCGCCGCTGACGGCCACGATACGGCCGCCCTGCAGCGCGCCGCTGGCGACCGGACGCTGCAGGCAGGCGGGCCCGAACATGCGCGCGACCATCTCCTTGGCCAGCGGCTTGTAGAGATACTCCGCCACACCGAGGTCGCGGGTCAGCGAACGGTAGAAATTCATGTCCGCGCGGTCGCCGATAACCAGAACGCGGGTGTTCGGCTCGACCACCTCGGAGAGGTCGTGCAGGGCGGCCAGCGGCGCGTCCTCGCCGGTGATGTCCACCACGAGCACTTCGGGGCTGGGCATCTTGCGCAGCAGCGCCGTCGCCTGGCGTATCGAATTGCGCTTGATGAGGATCGAGGGGACCAGTTCGGCCATGCCCTCGCGCAGCGCCATTTCGCTCTCGGCATCGGTCACGAAGCCCATGACCGCCGAGCGTTCGGCAGCCGGTTTCTGGCCGGTTTCCGGAGTCGCCTGCGCCAGCGTGGTGTTCTGTGCCATCAGGGCGCCCCGCTGCCGCCGCTGTTGTTATCGCCTGAAGAGGAGGCGCCGATATTGGCGATGTCGGACGCCGGCAGCTTCTTGACCTTGTCGGTGCGCAGGCGATCGACCGCGGCGGCGGCAAGCTGGCCGTCCGACGTGGTGGTGCCGGTGCCGCGCACCAGATCGGCCGGGTTGGCAACCATGAGAGTGAGGTTGGAGCGGTTGGCGTGGTTGGGATGCCAGAGCCCCTCGCGGGTCAGCGGATCGTAATCCGGGCCGCAGCCGGCCAGCGCCGCGGTGCCGCCGAGCAGAAGTGCCGTCCTGAACGATATGCGCATGGTGGTGCCCTCACTCAACGATGAAGCCGGCATCCGACGGGATGCGGCCGTAGCTGGCGTAGGTTCCGCGGCCGAGCTGGCGCAGTTCCAGGATGCGCTCGAAGTCGTTCGGCGCGTGGAAACCGTCCGACGAGAGTTTCAGCGCGCTCGGATCGCTGACCGGGCGGACGATGTAGGGCGTCACCACGATCACCAGCTCGGTCTGCTGGCGCTGGAAGCTGTCCGAACGGAACAGAGCGCCGAGGATCGGCACGTCGCCGAGGCCGGGTGTGGCCTGCACCGTCTGCGTCGTCTGGTCGGACAGCAGGCCGGCGATGGCCATGCTCTGGCCGGAGCCGAGCTCGATCGTGGTGTCCGCGCGACGCACCGTCAGCGCCGGGATGCTGATCGAAACGTTCGAGTTGAGCACCGAGGTGATGCCGTTCGCCTTGTCGAGCGCGCTGACTTCGGGGCGAACATGCAGGCTGATGCGTCCGGGCGAGATCACCGTCGGCACGAAGGCCAGGCTGATGCCGAACTGCTTGAACTCGATCGAGATCGTATTGTTGTTGGTGGCCACCGGGATCGGGAACTCGCCGCCGACGAGGAAGCTGGCTGGTTGGCCGCTCATCGTGGTGAGGTTCGGCTCCGCCAGCGTGTGGACCAGATTGTCCTGGCTCAGCGCGTCGATCACGGCGTTCAGGTTGTAGACGCCAGGGATACCCGACCGGCCGATACTGCCGACGAGCTGGCTCGTCTGCGCACCCGGAACGACCACGGTGGCGGTACGCGTCGCCGCACCAATGAGGACATCCTTGCCGAGCTGGCCGACGGTCGACCAGTTCACGCCCAGTTCGCGCACCAGCGTGCGGTTCATCTCGGCGATGCGGACGTGCAGGCCCACCTCGATGGCCTGGTTGACCATCATGTGGTTGTCCACCTTGCCGTCCGGCGGCAGCGAGCCCTTGGCGGCACTGACGGCGCGCTCGGCGTCACCAGGCGTGGCGACATGGCCGGATAGCGACACGCCGGTCTCCGTCGCCCGCGTGCTGATCGAGGCATTGCCGCCGCGCTGCAACGTGCCGCGCACCTGGCCGGCATCGAAGCCGGACGGCACGACGGAGACCTGGTACTGGGCGATCGGATCGCCCGCAGCGCTCAGCGCGGCCACCGTGGTGGTGCCGGGCGCCACGCCGAACACGAACAGGCTGTTCGCACTGGCGGGGCGCACCTCGGCCACCTTGGGATCGGCGGTGAACACGTTGATGGCGTTGGCGTGGAGATGGAGCACCTGGCCGCTGCCGGCCGAGAGCGTGAGGCTGGCGCGCACCGGGACCGGCGCCGGCGCCGGGTTTGCCACCGGCAACGGCACGCTCTCCTGCGAGCCGCCGATCGCGGCATCCTGCGCCCAGGCGGGGGACGCCACGGCGAGAGCGGTTGCCGCCAGCAGCAGCTTGGCCAAATGCGAAGTCCGGACGTTGCGCATCAGAAGTGGTATTCCTTGTCGGTCTGGCCTGAATAGACGTGCATGGTGGGCGCCACCTGCAGTTCGGACGGGCGGCGCATGTTGCCGATGGCGCTCGATACGTCGCGCGAGCAGGTCACCGCGTGGTCCTTCTGGTCGACCGGCATGCCGGCATCCACCGGACGCACCGCCAGGCCGAGCTTGCCCAGTCGTGTCGCAACCGCAACTTTCTCGACGTCTTCGGGCGATACTTCCAGCGTTACGGTGCGCGATTGCTGCGAGGTGTCCGCGGCGGTCGAGACACCGCCCTGGACGAGCTGCTGGTCGATGGCGATGACGCGCACGTCCTTGAGCACCGTCTCGCCGGAGAAGCGGCAGCCGATCGGCACGTTGGGGTCCTGGATCTCCTGGGTGAGGATGAGGTCCACGTGGTCGCCCGGCCAGATCAGGCCGGCGGTGCCCGATACCGCGTCCACGCCCACCGAGGTGGCGCGCTTGCCGGGTGTCAGCACGGCGGCCAGGAAGCCGTGGTCGCCCGGGCGCATCACGTCGGCCGGCAGCACGATCTGGTGCGGCAGCAGGGTCTGGCGGACCATGGCGCCGAACAGCTCGGAGCGGGCCTGCGGGGTGTCGCGCCGGGCGCCGGTGGGCAGCTCGCCGTCGGCGACCTCACGGATTTCCAGATCGTCCGGCTTGAGCAGCGTGCCGGCGCGCAGCGTGCTGGCGGCGGCCAGAACCTGGATCTTCTGGACCGGTATCACGACCGGCGCCGGCGGATGCAGGCTGACCCAGGCCACGGCGGAAAAGCCGAGGACGCCGGCGGCCATGAGGAGGAAAAGCAAGGTTCGCAACATGATACGGCCTCAAATGCTAGGGGTCGGTCCGCGGGTCGCGCGGCTGGGCGGGGAGGGGGAGCTCACGAGCCGGCAATCGCCAGCCAGCCGCCGGCGGCGATCGCGGCGGCATAGGGCAGCGGGCCGCGCCGGCGCAGGCGTCGCAATTCGCAGCGGGCGGCGCGCCTGACCAGGTTGGCGGAGGTGGTGGTGGCGATGCCGGAGTAGCCGCCGGCAAAGCTCACGGCCGGCTGCGGCACCAGCCTGCTGCCCAGTATGTAGATCAGCGACAGCACGCCGCCCGCCAGCGAGGTGCCGATGGCCAGGGTGGGCACCATCGCCGGCGCCACGAGCACGGCGGAGCTGCCGAGCAGCTTCACGTCCGCGCCGCCCATCCAACCCTTGCGCCAGAACAGGTAGGTGACCGCGAACACCGCGGCGCCGCAGCCCAGGCCGGCCGGCAGATCGTGCTGCAGCAGGCGGAGCACTACGCCGATGGCGAGCAGCGCCAGGGACACGCGATTCGGCACGGTGCGGAAACCGACGTCGTGCAGGGCCGCGAAAGCCAGGAGGGCGGCGCCGGCCAGAAGCAACAGGAGAATGGGGGCGGAATGGGGCACGGAAAAACCCTTGGCTGTCATCGCCCGGCCGGCCGGTGCGGACCGGGCGCGCCGGTCAGCCCGAAAGCCGGGCAGAAAATCGGGGTGGAGGAATACGGGGTGGCGGAATGGCGAATGAAAAATCGGCTTGGCGCAGACAGGCGTGTTCGGGTGGTCAGGTCGGCGGTTCAGGCGTGAGATGCCGGGTGATCGGGCGGCGAGACGGGCGCGCCGAAGCGGCGGGCCCGGAGATGGCGGAGGCCTCTCCGGACCCGTGTCTGGTTCAGATCGAGGTGGCGACGGTGCCGAACAGCGTGCTGAGCGTCTTGCCGAAGCTGGTGAAGATCGTGACGAGCACGAGGCCGAGGATGCTGGCGATGATGCCGTATTCGAGGGCGGTCACGGCGCGACGGTCGGCCTTGAACGTCAGGGCGCGTACGATGAGCTTGTCCATTTTGTAGTCTCCATGTGTGCGCGGAGCAGGATCGCCCGCTTTGGCTGCTGTGGTGTTCTTGGCTTTGTCTGCCGGTAGGACGCCGCTGGTCGTTGGCGTATCGAAGTCGTAACGTTTCCTAATGCGAACGTCAATCTAAAAATATCACCAGAATAGACAAGAAACTCTTAATTTTTGAGACTTGAGACTGAAATCGAAAGTCGTCTACAACCCCTCGTTGCAATTTGGGGTTGGCAGATGATGGCATAGATCACGTATATGTGAGAAGCGTTAATCGACGGCAACTTTTTCAGAGATCAATACCGTTGCGGATTAACCACAATTTTACACTTGAAACGGCTTTTTCGACTGGTCTCAGTTCGTGGGCGACCTGGTTCCAGGCCCCAAATTCTAGGCAGCCAGTCTTAAGATTGCGCTAAAGCGAAACCCGTCGCGTGGAGTCACGCGCCAGGCCGACGGCTACCGCCAGGAGGATCGGCGCCACGGCCGCGCCGATCGCGAAGCGGAACATTATCGCGGCTGCGAATGCCCCCAGCGACAGCACCATGCAGCACAGCAGCCAACCTGCCAGCTGTGTGTCGTGACCGCGGGGCGCAATGCGACTCGCGCGCACCAGCCACGCTGCCGCCACGCCGGCCATCACCAGGTCGTAGAACAGCAGGAACGGCATCGCCACCAGCGTGGCGGACACCAAAACCGCGTTTGCCACCGCCGGATCCGCCGCCGACCCGGCCGGTCTCGCCTGCGCGCGCCATGCCCAGCCGACACATACGGCCGCCACCAGGGCCGCGCCGGCCTGCAGCGCCCAGCCATAGCCAGCCGGCACCCCGGCCAGCCGGGCCGCTCCTGCAAGGTCGATATGGCCGGCCAGTGCGATGCCCGACTCGACCGTCTGCCTGGCCCCCGACGCCATCACCAGGAACGCCCGCCATGTGGCCGTCCCGAACGCCGCCACGGACAGCGCCACAAGGCCGCAGACCGACAGAGCGGCGCCGAACAGCGCGCGCCAGTTGCGCGCCGCCAGGAGCGCCACCGGGATCAGCAGCCCGAAATGCGGCTTGAAACACAGCGCGCCGAGCAGCGCGCCGCCTGCCCAGGGCCGCCTGGCGAGCAGCAGCGTGCCCGCCGCCATCAACCCGGCCGAGAGGAACGAATTCTGGCCCCAGCCCAGCGCCCACCATACGGCAGGGATGGCAGCCAGGCACAAAGCGGCCCGCGCGCCACCGCCGGCGATCCGGGTGGTGAGCGCCAGCCAGGCCAGCGCGGTTACCAACTCGAACAGCACGAACGCCACCAGATAGGGCAGGTGGGCGAGCGGCGCGCACACCAGCAGGAACACCGGCGGATTGAGGAAACGCTTCTCCTCGACCCCCGGCGCGATCATCGCCGCTTCCATTCTGGCATGTGCCGCGGCGTCGTAGGCATCGCCGGGCCGGCCCAGATCGGCGAGCCGGCCCGCGGTGTAGAAACTGGCGAAATCGGTGGTGGTCGGCGGGTCCGGCATCGGGGCGAACGCGCCATGCGAGCCGGCGATGACGAACAGCAGGCCGAAGAGCTGCACGCCCACCGCGATGCGGGCGAGCTGGACGAGATGGCGCATCGTCCAGGCGCCGAGCCGCGTCACCATCATAGAATGCCGCCGCTCACCCAGGCAGCCGTGCCGATCGTGCCGCGCTGGCGCGGAATGCCGCGCCCGGCACGGTCCGCGCCGCCACAGCAAGGAAACAGATGACGAGAAGCGGTTCGGCCCGCCCGACAGGCACCAGCGCGGGCGGCGCCAGCAGCGGGGCGAGCCAGAGCAGCAGCAGCAGGGTCGCTTCCGCAAAGCTCGGCGCGGCGAGACCGGCGAACCAGAGCGCGCCCGCGACGGCCAGCAGGAGCATGTCGTAGGTGCTGAAATGCGGCGCAGCCAGCAGGCTTGCGGCGAGCAATACAGCCAGCTTGCGGTCAGCCGCGCCCGGCCCGCGCCACGTCCGGTAGACGAACACCGTGGCCAGCAGCACGGCGGCGATCTGCAATGCCAGGCACACCATCGGTGGCAGGTGCAGCAGCGCCGCGCAGGCATACACGCTGTTGCCCCACATGCGCTCGAAGCTCGCCCATTCCGAGCCGGTGTGTCCGTACGAGAACGCCGCGCGATCGAACCACCACAGCCAGGGTCGCCAGCCGAACGCGGCCACGCTCGCCAGCGCCAGGCCGAGCGCCGATACGGCGGCGCCGAGCACGGCGGGCCACTGCCGCGCCGCGATAAGGGCGACCGGCACCATCAGCCCGAATTGCGGTTTCACGCAGCCGAGCCCGAGTACCACGCCTGCCAGAACCGGCCGCGCGGGCAGCAGCCGGAAGCCGAGCACCAGCAGCCCGGCGACCAGGAACCCGCACTGCCCGTCGATCACGTTGATGGACGCGGCGGGGCAGAGCAGTGCGGCGAGAGCCACCCATTTCGCGGCTGCGGGCTGGTCGGCGCGGGCGAGCAGGGCGCCGCCCAGGAGGGTCGCGCCGGCGAGCTGGAACGCCGCGTAGGAGGCGGTGAACCCGAGCAGGCCGAACGGCACCAGTATGATCAGGAAAGCCGGCGGATACACCCAGGGGCGGTAGAACATCGGGTGCGGCAGGAAATGCGCGAAGAAGGTGTTGATGTAGGCGGTGAAGCCGTCGCTATCGATCGTGAGCGCGAAACGGTTGGTGAGCGCGAGGCGGATGGCGCCGTAGATCACCATCCAGTCCGTCCCGGGTGCCACGTAGTCGAAGCCGATGCTGCCGGGACGGTTGAAGGTGGAAACGAAAACCGCCCAGCCGTAGAGCGTGGCCGCCCCTGCCAGCACCGCCACGGGCCAGAGATGGCGATAGCGTTTTATTACGTTGCTGTGCATATTACGATGATTTATAGACCGCGCGGTGGCGAGGCAAGCGCGGACTATCCTGTCCGACAAAGGCTTTCGGCGCTTTTCTTCAGCCTGCTTCTCAGAAGGCACACCGAACATTCGCGCCGTGCGCCCCGCCTGGATCGCCGCCCTTGCCCTGTTGGCCGCCGTGCTGTTCGCCCCCGCGGTCCTGAACGATGGCGACACGTTCTCGCACATCGCCGCCGGCGACTGGATGATCGCCCACCGCGCGATCCTGGACCACGATCCGTTCTCCGCCACTCATTTCGGCGCGCCCTGGGTGGCGCATGAGTGGCTGGCCGAGCTGGCGATGGCCGCATCCTATCGCCTGGCCGGCTGGAGCGGGGTGGTGACGCTTACCGCGCTGGCCGCCGCCGCGGCATTCTACAATCTCGGGCGGCATCTCTCGCGTTTCCTGCCCGCCGGCCCGGTGCTGCTGATGCTGGTGCTGTCCGTCGCCTGCGTGGTGCCGGAAATGCTGGCGCGGCCGCACATCCTGGCGCTGCCGGTGTTCGAGGCGTGGGTGGCGGGGCTGTTCATTGCCCGCGCGGCGGATCGCGCGCCGTCCTGGTGGCTGGTGCCGCTCATGTGTCTGTGGGCCAACCTGCATGGCGGTTTCCTCATCGGGCTGGCTTTGGTGGTGCCTTTGGCGGCCGAGGCGGTGCTGGCGCGCGTGACGGACCGGCGCGCCGTGGCACTGCGCTGGGCGGCGTTCCTGGGCGCCAGCCTGGTCGCCGCACTGGCCACGCCGCACGGCCTCTCCGGGCTGCTTCTCGGCCTGCGGATGTCCGGGATCGCGGAACTCTCCGGCGTTTCGGAGTGGCAGCCGACGAATTTCGCCACGCTGCAGCCGCTCGAGCTGCTGATCCTGATCGGGCTGTATCTGGGGCTGGGGCGCGGGGCGCGGCTGGCGCCGTTGCGGCTGCTGGTGGCGCTGGGCCTGCTGCACATGGCCTTGCAGCACACGCGGCATACGTTGCTGATCGGCATCATCCTGCCGCTGCTCGCAGCCGAACCGCTGGGCGCAATGCTGCCGGCGCTGCGCGGCGCGCGGCCGGCGCGATGGTGGCCGGTCGCCGGCGCGGGGATGGCGGTGCTTCTGGTCGCGGCCAGGCTGGCGGTGCCGATCGTGCGCACCGACGGCCCCACCGCGCCGATCACCGCGCTGGCCCATGTTCCGGCCGATCTGCGGGCCCGGCCGGTGCTGAACGATTACGCGTTCGGCGGTTACCTCATCTTCGCGCACGTGGCGCCGTTCATCGATGCGCGGGTGGAACTGTATGGCGGGGCGGCGCTGCGGCAATATGCGGCGATCACCCGGCCGGACGCGGCGGCGCTGGGGGCGGCGCTGACGGATGGGCACGTGGCGTGGACCATCCTGTCGCCGGGTAATCCGGCGGTTGCGGTGATGGATCTGCTGCCTGGGTGGTGCCGGCTGTATGCGGATGGCGTGGCTGTGGTGCATGCGCGGCGGTGCGGATAAGGGAAGGCAAGGCCTTCTTTTTTGCAAAAAGAAGCAAAAAACTCTTGGGAGGGTGTCGCGGACCAAAAGGGCAAATGCGCCTCGAATTCAAGAGGTCCGCGACAGCACATCCAAACGTTTTTTGCTTCTTTTTTGCAAAAAAGAAGGCCTTGCCTTGCCCACCCGCCGCACAATCAAAACCAGCAGGACCGCCACGAAAACCGGCCCGACCGTAACCCCCGCGAGCAAGCCCAAGGCCGCCGCACCGAGCGGCAGCAGGAACACCGCCGCCAGCACCAGCCTCTCCCAGGCCAGCCATCCCGTCACCAGCGCCGTCGCCATAAGGCAGGCGAGTGGCACAGCGAGCAACGCCAGGTCGTAGTCGTTGAGGTAGGGGCTGAACAGCAACGCGACGGTCGTCATCGCGGCCGCTTCGAGCCTGGCGCCGGGCCGCTGCCAGGCCACCCAGGCCAGGGCCGAAGCGGCTGCAGCCGACAGCACGCTCTGCGCTGCGTAGGCGAGCGGCGTGGTTCCGCCGGCCAGCTTGATGGCGCCGAACAGGCTCTGCATGCGCGCCCATCTGAACGGGATCGTCTCGATGTCCGTTTTGGCGTTGGCGGCATTCGCGAAGAAGCCGTGCCACGCGTCGCCGCCGAGCACGGCCCAGGACAGCAGGGCCAGGACGGCGGCCGACGCGCCGAACGCCGCCAGCGCCCGCCAGCGCCGCGCCATCAGCAACGCCAGCGGAACGCAGACCGCGAGCTGCGGCTTGCAGGAGAGCCCGCCCAGCACGATGCCGGCCAGCACGGGCCGTCGCTCCAGCCAGATGGCGGCTGCCGCGAAACAGCTGGCGAACAACGCGGCGTTCTGCCCGGACAGGGCGTTCATCGCAAAACCGGGGAAGGCCAGCAGCGGCAGCCAGGACCAGTTTTGCGGCAGGATCCGGCGCAGCGTGGCGATCACCAGCAGCGTCTCTGCGGCGAGGAAGACAACCAGGGCCGTGCCGTAGCCGAGCCAGCCGAGCGGGGCGGCCAAGAGCAGGAAGGTCGGCGGGTAATAGAAGGTCAGGCAGCCAGGCGGCATAAGCGTGGCCGCGCGTTCGGTGGCTTCGATCGTGGCGCTGACATAGGCCGAGGCGGCGTGGCCGCCCACCGCCAGCTTCGCCGCGGCCCAGAACGCGGCGAAATCCAGCGCCGGCGGCAGCGCGCCTGCCTGCGGCAGTGACGCCCAGATGCGCCAGGCCAGCAGCGCCAGCATCAGCGCGGCAAGGATGGCGCACCAGAACCTGGCGCGGGCGGCGTTCAGCCAGAGGGCATGGCGGATCATTCGTTACGGTTTACGTCAGTATTGGCGAAGGCGGAAGCGGGTTTGCCGCCGCATACGCCAGCGCGGCTATTTTGCCGCCAGGCTGGGTGGCTACGGCACCGGACGCGCCGGGTGGGGTCTGGCAATTCACCGTCCGTGTGTTTAGACCCGGGCGATCATGAGGCACTTCCTGGACTTCGAGAAACCGATCGCCGAGCTGGAAAGCAAGATCGAGGAACTGCGGCGTATGTCCGAGCCGGAGGGCATCAACATCGCCGAGGAGGTGGCGCGCCTCACCGACAAGGCCGACCGCCAGCTCCGCGCCACCTACGCCAAGCTCACGCCCTGGCAGAAGACGCAGGTGGCGCGCCACGAGGACCGCCCGCGCGCGCTCGACCTACATCGCCCAGCTGATCACCGATTTCATGCCGCTCGCCGGCGACCGGGCGTTTGCAGAGGACGCGGCGATCGTGGGCGGCCTGGGGCGGTTCGGCGGCCGGCCGGTGATGGTGCTGGGCACCGAGAAGGGCACCGAGACCGAAGTCGCGGGTGCGGCACAATTTCGGCTCGGCCAAGCCGGAGGGCTACCGCAAGGCGCGCCGGCTGATCGAGATGGCGGGGCGGTTCTCGCTGCCGCTGCTGACGTTCGTCGATACCTCCGGCGCGTTTCCCGGCATCGATGCCGAAGCGCGCGGCCAGGCCGAGGCGATCGCGCGCTCGATCGAGGCGTGCCTGGACGCGCCGGTGCCGATCGTGGCCACCATCATCGGCGAGGGCGGCTCGGGCGGCGCCATCGCGCTGGCCACCGGCGACCGCGTGCTGATGCTGGAACACGCGATCTACTCGGTGATCTCGCCGGAAGGCTGCGCCAGCATCCTGTGGCGCGACGCGGCGCAGGCGGCCACCGCGGCGGAGGCGCTGAAGATCACCGCGTCGGACCTGAAATCGCTCAAGCTGATCGACGAGGTGATCGCCGAGCCACTCGGCGGCGCGCATCGCGATCCGGCCGCCGCCGTGGGCGCGGTGGGCGTGGCGATCGGCGAGGCGCTGGCCGCCCTGACCGCGTTGGAGCCGGCGGCGCTGCGGGCGCAGCGGCGGGAGAAGTTCCTGGCGATGGGGCGCGAGGGTCTGGTCTGATACCAACCCGTTTCAAGACAAACTCATCGGCAGCAAGGAAGGCCTTCTTTTTCGAGAAAAAGAAGCAAAAAGCTTTTGCTGTGACGCCTGCACCGGGATTTGGCTACGACTGCAACCGCATCGACTTGCAATACAAGCGTAGGCTGTGCTGCAGGCGCCGAAGCAAAAGCTTTTTGCTTTCTTGCTTGGCTGGATGGGTCAATCTTTATCGGGGTTGGTCTGACGGTGGGGGCGAACGAGGCATCCGCTCCTGCGACCAGGCGGTGAAAAGCGTCCCACCCGTTGCAGGTCGCCGGTTGCCGTGTGCGCCGATCCTGGCGCCGGGTGGACAGGCGCTACGGTCCATTACTGCAGAGCGAGCCCCGTCTCTTGGCTGACCCGGTCACCCCGATCACCCCGTCCACCGTCGAGACACTGTTTTGGACACTGGCGGCGCTGATTGCGCTGCATTTCACGCTCGCTTACGCGCTGAACACCTCGCCCTATCTGAACCTGGCCGATTACGCTGCCGGCACCGAACGCCTGCCGTTCCAGAACCGCGCTCTGACCGGCTGGGTGCTGCGCCTGATCCATGCCGGGACGGGGGCGAGGCTGGACACCTTGTTCTCCAGCCTGGTCGCGGTGTCTGTGCTAGCCCTGCTGGGCTGCGCGCGGACGATTGCCGGGCGCCTGGCCGGAGGCGGCCCGTTCGCCGCCTGTGCCGGGCTGGCTTTTGCTTTCCCGCTCTACGTCATGTTCGTGGCGCCGGCCTACGATTACCGGTTCAGCTATTTCTACGACCTGCCGAGCCTGGCGCTGTTCACCGCTTCGCTGACGGCTTTCCTATGCGGCCGCACCCTGGCCTGCCTGGCGCTGTTCGCGCTGGCGGCGCTGAGCCGGGAGACCTGCCTGCTGCTCATCCCGATCGTGTTGCTCTGGCCCATGCCCGGATTGCGCGCCCGGCTGCGGCTGGCGGCGGGGCTGTCGGTGTTGTGGCTGGCGGCCTGGGTGCTGGTCCACCGGATCTACGCGCTCAATCCGCGCGAGAGCACGCTGAAGCATGTGTTCGGCGCGCCGGGCGGCATGGTGATCGCGCTGGGCAATAATTGGGCGGATCTCCGCGATCCTTCGATCTGGCCGGCGATGCTGAGCGTGTTCTGCTGGCTGTGGGTGCCGGTGCTGCTGCTGTGGCCGAGGCTGCGCCATCCCGGACTGCGCCGGGTGATCGGTGCGATGACCCCGCTATGGTTCCTGCTGATGTTCACGTTCGGCCGTCTGCGCGAGGTTCGGGTTTTCGCCGAACTGACGGTGGTCTACTGGATGGCGGTCGTGACGCTGGTGGGATCCCGTCCGGTGACCGATCAGCCCGCGCTGCCGTCCAGCCGCAAATAGCCTCGCAGAGCACGCCCGTATCCGCGAACCCGCGACAGCGAAGTCAAAAGTTTTTTGCTTCTTTTTTGCAAAAAAGAAGGCCTTGCTTACTTAGGTTCCCCGGCAACCGGCACGCTGCCCAGCCCCCTGAACAACGCATCGACCTCAGCGATCGCCGCCTCCGCCTCCGCCGCATCCACGCCCTTCGCCACGATCGCCACACCATGCGCGTTATCGCGGAAATACGGGTAACTACCGATATCGAGCGCGGGATAGCGCGCCTGTATCGCGGTCAGCCCCTCGGCGATGTCGCCCTCCGGCACGCCGGCCGCGTGCAGCGCCCGGCTGAGCACCGGCGCGCCACCCTGCAGGCTGGGCGCCAGGCACTCGAACATCAGCCGCATGATCGCCGGCACGCCCGCCATCACGTGCACGTTGCCGATCGAGTAGCCTGGCGCGATGTGGCCGTTATCGATGATCACGGCGCCGCGCGGCATCGTCGCCATGCGCTGGCGGGCGGCGTTGAAGCCGCCTGGCGGGTAATGCGCCGTCATGCGCGCCCAAACGGTGGGTTCGGGCTCCCACGGCACGCCGAATGCCGCGGCGATGCATTCGCTGGTGATGTCGTCGTGGGTGGGGCCGATGCCGCCGGTGGTGAACACGTGGTCGTAGCGTGCGCGCACCTCGTTGACGGTGGAGATGATGGTTTCGGCCACGTCGGGGATGATGCGGACTTCGCGCAGCGGGATGCCGAGTTCGCCCAGGCGTTTGGCGAGGAAGTTGACGTTGACGTCCTGGGTGCGGCCGGAGAGGACCTCGTTGCCGATGACGACGATGCAGGCTGTGGGGTTTGGAGTCATGAAGGAAGCAAGGCCTTCTTTTTTGAAAAAAAGAAGCAAAAAACTTTTGCTCCTGACGGTGGTGTAAAGGCGTGCGCTGATCCGGCCAGCGCAGGTGCTGTAGAACGTGGGTGAGTTGTGGTGCAGGCTAAGAGATAAAAGTCTTTTGCTTCTTTTCTTCAGAAAAGAAGGCCTTTCTTTCTTGCGCCGACAGCCTCACAGAAAATCCCGCAGCAGCGGCACCAGCGGTTTATCGGCCGCCGGCATCTCGTATTCATGCAGCCGGTCCGGCCGCACCCAGGCCAGCGCCTGGCCCTCGAGCGGCTGCACGAAGCCCTGCCAGCGCCGGCACAGAAACAGCGGCATGAGCAGGTGGAAACCCTCATAGGCGTGGCTGGCAAAGGCGAACGGCGCCAGGCAGGCGGCGGTCACGTCGATGCCGAGCTCCTCGTGCAGCTCGCGTATCAGCGCGGCCTCGGGGGTCTCGCCCGGGTTAAGCTTGCCGCCGGGAAACTCCCACAGGCCGGCCATCTTCTTGCCCTCCGGCCGGCGCGCGAGCAGCACGCGGCTGTCGGTATCGACCAATGCGCAGGCGGCCACCAGCAGCAGCCTGGTGCCGCCGTCGCCCTGGGTGGCCTCGCTCTCGGCCGAGCCGAAAACGTCGTCGCGCGTGGCCTCGAACACGGCCACGTCCTCTTCCGCATCGCGCGCCAGGAAGTGCTGGGTGGCGCGGCCGGTCTCGCGGAAGCCGAGATGGCGCAGCACGGCGGCTGAGGCCGGGTTGTCGAGCGACACCTGGGCCACCACGCGGTCGATCGGCAGGTTGGCCAGCGCCCAGCGCACCACCCGGCCGGCGGCCTCGCGCGCCACGCCGTGGCCCCAGAAGCGCTGGCCGACCCAGTAGCCCAGGCTGCCGGTGCGCGGGGCGAGATCCAGCCGCAGCCCGACACAGCCGATCACCATCTCGGCGCCGTCTTCCTGGCCGGTGATGGCCAGGTGGTAGGCGCGGCCGTCCAGCCGCTGGGCGATGGTCGAGGCGATCCACTCGTCGGTGAGCGCGCGCGGGTAGGGGTAGGGCAGGCGGGACAGCATGCGCACCACAGGCCAGGTGTTGACCAGGCGGTGTATGGCTGCCGCGTCGTCCGGCTGCGGCGGACGCAGGGTCAGGCGCTCGGTGGTCAGCGGCTCGAACGCGACGGCGCCCGGCGCGGGCGGACTAGCTGCGGTAACTGCCATTGATGTCGATGTAGCCGTGCGTCAGGTCGCACGTCCAGGCGCGTCCATTCCCTCCGCCCATGCCAAGGTCGATCTGGATTGCGATCTCGTGGCCGCGCATATGGGCGACCACGGGCGCTTCGTCGTAGCCGTCGACCACGGTGCCGTTGCGGGCCATCCAGGTGCCGCCGATGGCGATGCTCAGGCGGTCCCGGTCGGCAGGCTCGCCGGCGCGGCCGACCGCCATGACGATGCGGCCCCAGTTGGCGTCCTCGCCGGCGATTGCGGTTTTTACCAGCGGAGAGTTCGCCACCGCCATGGCGACGCGATGGGCGCTGGCGTCGTCGCTGGCGCCGCTCACGTCGATGCGAACCAATTTCTGCGCACCTTCACCATCGCGAACGACCATGATTGCAAGGCCGAGCAGCACTTCCTCCAGCGCGAGCATGAAGCTGGAGGACACGTGTGGCTCGTTGCCCGCTTGTCCTGTAGCGAACAGCAGGACGGTGTCGCTGGTGGAGGTGTCCGCATCGACGGTGATGCAGTTGAAAGTTGAGTGCACGTATTTCTCAACGAGCCATTGCAGCGTGGCGGCGGGCAGCGCCGCGTCGGTGAATACGAAGCAGAGCATCGTCGCCATGTCCGGCGCAATCATGCCGCTGCCCTTGGCGATGCCGGTGATGCGCACGGGCACGCCGCCGATCTCGGCCATGCGGGTGGCCGCCTTGGGAAACGTGTCGGTCGTCATCATGCCGCGCGCGGCATCGGCGATCGCATCCTCGCGCAACGTGGCGTGCAACGCGGGCAGAGCGGCGGTGATACGGTCGTGCGGCAGGGTCTGACCGATCACGCCGGTGCTGGCCAGGAAAACCTCCGTGGGGTTGCAGCCGACCAGGGCAGCGGCCGCATCCGCGGTGGCCTGAGTTGCATCGCGGCCGGCCTGGCCGGTAAATACGTTGGCGTTGCCGGCGTTGACCACCAGCGCGCGCGCCGTGCCGCCGGCCAGCGCGGCGCGGCACCAGTCGATCGGAGCGCCGGGGCATTTGTTGCGGGTGAACACGCCGGCCACCGTGGTGCCCGGCGCGAACTCCGCCAGAAAGAGATCCGTGCGACCCTTGTAGCGTATGCCCGCCGCCGCCGCGCCCAGCCGCACGCCGGCCACCGGTGCCAGATCGGGCAACGGCTGGGCCAGCGGCGATACGGCGGGCGCGGCCGCCATGCGGGCTACTTCTTCGCCGGCGCCGGGCTCGTGGTCTTCGCCGGTGCCGTGGTGGTGGTGTGGCGCCAGTTGTCGCCGCGCCGGGCTTCACCGGCTTGCCGTCCGGACCGTAGGACACGATCTTCACCGCATCGCGCGCCTTGCTGGCGAGAACCTGCGCGTCCTGACGCAACAGGGTTTGACGGATCTCGTCATGCACGGTGTCGTACGCCGGCGGGGTGGATACGCTGGTGTCGAGCACCTGGATCACGTGCCAGCCGTAGCGCGTGTGCACCGGCGTGGTGGTGTACTCGCCCTTCTTCAGCTTGAACGCCGCATCGGAGAACTCCGGCAGCATGTCCGCGCGCTTGAACGTGCCGAGATCGCCGCCCTGGGCGCTCGCCGGGTCCTTCGGATCGCTGTATTTCTTGGCCAGGTCCTCGAACTTGGCGCCAGCCTGCAACTGCTTGATCACGTCCTTGGCCTTGGCCTCGGTGTCGACCAGGATGTGACGCGCATGCACCTCGGGCTCGCCCGGCTTGCCGGCATACTGCTTGTCATACTGCGCCTTGATGGCCTCTTCGCTCACCATCGGCAGCACGGACTTCACCAGCAGCGCGCGCTGCAATACCTCGTCGGCCGCTGTCTGCATCTGGTGGGAGACGTTCGGGTCGCGGTCCAGACCCTGCTTGCGCGCCATGATCTGCAACGCCTTGCCGGTCGCCAGCTCGTTGACGGCCGCGCTGAACAGCTTGTCCTGCGAAATCGACTGGCGCTGCTCGGGCGACACATGGCTGTCGATCCAGCCAACCACGTCGGAGACGCGGATCGGGTCGCCGTTCACCGTGAGGATCACCGCGTTCGACGGCGGGGCGCCAGGGGCGGCCGGCGCCGTGGCGGTGGCAGGCGGGGCACCCGCGCGCAGCGCCTGGGCCATGGCAGGGGCGGTGGCAAGTACAGCCGCGGTCAGGGCCGTTGTCAGGGTCAGCAGACGCATGGGAACCTCAGATAGGGGGCGGCGGCCTTATGGGGCATAGGGCGATGGGCGGCAACGGGGCTTGGGGTGAAATCGAGGCAAGGCAAGGGGAAGGCAAGGCCAAGGGGCTCTGCCCCCTGGACCCCCGCTGGGGCCAGTCGGCCCCAGACCCCCGGGCTTCGCCCCTCGCAGTGTGCGGAGGGGGGCCACACGTGCGACGGCCAAGGTCCGGGTGGCCCCCCTCCGCACACTGCGAAAGCAAACAGGTTCTAAGGACGACTGTCCTTAGCGGGGTCCAGGGGCAGAGCCCTTGCCTTGCCTTCCCCTTGCCTACCTCGGTTGACCCCACACCCCGCGCCGCCTATCTGCCCGATATGTTCTCATCCCTTGCCCGCGCCGTTTTCGGCACGTCGAATGACCGCTCGCTGAAATCCTATCAGCAGCGTGTTCCGCGCGTGAATGCGCACGAGGCGGCGGTGGCCGGGCTGTCCGACGCGGCATTGGCCGGGAAGACGGTTGAGTTTCGCGGCCGGATCGCGGCGGGCGAGACGCTGGATGCGCTGCTGCCGGAGGCGTTTGCCGTGGTGCGCGAGGCCAGCCGGCGCGTTCTGGGCATGCGGCATTTCGACGTGCAGTTGGTCGGCGGCATGGTGCTGCACGACGGCAAGATCGCCGAAATGAAAACCGGCGAGGGCAAGACGCTGGTGGCGACGTTGCCGGTGTATCTGAACGCGTTGTCCGGCCGCGGCGTGCATGTGGTGACCGTTAACGACTATCTGGCGCGTCGCGACAGCGAGGAGATGGGGCGCCTGTATGCGTTCCTCGGCCTGAGCGCCGGCGTGATCGTGCACGGGCTGATGGATGACGAGCGTCGCGCGGCCTATGCGTGCGACGTGACGTATGGGACCAACAACGAGTTCGGTTTCGACTACCTGCGCGACAATATGAAATACCGGCTGGAGGACATGGTCCAGCGGCCGTTCAACTATGCGATCGTCGACGAGGTGGACAGCATACTCATCGACGAGGCGCGCACGCCGCTGATCATTTCGGGACCGGCGGAGGATTCGTCGGATCTGTATCGTTCGGTGAACCTGGTGGTGCTGGAACTGGTCAAGGATCCGGCCACGTTCGAAAAGGACGAAAAGGCCAAGTCGGTGCATCTGACCGAGGCAGGCAACGAGCGCGTCGAGGACATGTTGCGCGAGGCCGGGATAATCACCGAAGGCAACATGTACGACATCTTCAACGTGAGCGTGGTGCACCACGTGCAGCAATCGCTGCGCGCGCATACGCTGTTCGCGCGTGACGTGGACTACATCGTTCGCGACGACAAGGTGATCATCATCGACGAGTTCACCGGCCGCATGATGGAAGGCCGCCGGTTTTCCGAGGGGCTGCACCAGGCGCTGGAGGCCAAGGAATACGTCACCGTCCAGCAGGAAAACCAGACGCTGGCGTCCATCACGTTCCAGAACTATTTCCGCCTGTTCCCGAAGCTTTCGGGCATGACGGGCACGGCGATGACGGAAGCCGACGAATTCGCCGAGATCTACAAGCTCAGCGTGGTGGAGATACCCACCAACGTGCCGGTGAAGCGCGCGGATGGCGACGACGAGGTGTATCGCTCGGCGGGCGAGAAATACGCCGCGGTAGCCACGCTGATCGAGGAGGCGCGTGCGCGCGAGCAGCCGGTTCTGGTCGGCACGGTGAGCATCGAGAAAAGCGAAGTTCTCAGCGAAATACTCAAGCAGCGCCAGATTCCACATGCGGTGCTGAATGCGCGTTTCCACGAGCAGGAGGCCAGCATCATCGCCCAGGCCGGCGCGCCTGGCCGGGTGACGATCGCCACCAACATGGCGGGCCGCGGCACGGATATCAAACTCGGCGGCAACCTCGATATGCGGCTGCGCCAGGAAGCGCACAGCCTGCCCGACGATGCGGCGCGCGCGGCGCGCGAAGCCGAGATACGCGCAGAGATCCCCGGCTTCCACGATCGCGTGAAGGCGGCGGGCGGCCTGCTGGTGATCGGCACCGAGCGCCATGAGAGCCGGCGTATCGACAACCAGTTGCGCGGCCGGTCCGGGCGCCAAGGCGATCCTGGTGCGAGCCGGTTCTTCCTGTCGCTCGAAGACGATCTGATGCGCATCTTCGGCAGCGAGCGCATGGGCGGCATGTTGCAGCGCCTGGGCCTCAAGGACGGCGAGGCGATCGTACATCCCTGGATCAACAAGGCGCTGGAAAAGGCGCAGAAAAAGGTTGAGGCGCGCAACTTCGATACGCGCAAGAACCTGCTGAAATACGATGACGTTATGAACGACCAGCGCAAGGAGGTGTACGCCCAGCGCCGGGAATACATGAACAGCAACGACGTATCGGAAACCATCGCGGGCTTCCGCCATGAGCTGGCCGACGCGATGGTGCGCCAGCGCATTCCCGAGCGCGCCTTTGCCGAGCAGTGGGAAACCGCGGAGCTCGCGGCCGACGTGAAGCGCGTGTTCAACATCGACGCGCCGATCGAGGCCTGGGGCCGCGAGGAGGGAATCGCCGAGGAAGCGATACATACGCGCCTGACCGAGGCGATCGACAGTGCTGCGGCTACCAAGGCGGCGAATTACGGCCCCGAGGTGATGCGCTACATCGAGAAAAGCCTGCTGCTGCAGATGTTCGACACGGTGTGGAAAGAGCATCTGCTGGCGCTCGATCATCTGCGCCAGGGGATCGGCTTGCGCGCGTATGGCCAGCGCGATCCGCTGAACGAATACAAGGCGGAGGCATTCGCGCTGTTCAACGCGATGCTCGACGACATGCGCGAGCGGGTGATCACCACGCTCAGCCGGGTGGAGCTTTCGGCCGAGCCGCCGCCGATGCCGCGCGATCTGCCGTCCGGCATGGTCGAGAACTTTGCAGCACCTGCCTTGGCCGGTGCGGACCAGTTCGGCGACGGCGCGGCGTGGCAGATGGGCGAGGCGGCCCTGGCGCCGTTTGATGCGAACGATCCCACGACCTGGGGCGGGACGCAGCGCAATGCGCCTTGCCCGTGCGGGTCTGGGAAGAAATACAAGCATTGTCATGGGCGGATGGGGTAGGCCGCGCAGGCAAGGAAGAAAGCAGTCCTTTTTCGAGAAAAAGGACCAAAAAGCTTTTATCACGACGCCTGCACGATGATCGGGCTCTCATTGCAAGTGTATCGACTGGCAATGAGAGCGCAGGCCTGTGTGCACTCGTCGGAGCAAAAGCTTTTTGGTCCTTTTTCTCGAAAAAGGACTACTTTCTTGCTTGCCTGAAACCGCCGCCGGTCAGTCGATTTCGAACATCCCCTCGATCTCCACAGGCGCGTCCATCGGCAACGACGCCACACCAACCGTCGCGCGCGCATGCCGGCCCGCCTCGCCGAATATCTCCACCGCCAGGTCCGACGCGCCGTTCATCACCGACGGATGCCGCGTGAACTCCGGCGCGCAGGCAATGAATCCGCCGAGGCGCACTACACGGGCCACGCGATCAAGGTCACCGTCGCAGGCCGCAGAGAGATGCGCGAGCACATTGAGCAGGCACTGGCGCGCGGCCGCCACGCCATCGGCGTCGCTGACCGTGGCGCCAAGCTTGCCGGCCCAGCCGAGTTTGCCCGATACCATCGGCAACTGTCCCGATACCACCACAAGATTGCCCGACACGACATATGGGACATAGGTGGCCACAGGCGGTTGCGCCGGCGGCAATGTGAGGCCGAGCTCTGCCAGTCTTGCGGCGATGCGTCCGTCCATTGCGTGTTGTCTCCCGATCAGATCCGATGCTTTCACTCGGTTCCGATCTTGGGCGCAAGGCACGAATTCGCGGGGTGGGAGAAGATAGAAAGCAAGCAGTCCTTTTTTAAAAAAAAGGACCAAAAAACTTTTGCTCTCCGGCTTGCACCGATGCCCGCATCATTTCTGCAAACACGCGCATCGCACCAAAGAACACCCCGCTCGCGCGGCCGGAGAGAGCAAAAGTTTTTTGGTCCTTTTTTTCAAAAAAGGACTGCTTGCTTCCTACGCCGCCGCATCACGCAAATTGAACTGCAGATCCGCCAGCCGCGCATACAACCCCGCCTCGCGCACCAGGCTGTCGTGCGTACCCTCCGCCACCACCCGCCCGCGCTCGATCACCACGATGCGGTCCGCGCGCCTGATGGTGGCCAGGCGATGCGCCACAACCAGCGTGGTGCAGCCATGCGCCAGGACCGTCAGCGCATGCTGCACGGCCGCCTCGCTTTCCGCGTCGAGCGCGGACGTTGCCTCGTCGAGCAGCAGGATTGGCGCGCGGCGCAGGATGGCGCGCGCGATGGCCACGCGCTGGCGCTGGCCGCCCGACAGGCGGACGCCTTTTTCGCCCAGGAACGTGTCGAGCCCGTCCGGCAGCTCGTCCAGGAAGTCCGCCGCGGCTGCGGCGACGGCGGCGCGCACTTCGGCGTCCGACGCATCCGGGCGGCCGTAGCGTATGTTCTCCCAGGCGTTTGCGCTGAAGATCACCGGATCCTGCGGCACCACGGCGATGCGGGCGCGCAGGGCGGCCGGGTCGGCGTCGCGCACGTCCACGCCGTCGATGCGTATCGTGCCGGACTGGGCATCGTAGAAGCGCAGCAGGAGCTGGAAGATCGTTGTCTTGCCGGCGCCCGAGGGGCCCACGAGCGCCACCGTCTCGCCTGGCTGCACGGTGAAGCTCATCGCCTCGAGGGCGGGGGCGTCCGGCCGGGACGGGTAGCGGAATGTCACGTGGTCGAACGCCAGGGCGCCGCGCGCAGCTTGCGGGAAACGCTGCGGATAGGCCGGCGCGGCGATCGCGGGGCGTTCGGAGAGCAGGTCGGTCAGGCGGTCCGCGGCGCCGGCGGCGCGCTGCATCTCGCCCCACAGTTCGGACAGCGTGCCGCCGGCGCCTGCCAGCATCACCGCGTAGAAAACAAAGGCGGCCAGGTCCCCGCCTGTCATGCGGCCGGCGATCACGTCCTGCCCGCCGACCCACAGGCTGAAGGTGATGGCGCCGAAGCCGAGCAGGATTACAACCAGGATCAGCAGCGCGCGGGTGCGTATGCGGCGCACCGCGGCGGCCACGGATTGCTCGATGCGGTCGGCGAACAGCGTGCGGTCGACATCCTCGTGGGTGAAGGCCTGCACGGTTGGCAGCGCGGCCAGGGTTTCCTCGGCATAGGCGCCGAGGTCGCCGATACGGTCCTGCGCCACGCGGGAGAGCTTCTTTTCGCGCCGGCCAAAGACAATCAGCGGCACGATCACGACGGGAACCACGAGCACCACGATGCCGGCGAGCTTGGCGCTGGTGGCGATGAGCAAGGCCAGCGCGCCGATCGCCATCAGCAGGTTGCGTATCCACATCGAGATCGCGGACCCCACAAGCGTCTGCAGCACGCTGATATCGGCCGTCATGCGGGAGAGGATGTCGCCGGTGCGCGCGGTTTCGAAATAGCCGGGCGAGAGGGTGATGACGTGGTTGTAGAGGGCGCGGCGAAGGTCGGCGCCGATGCGTTCGCCGAGCCAGGAGATCAGCGAGTAGCGCACGTAAGTGGCCACAGCCAGCGCGGCGACGACGGCGAACATGCCGATCGCGGCCATGTTCAACGAGGCGGGGTTGTGGTTGCCGAACCCGCTGTCGATGAGGTGGCGCAGGCCCTGGCCGATGCCGAGCACCAGCCCGGCGGCCACGAGCAGCGAGAGGCTCGCGCCGGCCACATGCCAGCGATACGGCCGCACATAGGGGAGCAGCAGGCGCAGCGAGCTCGGGTTGGCGCGGCGCTTCGGCTCGGCGATCACGGTCATGGTTTTTCCTGTGCGCCCGTCCAGCAAGGCGGGCGGCGTTCTAGAAAGGCGGCCACGCCCTCGCGGCCTTCCGGCGTGCCGCGTTGCACCGCGATGCGGCGCGCGGTCTCCGCCGTGAGCGCATCGTCGACCGCGCGGCCCTCGCAGAGGAACACCAGGGCTTTGGCCGCCGCCTGCGCCTGCGGGGCGCCGGCAAGCAGGGCAGAGATCAGGGCGTCCCGGCTGGCTGCAAGCCCTTCCGCGGTGGCGACCTCGTGGACCAGGCCGAGCGCGTGGGCGCGGGCGGCGGTGAACACCTCCGCGGTGGTGAAGTAGCGGCGGGCCTGGCGCGCACCGATCGCGGCGATGACGTAGGGGCTGATTGCGGCGGGGATCAGCCCGAGGCTGACTTCGCTGAGGCAGAACTTCGCTGTGTCGGCGGCGAGCACGATGTCGCAGCAGGCGGCAAGGCCCACGCCGCCGCCATAGGCGTTGCCCTGGACCACGGCGAGGGTGGGTTTCGGCAGGCGGTCCAGCGTGCGCATGAGATGGGCCAGGGCGGCGGCGTCGGCGATGTTCTCGGCTTCGGTGTAGCCGGCCATGCGCTGCATCCAGCCGAGATCGGCGCCGGCGGAGAAGCTGCGGCCGGTGCTGGCGAGCACGAGTAGGCGGGTGGCGGTGTCGGTGCCGATGCGGGTGAGCGTTTCGGTGAGGGTGGCGATCAGGGCGTCGTCGAAAGCGTTGTGTTTGGCGGGATTGTTGAGGGTGAGGGTGGTGACGCCGTCCGCGCTTGTGTCGGTCAGGATCATGGGGCGTCCTTGGTGGGGGCGGTTTTTTGATCAGCCTTAGGCTGATGTAGCGACAGTAAGGAAGAAAGCAGTCCTTTTTCGAGAAAAAGGACCAAAAAGCTTTTGCTCCCGACGCTTGCACGCAGGCTACGCTTGTTCTGCCAGTCGATACGGCAGCAGACATAGCCGCGATCTTGGGGCAGCCGTCATAGCAAAAGCTTTTTGGTCCTTTTTCTCGAAAAAGGACTGCTTTCTTGCTTCCCTAAATGCACCAGCGCGCACCGGCGACCCGGATCGCGTCCGCCGCAGCGGTTGGCCTGTGCAAGCCGCGGGAACGCCGTCCAGGGCCAGCGGTGATTCATGCGTTCCCGAGAAAGCCGCGCCTCAGGCCGACTTGGCCTGCGCGCGCTGGGCCGGTGGCGCCGGGATCAGCGAAGGTGCCAATACGAAGCCCACTTCGCCGCTGATACGCTCGGCCGCCTGGCTGATATAGCCGCGGAAATGGCTCCATTCCGGGCTGTCGAAACTCCTGATGTCGTAGCTGCGCTGTGCCTGGGCGGTGACGCGGAACTCCGCGAACTCCTCGCCGGGCACCGGCGCCGGCGGGCTGTTCAGCGTCTCGAGCGCCGCGTCCTTGCTCACCCACATCTCCCGTATGGCCTGGGCGATGCGCTGGACCCGCTCCATGCCTTCTTCAAAGGTGGGCTGGCGCTCATAGGAATTTTCCAGCGGATTCCACACGTCGAACACATAGTCCGCCGGCGGGGTCTTAGCCTCGAAATGGGTAATGCGTAGGGATGGCTGAGACACGGTGGCTGCTCCTGAAGCGGACCCGGCGCCGTCCTGGAACGCGGCTCAGCGCCTGATTTCTCCAACACCCGCGTTTCCGGGCGTAGGTGCGCTCTCGCCCGTAACGGTTTGGCGGCGGGAGCGGGCTTATGACAGTCAGCCGCCCATACTGGCAAGGTGAAATAACATGTGCAACCGCTGTTTCGGCGGCTTCCGTCCGTTCGTGCTACACGCGCCGGCACGAGGAGCAGCAATGCAAAAGCGAGTTGGCCATGGCTTCAACTGAACGGATCATCTTCCTGCCTTACGTACGGGGCAGGCGGGGCGCGATCACCCCGGGCGTGCCGGTGGCGTGCCGCACCGCCGCCGAGGCCGAGCGGCGCGCGGAAAAAGCGCTGGCCGCAGGCTCGGCGATTGGCGGCCATGTTGTGCGCGTGGAGGCCGACGAGGCCGTGGGCGATTACGGCGATCCGGAGTATCTCGCCGCCTTCGGAACGGTCCCGGAGCCTGTCTGATACCAACTCCGATAGAGATTGACGCATCCAGGCAAGCAAGAAAGCAGTCCTTTTTCGAGAAAAAGGACCAAAAAGCTTTTGCTCCGACGTTTGCCCCACAGCCTACGCCCGTATCGCAGGTCGATGCGGTTGCAGTAATAGCCAAATCCCCGTGCAGGCGTCACAGCAAAAGCTTTTTGCTTCTTTTTCTCGAAAAAGAAGGCCTTCCTTGCTGCCGATGAGTTAGTCCCAAGACGGGTTGGTATGAGGCCGGCTGGCCGGCGTGCACGCCGGCCGCTTCAGGCAAAGCGCAACTTCGCGCGGTCTCGCGGCCGGATGCCTCGGTCGCCTGGCGCGGCTGGCTGACGCGCTCTCGCCCGGCGCAAGGTACGCGGAGTGAGCGCGGCGTCGGTTTTCGCTTCTGTTTTGGTGGGGCGCGTGCTTTGTGCGTTCATCTCGATCACGCAAGGGTATGTTGTGCCGGAGGACCGCGCGCCAAGCTACATCCCGGCTCTCGACGGCCTGCGCGCGGTGGCGATCCTGCTGGTGGTGGCCGCTCATGCGGGGCTGGAGCGCGTGGTTCCCGGCGCCTTCGGGGTCACGCTGTTCTTCTTCATCAGCGGCTACCTGATCACCCGGCAATTGCTCGGCGGGCTGGCGCGGACGGGGCGGATCGGGTTCGGCGGCTTCTATCTGCGGCGCGTGCTGCGGCTGCTGCCGGCGGGCGTGGCTTACGTGGTGGTGGCCGGCGGGATCTATGTCGGGTTTGGCGGGCACGTGGCGGTGCTGGGCTGGCTGACGGCGGTGTTCTACGGCGCGAATTTCTACGATCTTTGGGTGGGTTATCGGTCGACGCTGGCCGGCGTGCGCCATCCTTTCAACATCCTGTGGTCGCTGGCGATCGAGGAACATTTCTACGCCGTGTGGCCGCTGGTCCTGGCGGCGGTGTGGCGGTGGCGGTTCCTGGCGGCGGGGCTGGTCGGGCTGTGCGTGACGGTGCTCTGCTGGCGTTTCTGGTTGTTCGACCATTGCACGTGGCACTTTTCGGCGATGTGCGGGCGGGTGCAGACGGATCCGGCCTGGCGCTACAACCGGCTGTATCAGGGGACGGATACGCGTATCGACTCGATCGCGTGGGGGGCGGCGCTGGCGGCACTGGAGTTTCGGCGGCCGGATTTGGTGGGGATGGCTGGGCGTTGGTGGGGTGTTGGTTTGGTGTTGTTGGGGGCGAGCTTTTTCCTGACCGGCGATTTTGCGCGGCAGGTGGTGCGGACGTCGGTGCAGGGTGGGGCGTTGCTGCTGGTATTTCCGGCATTGTTGTATCGCGAGAGTGTTGTGCGTGAGGTGTTGTCGCGGCCGGCGGTGTTGTTGATAGGGCGGCTCAGTTACTCGTTGTATTTGTGGCATTGGGGCGCGTTCATGGTGGCGGATCATGTGGCAGGTTCGCAGCGGGTGTTGTGGCTGGCGATCGGGTTGCCGTTGTCGGCGGTGATGGCGGCGGTGTCGTATCGGTTCGTCGAGCAGCCGATGCTGCGGTTGCGTCGGCGTGCGGGGAGTCATGCGGTGTAACTGCCTCCACACGCGCCGACAGGGAGCAAAAGTCTTTTGCTTCTTTTCTTCAGAAAAGAAGGCCTTGCTTACCTCAAGCCGGCAAAACCTCCCCACGCGTCTCCACCGCAAACGGAATAACCAGCAACCCCAAAGCAAACGCCACAGCCGTCAGCGCCACCGGCACGCCCAAGGTCCCCATATGCGCCACCCCAGCGGCCAAAGCGAAATTCACCCCCGCACCCACGAACCGCCCGATCGACGTGCAGAACGCAAAGGCAGTGGCGCGCACTTCGGTAGCGTATTGTTCCGGCAGCCACAGGCTGAACAAAGCGAAATTGCCGCCGAACACGCCGAGGAAGAACAGCACGGTGAGGAACGCGGGCAGGGCGGACGCGGGCGGCAGATAAAAGGCCCAGCCGAAGCTTGCCACGATGGTGATCGCCATGCCGATGAAATACACCGCCAGGGTCCAGCGGCGGCCAATGCGTTCCGCGATGCCGGGCAGCACCAGGCAGCCGAGTATGGTGCCGATCGAGAGCAGGCCGGTGGCGTAGGAGGCGGTGCGGGCAGCGTCGGCGGCGCTCTGCCCCGCCTGGGTCGCGAGGCGGATCACCGCCGTCGGTTCGTACACGGCGCCGGCCCACAGGCCGATGATGGCCACGGCGACAAGCGTGGTGTTGACCAAGGTGCGGCGGAGCAGCGGGCCGGACAGGATCTGTGCCAGCGGCGAGCGGCGTGGGGCGGCTTCGTGTGCGGCTTGCCAGCGTTCCGGTTCGCGCACGCGCAGCAGCGTGACGAGCGAGACCACCACGGGTGCCAGGCCGCACAGGAACATCGCCCGCCAGCCGAACCGCGCGCCCACTGTGAAGTTCAGCACGGCGGCGACGAAGAACCCGGCGTAGTAGCCGGTCTGCAGATAGCCGGCGCCCTGGCGCCGGCGATCTTCCGGCCAGGCTTCGGCCACGTATGTACCGGCCATCGCCCATTCGCCGCCGATGCCGATGCCGGCCAGGAAGCGGAACGCCGCGAGCTCCCAGATATTATGCGAGAGGGCGGCGGCGCCGGTGAAGACCGAGTAGATCAGCACGGTTGCGGCCAGCGTGCGGGTGCGGCCGAAGCGGTCGGCGACGGGGCCCCAGATGAAGGAGAGGCCCCAGCCGACCAGGAACAGGCCGAACAGGAGCGATCCGGCGAACGCCACGTCTTTCGGGCCGGCGGCGAAGCCGGAGCGGGGGAGGAGCTCGCGCATCGCGGGGGCGAGGACGAGGGCGTAGATGAAGCTGTCCATGCCGTCGAGCATCCAGCCGGCCCAGGCGGCCCAGAAGCCGGTTATCTGCTGGCCGGATAGTTTTGTCCGCATTTTGGATTCTCCCCGTTGCAGGAAGAAAGGCCTTCTTTTTTGCAAAAAAGAAGCAAAAAACTCTTGCTCCCCGCCTGCACCCAGGCCCGCTCATGTTCTGCAACCGTATGCGCTTGCAGGAATGTGGGAGGCCTGCCGTGCGGCGGAGGGAGCAAATTTTTTGGTCCTTTTTTCCAAAAAAGGACTGCTTGCTTACGCTGCCTGCTTCCGGCGCCCGCCCGCCAACCCATCCACGCTGGGCGACCGCGCCACATGCCCAGTATTCACGAACGCCTCGTGATTGGCCTCTATGCTGCCCGGATCGTACAGGTAGTTCACCATGATGCCGTGCGACTCGCGCAGGCCGCGTGGCGACACATTGGCCAGCCAGTCGATACGTTCCAGCCGCGCGCCGTTGCCGAGATGGAAGCGCGCCACGGGGTCGACCCGCATGTTCAGCGCATTGCGGGTGAGATAGAGGGACGCGGCGCGCAGCAGGGCGCCACGCAGAGCTTTCGCCCGGTCCGCATCGTCCCACCACGCGCCCTCGGTGGCGCGCGCGAACGCCTCGGGCAGAGGGGTCGCTGCTGGCTGGCCCAGCTCCTCCGCGGTGAAAGGCGGGCGCTCGGAAGCAAGCTCCACGGCCAGCCAGTCGGCAAAGCCTGGCACTGGCGACAGGGTGGCAAACTGCTTGATCTGCGGCAGTTCGGCCTTCAGCTCCTCCACCACCTGCTTGATCAGGAAATTGCCGAAGCTGACGCCGCGCAGGCCTTTCTGGCAGTTCGAGATGGAATAGAAGATGGCGGTATCCGCCGTCTGCGCGGTGCAGGTCGTGGTGTCGTCCGGCGGGGCCAGCAGAGGTCCGATGGCGTCGGCGAGGCCGGCGGTGAGCGCCACTTCCACGAACACCAGCGGCTCGCCTGGCAGCGCCTGGTGGAAGAACGCGAAGCAGCGGCGGTCCGGCAGCAGGCGGCGGCGCAGGTCTGTCCAGCCGTCGATCTGGTGGACGGCCTCGTAGGTGATGAGCTTTTCCAGCGTGGCGGCCGGCGTCTGCCAGTCGATGCGGCGCAGTTCGAGGAAGCCGCGGTTGAACCAGGAGGAGAACAGATGCAGCAGGTCGGTGTCGAGCGCGCGGAGCGCCGGGTCCGACTTAAGATGCGCGTGCAGTTCGGCGCGCATGTCCACCAGCATGGCGGTGCCGCCCGGCGCCATGTTCATCCGGCGCAGCAATTCCTGGCGCGGCGGTTCGGCTGCGGCGTGCAGATGGGCGACGGCTTCGGATGTGGGGGCGTCCAGGTAGGCGGTGGCGGCGGCGCGCAGCTTGGTTTCGTCGGGTGCGAAGCCGGTGCTGATATCGTGCAGCACGATCAGACGGTCGTCCGCGTTCAGGGCACGCAGGCAGAGGGTGAGTTCGCGCGAGAGGGCGGCGCCGGAGGCTTCGCCGCGTTCTGAGAGCAGGGCGGCGGCCAAAGCCTGCGCACGTACCGGCCCGGCGGCCGCGCCGGCGGGCACGCGGGCAAACGCGCTGGCCCAGAGCCGGTCAAGCCAGGAGCGCTGAAAAGTCTGAGCCAAATGCCACCCCCAATCGTGTAATCCACAACGCCCCAGCCTGCCGCAGAGCTGCGCGACAGCGGAGTCAAAAGTTTTTTGCTTCTTTTTCGCAAAAAAGAAGGCCTTGCTTGCCGATGTTTTCGGAGAGCCCAAGCGTGCAGAAACAACAAGCCGGTCCCCTGAACGGCGTCACGATACTCGACCTCTCCCGCATCCTGGCCGGCCCGTACTGCACGCTTCTGTTGCAGGAGCTGGGCGCCAGGATCATCAAGGTGGAGCCGCCACAGGGCGACGATGCGCGCGCCTACGGCCCGTTCCAAGACGGCGAGTCGCTGTATTTCAACGCGATCAACCGCGGCAAGGAATCCATCGCGCTCGACCTGAAACAGCCCGCCGACCTGGCCGTGCTGGACCGCCTGCTGGCCAGCGCGGACGTGATACTGGAGAATTTCCGGCCCGGCACGATGGAGAAACTGGGCCTTGGCTGGGATGTGCTGCACGCCCGCTATCCCGGGCTGATCTACGCCGCGGCGTCCGGCTTCGGCCATACCGGGCCTGAGTCCGGCAAGCCGGCCTACGACATGATCGTGCAGGGTCTCGGCGGCATCATGTCCGTCACCGGCCATCCGGGCGGCGCGCCGGCGCGGATCGGCGTGTCGATCGGCGATCTGGGCGCCGGGATCTATACCGCGTTGGGCATCGCGGCGGCGCTGTACGAGCGCGCGCGGACGGGGCAGGCGACCAAGGTGGATGTGTCGATGTTCGACTGCCAGTTGTCGCTGATGGAGAACCCGGCGATGCGCTATCTGGCGACCGGGGTGGTGCCGGGGCCGATGGGCGGGCGGCACGCCACCATCACGCCGTTCGCGATCTTCCAGGCGCAGGACCACCCTATCATCATCGCGGCCGGCAACGACGCGCTGTTCGGCAAAATGTGCACGGCACTCGGCGAGCCGGGCTGGGCGGCGGACCCGCGCTTCGTCAGCAACGAGACGCGGCGGGCGCTGGCAGGCGAGCTGGCCGGGCTGATCGAGGGCGTGCTGGCCCGCAACACCGCGGCGCATTGGCTGGCGGTGATGGAGGCGGCGGGCGTTCCGGCCGGGCCGATCAACACGGTGGCGGACGCGCTGGCGCATCCGCAGGTGGGGCCGCGTCGGATGGTGGTGGAGGCGGGCGGGATGCGGATGATCGGCAACCCGGTGAAGATCTGGCCGCATGCGGCGAATGACGACGGGGTGCGGCCGCCGGCGCCGGCTTTGGATGGGGATCGGGCGCAATTGCTGGCGGAGTTTGGGGTGGGGGTGTGAAGGCAAGGCTCGGTCAGGGCGCGCGGTCTGCCTGGTGCGTGTCCGGTGGCGCCTGCGGGTCGGGCAACGCCGCCAGCGTCAGCGTCACGCGTTCCCGGTAGCTGTTGGCCTTGCCGCCGAGCGTATCGATCGCCCACCCGGTGCCGCCCAGCAGAACCGCGCTCGCAACCGCGCCGTCGGACACGCCAGCGCCGTTCACCGAGGAGCCTTGCTGGTAGCCCGGCTTGTCGCACACGAAGACCAGGTTCAGCGGGCTCCTGGGCAGCGTGATGATTGCCGGTGTGGTAGCGATTTCGCCAACCCGCGCACCTGATCGCAAAACGATGCAATGCGCCGCCGGCGGGATCGTCTCGACAGCGATCGACTGGTTGCGGGAGTCGAGAACCGACGAACAGGCCGACAGCGCCAGCAGCGCGGCCAGGCCGGTCACATGGCGCACGCGGGCGCGTCAGGCGATCGGAACGGAGACGACCTGCTTTGCCATCTCCCGCACGGCGTCCGACAGACCGGATTCCGAGGACAGCGGATGCGCGGCGGAAGAGCCGTCCGCCTCGTAGGATTTCAGCACCGTGTTGGTTGCGGTCTGCGTGATGGTGACCTCGCCGCCCACCCGGTTGCGCCCGGCGAAAGCGCCCACCAGAAGGCGCTCGGCCACCGTCACCTTGGCGTATTTCGTGATGTCCACCTTCATCACCAGATCGGTCGGTTCGTTGTCGAGAACCACTTTGCCATACTGGCCGGTGGCGCTGAGCTGGCTGAAGATCGCCGCGCGTATGTCGAGAAGCTGGTCCGTGGAGTTGGGCGCCACCGCATTGACGATCAACCGCAGCGACGGATTTGGCGGCAGGTTTGTTGCCGGTGCCGAGGATTGCATCGACAACTGGCCCTCAGCGCTGCAGCCCGCCAGGAAAACCGCTATTGCCAGGCCGGCAAACAGTCTCGAGCATCGCATCGCCGGCATCCTTTTCTTACCGGATCGTATCTAGCGCAGGTCGGTGCGCGCACGCAACGGCGATGATCCGGGCCGGCATTTCCGTGGCTAGACCCGTGTTAGCAGCGTCGTTGTCCCGGGCGAGCGCCACTATCGATTGCGGAACGAAACTGCTACGCCAACGCCCAGGCAAGTATCGCCTTCTGCGCCCAAAGCCGGTTGCCCGCCTCGTCGAACACCACCGATTGCGGCCCGTCCAGCACCTCGGCGGACACCTCCTCGCCGCGATGTGCCGGCAGGCAATGCATGAAGATCGCATCCTCCGCCGCGTGGCGCATCAAAGCCGCGTTCACCTGGTAGGCCGCAAGCGGACGGCAATCGCGTTTCGGGTCGTCCGCCATGCTGACCCAGCAATCCGTCACCACGCAGCGCGCGCCGGCCACCGCCTGCACCGGGTCCGGCGTAAGATGCACGTCGCCACCCTCACGCTTCGCCCAATCCATCAGGTAGCCCGGAATATTGCCGCTCGGCGGACAGGCCAGGCGCAGGGTGAACCCGAAACGAACCGCGGCCTGCACCCAGGTGCGCGCCACGTTGTTGCCGTCGCCGCACCAGGCGATGACCTGGCCGGCGATCGGGCCACGGTGCTCCTCGAAGGTGAGGATATCCGCCATCAACTGGCACGGATGGCTCGCTTCGGTCAGGCCATTGATCACCGGAACGGTGGCATATTCGGCCAGCTCCTCCAGCTTGCGCACCCGATCGGTGCGCAACATGATCGCGTCAACGTAGCGCGAGAGCACGCGCGCGGTGTCGGCGATCGTCTCGCCGCGGCCTAGCTGCATCTCGCGGTCCGACAGCATGATGGTGTGTCCGCCGAGCTGGCGCATGGCCACTTCGAAACTGACTCGGGTGCGCGTGCTGGGGCGCTCGAACAGGAGTGCGAGCGTTTTGCCGGCTGTTGCTTGCGGGCTGGGGGCGCCGGCTTTGAAGGCGGCCGCCTGGTCGAGTATGGCGCGTAGTTGTTGTGTGTCGAACTCGGCGAGTTCCAGGAAGTGTTTGGTCATGGTGCGTAAGTAAGAAAGCAAGGCCTTCTTTTTTGCAAAAAAGAAGCAAAAAACTTTTGCTCCGACGGCTGCATCAAGGCTCCAGCTGATTCTGCAAATACGAACGGCTGCGAAAGAGTATGGAGCCTCTGTGCCGGCGGGAGGGCAAAAGTTTTTTGTTTCTTTTTTTCAAAAAAGAAATGCTTGCTTCCTTGCCTCACTGCGCCGCCCCTAGGCCCGCGGCCACACGCTCCAGCCGCCCCAAACCATCCGCAATTTCGTTCTCGGTAATCACCAAAGGCGGCACCAGACGCAACACGTTCTCGCCGGCCGCCAACGTCAACAACCCCTCCGCCTCGCAGGCTTTCTGCACCGCAATGTTCGGCACAGCGCATTCCAGGCCGAGCATCAGCCCCGCGCCACGCACCGCGCGAAACACATCGGGATGCGCCGCCTGCAGGCGTCGCAAGCCCGCCTGCAGCAGCGCACCGCGCGCCGCCACGCCGTCCAGGAATCCAGGTGCCAGCAACACGTCCAGCACGGTGTTGCCGGCCGCCGCGGCCATAGGATTGCCGCCGAACGTGGTGCCGTGGCTGCCGGCGGTGAGATGCATGGCCACATCCTCGCGCGCCAGGATCGCGCCCATCGGAAAGCCGCCGCCAATACCCTTCGCGCTGGAAAGCACGTCCGGCGCCACGCCGGCCATCTGGTAGGCGAACAGATGGCCGGTGCGTCCCATGCCGCATTGCACCTCGTCGAACACCAGCTTCAGGCCCCATTCGTCGCAGGCGGCGCGCAGATCGGCGAGAAAACCCTCCGGCGCCACGCGTATGCCGCCCTCGCCCTGTATCGGCTCGACGAGTATGCCGGCGGTCTGCGGGGTGATGGCGTCGCGCACCGCGTTCATGTTGCCGAACGGCACGTGGTCGAAACCGTCGACCGGCGTGCCGAAACCGTCGAGATATTTCGCGTTGCCGGTGGCCGACAGCATCGCCAGGGTGCGACCGTGGAACGCGCCCGAAAAGCAGATCATCCGCGTGCGCTCCGGCTGGCCGGTCCGCGCCATCGCGCGACGCACCATCTTCACCGCGCCCTCGTTTGCCTCGGCGCCGGAATTGCAGAAGAACACGCTGTCGGCGAAGGTGGCATCCACCAGGCGCTGCGCCAGGCGCTCGGCCTCAGGCACGCGATACACGTTCGATACGTGCATCACGCGGCCGGCCTGGGCGGCGATCGCGGCCACCAGGCGGGGATGCGCGTGGCCCAGCGAATTGGTGGCGATGCCCGCGCCGAAATCGAGGAAACGGCGGCCGTCGGCAGTGATCAGCCAGGCGCCCTCGCCGCGGTCGAAGGCGAGATCCTCGCGCGCATAGGTGGGCATGAGCGCTGGTATCATGGCTTCTCTCTCGTCACCGCTTGTATCCGGGCGGCATGGTGATGCACGCCACAGGCGCTGGCGGCAGCATGGCGAAGCGGGCATGTTCCGGCCCCGCGACGCGCCTTGTCAAATGCGTCGCGGCAATTCCGCAAAGCCACCCTGCATGAAATTTCCGCCTGAGCCCGAGCCGCCCCGCCCACCAGCCGATGCGGTCAGGGGCATGAAGGGCGGACGCGACGGTCGGGCGTTGCGGCGCTGGAGAATGCAGGTGCTGTTTCGGTTGTCGCTCGCGCTGCTGAGCGCGGGGGGCGTTTGCCTGGCGGTTGTGCTGGTGCTTGCGGGGCATGGCGGTCTGGCGGCCCGGTGGCTGGCTGGGGATGTCCTGGTGATTGTTGGGATACTGCTCGTGCTTTGAAGGCAGGCAAGCAAGGACCAAAAACTTTCGCGTTCCCCGCTGCATCGGCACCCGCGCTGCCTCCGCCAGACCCGGCATTGCAGAAGAAACGAGGGCTTCTGTGCAGGCGGGGGAACAAAAGTTTTTTGGTCCTTTTTTTCAAAAAAGGACTGCTTGCCTTACTTATGCTTCCAGCAACCCTGGCAACTCCGCCAGGCTCGCAAACCGAAACCCAAGCCGCTCCGACATAGCGCCCAGCACGCCGGTGAGCCTCCTGTAGAACTCGTCCAGATCCGCCTGCGAGCGCACGTAGGGATTGCGGCCCGGCGCCAGCGACGAACTGTGGAAGCTCAGCACGAACACACTCTGCCCGCGCGCCTGCAGGTGGCGCAGCAGGCGCAGCATCGCCGCCAGATCGTTGCCCTCCGGCGAGAGCGTGATCCGTTCGGCGAAGCGCACCCGGGTTACGAGCCCCTGCAGCTTGCGGCCTGCCAGACCCGGCGCGCCCAGGCGCCGGTGTACCGCCGGCGCCAGCCTGCCGCCCCAGCCCACAATGCTGCGGCACAGCGGTAGCTCGAGCATACGCCGGGTTTCGCCGAACCAGAACGGCGCATAATCGTAGGCTTCGTAATCGGGCCCGCCTTCTTCCGCCGAACTGGTGCGCGGAGCCACGCTGGTGTCGATCGCGAAGCCGTGCTGCTCCAGCAGCGCCGCAGTCTCGCGGCCGAAGCCGTAGCGCCCGGCACGGTAGATGCGCGGTTTGGCGCCGAAACGCACCTCGAATAGCTCGATCAGCGAGGCCAGTTTGCGCGCCTCCATGCCTGGCGCGAGATTGCCGGAATACGAGGCGGCCGGACTGTCATTGCCGTCGAACGGCGGCGTGACCCACGGGTGCAATTGCACGCCCAGCTCGCACCGACCGGCGGCCGCGTGCTGTTGCAGCAGGGCGACGGCCGCATCGTCGCGCAGCACCGGGTAAGATAGCAGATAGGTGGGGCGCACGCCGAACGGCGCGACGGCGCGGTCGAGCTCGCCGATGCGCAGCATGCAGCCGGTGGAGTGCTCGGTGGAGGCGACCGGCTGGTCCCAGTCGAAATCCTCCTCGGCATCCACCGCCAGGGCGCAGATCGGCTGGCGGGACTTGGCGCAAGCGGGTGTGACCCGCGTAAACATCCCGTCCGCTGTATGCTGCATGTGCCCGACTGTTGCTCCGCACCGATGCACATACCGGGCGTGCGACATTTTGTCACATGACGGCGTCCGCCACGGTCGGTGAAGCCGGGCCGGCTGCTGGCCGTCAAGGGCCGACTTGCGCGGAGATCGGGCGCGCTCTGTTGGTCAACGCGAAAAAATGGCCGTTTGGGCGGCGACGCTGCATGCGCCGGAATTCTCCTTGTGGCATACAACCGTATGTCAAACGTGCGCAACCAAATCGGATGGCAGGATAGAGTCATCACAATTACGTTATAATTTGTCTTGTGTAATCACGTAAAGGTGATAGTTCATCCGTGCGGTAGGGCGTCAGCGCGATCCAGGAGGAATCAGGTTGAGGCACATTTGCAAAACGACGGTAACGGTTTGGGGCCTTGCAAGCGCGATGGGCATCATCCCCGCTGCTGACGCAGCCACGCAGGACTTTGGCGGCCTGTTCGAAACGCCGGCCGCCATGGCCCAGGACCAGCAGCTTTGCCAGCAGGGCGGGACTTATCCGGTCCAGGCCGGATGGGTCAGCGCGCCGGCGCACCGGCCGCAAGGCGCCACCAGCGGCCAGCCGCTCATCACGCAGTTTCGCAACGGCGCCCAGATCGCGAGCTACACCAGCTTCAGCGACCAGCCAGGCTGCACGCTGGCCGGCGACGGCACGGATTACCTCAACCCGGCCGCACCCGCCGCCAGCGGCTGCGGTCCGTTCACGCGCGAACACACCTACCGCCTGTGGGCGCCAGGCGACGTCTTCTACGTATATCCGGCGGTGTATTCCGGGGACTACAACCAGCCCTGGATCGGCCCGGAGTTCGACTTGTTTCAGGACTACGTGGCCGGGATCTCCCATAATCCGGACAACATCACCATCCAGGGCGTGGTGCAGAACAACCAGCGCCCGGTGATCCTGCTGACCGGTGCCGCTTCGAACAATACGCTCGGGCAGGCCCCGCTGTATTTCGACCAGAGCAATGGCGTGGTGTGGGACAGCATAAACGTGTCCGCGGGTGTGGCACCCACCGCCGGTAAGGCCGGTGTGTATGAGCTCGGCGCAAGCAATCTCACGATCAGCAACACGCGTATCAACGGCTTCGAGCGCGCCGGCGTGAACGGGCTGTTCGGTGCCGGCCAGTATAGCGGCAGCCTCACGCTCAGCTTCCTCGAACTCGATCATAATGGCGGACCCTCGGGCCCGGCCCACAACGCCTATATCGGCGCCAGCGCGGTGGACCCGAACTTCACCGTCAACATGTCGAATTCCTGGTCGCACGCGGCCTATTACGGCCATCTTTTCAAGTCGCGCGCGCAGAATAACGTGTTCACCGCGAATTATTTCGAGGGCGGCCTGCCGCAGCCGCAATACGGCCAGGCAGAGAATTATCTGCTCGACATACCCAATGGCGGCCAGGTGAGCGTGCGTAACAACATCTTCGTCAAGAACATGTCCGGCGCGGGCGCCAACGCGATGTCGTTCACCTTCCTGCTGGAGGGCGCCTCGGACGACAGGCCACAGAGCGTGGATCTGGAGAACAACACTTTCGTGACGTTCTCCGCCACCTATGACGGATCGCATCCCAATTACCCGTTCGCCTTTCTCACCCCGAACGTGGTTCCCGGCAGCACCTCCTGGCCGGCAAACATCGCATCGCGGGTGATAAAGAACGCGTTCGTCGGCTACTGCACGGCAGGTGGCGGCGACGCGGAGGAATACCGCGGCGATTTCGGCGTGGTGGAAAGTTTTGCCGAACTCACTCGGCTCTATGCGCTCACCACGAAGATATATGCCTCGGATGCGCTGCTCGCGACGGTCTACAACGACTATGTGCCCGAGCTCGGCACGCCGGCTTATGCCTTCTTGTACGGATTTACGGCCGTCCGCACCGCCGAGACGATCGGCGCTGAAAACTGAGGCAGTGGCACTTGCTTTTCAGGCAAGTGCCACTGCCGATCGTCCCGCGCCATAAAACATTCATCGGACACCGAACGCCGGCGTAGATCGGAATATAAACGGCTCTGGTATATTTCCAAAAACCAACCGATTACGATACCGGTTATTTCCTTCTCACATGCAACGCATTAAGTAACGACATCGTATTGACTGAAAGGTTGATGTCTGGTATTGTTACGTTGTGTTTATGAGTGCGCGCAGCCAGGTTTCGGCCGCGGCGCGCTCCGTGCAGAGTGTGAGGATTTCACCATGGCGAATTTTCGCGGTTACACGGCTACGGCGTATCTTGCCGTGTCGCTTCTCGAAGCGGGGCAGGGACATGCGGCAACGCCGCTCCTGCAAGGCCGGCTGGTGACGATGGATGCAACCGCGGAACTGGCCCAGATATGCCCGCACGGGCAGGGCTATCCGCTGGAGAGCGCGTGGGCCGGCAGGCAGGCTCTCTCACCGCAATCCGCCACGGGCGGACGGCCCGAAATACAGCAGTTCCGCAACGGCAAACATATAGCAACGTACGCCACATTCTCCGACCGCAAGAATTGCCAATATATAGGTGACGGCACGGATTACCTGCATCCGGAAACGGCGGCCTCCACCGGCTGCGGACCGTTCACCCGCGAGCACGCGTATCGGTTGTGGGCGCCCGGTGACGTGTTCTACGTCTATCCCGCGGTATATTCCGGGCCCTACAACCAGCCCTGGATCGGACCGGAATTCAACTCCTTCGCGGACTACGTCGCCGGTATTTCCCACGCGCCCGACAACATCACCATCCAGGGTGTGGTGCAGAACAACCAGCGCCCTGTCATCATGCTGGACGACGCGGCTTCCAACAACACGCTGGGCCAGGCGCCGGTCTATTTCGACCAGAGCAACGGCCTTATATGGGACAGCGTGAACGTTATGGCCGGCACCAAGGTGAGTGCGGGAAAAGCCGGTGTGTACGAACTGGCCGGCAGCAACATGACGATAAGCAACACGCGCATCTCGGGCTTCGAGCGAGCCAATGTGAACGGGCTGTTCGGCGCCGGCCAATATAGCGGCACGCTGACACTGAACGCGCTCGAGCTGGATCACAATGGCGGGCCGAACGGCCCGGGACACAATGCCTATATCGGCGCCAGCCAAATCGACCCGGCTTTCACGGTCAACCTGTCGCATTCCTGGTCGCACGATGCCTTCTACGGACACCTGTTCAAGTCCCGCGCGCAGAACAACATCGTCACCGCAAATTATTTCCAGGGCGGCCTGCCGCAGCCAAACCGCAAACAGGCCGAGACATATCTGCTCGACATCCCGAATGGCGGCCAGGTCAGCGTACGCAACAACATCTTTGTCAAGAACGCGTCGGGCATCGGCGCCAACGCCATGTCGCTGACGTTCCTGCTGGAAGGTGCTGTCGACAGCCGGCCGCAGAGCGTGGATATCGAAAATAATACGTTTGTAACATACGCGAAAACCTATGACGGCAGCCATCCGAATTTCCCGATGGCGTTCTTCTATCCCAGCATCGTGCCCGGCACGTCCGCCTGGCCCGCGACCGTGCCGGTGCGCGTGATAAAAAACGCGTTCGTCGGGTATTGCACGGGTGGCACCGGGAACCCGGTCGATAATTTCCGCGGGGACATCGCGGTAGTGGAGAGTTTCCTGGAGCTGACGCGGATCTATGGGCTGGCCACGAAAGTGGATGCCAGCGACGTGACGCTTGCCACGATGTATGGCGATTACCTGCCCGAAATCGGGACGCCTGGGTTTTCCTTCCGGTTCGGGGCGACGCCTGCTCGGCGGTTCACTACCATCGGGGCGGAGGATTAGGCCAGGAAGGCCTTCTTTTCTGAAGAAAAGAAGCAAAAGACTTTTGCTCCCTGTCGGCGAGTTGGCCGGCAGGGAGGGATCCTATTTCAGGTGCGTTCTTGCCAGGGAGGAGATGCCGCGTGCCAGGTCCAGCCAGGGATGCCGGCGCTCCATGTCGGCCGCGAGCGCCTCGCGATGCTCGCGCTTCTCCGTCGTCGTGTGCAGCATCGAACTCTCATGCACGCGGTATTCCGCCAATACCTCGGCCACGTTGATGCCGTAGCCGCCGCGCTCGGCTATGCGCGCCCAGAGATCGAAATCTTCCCAGCCATATTGCACGTGGTCGTAGCCGCCGGCGAGCGCCCAGGCGGATTTGCGCACCAGCGCCATCGCGTCGATGTAATTGCCGGGCTGCAGGCGCAGCACGGAATACGGCACCCGGCCCACCACGCCGTCCGCAGTGCCGAATTTCTGTATCGCCGGATAGGCAAAGGCGGCGTCGCTGTCCCGCAAATGCGCGAGCAGGGTTTCGCATGCGTTCGGACGCAGCCGGTTGTCGGCATCCAGCGGCAGAACGAACGGGGTTTCCGCCGCGGCGAAGCCGCTGTTGCGCGCGAACCCCAGGCCGGAATTGGCACGGTGACGCAGCACGCGCACGCGGTTGAAACGCTGCGCGTTCGCCTGCACCCAATCCAGTATCATCGCACCTGAATCGTCAGGCGACGCGTCCTCGACCACAACCAGGTCGAGCAGCGCCAGGCTCTGCTCGGCCACCGATTGCAGCGCTTCCGGCACGTAATCGGCGTAGTTGAACACCGGCACGATCACGGTCACCAACGCCGCGCCCAGATCGTCGCGCACGAACAGCGTGTCGGCGGCGGGCACGTGCGGCGCCGGCGTCGGCGGCAGCGTGTCGCGATAGCGCTGGCGCTCGAACGCGGCCGCACCCGCTTGGCCGCCCTCGATCTGCGCCAGCATGAGCGCGAAGGCTTCGGCGCGCGCTTCCGGCCCGAAACGCGCGAGCGATACATGGTAGGCGGCCTGCGCCAGCCGGGCGCGCTCGTCCGGATGCTCCACCAGGCGGCTGAGGGCCGCGAACCAGTCCTCCTCCGAGGTGGCGAGCAGGCCAGAGACGCCGTGTTCGATGGCGCGGCGGAACGGCCCGGTGGGCGAGGCGATCGTGGGCACGCCGGCGAGGGCCGCCTCGAAGAATTTCAGCTCGCTCTTCGCCTCGCAGAACGGGTTGTCCGGCTGCAGCGGCGCGATGTTGATCGCGAAGCGGGCGATCTCGCCGGGCAGGTCGGCAAGCTTCACCATGTCGCGCCACTCGATGCGGTCGGCGAGATCGGCGAATTCGGCGAACTCGTCGATCAGCACCAGGCCTTCGCCGCTCGAGGGATCGCGGAACAGCGTCAGCCGGGTTTGCGGATATTGCCGCAGGATGCGCGCGATCGCCGGTGCAGCGGCAGCGAAATCGCGCTGGTGAGTGCGCGAGCCGCCGGCATAGCCGATGCGCACGATATCGTCGGCGTAGCTGAGCCAGTCGTGATGGGCGCGCCGTGCCGCGTCGTGGCTGGCGGCATCGAACCCGTTCGGCAGCACATAGGCGGGCCTGCCAGCGAGGCGCGCCTGGTGGGCCAGCTCCTCGGTTGGGCAGGTTACGAGATCGCAGGCGCGCATCGTCTGGCCGATCAGCCGGAAGAACGCCTGCGTGTCGATTTCGGAAAAACGCTGGCTGCGTATGCCGTCGATCACCTCGATGGTGGCCAGTTCCGGGCGGAACATCAGGTCGTCGACGTCGAACACCACGGTGGCACCCTGCTCGTGGGCCACCTGGATTATGCCGGCGATATGCGTGCTGTAGGCCACACGCCAGAGCACCACGAGTCGGGCGCCGGCCAGTTCGGCAGGCCCTACCGGCCCGGCCTCGGACCAGCCGGCATCCAGCCCGAGGCTGCGCGCGGCCGCCACGTAGCGCTCCACGCGGTAGATGCTGCCGGGCGTGTGGCCCTCGCCGCTGATGAACAGCACATTCGGGTGCCGCCGGGGTTCGGCTTCCAATGCCGCTTCGGGCGCGTTGGGCGAGACCGTGTCAGGCGCCGGTTCCTGCGCCAACGCGGGCGCCACCGCCGGGGCGGCCTGAACCGGCTCGGCCGCGGCGCCGCCGCGCAGGCGGCGCAGCGGCTGCGTCAGCCGCCAGCTCGTCGAAGCCATCATCTGCGCGCGCGATTCCACCAGCGCGTCGGCATGGGCGCGCGCGCCCTCAAGCGCGGTCTCGGCTGCCACCGCGCGCGCCTGCGCCGCCGCGAGCGCCGCCCGCACATCGCTTAGATCCGCCGCGCGCGCCTGCAGGGCCGCTTCCTGTGCCCGCAGCGCCGCGTCGCGCTCGGCCAGCTCGCGCTCCCGCGCCGCCACATCGTGCCGCGCCCGCGCCAGGTTGGACCGCACGCCCCGATGGGTGTCGCCCAGCGCCTTGTATAAAGGGAACAGCGCGTTCACCTCGTTCTGCGCGTTGTCCGCCCAGGTCTTTGTCGCCGCCAGATCGGCCTGCACCTGGGCGAATTTGCCCTCCAGCGCCGCCTGGCGCCGGCCGGCATCCTGCAGATCCCGCGTGGCGATCCAGCGCTCGCCGAGCAGCGCGAAACGCTCGCGCACGGTGTTCACCGCATGCGGATCGCGTAGCGCACATAGGTCCGCGAGCGCGCCGCCCGCCGCGCCCAGCGCCAGAACGCCGAGCCCGTGGCCGTGCAGGAACTCGAATGACGGGTGCTGATCGCGCAACTCCGCCCATAGCCGGAACACGCCGAAATCATGCTCGCGCACATTGGTATCGTGGAACAGCACCACGCCGCGCGCCGAGAGCTTCGGCCGCCAGGTGGCGAAATCATGCGCCACATCCTCATAGCGATGGCGGCCGTCGATGTGCAGCAGGTCGATCGTGCCGTCGAGCACACGGGTGCTTGCGTCGTCGAAATCGGTGCGCAGCAGGGTGGAGAAGCCGGCGTAGCGCTGGTCGTGGAAGCGTTGCAGGTCGGTGTACACGTCGTCGCCGTAGAAGCCGGCGTGCTCGTCGCCCTGCCAGGTGTCCACCGCGAGGGCGCGCGCATCAAGGCGCTCGCGCAGGACGGCTTCGCAAAAGGCGGCGTAGGATACGCCGTTATGGGCGCCCAGCTCTACGATGCTGGTGGGGCGGTGCTGGCCGATCAGCCAGTGCGCGAAGGGGACGTGGCCGAACCAGGCGCTGTCCACGCCGAGGCGGGACGGGCGCCAGAAGAGGGGGGACAGGGCTTCGTCGGTTAGGGGGCCTAGGGTCATGCGCGGGGGCTCCGGAGCGAGGAAGGAAGGCCTTCTTTTTCGAGAAAAAGAAGCAAAAAGCTTTTGCTCCGACGCCTGCACGGCGGCATCATCTTAATCCGCAAAAGCGTGTGTTGCAGAACAACCGTAGGCCTCCGTGCCGGCGCCAGGAGCAAAAGTCTTTTGCTTCTTTTCTTCAGAAAAGAAGGCCTTCCTTCCTTACTACGCTCGCTAACGTCGCGTGCAACGCCGCCGCCTGCGCCGCATAATCCATGATCGCCGCCGCCGCCGGGTTCCGATACCCAGCTAACCGCCCAGGCCGCTCCAGGAGCGCCACAACGGCGTCGCGCAACGGTTCGTGCCGGCCGTCGAGCGGGACCAGCGTGCCGTTCACCCCGTCCACGATCGCCTCGGCCGGGCCGCCGCCGTCGGTCGAGATCACCCATACGTCGCGCGCCAACGCCTCGCGCACCGTCAGGCCGAAACTCTCGCGCCATTGCGAGGGGAACACCAGCACGTCGATGCCGGCGAAGAACGCGTCCATCTCCGCCTGGCTGTAGGCCGGCACCACGCGGAGGCCGCCTTGCACGCGCCAGGCGGAGGCATCCACGCTGGAGAAGCCGAGGTTGAGCGTGTTGTCGACGAGGACGAGCTCCCAGTCGGCGCGGTCGAGCGCCTCGAACGCGCGCTTGACGACGCTGAAGCCCTTCACCTCCACGTTGCCGCCGACATAGGCGAAGCGCAGCCGTTCGGTGGGCGTGCGGGGCGCGGGCGCGGCGGGCAGGCGCACACCGTTCGATGCGATCACGATACGGTCGGGCGGGATGGCGTTGGCAATATGCAGCGCGCGGTGGGCTTCGCTCGGCGAGAGCAGCAGGGCCGCACCGTGCAGCGCCGCGTGCATCAGGCGGGCGCGCTGTTCCAGATGGTAGGCGCCGGGCACGCAGTTCTGGCAGATATGCAGGTCGATGCGGGTTTGGTGGCAGTATTGGCCGTCCGCGCGCACCATGAACTGGCGGGCGCACAGCCACCAGGCATCGTGCAGGGTGATCACGTACGGGATGCCGCGTTTTGCGCAGGCGGCGGCCAGGCTCGCGCTGAGGCCCTGGATCGCGTGCAGATGCACCACGTCCGGGCGGACGGCGTCCAGCACGTCGCCGAACGCCACGCCGGCAGTGGGGTCGTCGAAGGCGGCAACGATGTCGCTTTCCGACGTGGGCACGGCGAACACGGTGATACCGTCCTGGTCGGTGCGGGTGGTTACGCGGTCCGGGGCGTCCTGCGGCAGGCCGGTGAAGATGGTCACGTCCGTATCGCCGCGCGCGTGCAGCCGGGTGGCCATTTCTTCGACGACGAGCGTGGCGCCGCCGTAGCTGCGCGGCGCGTAGTAGATGTTGGCGAACAGCACGCTGAGCGGCTTGCGGACCCGCTGGTCCGGGGCGCGGGCCAGCAGCGGCGCCACTTGCGCGTGGGCCACTGCGTCCGGCGCGTAGCGGGCGAGCGCGGTTTGCAGCGCGGCGTCGCCCAGGCGGGCGCGCAGGCCGGCATCGTCGGCGAGGCGGCAGATCGCGTCGAACCAAGCCTCTTCGGTGTCGGCGAGCAGGCCGTTTTCGCCGTCGCGCATGGCATCAGTGAAGTGCGCGCGCGGCGAGCAGATTGCGGGTAGCTCGAGCACGGCGGCTTCGAGGAACTTGATGTTGCTCTTGGAGTTGTTGAACAGCGTGGGCTCTAGGGGGGCGATACCGATGTCGCTCTCGGCGAGCAGCGCCATGTAGCGGGCGAACGGCACCGGCGGGAGCTGCTCCACCTGGCGCGGCGAACGCGGCGAACTCCGCCGGCAATGTCAGCTCGCCGACGATGCGCAGGCGCAGGTTCGGGCGGGCGGCGAGGGCGCGCAGCAGTGCCGGGGCGGCCTGGCGGAAATCCGCGTCATGGGTTTTGGTGCCTGAGCCGTAGGTGATCAGGATGTGGGCGCGCGGCGGGGCGGCTTGGCGGGCAAGGCGCAGGGCGGCGGCGAGGTCCCACGTCTCTGCGTCGAGGGCGTTTTCCACCACCCAGGTCTCGGTCGAGGCCGGCTTCGCGCATGATCTGGGCCAGATGCGGCGTGCTGGCGATGCCGGCGCCGCAGGCGAGCATGGCGTCGCGGTAGAGGTCCACGCCGGAGAGGATGCCCGCGCGCATCTCGGGTTCGAGCGAATTGACGTTGCGGTTGTGCAGGAACAGGCCGCGGTCGAAGATCAGGTCGTCGACTTCCCAGGCGACCGGCAGGCGCAACGCGTGCAGTCTGGCGATCAGCGCGAGCTGCGGCTTATAGCCGGGAACGCGATAGAGGATCACCTGGGTGGCCAGCGAAGCGGCGGAGAGGCATTCGTCGGTACGGCGCCAGTCGACCACGCGGCAGGGGATGCCCAGCCGGGTGAACAGCTCCTGCTTCTGCCAAACGCGGTATTTGGCGCATTGCTGGAGCGTGAGCTCGGCGATGATCAGCACGGACGGCGCCAGTATCGTGCACGGCAGTGGCAGCGCGGGGGCTTGCTGGGCATCGGACTCGGCGGCCGCGGCGCGGCTGGCGACGGCGCGCCGAAGCATAGCGTGCTGCCGCTTCATCTGGCGCCACTTGATCCAGAAGGCGCGCAGGCCGCGGCGGCGGACGAAGCCGGCGGCCTGGCGCAGCAGGAGGGCTTCTGCGCTGGAGGTGGGCGGCAGGCCGCGCGCCAGGTCGGCGGCCAGTCGTAGGGGTAGGGTCAGGCGCCAGAAGAAGCTGTTGCGCATCGCCTGGACTTGCAGCCTGAGGGCGTGCGCCTCGCCGCCCTGGCCGCCGGCGCGCATGCCTTGCAGGGCGGCGCTGGCGCTGGCCAGTTCGGTTATCAGGCGGGTGTTTCTTGCGGGGGTGTCCGCTTGTTCTTGCATCTGCGGCGTCGTAGCGGCGGGGGGGAAATGCGGCAAGGCAAGGCCTTCTTTTCTGAAGAAAAGAAGCAAAAGACTTTTGACTCCGCTGTCGCGCGCTAGTTCGGACAAAGCCGCTCTCGGCCGCCAAGCACGCAAGCCAGCCCCAGCGACAGGAAAGCAAAAGTTTTTTGGTCCTTTTTTTCAAAAAAGGACTGCTTCCTTGCCTTTGCTTCATGTTCTCCCCACCCGCATTCCGCCGTGGGCTGGCACTTCGGGCGATGTGTGGTAGATGCCCCCGCTCATTCGCGAGAGCACTCTATTGGAAGCGTTGCAGCCGGTACGCGGCACACGGGACATTCTGGGCGAGGACCAGCGGCGGCACGCGCACGTGGCCGACACCGCGCGCCACGCGGCCGCGCTATACGGGTTCGACGAGTGGTCCACGCCGATATTCGAGGACACGCGGGTGTTCGCGCGCACGCTCGGCGACACCTCCGACGTGGTGACCAAGGAGATGTACACCTTCGCGGATCGCGGCGGTGACAGCCTGACGCTGCGGCCGGAGAACACCGCAGGCATCTGCCGCGCGCTGGTGACGGCCGGGCTGACACAGTCGCTCCCGCAAAAGGTGTTCTATGCGGGGCCGATGTTCCGCTACGAGCGGCCGCAAAAGGGGCGCTACCGGCAGTTCCACCAGATCGGTGCCGAGCTGATCGGCGCGCCGGAGCCGCTGGCCGACGCCGAGGTGATCGCGCTCGGCTGGCACATACTGCAGGCGCTCGGCCTGGCGGCGGACGTGATGCTGGAGATCAACACGCTGGGCGACACGCCGAGCCGCGACTCCTATCGCGCGGCGCTGGTGGCGTATTTCGAGGGCCACAAGGGCGCTCTCTCGGCGGACAGCCAGGATCGGCTGGCGCGCAACCCGATGCGCATACTCGACAGCAAGGACGAGGGCGACCGCGCGATCGTGGCCGGCGCGCCGACGATCGGCGCACACCTGACGGCGGAGGCGGCCGGCTTCTACCAGGCGGTGCAGGGCCATCTCGCGCGGTTCGGCGTGCCGTTCCGCGAGAACCCGCGCATCGTGCGCGGGCTGGATTACTACAGCCACACGGCGTTCGAGTTCGTGACGAGCAAGCTGGGCGCGCAGGGCACGGTGATGGCCGGCGGGCGCTATGACGGACTGGTGGCGGAGATGGGCGGGCCGCCGACGCCGGCCGTTGGCTGGGCCGCGGGGATCGAGCGGCTGTCGATGCTGCTGGAAGCGGCGCCGGCTGTGCCGTCCGCGGTGGTGGTGATCCCGGTGGGCGAGGCGGCGGAGGCCACCGCAATCGCGGTCCTGCAGGCGCTGCGTGCGGCGAACATACGCGCGGAGATGGCGTATCGGGGCAACATGAAGAAGCGCATGGAGCGTGCCAACAGACTGGGCGCGCGCGCGGTGGTGATCATCGGCGACGACGAGGCGGCGCGCGGCGTGGCGGCGGTGAAGGATTTGGCCACGGGGACGCAGACAGAGGTGGCGCTGGAAGACGTGGCGCGCGTTCTTAGTGTTTGAAGGAAGGTCTTCTTTTTTGAAAAAAAGAAGCAAAAAACGTTTGTCCCCCGCCGCGGCCGCCGCTTCGGTTTCGCAGGTGGACCACGCGCGTCGCAAATGCAGGGAGCAAAAGTTTTTTGGTCCTTTTTTGCAAAAAAGGACTGCTTGCTTTCTCCCTGACATTCTCGCCCCATGCTAGACCTTTCCGGAAAATTCGACAGGATCGTGCTGCGCGCCGAAGAGCTGCGTCACGACCTTTCCAGCGGCCTCACCGGCGAGGCGTTCTCCCGCGCCTCACGTGAACTCTCGGAGCTGGAGCCGGTCGTTGCCCGCATAGAAGAGTGGCGCGCGGCGGAAACCGAAGCCGCCGGTGCGGAACAGTTGCTGGCCGATCCGGAGATGCGCGACATGGCGGAGGCCGAGTTGCGCGATCTGCGCGACCGTTTGCCGAAGCTGGCGCGCGAGATACAATTGGCGCTGCTGCCGCGCGACGAGGCGGACGAGCGCAGCGCGATCCTGGAGATACGGCCGGCGGCCGGCGGCGACGAAGCGGGGCTGTTCGCGGCGGAGCTGTTCGCGGCGTATCAGAAATATGCGGCGCTGTGCGGTTGGAAATTCGAGGTGATGGATTATGGCGAGACGGAGCTGGGCGGGCTGAAGGAGGGCATCGCCGAGATCACCGGCCGCAACGTGTTCGCCAGGCTCAAATACGAATCCGGCGTGCATCGCGTGCAGCGCGTGCCGACGACGGAGACTCAGGGGCGCATACATACGAGCACGGTGACGGTCGCGGTATTGCCGGAGGCCGAGGAGGTGGATGTGCAGGTCAACGAGAGCGACCTGCGCATCGACGTGTATCCGCGCGTCGGGCGCCGGCGGGCAGCACGTGAACAAGACGGAGTCCGCCGTGCGCATCACGCATATCCCGACGGGGATCGTGGTGGCGATGCAGGAAGAGCGCAGCCAGCACAAGAACCGCGCCAAGGCGATGAAGATCTTGCGCGCGCGCATGTATGAGGCGCAGCGGGCCGATCTGCATGCCACGCGGTCGGCGGATCGCAAGAGCCAGGTCGGCACCGGGGATCGCAGCGAGCGGATACGCACGTATAATTTTCCGCAGGGGCGGGTCTCGGATCACCGGATCAACATGACGTCGCACAAGATCGATCGGGTGATGGGCGGGGAGTTCGATGAGTTTGTGGATGCGCTGACCGAAGAGGATCAGGCGGCGCGGTTGGCGGCGGAAGCGTAAGCAAGGCCTTCTTTTTCGAGAAAAAGAAGCAAAAAGCTTTTGCGCCCTGTCGGCGACTGTTCCAACGCTCCCCGACAGGGACCAAAAGTCTTTTGCTTCTTTTCTTCAGAAAAGAAGTGCTTGCTTCTTACGAGGTCGGAATAGCGCAAACATTCGTCTTGTGCAGATCCGTCGGCGCATCCCCGGTCCCCGCGCTCCGTTCCGCCAGGAAGAAGGTGGTAAACCCGTCGGACGCCAGAGCCTCCAGGTTGCGCCCCGACGGATCGCCCATCGTGGCACCATCGTCGAGCACATGCGTCTCGCTGTGCCCGTCCGCCGCGCGTATGGTGATGCGGCCGCACAGCGCATATTCGTAGCGGTCGGCCGCCGGTATCGTCACGGCCACGTTGCCGGACGGGTGCGCGGCGGAGAGCTCGAAATGCGCCACGAGTTGCCCGTTGATGAACACCGTGGTGGCCTCGGTGATCTCGGCCGGATCGGTCTGGTCGGCAATCCGGAAACTCACCGTGGCGCCCACAGCGCCGGCGGCCGAGGGCCTCGCGGTGGCCAGCAGGCTGGCGGACAGGAGGAGAGCGAGGGTTGGCAGGCGCATCGGCGTCTCGTGATCCAGTGCTTGGGGTGCAAGATAACGCAGGAACGCGGGAGAAAGCGATGCAACTTGGCGCCAGCCTCGATGTAGCGGCAAGCAGGCTGTCGGCGGCCGGAATCGCGCAGCCGCGGCGCGAGGCGCGCCTGCTGGCAGCACATCTGCTCGGCGTGTCGCCCGCGGCACTGCTCGACAGCACGGCCGAAATCGACGCGGAGGCTTACGCGGCGCTCGTGGCGCGTCGCGCCGGGCGCGAGCCGCTGGCGCTGATCACCGGACGGCGCGGCTTCTGGACGCTCGAGCTGGAGGTGTCGGCCGATACGCTGGTGCCGCGGCCGGACAGCGAGACGCTGGTGGAGGCGGCTCTGGCGCACGTGCCCGCCGCGCGTCGCGTGCTGGACCTCGGCACCGGCACCGGTTGCCTGCTGCTCGCGGTGCTGGCCGAGCGGCCGGATTCGTTCGGCGTGGGCGTCGATCTCTCCCATGCGGCGTGCCGGCTGGCCGCGCGCAACGCCGCGGCGAACGGCCTGGCCGCGCGCTGCGCGTTCCTCGCCGGCGACTGGGCGGCCGCGCTGGAGGGCCGGTTCGACATCGTGCTGTGCAACCCGCCTTATATCGAGACAGCGGCGCTGGCCGGGCTGATGCCGGAGGTGCGGCTGTTCGAGCCGGCGCGCGCGCTCGATGGCGGGCCGGCGGGGACTCGATTCGTACGCCCACATCGTCCCCGGACTGGCGGATCTGCTGGCGCCACACGGCGTGGCGGTGCTGGAGTTGGGGGCAGGGCAGGCCGTCTCGGTGCGTGGCCTGGCCGCAGCGGCGGGCCTTGCGCATCGGGAGACCCGGGCGGATCTGGGCGGCATAGACCGCGCGATGGTACTCACGCGGCCGCCCGACTTGTAGAAAGTGTTTGGCAGGCTCGCCGTTGCCAGCTAGGGTCCCGTCGCGCACGGGATGCGGGCCCGGTCCGGCAGGTTTTACTTGCCACGGCCACGGGCGCGCTGCGGAGACTGCGGATGGGCAAGGCCGGTGGCCTCCGACCGTTGGTTCGCGGCCGAACGGCACATTGGCGACTGCCCATACGGAGTTCGCTTGCGGCCCTTTCCGGCCGCGGCAGGACGGGCCGGCGCTGCAACAGGGAAGCACTTTGTAATCGGATGAACATGAAACGCATGCGCGGACGCTCCCATCGCAACGGCGGTGGCGGTGGTGGTGGCGGCGGTGGCGGCCAAAGCCCGCGCCAGTATGGCGGCAACGTTCCGCTCAACAGGAACCATGTGTTCGACAGCAGCGGCCCGGATCTGCGCATACGCGGAACGGCGCAGCAATTGTTCGAGAAGTATCTCCAGCTCGGCCGCGATGCCACTGGCTCCGGCGACCGCGTGATGGCGGAGAGTTACTTCCAGTATGCGGAGCATTACTTCCGCATCCTGAACGCCATCAACCAGGCCAGCCAGCAGAACGCGCCGGCGCATGGCGGCCACCAGCAGGGCCAGAACGGCCAGCAGCCGCAGAACGGTCATCCCAACGGCCAGTATCAGAACGGGCAGGGCGGCCAGTATAACGGCCAGCCGCGGCGCGAGCGCGACGGCCAGGAGGGCGAGGAGCAGCCGCCGATGGCCAACGGTCCTGCGCCGGCCTACGTGGAACAGGCAGGGCAGGATGGCGCCGACGACCAGGGCTGAGGCCGGCGCGCGCCTGAAGCCGTGCCGTTGAGTCGCGTCGCGTATGTGAACGGCCGTTATGTGCCGCACAGGCACGCGACCGTGCATATCGAGGACCGTGGCTACCAGTTCGCCGACGGCGTGTACGAAGTCGCGTATCTGCACGAGGGACGGCCGCTCGATCTCGACCTGCATCTGGATCGGCTGGGCCGCAGCCTAAGCGCGTTGCAGATACGCTGGCCGATCGGGCGCGCGGCTCTGATGGCGGTGCTGGCGGAAGTGGCGGCGCGCAATCGCGTGCGGTCCGGGCTGCTCTACATCCAGGTTACCCGCGGCGTGGCCCGGCGCGAGCACCCGTTTCCGCCCGCCGGCACGCGCCCGGCGCTGGTGGTCACGCTGCGCCGTGCGCCGGCATTTCCGCGCAGCCTGGAGGGCTGGGCGGCGCGCGCCATCACGCTGCCGGACGAGCGCTGGGCCAGGTGCGACATCAAGTCGCTCGCTTTGCTGCCCAATATCCTGGCCCGCCAGGCGGCGCGCGCCCACGGCGCCGCGGACGCGATCCTCTACGATCGCGACGGCATGGTGACGGAGGGCGCGTCCACCTCCGTGTGGATGGTGAGCGCGGAAGGCATCCTGCTGACCAGGCCGCTGAGCCACGCGATCTTGCCGGGATGCACGCGGCAGGCGCTCATGGCGGAGATGCAGACAGCGGGCGTTGTGCTTGAAGAACGGGCGTTTTCGCTGGCCGAGTTGCGGGCCGCGCGCGAGGTTTTCCTCACCTCGGCCACCTCGTTCGTCAAGCCGGTGCTGGCCGTCGATGGCGCGGCGGTGAGCGATGGCGGGATAGGCCCGGTATCGGCCAGGCTTTTCGCCCTGTTCGCGCAACGGGTGGCTGCGGCATAATACACCGCCCGGGCGGGATGCAGAAAGGCGATGCTGTATTTCGCGTAAGGGCCGCTTATCTCCTGACCACCCCCGGCACGCGCCTTGCTAGCCACAAAGCCGGATACGGCCCGCACCAACGCAGGGCCGCGCAATCAAGAAGGGCAAACCTCGTGGCCGCAGAAAAACAACAGAACGTTCAGGACGTGTTCCTGAACCATGTTCGCAAGGCCAAAACACCGGTGACGGTGTTCCTGATCAACGGCGTCAAGCTGCAGGGAATCATCACCTGGTTCGACAATTTCTCCGTGCTGCTGCGCCGCGACGGCCATACGCAGCTCGTCTACAAGCACGCGATAAGCACGGTGATGCCGGGCGCGCCGATCCAGCTCTTCGATGCGGCCAAGGACGGGTCCAAGGAGGATGGTTCTGTCGACAGCGACACCTGATCCCGAGGCGCCCGCGGCGCCGCACGGGCCGGAACGGACGCATTCCGGCCGGCCGGCGCCGACCCGCGCAGCGATCATCCTGCCGTGGGAGCGGCCGAACCCGGCCGAGCGGAACGGCATCGATCCGTCCCGTGCAGCCGAGGCGCGGCTGGCCGAGGCGGTGGGGCTGGCGGCGTCGATCGGGCTGGTTGTCGTGCATACGGCGATACTGCCGCTGCGCGAGCGCCGGCCCGCCACGCTGCTCGGCTCCGGGCAGATGGAATCGGAGAAGCTGGCGATCGCCGAGGCCCAGGTTACGGTGGCCATCGTGGATGCCGCGCTCAGCCCGGTGCAGCAGCGCAACCTGGAGCGCGGGTGGGGTTGCAAGGTGATCGACCGCACCGGACTGATCCTGGACATCTTCGGCGAACGCGCGGTGACGCGCGAGGGCGCGCTTCAGGTGGAGCTGGCGCATCTGGACTACCAGCGTTCGCGGCTGGTGCGGTCCTGGACCCATCTCGAGCGGCAGCGCGGCGGTTTCGGCTTCCTCGGCGGCCCGGGCGAGACGCAGATCGAGGCGGACCGCCGGCTGATCACCGACCGCATCGTGCGCCTGAAGCGCGAGCTCGAGCAGGTGCGCCGCACACGCGGCCTGCACCGCAGCGCCCGCAAGCGCGTGCCGTTCCCGGTGGTGGCGCTGGTGGGCTACACCAACGCCGGCAAATCGACGCTGTTCAACGCGCTGACCGGCGCCGACGTGCATGCCGAAGACCAGCTTTTCGCCACGCTGGACCCCACCATGCGCGGCTTGGTGCTGCCGAGCGGCCGGCGGGTGATCCTGTCGGATACGGTGGGCTTCATCAGCGAGCTGCCGACCGAGCTGGTGGCCGCCTTCCGCGCCACGCTCGAGGAGGTGGCCGAGGCGGACGTGATACTGCACGTGCGCGACGCGGCCCATCCCGACAACGCGGCCCAGCGCGCCGACGTTCTGGCGGTGCTGGACGGCATGGCCAAGGAGGGCACGCTGGACGCCGATTTCGGCGCGCGCACGATAGAGGTGCTGAACAAGGCCGATCTGCTCGGCGGCGCGGACAGGCTGCCGGCGGGTGCGGGGAGCGTGTCGGTGTCCGCCATCACCGGCGAGGGGCTAGGAGAGCTGCGCGCGCTGCTGGACGGGCGGATCGCATCCGGCATGGTGCAGGCGGAGTACGATGTCGCGCATGGCGACGGGGCGCGCCTGGCCTGGCTGTATGCGCATGGCGAGGTGATCGGGCGGACGGATGACGAGGTGTCCGCGCATGTGACGGTGCGGTTGCGGGCGGCGGATCGGGCGCGGTTCGAGCAGGTGGTTTAGGCTTCGGAAGCAAGGTCTGCCTTTTGCGAAAAGAGGCAAAAAACTTCTGCCCTGTGCTGTCTCGGGCAGGCTGGATACGAGAACAACCTCTGCCTGACAGCAGTCGTTACGGGTTCGTGCGCTATGGCTACCAGGCCAGGCTGTTCGATATACCAGGGATGCAACATACCTCGGTAATTGGCGCTGCCCTGGCGGCCGCACTCGACTTCGTCGAAGCGGGACGGACGCCTGCTGCGGAGCATCACTGATTAGCAATAGCGCCGCGCGTTTGTCGGGAAACAGCGCCGGATTACGGGTTTGCGAGCAAGGTCTGAACCAGTTGCACCAGGTGGCTTGGCAGATAGGGTTTCTTCAACAGGTTGTAGCCGAACTCCTCACGCCAGCTCGCCTGGAGCACCTCAGGCCGTCCGGTGGCAATCACGACTGGGATGTCCGGAAACAGGCCGCGCATGCAGGCGGCCACCTGCGCGCCGTCAGCCAGGCCCGGCATGTGGAAATCGGTGACGAGAATGCTGAATTTCTTGGGTGGATCACGCAACAGCGCCAACGCCATATCGCCACTGGCGGCTTCAAAGACATCGAACCCCGCTTCCTGGAGGGTTTCCGCCATCACCTCGCGAATCATGGCCTCGTCCTCAACCAGCAACACGCACATTCAACAGCGATCCCTGTCCCGTTACATTAACCCGCGGACGCCGCCATTCGTTCCCACACGAAGCACCATCGGCTACATACACGGCTATTCGATGAGAGGTCGCGCGCTGTTATGACGGAGCAGAAAGACGAGAAGCCCGGCTACAAAGCCCACCCAGGGGTGACGGTTGGTGAGCAAGGACACCACTCCACCGGCGGGCGCAACGTGATCGCCACCGATGCCGGCCAGACCTGGAAGCAGAATGGGTCCGACATCTTTTTCGCCGCCGTGCAGATGAGCCGAATGCCGATGTGCCTCACAGATCCGCGGCTGCCCGACGACCCGATCGTGTTCTGCAACCAGGCTTTCGAGCAACTGACCGGCTACAAGCAGGAGGAGATACTCGGCCGCAATTGCCGTTTCCTGCAGGGCGAGAAAACCGACATGGCGATGGTCGGCGAAATACGCCGCGTTCTCGATGCGCGCGAGGACGTGCATCTCGAAGTGCTCAACTATCGGCGGGACGGCTCCAGTTTCTGGAATGCGCTGTTCATCAGTCCGGTCGTCGATACCAACGGCGAGCTGATGTATAATTTCGCCAGCCAGCTCGACGTGACGCGCCGGCGCGAGGCCGAGGCGCTGGTGCAGCAGAGCCAAAGGCTGGAAACATTGGGCTCAATGGCGAGCAGCCTGGCGCACGAGTTCAACAACCTGATGACGATCGTTCTTGCCAATCTCGAGCGGCTCGAGACGGAGACTGATGATACGCGCCGGGGGCGGCAGATCGATCGCGCAAAATGGGGCGCGCAGCGCGCGGCGCGGCTGACCGACCAGATGCTGTCCTTCGCGCGGCGGCAATTCCATGATGACCAGGTGCACGATCTCGGCGCCACGCTGGCGGCCTGCGACGCGATACTGGACCAGCCGGCGCGCAGTGGCGTGCGCGTCCGCCTCGACCTGGAACCGGGCAGGCTGCTGGCCAAGCTCGATGCGGCCCAGCTCGAAATGGCCGTGCTCAACCTGGTGCGCAACGCTGCGGATGCGTCGGATGACGGCGCGGAGGTGGTGGTTGCCACGAGGCGCCGGGGCACCGAGGCGGAGGTATCGGTGAGCGATACCGGCAGCGGCATGAGTGCCGAGGTTGCGGGACGGGCGGCCGAGCCGTTCTTCACCACCAAGGAGGTGGGGCTGGGGACCGGGCTCGGGCTGTCAATGGTGAAGGGGTTTGTGGAGCAGTCGCGCGGGCGGCTGGTTCTGGACACGCGCGTGGGGGCGGGTACGACGGTGCGGCTGCTGTTCCCGATTACCGGCGAGTGAAGCGGCTTGGCTCGCTTCGGCGGATTGGGTTACAGTCCGGTGCCGGATGGATGGCCGAGTGGTTTAAGGCAGCGGTCTTGAAAACCGCCGAGGGTGCAAGCCCTCCGTGAGTTCGAATCTCACTTCATCCGCCAGAAACGGCAGTCTGGTAATCAGCGCTTATCGCTAGCCGAGCTTTGGGTGCGAGCACCACATTGCGCCAGAAATACGGAAAGCCGTGCAGGCGTCGCAACAAAGCTTTTGGTCCTTTTGCTCAAAAAGGGCCGCTTTATTGCAACGCCCGCACGCACATCACCCCTTGGACATCAACGAACGCGCCTTGTCCAAAGCCTTCATGCAGCTGCTGTCGCCCTTGGCATTCAGGTCCACTGCCTGCTGCAGCGCCATCTTCGCCTCGGACGCCTTGTTCTCCCGCGTCATGTCCACGGCAGGTGCGCCGCCATGGCCGGCAGCGCTCGCCGCCTCCTGCGCCGTGGTCGGCTTGCCCACGGATTGGCGGCGAACGTCCTCCGGCGAGGTAGCGACCTCACCGCTGGCCACGGCGTCGCGCGCGCCGGCGCTGGCACCCGCTGCCCCCGCCACGCCACCCACGGTGCCAGCCGATCCGCCGCCAGTGAGACTCGCGCCACCGGGCTGCGCGCGGTCACCGGGTTTGGCGACCGGACCTGCGGACGCGGCAGCAGACGCGCTGGTGGGCCCTGCGGCCGGCTCGGAGATGGGAGCGCCCAGGCCGGGCTGGCTGGCGAGCTGCCGACCGACGGTGGCGATCTGGTCCGAACATGGGCCATCGGCCAGCGCAGCGCTGGGAAGAGCCGCGGCGAAAGAGGCCGCAACGATCGCGGCAGAGAAAAGGCTCTTCATGGACGCAACTCCCGATATTGATTTTCAGTCAGAGCGGATCCTGGCAGGGACTGGTTGTTCACAAATTGTCGCGAGTGCGATGCAGGATTTGCGCAGCCGATGACGGGGCGACACCGGCGCGGTTCTCGTCCTCGCGGTCGCTCGCCAGCGGGACGGTGCGTATCAGCGGCGGTGACATCACCGCGGCGGCCAGGCGATCCGGCCGGGAGGGCGCAGCCAGGCGGGACAGTGCCCAGCTTGCGTGGCTGTCGGCAGGCAAGGCGGCCTGTTCGGCGGGGGTGAGCCCGTAGGCGAGCAGGCGCCAGTCGACGTCCGCGGCGAAGCCGTCTTGCGCCACCCAGGCCAGCAATTTGCGGGCGCCTGCGGCGGTCAGCAGGTAGCCGTCGGCGCCAGGCGCGTTGCGCCAGTAGGGGAACGCCCGCATCGCACCGGCGAGCGGGTGGATACGGAAGCCGGTGCGGTCGGGCGGCGGCGCCATACGGTCGTTGACGAAGCAGAGGTCGAGCGCGTCGGGCAACGCGAACATGCCCCATCGTTCGGGAAGGTCGAACAGCGGGATCACGTCGTCCTCGACGATCAGGCAATACGCCAGATCGTGGGCGAGCATGGCCTCCCAGGCGGCGGCGTGGGCGAGGAAACAGCCGAGCGTACCGCGCATCGCCGGGTCCCCGCCGAGCCGGGCGATCGCGGCGGCAGGCAGCCGGCTGCCCTCGATGCCGGGCACGCGGAAGCGCGGCGGGCGGCACGCGGCGAAATTGCCGTCCAGTTCGGCCAGGCGGGCGGCGTTGCGGTCCAGGTTGATGACTGCGATGTGCGGCGCCGGGCCGAATTCGGGGGCGGCTTGCAGCCATTCGGTGCGGTCCTGGGCGTCGCGGGCCTGGGTTTCGCGCGCCCGGGCGTCCGGGTGGGGGTCGCGAGCGTAGGCGGTGGCGGCGCCGGCATGGTCGCGCGCCTGGGTCAACATGTCGCCGAGCAGGGTCTGCAGCGTCGGGTCTGCCTCGGCGAGGGGGCGGGCGCGGGCGATGAGGGCGGGAAGCTCGGGGTGGGGGAAGGCATACAGGCCGGCGAGATGGGCGAGCCAGGGAGCGTCCGGGAAGTGGCGGCGTGCCTGCTGGAAGATTGGGTCGCCTTCGGCGTAGCGGCCCTCGGTGGCCAGCGCGGCTTTGTAGGCCAGGGCGGTTTGCCAGTCCTGCGGGTTGCTGGCGAGGGTGGCGCGGAGGTGGGCGGAAGGAAGCAAGCAAGCAGTCCTTTTTTGGAAAAAAGGACCAAAAAACTTTTGCTCCTCCGGTGGCATCGGCGCTTCGGCCTATCAGGGCAAATAGATGCGGTTGCAGGGCGGTGTAGGCCAGCGGGCAGGCGAGGGGCAAAAGTTTTTTGGTCCTTTTTTTCAAAAAAGGACTGCTTTCTTCCTTGCCCCCTACCAACCCAGGCCGACAGTAAGCACGCCAGGGAGCAACCGACATGCAGGCGAGATCAGACCAGGCCGAATTGCACGCGGTGGCCGACGCATTCCGCGCGAGCCTGCCCACTGACGCCGAGCTCGCGCTGTCGCGCATCGACGGGCTGGACCGCATCGGCCTGCCGGTGGTGCAGGCGGCGCTGATCGGGCGCGGCTCCAGCATGGCGGGTTATGGCTACGGGCTGACGGAAATCGAGGCGCAGGTCGGCGCCCTCGGCGAGCTGTGCGAGGAGGTACATGCCGGCGCGTGGATCGCGCGCGCGCCGCGCGTGGTGGCGAGCCACGAGGAGCTGGTGCGCACACGCGGTGCCGCAGCTGCGCTCGATCCGCTGACGCTCTGCCTGGCGGCGGGCTCCGACTACGCGCCCGGCACCGTGCTGTCCTGGGTGGAAGGGCGGCGCTGGCCGTCCGGCGAGGCGGTGCTGGTGCCGGCGGAGTGGGTGGCGGCACATGCCTATCAGTTGAGCGAGCCGGCGCGGCTGATCACGCCGATCACCAACGGGCTGGGCGCGGGGCGGGACCTGGACCATGCCGTGGCGCATGGCGTGATGGAATTGCTCCAGCGCGACGGCAACGTGACGTCCTACCGCGCGCTCGACCAGGGCGTGGTGATCGACCTGCCGGAGCATGTGTTGCCGGAGATCGACGCGCTGGTGGCGCGGCTGTCGGCGCTGGGCATTCGGCCATTGTTCAAGCTGGCGACGACAGAGTTCGGTTTCGCCAATGTGTATGTCGTCGGCACGGATGACGGGGCGCTGGATTTCGCGTTGCAAGTGAGCGCATGCGGCGAGGCGGCGCATCCGGACAGCGCGCGGGCGCTGCGCAAGGCCTTGCTGGAGTTCGTGGGATCGCGGTCGCGCAAGGCGGCGACGCATGGGCCAATTGCGCGCGCGCGGCAGGTGTTGCCGGCCGCGTTCGTAGCGCACCAGGTTGCCGGTGCCGCGCGCGGTGAGGAGACGCGGGCGCTGGCGGCGATGGCGGGATGGCTGTCGCTGGAGGCCGATGGTTTGCGGCGTCTGCTGGCCGACACGGCGTTTCGCGAAAGCACGCGGGTGGATTTCGCGGCCTTGCCGAGCGTGGAGGCGGGTGCTGTTGCGTCGTCCGCGGCGCGGCTGGCGTTGCTCGTGGAGCGGCTGGGCGCCGAAGGGCTTGGCATGGTGGTGGTGGATTGTTCGCCGCCGGGCGGGGACGTGCGCGTGGTGCGCGTTGTGGTGCCCGGGCTGGAGAGCGAGACGATGAGCTATCACCGGATCGGCTGGCGCGGGGTGGCGCGGCTGCGGGCGCGGGGCGACGCCCTGGTGTTGGACGCGCCGGCGCCTGGCGCGTTGCGTGTGCGCCTGCGCGCGGAGGATGAGGCGCGTTGCAGAGGGCCGGCCTGGTTCGATGCGGGGCTGGCGCGCCGGCTGACCGAACCGTTGTATCCGCTCTACCGGGAGTGCGGCGCGTTTTCCGCGCAATTCCGGCTGCAGGCCGACCGCAATGTTACAGCTAATACCAACTAATGTTGAATTTGACGCATTCAAGGCAGGCAAGAAAGCAGTCCTTTTTCGAGAAAAAGGACCAAAAAGCTTTTGCTATGACGCCTGCGCGAAGACCTGCTCCCGTATTGCAAGTCGATGCGGCTGCAATGATAGCCAAATGCTCGTGCAGGCGTCACAGCAAAAGCTTTTTGCTTCTTTTTCTTGAAAAAGAAGTCCTTTCTTCCTTGCTGCCGATGAGTCAGTCCCAAAACGGGTTGGTGTACGGGTAGAATGCTAGGACAGCACAGGTTGTCGCGCCAACGGCGATCGATGCAAATGAACACGAGCGAAACGAGCCAGGGCATATCCGATCCGTCCACCGCCCTTGGTAGATCGGTATTTACGGGAGAGCCGGTTCGGGCGCGGCGGGCGGTGTTGATCGGCTTGGTTACCGGTGTGACAGCGCTTCTGGTCTGGCAGGGTGCCGCAGTTCTGCGGCCTGGCGGCTGGAGTATTTGCAAGATAATGCTGTTCGCGTGCTTGTGCGTGAACGCGCCCTGGCTGGGGTTGTCCGCCGCGACGGGGTTGATCGGGTTCGTCATACGCCTGCTGGTGGCCGACCCGGTGGCCTATGTCCTGCCGCAACTGGCGCGCGTGACGCACGGGCGGCCGGCATTGCGCACGGCGATCGCGGTGTGCGTGCGCGACGAGGATGTGGGCGCGGTGTTCGGCCAGCTCACCGCGATCGCACGCGCGGTTTGTTCGCTGGATCTGGCGGGCTGTTTTGTATTCTGCGTGTTGTCGGACAGTGCGTCAGATATCTGCGCGAACGAAGAAATGCTGGCGGCCGACGCGTTGCGCACGCAATTCGGCGTGGAGGTGCTGTATCGCCGGCGCACCGAGAATGTCGGGTTCAAGGCAGGCAACGTGATGTCGTTCCTGGATGCGCATGAAGGGCAGTTCGAGCTGATGCTGTGCCTGGATGCAGACAGCGAAATGGCAGTGCCGACGATCCTGCGCATGGTGGCGGTGATGCAAGCCGATCCGCGTTTGGCGATCTTGCAGGCGACTTTCCATGGCGCGCGCGCGGCGGCGTTGTTCGCGCGGCTGTTCGGGTTTGGTCATCGGTTCGGCCTGCGTGTCTGGGCAGTGGGGCAGGCCTGGTGGCAGGCGGACCAGGGACCCTACTGGGGACACAACGCGGTGGTGCGCGTGGCGCCGTTTCGCGCGCATTGCCGGCTGGATGCGTTGCCGGACGGGCAGTTGATCCTGTCGCATGATCACGTGGAGGCGGCGCGTCTGCAGGCGGCCGGATGGAAGTTGCGTGTTTTGGCGGACGATACCGGTTCGCTGGAGAGCCATCCGCCTGGGTTGGCCGCGTATCTTGCGCGCGATGTGCGTTGGGCGGCCGGCAATCTGCAATACCGCTATCTGCTGCGGCGCCGCGACCTGGGCCCGCTCGGACGTTTCCAGATGCTGCAGGCGATCCTGCATTACGTTCTGACACCGTTCTGGTTTGCCATGTTGCCGCTGGCGGCGGCCAACGCAGCGCTGGGGGATGCGCAAGCGGTGCCGCGCGGAGCGCTGGTGTGGCTGTTGCTGTGCGGCTGGCTGACGCTGCATCTGCCGAAGCTGGCGGGTTATCTGGAGGTTCTGCTGCGGCCGTCGCTGGCGGGCGTGTATGGCGGATACGCGCGTTTCCTGCGCCGGGTAGCGGCAGAGCTCGTCTATACCGCGCTGCTCGATCCGATAATCGCGTTGCACAAAGCCTGGGCGGTGCTTCGGCTAACGGCCGGGCTGCGCGCGGAGTGGGGCGTTCAGGTGCGCGACGCCCATAGGCTGGGCTGGGCTGCGGCTGCGCGCATGTTCTGGCCGCATACGCTGGCGGGTCTGGCGATCTGGGCGTGCTTTGCGTCGGCTTCGGTGTTTGCCGGGGCTTTGGGTGCGGTGTTTTGTGCGGGGCTGGTTCTGGCGGTGCCATTCGCTGTGATCACGTCGCGGATCATGCGTGAGCCTGGCATGGAAGAAAGCAAGTAGCAAAAAGGCCGACGGCTGCACGAAGTTTGCGCTATGTCTGCAACCGTATCGACTGGCAGAACGAACGTAAGCCGTGGTGCAGGCGTCGTAGCAAAAGCTTTTGGTCCTTTTTTCGAAGGACTACTTGCTTCCTTGCCATTGCTTACCCGCCCTTAACAGAAGCAATATGCGCGTCGATCGCCGTCGCCAGCACGGTAAGCGGCACGCCGCCGGTCTCCACCACCGCATCGTTGAACGCGGCCTCGTCATACTTGGCGCCAAGCGCGGCCTTGGTCTTCTCGCGCAGGCGCAGCATCTGGTTGTGGCCCATCTTGTAGCCGCAAGCCTGGCCGGGTGACGCGCAATACCGGTTGGTTTCGCTCGTCATCGCCGCGGTGCTCTTGCCGGTCTCTTCGGCCAGGAACGCAACCGTCTTGTCGCGCGACCAGCCCATCGCGTGCAGGCCGGTATCGGCGACCAGGCGGCAGGCGCGGAATTGCTGCGCCTGCAGATAGCCGATGCGGCCGAACGGATCGTTGTCGTAGAGGCCGTGCTCGTCGACGAGCTGCTCGGCGTACAGCGCCCAGCCTTCGACGAATGCGTTGAAGCCCATCATCGACATGATCAGCGGGATTTCGGTATGGTGTTCGGCGAGGTAGGCGCCCTGCCAGGTGTGGCCAGGAATTCCTTCGTGCGCGGTGAGCGTGGGAAGCTGGTATTTCGGCCAGAGCTTGGTGGATTTCAGGTTCACGTAATAGATCGCCGGGCGCGAACCATCGAGTGCGGCAAAATTCATGTAGCCGAGTGCCGCGCCGTCCTGGATGTCGGGCGGCACGCGTTTCACCGTGACGTCGGCATGAAGTTTGAGATGCGATATCTGCGGCATCAGCGGGCGGATATGGGCGATGCGGTCGTTGAGATAGGCGATCAGCGCCGCGCGGCCGGTATCGTCGTCCGGGTAGAGGAAGCGCGGATCGCTTGTTCAGCGCCTGCACGCGCTGGCCGACGCTGCCCTGGGTGAGGTCCTGGGCGCGCAGCAGGGTGTCGAGACGGGCCTTCAGGGCGTCGTTCTGCTCGAGGCCGAGCTTGTGTATGTCGGCGGCCGAGATGGTCGGTGGTGGTGCCCATGCGCAGCGCCCAGGCATAGAACGCGTCGCCGTCCGGCAGGCGCTGCACGCCGGCGGTGGAGGGCGCATTCGCGGTGGCTTTCGCGAAGGCGGCGATCTGGCGGTCGACCGCCGGATAGACGCGGATTTCCACGATCTTCGTGCAGCGCGCAGCCCAGTCGCCTGACACGTTCGCGGCCTGCGGCGCGCTTGCTAGCGAGTCCACCAGCGGCTGCTGGGCGGCGGGCACGGCACGGAAGCCGCGCAACTGGGTGAGCACGATGGCGGCGATGAAGTCCGGCGGCATCACGCCCATTGCGGCGTCCGACGTGCAGCGCGCGGTTTCCTGATCCACCACGCGGGCAAAGGCGGCGACGCGCGCGAGATAGGCTTCGGCATCGTCCTTGTTCTGCACAGGATGAACGCTGTTGAGGAATTCCGGCGCGCTCACCACGCTGCCGTTCTGCTGGCTGATGACGTAAGGCTGCGCGCCGCCGCCGAAGCCCGCGGCCGCGCCGCCGCCGTAGCGGAATTTGGTGCCGTCGAGCGCGCGCTCGGTGGCGAAGCGCACCGCATCCAGCCGTATCTGGCTGGCGGCCGGCAAGCTTGCGCGGTCCACTTGCAACAGCTTGGCCTGCATGCTGCGGGCCTGGGCGGCCCATCTGGCGTCGCCGGCGGGCGAGGCGTCGCTGAGTTGCGCGCGCAGGCCGGCGAGGGCGCCTTTGTCCACGCCGAGCTGGGTGGCCTGCTCGGGAGAGAGCAGCAGGATCTCGTTGGCGGAGGCGGCGAGCAGGGCGTCGAACGGGCCGTCGCCGCGCAGCTCGGGAGCCGCGGCCGCGGCGGCGTCCGCGATGCCGCCGAGAGCGAGCACGGCAGCGCCGCCCTGGATTACCTGACGCCGTGAGACCATGGAGCCTGCCCTGTCCGCTGTTTTCTGGCGCTATCCTAGCGCCACATCCCGGCTTGGCAATTGCCGGCCCGCCAGGCGGCGATACGGCAGTATCGACAAACAATAGTGTATTGGTTGCAACATCAGGCAACCCTGAATTGCATTGACTTTAAAACGAGACAGGATGTTTTACCATATACTTTCCTGGCCGCGCCATGATAACGGGTTTCGAAATCATCAGGGGAGTTGGATCGATGTCGAAAGCTGCGCGCTTGGCGCTCATGGTTGGCCTGTCGGCAAGTTCATTGCCGGCAGCAGCCGCAATTCCCGGCGTGTTCGAGGGCCGTGTTGATGCAGCGCGCACGATCACCTTCAACATCTACCTGCCGCTCACCCATCGCGACGCGCTGGACCGGCTGCTTGCCGCGCAGCAGAGGCCGGGCGATGCACAGTATAGGCATTTCCTTACGCCGGCGCAGTTCGATGCCGGCTTTCGGCGCGGACAAGGACGCGATGGCGCGTATCGAACGGGGGCTGCCGGCCGGATTGCATGTGATAGACCGTTTCGCGCACGGCCTGACCGTTCAGGGCAATAATGCCGCCGTGGAGCGCCTGTTCGGCATCGAATTGCACAATGCCGTGTTTGCGCAGGAAAACGGCGTTTCGGTCACGCGGATCGCCGCTGTGCGACCGCCTGTACTGCCGGCGGAGATGCGGGCCGACGGCGCCGTCGTCGCGGCGTTCGATCCGGTGATACGCATGCGCCGGCATTCGCAGATGATTGCGGGCGGTGGCGCGGTGCGGCCGGATAACCGCAACAGCGTCGTCGGGCCCTACTGGTTCACCGACCTGAAGCAGGCGTATCACTTCCCGTCCTACCAGGCGCTGAACGGTTCCGGCACGGCCATTGGTATCCTGATAAGCGGCGGTTTTCAGCAATCCGACATGACGGCGTATTTCAACCACGAAGCGCTGAACAGCCCGTCTTTCGCCACGATCAACGTGTTCGGCGGCGCGCCGTTCAGCACCGCCAATTCCGGCGAGACGCATCTCGACCTGCACAGTCCGGCGGCATGGCGCCGGCCGCCAGTATCGGGCTCTACAACATACCCGACCTCTCGGACGAATCGATTTTCGCAGGGCTGACCAAGATCACCCGCGACAACATCGCCGAGGTGGTCAGCATGTCGTTCGGCGCGCCGGAGCTTTCCTACACCGCGGCCTACAGCAACGGCACGGATTATACCGGGTATTTTGCAATCGAGGACGATTACTTCAAACAGGGCAATGCGCAGGGCATCACGTTCGTCGCCAGTTCGGGCGATTACGGCTCCAATCCGATACCGGCTGCCGCCTGCTTCGCCACCGGTGCCAAGCCGAATTGCGGCGGCTTCGTGCAATCGGTGGAGATTCCGGCAGCTTCACCGAATGTGACATCGGTCGGCGGCACAAATCTCGTCACCAGCCACGCGGCAGGCAGCTTCGCCATCGGCCTATGCAAAAGAGAACGCCAATTCCGATCCGGTAATGGGCGACCCGGAAAACCATACGCCGGCCACAGGGGCGCGCTGGGGCTCCGGCGGCGGCGTGAGCATCTATTTCGCCCAGCCGAGCTGGCAGGCCGAGGTGATGCCCACCGCGGCGCATCGTTCCGTGCCTGATCTGGCGTTGCACATGGGCGGTTGCCCGTCATCGGCCGTAACCCCGTGCGGCCCGCAACGCAGTGCCGACGAGGAGGTGATCGGCGGCAGCCTCACGCAGACAATCGGCACCAGCGCTTCGGCACCGGATTTCGCGGGCCTGGTCGCGCTGATCATCCAGTCGGTGAATACCCGGCTGGGAAACATCAACCCGGTGATCTACAATCTGGCAAAGACGCAGAATGGCGGCGGCAAGGCCGTGTTTCATCGCGGCATTCCGGGCAGCAACGGCGCGTTCTCTTCGGCCGGCGCTTACAGCAAAGTGCTTGGAAACGGCACGCTGATCGCAAATGTGTTCGTCAATTCCATGACGCCGCCGCCGGTGGCTGGCGTGCCTGGCAGCCCCAGCAATCCGTAAACCCGGCCAATCTGCAGGCGGGCTTGCAACAACGATTTGCGTGTTGTTGCAAGCCTCGTGGCTGTCGCTATTTCGCTTTGGCGTCGTCCTGCAGTTTGTCTTGCGTGCGGGTGTCGAAATCGCTGGCGTCGTGGCGCTCGTGTAGTTGCGAGGACGGCTCGCCCATCACGCGATTCACCATGCGGCCGCGTTTCACCGCCTGGCGCTCGCCGATTGAGTCGGCCCAGCGGATCACGTTGGTATATTCCTGCACCTGCAGGAACTCGCCCGCGCTGTACAGCAGGCCTTTCACCAGGCCGCCATACCAGGGGAAGGTGGCGATGTCGGCGATGGTGTAGTCGTCGCCGCCGAGATAGGGGCTGTCGGCCAGGCGGTTGTTCAGCACGTCGAGCTGGCGCTTCACCTCCATGGCGTAGCGGTCGATCGGGTATTCCATCTTGCTGGGCGCGTAGGCGTAGAAATGGCCGAAGCCGCCGCCCAGGATTGGGGCCGCGCCCATCTGCCAGAACAGCCAGTTCAGCGCGGTGGTGCGCGCGGGTCCGCTCGCCGGCAGGAACGCACCGAATTTCTCAGCAAGGTGCAGCAGGATCGATCCCGATTCGAACACGTGCAGGGGCTCGGGCCGCTCCTGTCGACCAGGGCGGGGATCTTGGAATTCGGGTTCACGGCCACGAACCCGCTGGAGAACTGCGCGCCCTCGTTGATGCGTATCAGCCAGGCATCGTATTCCGCGCCGCTGAAGCCGGCGGCGAGGAGTTCTTCGAGCATGATGGTGATTTTCACGCCGTTCGGTGTGGCAAGCGAGTACAGCTGCATCGGGTGTTTGCCGACGGGCAGCGCCTTTTCATGTGTGGCGCCGGAGACGGGGCGGTTGATGTTGGCGAACTGGCCGCCGTTGTTCTTGTTCCAGGTCCAGATTTTCGGGGGTGTGTAGTCGGTCATTCGTGGATCCTCGGGGTGAAGCAAGGCAAGAAAGGCCTTCTTTTTTGCAAAAAAGAAGCAAAAAACTTTTGCATGACGCCTGCCCGAAAACCCCGGACCGCGTCTGCAAGCGTATCGCCGGCAGAAAATGCGCAGGCGCCGATGCAAGCGGGGGAGCAAAAGTTTTTTGGTCCTTTTTTTCAAAAAAGGACTGCTTGCTTCCTTACGTGCTCAGCTTACGCAAAGCCCCACGATAAGCCCGCGTAATCTCCGCAGCCCGGATATGCGCGCCGCCTCGCACCACCCAGACGCCATTGCACAACACCTCGCGCGCCGGCTGCGCGTCGTCAGCAAAGACCGCGGCGGCGAGCCAGAAATCCGGCGGCAGGTGTTCGGTCTCCGGCGTGGGCAGGATCACGCAGGCATCCGCGCGGGCGCCGATGCGCAAGGCGCCGACCGGGCGCCCGGCGGCCTGGGCGCCGCCGGCGCAGGCGGCCTGCCAGAGGATACGGGCGGTGTGGCCGCTGTTTGCGGCGAGCACGTTGCGGCGTTCGGCGCGCAGCCGCTGGGTGTATTCCAACAGGCGCAGTTCGGCAAAAGCATCGAGGCAGACGTGGCTGTCGGTGCCGATGCCGAAGCGGCCGCCCGCCTGCACGTAGTCTGGCAGGGTGAACAGGCCATCACCGAGATTGCCTTCGGTGTTCGGGCAGAGACCGGCGACGGCGCCGGACAGGGCGAGGGCCTGGCGTTCGTCCTGCGTGGTGTGCGTGCTGTGTATCAGGCACCACGCCAGGCCGACCGGGGCGTTGGCGAGCAGCCATTCGGCCGGCGCGGCACCGAGCGTGGCGATGCAGGCTTCCACCTCGGCGCGTTGCTCGGCGATGTGAATATGTATCGGCGCGTCGGGGTCGATCGTGGCGGCGCCGCGCACCAGGCGGACGAGCGCGGCGGGCGGCACGGCGCGCAGGCTGTGCGGGGCCAGGCCGAACCGCAGCATCGGCGTCTGGCGCGGGATGGCGTCGGCGAGCAGGCGGAGCGTGTCGTCCGGCGTGCTGCGGAAGCGGCGTTGGCCGCCTTGCAGGGGTTCGCGGGCAAAGTTCGCGGTTTCATACAGGCCGTGGAGCAGGGTCAGGCCGATGCCGGCTTCGATGGCGCCGGCCTCGATGGCGTCCGCCATGGCGGGGCGGTGCGCGTAGGGCGTGCCGTCGGGCGCGTTCTGCAGGTAGTGAAATTCGACGAGCGAGGTGAAGCCGCCTTGCAGGCATCGCATAGCGAGGTAGGCGGCGATCGGCGCCATGGTGTCGGGCTCGATCGTGGTGGCGGCCTGGTACATGGCTTCGCGCCAGGACCAGAAATCGCCGCCGCCGCCGGCATATTCGGTGGCGCCGGCGAAGCTGCGCTGGAAGGCGTGGCTGTGCAGGTTCACCATGCCGGGCAGGGTTGCGCCGGCGATGTGATGGGCGGCGCGGCCCGGCGCGATGTCGGTGATCACGCCGTCTTCGTGGGTGATCCGGATGTCCGCGTGGAAGCCGTCCGCCAGCAGCGCATGGTCCGTGGAGAAGACTGGCATTTCGCGTGGTTTTGTAGCTGGCGGGTTCCGGGGCGTAAAGCTTACGGCGGTGTATTTGGCGGGAACACGATGACGCAGGCGGCGGATGCGATCTGGCACGCGAACTTGGCCACGATGGTGCCAGGCGGGGCGCCATACGGGGCGATCGAGGACGGCGCGCTGGCCACCGGCGGCGGGCGTATCCTGTATGCGGGACCGCGGGCGGGTATGCCGGAGTCGCTGTCCGGCCCGGGCACGATGCGGCACGATGCCAATGGCGGCTGGATCACGCCGGCGCTGATCGATTGCCACACGCATCTGGTGTTTGGCGGCGAGCGGTCGGCCGAGTTCGAGGCGCGTCTGCGTGGCGACAGTTACGAGAGTGCGGCGCGGCGCGGCGGCGGGATCCTGTCGACGATGCGGGCGACGCGGACGGCGAGCGAGGCGGCTTTGCTCGAAGGGGCGGGATGGCGGCTGGCGCGGCTGGTGGCCGAGGGCGTGCGCACACTGGAGATCAAGTCCGGCTATGGGCTCTCGCGCGATGGCGAGCTGAAGATGCTGCGCGTGGCGCGTCGGTTGGGGGCGCTGCATGGGGTGCGTGTGCGCACGAGTTTCCTGGCGTTGCATGCGGTGCCGCCGGAATTCGACGGGCGGGCGGATGCTTATGTGGATTTTGTTGTTGGGGAGGTCTTGCCGGCGGCGGTGGCGGAGAAGTTGGTCGATGCGGTCGACGCTTTTGCGGAGTTGATTGCTTTCAGTTCAGCGCAGATCGCGCGGTTGTTTGCGGCGGCGCGTGGGTTGGGGTCTGCCGGTCAAGTTGCATGCGGATCAGTTGACGGATGGGGGCGGGGCGGCTTTGGCGGCGTCGTTCGGCGCGCTTTCCGCGGATCACCTGGAGTATGCGAGTGCGGCGGGTGTGCAGGCGATGGCGGCGGCGGGGTGCGTGGCGGTGTTGCTGCCTGGGGCTTATGCGATGGTGGGAGCGGCGCAGCCGCCGCCGGTGGCGGCGATGCGGGCGGCCGGCGTGGGGATAGCGGTCGCCACGGACTGCAATCCCGGGTCTTCGCCGATGTGCTCCTTGCTGATGGCGATGAATTTGGCATGTGCGCTGTTTCGCCTCACGCCGGAGGAGGCGCTGGCGGGGGTGACACGCGAGGCGGCGCGGGCGTTGGGGTTGGCAGGCGAGGTCGGGATGCTGGCGGCGGGGTTGGCGGCGGAACTGGCGGTCTGGCGGGTGGAGCATCCGCGCGAGCTGGCGTATTGGATGGGCGGTGTGCTGCCGGTCGTTGTGCAGGGGTAGAGTGTGATGGTCGAAGCCTGGTCGCGAGACATGCCGGCCAATGCGGTGACGCGATGAGCGAGTTGCAGGCGTTTGTCGCGCCCGGCCGGCCGATGCTCGAATATCTTCCCGTCGGGCTGTTCGGCTCGGTGATGGGGCTCACCGGTCTGTCCGTCGCCTGGCGGCTGGCGCATGTGCGCTATGGCGCGCCCGCGTGGGTGGCGTTGGCCATAGGCGGCGCGGCGGTGCTGGTCTTCGTGCTGGTCGCGTTGGGGTATCTCGTGAAGCTGGTGACGGCTTTTGCTGTTGTCAGGAGCGAGTTCCGGCACCCGATCGCCGGCAACCTGTTTGGAACCTTGCTGATCAGCCTGTTGTTGTTGCCGATCGTGCTGGAGCCGTTTGCCCATCGTCTGGCGCAGGGTGTGTGGATTACCGGTGCAATTGGAATGATCGGCTTTGCCTGGCTCATCGTTTCCCGCTGGATGAGCGACCTGCAGCAATTGGCCCATGCGACACCGGCCTGGGTCATTCCCGTCGTGGGATTGCTGGATGTGCCGCTCGCGTTGCCTACGCTGGGACTGCCGCCGATGCACGGCCTGATCGTGTTTTGCCTTGCAGTGGGCTTGTTCTTTGCCGTGCCGCTGTTCACGCTGATCTTCTCGCGGCTGTTGTTCGCGCCGCCGATGCCAGACGCGTTGAAGCCTTCGTTGCTCATCCTCGTGGCGCCCTTCGCGGTGGGCTATTCAACCTATGTGGCCACTGTCGGGCATACCGACATATTTGCGGAAGCGCTTTATGCGCTGACGCTGTTCATGCTCGCGGTGCTGCTCGGGCAGTTGCGCAATCTGCCGTGGAGCTATCCTTTCCGTGTCTCATGGTGGGCGGTAAGTTTCCCGTTGGCGGCGAGCAGCATCGCGGCTTTGCGATTTGCCGCGGCCGAGCCTGGCATGGTTACGGACGGGATAGCGGTGGCACTGCTCGGGTTGGCGACGGTGGTGATCGCGGCGCTGTTCGGACGCACCGTGTTCGGCCTGCTTGCCGGTGAGCTGCGAACCCTGAGCAGCTGGTACCGAGCCGTTTGGGATTGACCCATTGGCAGCAAAGAAGACAGGCCTTCTTTTTCGAGAAAAAGAAGCAAAAAGCTTTTACTCCGACGCCTGCCCCCCGGCCTGCGCTCGCGATGCAAATCGATGCGGCTGCAGTAGTAGCCAAATCCGCGTGCAGGCGTAACAGCAAAAGTTTTTTGCTTCTTTCTTGCAAAAAAGAAGGCCTTACCTTATCGCCGCGTCGAACCGCTCCAAAGCCCAGTCCACCTGCTCGCCCGTAATAACCAAAGGCGGCGCGATACGGATGGTGTTGACGTGAGTCTCCTTGCACAGCACGCCGGATTTCTGCAGCGCCTTGCATACCGGGCCGGCCGGCTCGTGCAGTTCCACGGCGAGCATCAGCCCGCGGCCACGCACTTCGCGCACGCGCGGCGAGGCGATGGCGCGCAGGCCGGCGAGCAGGCGGGCGCCCTGAACCGCGGCATTCTCGATCATGCCTTCTTCGGTGAGCACGCGGAGGGACATGCGGGCGATCGCGCAGGCGAGCGGGTTGCCGCCAAAGGTGCTGCCGTGCTCCCCAGGTTTGAGAACGCCCATCACTTCCGCGTTCGAGAGTACGGCGCTGATCGGGTAGAATCCGCCGGACAAAGCCTTGCCGACAAGCGTGAGGTCGGCTTCCACGCCTTCGTGTTCTTCGGCGAGAAGTTTGCCTGTGCGGCCCAGGCCGGTCTGGATTTCATCGAGCACCATGACGACGCGCGATTGCGTGCAGATGCGGCGCACCGCGCGCAGGTAGCCGTCCGGCGGGATGATGACGCCGGCTTCGCCCTGTATGGGTTCGAGGAGGATCGCCACGGTGTTCGGCGTGATCGCGGTGGCGAGGGCGACCGCGTCGCCATAGGGAACCACGATGAAGCCGGGCGCGAAGGGGCCGAAATCGGCGCGGCTCACCGGATCGGTGGAGAAGCCCACGATGGCCAGCGTGCGGCCGTGGAAATTGTCGCCGCAGACGATGATCTCGGCCTGGTTTTCAGGGACGCCCTTCACCTGGTAGCCCCATTTGCGGGCGACCTTGAGCGCGGTTTCCACCGCTTCGGCGCCGGAATTCATCGGCAGCACGGCAGTCGTGTGGGTGAGCGCGCAGATCTCCTCGTAGAACAGGCCGAGCTGGTCGTTGCGAAACGCGCGCGAGGTGAGGGTGAGGCGGCTGGCCTGTTCGACCATGGCGGCGAGGATGCGCGGGTGGCAATGGCCCTGGTTGACGGCGGAGTAGGCCGACAACGCGTCGAGATAGCGGTTGCCGTCGACGTCCCACACCCAGACGCCTTCGCCGCGGGTGAGGACGACGTCGCTCGGCTTGTAGTTGTCGGCGCCGTAGCGGGCCTCCAGCGCCAGGTAGTCCTGGGTCGAGTGGGGGTGGTCCGCGCGGTGCGGCGGGGCGATGCTGGGCGTGTCGGCGAGTGCGTGTGGCATTGGCAAGAGTGGCCGGGTTTCGGGGGGAGGGGGAAGCGGCTAAACTGCTTTGTTTCGCGTTGCGTTTGGCATAATGCTGGGCGCGATTGGCAGAATGGCAGTCGGTTTGGCAAATGGATGAGTTGGATCGGGGTTTGGTGGCGCTTTTGCGCAAGGATGCCCGGGCTTCGGTCTCCGCGCTGGCGGCGGGCTTGGGGTGTTCGCGCGGGACGGTGCAGAACCGCATCGCCCGGCTGTGAAGGACGGCACGATCGCGGGGTTCACGGTCCGTTTGCGCCCTGAGTCAGCGGCGGACGGGGTTCGGGCGGTGATGATGGTGGAGGTGCGCGGGGACCGGTCGGCTGCGGTGCTGCGGGCCCTGCGCGGCGTGCCGGAGGTGGTGGTGGTGCACACGACGAACGGACGGTGGGATCTGGTCGTGGAGCTGGCGGCCGGCAGCCTGGCAGGGTTCGATGCGGTATTGCGCCGGATACGCGAGGTGGACGGCGTGGCGAACTCGGAGACGAGCCTGTTGCTATCCAGCCTAGGCGGCTAGTAGGCGGCCCCAGCAAAAAGTCGGGTGCCCGACCAGCAGACACCCGACAAGGAGCAAAAGTCTTTTGCTTCTTTTCTTCAGAAAAGAAGGCCTTGCTTACTGACTAAGACTTAAACCCGCTCAAAGTGGCATGCGCGGTATAATCCGCCGGAAACAAAGTCTGCAACGCGCGCACCTTCGGCATGTCGTTGATGACGATGTAAGGATAGTCCGGGTTATGCTCGAGGAAATCCTGGTGATACGCCTCGGCCGGATAAAACCCCGAGAGCGGATCGACGCGGGTGGCGATCGGCGCGCCGTAGGCGTGGGCGGCGTCGAGCTGGGCGATATAGGCGTGCGCCACGCGCGCCTGGTCCGGGTTCACGGCGAATACTTCCGAGCGGTATTGCGAGCCGCTGTCGGGGCCCTGGGCGTCGTGCATCGTGGGGTCGAGCGCCACGCTGAAGAAGATCTGCAGGATGCGGCCGTAGCTGATCTGCTTCGGGTCGTAGGTGATCTGGACGGATTCGGCGTGGCCGGTGTCGCCTGTGCTCACCGTATCGTAGTTTGCGGTGTCAGCCTTGCCGCCGCTGTAGCCGGCCACCACGCGCTGCACGCCGCGTACATGTTCGAACACGCCCTGGACTCCCCAGAAGCAGCCGCCGGACAGCACCGCGGTTTGCGGCGCGGCGGTGGCCGCGAGGTCGGCAGCAGGCGGGGGGACCACGTGTTCGCTCTCGGCGCCGTGCGCGATCGGCGCGTGCAGGGCGACGGTTGCGAGCAGCGCGGCGCTGAGGCTGCCGAGCGTGTATTTGACAAAGCGGTTCATGCGGCTGCGCCTTTCTGGAATGTGAGGGCCACGCCGTTCATGCAATAGCGCAAACCGGTGGGTTTCGGACCGTCATCGAACACGTGGCCGAGATGGCCGCCGCAGCGCGTGCAATGCACCTCGGTGCGTTGCATCAGCAGGCTGCTGTCGGACTCGGTGGAAACCGCATGGGCGAGCGGCTGGTAGAAGCTGGGCCAGCCGGTGCCGCTGTCGAACTTGGTAGCCGAGGCGAACAGGGGCAGCGCGCAGCCGGCGCAATCGTAGCGGCCGGTGCTGAACTCGTGGTCGAGCGGGCTCGAGCCGGGCGCTTCGGTGCCTTGTTCGCGCAGCACGTAATAGGCGGCTGGGGTGAGCAGATGTTGCCACTCGCCGGGCGTGTGGGTGAGGGCGAATTGCTGGGCAGCGCGCGCGGGCTGGCGCGTGGTGGCGAGCCAGCCGAGCGTGCCGAGGGCTGCGGTGGCGCTTAGCAGGAGTGTCCGTCGTGTCATGTGGGATGATCCTGAGGTCTGATTGTATGTTCGGCAGCGATGATGTGGCGGTTACTTGGGCGCTTAAGAAAGCAAGCAGTCCTTTTTTGAAAAAAGGACCAAAAAACTTTTGCTCCCCCGGTGGCATGAGCGCTTCGGGTTTGTCCTGCAATCCAAGGAGCTGGCAGTAAGAGATCGAGTTATGGTGCAGGCGGAGAGATAAAAGCTTCTTGGTCCTTTTTCTCGAAAAAGGACTGCTTGCTTACCTCAAGTAACCGCGCCCGCACTCGCTACGTAACCCTACCAATCGGGAGAAAGTTTTGGCCAGACATGCCCATTCCGCGGTCGTCCGCATCACCCACTGGGTCGGTGCGGCCGCGATGATCGTGATGATCCTGAGCGGGTGGGCGATCTACAATGCGTCGCCTCTGCTGCCCTTCGTGATACCGCCGGCGTGGACGCTCGGCGCGTGGCTCGGCGGCGGCATCGCCTGGCACCTGACGGCGATGTGGGTGCTGATGGCCGATGGGCTGGTCTATCTGGCCTGGGGGTTCGCCAGCGGGCATTTCCGGCGCGATTTCCTGCCGGTACGGCCGCGCGCCGTGCTGCACGACCTGGGCGCCGCCCTGCGGTTCCGCCTGGATCACCGGCTGGGCACCTATAATGCCGTGCAGCGGCTGCTCTACGTGCTGGTGACGGTGGGCGGCGTGCTGGCGGTGCTCAGCGGGCTGTCGATCTGGAAGCCGGTGCAGCTCGGCTGGCTGACCTGGGTGTTCGGCGGCTACGACCTGGCGCGGCAGATACATCTTGCGATGATGAGTGGCATCTTGGCGTTCCTGGTCATCCATGTGGTGCTGGTGGCGCTGGTGCCCTCCACCCTGTGGGGGATGATCACCGGCGGGCGCCTGGAGCGCGGCGAGACCAAAGCGGTGATTGGGGAGGCGGGTCGATGATACGGCGGGCGGATCACCTGGTGCAGCTCCGCCGGCTGGAGCGGCGGCACCTGCTGCGCGGCGCGCTGTCGGTGGGCGCGGTGTCGATGCTGAGCGGCTGTGGCGATCTCTCCACCAAGGACGGCCTGTTCGACCGCGTGCTGTGGGCGATGCTGAAATTCAACGATCGCATGCAGGCGGCGCTGTTCGATCCGAACAGACTGGCGGCCACGTTCCGGCCGGACCAGATCACCAAACCGTTCAAGTTCAACGCGTATTACCCGCTGGGCCAGGTCCGCAAGCCTGATCCGGACTGGGCGATGGAGGTGAGCGGACTGGTGTCGGACGATTCGACCTGGCAGCTCGATCGGCTACGCAAACTGCCGCAGGAGAGCCAGATCACGCGGCATATCTGCGTGGAGGGATGGAGTCAGATCGGGCAGTGGTCCGGCGTGCCGCTGGGTGTGTTCCTGCGCCATGTGGGCGCCGATCTGCGGGCGCGCTTCGTCGGTTTCGAGTGTTTCGACGACTACTCCTCGAGCATCGACATGGCGAGCGCGCTGCATCCGCAGACCATATTGGCGCTGGATTTCGAAGGCGCCCCGCTCACGCCGGAATGGGGCGCGCCGGTGCGGCTGCGCATTCCCACGAAGCTCGGCTTCAAGAACCCGAAGAACATCTCGGCCATAACAGTGACCAACACGAACCCCGGCGGCTACTGGGAAGACATGGGCTACAACTGGTACAGCGGCTCATGACCGGTGCCGGACGGAACGGCGACAGCGGAGTCAAAGGTTTTTTGCGTCTTTTTTGCAAAAAAGAAGGCCTTTCTTCCTTCCCCCTGCCTGGCCTAAACCTATCGCGATGGACGGCCCAGCAGCAGCAGAACTGGCCGGATTGATGCGTGCCGCGCAGGCCGGCAACAGCGAAGCCTATGCGAAGGTGCTCAAAGCCTGCGTGCCGATGATCGCGGCCACCGCCCGGCGCACCGGCGTGGCCGCAGACCGCGTGGACGACGTGGTGCAGGACAGCCTGATCACCATACACCGGGCGCTGGCGACGTACGATCCCGATCGGCCGTTCGCGCCGTGGCTGCGGGCGATCGCGCAGCGCCGGGCGATTGATTCGCTGCGGCTGCATGGCCGGCGTGGCGCACGCGAGGTGCAGGACGAAGTGGCGTATCTGGCGCATGCCGAGCCTGGCGGCGATGCGGAAGCGTCGGTCAGTCGGCGCGATGATGCGGCGCGTCTGCGCGCGGCGGTGGCGACATTGCCGCCCTTGCAGCGCCAGGCCGTGGAGTTGCTGGGCTTTTCGGAGCGGTCGCTTGAGGAAGCGTCCGCGGAGACAGGGCGCACCAAGGGCGCGTTGAAGGTAAATCTGCACCGGGCGCTGCGGGCGTTGCGCAGCAGGGTGGAGCGGCTGGATGGCGACTGAGATGGTGCCGGATGCGCTGATTGCCCGCCTGAGCGCGGATCTGCGGCCGGTCCGGCGGCTGGCGCCGGCCTGGCAGCGTGCCGCTTTGTGGCTGGCGGCGGTGCTGTGGATCGGCGCCTTGCTGTCCACCTTCACCAATTGGAGCGCCTTGCGCGAGCGCCTGATGGGCGCGCCGGATATGTGGCTGGCGCAATTGGGCGCGGTTCTGACCGCGGTATGCGCGGGGATCGCGGCGTTGCAGATCGCGGTGCCGGGGCGCTCGGCGCGCTGGGCGCTGCTGCCGGTGCCGGCGGTGGTCCTGTGGATCGCGGCCAGCACCGAGGGGTGTCTGCGTCTGGTGCCGGTTGCGGCGACGGTAGTGGAGCCGCCGATGCACCCGATGGCGTGTTTGCGTGTGTTGTTGCTGATCTCCCTGCCGCTGACGCTGCTGCTCACCTGGCAGTTGATGCGGGCCTATCCGTTGCGGCCCGCGTTGACGGCGGCTTTGGGCGGGCTGGCGAGTGCCGGCGCGTCGGCGAGCCTGCTGACACTGATACATCCGTTCGATGCGACGCTGGACGATCTGGCGGTGCACGGGGCGGCGGTGCTGGTGGTGGTCGGGGCGACGCGTTGGGTCGGTGGGCGGGCGCTGCGGCAGGCGGCGGAATAGGGCGAAAGCGAAGCCCGCCGCCAGCCTGGTCGCGATGGGATTTCCGCCCCTGGCTTATACCAACCCCGATAGAGATTGACGCATCCAGGCAAGCAAGAAAGCAGTCCTTTTTCGAGAAAAAGGACCAAAAAGCTTTTGCTCCGACGCCTGCCCCAAAGCCTTCGCTCGTATTGCAAGTCGGTGTGGCTGCAGTAGATAGCCAAATCCCCGTGCAGGCGTCACAGCAAAAGCTTTTTGCTTCTTTTTCTCGAAAAAGAAGGCCTTCCTTCCTCCCTTGCTGCCAATGAGTCAGTCTCAAGACGGGTCGGTATTACATCTCCCGACCGGCCGACTGCAGGCTTGTACGCAGCGGCTCGGTCAGATAATCCAGCGCGGTCCGCGGTTTGACCGGCACCACCACCTCGACAGGCATGCCCGGGCCGAGCCGGCGCAGCAGGGTGCCGTTTGCGTGGTCCGCCAGAAGCGAGACCTCAACCGTGTAGTAGGTGCGGCCGCTGCGCGGGTCGGTGATGCGATCGGCGGAGATGATATCGACACGGCCGTCCATCGGCTGGGTTTCGCGGGCGTTAAAGCCGGTGGCGATGATGCGGGCGGGCTGGCCGGCGCGCAGATGCTCGATATCCTCCGGGCGGATCTCCGCGGTGGCGACGATGCGGCGGTCGTCGGGCACGATCTGCAGGATCGGCTTGCCCGGCTCGATCACGCCGCCGCTGGTGAAGGCTTGCAGATCGACGACCTGGCCCGCGACGGGCGCGCGTATGTCCAGTCTCGAGAGCAGGTCACGGTCGGCGACAAGGCGGGGCAGCACGTCGTTGATGCGGAGCTGGGCCTCGCGCAGTTCGTGTGTGGCGTCGGACTGGGCGGCGGCGCGGAGGCGGAGTTTTTCGGCTTCCAGCTCGGCGGCTTCGGCGGCGTGGCGGGCGATGTCGGATTGCAGCTGGCCGGTCTCGCCGCGCGACGTCTCGACGCCGCGGGAGAGTTCGAGGACGGTGTTGCGGCCGGCCAGGCCCATATGCTCAAGGCTGGTCAGGGCGGCGAGCTGCTGGGCGCCGAAAGCCAGGCCGCGCATGGCGGCCTGGTGCTGGGCGGCGGCGCCGGATTGCTGCTGGCGGGCCTGGGCGATCCGCTCGTCGATGATGCGCAATTGTTGGGTGAGCAGGCTGCGATGGTTGTCGAACACCACCTGCTCGCGCTGCCGGACGGAGCGGGCGACGCTGTCCCGCTCGTCGAGATCGGCGGGAAAGGCGATGGTGGGCGCGCCGGCGATCTCGGCGAGGTCACGCGCGCAGAGCGCCTCGTCGCCGGCGAGCTGGGCCTGGTGGACGTGCAGCATCGAGGTGATCTGCGTGTCGTCGAGGCGTATCAGCACCTGGTTGCGGGCCACGCGATCGCCGTCCTGCACGAGCAGGGAGGCCACGATGCCACCTTCCTTGTGCTGAACGGTTTTCGAGTTGCCGTGCACGGTGAGCTGGCCGGTGCCGACGACGGCGCCGTCCAGCGGGGCCAGCGCGGCCCAGGTGCCGAAGCCGCCGAAGAATACGCCGACGACGATCAGGCCGAAGCCGACCGCGGTCAGGCCGCCGGCTTGTGCAACGGCGGGTTTGGCCGGTGGGGCCGGGGGGCCGAAAATCTGGTCCATTGCGGCTATTCTCCTGCTGCGGCCAGGGGGCGGGTCAGGAACTCGGTGGAACGCTGGACGCGCAGCACGCGGCCGCCGACCATTGTCGCCACGGAGTCCGCGATGCGCACCAGCGCCGTGCTGTGGGTGATGAGGATTACGGTGCGGCCGCGTTCGCGCGCGGCTATCACGCAGCGGAACAGGGCGGCCTCGCCGTCTGCGTCCAGGCTGGCGCTCGGCTCGTCGAGCACGAGCACCGGCGGGTCGCCGAGCAGCGCGCGGGCAAGTGCCACGCGCTGGCGCTGGCCGCCGGACAGCGCGCAGGAGGCGTCGTCGATCGGGGTCTGGTAGCCGAGCGGCAGGCGCAGGATCATCTCATGCGCCATGGCGGCCTGGGCGGCGGCGATCACCGTCTCGGCGGAGGCGTCGCTGAAGCGGGCGATGTTGTCGCGTATGGTGCCGGGGAACAGGGCGGCGTCCTGCGGCAGGTAGCCGATGGCGGCGCCGAGCTGGGCCGCGTCCCAGGCCGGATACTCCGCGCCGTCCAGCCGGATGATGCCGGCATCGGGGCGCACGGCGCCGGCGAACACGCGGCCTAGGGTGGATTTGCCCGCGGCGTTGGGCCCGATCAGCGCCAGCACGGCGCCCGGCTCGATGCGCAGGGTGATGTCGCTGCAACGCGGGCCGCTCGACGCCGGGCGGCGTCCAGCAGATCTGTTCAAGAGTGAGCTCGCCGGCGGGCGCGGGCAGAGCGAGGCGCTCGCTCGCGTCCGCGGCAGAGACGGCCTGCAGGCGCGACCAGGCCTGGCGGGCGGCGAGCGTGCCGCGCCAGCTGGCGATCACGGACTCCACCGGCGAGAGGCAGCGGCCGAGCAGGAGGGAGCCGGCGAACATCGCGCCGCCGCTGATCTGGTGGTTGATGGCGAGATAGGCGCCGACGCCGAGTATCGCCGACTGGGTCAGCATGCGGGTGAAGCGGGCCAGCGCGCCCAGCACCACGGCGCGTCGGCTCGCGGTGTTCTGCGCGTTCAGCATGTCGGCGCGCAAAGTGCGCCAGGTGGTGGCGAGCGTGGTGGCCAGGCCCATCGTGCTCGCGCAATCGGCGTGGCGGGCGATCGAGTCGCCGAACTGGTAGGCGCGGCCGGCGACGGCACCGGCTTGCGCCATCGGACCACGGGCGGCGCGTTCGCCGGCGACGCTGAGGACGAGGAGGATGGCGCCGGCCGCAACGGCGAACACGCCGAGCACCCAGTGCAGCAGGAACAGCACGCCGAGATAGAGCACGGCCCAGGGCAGGTCGATGAAGGCGAGTATCGCCGCACCGGAGGCGAACTGGCGTACCGTGTCGAGGTCGCGGCCGATATGGCCGGGGCCGGGGCGGGCGCGGCCGCGCTGCTGCGGCGCCGTGGCGGCGTGCAGCAGGCTGGCGGCCAGGGTCTCCTCGACGACGTCACTGACGCCGGCGAGTATCTGGCCGCGCACCGCGTCCAGCAGGGAAAACGCGGCGTAGGCGAGGGCGACCGCGAGGGTGAGATAGAGCAGCGTGGGGATGCTCTGGCTGCGCATCACCCGGTCGTAGACCTGCATCATGTAGAGCGGGGCGGCCAGGTAGCTTACGTTGAGGAAGCAGGAGAAGAACACCACCCAGGCGAGCGGCCGCGCGGCCGCCCCCAGGAGTTGGCGCAGGGTGACGCTCTGCATGATGCGTGCGCCCTATCAGCCGTGATGCTTGATGACGATTTCCGACAGATCCAGGCTGGCGGGATGTGTGGTGCCGCCGAGCGTGATCAGGGTGACGGGCGCCCCGCTCGGCAGATCGAGCGAGACTGTGTGGGCGACCGGATCATAGACGAGCGCCGGGTGGGCGAGGGCGGGCACGCTGCCTGCCTCGTAGAGGTTGACGAATTTGCCCGGTTCGATCTGGATCTGGCCGGTGCTGGAGAAGGTGGCGTTGGCCAGGCTTGCCGCGGTCTCCAGCGACGCGGCATCCAGTATGACCAGCGGCGCGCCTTCTACGCCGCCGACGCTTTCGGTGATGGCAAAGTTGTGGCCCGGCGCGGTGTCGGCGGCCGTGACGGTGAAGCCGGCATTGGGCGCGGGGGTGGAGACGACGGAGCCATCCTGCGCATAGACATGGACGATGCCGCCGGCGATGCCGGTCGCCTGCACGGTCAGCATGCCCCCGGTGTCGGTAATGCTTACCGGCGTGGGTGTGATGCCGATGAGGTGGCCGCTGGTGTTGATCAGGTCGGATTGCAGGGCGGCGAACTCGGTGGGTGTCAGGTCGAGCGCATCCTGCGTCAGGGTCAGCATGTGGCCGTTGGACTGGAAGGCGGCGCCGTCATCGGCGATGGCGTGCAGGGTGGCGGCGTTGGCGAAGTCGTTATTGGCCAGCACGAGATGCGAGCTGCCCGGGGTGAAGTGCGGTATCTGGGCGAGGCGCAGCACGGTGTTGGCGGAGACCGTCTCGTCGCCGGCGAGGGTGACGCTGGCGGCCATCTGCTCGGCCGAGAGATTGGCGGTGTTCAGAAGATAGGAGCTGGAGTTGGCGATCGTGAGGTTCGTGGTGTCGGCGAAGCCGGGCAGCGAGACTAGGGCTTCGGCGGTGTCCGCATCCAGCGTTTCCGGGCCGGCGAGTTGCACCACGATGTCTGCCGCGAAGCCGTGGCTGGTGATGGCGTTGCCGAGCACGCCGTCGAGCAGGTTGGCCGAGCTGTCGGTTATGGTGAGCAGCGGGCTGTTGAGGGTGAAGTGCGACAGGCCGAGAAGCGATTCGGCGTCTGCGGCATCGACGCTGGTCGGGCCGGAGAGGGTGACGCTGTCGGCCAGGCCGAGGCCGGCGCTGTTGGCCGGGTTCAGCAGGGCGGCGGCGCTGTCCTGCACGGTGATCGCCGTGTCGTGCACGAAGTGGATCGTGCTGCCGAGGGTGGAGAGGCTGTTGGCGATTGCAGCAGTGACCGTGCTCGGGCCGGTCAGGCCGGTCTGCGTCAGGCCGGCAAGGAAGCCGGTGCTGGCCGGGTTGGTGAGGTTCGCCGCGGAGTCGCGCGCCGCCAGGGTGAAATCACCGTGGACGCCGGCATTGCTGGTCCAGCCCGCGCTGGTGGTGAGCGCGTGCAGGTTGGCGACGGTGTCGGTGACTGGATGGGTGCTATCGAAGGTCAGGTTCGCGGCAGTGATGCCGGGTCCGGCGCCGGTGTGGACGAGGGCAAGCAGCGCGGAGGCGGTCGACGCCGTGAGCGCCTCCGTGCCGATGACTTCCACGGTGCCGGCGAGCAGCGGCGAGTTGATCGGCAAAGCGGCGATATGGGCGGCGGTGTCGATCAGCGCCGGGGTGACTAGGCCGAGTGCGGCCGGGGTGAGCGTTGCGAGCACACCGGCCGAGCCGGCCACGATCGGGTGGGCGCCTGGGAAGGTGAGTGCGCCGGCGATGTTGCCGAGCGCATTGGCGTCTGCCAGCGAGATGAAGGTGTTCGATGGCAGGCTGAGCGAAATGCTGTAAGGGCCGGCGCTGAAATTGGCGAGTGTTCCCAGCAGGACGGCCTGCGTTTCGCTCACGCTGCCGTTCGCGGAGAGTGTCCAGCCGGCGGGTTCGATGGTGTGTCCGCTACCCTGGACGGTGGCGTTGTTGGCGATCGTGGCTGCGGTGTCGCGCACGGTGATCAGGGCTTGTGGCGCGGCGCCGGCACCCAGGCCCTGCAGGTCGGCGAGGGTCTGGTCGGAGATAGTGGCGGCGGCATTGACCGTGATCGCGCCGATCTGCGGGCGGTTGGCGGTCAGCGCGCCGAGCGCGGCCTCGATATGGGCGGCGGTGTCGACCACGTTCAGCGCGTTCGGCGTGCTGTCCGGGTTGGTGGTGCTGAAGCCCGGCAGGTTAAACAGCGCGGCGGCTGTCGCGGCGGTGACGTTCACTGCGCCGCCGGTGGTTTTGAGATAGACCGCGCTGATTTCGTTGCTGCCGATAGCCGCGGCGTAGGCCGGGGAAGTGAGGTGGCTGGCGGTATCCCAGACGGACAATGCGTGGCCGTTCAGGTTCAAGCTGCTCAACGTCTCCAGTGCCGCGGCGTCGGTGGCGCTGACGGCACTGTTTCCGTTGAGCAAGGCGCCGTGACTGTTCAGGTAGGCGATGGCCTGCGTGTTGCCGGACTCCACCACGGCGGCGATCTGCGCGCCGGTGTCGACGACCGGGATGTTGCTGTTGCTGAGCACGCCCAGTGCCAGCAGCGGCGCGACGACGCTGGCGGACAGGCTGGTGTCCGTCAGCATGACGACGAGCTTGGAGCCGGCGGCTTGCAGGCTGGCGAGGTTGGCGACGACGTTGCTGGCGCTGTCGGTGATGTCGACCGCGGCGATGCGGGTGTCGGCGCCGAGCGCGGCGGCCAGCGGCGTCAGGGTGGCGGCGCCTCCGACGACCGTCACCGCGCCCGGGTTGGTGATGGCGTCTACCGTGGACTGGTCCTGCACGTATTGGACAGCGCCTATGGTGAAGGCCGGCGAGCTGTCGGTCAGGGTGATGCTGAGGCCGCCGAGATGCTTGGCCTGCAATGCGTCCAGTTCAAAGGCGACATTGGCGGCGGTGTCGGACACGGAGACGCCGTGCACGAAGCCGAGTGTGGTAGCGCTCAGGCCCAGGATGGCCACGGCATTGTCCGCGGCGCCCAGGTTGAAGCCGTTTGTGTTCAGGGCAGGCAGCGCGGTCATTTCGGTGAGCGTGGCGGCGTTGAAGACGCCACCGGCACTCAGCGTGACGCCGGTCAGTATGGCGGCATTCGCCATCAGGGAAGAGTTGCCGGAGTTGAGGTCGGCGGCGATGGCGGCGGCGCTGTCGGTGACCGCGACGGTGACATGCGGCCAGGTCGAGCTGCTGAGGCCGGCGAGGTCGACTACAGGAGCGCCGGTGATGGCGACGGTGGTGCTCGGCGCCAGCTTTGTGAAGACCGCATTCAGCGGCGCAGCGTTCAGGATCGTCTCGGCCTGAGCGTCGGTTAGTGCGAGGGTGCCGTGGGTTACGGTGATCGTGCTGATCGTGCCCAGGTCGGCCGCCAGCGCGGAGTTGCCGGAGAGCAGGTCGTTGGCGATGTTGGCGGCACTGTCGGTGACGGCGATCGAGGCGGGCGCATCCGGCAGGGCGACCAGCGCTGCGAGCTGGGCGACCACGGCGCCGGCGACGTTGAAGCTGTGGCCGGCGAACTTGTCGATCATGGAGCCCGCGCCGTCGTCGATATGGGCGAGCAGAACCTCGCTGGCGCTCAGGGTGGGCGTTCCGGTCAGGGTGATGGCCGAGATCTGGCCGATATCGGCGGCGATGGTGGCGATGGCGCTGGTGAAGTGCGCGGCGGTGTCGGCGATGCTGACGCTAGCCGGGGCCACCGGCAGGCCGAGCACCTGGGACAGTCGGCGATGTCGACCCCGGACACGGTGAGCTGGGCGCCGGCGATCTTCGAGAGCACCGAGCCGGCGCCGTCGTCGATCCCGGCTGCCAGCGCCTGGGCCTGGGTGAGCGCGATCGGCTGGCCGTCGCTCACGGTGATGGTTCCGATCAGCGGCAGGTTCGCGAGCAGCGCCGGGCTTGCCTGAGCGAGGTCGGCGGCGATGTCGGCTGCGGTGTCGCTGATGGTGATCGTGGAGGGGGGAAGCGCGAGGTTGGCCAGCGCCGGGAGCTGCGCGATCGTGGCGCCGGTGACGCTGAGATGGGCGCCGACCAGCAGGCCGAGCGGGCTGCTTGCACCATCGTCCACGCCGGCCGCGAGCGCCTGGGCTGCGGTGAGCACGATCGGCGCGCCGTCCGACGAAGCGAAGTGGCTGATATGGGCGGCGTTCATCACCAGCAGCGCGTTGCTGCCCTGGGCGAGGTCCGCGCTGATATCCGCGCTGGTGTCGTTGACGGTGACGCCGTTGGGCGGGGTGTATAGGCCGAGCACCTGGGCAAGGTGGGCGATATCCACGCCGGTGACGTTCAGCGTGCCGGCGAAGTGGGCAAGCGCCGCCGACGGGCCGTCATCTATGCCGGGCGCCAGCAGCTGCGCTTCGGTGAGGGTGACGGGGAGGTTGTCGCTGACGGTGATCGCGCCGAGCTGGAGGTGATGGGCGGCCAGGACGGAGGCGCTTCCGCTGACCAGGTCCGCCGTGATGTTGGCGGCGCTGTCCACGATGGTTACGGTGTAGGCGCTGCTGATCTTGGCGAGCACGCCGGCATCCGCCGAGAGCGTGCCGATCGACATGGCGAGCGCCGGGGTGCCGCCATCATTCAGGGTGATGTTGGACAGGGTGCCGAGCAGCGACAGCCCGTTCAGGCCGGCATCCACATTGGCCGCGCTGTCGGTGATGCTGACCGAGGTGGGCAGTGCCGCGAGGGCCGGCTGGTTGGCCAGGGCATCCGCAACCGTGATGTTGGTCAGGACTATGGTGGCCAGGTGGCCGTCCGCCGCGAGCTGGAGCAGGCCGGCTTCGTTGGCGGTGAGGGCCGCGGCGGTGCCGGTGACGGAGAGCTGGACGCCCAGGCCGAGATGGGAGTCGAGCGGGGCCAGGGCAGCGGCGGTGGCTGCAGTCTGGGTGGTGCCGTCCGACAGGGTGATGGTGCCGAGGTCCGCAATGAGGGCCAGCAGAGCGGGTGCGTGGGCGGCTATGTTGCCGCCGGTGTCGGTAACCGCGAGCGCGGTGAGCGCGGCCAGGTGGCTGGCGACCGGGGAGAGGCCGGCGGCGATGGCAGCGGTGACGGCCGAGCTGTCCGTCAGGTTTACGATGAGCACGTTGCCGAGCTCGGCGAGGTCAGTGGCGACGGCGGCGATTGCGGCCGCGCTGTCGGTGACGGCTACGGTGACATGGGTGGCGAGCGTGGTCAGGCCGGAGAGTGCCGCGTCCACGGCGCTAGCGGTATCGGCGACGTGCAGCGCCGGGCCGCTGAGCTTGCTGGCCAGGCCAGCGATACCGGCGGCGACAGCGGCGCTGACCGGCGCGAAATCGGTCGTGTGGATGACGGCGATCTCGGCGCCCATGCCTTGCAGGGCAAATTCGTTGGCACCGAGATTGGCGGCACTGTCGACGACATTGGCGGTGATGCCGAGGGTGGCCAGGGCGCTTGCGGCACCGACGACAGCCGACGCGCTGTCGAGCATCTGGAGCGTGTAGCCGCCGTTTGCGTAATGTGCGCCTAGGCCGGCCAGCGTCTGGGCCTGCGCGGCCGAGACAAGACCGCCGCCGGACAGCGTGTAGGTGGGGTTCAGCGCGTTCCAGTTATGCGCGCTGGCGGTGACAAGATTGGCGGCGGTGTCGACGACGCCGACGCGGGCGGCGAGCGCGTAGCCGGAGGCGTTGGCCGGGTTGATGAGGGCCGCGTAAGTGTCCTGCACCAGGAGCTGGTCGCCGCCCTGGAAGGTGAGCTTGCCGGCGGCCGAGACGACAGCGAGCTGGTCGGCCACGGTGACGGAGATCGGTCCGGAGTCCGTCACCACGGCGCCGGTTGCCACCGCGTTGATGGCGCCTGCACGGGCGGCGATGGCCGACGCGGTGTCGGACACCGTGAGTGCGAAGGGGAAGCTGGCGAAATGCGGGATGGTGGCGATCTGGGCGGCGGTCGACGCATTGATCTGCGCGTTTGCCGACAGGGTGACGGCGCCTGCGGTCTGGACCAGCGGATTGCCGGCATTGGCGGCGAGGTTGGCGGCGGTGTCGGTCACCTGCGTGGCGCCGGCGACGAGCTGCCAGCCGGTATTGGCGGGTGCCGCGAAGCCGGCGATCGTGTCGGCAACCGTGATCTGCGCGCTGCCCACGGTGAAGTGCGGCACGAGCGCCAAAGCGTGCGCCTGGGCGGCGCTTATCGTGACGACGCTGGCGGGGGCGAGCTGCACGATGCCGGTGATGGCCGGCTCGCCATTGCCGAGTGCCAGCAGGTTGGCGACGTTATCCTGTATGGTCAGTGTGGCGCCGGGCACCTGCGAGAGGTTGGGCAGGGCGGCCAGTGCGGCGGCCATGGAAGCGGTGACGGTGCCCGGCGCGCTGAGTATCTCGGCGCTGACCAGGGCCAGGGCGCCCGGCGACAAGGCGGCCAGGTTGGCGGCGGTATCCGTGCAGGTGAGCGTGTGGGCGGCTTCGCTGAACTTGGTGCCGAAGGCGGCGAGCTGGGCGAGCTGGCTGGCTGAGACGGTCTGGGAAGCCGATAGTGCAAGCGTGCTGGCCGCTGCCTGGGCGGACACCGGCAGGGCCAGCAGGTTCGCCGCGCTGTCCACGATGGTCAGGTGGTGGGCGTTCGGCGTGTAGCCCGGTTCCGCCAGCAGCGTGGCGGCCTGGGCGGCATTCAGCGTGGCGTCGGCCGAGAGCATCAGGGCGGTCGTGAAGGACCGCGCGGCGTTCGACAGGCCGAGCAGGTTAGCGGCCGTGTCGGTCACCGAGATCGCGTGACCGTTGGCGGAGAAGCCGGGCAGGGCGGCGAGCGCCGTGAGCTGCGACACGTTGATCGCGGCGTCCGCGCTCAGGCTGGCCTGCGCGGTATCCGCCAGAGCGGAGCCGGACAGAGCGAGCAGGTTGGCGGCTGTATCGGCGACGGCGATCGTGTGGCTGCCGAGCGTGGCCTGCGGCAGGGCGGCGAAGGCCATCACCTGTGTGGCGGTGGCGGTGGCATTCGCGCTCAGCACCAGATTGGCGGCCAGCGAGCTGGTTTGCGCAGGCAGCGCCAGCAGGGCGGTCAGGGTGTCCGTAATGGTGAGTGCCACGCCGGGCGCCACGCTGAAGCCTGGAGCCGCGGTCAGCGCGACGGCGGCAGCGGCGGACAGGGTTGCCGGCGCGGTCAGCGTTTCCGCGGTGGCGAAGGCGGCGACATTGGGCGCCAGGCCGGCGAGGTTGGCCGCATTGTCCGCGATGGTCAGGTGATGGCCGGCAGTGGCGAAAGCCGGATCGCTCGCCAGCGTGGCGGCCTGCGCCGCGGTGACGGTGGCGTCTGCCGACAGGCTGGTGCTGGACACCAGCGCCAGCGCGGACGGTGCCAGCGCGAGCAGGGCGGGCGCGGTGTCGGCGACGGCGATCATGTGGCCGTTGACGGAGAAGCCGGGCAGGGCGGCCAGCATGTTGAGCTGGGCGGCGCTGACCTGGGCGTTTGCCGATAGGGCGGTGGTGCTGGCGAGCGCCGGGCTGCCGGTGATCGCCAGCAGGTTTGACGCGGTGTCGACGATGCCGAGCGCGTGGCCGGCCAGGCCGAAATGGGGCATGGCGCGCAGGGCGACGTAGCTGGCGGCGTTGACCATGGCGTCTGCGGTGAGCGTCTGCGATGCGGTGTCGGCAAGAGCGGGTGCCGAAAGGGCGAGCAGATTGGCGGCGGTATCGGACACCGCGATGCTGAAGCCGGCCGGGCTGCTGTGCGGCAGGGCGGCAAAGGCCGCGACCTGGCCGGCGTTGGCGGTGGCGTTCGCCGATAGGGCGATCGCGGTGGCAAGCGCGGTAGCAGCATTCGGCAGGGCCAGCAGATTGGCCAGCGTGTCGGCTATGGTCAGGCTATGGCCGCCGAGGCTGAAGCTGGCGCCGAAATTTGTGCTGAGGGATGCGAGATTGGCCGCGGCGGACGCTGTGATGGTGGCCGAAGCATTGACCGTGACGGCGCTGGCGTAGGCCAGCCAGGCGGGTGCTGGCACGGCGAGGTTGGAAGCCGTGTCCGACACGGCGAGTTGCACGCCGGCGGCCACGCTGAAGCCGGGCAGGGCGATCAGCGCATTCGCCGTCTGGACGGAGACGGTGGCGTTGGTGGCGAGCTGGGCGTGCGCGCTGCCCAGGAAGCGCAGCGTGGGGTCGGCGAGCTGCGACGCGGTGCCGGCCAACGTGCCCGACATCACCTGGATGGTGGCGAAACCGGCGCCGAACAGGTTCGGGTGTGCGGCGATATTGGCCGCGGTATCCGAAACGTAGAGCGTATGGGCGGCAGGCGAGAAGCCGGCGAGTGTGGCCAGGCCCGCCGCGTCCGACGCGATGAGGGACGCGCCGTCATTGGTGAGCGCGAAGCTGATCGCGGTATGCGTCGCAAGCTGGTTCAGGCTGGCGGCGTTGCTGCCGAGGTCATGCCCGGCGGCGGCGACGTTCAGCGTGGTGTTGCCCGATGTGGGGACAAAGGTGATCGGTTTGTGGTTGGCGAAGTTGTTGAGCTGCACGGCGGGGTAGGCGCCGATCGACGTGCCGTCCAACTGAACGCTGAGGGCGGCGAGCTGGGAGAACCAGGCGGGGTGGCTGGCGAGCAGGGCGGCGACGTGTGCCGTGGTGTCCGAAAGTGTCAGGCTGGCGGCGGCGCCGAGGATGAAGCCGGGCGTGCCTTCCATGGCGGTGAGCTGGGCTACGCTCACGGTTCCGGCGCTGTTCAGGGTCAGCACGCCGGCGCCGGCGTGCAGCGCGGTGCCGAGGGTGGCCAGGGCAAGCAGTTGCGGCACGGTGACGATGGCGGCGACGGCCACGTTGAAGCTGGTGACGCGCGCCACCAGGCTGGCATTCGGCAGAGCCGCGGCGATGTGTATCGCAGTGTCTGAAACGATCAATCCCTGCGCGTTGCTGGCGAGAGCCTGGGCGATGGTGACCGTGTTCGTCTGCGTCATATTTGGTGTTTCCTGTGCCAGCGGATAATTGCGAGGCCGCGTGTTTGGACGACCACTTCGCCGTGGAGAATGGCAGGGCAGGATTGCTGAAGGTTTAATGCCTGCTGGTTTACGTGTTCTTTGCCGGCAAAATCGTGACTGTACCGACTTAAGGTTAAGGCGGGGGCATGACCGTGTCGCGCTACCGAAGATGTACGCGAGGGTTTTCGAATTGGTATTTCGGCAGAACTTCCCCGGCGGCTCGTGCTGCTACGATCCGGGAATAGCGCTGCGAGCGAATTTTATCTCTTGCGGTTGGCGAAGATACCCATCGTTTCCGCAATCGGTAAACGCTGGTGCCAAGATGCAAGCGGGATTAGATCGCGTGTGATGCAGGAAACGATACGACGGCTAACCCCGATCACTATCCGATTCGGGTGCTCTTAACCGATCCTACCATGATCTCCAATGCGCTGAGACACTCAGCTCCTGAAAGTGCCACGCCTAAGCGGATCGTGTCGGTGACGACATATTAGTAGACGACGTGTTACCGCTGCGCCTGTACGTGTCGGTGGGTAGATATCGCGACGACATGGACATCGACATTGATGATAAGTTTGGACCCTCGTCCCGGTCAGCAGAATTGCGGCTGTTTCAATTTCATAGCCAGCTGACCGGCAGTTTTCGTCGAATTTATGGGTGCAAGACAGCTACACCAAAATGGACCGGCCGACTTTTCTAATTGCGCTCTCACCATTTGGCGAAAAGCCCGCGCCCGATGCCTCGTCTCTTCATCGACGATCCACATTCAACAGCGACAAAACAAGATCTGTCGTATTCGGTCCGCGCGAGTATGAATTGACTGTGTTGGCCAGAGGAACGATGAGCGCGCGTCCTACCGCACGAACGAAGAGGACAGCGCTATATCTAAAACGGTTGCGGACAACCGACATTAGGGCGGACTGCTTATTACGGCAGCGTGTGGAGGCCGGTGTGCATCACGATACGTCACGCCTACACGCGGTAATCGGCTGCGACTACACGACTTTCATTATACAAACGCCGCTACTTCTGGGCAGCGCCAGCGACCCTGCTCGACGCCAACGACAAACGCGCAGGCGAGCGCCACGATATCCGTAATTTGCGGCACTGACCTAGTGAAGCAAGCAATACGAGAACGCTGGTGGAACGCTAACGACACAGTATCAAGCGGGCACCCAGGCGATTTCACGAAAGCTGTTGACGACTACGCAATCGTCAATCTGGATCCCATACGGGATTACCGGCCACGTCACGACATCTGCGCTAACGAGCAGTCTTTCAGGCCGGATATAAGCCGCGCATGGCAGCATCCACTCAGCGGGTGTCATCTCGCATTGCAAGCCGTGAAGCGACGAATGTAGTTTTCGTGATCGTCCGGCGGTGCTGCGCGGGCTGCTGAAACTGGTGCGGCATCGCCCTTTTGGGCACGGCGCGGATTTTCCTGTGGCGGTGCTAGACGAGTGTATCAAGCAGACTGCCGGCTGCAGAGCTTGCCGTGGATTGCGCGGCCGATGCAGATGCTGTGAGCAGGTTGGCACCCTTGTTGCCGCCGTGATGATGCGTACGGCCCGTCTGCTGCGGGGTGATGGATTGCTGCGCGGCAGGCGGCGGCGACGGCGTACGGTAAGCGACCGGGCTGGAGGTGATGCTGGAGATGGCCATAGGTGATTTGCTCCTCGGTGTGGAGCGGATAGTCGCGCGTATTGCTTAGGATCGGGTTAATCGGGCGTCGGCAATGTAGGCTGGTTGCGTAGGCAAGAAAGAAAGTAGTCCTTTTTCGAGAAAAAGGACTACTTTCTTGCTTAATCGGTAAACACCAGGCCTAAGCCGGCGACAGCACGTGTATCACGCGGCTCGCCAGCATATCCTTCACGCGGCGGCCATACGCGACCATGTGGGGCGCGCCGGCATGCGCCATCAGCGCTTCCTTGCTCTCCCACTTCTCCAGCACCACGAACGAATCCGCGCCGATCTGCGCCTGGAACGGCCCGATATCTGGCGTGTCGGTGGCGGGCTGATATTCGATGCAGCCCTGCTCGGCATGGACCGCCGGCATGTTCTCGCGAAACGCCGCCAGCACGGCGTCGCGCTGGCCGGGATGGGCGGTGACGATGGCAACAACATGTATCATGGTAGGTGCGCCTTTGGCTGGATCTGGAGTGAACGGCCTGAGCTACCAAGATTAGCCGCGCGGTTGCAATGCGAGGCAGCCCGGCTCACGCGAGATCGCGGACCACCTCCGCCACTTGCCGTCGCACGCAGGCCGAGACCGGCAGAACAGGCAGCGGCGGCGCGCACGATATGCGCCCGAGTACCTGCGCGGCCGCATAGACCACCCGCAGGCTGCTATGGGCGACGAACAGCTCCCATAACGGCTGCAGCCTGGCATTATGCGCGTGGCTGGCTGCCGCATCGCCGGAGAGTGCGGCGGCCGTGAGGGCCTTGCAGGCCAGCGGGAACAGGCCGGCGGCGACGCTGTACCAGGCCTGCCCGCCGGCGCGCAAAGCGGATGCCGCATGCCAGTCCACGCTGTAGCCGAGCGAGAAGCCGGGCGGGGCGGCCGCGCGCCAGGCCTGGTGTTCGGCGGCCGGATCGATGGCCAGCGCGGGGGTTTTGATCGCTGCGATGTTGGGCAGGCGCACCAGGCGCCGCAGGAGCGCCGGCGTGAAACTGAAGCCGGTGGTGCCGGGGTTGTTATAGATGCAGATTGGCACGCTGAGCGCGGCGGCGACGGCGGCGAAATGGGCGAAGACCTCGTCATCGGTGAGCCGCGTGTAGGACATCGGTGCGAGCAGCACGCCGGCCGCACCGGCGGACTGCGCATCCTGGCCATACTGGATCGCATGGTCGGTGCGCAGGGCGCCGATGCCGGCGAGGATCGGCACGCGCCCGGCGGATTGGGCGGTTGCGTGCGCCACCGTGCGGCGGCGCTGCGCGCGGTCGAGATAGGCGTAGGTGCCGGTGCTGCCGAGCACGCAGATCGCGTCGGGCGCGGCGTCGATCAACGGCGCCAGGATGCGGCCGAGCGACACGGTGTCCACCTCGCCCTGCGTGTCGGCCGGCGTGATCGGGAAGGCGACGAGGCCGGCGAACGGGGTCATGGCGCGCGCTCGGCGGCCTTGGCGGCCTGCCACGCGGCTTCCATGTCGGCCAGGCCGGCTTCGGCGGGCGTGCGGCCTTCGGCGGCCAGCGCGTGTTCCACCGCGTTGAAGCGACGGGCGAATTTGTCGTTGGCGGCGCGCAGGCAGGTCTCTGGGTCGAGATCGAGCTTGCGGGCGAGGTTGGCCAGCACGAACAGCATGTCGCCCAGCTCGTCGGCGAGCCGGGCGTGGTCGGCGCCGGGGAGCTCGGCGCGCAGTTCGGCGGTCTCCTCGGCCAGCTTGTCGAACACGGCGTCGATGTCCGGCCAGTCGAACCCCACGCGGGCGGCGCGTTTGGAGAGCTTTTCCGCGCGGGTGAGGGCGGGCAGTCCAACAGGTATGCCGGCGAGCGCACCGTGCTCCTCGCGAGCCCGGCGCTCGCCGGCCTTTTGCGCCTCCCAGAGGTCACTATGGGCGGCGGCCTGGCGGGCGGCCGCGTCGCCGAACACATGCGGGTGCCGGCGGACCATCTTGTCGGCGATGGCGCGGGCGATGTCGGCGAAGGTGAAGCGGCCGGCCTCCTCGCCCAGGCGCGCGTGATAGACGACCTGGAACAGCAGGTCGCCGAGTTCGTCGGGCAATGCCGCCATATCGTGCCGCGCGATCGCGTCGGCGACCTCGTAGGCCTCCTCGATCGTGTAGGGCGCGATGGTGGCGAAATCCTGCGCCTGGTCCCACGGGCAGCCGGTTTCCGGGTCCCGCAGCCGGGCCATGATTGCCAGAAGTCGGGTCAGTTCCGTCTGAGCGTCTGGCATGGCCATCCTTTGGGCGCGACAAGGCGCAAAACCTCGCGGCCGGGTGGTGTCTGGCGTTTTCTGCTTTGCTTTGGAAGGGGACGGCTTGCCTTGCGGTGCGGCGCCGCTAGCCTGCCGGCACATGAGCGCACCCACCTCTCGCCCGGGCCTGGCCGGCAGGCTGGCCCGCCTGTTCGGCCGGCCAGGCCCGGCAGCCGATGCGCTTGCGCCGGCGCCTAGCCCTGCGCCTGTGTCGCTGTTCCCGACGCCGGCGCGCGCCCCACGCGCCGCGGCGACGGTGCCGGCCGATCTGGTGTTCTACCATCTGGTAGCGTCCGACGGTCGCTTCGTGCAGGCCGGGCCGGACTGGCTGTTGCTGGGCGAGGGCAAGGCGGCGGCGATGCTGCTCGCCACGACCGCCGCGCTCAAGGGGCGGATGGGGTTGCTGCTGGCGCCAGGGCTCGGAGCCTTCGCGGTCTGGCCCGCGGTGCCGGCCGGCGCGGCGCAGGGCGTGCGTATTTTGCCGACCGACACGGTGGGTGTGGTGCGGCTGCGCGATCCGCTGGCGTTCGACGGCTTCGGCTTTCTCGCGCGCCACGTGCCGCAGGGCGACCCGCCGGCCGCTGGCGGGGCCGCCGCGCCGACCCTGCGCTTCGATGCCGGCGGGTCCACGATGGATGCGGCGTTCGGCCTGGCGCCGCTGGCGGCCGACGCTGTGCCGGCGGAGGCGCGTATCGCCGCCGGAGAGTTCGCCGCGGCGGCAGGGTGCGGCCTGCTGGCGGTGCTCGATCGGCTGCGCGACGGGCGGCTGCGGCCGGCTCTGGCCGAAGCGGTGCTCCGCCTGTTGCCGCGCGCCGACCTGGCCGAATTGGGACGCCGGCTGCTCGAGCGGCCTGACGAACTGGCGCTGCTGCAGGGTTTGCTGCCGGGAGATGCCTGGCTGCGCACGATCCTGCCGGCGCTGCGGGACTGGCATGAGACCCGCGCCCCGGTGCCGCCGCCCGGCATCGTGCAATCGCCGGCTTCCGACGAGGATCTGCTGCGCCACAGCGGCGCGGAGGCCAATCTGCCGCTCGGCCTGGTGCTGACCGGCCTTGCGCGCAGCGCGGTGTTGCCGCGGCGCGGCGCCTGCCTGCTGACCACCGTGCGCAACGAGGGGCCCTATTTGCTCGACTGGCTGTCCTATCACCAGGCGCTCGGCTTCGAACACTCCTTCGTCTACAGCAACGAGAACAGCGACGGTTCGGACGCGCTGCTGGAATTGCTTGCACAGCACGGTGCGATCACCTGGATACGCAATGCGCGCGGGCCGCGCCTGGGGCCGCAGGTGAAAGCCTATGCGCACGCGCTCGGGATGCTGCCGGAGATACTGGATTATCGCTGGATGGCGGTACTGGATCTCGACGAATATCTCGCACTCGACGCCACGATGTTCGCCTCGCTGGGCGATTTCCTGGCGCTGCAGGAGACCCAGCCGGTGGATGCGATCGCGCTGAGCTGGCTGCTGTTCGCGGCATTGCCGGGCGAGGCGTGGCACGACCAATCGAGCCTGCAGCGTTTCGTGCGGCGCGACCGCGATGTGAACCAGCACGTGAAGTCGCTGTTTCGCCCACAACTATTTTGGAATGCGCAGCCGCATTACCCGTTTGCGGTGCTGGGCGCGCCGTTCGATTACCGCTCGCAGGGCGGCGCCGTGCACCATCACCGCGACGTGCACGACCGGCTGCCGGCTTTCTCCGCCGCCCCGCTGGCGACGCAGGCCTGGATCAACCATTACATCCTGCGCACGGCAGACGAGGCGCTGTGGAAATGGGCGCGCGGCCGCGCGAGCTGGTCCGACGACGGCCAGCGCGCATGGTACCTGAATTTCGTCTGCAAAACCTTTCTCAACCTGGCCCAGCCGGAGCGGCTGGTGGAGGACCGGCGAATACTCGCTTGCGCGCCGGGCCATGCAGGCGCGCTCTCGAAATTGCGGGCGCTGCCCGGCGTGGCAGCGTGCGAGGCGGCGATCAAGGCCGATTTCGCGCGCCAGATTGCGCGCGCGCGGGCGGACTTCCTGGCGCGCGCGCCGGCCCCTGACGAGCCGGCGGATGTGACGTATTTTCGCGATATCCTGGACATGGCAAATCAATGAGAATCCCGCATGCATTCCTGCTTTTATGCTGTTTCGCGTGGCGGCCGGCGATGAGCGCCACGATAGGCGAGCTGCAGGCCGAAATGACGGCCGGCCGGATGACCTCCGAGCAGCTTGTGCAACGCTATCTCGACAGGATCGCGGTGGTGGACCAGGCAGGGCCGACGCTGCAGGCGGTGCTCGCGGTGAACAGCCAGGCGCTGGCCGACGCGCGCGCGCTCGACGCGGAACGCCGCGCGCACGGCGTGCGCGGAATGCTGCACGGCGTGCCGATCCTGTTGAAGGACAATATCGAGAGTTTGGGAGATTTGCCGACCACGGCTGGATCCTTGGCGCTGGCGGCGAATGTGACGCGGCGCGACGCCACGCTGGTGGCGCGGTTGCGGGCAGCCGGCGCGGTGATACTCGGCAAGACGAATCTGAGCGAATGGGCGAACATGCGCGGTTCGCGTTCGGTGAGCGGGTGGAGCGGCGTGGGCGGGCTCACACGTAATCCGTGGTCGCTCGACCGCTCTGCATGCGGATCGAGTTCGGGCAGCGGGGCGGCGGTGGCAGCAAGGCTGGCGGCGGCCGCGATCGGCACGGAGACCGATGGTTCGGTGACGTGCCCGGCGTCGGTAAACGGTATTGTGGGATTGAAGCCAACGCTGGGGTTGGTGTCGCGCCACAACATCGTGCCGCTGTCGCACAGCCAGGATACCGCCGGGCCGATGGCGGGCAGCGTGCGTGATGTTGCCGTCCTGCTAAGCGTGATTGCCGGTAGCGATGCGGCCGATCCGGCTACTGCGGCGGCCGATACGCACAAGGTGGATTATGCGGCCGGGCTGTCGGCCGATGCGCTGCGCGGCAAGCGTATCGGCGTGATGCGGTTCGAGGCGGGATTCCATCCGGAGACGGATGCGGTGTTCGCCCATGCGCTGGACGTGCTGCGCAGATGCGGCGCCACGCTGGTGGAGATCGACGCGATGCCCGGCGGGCCTGGTGCGGCGGACGCGATAGGCGACGCCGAGCAGATCGTGTTGCTGACCGATCTGAAAGCGGACCTGGCGGCGTATCTGGCAAAGGCGCCGGCTGCGGTCGGTGCGCGCAATCTGGCGGACCTGATCGCGTTCAACCGGGCGCATGCGGATCGCGAACTTGGCTTGTTCGGACAAGAGCTGTTCGAAAAGGCGGAGGCCACGCGCGGACTGGACGATCCGGCCTATGTGGCGGCGCGGGCGAAATCCCTGCGCATGGCTGGGGTGGAAGGCATCGACCGCATGCTGGCCGATGGCAAGCTCGATGCGCTGGTGGCGCCCACCGCCGGGCCGGCCTGGGTTGTCGATACGGTCGACGGGGATCACTCGAGCGGCCAGACCAGCACGCTGCCGGCGGTTGCCGGCTATCCGCATCTGTCGTTGCCGATGGGGCTGGTGGGCGGATTGCCTGTCGGGCTGTCGATCGTCGGCGGTGCCTGGACGGATGCGCATATATTGGCATTCGGCTATGCGTTCGAGCAGGCGCTGGGGTTCTCCGCGCGTCCCGGGTTGGGGGTTTTGGCGGCGGATGCCGGGTTGTTGCGGCCGGCGAGGTGATACCAAGCTGTCTTGGGACTGAGTCATCGGCAGTAAGCAAGAAAGCCTTCTTTTTCGAGAAAAAGAAGCAAAAAGCTTTTGCTGTGACGCCTGCACGGGGATTTGGCTACGACGCAACCGCATCGACTTGCAATACCAGCGTAAGCTTTGATGCAGGCGTCGGAGCAAAAGCTTTTTGGTCCTTTTTCTCGAAAAAGGACTGCTTTCTTGCTTGCCTGGATGCGTCAATGCTGCCGTCTCGCAAGCAAAGACGGTAGCACTGCCATCACCTCATCAAGCGCGCCACATCCGGCTCGATCGCCTCCGCCATGCGCATCTGCGTCTCGGCCGTCGGATGCAGCGGCGGGTCCGGCGGGGTGAGATGCGGGTCCAGGAACGCGCGCGGCGTCCACGCGGCCGCCCGTCAGGAACAATGCCGACAGGTCGCGGAACGTGACCGCAGGATCGGCGCCAAAACGCGCCGCAAGTGCGGCATTCACCGTGCGGGTCTGCGCATCCACCCACGGATTGCGTATGCTCGGCAGAACACCGAGCAGCAACAATTTCGTGCCCGGCAGACGCTGCTGCAGCGTGGCGATCACCGCCTCTATGCCCACCAGGGTGGGCTGCGCCGGCCAGTGCAGATGCCCGAAATTGTTCGCGCCGATCAGGATGATCGCCAAACGCGGATGGATGCCGTCCGTCTCGCCGTGCACGATACGCCACAGCAGATGCGACGTGGCATCACCCTTGAACCCGAGATTTACCGCATGTCTTGGCGCATAGAACCGGTCCCACACCGGCTTGAAATTACGCCAGGGCTGCGGGCCGGACTGCTCGAAATCCTGTGTTATGCTGTCACCGAACCAGACCAGCTCGGGCGGATGCGCGCGTAATTCGGCTTGCTTGGCGTCGAAGCGGGCCTGCCACCAGGGTAGGGCGGCGCGGCTGATCGGTTGGGCGGCGGGGGGTAGGGGCATTGCGGCTGCCAGGAGAAAGGTAGCAAGCAAGAATTTCTTTTTTGAAAAAAAGAAACAAAAAACTTTTGCTCCCCGCATTTGCGGCGATCGTGTCTGTCTGGATAGACCAGGGCTGTTGCTGCTACGATGCATAGATCAGAACTCCGCTGACCAGGGCAGCTACGATGCAATAATAGCCGAACGGGTCCATCGCCCACCGGCTGTTATTGCGGAAATACCGCATCAGGAATGCCGTGCTGGCCAGCGCCACCAGCCCTGCCACTACGGCAGCCACGCTGGCGATCTGGAATGTGCCGGCCGGCACGTCGGCGTGCAGCAGCTTGGGCACTTCCAGCGCCGTGGCGCCGAGTATCACCGGCAAGGCGATCAGGAACGAGAAATGCGCGGACGCCTCATGGCCGATCCCGCGGATGAGCCCGCCGGTGATGGTGGCGCCGGAACGCGACAACCCGGGCAGCAGCGCCAGGCATTGCCACAACCCGATCACCAGCGCGTCGATCACCGTCAGCGTCGCCAGCGGCCGTACCGGCGCGTCGGCGCTGGCGACGTGCCGGCGCAGATGTTCCCCGGCGATCAGCAGCAACCCGTTCGCGGCGAGGAAATAGCAGGCAGTGATCGGCGCTTCGAACAGGCGGCGCACCTGGTGTTCCAGCAGGCCGCCGGCGATCACCGCGGGGATCGTGGCAACCACGAGCAGCACCAGGATATGGCGGCTTTCCCGGCCGCGGTCGGGGCCTGAGAGGCCCACCACGCCGGTGCCGAGCGCCCACCAGTCGCGCCAGAAATAGCCCAGCAGGGCAGCCGCGGTGCCCACGTGCAGAAGCACGAGAAACGGCAGGAATACCGGCGCGTGCTGGTCGAAATGCCAACCCAGCACCGCCGGCACGATCACCGCGTGACCGAGCGAGCTTACCGGAAACAGCTCGGTCGCCCCCTGCAATACGGCGATGAGCAGAGCGTGCAGGTAAGTCATGCGGCGGTCCCGGCTGTGGACCGGGCGGCGCGCGTGGCCGCCCGGTGGAGCCTACCTAGACCGTGCCGTCGCGCCGGGGAAAGTCCGTATAGCCCTTCTCCCGACCGCCGTACCACGTCTCCTTGGGCGCTTCGGGTGCCAGGGCCGCGCCGTCGCGGAAACGCTCGACCAGGTCGGGGTTGGCGATGAACGGCCGGCCGAAGCAGATCAGGTCGGCGGCGTCCGTGCGACGCGCCTGCTCGGCGAGTTCGAGGGTGAAATTGTTGTTGGCCATATAGAGGCCGCGGAACAGCCTCTTGAGCGCGCCGAAATCGAAGCCGGGGATCGAGTTGCGCGGGCCCTGGGTCTCGCCCTCTATCACGTGGATATAGGCGAGGCCGGCGCGGTCCATCTGCGAGACCGCGTAGCCGAAGGTGGCCTGCGGGTCGGCGTCGGAGATGTCGTTGGCGGCACTGGTGGGCCCGAAACGCACGCCGACGCTGCCGGCGGGCCATACCTTGAGCACCGCCTCGGTCACTTCGGTCAGCAGGCGAACGCGGTTTTCCAGCGAGCCGCCGTAGGTGTCGGTGCGGTGGTTCGTGCTGGTGCGGAGGAATTGGTCGATGAGGTAGCCGTTGGCGGCGTGTATCTCCACGCCGTCGAAGCCGGCACGCTTGGCGCAGTCCGCGGCGTGGGCGTAGTCGGCGACGATGCCGGGTATCTCGTCGGTGCGCAGGGCGCGCGGGGTCACGAACGCCTGCATTCCGAGGTCGGTGAAGGCGGTGCCCTTGGTGGGGCGTATCGCGGACGGCGCCACGGGAAGCGCCTGGTCCATCTGCAGATCAGGGTGGCTGATGCGGCCGACATGCCAGAGCTGGCAGAAGATGCGTCCGCCGGCCGCGTGGAGCTTGTCGGTGACGAGGCGCCAGCCGGCGACCTGCGCCTCGGTGAAGATGCCGGGGGTGAGCGCATAACCGCGGCCCTGGCGGGAGATGTTGGTGGCCTCGCTGATGATCAGGCCGGCGCTGGCCCGCTGCGCGTAGTAGGTGGCGTTTAGCTCGCCCTGGATGCCGCCGGCTTGGGCTCGGCTGCGGGTCAGGGGGGCCATGACTATGCGGTTAGCTAGGGTTAGCGGGCCTAGTGTTACCGGGCTTAGGAGGTCGGAGTTCATCGAAGGTAATCCTTAGGAAGGAAGGCCTTCTTTTCTGAAGAAAAGAAGCAAAAGACTTTTGCTCCCCGCCTGCACCGAGGCCCGCGCCGGTTCTGCCACAGCGATATTGGCAGGACAGTGCGAGCCTCTGGGCAGGCGTCGGGACAAAAGCCTTTTGCTTCTTTTCTTCAGAAAAGAAGGCCTTGCTTCACGCTATCAATCGTTAAGCGGATAAGACGCCATCAACCGCAACTGGTTCTTCCAGTCACGAAACATCGGCAAAAGCCCGCTAGGCCGCGCCCCACGCCGGCGCATCTCCGCGGCAATCGCCCACGCTGCACCGTAATGCCGCAACTGCACGGAATACACCTCGCGCAAAGTGGTATCAGGGTCCCAGATATGGGTGGCTTCCGAGCCCACGCCGTTGATCTCGATAATGCTGAAATCGGTGCCCTCGCGCAGCGCGTGCAGGCTGCGATACCGCACGTCGATACGGCCGAAATGGAAGTCCGGCATGGCGCGCGCGATCTGGTCGATGCGGGTGGCGAGCGCCGGCGTGATGTCGGCCGCACCGTTGCGGAAGATCGAGCCGCGACAGTGGTTGCCCGCGAACACCAGGCGCACGCGCGCGCCGCGGGCGGGGATGGTGTCGAGCTGGGCGCCGAGGCGGGAGAGATAGAGGTGCTGCAGCTTGCCGTGGCGCGGGTCGGTTTCGATCAGGCGGCGCAGGGTGGATGTGCCGTCGCCGGTCACAACGGGGGCGTGCTTCAGGGTGAGCGAGGTGACGTGTCCGGCATGGTCCTGCGGGCGGCGGATGTAGAAGATGCCGGCTTCGCCTTCGTAGGGGATGAGGTGCTGGAGCACGAGCTTAACCTGGCGCGGGAAGGCGGCGAGTGCGGCGGCCAGGGCTGCTTCGTCGGCGATGAGGCGCACGCCGGCGCCGTTGCAGCCGATATCCGGTTTCAGCACGATCGGCAGCGAAAGGCCGGCTTGGGTCAGGGCGGCGCGCGCGCGCGGCAGGTCGTCGTCGCCGGTGACCATCGTGGTGTAGGGCGCGATCGCGTCGCGCGCTTCGCCGGTCACCAGATCCAGTATGGCGGTCTTGCTCTCGCCGCACAGGCCGCCGGTGGTGATCGCGGGGTTGGCCGCGGTGGGCAGGCTGAGGTCGCGATACCAGGCGCCGAGCGCCAGCCACTGGGCGATCACCGGGAAGTATGTGAGCCAGCCGGGCAGGAACTCGAACGGGGAGACCTCGCGCCGGCGCGGCATCGGCTCGGCCAGCGCAGCGTGCAACGCGTCTTCGTCGATATGCGCGGCGAGCGAGTCCAAATTGCTATCCTTTGACCTGGGCGCGGACCGCCAGGCGGCCGGCCAGGATGATGACGACGACGAACGCGGCAAAACCGGCCCAGCGCCACTCGCCGAGATGGTCCACGAGCAGCTTGCCCACGCGCAGCGATATGGCGAACAACGCGGAAGTCCAGATCAAGGTGGCGCCAACCGCGGCTGCGACGAATTTGCGAAAGTTTGCGCCCAGAAAGCCACACGCGGTGTAGGTCGGCAGGCGCACGCCCGGCAGAAAACGGCTGATGAACACCACCTTGAACACGTGCCGCTCCAGCCACGCGCGGCCGCGATCCTGCCGCTGCGGCGGGATCAGGCGGGCGGCCCAGGGTACGTGCGCAGCCAGGCGGCCCAGGCCGTAGAGGCCTATGTCGCCCAGCACTATGCCTATGTAGAGCGCGCTCAGGGCCACCTGGATCGACACGCCGCCGCTCTGCACGGCCAGAGCGGCGGCGGCGGTAGCGGCGTCTTCCAGAATAAAGGTGCCTATTACGATTGCGGCGCCTTGCAGGAATACGCTGTGGCCGGCTGCGGTCAGGAGGTGGGCTACGGAGAGATCCACTAGGAACGAAGGCCTTCTTTTCTGAAGAAAAGAAGCAAAAGACTTTTGCTCCCTGTCGGCGTTCTATCCTGCTGAAAGCGGGCTTTCACGCGGTTAGGTGCTCTACCAGCCTGGCTCGGGCGGCTGCATCCAGGCCGATCGCCTGTTCCAGGTAGGTGTCCACTGAGCCGTATTCCTCGCGTATGGCGTCGAACGCTGCCGCCAGCAGGTTCTCGTGGGCGCTGAACAGGACGTCCTTCACCGGCTCGGGAAGGTCGAACCTGCTGGCGATCTCGCGGCGCCAGAGCGTGTTGGTCGCGAGGTAATCCTCCATCACGTCAGCCCATGATACGCCAAGCGCGCTCAGCAAAAGTGCTGACCCGAAGCCGGTGCGGTCCTTGCCGGCCGAGCAGTGCAGCAGCAGCGGCGTGCCGCCCGGCGCCAGGAGGGCGGCGAACAAGGCCCGGTATTGCGCAAAGCTTTGTAGCGCGTAGGCGCGGTAGGCGTCGCGCAGCAGCGCCATCATGTCGTCCGGGCTGGCATGGCCGCTATCCTGGCCGGTGCGCAGTATGTCACGCAGGCCGGCGCCTACCGAGGGCTCTATGGGCAAGGCGAGCACCTCGGGGCCGGACAGGGAAACGGGATTGCTGGCGGCCTCCTGCACGCCGCGCAGGTCGCACACGGTGCGCAGGCCGAGCTTTGCGATCACCGCCTGGTCGTCGCTGTTCAGCCGGCTCAGGGCAGGGGCACGGAAGACGAGTCCGGTCCGCACGTGGCGGCCATCGGCGGTGGGCCAGCCGCCGAGGTCGCGCAGATTGGAGGCGGAGGTGAGCGGGATGGAGAGCGAGGGCATTTGGCGGCTTGTTCCAGAAAAGGCGGGCTGAGCCAAATGCCGGGAAGTTAAGAAAGCGCTTTCTTTTTTGAAAAAAAGAAACAAAAAACTTTTGCTATGATCGCTGCCCCGAAGCCAACGCTCTGCGTGCAAGCGCTTGCCCGGGCAAAAATGCGCAAGGCTCGGGCAGCACGCGTCATAGCAAAAGTTTTTTGCTTCTTTTTTTCAAAAAAGAAGGCCTTGCTTACTTGTGCGCGTGCCGCCGGCTAGGCGCAGGTGCCTTCAACGGTTGCCGGATCGCAGCCTCTGCCTTCGGACAGGCATCGTCATTGCCCACGCCAAACTGCACCGTCGGCAGCAACGCCCCAAGCGGCGTTAGCACGATGCCTAGCCCGACCGCCGCCCCGGCCCGCGCCGCCACTTCCGCACCAGGCCGTATCGAGGGGCTGGTGATCGGGCCGGTGAGGTTGATCGGACCCGGCAGCGAGCCGATCGAGAAATGCTTCGAGCGCGTGGTCAGCGACATGTCCATCGACTGGTCGCGCAGGTTGAGGCTGCCCTTGCCGACCACGCGGGCCTCATCGGTATCCAGCAGCATCTCCTTGATGTCCACAAGGCCCTGGCGCATCGGCAGATCGACGTCGAAGCAGTCGATCTTGGCACGGTTGGGCACCCCCAGCGCGCTGAGCAAGGCATTGCCGAACTCCAGCCCCGCCACATCGACGAGCAGGGCGGAGACGTCACCTGCGCTGGTGAGTACCAGCTTAAGCTCGCCATTGCCCTGGCCCATCATGCTGGCGAGCGAATTGCCGTTGGTGTCGAGACGCGCCTGGCCACCGATGATGCCGCTGCCCTTGAAGCTGTGGGTCGCCTGCATCAGGCGGGCGAGCTCGAGGTGGTGGAAGCGTATGTCGGCGTTGGCGTGCACCAGGTCGTTCGGATCAGGGGTGAGCTCGATGACGCTGGCGATGTCACCGTTGCCGACGACGAAATCGAGCGGGTGCAGGGCGATCTTGCCGTCGACGATGTCCATCGTGACGCGGAGCTTGTCGAACGGCGTGTATTTGTTCTCGATGTGATCGGCGGTGTATTTCAGGTGGATGTCGGCCGCACGGATCTTCGGCAGGTTGATCTTGGTGTCGGGGAACAGCTTCTTGCTGGTCTTTGCTGCGGCGGCCTCTTTCTTCTGCTCGGGCGTCTCGCCGGCGGTCTGGTTCAGCTTGCCGGCCGGCGTGCCGATGAAGCCGCCGAGATCGGCCAGGTCCACACGGCGGCTGACCAGGTCCATCGTGACGTCCGGCCTTGTGCCAGGGCGCGGCTCGGCGGTGATGGTGCCGCCCAAATCCGAGGCGCCGACGCGACCTTCGAAATTGGTGAAGCGTATGCGCGGGGGGGCATAATCGAGGTTGCCGGCAATCGAAAACGGCGGGGTTTGCGGGATGGGAATGCCGGTCAGCGGGTAGAGCTCGGACATGTCCGGGCCGGAGAAACTCAGCTTCAGGCGGGCACCGGCGAAGTTGAGCGGGTTTTCCACAGTGCCGACGAGAGAGGCCTTGGTGGGGCCGTTCGCCACGTGCAGGTCGATCGGATAGGGATGCTTCGCGTCACGCAGGCTGAGCAGGGCGCCGCCGATGAAGTCCGCGGTGACCGGCTGGGCGGCGTAGGTGCCCTTGGCATTGACGACGATGGCGGCGGGCTCGCTTGCGGTGGCCGGGCGGGTGGCGATACCGGCGGCAAAATTCGTCTTCAACTTGGGGTCGACCACATAGGCTGTGCCGGCGGTGATCTGCAGATTGCCGATCTGCGGCGGCGGGGTGGGTTTGGCGCCTGGTTTGGCCGGGCGCAGTTTCAGCGTGTAGTTGTTGCTACCGTCCGGCATGGCGATGGCGCGGATGTCGGGATGGTCGAGCGCGATGCTGGGCAGCACGATGGTGCTGTGGTGGATATAGTCCATCACGCTGGCGACCACGGTCAGGCGGCCGATTCGGGCGAGCGGATAGGTACTGACGAAGCCGTCCGGGTTGGCGACGACGACGTTGTCCGCAGCGACTGTGGTGTTGCGGCCGAGGCGGACATGCAGATGGGAGATGGTGACGCGGCGGCCGATGGCGCTGGACGCCTGGTTCTGCACGATCGGGATGAACCAGTCCCAGTTCCACAGCAGGATCAGGGCGATCACGCCGACGACGAGCACGCCGAAGATTGTGGCCAGGACGCGCAGGACGCGGTGTCGTTTGCGCGGCGGCGGCGCTGTGGTGGTGTTATCCATCCCGCGCGAACGCCAGGCGGCGGGTGGCGGTTGCGGGGCCTGGATGGTATATGCGGGCGGTTCTTTGGTGCGTGCAGGAAGGAAGGAAGGCCTTCTTTTTTGAAAAAAAGAAGCAAAAAACTTTTGCTGTGTGCTGTCGCGCGCTGGCTGGATACAGGCAAGCCGTGGGACTTAGGCCCATGCGTCGGCCCCAGCGAACGGGATCAAAGGTTTTTTGGTCCTTTTTTTCAAAAAAGGACTGCTTTCTGGCCTATTCGGGAGAAAAGCTCGCGGCATTACCGGGATGTTCGCTGACCTCGACCTGCTCGACGACCACGCGCCCCTGCGTCTCGCTTGCCAGGTAGGCAGCGGCCCATTGGTGGGCCAAGGCGGCAAAGGCCTCGCAGCCCACGGCTTCGACGACGCGCAGCTGCGCCAGGCCGGCGGTTTGCAGGGCGGCGAGGGTGGCGAGGTCCGGATCGTCGGACGCTACGAGCAGCGTGTGGTCGAACATGCCGGCGAGCCAGGTGCGCAGGGGTTTGAGGCCGCCGAAATCGATGCACCAGCCGCGGTCGTCCAGGGTCCGGGCGGCGAAGGTGAAGCGGAAGGCGAGGGCATAGCCGTGCAGGAAGCGGCAATGCGAGTGCTGCGCCTGCCACTGGCGGAAGGCGCAGGAAAAGCCGGCTTCGTGACCGTATGTCTTGATGACGCGCCAGGTCGGCTGGGTGGTCGGGGTGTCCATTGTGCGGGTGGATAGGCTGCGTGGGGAAGGTGGGTCAAACCAGGGTTCCACACCGGCGCGCGGTATTTCCTAGCAGCCTACTTCGCATTGCAAGGCGTGCATATCGGATACAACAGCAATTTGCCGTTGAACTTCCGATATGCGCTACTGCGAGCGGCTATATCGCCGTCTTTCGCGTATTGGGGCATCTTCATGCTGGATTGCGTGACATATGATTGCCTGGTGGATACCGCGCCGCCGGAAGCGTCGGACCCTGTGGCCGACAGCCTGGCGATCCTGCGAGACGCGCTGCGCGACCATGCGGGCCGGATCGCGGTGGTCTCCTCCTTCGGCGCGGATTCCGCGGTATTGCTGGCGCTGGTGGCGCAGATCGACCCGACCACGCCCGTGGTGTTCGTCGATACGCGCCAGCATTTCCGCGAGACCCTGGCCTATCGGGACACGCTGGCCGGCGTGCTTGGCCTGACCGACGTGCGCAGCGTGGGGCCGACGGCGGCCGCGGTGGCGGACAGTGATCCCGGCGCCGAGCTGTGGCGCTACGATGCGGATGCCTGCTGCGCATTTCGCAAGGTGGCGCCGCTGGAGCGGGCGTTGGCGCCGTTCGACGCCTGGATCAGCGGACGCAAGCGGCACCAGTCGGCGATCCGGGCGTCGTTGCCGGTGCGCGAGGCGGCGGGCGGCAAGGTGAAGATCAATCCGCTGGCGGCCTGGAGCGCTGCAGATGTCGAGGCGGAGATGGTGGCGCGCGGGTTGCCGCGGCATGCGCTGAGCCTGGCCGGCTATCCGTCGATCGGCTGCGCCACGTGCACGCGGGCGGTGGCGGCCGGGGACGATCCGAGGAGCGGCCGCTGGGCCGGGACGGGCAAGACGGAGTGCGGCATACACAAGGACGCCGGCGCGGGTATCTGAAAAGTCCGTTCGTCCCGAATATCTCCGCCAACGCATACGCCCGCAGCACCTGAGGGCGTATCAATGCAGGCAAGGGAGCAAAAGCTTTTTGGTCCTTTTTCTCGAAAAAGGACTACTTTCTTGCTGCACTTACGATGATCCCCCCAGCCGTAACGTTCCCAAGTATCGCCTGGCGCCAGGGCGAAGCGGCCCAGGCCAGCCGGCAACTGGCCGAAGAGACCGCCGTGGCGATCACCTACAACCGGGTGACGCATGCCGTGATGATGGCCACGCCGGCGGATCTCGAGGATTTCGCGGTAGGGTTCAGCCTGTCGGAAGGGATCGTGCCATCGGCTGACGAGATCGCGGAGTTCGCGGTGGTGGAAGCCGAAGGCGGGGTGGAGTTGCGCATGTGGATCGCGCCGGCGCGCATGGCGGCGCTCGAGCAGCGGCGGCGAAGGCTGGCCGGGGCCACGGGGTGCGGGATGTGCGGCCTGGAGAGTTTGGGGGAGGCGTTGCGGCCGGTGCCGGAGGTGTCGGCGGAGGCGCGGTTTACCGCCGACGAGGTGCAGCTCGCGGCGGCGAGCCTGTCGGGCGCGCAGGTGCTGAACCAGGCGACGCGGGCGGTTCATGCGGCGGGGTTCTGGACCGCGGGTGAGGGGCTGGTGGCGCTGCGGGAGGATGTGGGGCGGCACAACGCGCTCGATAAACTGGGCGGGGTGCTGGCACGGCGCGGGGTGGCGGCGGCTGGCGGGATCGTGGTGCTGACGAGCCGGATCTCGATCGAGCTGGTGCAAAAGGCGGCGCGCATGGGGGCGGCGGTGGTGGTTGCGGTGTCGGCACCAACGGCGCTTGCGGTGCGGGCGGCGGAGGGGGCGGGGATGACGCTTGTGGGTGTGGCGCGGGCTGATGGGTTCGAGGTTTTTACCGGCGGGGGGCGGGTGGTTGTGTGAGGCTGGCACGCACAATGTCGCGGGCGTCTGGTGCGGTGATACGAAAGGCTAAGGCAAGGCCTTCTTTTTCGAGAAAAAGAAGCAAAAAGCTTTTGCTCCGACGCCTGCCCCGAGGCTCGAATTCTTTCTGCCAGTGCGCGTCTTGCAGACGGGTGTAAGCGCCGATGCCGACGTCGGAATAAAAGCCTTTTGCTTCTTTTTCTCGAAAAAGAAGGCCTTGCTTCCTTTTGCCGTCTGGTGTCACCGCAGCACCTTGCCGCCGGCGGGAGTGCCTCGTCCCTACTTCCCGAACACCGCCACGCACTCCACCTGCGCCGACCACAGAAACTGATCGATTGCGGTGGCCGCCAGCAGCCGATATCCCGCCGCACCCAGCACCGCCGCATCGCGCGACAACGCGCCCGGATTGCAACTGACATAGGCCACGCGACCCACGCCGCTGGCCGCGATCTGCGGCATCTGCGCGGCCGCACCGGCATAGGGTGGGTCGAGCACGATCATCGCGGCGGTCGACAATTCCTTGGCCGAGAGCGGCTGGCGGGCCAGGTCGCGCTGGGTCATCTCCACGCGGGTGCCGGATTGGGCGCGGCGGACGCTGGCGGCCGACGGGGCGTCGCCTTCATAGGCCAGCACGCGGAGATGTTGGGCGAGCGGGAAGCTGAGCGTGCCGCAGCCGGCGAACAGTTCGACCGCGCGCGAGCGGCCGGTGAGGCGCGCGGGCAGGGCAGCCAACAGCGCGTCGGTGATGGCTGATTTGCCGGCGGGCGAGGCCTGTAGAAAGGCGCCTGGCGGCGGTTCGACGCGGTGGCCGGCGAACAGCAGATAGGGCGCGCCGAGCTGGAAAGCGATTTCGGTCGGGCCGTCGTTCAGTGCCCAGGCAATGCGGCTTATGGCGTGCGCGGCGGCGAAGGCCGCGAGTTTCGCACGGTCGGTCGGCGCGAGCGGGCCGTCGGTGCGTATCAGCAGGTCGGCGCCGTCGGCGAGCAGGTTGGCCAGGATCGAGGCGTGCCGGCGCAGGGCGCCCAGGCCGCGGAGGGTTTCGCGCAACGGCGCGAGCAGGGCGGTGAGCGTGGGGTGGAGCACCAGGCAGGTGTGCAGGTCGACGATAGCGGTCGTGTGGGCTTCGTGCAGGCCGAGGAGCAGGCCGTCGGTGGTGCGCAAGGCGGCGAAATCCATCCGGCGCCGGGTAGCTGGCGGGGTGCGCAGCAAGGCGCCCACGTGCGGTTCGGGGAAGCCGGCGCGTTGCAGGGCAGCGACGACCAGGTTGCGTTTCCAGGCGGCGTAGGCGGCGTCGTCCCAATGTTGCAGCGCGCAGCCGCCGCAGCCCTCGACGAAATGCGGGCAGGGCGGGGCGACGCGTTCCGGGCTGGGCTGGACGACATCAAGCAGCGCGGCCCGCTTGCCGCCCGGCTGCGGCTGCGCAAGCACCCTCTCGCCCGGCAGCGTGCGCGCGATGTGCAGCGGGAGTTCGCCGCCGACCACGCCGTCACCGCCGGTGCCGATATGGCTGACGGTGACTTGGATCGGCGTGGCGGTTGGGGGCAGGGCCGGCGGGCGCCTGGTCTGGCGCGGGTTGGCGATCGGGTCAGGCCTCCGCGGCGGCGTGCGTCGCGGTTTCGGGCGCCGCGTCAGGCAAGGCTGCGAGCGCAGGGCGACGCGGCAGGGTCATGAACGCGGGTACGTCGTCGCCGAAGCCCAGCACAGCGGGGCCGAGGTCGTCATCGCGACGGTAGCGGCCGCGGTCCCGGTCGGCGCGGGGATCGAAGCGGCTCTCCTGGCGCGGCTCGGCCCGGCTCTCTTGGCGTGGTTCGGGACGCTGCTCGGCGCGGGTGTCCGGGCGCGTATCTGGGCGCGGCTCCTGGCGCGATTGCGAGCGCTGGCCGGAACGCGGCTCCGAGCGCGCCAACTCGCCACGCTCCTGGCGGCCGCCACGCGGGCGTTGCTCCTGTCGGGCGGGTTGCTCGGGGCGGGCGGGCTGCGCGGCGGGCGCGCTCGCCTCCACCAGGTCCGGCAGGCCGGGTTGCTCGGGCGCAATCTGCACCGCGGCCTCAGCAGGCGCGGCGCGGTCGGCGGAGCTCCGGCGCCCACGCGCGCGACGCGGCTTGGCGGGCTCGGCGCCTGGCTCGGCTTCGGCCCGCGGGGCGCGCGGCGCCTTTGGAGCGGCTTCCGAATCGGCCTTGCCGTCGGAGATGGATTTGCCACGCGCGGGCGCGGCACGGCCGCGGCGCTTGCGGCTGTCGCCCTCGGCCCAGTCCACGATGTCGAGTCCCGGCACGGCGATGCGCGGAATGGCGTACCCGGTCAGCTTCTCGATCGCATCCACCGCCAGGCTTGTCGTCGGGCGAGGCCAAAGTGAAGGCATGGCCGATCTAGCCCGGCGCGGCCGGTGCGGCCGATGCGATGCACGTAATCTTCCGCGTGCTGCGGCACGTCGAAATTGAACACGTGGCTGAGGCCGCCGATGTCGATGCCGCGCGCGGCCACGTCGCTGCAGACGAGCAGGCGCAGCTCGTTCTTCTTGAACTTGTCCAGCGTGGCGAAGCGGGCCGGCTGGCTCATGTCGCCATGCAGCGAGCCGGCGGAGAAGCCGTGGCGGGTCAGCGACTTGAACAGGATGTCGACGTCGCGCTTGCGGTTGCAGAAGATCAGCGCGTTGGAGACCTCCTCGGAGCGGATCAGCCGGCGCAGCGCCTCGCGCTTGTCGTTCTCGGCGACCAGCGCCAGGCCGGCCACGATCGTGGTGGCCACGGAGGCGGATTTGGATGACGGTGATCAGCCGCGGGTTCGACAGGAAGGCGTCCGACAGGCGGCGGATTTCCGGCGCCATGGTCGCGGAGAAGAACAGCGTCTGGCGCGTCTTCGGCAGCATCGCCACGATGCGCTCGACGTCCGGGATGAAGCCCATGTCGAGCATGCGGTCGGCTTCGTCGATGACGAGCAGCTTGGCGTCGGTCAGCATGAGGCCGCCGCGTTCGAACAGGTCGATCAGCCGGCCCGGCGTGGCGATCAGCACGTCGACGCCCTTCATCAGGGCCTCTTTCTGGTCGTTCAGGCTCTCGCCGCCGATCAGCAACGCGTGGTTCAGCTTGAGATATTTGCCGTATTCGACGAAGTTTTCCGCCACCTGAAGGGCCAGCTCGCGCGTGGGCTCGAGGATCAGGCTGCGCGGCATGCGGGCGCGCGAGCGCGAGCCGCTCAGGATGTCGAGCATCGGCAGCGTGAAACTGGCGGTCTTGCCGGTGCCGGTCTGGGCCACGCCCATCACGTCGCGCCCGGAGAGCACGGCGGGGATCGCCTGGGCCTGGATGGGCGTCGGGTGCTTGTAGCCCTTTTCCTCGATGGCGCGCAGGATCGGCTCGGACAGGCCGAGATCGGCGAAGATCACCTGCGGCTCGTCGGCAGGCTCGGCTACCGCGGCCGGCGCGCGGGCAGCGGCGTCCTGCGGCGCCACGAAAGTGACGGCGGACAGCTCTGCGGCGATGCGGGCGGCATCACCGTCGGACGGCTCTGCGCGTGGCGCTTCGTCGGACGCGCGCTCTGGTTCGTCGCTCTGGGAGTCGTGCGCCGGCGCGGCTTCGGCCGCCGGCATTCCGGCATCTGGCGTCTCGGTGCGCGCCGGCTCGGCTGACGGCGCTGCGGATTCGGCTGTGGCATCTGGCGTGTCGGCGCCGGCTTCGCGTATGTCGGGAGAGCTATGCATTTCGGGCACGGACTCGTCCGCCTCGCGGGCTGTGTTTTGGTTCAACAAATCTTCTCGGTCTCTTGGAGAGTGGGCGGCGGAGCTATGACGCGGCCGTAATGGGCAGGTTGCCCCCCGCGCGAACCGCATCTATGCGCGTCGCTCTGTGCCGTATCTGGAATCGGGCCGCCAAAGTCAAGCTTTTCGCGCTTGCAAGGTGGCTGAGGAAGGAAGAAAGCACTTCTTTTTTGAAAAAAAGAAGCAAAAAACTTTTGCCTGCTGTCGGCGGCTTATCCAGCTTGCACCCGACAGGGGAGTCAAAAGCTTTTTGGTCCTTTTTCTCGAAAAAGGACTGCTTGCTTTCTTGTCTCCTTGGGGAACCCGGATGCCATCCAGACTAGAAGATTACGCGATGATCGGCGATCAGGTGACCTCCGCCCTGGTCGGACTCGACGGCTCGATCGACTGGCTCTGCCTGCCGCATTTCGACAGCCAGGCCTGCTTCGCGGCACTGCTGGGCGACCGCGACAACGGCTGCTGGAGCATCGCACCGGTCGGCAACCCGCCGGCCACGCGCCGCGCCTACCAGGGCGACAGCATGATCCTGGAGACGGTGTACGAGACTGCAGGCGGCACCGTCGCCGTGATCGATTTCATGGCGACCGGCCAGCCCAACCCGACGCTGGTCAGGCTCGTGCAGGGCCGGGCAGGGCGCGTGGCAATGCAGACCGATCTCGCGTTCCGCTTCGACTACGGCATCAGCGTACCCTGGGTGACCCGCCTCGACGACCATAGCGGGCTCTGCGCGATCGTCGGGCCGAACATGGTGGTTGTGCGCACCTCGGTGAAACTGACCGGGCGGGACATGCGCACCATAGGCGCGTTCGGCGTGGCAGCCGGGCAGACGGTCGCGTTCGTGCTGTCCTACGGCGAGTCGCACAAGCCGCCGCCGCCGCCCGTCGATCCGCTCGCCGCGCTGGCCGAAACGGCGCAGCACTGGGACGCGTTCATCAGCCGCTGCCGCTACGAAGGGCCGTATCGCGCCGCCGTGCACCGCAGCCTGCTGACGCTCAAGGCACTGACCTACGCGCCGACAGGGGGCATCGTGGCCGCACCCACAACGTCGCTGCCCGAACAGATCGGCGGGCCGCGCAACTGGGATTACCGCTATTGCTGGCTGCGCGATGCCAGCCTGACGCTGTACGCGCTGATGGATGCCGGCTATTCCGAGGAGGCGATCGCCTGGCGCGACTGGCTGCAGCGCAGCGTGGCCGGGTCCGCCAGCCAGATACAGATCATGTACGGGCTGCACGGCGAGCGCTCGCTCGACGAGCGCGAGTTGCCCTGGCTGGCCGGCTACGAGGGCAGCAAGCCGGTGCGCGTGGGCAACGCGGCCAGCGGCCAGGTGCAGCTCGACGTCTATGGCGAGGTGCTGGAGGCGCTGCACCAGGCGCGAAGGCGGGGGCTGAAGCCGGCGCCGCATGGCTGGGCGCTGCAGCGCAACATCGTGGCCCATCTGGCAACCATCTGGGAGATGCCCGACGAGGGCATGTGGGAGATACGCGGCGGCGCCCAGCATTTCACCTTCAGCAAGATCATGGCCTGGGTGGCCGTCGACCGGATGATCAAGGACGCCGTGCGCTATCATCTGCACGGCCCCGTCGACGAATGGCGCGCGATGCGCACCGCCATCGAAGCGCGTGTGCTCAAGGACGGCTACGACCCGGTGCGCAACACCTTCGTGCAGACATTCGGCGGCCAGGAGCTGGACGCCACGCTGCTGCTCATACCCGCAGTCGGGTTCCTGCCGGCGGACGACCCGCGTGTGGTTGGTACGGTGAAGGCGATCGAGGAAGACCTGCTGCAGGATGGCTTCGTGCTGCGCTACCGTACGCAGAGCAATGTGGACGGGTTGCCGCCCGGCGAGGGCGCGTTCCTGGCCTGCACCTTCTGGCTGGTGGACGCCTACGCGATGCAGGGCCGCATGGAGGAGGCGCGCGCTCTGTTCGAGCGGCTGCTGGCTCTGTGCAACGATGTCGGGCTGCTCAGCGAGGAATACGATGCCGGGGCCAAGCGGCTGGTCGGGAACATCCCGCAGGCATTCTCCCATGTTGCGCTGGTAGTGTCTGCCATGCGGCTGCTGAAAGGCCGGCGGCCGAACGAGGCGCTGAGCGGCGAGCCTATACGGGCGCCTGGTTTGGCTTGAGGATTGTGCTGCTACGACAGCGGCTTTTACCAAGGCAAGAAAGCAGTCCTTTTTCGAGAAAAAGGACCAAAAAGCTTTTGCTCCGACGTCTGCCCCGAGGCCTACGCTCGTTCTGCCGGTCGATACGCCTGTAGCGATAGGCTCGACGCTCGGGCAAGCGTCATAGCAAAAGCTTTTTGGTCCTTTTTCTCGAAAAAGGACTGCTTTCTTCCTGCCTTTCCGAAAGTGCCCCCGTGCCGCCCGATCCGAGAGAAAACCCGAACCTGATCGGCCACGCGCCGGCAGAAGCGGCGATCCGAGACGCGCTGCAAGGCGGCCGGCTGCACCATGCCTGGCTGATCACCGGGCCGGAGGGCGTGGGCAAAGCAACTCTGGCCTATCGGTTCGCGCGTGCCTTGCTGGCCGGCGCCAGTGCGTTGGACATGCCGGCATCCGCCCCGGTGTTCCGTCGCGTGGCGGCCGGAACGCATGCGGACCTGCTGACGATCGAGCGCGAGTGGGACGAGAAGAAGAAGCGCCTGAAGAAGCAGATCGCCGCGGAGACGGCGCGCATGATCCCGCCTTTCCTGCACCTGACGCCGGCCGAAGGCGGCTGGCGCGTGGTGATTCTGGACGGCGCCGAAGACCTGAACCCGCAATCGGCCAACGCGCTGCTCAAGGTGCTCGAGGAGCCGCCGGCGCGTGCGGTGCTGATGCTGGTGTGTTCGGCGCCGGGGCGGCTGCTGCCCACGATACGCAGCCGGTGCCGGCATCTGGCGCTGGCGCCACTGACGCACAGACGATGGAGGCCGCACTGGCGCTCTATCTGCCGGCGATGGCGCAGTCCGACCGGGCAGCATTGGCGGGCCTGGCGGACGGCTCGCCTGGGCGCGCGCTGGCGCTGGCCGACGATGGCGGGCTGAAGATCGCCGGGATGGTCGAGGAGGTGCTGGCGGCCGGGCCCGGATGGCGCTGCTGCGCGGCTACGAAATGGCCGATGCGCTGCGCGACCAGGCGGCGTTCGAGACCTTCATGGGGTTGCTGCAGGCACGCGGACTGGCGCTGGCGGCGCGCACGCAGGCAAGCGGCGCAGGCGCGGGGCTGCCTTGCTGCCTGGCGGAGGCGTCAGCGGCGATCGTGCAGCTGGCGGCCGAGACCGAGCGCGCGAACATGGACCGGCGGCAGGCTGTGATCGCCGGACTGGCTCTGGTAAGACAGTGAAAGCCAGGCGCTCCCTGCGTTAGCGCCACTCTGAAGAGCAGCAATGTCAACCTACTACGTTACCACGCCGATATTTTACGTGAACGGCTCGCCGCATATCGGACACGCTTATACGGCGATCGCCGCCGACGTGGTCGCCCGCTTCAAGCGCCTCGAGGGGGTCGATACCTGGTTCCTGTCCGGCACCGACGAGCACGGCCAGAAGGTGGAAAAGGCCGCCTCCGACGCCGGGCTGGCGCCGCAGGATTTCACCGACAGGGTATCGGGCGAATTCAAGGAGATGCTGGCGCTCCTGGATGTATCGAACGATGATTTCATCCGCACCACGGAGCAGCGGCACAAGGCGGGCGTCACCGTCTTGTGGGAGCGCCTGGCGGCCAGCGGCGACATCTATCTCGGCCATTACGAGGGCTGGTACGCGGTACGGGACGAGGATTTCTACGCCGAGGCCGATCTGACCACGCTCGCCGACGGCACCAGGCTGGCGCCGACCGGCGCGCCGGTGGAGTGGGTGAGGGAGCCCAACTATCTGTTCCGGCTGTCGGCCTACCAGGACAAATTGCTGGCGTATTACGAGGCCAACCCGGATTTTGTCGGACCGGCAGGCAAGCGGAACGAGATGCTGAGCTTCCTGCGCGGCGGCTTGCGCGACCTGTCGGTGAGCCGGACCAGCTTCCGCTGGGGTATGGCCGTGCCTGGCGACCCGGACCACGTGATGTATGTGTGGCTGGACGCGCTGGCCAACTACATCACCGCGCTTGGGTATCCGGACGAGACCGGGCCACTCTGGCGGTTCTGGCCGGCCGATCTGCATCTTGTCGGCAAGGACATCCAGCGCTTCCACGCGATCTACTGGCCGGCCTTTTTGATGGCGGCCGGGCTGCCGGTGCCGCGGCGTATCTTCGCGCATGGCTGGTGGACGATCGACGGCGCCAAGATGAGCAAATCCGTGGGCAACGTGGTGGGTCCCGCCGATCTGGTGGCGCGCTACGGCGTGGATGCCACACGGTTCTTCCTGCTTGCGCGAAGTGCCGTTCGGCAATGACGGCGATTTCAGCCATCGCGCGCTGGTCGGGCGTCTGAACACGGATCTGGCCAACGGGATCGGCAATCTGGCGCAGCGCACGCTGTCGCTTATCGCGCAAAAATGCGCCGGCGTGCTGCCGGATGCCGGGCCGCGCACCGCCGAGGATGCGGCGCTGCTGGAGATGTCCGGTGCGCTCGCCGGCACGGTGCTGGCGCTGGTCGAGCGGCAGGCGCTGGGCGACGCGCTCGACGAGATCTGGCGGGTGATTCGCGCCGGCGACGGCTACATCGCCCAGATGGCGCCCTGGTCGCTGGCCAAGACCGACCCGGTACGCATGGGCCACGTGCTGCGCATGCTGGCCGAGCTGCTGCGCGTTCTGGGCATACTGCTCTCGCCGTTCATGCCGTCCAGCATGGTGCGGCTGCTGGACCAGCTGGGCGTGCCGGCCGGCGCGCGCGATATCGCCGGGCTGGCGGTGGCGCTGCCGGACGCGATCACGCTGGCGGCGCCACAGGGCATCTTTCCGCGTTTGGTTGAAGACGCGAAGGCAAAGCATTGATGTTGATCGATTCGCATTGTCATCTGGATTACTTCACCGAGGCCGAGCGGCCGGAAATCCTGGCGCGCGCGCTGGCCGCCGGCGTCGGCGGCATGGTGACGATCGGCACGCGGACGTCACGCGCATCCGAGCAGTTGGCGCTGACCGACGCGGTGCCCGGGCTGTGGTGCACCGTGGGCACGCATCCGCACCATGCGGGCGACGATGGCGTGCCGGACGAGCAGGCGCTGGTCGACCTGGCGGCGCATCCGCGAGTGATCGGCATCGGCGAGGCCGGGCTGGATTACTTCTACGAAAAGGCGCCGCGCGACGCGCAGGCGGCGGCGTTTCGCGCCCAGATACGTGCCGCGAGGCGGGCCGGGATGCCGATCTGCATACACACCCGCGATGCCGACGAGGACACCTACGCGATACTGAAAGACGAGCAGGAACAGGGCGGTGCGTTCGCTTTCCTGCTGCATTGCTTCAGCTCTGGGCGGGCGCTGGCGGAGACGTGCGGTGGCGATGGGCGGGTATGTCAGCTTCTCCGGCATTCTGACGTTTCCGAAGTCGGGCGCGCTGCGGGAGATCGCGGCATCTCTGCCGGCGGACCGGCTTCTGGTGGAGACGGACTCGCCGTATCTGGCGCCGGTGCCGTTCCGTGGGCGCCGCAATGAGCCCTCGTATGTGGCGCATACGGCCCGGGTGCTTGGCGAGGTGCTTGCGGACGAGTCCGAGGCGGTGTCGGCGCTTACTACCGAGAATTTTCGGCGGTTGTTTCCGAAGGCAAGGTAGGCCTTCTTTTCTGAAGACTTTTGCATGTCCGCTGCCGATGCAGTCGCATTGTTTCCAAAAAGGCCATGTTGTTGATGCGCGCGTCCCGGAAAAAGGCCCTGCCTGACTGCCTGCTCAGCCCATGCGCGTAACCCTGCTGGGCTGCGGCGGATCGGCCGGTGTGCCTAGCCTCGGCGGCGAGGACGGGCGCGGCGATTGGGGCGCTTGCGACCCGGCGAGCCGCGCAACCGGCGCACCCGGTCCAGCATCGTTATCGAGGGCGCCCGAAGGCCGCATACTGGTCGATACTGGACCGGACATGCGCGCGCAGTTGCTGGCCTGCGCGATTCCGCGCATCGACGCGATCGTGTTCACCCACGCGCATGCGGACCACATGACCGGGCTGGACGATGTGCGGCTGCTGAACCGCATCAGCGGCGCGCCGCTGCCGGCTTTCGCCACGCGGGAGACGCGCGACGAGCTGGCGCGCCGGTTCGACTATGCGTTCCGGCCCTGGACGCCGCCGCACTTCTACCGGCCGGTGCTCGAGGTAGAGGTTCTCGCGGCCGGCGACGCCTTCGCGGCCTGCGGCCTGCAGGTGCGCACCTTTGACCAGGATCATCACGTGATGCGCACGCTCGGGTTGCGCGTCGGCCGGTTTGCGTATTCCACCGACGTGGTGCGGCTTGGCGAGGCGGCGTTCGCGACGCTTGCCGGCGTGGACACCTGGGTGGTGGGCTGTTTCCAGCCGGAGCCGCATCTCACGCATGCCGATGTGGCGCTGGTGCTGGAGTGGCGCGCCAGGCTTGGCGTGCGCCGCACGGTGCTGACTCATATGGGCAACGGGATGGACTGGGCGGCTTTGCGGACGAGATTGCCCGGCTGCGTGGAGCCTGGGTATGACGGCATGGTGCTGGAAGTCTGACGTTCGCCGGCCCGCGCTCCACGTCCTGAGTTGGCATAATATCGCTTCTGCGACTTCTATGGCTGGCGGTTTTGGTGTGCGCACGTCGTGCATCCATGGCCCTTGGACCACACTCGACGCAGGAACACCGAGCCGGAATCTCACGACATCGTCGGCGCAGTCGGCACGCGAGACCTATGTGTTCGACCGCAAGGGCCGCATCATCGGTTCCACGCAGAACTGAAGCGTCGATCGTGACAGGTTCGCGCGCCGGTGCTCAACCCTTGCGCGAACCGCGATTGACAAACCGTGACTTTCATAAGTCATGTTTATGATGTAGGTTGAAGGGCGGTTGCAAAACCGTATGTGTTGCTTCGCGCCGTTTTTGTGAAATGAGAGAATGTCCCAACCTGCACGCCGACCCTACCAGCCGCGCCGCCGCGGCTTCGATGATGACCAGCCCTCCGCACCCGACATCAATTGGGGCGCCCTGAACGGCGGCGGCGGAAACCGTTCCGGCGGCGCACCTGCAGCATTCGGCCCGACCCTCACGGCAACCGTGAAGTGGTTCAACTCCGAGAAGGGCTTCGGTTTCGTCGCCATGGGCGACGGCTCCGGCGATGCCTTTCTGCACTGCGCTGTGCTGCAGCGCGCCGGGCATGACAGCGTCGGCGAAGGCGCCTCGCTCGAAGTTCGCGTCGGCCCCGGCCAGAAAGGCCTCCAGGTCACCGAAGTGGTCAGCGTCGACCAGACCACCGCCGCCCCTTCCCGCTCCGCGCGGCCGCCTTCGGCCGGTCCGCGGCAGGATCGCGCAGCGCCGTCCGGCCCCACCGTCGAGACGACGGGCACGGTCAAGTGGTTCAACCCGACCAAGGGGTTCGGCTTCATCGCTCCGCAGGACGGCGGCAAGGACATCTTCGTGCACATGTCCGTCCTGGGCAGCCTGCGTACGCTGAACGAGGGCCAGGTGGTTCGCGTCTCCGTGCGTCAGGGCGCCAAGGGTCCGGAAGCCGGCGCCGTCTCCGAGATCTGACGCGACGCCTTGGCGATTAGTAAGAGGCGCCGGCAGGTATCTGCCGGCGCCTTTTCTTTGTCCGCGACACCGGAACGGGCCAGCGTCAGGCCGCCTGCCGCGTTCCCTGCCTGGCGCAGACGGCGCGCGTGAGTGCCACCATCTCGCTGAGCGACAGCACGATCATCTCGTCGCTGCCCTCCGAACGCAGCGCGGCCAGCGTGGCACTCCCGCCTGCCGCATTCCACAGGCACACCACGACAGCCGCCTGCGGCATCTGCCTGGCGATACGGCGTAGCAGGTAGCGTATGGAAGAAGGGCTGCTGCCCTCCTCCAGCACCGAAAGGCACACCAGCCGCGCATCCGGATGCGCCTCCACCGGCTCGCCCCGCTTGGCGCCGAGTATCAGGTTGCTCTCGCAGCTCGCGCCGAATCCGGCGCCCTGCAGCACCTGCATCGCCATCTGCGCGCCCAGATCGTCCAGCTGGCCGCGCCCCGGGATGCACAGCACCGTACCCGCCTTGCGCCACGCTTCGGGTGGCAGCTCGGCAGGCGCGCCGGCCTGCGTGCCCAAAGCCGTCACCACGCGCTCCACCTGGGCGTGCACCGCTTCCAGCCTGTCGAACGCCAGGGCGTCGCGCGACAAATCGGCCTGCGCCAGGCCAAGTCCGCGCAACGCCACCCTGTCGTAATATTCAACCAGCGACGTGCCGGTCACCGCCGCGCGCGCCTGTTCGCCTAGCACCCGCGCGTTGCCCTCGAGCGCGCGCTGGTAGAATGTCTCCTCGGCATCGAGCGGCGGCCGGTCGCCGAGTATCACCTCCAGGAAGGTGAGGCTCTGCACGTGGCGCCCGATCACCACAAGGCAGACAGTCAGCGGCGTGGCGAGCAGCAGGCCCACCGGCCCCCACAGGAACGCCCAGAACGTCGCCGCCACGATCACCGCGATCGGCGACAGCCCCGTGCTATGGCCGTAGATCAGCGGCTCCACGATCTGCCCCATGATCAGCTCGCTCAGCACGAAGAGCAGCAGCACGATCACCGCGAGCGTCCAGCCGGGCGACACCGCCAGGGCGAGCAGCACCGGCGGCGCGGCCGCGATGAAGGTGCCGAGGAACGGCACGAAGCGCATCATCGCGGCCAGTATGCCCCACAATACCGGGTTCGGCAGGCCGGACAGCGCCAGCCCGGCGCCGATGAAGGCGCCGAAGCCGGTGTTGATCGCCACCTGGAACAGGAAGAAGCGCGAGAGCCGGCGCGCCGCGTCGTTCATCGCCAGTATGGTGCGGTGAAGGTCCTGCCGCCCGACGAGGCGGACCAGGCGGTCGCGCAGATCCTCGCGGAACAGCAGCACGAAGATGACGAAAATCAGCACCACGCCGAAGGTCGCGAGCACGCCGAGCAGCGAGGGTGCGACGGTCTTCACGATCACCAGGGTCGAAGGACTGTCGAACGCGCTGGTGGCCGTGCTGGCCACCGCCACTTTCGTGGTGGTGGCCCTGCCCTGCGCCGGTGCCGCCGCGGTTTTGGCACTGCCGAGTAGCGAACCCAGCGAGCCCTGCACCTCGCGCGTGAGCGCCGGGCCGAGATCCAGGTTCTGCAGCTTGTGCTGGATGGTGGACTGGTAGACCGGTATGCCGTCCGCCAGCGCCGATACCTGCCGGCCCACCACCATGCCGATACTGCCGATTACCGCGAACGCCAGCAGCACGGCGATGAACACCGGCAGCGTGGTGCCCAGCCTGGCGCGCTGCAACATGCTGACCAGCGGCGCCAGCACGAACGCCAGCAGCACGGCCAGCACCATCGGCTCCAGCAGGTCCCGCCCGAAATACAGCGCCGCCACCACCACGGCGCAGGCATTCAGCGCCGCCAGGCTTCCGACGCCGCCGACGACGACGCCCCCGCCCGACATGACGCTTTCGGCGCCGACGCCGGGCGCTGCCACCTCCGGCACGGCTTCCTGTTCTGACATGCGCATAGGCCCCCTCTCCTGACCAAAGGGGCCCGCAGGCCGGTAAAGTTCCGAGGCGGCAATCTTTTCGCCTGCTGACGCGCTTTGGGCGGCACAGGGGGAGACACCGCGATGACCAAGATATTGCTCGTAGAGGACCATGAGGAGCTGTGGGACTTCCTCTCCCGCCGCCTGCGCCGGCATGGCTTCGACGTGGTGCTGGCCCATGACGGCCAGCAGGCGCTCGACCAGGCGGAGGCCGAGGCGCCGGACGTGATCCTGCTCGATATGGATCTGCCGGTGCTGGATGGCTGGACCGTGGCGCGTCGCCTGCGCGCGGACACCACGCAGGCGCAGACCGCGATCATCGCGCTCACCGCACATGCGATGGCCGGCGACCGGGCCCGCGCGATCGAGGCGGGGTGCGACGATTACCATTCCAAGCCGGTGGATTTCCCGGCTTTGCTGGTGCAGATCGACGACGTGCTTTTACGTCGGGAGGAGGCCTAAGGAAGAAAGCAGTCCTTTTTCGAGAAAAAGGACTGCTTTCTTCCTTACTACCCCTCCGCCAAAATCACCCGGCGCCGCAACGCGACACCCGCAGCCGCGTAGCACCAGCCAAGGGGGAGAGCGCCGCTCATGACACGCACATTGCGCACGCCGGGCGTGCTCAACTTCGTCGCCGGCGGGCTGCTGCTGGCCGGGCTCGTGCTCGGCGCCTCTGCCCTGGTATCCGACCGTCACGCGCGGCTGGTGATCGGCCGGCAGAACCACTTGCTGGTGACCGCAGAGCAGCTCCTCTCCAAGCTGAAGGATCTGGAGACCGGCGAGCGCGGCTTCGCGCTGACCGACGAAGACGTCTACCTCGAGCCGTACACGACCGCCCTGGCCGATCTGCCGCCGCTGGAGGCGAGCATCAGGTCGGAGCTGCACGGCCATGGCGTGCTGGCCGGCCTGGTGGCCGCCAAGCTGGACTTCGCCCGCAAGGTGATCGAGGCGCGCCGGACTTCGGGGGTGGATGCCGCGGTGACGCTGTTACGCACCGGGCAGGACAAGGCCACGATGGACCGGGTGCGCGCGCGCGTGGGCGCGATACAGCTCGCCGCCGTCGGGCGCATCACCAAGGCGGACCGGGCGGCGAGCGTACGCGGGCCGATGCTGGAAACGCTCGCCCTGGCCTGCATCCTTGCCTCGTTCGCAACGATCGGGCTGCTGGCCACCCAGCGGCGCCGGGCGGCCCGCGCGAGCGCCGCCTTGCTCACCAGTGTGATGGATCATGCGCCGGTGGGGCTTGGCTTTCTCGACGCCGATATGCGGCTGCGCCTGGTCAACCAGACGCTCACGGTGATGAGTGAGCGCGCGCTCGCCGCCGAGGTGGGCCGCAGCCTGTGGGAGATGGTGCCCGAAGCACGCGAGACGCTGGAGCCGCGCTTGCGCCAGGCATTGTCGGCGGGCCGGCCGGTCACCGGCGTGGAGGTATCCGCGCGCGGCCGTGCGGACGCGATACGCCACGAATACGAACTGGGGTTCTTTCCCCTGCCGGATGCGCAGGAGGGTGCCGGCCTGGTCGTCAGCGACATCACCACCCGCAAGCGCGCCGAGCGGCGCCTGCGCGACAGCGAGGAACGCTACCGCACGCTGATCCAGACGAGTGCCGCGATGGTGTGGACGACCACGCCGGACGGCGCCTTCACCGGGCTGCAGAAGAGCTGGAACGCCTTCACCGGCCAGAGCCTGGAGCAGAGCGTGGGGCTCGGCTGGCAGGAGGCGATACACCCGGACGACCGCGCCGAGGCCGCATCCGGCTGGCACCACGCAGTGCAGATCTGCCAGACCTACGCCGCGGATTACCGGGTGCGCCGCGCCGATGGCGAGTGGCGCAGCATGGATGTGCGCGCCGTGCCGATCATGGACGACGACGAAGTCCGCGAATGGGTGGGCACCCACACCGACATCACCGAGCGGCGCCGCGCCGAGGAGGAGCTGACCGCGGCCAAGGAGGCGGCCGAAGGCGCCAACCGCGCCAAAAGCCAGTTCCTCGCCAATATGAGCCATGAGCTGCGCACGCCGCTTTCCGCCGTGATCGGCTACGCCGAGATGATCGAGGAGGATCTCGGCGAGCGCGGCGACCAGGCGCTGCTGGGCGACGTCGGCAAGATCAAGTTCAACGCCCGCCATTTGCTCAGCCTGATCAACGACGTGCTCGATCTCTCCAAGATTGAGGCGGACCGGATGACCACCTTCGCCGAGACCTTCGAGGTGTCCGTCCTGCTGGCCGACGTGGCTTCGACCGCCGAGGCGCTGGTGCGCCAGAAGAACAACACGCTGGTGATAGATAGCGCCGGCGATCTCGGCGCCATGCACACCGACCAGGTTAAGTTGCGCCAGTGCCTGTTCAACCTGGTCAGCAACGCCGCCAAGTTCAGCCAGGACGGCACCATCACGCTGCATGCCGAGCGCCAGGGCGCCGAAATGGTGTTCAGCGTGGCCGATAGCGGCATCGGCATGACCCAGGAGCAGGTGGACCGCCTGTTCGAGCGCTTCAGCCAGGCCGACGCCTCCACCACGCGTCGTTTCGGCGGCACCGGGCTCGGCCTGGCGATCACCCGCGCCTTTTGCCGCCTGCTCGGTGGCGACGTGACGGTGACCAGTACGCCTGGCGAGGGTTCGGTCTTCACCATACGCGTTCTGGCGACCCTGCCCGAGCAGGATGTCGAGGCCGAATTGGTGACGAAGTCGGACTCGGCCGACCGCCATGTCGTGCTGGTGGTCGATGACGACACGGCGCAGCGCGACCTGCTGACCCGCTTCCTCGAGCGCGAGGGGTTTGCCGTGCGCTCGGCCTCCGATGGCCGCGCCGGGCTCGAGCTGGCGCGGGTGGTTCATCCCAGGGCCATCCTGCTCGATGTGATGATGCCGTCGATGGATGGATGGTCCGTGCTGAGCGCGCTCAAGGCCGATCCGGAGCTGGCGAAGATCCCCGTCGTGATGGTGACCTTCGTCAACGAGCCGGGCCTGGGCGCCTCGCTCGGCGCTGCCGACACCGTGCTCAAACCGGTTCAGTGGGACCGGCTGCGGGCGGTGATGGAGCGCTTCCTCGGCGATGCCGGCGAGATCCTGGTGGTCGACGACGATGCGGACGCCCGCCAGCGCCTGCGCACCGTGCTCGAGCGCGACGGCTGGACGGTATGCGAGGCCGGCGACGGCCAGGCGGCGCTGGCCGAAGTGGCGCGCGCGCTGCCGCAACTCATCCTGCTCGACCTCACAATGCCGGTGATGGACGGGTTCGCGTTCCTGCACGAGCTGCGGCTGCGGCCGGGCTGCGCGGACATCCCTGTGGTGGTGCTGACGGCGCGCGACCTCGATGCTTCCGAGCGAAGAAAATTGGCGGGGGCGGATCGTGTGCTCAGCAAGGGGGAGACGAATCTGCGTCAGTTGGCAGGGGAGTTGCGGGCTTTGACGCCGCATTCCGGGGGGTGAAGGCAGGAAGCAAGGCCTTCTTTTTCGAGAAAAAGAAGCAAAAAGCTTTTGCTCTGCTGCCTGCACCACGGCCTTGTTCGGTCCTGCCGGCTTACGCTTTGGCCGCTTTGTTGCGCGTTCATTTTGATATCAGTTTTTCCGGGAAGCCTTGCCTATGACAGCCCAGCGCCTGCTTCTCGTCGAAGATCATGAGGAGATCTGGGATTTCCTGTCCCGGCGCCTGGAGCGGCGCGGCTATGCGGTCAGCGTGGCCACCGATGGCCAGGCCGGGCTCGACCAGGCCCGCGCGCTCTCGCCCTCGGTGATGCTGCTCGACATGAACCTTCCCATCCTGGACGGCTGGTCGGTCGCGCGGCTGCTGAAATCCGAGCCCGCAACCGCCGGCATACCGATTATCGCGCTGACCGCGCACGCAATGTCGGGCGACCGCGAAAAGGCGCTGGCGGCGGGCTGCAACGACTACCATCCCAAACCGATCGATTTCCCGGCCCTGCTCACCCAGATCGAGGCACTGGCAACCGCCGGTGGCTGATCGGGGCCCGCGTGCCCGCCGCCGGCTTCCTTGATGCCGGCAGCCGGGGAGACGGACGTGTCCGCCAGGGACGCCACGCCGAAGCAGGCCGCGACCCGCGCCCTGCTCGCCTTTGCCGACGCGTTCGCGCCCGGCGCTGCGGCCGCGGGCGGGCCGCCAGGGTTCGACACCGCCGACGTGTCCAGCCCGGGCGCGCGCAAGTCCGGGCTCCATCTGCGCGGCGCACCGCTCGCCGGTGCCAGCTTGCGCCACGCCAACCTGGCCGGCGCGGACATGTCGCAGGCGGACCTGTCCGGCGCCTCCTGCAGCGGCATCGTGCTCGACGGCGCGCGGCTCGAGCAGGCGGTGTTCCGCGATGCCGACCTCGCCGGCGCCAGCCTGCGCCGCACGGACGCCGGCCAGGCGTGTTTCGCCGGCGCGCTGCTCGAGGACGTGTGCCTCGCCGGCGCCCGCCTTCGGTTCGCCGATTTCTCCGGCGCGGTGCTGGACGGCGCGGATGCGTCGGATGCCGACCTCTGGGGCGCGCAGCTCTCCGGCGTGGTGGCGCACCGCGCCTGCCTGCGCGGCGTGCTGCTCGACGAGGTGAAGCTGGCGGGCGCGGACCTCGCGGGCGCGGACCTCACCGGCGCGCGGCTCCGGCGGGCCGACCTCTCCGGCGCCAACCTTCGCGAGGCCGTGCTGCGTGATACCGTGTTCGACGGCGCCACGCTCACCGGCGTGGATTTCTCCGGCGCCGTGCTGCCGCATGTGGTGCTGACCGGCTGCGACATGAGCCATGCGCGCTTTGCCGGCGCCTGGCTGGAGCGCACCCGGTTCCGCGCCCGCCAGCTCGGTGGTGCCATCGGCGAAGAAATCGCCTGCGACTATGCCGGCGCGGTGGAAGGCTACATCGTGCTGGAGCAGAACTTCCGCACACTGGGAAATGCGCAGGATGCGAGCTGGGCGTTTCGCCGCCGCCGCCGCATGGGCAAGTTCCTGCACCGCTCGCGCGCCGCGGCCGCGCTGCAGGAACGCCGGCCGACGGTGGTGCTCGGGGCCGCGCTGCACTGGCTCAGCGACGTGGCCGCCGAGTGGCTGTGCGATTACGGCGAGAGCCTGACGCGCATCCTGCGCGCGCTCGCCCTCGTATGGCTCGGCTGTGCCGCGATCTACTGGCTGACCGGCAGCCTGGCACCGCGTGCGGCGGGACACGCGCCGATGAACAGCGTGGACTACCTGCTGTTCAGCCTTGATTCCATGACGTCGGTGGGCACCGGCGAGGTGGCTTTGCGGCCGGCCGGGCAGCTGGGGGTGCTGATTTCCAGCTTGCAGACGGTGGCGGGGACGGTGCTGCTGGGGTTGTTTGGGTTCGTGCTTGGAGTGCGGGTGCGGAACTAGGGTCAGGCAAGGCAAGCAAGGCCTTCTTGTCTGAAGAAAAGAAGCAAAAGACTTTTGCTCCCTCGCCTGCCCCGCGGCTAACTTTGCTTCTGCCGGCTTTAACTTTGCACTTGCACCGAGATACCCGTGCAACCGTCAGAGCAAAAGCTTTTTGGTCCTTTTTCTCGAAAAAGGACTGCTTGCCTTACCCTTGCCGCGCCGGCGTATGCACCACCAGCCCATCCAGCGCATCCGTCATCGTCAACTGACACGACAGCCGCGAGTTGGGCTGCGGATCGGTCACCATCTCCAGCGTGTCGGTCTCCATCTGCGCCGGCGCAGGCAGCCGCGCGGCCCAGGCCGGGTCGATCACCACATGGCAGGTGGCACAGGCACACGCACCGCCGCATTCGGCATCGATGCCCGCCACCGCATTCATCACCGCGGCGCGCATCACGCTCATCCCGGCGGTCGCGTCCACGGTGGTGCTGGCGCCGTCATGGGCGATGTAGGTGATATGCGGCATGAGAGGGGCTTTCGTTGGGGCGTCGCTTGCGCTTGCGTCTCGGCAAACCGCCGCTCCCATACGGCGAAAGCGGCACGCGCTCAAGCAAGGCTTGCCTTTCGCGCGCCGGCCTGCCGAATAGCGCCATGACGCCGTTCTGGACCACCAAGACCCTCGAGCAGATGACCCAGTCCGAATGGGAATCGCTTTGCGACGGCTGCGGCCGGTGCTGCCTGCACAAGCTGCGCGACGAAGACACCGGCGAGATCGCCTGGACCAACGTCGCCTGCCGGCTGCTGGACGGCAACACCTGCCAGTGCCGCGACTACCCGCGCCGCCGCGCCCGTGTGCCGGATTGCGTGCAGCTCACCCCGGCTGCGGTAGCCGATATCGACTGGCTGCCGCCGTCCTGCGCCTACCGACGCGTCAAGGAGGGCCGCGGCCTGGCCTGGTGGCATCCGCTGGTCTCCGGCGACCCCGCCACGGTGCATACGGCCGGCGTATCGGTGCGGGGGCGCACGATCGACGAGCGCCGGGCCGGCGATCTGGAGGGCCATGTGACCGACTGGCCAGGACGCCGCCCGAAGACGCGCCTGCCTCCTGCCGGCGGCTGACCGGCAGGGGCCCCTCGCCCGGCCCTGCCACCATGCCGGCGATTGGCGCTGCGCGATCCCGCCGGCATTGCGCGCGGCCGGAGAGATCGCGCGTGGCGTTTACCATGCCGAAAGATTCCGGCTGTAGGTTCGGCCTGTGCGCCGGGTGGATCGGTGTCGGTTGCTCTGTATGGCATGAACCAGTCTTCATAATGTTCCAATAACGAGAATTCAGTGATGCGTCAGCCGTAAGCCTGACGCATGAATAGCGTATCGGGACGACCGTTACGGATCGAGGCGGAAGTCGCGGTAGCGCGACGCTGCTGTTGCAGACTGCAACGGTCGAAGCCCTGACCACTCGAACCTGCAAAACCGTTTCGTCTTAAAATCGTCTTGACATCGGTTTGAAATCTCAATAATACTCCCGACGCAGAGATACCGGGCTTGGGTCGCATTATGGATTTCGTTCTGAAAGAAATGGCGTCGGCAAACAGCATCAGGATGCACACGGCGTGACGACATTCCGGCAATTTATCCTGTCTTCCGCGGCGGCGACATCGCGCAAGCGCCGCGCCGGCAAGGGCGCGGGCGCGTTTCTCGGCGCCAGGCGCGCTGTCGTGGCACTCGAATTCGCCATTTTATCGACCGTGTTCATGTCGATGCTGCTCTTCGTATTCGAAATATCCTACGACCAGTATTGCCAGGAGGCGCTCGATTGCGGGCTCAACCTCGCAGCGCGCCAGGTCAGCACAGGCAATGCGCAGAATATCCAGAGCGTCAGCCAGTTCACCTCCGCCTATCTGTGCCCCAGCCTGCCCGGCCTCCTGGCCTGCCAGACGAACGTTTTCGTCCGCATACAGAACGTCACGTTCAGCGGCAGCGCGGATTTCTATAGCGCGACGACAGGTGTGGTTCCGGTATCCGGAAGCGCGCTCAACCTGGCCAGCTACGGAACCGGCAATTTCTGCAATGCCGGCCCGAATCAGTTCTATCTGCTGAGCGCCGTATATGTCGGGCCGACGTTCGTGGGCATGCTGCTGAAGGGTCTTTTCACCCTGAGCTACGGCGGCCGGATCATCCACGCGACGGCCAGCAACGTGGCATTCGCCACCGAATATTACGCCGTGACCGCCGCCTCCGGCCCGATACCGCCGCTGCCGCAATGCTCGCCCACGACCGTCAGCTGATGGCCGCCCTGACACGTCTGGCCGGCACTATACCGGCGTGCCGCACGCCGCGACGGCGCATTGGCGCCGACCCGGGCGGCGTCGCCTCGATCGAATTCGCCCTGATCGCGCCTGTCCTGCTGATGCTGATCATCGGTGGCTTCGACGTATCGCGCGCCATGCTGCTCTGGCAGCAGGTCTGGCTTACCGCGCACAACGTTTCGCTGTCCGCCACCAACATCGCCGTGCAGACGGACAAGACCTCCACCCTGACGCCCGGCCAGGCACAGCAGGCGATGTCCATCGTCTATGCCGCGATGCCGACGGTTCGCAACGGGGCGGCTTCGGGCGCACGATCGATCACGCTGACCTCTGTCGACTTCATTCCGGTCGCGAATTGCACGCCCGTCACCGGCAGCACCAACTGCTACGTCGCGAGCGTGGTCTGGAGCGTCACTTATGGCGGCGGCGGCCAGGCGGGATGGACGGCGGTGACGCGGTCCTGCGGTCCCCTGGTGCAGATACAACCCACGGCCAATCTGCCAATCGGGATCACGCAACTCGGCGTGGTGACGAGCCTGAACGTCAACAATCCCGATCCCTCCATCATCGCCGACGTCCACTATCAGTTCACGCCGATGCCGTTCGACATTTTCATGAAAAAACAGGATTTCTGGGCGACCGCGATCTTTTCCACCCGCACCGGCGCCACGGCCTCCGTCACCACCCAGTATGCCACCTATACGGGCACGGACGGAACGGGGACCTGCCCGGGTTTCCAGTCCGGCTATTTCTGATCCCCGCCAACTCACCGCGTTACTGACAAAAGGCGTGATATGAGCATCGGTCTTTCCAAGCGCAACCGGACCGGCTTTCTCCGGCATAATCGTTCCGGTGCGGTTTCGATTATCTTTGCCACCTCTGTGGTGCCGCTCACGCTGTGCGTCGGCCTGGCGGTCGATTACGGGTTTTACGTACAGGCACTGGCGCAGACCACCATGGCCGCCGATGCAGCGGCCATCCATGCCGTGCGCATCGCGGTCACCAGTTTCAACGCCGGTGCCACCGCCGCCTCTGCCGGCACCACCGGCGGCAAGGCCGGCCTGCAATGGTTCCAGGCGCAGCTTGGCACGCTGTCCACCGGGTCGGCCCCGATCTCGAAAGTCACCGTGGCGCCGGCCAATGCAGCGGCCAATTGTGCGCAGAGCCCCTGTGTCGGCTACGACCAGTCCACCGGCACCTTCAGCACCCAGGTCAGCTACACGGTGAACGTGCCGACGCATTTTGGCGGCCTCGTCAATATCCCGCTCTGGACCAGCAACCTGGTGGCGTCCGCCGCTGTAACCGCCAACGCGTTCGTCGAAGTGGACATGATACTGGACACATCGGCGTCGATGTCGATCGGCACGACACCGCAGGACATGTTGAAGATCGAGCAGCTCAGCGTATGCATGCCGACAGCGATCGCTACGAACTATCTGTCCACCGGCGCTCAGGCGGACGTTTTTCAATACACCTACAGCCCTGTACTTGGAACAGCGGTCGGGTATGCGCCGGCGAGCAAGACCAGCCCCGATAACACACCGACGTTTCTGACCAACATGCTGCCCAATAGCGGTAAGTGCAACCCGGCTTACGATGGGTCTTCTGCCCTGTGCCAGCCTACGGCTTCATTGATCCCGCCCGGTCCGTTGCCGCCTGGTGTGGCGGCAAACGTCAACCTGAACGGATATTGCCCCCCAGGATACGGTGCGCCCGATGTCAGCACGCCAACCCCGAAGACGGACTCTTTGAACAAACTCGCTGTAGCAAACCTGCCAGTGCCGACATGCTCCCTCTCATGTCACGACAACCCCAGTTCGACCGCCGCAAACCCCAGTGACCTGTTCGGTCTGGTCGGAGCTGCCAACAACGCCGGGGCCAACATCTCCATTCGCCTTGATGTCGTTACGCAAGCAGCGGCGTCCGTCATAGGAGACTTGATCGCCAAGGAAGCGCAACTCGGTTTGCCGAACCAGTTCAGCGTTGGTGTCTACGAAATCAACAGCTCCTACGGTCAGCAGGATTATCCTGTGCCGGGCGGAGCGTTCGTCGAGGCCGGCACCAACCTGCAAGCCGCCCAGACCATCACAGCCAATATCCAACCGACCAACAACTCGACCGACATAGACGACCCGCTGAAGGCATTCGCATCGCTTGCCACGCCGAGCGGATCGGGTGGAACGGCGGCAACACCGCGGAAGAACATCTTCATCGTCACAGACGGGCTGCAGGACAGCTTACGCGCCGGTTTGCCGGCCGGCCCGCGCTGGTCCACAGTCACGCCTGCGAATTGCACCACGCTGAAGACCATGGGCTTCAACATCTTCGTGCTTTACACGCCGTACTACCCGCTGCCCCACTACCAGTATTTGCAGAGCATCAAGCAGCTTGCCGAACCGCTGAACAACAGCGCCATCACCGCCGCGCTCTCCGCTTGCGCGTCCCAGCCGAACCAATTCTTCCAGGCGGCAAGCCAGGCGGACATCAATACTGCAATGACGACGATGCTCAACCTCGCGCTCAACCAGCCGGCAACGATCACGCATTAAGGAGAGAAAGCCGCCAAACCGCCGGGCGCCGGGACAACCTCTCCAAACACGGCGCCACGGTGCAGACCGATCAGCCCGCGAACCAGTTACCGTGAAAACCGGGCGGTATCCGGTGCGGCACCCGGATCGTCGCGACCGGTGGCGCGGCGAACGCCTGCGCGTCCAGAATAACCAGATCCGTCGCATCGGCCGCAACGTCGATCACCAACCCCATCAGCCACCCCTCATCCTCCGCCGATGCGGAAGATGCCGGCACGAACACAAACTCGCCAGGCACGAACCCCACCCCGAAATCATGCATTTCACGCCCACCCGCCTGCAGGTCGTGCTTGTAGATGCAGGTGGCGCCGGCAAGCTGCGTGTTGCCGTCGGGCGGCACGGAAACCGTATAGGCATACCGGTACGCCGCCCCGAACCGCCGCTCGTCGATGCGCGGAAACTCCTGCGGCGTGGCGTCGATCACCGCGCGCGACACGCTGCGGCCCACCGGATCGATCGTCCAGCGCTCGAAACAGCCCAGCGCGTCGAGACCGCCCTGGCCGGACGCGAACATCGTCGGATAGGCGATCACATCGAGCACCACCGCGCCGTCCGCGCGATCGAACGCATTGGCCACATGGAACGCGAAACACGGCGCCATCTCGCACCAGATCACGCTGGCCGCATCGCCGTCGCGCGGCAGCAGCCCAACGCGCGCCTGATGGCCGGGATTCCAACGATACGGAAACACGTGCCCGCCCAGCACCGCGCGCATCGAGAACGTCACCGGCAGATCCAGGATGATCGCGAAACGTGCGGTGAACCCGCTATCATGTATGCAGGGCCCGTGCGCCACCGGCACCGACACATCGCGCACCACGCGCCCCGCATCGCTCACCACCACATGGCGTACCGCGTCCCAGATATTGCCGTCATAGGCGATGGCATGGTGCGCACCTGTCAGCGGATCGCGATGCGGATGGCCGCTGAACGATCCGGCGAGCGTGTCCTCGAAATCCGTGTAGCGCTGGTCCTCCAGCGTGTCGGACAGCGCGACAGGAAAACTGCCCGCCTCCACCACCGCCACGGCCCGCCCGCCGATCTCGACCACGTTGGTGTTCACCGTGTCGTTGCGCCCGCGTCGCGGCCCCGGCGCCGGCGCGCGCCCGAGTGCGGCCGCAGCCAGGCGCGAGCCGATCCACCGGTTGCGATACCAATGCACCCGGCCGTCACGCAGGGCAAAGCCGTGCACCATGCCGTCGCCGAGGAACCAGTGATGGCCGGCCGGATCGGGGGCGGCCGGGTTGGCACCCATGCGAAGGTAGCGCCCGCACAGCCCGGCCGGGATCGTGCCGGTAACGGCCAGGTCCGTGAGTGTCAGTTCGGCGCGCATTGGCGCGTGTATGCCGACCAGGAAGGCGCTGCCGGAATCGCCCAGCCGGCGCCGGTTGAACGCTGCAACCAGGTTTATCCCCTGTTCGATCACGCGGCGCAGGGTTGAACTCGAGGCGGTTGGGCATGCGGCGCGGTCTCCGGGTGCAAGGAAGCAAGCAGTCCTTTTTTGAAAAAAAGGACCAAAAAACTTTGCTCCCGACGCCTGCCCCAGCGCTCCCTCAGGTTCTGCAACGCCGGGCGTCGCGGAGGCAGCGCGGGCAACAATGCAGCGGGGAACGCAAAAGTTTTTTGGTCCTTTTTTTCAAAAAAGGACTGCTTGCTTCCTAGCCCCAGGCAACACAACGCCCGCAGCCGCCCGCCCCACCACGCGATACACGCGATACATCTCCGCCACCCGCCCAGCCCGCCCCCGCGAGATCACCCCAACCGGCACGATCGACGCCCAGTTCCGCGCATCCGGCGCGCCGAAATCGCGTAAGCTGCGTACCAGGATACCGGTGCGCCCCGCCAGCGCAGCCGCCGGCAGATCGAACAGCGCCCAGCGCGGTTCCAGCCCCACCACCTCGCCTGGCATGCGAAACGCCAGCTCGCTCGCCAGCCCATACGCGTCGGCCACCACGAAATCGGCGTGCGCCGCTGCTTCGGCCACGTAAACCTCGCCGGCGAGATCCTGCCAGCCGGCCAGCCGGATCAGCGTGGGGTCCGCCGCGCGCGGCAGCGGCAACGCGCCCCACCCCGCCTGCAGATACACCACGCCTGCCAGTGCCAACCCGAGCGCCGACCCCGCGCGCCAGAACCGCACTGGCGCCGCGCCTGTGCAACACGCCGCCAGCGCCGCGCCCGGATAGATCACCGCCGGCCAGTTCGCCTGCACCCGGCCGCCGAACGCGTGCTGCACGAACACCGCGGCCGGCACCAGCACCACACAGGCGAGCAGGCCCGCGCCCGCGGACCCGCGCCGCCCTGCCAGCCAAGCCCGCCACACGCCCATCGCGAGCACGCAAGCCACCACCGGAGTGGCCAACCCGAACTGCCCGGCGACCAGCTCGCCCAGAAATCGCAGAGCCGCTTCGGGATGCCAGTCGCCGGTGCGGCCGCCCTGCTTGGCGAAACTCACCCAGCCATGCCCGGCATTCCACAGCAGCACCGGCGCGAACACCGCGAGCGCCAGAGCGCCGCCGGCCCAGAGCTGCCAGCAGCGCCACCAGACCCTGGCGGCCGGCACCGCGACCAGCCAGGCCAGTATCGCCGCGCCGAGCAGGAAGGCGGTGTATTTGCTGTCGAGCGCCAGCCCGCAGGCGAGGCCCACCGCGAGCCACCAGCCCGGGCGCCCGCCACGCACCAGTCGCGCCAGCGCCGCCAGCGCCGCCGTCCAGAAGAACAGCAGCGGGGTGTCCGGCGTCATCACCACGGCGCCCACGCCCATCGCCAGCGTCGCGTTGAGCAACAGGCCGGCAGCCAGGCCCGCGCGCCGCCCGGGGCACAGATCCTCGGCCGCGCGAGCGAGCAGCAGGGTGCCCAGCAGGGCGGCCACCGGGGCGAGCAGGCGAACGCCCAAGGCGGTGTCGCCGGCCACCGCGCAGCCGGCGCGTATCCAGAGGGCCACCATCGGCGGGTGGTCCAGATAGCCCGGTGCGAGCGCGCGCGACCAGATCCAGTAATAGGTCTCGTCCGCGGAGAGCGGGGCGCGGGCGGCGATCAGCAGGCGGATCGCTGTCAGGGCGAGCAGGGCCAGGCGCCAGCCAAAGGCTTTGTTCATGGGCGTGGCAACTCGCGTTTGGCTGAGGTCAGGAAGAAAGAAAGCAGTCCTTTTTCGAGAAAAAGAACCAAAAAGCTTTTGCCCCGACGCCGGCACGAAAGCCCGCTCTAATGTTGCAGGTCGATGCGCCTGCAGGAGCAGCCTGGGTTGTCGTGCAGGCGGGGAGCAAAAGCTTTTTGGTTCTTTTTCTCGAAAAAGGACTGCTTTCTTATCTTCCTACACTCACTCCCACTCGATCGTCCCAGGCGGCTTGCTCGTCACATCGAACACCACCCGGTTGATCCCCCGCACCTCGTTGACGATCCGCCCAGCCACACGCGTCAAAAACCCCATATCGAACGGATACACATCCGCCGTCATCCCGTCCGTGCTCGTCACCGCACGCAACCCGCAAACCTGGTCATACGTGCGCTGGTCGCCCATCACGCCCACGCTGCGCACCGGCAGCAGCACCGCGAAAGCCTGCCAGATCGCGTCGTACAGCCCCGCCGCGCGTATCTCCTCCAGATAGATCGTGTCGGCACGACGCAGAATGTCGAGCTTCTCCTGCGTCACCTCGCCCGGAATACGTATCGCCAGGCCGGGCCCGGGGAACGGGTGCCGCCCGACGATCGCGTCCGACAAGCCCAGCTCGCGCCCGAGCACCCGCACCTCGTCCTTGAACAATTCGCGCAGCGGCTCCACCAGGCGCAGTCGCATGCGCTCGGGCAGCCCCCCCACATTGTGGTGGCTCTTGATGGTCACCGACGGCCCGCCGGTCACCGACACGCTCTCGATCACATCCGGGTATAGCGTGCCCTGAGCCAGGAAGTCCGCCCCGCCAATGCGCGTCGCCTCTTCCTCGAACACCTCGATGAACAGCCGGCCGATCGTCTTGCGCTTGGTCTCCGGGTCGGTCACGCCGGCGAGCGCGCCCACGAACAGCGCGCTCGCATTGCGATGCACCAGCTTCACGTGGAAGCGGTCGCCAAACGTGGCCACCACCTGGTCCGCCTCGCCGGCGCGCAGCAGCCCGTGATCGACGAAGATGCAGGTCAGCCGGTCACCCACCGCCTCGTGCAGCAGCATCGCCGCCACGGAACTGTCCACGCCGCCGGACAGGCCGCAGATCACGCGGCCCTGCCCCACCTGGTCGCGTATGCGGGCGATCGCCTGGTCGCGGAAGGCGGCCATCGTCCAGTCGCCGGTGCAGCCGCACACGTTGTGGGCGAAGTTGCGCAGCAGGGCGGCGCCATGCGGGGTATGCGCCACCTCTACGTGGAATTGCGTGCCGTAGATCCGCCGCTGCTCGTCGGCGACCACGGCGAACGGCGCGCCCTCGCTGGACGCCACCGCCGCAAAGCCGGCCGGCAGCGCGGTCACCCTATCGCCATGGCTCATCCATACCTGCTCGCGCGCGCCTGCCGCCCAAACACCGTGGAACAGCGCACAATCCGCCGCCACGTCCACATAGGCGCGGCCGAACTCGCGATGGTCGCCGGCCGCGACCGTGCCGCCGAGCTGTGCCACCAGAAGTTGCTGACCGTAGCAGATGCCGAGCACCGGCAGGCCGAGCTGCAGTATCGCCGGGTCGGAGAGCGGCGCGCCCGCCTCGACCACGCTGGCCGGACCGCCGGAGAGAATGAGCCCGCGCGGTGCCCAGGCGGTGATCCGCGCGATGCTCGCGGTGTAAGGCCAGATTTCGCAGTAGACGCCGGCCTCGCGCAGGCGGCGGGCGATAAGCTGGGTAACCTGGCTGCCGAAATCCAGGATGAGGATGCGGCTTGCTGTGGCTGGGGGTTCCATGACCGCTTGCAGCACGCCGGCGGCGGTGCCGCAAGGGTGCGCACGCTACGCAATTGCGGCGGAGTCGTGTCCGGATTATGAATAAATTGTTTTCTGGCCTTGGATACGGAACTCCGGTACGCATGTTACGGTAACAAGGCCGTCATCCCAAAAAACAGATGACGTTTAATGCATAAGACGTGGTAAAGCCACGCATACACGCAGAGGTTGAAATGGCCGCACAGCCTGAAAGCGTCACCCGGCCGGGTGTGTCGTCATTGCGCGACACGGCAGCCGGGCGGCCTGCCGCCACCGTGCTGCCCTTGCGGCCCATGGATGCGCACGGCCGAAAACTGCCGGAGCGGACATCGGGTGACCGGCTCGGGCCGGCGCGCGGCCTGGTGCTGGGGCTCGGCATGGGCGCGGTGCTCTGGATCGGCCTCGGGATGCTGGCCTGGGAATTTCTCGCGCATTAGCTGTCGCGCGCCGTTTTGCCGCGTTGCAACATGGGACGACACGCTTAACCTTATCGATAGAGGTTGAGCCTACCCTGGGGGCGCACGCGAACGGATGGATACGGCCATGGTCCCCCCGCCGCCCCAGGATGCCGGAGTCGCGGGCCTGGCGCAGGACGCACTCGACCAGGCCGAGCTGAAACGCGCCTCCGTTCGTGGCGTGGCGCTCACTTTCGGCTCCCAGGGCGCCCGCTTCGTGCTGCAGTTCGGCGCACAAATCGTGCTCGCGCATTTCCTGCTGCCCGCGCAGTTCGGCCTGATCGCCATGGTGGCACCGGTGCTGGCGCTGGTGCAGGTGTTCAACGATCTCGGGCTCACCCAGGCCACGGTGCAGCGCGCCACCATCTCCGAGGGCGAGCTCTCCGCGCTGTTCTGGATCAATCTCGGCGTCAGCCTGCTACTGGCCACCGCCCTGATCGCGCTCTCCCCCGTGGTGGCGTGGTTCTACCAGGAGCCGCGGCTGATCGGCATCACCTCGGCGGCGGGCGCGATGCTGGTGCTCAGCGGCGCGGCCGCGCAGCAGATCGCGCTGATGAACCGGCACATGCGCTATGCCGCGCTTGCCGGGATCGACATCGCCTGCGCCGCGGCCGCCTTTGCCGCCGGCGTGGGCTTCGCCATAGCCGGCGCCGGCGCCTGGTCGCTGATCCTCATGCAGGCCGCCAACTCGGCGACAATCCTCCTGCTCGCCTGGGGCCTCTCGCCGTGGCGCCCGCAGCGCCCCCGCCGCCATGCCGGCGTGGGCGGCCTGTTGCGCTTCGGCGGCCACCTGACCGGCTTCAACCTGCTGGGCTACCTGGAGACCAACCTCTCCACCGTGCTGATCGGCCGGCTCGACGGCACCGCGGCGCTCGGCCTGTATGACCGCGGCTACAAGCTGGTGATCGTGCCGTGGTGGCAGATCAGCCTGCCGATCGATCGCGTGGCGGTGGCGCTGCTCTCCCGCCTGCAAGGCTCGGACGAGGCCTATGCCCACGCGCACCGCCAGATGCTGCAGGGGCTGCTGCTGGTCGCCGCCCCCGGCCTGCTCTGGGCCGGCACGCAATCGGACACGCTGGTGCCGCTGCTCCTCGGCGCCGGATGGCAGCAGGCGGCGCCGATCGTTGGCACGCTCTCTCTGGCGACCACACTCGTGCCGTTCGGGGCGGCCGCCTACTGGCTGTTCGTCAGCCAGGGCCGGGTGAAAATGCAGTTGCGCTACGGGCTGGTGAGCGGGGTGGCGCTGCTGACCTCGATCCTGGCCGGGCTGCATTGGGGGCCGTTGGGCGTGGCGCGCGCTTATGCGTGCGCGGCGCCGATCATCGTGGGCGCGCCGCTTTGGGGCTCCACGCGCATGGGCCCGGTCCGGCTGCGTGACATCATGCGTGCGGTTTGGCCGATCCTGGCCGGGCTGGGCGCGGCCTGCGCCGCGTTGCTGCTATTGCCGGCGCAATCGGGCAAGCTGCTGGCGCCGGAGCTCGCGGGCGACCTGGCGCTGTCGTATGGGGTTTGCGGGTTGACGATGTTCGTGCTGCCGCGGGGGCGGTTTATCTTGGGCGACGTTTGGGCTTTGCGGCTGATGCTGCGGAAGAAATAGGCAAGGCAAGCAGTCCTTTTTTGAAAAAAAGGACCAAAAAACTTTTGCTCCCCCGCCTGCACGTCAGCCCGCGTAAAGCAAAAGCACACGCAATTGCACAAAGGTCCGCGACAGCACCATCAAAAGTCTTTAACTTCTTTTCTTCAGAAAAGAAGGCCTTGCTTACCCTATTTTCCTCAACACCCGAAGATAATCAACGCAGTAATCCCACCCCGCGCCCTCATCGACCATCCCCGCCATATCCGTGCCCTTTAGCGACATCCCGATCTGGTTGGTAATCAGGATATGCGCAGGCGGCGCGCGCCACAGATAATGTTCCCGCTGCACTACCTGGCCGTCCAGCAGCCACACCGGCGTATCGCCCTGCCAGTCCAGCGCGAACACGTGGTAGCCGGCGGAGAAATCGATGCCGGTATCGTATTCGCCGCGGTCGAATTTCGACATCAATACCGCGGGCGGGCCGAAATCCTGCGGGCGCCCGGCATCCTGCACATGTGCCGTCATGATCTGCGGTGTCGGGCGGCCCTGCCAGCAGAAGAACTCGAAGATGTCGATTTCCGGCGGCCAGGGCGTCGCGGAGAAATGGCCGTCCGCGTATTCCACGCCGGGGTTGAGCCAGAATGCCGGCCAGGTGCCGAGCCCGCGCGGAAGCTTCGCGCGCATTTCGATCACCATGCCCTGCGTAACTGGCAGCAAGGCGCGCAACATGCCGGACTCGATGCCGCCGGGATGCAATCCGCCGCCGGGCGGCACGCGGCCTTTCAGCGCCAGGTGGTCCGCGCCGAACACGTGCAGCGAGCGCGGATCGCCTTCGGGATAGTCGCGGTGCTTGGACCAGTAAGAGTCCAGGCCGTCGAGCCGTCCGTTGTCGTAGATGTAGCGGAAGCGGAAATGACGGCGGAGGTCGCCCATGTTGCGTATCGTGGCGTCCGGGCGTGCGTTGCCGAAGCGGTAATCGGCGATGGTTTCGTAGCGGCCGGTGCCGCCGAGGGGGATGAGGGCCAGGCCGGCGAGCAGGTTTCTTCGTGTTACTTCTGTCATTTCGTGCGGTGACTCATAGAAAGGAAGCAGTCCTTTTTTGAAAAAAAGGACCAAAAAACTTTTATCTTCCCCGCTGGCAACAACGCCAACTTCAATCGTGAAAGGCGACGTCTGGTAGAAAACCGAAGCATCTATCCAGCCAGACCGCGACAGCACATAGCAAAAGTTTTTTGCTTCTTTTTTTCAAAAAAGAAGGCCTTGCTTCCTTACCTCTTCCCCAACCTCAAAAGTGCCGTTCATAAACCTTGATGACATCCCCAGGCGCCAGGAAAGACTCAGGCGTGATCTTGCCCTCGGTCGCTGCCCCGCCAACCGTGCGCACATCGCCGGCATACGCCTCGACGGCGCGATACGTGAACCCGCCGGCAACCGCCACGGCCGTCAGCATCGTCATGCCAGGCGAATAATTATACTGCCCCGGCTTCGTCACCTCGCCGAGCACGAAGATCGGCCGATACGCCTGCACCTCAACCGACACTTTCGGTTCCTTGAGGAATTTCTGCGCGCTCAGCGTATATTCGAGCTTGGACGCAAATTCCGTGGAGGTCAGCCCGCCGGCGGTGATGTTGCCGACCAGCGGAATTGCGACCTGGCCCTGGTCGTCGACTTTGAAATTGCCGCTGAGCTGCTCCGAGCCGAAGGTGATGACGCGTATCTGGTCGCCGCCGCCGAGCCGGTAGGCGCCTGGCGTGTAGCTGGCGAGCGGCTTCAGATCCGCCCCCTGCGTGCAGGCCGAAACGCTGGCGGCCAGAAGGGCGCAGGCGGCGAGGCGTGCGCGTCTCGGCGTAATGCGGGGCGATGATGTCATGGGAGGTTCCTGGCTAGAGGGCGAAACGCAAGGTCAGGCGGAACGTGTTCTCGGAATAATTGCCGCCGAACACTTCGCTGTTCTGCAGCACGCTGTCGGTCGACACGGTGCCGTTACCGCTGCTGTTGCGCGTGGAGTAGGTGTAGTCGGCGGCGAGCCGTATGTTTCGGTTCAGTGCGTAGGACGCGCCGGCGCCGGCCGTGAAGAAGCTCTGGCTGCCGCCCCCGGTGCCATTGGCCGCCTTGCTGTAATCGTCCAGGTAGAACGTGCCGTGCAGCGTGAAGATCACGTTGCGCAGGTATTCGTGGTCCACCTGCAGCTTGAGCGCGGTTTCGGTGTAGCCGACGGTCGCTTCGGCGGCCGAATCCTCGATGTAGCGCGCGGCGGTGCCGGTGACGGTGGTCAGGCCCGTGGGCGTCCATGTGGCCGAACCTTCGACGATCGGCGCCTGCACCATCCGGTAGGCCGAACTGGCGGCGAAACTGCGTTCCTCGTAGCCGCCGAGAAGCCGAAACCCGATTATCCCGTCGGCATCGTACGCAACGCCTGCCAGCACCGCTGCGTCGTTGAAGTTCTGCCTGGGCTGCCCAGGCGGGGACTGGTCGAAATCGGATTGCGTGTCGCGCAGGATCACCACGACGCGCCTCCGCGTGGCAAACTCATAGCTGCCGACCAGTTCGGGCGAGATCGTCACCCGGTCGCGATAGCTCTGCAGATAGGATTGTCCGCCGACGGAGCCGTTATCGAAATTGTAATACGAGACGTCGATACCGGGCTGCACGAAGAAACGGCCGAGATCGGCGTGATAATTCGCGCGCAGATCGTCCACGCGATAGGCGATCGTCTGGGTCAGGCCCGGCACGTCGAGATCGCGCGGCGTCTGGTTGAGGTTGAGATGCGTGTAGCCGAGGCTCAGCGTGTCGCGGCCGAAATCATGGCTGCCGCCGAGCGCCGCCGTCCAGTTCGTGTAACCCTGGTTGGACTGCTCGGGATATTCCATGTCGTCGACGCTCAGCGCGCCGGCGAACCGCGTGTCGGACCAGCCGCCCGCGGCGTTGACGGAGGCGTTGGTCTCGATCAGCGCGCTGCCTTTGGCATGGCTGGTGCCGGTCACGTTGTCGTCGTAGCCGGCACTCTCCTGCAGCACCGGCGTGATGAGGAAAGTGCCGAGCCGGACACCCTGGGCTTCGTAGTCCGGATGCTGCCTGGTCGCGACCGTCACGCCGGCCGCGGTATCGTAGCCGGGTATGCCGGCGTTGAGATATTCGTCGATTGCCTGCGCGCTCGCCTGCGGCGCGAGCGCCGTCCCAGCCGCCACCACCGCAAGTGGCAGGCCGGCTGTTTCGAGCAACAGCCGGAACGAACGCTTCGTTGCCAAGTTATGCCTACCGACGGCGCCGGCCTGTCGATTGCGTAAGCCCGCCGCCCCCGGCATGAGAGTTTCCGTGTTAAACCCCGCCATCACCCTTGATACACCTTTGTCTGTTCGGTCTGGACTGACCGCCACCCCCGCCGCGGGGCGAACGCAGGCGGCGTGCCTGCGTTTCACAACCGTATTGCTTTGCGTATGCCTGTTCCTCCAGCGCTTCGGGCTGCCGGTGGGCGGCCAGCCGCTCAGCATCGTGGGCCCGATCGGCCTGGCGCTCGGCGCCTGGGGCTTGTGGCACGGCACGCTGGTGCTGCACCGCGCGCGCACGGCGATCTATCTCGGCCTGGTCGGCCTGGCGCTGCTCGGCGCCGCCTGGCACGCGATGTCACCAGGCGCGTTCGACGCGGCACCCAGCACCAACTCGCTGCTGCATTTCGTCGGCATCACCGGACTGGCGACGCTCAGCTTCGCCGAACCGGTCGACGAGGCGGCGTTTTTCGCCCGTATCAGCCGCCTGCTCGCCATCGTGGCCGGGCTGGGCATCGCCCAGTTCGCCGCCCAGTTCGCCGGGCTGCGGCTGTTCGCCTTCACCGGATTGCTGCCGGCCAACCTGCTTATGGAACAGGGCTACAACCTGGTGATCCCGGTTGGCATCGGCGACGTGCTGAAATCCAACGGCCTGTTCCTGATCGAGCCCTCGGTGTTCTCGCAGTTCATGGCGGTGGCGCTGATGATCGAGCTGCTGACCTTGCGCCGGCCGGCTTATTTCGCGCTGTTCACCGCGGCGCTGCTGCTATCGTTCTCCGGCACCGGCTGGATCGTGCTGGCGAGCTTCTTCCTGTTCGCCGGCGTGCGGCTCGGCCCGCAATTCCTCAAAGTGGCCCTCGTATCGGCCTGCGCGCTGGGCCTGATGGCGGCTGCCGCCGCTGTGGCCGCGCCGGATTTCGCGGCCGCCCTGTCCGGCCGGCTGAGCGAGATCTCCCAGCCGGGCACCAGCGGGCATCTGCGGTTCATCACCCCGTTCTGGCTGATGAGCGACGTACTGGCGCGTGAACCCTCCGCCTTGTTCGCCGGCATCGGCGCCGGGGTGAGCGAGAAGCTCAGCCTGGCCTATGCGTTCGACGTAAACACGCCGGTGAAGGTGTTCCTGGAATACGGACTGCCTTTGCTGGTCGCCTATCTGGCGCTTTTCTGGCAAGCCGCGCGCACGGCGCTGCAGGGGGCGTTGTTCGTGCCGCTGATGCTGCTCTTCCTGTTCACCGGCGGCTACCAGCAATTCCCCCCGGTGCTGTTCCCGGTGCTGCTGTTGCTGGCGATTGCGCGGCTGGTTCCCTCGAACTCCAATTGCGCGGGCAGGCTGAACCAATGGAAACGCCAGCCCCTCCCACCACAGGCGCGCGCCTCTCCCCCCAGGCGCTCGAGGCGCTGATCGCCCGCCGGCTCGACGCGCTCGGCCATCGGCCTGATCTGCTGGACAGCAGCGCGATCGCGGCTCTGGTGACGGATGCCTGCGGATCCGGCCGCCGGTTGCGCAGCAGCCTGGCCGCCACTTTGTTCCTGGCCAGCACAGAGGATGCGCCGCAGATCGATGCCGGTCTGGTGCAACGCGCGCTCGCGGCGCCGCCTGTGCCGGCGGCAGCGCCGGTCCCGGCCGCGCCGTCTGCCGGCCAGCCGGCGCAGGCCGCGCCTCTCGCTAGTACATCGGCGCCAGCAGCACCTGTGGCCGGCCCCGTTCACTCGGCGACAGCCACGCCCGCCGCCGACCAGGTGGCGCACGTCGCCCCGGAGCGTGTCGCCTCCATGCTCGTGGCCGAGCCGCCGCGGCCGGCCGGTCCGACGACTTCCCCGCGATCGCGCCGGACCGGCGCGGGGATCCTGTATATCGCGGCTTCAGCCGTGGTCGTGGTGGCGCTCGCCAGCCTCGCCTTGCGCCGGCCTAAGGAGAAACCGGCTACGCCCGCAAAGGAAATCGCGCTGTTCTCGCCCGCCGGCAAACCTCAGCAGGCGGAGCCGCCTGTATCGCCACCGGCCACGCCGGCGCCCGCCACGGCGGCCCACCCGGATATGGCACAACCCGCCGCCCCGCCTGCCACCACGCCGCCAGCCCAGCCGGCGCAAGTATCGAGCCAGCCCTCGCAGATCACCAGCCCGCCAGCCGCGCCGATTGCGGCTCCGGAACCGCCCCAAACGCCGGAAGCGGGCGCGCCCGCCACGGGTGCGCCGCAAGATGCCAGCCCTGCCGCGTCAGCTGCACCGGCAGCGCCCGCCCCGCCGCAGCCGCCGGCAGCCGGCAGCCCGCCCTCGGGCCAGGCGCTCAGCCCGTTGCCCGAGCAGGCAGTCGGCCCGGCGCCTGCCGCCGAGGCTACCCCGCCCGCCGTCGCCGAGCACCTGCCGCCGCTTCCCGCCGCCGCACCTGCCGCGATCGTGCTGCTGTATCCGGCGCACGATGCCGGCGCCCTGAACCGGTTGCGGCCGATCGCCGAACGGCTGCAGCACGCCGGTATGACGGACATCCGCGCCAAGCCGGTGCATGCGCCGCCGCAGCGCCGGGTGATCTCGTATTTCTATAATGAGGACCGGCCGCTGGCCGAGGCCATCGCCAAAGCGCTCGAGGGCAGCGACTGGCCACATTTGAACGGAACCGCGCTGCAACCGTCGCTCGTTTTGCCTCCGGTCGGGGTGCCCGGGCGTAATCCAGGGACGATCGAAGTGCAATTGCCGTAAATGCGAGGGTTCATGTCCGACACACACACAACCGGCTTCACGTTCTGCGGGCGCGCGCACCGGCGTTGCGGCGGTGCGCTGCTCGCCGGGCTGGCGCTGCTGCTGGCCGGCGTTGCGCAAGCTGCTGACCAGGCGCCCAACTCGATCCGGGTGTATTTCGAGGAGGGCAGCGCCGCAATCACGAGCGAGAGCCTGGCCGAACTCGACCACGCCGCGCGCCTTTACCGCGACGGCAAGCCCATCCTGATGACTGTCTCCGCCGGCACCGACTCCACAGGCTCGCCGCAGGCCAACATCCGCCTCTCCCAACTGCGCGCCTATGCGGTGTTCCGCGGCCTCGTGGCGCGCGGCATCCCGGCCGACCGCTTTCAGACGGTGGCCAAAGGCGTCACCGACCCGGCTTTTCCGGATAATCCAAAGGATCCCCGCAACCGCTCCGCCCAGATCACCTGGAAGTAGGGTTGCGCCGAACCGGGACGATTGCGGGCGGCGTGGTCCGTCTGGCGCTGCTGCTGGCCCTTGCGCGCACGCCCTATGCCGACGCCCGGCAGAACCCGCGTACGCTGTTCAACAAGGCGGTGACCGCCGACCTGGCCGCGACCGGTGCCGCCGGCAGCGCGCATGCGCTGGCGCTCTACCGCCAGGCGGCGGATGGCGGGCTGGCGGAAGCCGCATTGAACGTGGCGGTGATGTACGACAGCGGACGCGGCACTACGCGCGACCCGGCGCTGGCGGCGGATTACTACGCGGCATCCGCCACCGGCGGGCTCGCGCGCGCGGCCTTCGATCTCGGCCAGCTCTACGAATCCGGCGACGGCGTTCCGCGTAACCCCCTGCTGGCGCAGGCCTGGTTCAACCAGGCCGCCGCAGAAGGCCTGGCCGCGGCGGCAAACCGGCCGGTAGCGGCCGCAGCGCCGGACGCGGCCGAGCACGCCCGGATCGCACCACCCGTCCCCCGCTATCCGATCGCGGCGTCCAGCCTGCCGGTGCCCACAGGGGGGCTTCCCCTGGTCTGGACCGCGTCCGCCACGCCGGCGCCGGCGTCGTATTTCGTCGAGGTGATGCACCTGGAAGGCCGTGCCGCCTCTCTGGTGTTCAGCACGATGACGGACGTCTCCGCCACACGCATGCCACAGCCACGCGCGGGCCGTTATGCCTGGCGGGTCTTCGTCGTCGTGCCCACGCTGGGCCGCTACATGGTCTCGAATTGGACCGGCTTCTCCCTCAGTTGAACAGGCGCCCATGCACCAGCTCGTGATCGCACGCTTCAAGGAAGACCTGGCCTGGCTGACGCAGGTGCCAGCCGATTTCGAAATACATATCTTCAACAAGGGCGCGGCGGTGGAAGATCCCGCCGTGCTGGCGCGCGCGACCAGCATCGTCCAGCGGCCGAACGAAGGGCGTGAATCCGAGACGTATCTGACCTACATCGCCGGGCTCGCCCAGGCGCCGGAGAGCGACGGCTTCACGGTGTTCGCCCAGGGCGATCCGTTCGAACACAGCCCCGATTTCCTGGCCCTGCTCGCGGCCACCGCGGACTGGGCCGACATCCAGCCGCTCTCCTGGCGCTGGAAGACCGCGCGGCAGATCCCGCCGCCCTACATACTGGAGCGGGAGACCGCGGCCTTCCTGCACGGGCTGCGCATCCGCCCCGAGGCGTTCAGCCTGCAGACCTGGACTCCGCTGGGCTTTCACGACGTCGGCACGCACTGGCTGCAGGACACGTATCGCACCATCCACGGCCTGCCGGACGGGGCGAATATCGCCGCGCATTTCCTGGCGATGTGCGGCCTGCAGGAACTGGCGGCCGATGCCGACGCGCATCTGCTCGGGCGGTTCTCCTACGGCGCGGTGTTCGCGGCACGGCGATCGCGTCTGCGCGCGCTGCCGGCGGAGGCGCTGGCCAATCTGCGGCGCGCCTCGCTCGGGCACGAAGTCTATGGCTACGTGCTTGAGCGTTTGTGGCTGCATCTGTTCGGGCTGACGTTCGAAATGCCGGCTTTGCGTGCGGCGGGCTCTGCGGCGCCGGCGGTTGGGGGCACGGTGTTTTTGCCGGTGGATACGTCTCGGCGCGGGCGGTCGCGGGTGCGCGCGGTTTTGCGTCGGTTTGTGAAGTTGGGCAGTAGGTAAGGAGGCAAGCAAGCAGTCCTTTTTCGAGAAAAAGGACCAAAAAGCTTTTGCTCCGACGCCTGCACGGTGGCTTACATCTGTTCCGTGGGTTGATACGACTGCAAGGGGCGTGTGGATTAGGCGGTAGGCGTCGCACTGGTGTGTTTACGCAACCGCAGCGATTGCAGCCGGTGAACAGCGCCTGTCACCTGCGTGTTTGAAGTTGCGTTGCTCGCTTATCCGATCGGCACGACCCACCGAAGACATCAGCTTTCAGGCCAGACCTCATTTCTATCCTCCGGACGGGACGGGCCTCGCTGCGAGGAGGGATGACGAGACGTCGTGCGGCCGTAGGGATACCTCGTCGGCTGTGGCGCTCGGGCGGGCTGCGGCTGCGGTAATCAGGCTGATGCCAGTGACGCGTTTCTTGGCAGCGGCTTGCAGGGCGTATTTCGACATTTATACGATTGTGTTGCAGGTGACCATACATCTTGACATTGCACGCCTGTGTCCGTCAGCTATCCATGGTAGCAAAGAGCTACTGTCGTCCATGTTTGGGAGGATTCATGACCAAGATAAAGCGGGCGTTGCTCAACAGCGCAATCGCGGGGCTCGTCTTCGGCGTGTCAGCACAAGCCATTGCTGCCACCGGATCAATAACGGTCAGACAGCAGGGAATCGTCGAGCAAAAAACCAGCAACATTTCTGGACCATCACATTTCTATGCGCCTACGGTTTTCACCGCCACTTTCCCGAATTTATCGAATTCAGGCGGATCGTTTACCGTTTTCGTAACACCGAGTGCCGGATATGAACCACTCTGCACGACGGCATTCAGCTCTTCGGTTGTGAACGGGAAATGTCTTGTCACGGTCGTCAATCAGGCCGGTGGCCAGGCGGCAATATGCACGACGGGCGCAGTCACATCGAATCAAGCCACCTGCGATTTTTCAGTGACTGTGACTGATGGCTTCACAGGCGGAGGGGGCGTTCCCCCACACTAATTAGGATCAAACGGATCGGCCCTCGTCTATCGGGCCGAGCCGCGTTTTGCGGTGCGCCGCTCTCTGGCAGGCTTTCAGGTCCCTCGTGGAGTGCGGCAGCAGGCCTCAGCGTTTTTCGTCCAGGTAGCCTCGCTTGTCCGGAAAGCGCCGCATCGCCATTGGGAGCTGGGTTGGTGCTACGTTCCGCGAAACAGGCACGGCCGCTTCGGCGAACAGCCGACCAGTGTTTTTAGCCGGAGTGGAGAAGCGTTGCCACGCATCGTCGGTGACAGAACAGATTGTTCATCTGACGAAAAGATATTTCGATTGCAGAGCCGCCCTTGCCATTTATGGCGGTCTGCCGCGGGCCTTGTGGATCGGCTCAAATATGGTTGGCTTGGGCTCCACAAGGGCCGCAGCATGGACACCCCAAGCTTTGCCTGGGCGGCTGACGTGAAGCCGCCGCGCGGACCAACGACGGTCTGTGCATTTAATCCGTGACGCCCTCCTACAGTTCACACCCGCCGAGTGCGCCAACTACTTCACCGCAGCCGGAGATGAGCCGGATCGCGTGGAGTCTGCTTCAGGTGTCGACTTTTCAGTCCATCGGAATACGGGACACAGGCGGACGAATTCCGCGGAATAACCCAGGTGGAAGGTCATTCACAGGCTACTGTCTATATGAACGCCGGAAGAATGGTGGGCACTGTAGGGATCGAACCTACGACAAGCTGATTAAGAGTCAGCCGCTCTACCAACTGAGCTAAGTGCCCTGCCCTTCGGCGAGGCGGGGTGATAGCAGGCCATCGCGGCGAACGAAAGGCCTGAACGCATAAAAATCGCCCTGCCCCGCCTCAACGCCCAAACCGGCCTAGAGCTCGTCCACCCGCTCCACGCCGCTGATCATCTTGAGCGCCTGGCGCAGCCGCGCCGTCACCGCGAACCGGCCAGGCAGCATGATCTCCACCTCCGGGCCGTCGAGCATCGGCATCAGGCTGATCGCGCCGCGCCCGCGCCCCTCGCGCTCCAGCAGCGCGCGTATATGCGGCACCGCCTCGGTCTGCTTCAGCCAGATGCGCATGCCGGCGCCGGCATCGGCCGCCGCCTTTTCCAGGCTCACCACCTCCTGCGCGGTGATGCGCAAGGCCTCGCCCTCGATGCGTATGTCCGCGGTCACCAGCAGGGCCGCGCCGGCGGTCAGATGCGGCCGGGCGGCGCCGAGCGCCTCGCTGAACAACGTCACCTCGCAGGAGCCCACCGCATCCGACAGCGTGATCCACGCCATGCGGCTGCCGGATTTCGTGGTGCGCTCCTTGGAGCCCACCAGGCAGCCGGCAATGCGCACCCGCGCGCCGCCCGCCTCGGCGCGCGCCTGCAACTGGGTGGTGGGCACCGTGCCGAGCCGCTTCAGCAGGCCCGCATAGCCGTCCAGCGGGTGCGCGGTCAGGTGGAAGCCCACCGCTTCGGCCTCATAGCCGAGCTTTTCCATGTCCGGCCAGTCATCGACGGCCGGCAGCCGAAGCCGCTCCGGCCCTGCCCCGCCGAACAGCCCGATCTGCCCGCTGGCGGCCTCTTCGGCGCGGGCCAGCGCGCTGCGCCAGATCGTCTCGGCCCCGGCGAAAAGCCGCGCGCGGTTGGCATCCAGCATGTCGAAGGCGCCGGCGCGCGCCAGGTTCTCGAGCTGCATCTTCGTCACCTGGCGCGCATCGATGCGCGCGGCGAAATCCGACACGTCCTTGAACGGCCGCGTGCCACGCGCGGCCTCCACCGACTGCATCGCCGCGAACCCGACTTTCTTGATGGCCGCCAGCGCGTAGCGTATCGCCAACGTGCCGTCCGGCAGCGCCTCCACCCGGAAATCCGCGCCGCTCGCCGCCACCGACGGCGGCAACACGCGCAATCCCATGCGCTCGGCCTCCTGGCGCAACGCCGCCAGCTTGTCGGTGTTGCCCATGGCCAGTGACATACAGGCGGCCAGGAACGCCGCCGGGTGGTTGGCCTTCATCCACGCCGTCTGGTACGACACCAGCGCGTACGCCGCCGCGTGGCTTTTGTTGAAGCCGTAATCGGCGAACTTCGCCATCAGGTCGAACACCTCGACGGCCTTGCCCTCCGGTATGCCGCGCCCAACAGCACCGCTGGTGAACACCTGGCGCTGCGCATCCATCTCCGCGCGTATCTTCTTGCCCATCGCGCGGCGCAGCAGGTCGGCGGCGCCGAGCGAGTAGCCGCCCATCTTCTGGGCGATCTGCATCACCTGTTCCTGATAGACCATGATGCCGTAGGTCTCGCCCAGGATCTCGCGCAGTTCCTCATGCGGCGGCTGCCACGCCTCGCCGTGTTTTCGCTTGCAGTAATCAGGGATGTTGGCCATCGGGCCGGGCCGGTAGAGCGCCACCGCGGCGATCAGATCCTCCAGCCGGTCCGGGCGCATCTGCCGCAACACGTCGCGCATGCCCGGCGACTCGAACTGGAACACGCCGCCCGCATCACCCTTCTGCAGCATCGCATAGGTGCGCGCATCGTCGAGCGGCAGCGTTTCCAGATCAACCTGCACGCCCAACCCGCGTAAGAACTCCACCGCGCGCTGCAGGATCGTCAGCGTGGTGAGGCCAAGGAAATCGAACTTGACGAGCCCAGCCTGCTCCACCCATTTCATGTTGTACTGCGTCACCAGCGTGCCCTCGCGCGGATCGCGATACATCGGCACCAGATCAACGAGCTTGCGGTCGCCGATCACCAGGCCGGCGGCATGCGTGCTTGCGTGGCGGTACAGCCCCTCCACCTGCATCGCGATTTCCAGCAGGCGGCGTATGGCTTCTTCGCCATCGCGCATTTCCTGCAACCGCTTCTCGCCGGCCACAGCCTCGCGCAACGTGCACGGTTTGGCGGGATTGTTCGGTATCAGCTCCGCCACCCGGTTCACCTGGCCATACGGCATGCCGAGCACGCGCCCGACGTCACGAACCGCAGCGCGGGCCTGCAACTTTCCGAACGTGATGATCTGCGCCACGCGGTCGTCGCCGTATTCGCGACGCACGTAATTGATCACCTCGTCGCGCCTGTTCTGACAGAAATCGATGTCGAAGTCCGGCATCGACACGCGCTCGGGATTGAGAAAACGCTCGAACAGCAAATCAAAACGCAGCGGGTCGAGATCGGTGATCGTCAGCGCCCAGGCGGCGACCGACCCCGCACCCGACCCGCGCCCAGGCCCCACCGGTATGCCCTGCGCCTTCGCCCACTGGATGAAATCCGCGACGATCAGGAAATAGCCGGGAAACCCCATGCGCGCGATCACGCCGAGCTCGTAGTCAAGCCGCTCGGCATAGCGCGCGCGCTGTGTGGCGTCGGCGCCGATCGCGTCCATCCGGCGCACCAGGCCCTCTTGCGCCATCGCCGCCAGAGTCTCCGCCTCGGTGCTGCCGGGGCGCACCTTGGGGCATTGCGGCAGCAGCGGCTTGCGGGTCTCGGCCATGACGGCGCAGCCGCGCGCGATCGCCAGCGTGTTGTCGCAGGCTTCCGGCAGGTCCGCGAACAGCGCGCGCATCTGCGCCGCCGACTTGAAGTAATGCTCCGGCGTGACGCGCCTGCGGTCCTTTTCGCTGAGCAGGCGCGCCTCGGCGATGCACAGCAGCGCATCATGCGCCTCGTGCATCGCGGGCGTAGCGAAGAAGCACTCGTTGGTGGCCACCAGCGGCACGCCGAAGCGGTCCGCCAGCCCGATCAGCCCGGGCTCGATCGCCTGCTCCACCGGCAGGCCGTGCCGGTGCAGTTCCACCGCCAGCCGGTCGCCGAACGCCTCCCGCATGCGCGCGAGCAGCGCCGAGGCCTCAGGCTCGCGCCCCTCCGCCAGCAGGCGCGCTAAGGGACCGCGGGTGCCGCCGGTGAGCAGCATCAGCCCTTCCGCCTGCCCGGCCACCACGTCGAAATCGAGCTGCGGAGCGGCGGGATCGCTGGTGAGGAACCCGGCCGAGGACAGGCGCTGGAGGTTGGCCAGGCCGGTGGCATCCTGCGCCAGCAGCACCACCGGGTCCGCCCCGCCGTTACGGGCCAGGCTCACCTGGCAGCCGATGATCGGCTGCACGCCTTGGGCCGTGCAGTACTGGGAGAATTCGAGGGCGCCGAACAGGTTTCCGGTGTCCGTGATGGCAACGGCGGGCATGCCGGCCTCGCGCGCCAGGGTGGCGATACGGTCGGGTTTTATCGCACCTTCGCTCAGGGAGTAGGCGGAGTGGACTCGCAGGTGGACGAAGCTGGGCATCCGGGGAAATTAGGCCAGGCAGGGTAGCAAGCAAGCAGTCCTTTTTCGAGAAAAAGGACCAAAAAGCTTTTGCTGCGACGGCTGCATCGGCGTCCGGCTCTTCCTGCTGGCGCATTTCCTGGCACGACGGCGGCTTGCCTCGGCTAGAAATAATACCGCAGCGTGATCCGGTGCATCATCACGACGATCGTCGCCACGGGAAACAGCAGCACCGGCCAGGCGATCAAGCCGATCCTCCCCGGCGCGCGGCGCGCCAGCAGCACGCCGGCAAGCATCGCCGCGGGCAGGAAATACCGCCCCTGCACACCGTCCACCAGCGCCGCGCCAGGCTTCGACCAGGTGAGGTACTGCATGATGAAAACGCCCGTCATCGCGGCCAGCAGCACGCCGGCGCATAGCAGCGCGCGTCGCCAGCCCAGCCACACACGCCCGCCGAGCAGGCTGCAGGCGGCCGCCCAGACCAGCGCCACCCCTGCCGCGGTCCGATAGGCGACGGGCATGTGAACATCGAGCCAGCCGAGCACGCCGATGAACTGCTCGCGGTAGGTCTCGCCACAGGCGGCGAGCGTATCGGCCAGCAGGACCGGCAGCCGCCAGGGCGCCCGCAGCAGACCCATCGCCTGGGCATGCGCGTCGGCCCCGTTGAAGTGCCCGACATCGATGCCGCTCGCGTGCAGGCTCACCACGCACCACGCCAGGATGCCGGCCAGCACCGCGACGCATCCCGCCACCCGCCACGACCGACGCACCCCGGCCGCCAGCGGCAATGCCGCCAGCGCCACGTAAGGCGGGCGGGCCTGGCCCACGAGTATCAGCGCCACGCATAAGGTCGCGAACAGCAGGCCGCGATGTGGCGCGGAAGGCTGCTGCAGCCGGACCAGGCAGGCGGCGGCCAGCCCGCTGACCGCGATCATCAGCCCGTCCTGCCCCACCGCGGCGGCCTGGGCCAGCGCCATCGGCAGCGTGAGCACGGCGAACAGCCACACCCCTGCCGGCCCGGCGAGTGCGATGGCGAGCGCGCCCACCGCCACCGCGGCCAGCCCGCCGGCCGCGCGCGCCAGCTCGATCGCCGGCAACACGGTGAGGTGGTTGCGCCGCCCGACTGCCAGTGCCGCCGCCGCCGGAAGATAGAAGCCGGGCGGATAGACGGCGCTCGTGGGGTAGGCCGCCCGCACGCGGGTGCCCCAGCCGACCGGGCCGTACAGGTCGCGCGAGGTGTGCGGCTGGACGTGGTTGAAGAGGGGGCCGAACTGCAGCACGCCCGCCAGTATGCCGGCGTCGATCAAAGCCGGGGCGTCGGGCTCCCCGCGGGCGAGCCAGCCGCCGTGCGAGATCTGGTCGGCGCGCACCAGATGCGCCGGCTCGTCGGCATTCTGGTAGGGCGGCATGAGCACCGCCAGCAGAAGCACCGCCAGCATGCCGTACAGGGCGTAGAGGGCGGCCAGAAAACGGGGCGTGATCAAGGCCTGTCGCCTGCAGCCGCCAGCTGGCGCACGCTGCGCTGGATCGGCCGCGCGGGCTCCGTCGCGATGTCGAAGTTCAGGAACGCCAGGAGCAATTGTATGCCCACGAACAGCGGCAGGGCTGCCAGCATCACGCTGCCGGCGGGTGTGGCGCGGTGGATATGCGCGGAGTGCAGCCAGTTGGCGCTGCCCACCACCACGCCGAACAGCACGGCGCAGATGCCCACCACCAGCTCCAGCGAGGCCGCGTGGAAGTCGCGCAGGAAATAGCCGTAGAACACGCGCTTGGCGAAGTTGCGCGCATGGCCCGCCAGGAACGGGCCCACCACGCGGCCGATGCGCAGATTGCTCTGCTCGGCGCCGTAGCGCGCCTGCATCGGCACGTCGGCCACCACGGCACGTATCACGCTGAGGCGGAACAGCAGGTCGCTCTCGAAGAAGTAGCGCGGCGCCAGCTTGGCCAGCGGCACCAGGCGCAGCACGCCGGAATCGATCGCCAGGAAGCCGTTCGTCGGGTCGAAGATCGACCAGTAGCCGGTGGAGAACTTGGTCATGAAGCTGAGCACGGCGTTGCCGAACAGCCGCGCGGCCGGCATGCCGCTCACCGTCTCGGGCGAGAAGAACCGGTTGCCCTTGGCGTAATCTGCCTGGCCCGCCAGCACCGGGGCCGCCAGGCCGGCGATCAGCGCCGGGTCCATCTGCCCGTCGCCGTCCAGCTTGATGATCACCGCGGCGCCGTGGCGCAGGGCTTCGGCGAATCCGGTTACCATTGCAGCGCCGACGCCGCCGTTTCTGGCATGGCGCAGCACCTGCACGCGGGGGTCGCGGCAGCCCTGCTCCACCACGCGGCCGCTATGGTCCGGACAGGCATCGTCGACGCAGATCGATTCGCGCGACTTCGGGGCCGATGGCGGCGAGCAGCGGCAAGATCTGATCGGCGACGCGGTAGCAGGGGATGACCACGACGATCTCCCGCGGGCGCCGGACGAGGCCCGTGGGCACCGACACATCCTGCATCGCGCCGGCGGCCGCCGGCCGGTCGGGCATCACCGGCGCGCGCCCGCGAGCAGCAGGCCGGCGAAGATCAGCGCCAGGCCGGCGGCGAGGCGCGCGTCCATCGGCTCGCCCAGGAACAGCACGGCGCAGAGCGGCACGACGACGAAGCCAAGCGCGGTAAACGGGTAGGCGCGCGACAGCGGCACCTGCTGCAGCACGCCAACCCAGAGCAGGGTGGCGATCCCGTAAAGCGCGAGTGCCAACAGGAACAGCGGGCTGGTCAGAAGCGCCGTCAGACCGCCTGCCGTGGAGAGCGGCGGCACGCCGACCGCGGCGCGCCGAAACAGCAACTGGCCCGCCGCCAGCATGATCGTTACCGCAAGGATCTGGACGAGTTGGGCTGCCGACATCGGCAGCCCTTAAACTGTTACGGAACGGTTCGTCTATGGCCCGACGCCGAGCCTTTGCTGGAAGCGGAGATGCGGATTGTCCGAACCACCGCGCGGCAGGCTCTGCAGCTCGTAGGGCACGAAGGCGGCGCGCGGCAGCTGCTCGCGCAGATCGTCGGTCAGCGAGCGCGCGTCGCGCTGGTTGTGCACCACGTGCGGGGTGAGCAGCACCAGCAGCTCGGTGCGGGAGCGCGCATTCGTCTGCGTGCTCGTCAGGAAACTCAGGATCGGGATGTCCTTGAGTATCGGTATGCCGTTGTTGGTGCGCGTGACGTTGTCGGTGATCAGCCCGGCAATCCCCACCGTCTGGCCGTCCTGCGCCACGATGCGGCTCTGGATCGCGCGGTCGGTGAAAGTCGGCGAGTTGATCGTCGATCCGGCCGTGCCCGTCGTCGTGCTGCCGTTGGCGATGCCGGCCACCTCCTGGCTGATATCGAGCGTGACCAGCCCGCCGCTATTCACCCGCGGAGTCACCTGGGTGATCACGCCGGTTTTCTGGTAATTTATCGAGTTCGTCACGGCATCGTTCGCCGAGACAAGGTTTGTCGTCTGCGCCGACAGATAGGGCACGAGATTGCCCACCTGCAATGAAGCCGTCTCGTTGTCGAGCACCAGCAATTCCGGCGAGGACAATATCTTCACCGTGGAGATGCCCTGCAGCGCCTGGATGACGAGATCGCCGCTGGCGCCGGACACGCCAAACGAGAATCCGGGGTTTGCCGTGGTCGTCGAACCGGCGCCGAGGATCGCCGCGGCCGCCTGGCCGAAGGCGCCCGACAGGCCATGATGCCGGAAGTAGAATTCGGTTCCGTATTGGAGATTGTCGTTGAGCTGAACCTCGGCGATGATCACGTCGATTCGCACCTGCAACGGCAGGATGTCGATCTTGTGCAACATCGCCTCGACCGTGGCCTCCTCCTCGCCGGTCGCATATACCAGGATCGCGTTGTTCTCCGGGTTCGGGATGATGCGCATCGCGTTGGCACTTGCCTGCCCGCCGCCGGACGAAGACAGCCCGCCCAGCAACGGGTTTGCTCCAGCGGACCCGCCGCCGCGCGTGGGCGCCCCCTGCCCGCCCGACCCGGTCGTGCCGCCGCCCGACGAGCCACCCGACAGGCTGCTCCCCAGCCCGCCGGTGCTCCCCCCGCTGCCGCCGATGCCGCCGCTGGACCCGCCGCCAGGGCTAGATCCGCCAGCGCCCGTCCCGCCAAAACTCCCCGTCGAACTGGTGCCCGACGACGACGCACCCGCCAGCCCGGATTGCTGCGTCTGCTGGCCCTGGCCGTGCGCCGTCGGCTGCGCGGTCACGTTGTCCGGCGTGAACGCTTCCTGCAGGATATAGGCGGTGTCCTGCGCGGTGCTGTTCTGGATGTAATAGACGTGCCAGGTGCGCATCGTCTGCCGCATCCCGCGTTCCACCACGGCATAGACCCGCCGCGCGTCGGTCAGGTAGCGCGGCGAACTGGTGATCACCAGCACCGCATCCACGCGGGCCAGCGGCACCACCTTGATCTGGCTGGCCAGCGCGGCGCCCTTCTCCGAGCGGAACGCCTGCTGTAGCGCGGCGGCGAAATCCTCGGCCGCCCCGTTCGGCACCGGCAGCAGCGCGTAGGATTGCCCGGCCAGCACGTCGATATCGAAGGCGCGCACCAGCTCCACCAGCGCGTCGCGCTGCGCCGGCTCGCCGCCGATCACCAGCGCGTTGCTGGAAGGTATCGCCACCAGACGCGCGCCGCCCTGCACGTAAGGCTGCAACACCTTGGCCAGGTCCTCGGCCGCGGCGTAGCGCAACGGCACCAGCATGCCGCCCGCCGTGCCCGCCCCGCCGGCCACGCCGCCCGCCAGCGCCGTCGGCAACACGCGGTACACCCCGCCATTGGCCACCAGGGTGGCGCCGTTCTGCGCCAGCAGCGACTGCAGCACCGGTATCAGCTGGCTCTCGGCCAGCGGCGAGACGGTGCGCAACGTCGCCGTGCCGTGCACGGAGGGATCGATCGCGTAGTTCACATGCAGGGTGTTGCCGAGGATCTGCGCCACCACCTCGCGTATGTCGGTATCGGCGAAATCCAGCGTGATGCTGCCGCCGCCCGCACCCGGCGTGCCGGCGCGCGAGGCCACCAGAACGCCGGGCCCGTTGCTGACCGCCACCTGCAGCGGCGGCGGATTGCCGGCCACGCTGCCGTTCACCCGCGGGGTCGCACTGTCCAGCCCGCCGGCGAGCGGCGGCAGCGGCGGCAACAGGCGGGATTGCGGCGCCGTCGTGCAACCGGCGGCATACAGCACGGTGCTCGCGGCAAGCCAGCCGGCGAACCCCTGGCGTCGCTTGGCGTGCGTCATCACTCTCTCCGTTGCGGAATGGCATTGCCGCGCAAAATCAGCGGGCCTTGGTTGGCGGGGCCGTTCTCGTCGCCGGGCGGCTGCGCGCCGGGATTGGGGAACGCGGGATTGGGAAAAGCGGGGTTCGGGAACACGGGGTTCGGGAAGCCGGGGTTGAAGCCGCCGGGCATCGCCGGATTGGCAAAGTTCGGATGCTCAAAGCCGGGGTTGAAGCCGGGGTTGAAGCCAGGGTTGAACGGCGCCACGCCGGTGCTCACGCGGTTCTTGTCGTAGCTCGGCAGCATCACCGTGCCGCTCGCCAGCACCACCCGGTCCGCCAGGATGCGCTTGATCGTGCTGTCGTTCACCGGCGCGCCCTCCGGCAACACCAGCTGCTTGCCGCCGCCTTCCGGTGCGAAGATCGCCCGGCGTATGCGGCCGGCGATCATGATGCCCGCCAGCCGCGCCTGGCCCACGGCCAGCGTGCCGGGCAGGTGCTGGACCACCTTCGGCGGCCGACGCGATACGCTGAACAGCGGCCGCGCCAGCACCGCAGCCACCCAGGCGCTGGTGTCGCGCGCCGCCAGCGCCGGTGCGTGCGCACGCACCGCCAGGGCGGCGGGCGAAAGGGCGGGCCCCGCCTCCGTGCCCGCCGGCACCATCCATTCCAGCAGCAGCAGAAACACCAGCGCGCCCAGCGTGCCCCACAGCACGCGCGGCAGATCCACCCTCATGGCTGGTCCTCCTTGGCCGTGCCGATGCGGAACGCATATACCGTGAAGGCGCAATCCATCGGCAATTGCGCGTTTTGCGGCCCGACCGGCGTGGCGGTCAGCCTTATGTCGTCGACCAGCATGCTCGGCTGCGCCTGGTCGATCCCGCGCAGCAGCGCCACCACCACGCCGAGCTGCGCGCTCAGCTCCACCCGCACGCCGATGCGCCGGTAGGCGCCCACCTGCTCGGCCGGCAGCGTCTCTATACTGGTGAGCTGCGCGTTGGCGGTGCCGGCCATCGCCTGGACCTGTTCCTGCAGGGTGGCGCCGGCGATGGCATCCGAATTGCCCGGCAGCACGGCGCGGGTAGGCGCTTTCGCCGAGGCGTCGGCCTCGCGCCTGAGCAGCGGCAGCGTTTCGATCAGGGCGGCTTCGCGGGCGACGCGGGTTTGCAGGGCGGCGACCTGCTCGGACTGGCTGGCGTAGAAGTCCAGCACGGGGGCGATCAGGCCTAGCCACACGACGAACAGGGCCAGCAGCGCCAGGATGGCTGCGAGGATCTGGCCGCGCTGGCCGGTGGGGAGGGAGGAGATCATGGGCTAGAAGGCAGGAAGGCCTTCTTTTCTGAAGAAAAGAAGCAAAAGACTTTTGACTCCCGCCTGCACCATGGCCCGCGCAGGTCCTGCAAATACGCGTACTGGCAAGCGGTGCGCAGGCCTTGGTGCAGGCGTCGGAGCAAGAGTTTTTTGCTTCTTTTTTGCAAAAAAGAAGGCCTTCCTTCCTTCACTGCGCCAACTCAGCCCGAATAGCGAAAACATCGAGATGATTGGTCTCGCTCTTGGTAACCGGCGCGGTAAACGCCGGATTGCGCACCCGGGGATCCGCCGACAGGCCGCTGATCAGCTTCGGCGCCGAAGCCCCCAAGCCCCGCCATCGTGATCTTGCGCTCCCGCATGGTGAATTCCGTGAGGTAGCTGTCGTCCGGCAACACCTCGGTCAGCGCCGCCAGCGCCTCCAGCGTGTCGCCCAGCCGGCGCGTCTCGGCCGCCACCGCATCGCCGCCCGCCGAGGTGCCCGCGATACGCCGGCGCAGCGCCTCCACCTGCCCGATCTTCGGCGACATCGCCGCCAGCTGCTCCTGCAGGCCGGACAGCCGTATCGCCTGGCGCAGGAACGGCGAGACGACCACCAGCAGCGCCAGCACGCCGGCGGCGATGGCCAGCGTGCGCAGCGACAGCCACTGGCCGGTGCGCGCCTCGCGCGCCAGCTTGAGCACGCGCGGCCCGTCCGGCATCACCGCCTCGATCGCGGCGGGCACGGCGCCCAGCGGCCGCAGCAGCGCCATCGTGTCGTCGAGCGCGGCCCGGCGCACCATCGTCAGGCGCAGGTTGATGCGCCCCCGTGCCCGGTCGCGCAGCAGGATCGCATGGTCCCACACCAGCTCGGCCGCGGTGAACGGCGTCAGGCGCTCCATCTCGTAGCCGATCACCCGGCCCAGATCGCGCTCGGCGGCCAGCGGCAGGCTGACCTTGCGCTCCAGCACCCAGGCGGCCGGAACGCGCAGCAGCACCGGCTCGCCGCGCGCCCGTCCGCCGATCGCGGCGCGCAGCCCCGGCGCCCCCGCATCGTCGCTGCGTATCTCCGTCACGCGCTGTTCCACGCCACGCCGGCGCCGCCGCATCGCCAGCACGCCCGGCACGCTGACATCGGCGATCAGCGCGTCCTCGCCGCCGGGCTGGCGGAACAGCTGCGCCGGCAGCAGCGAGCGGAGCTGACCGCCCCACCATTCCAGGAACTCGACGAGCAAGCAGCCTCCGCCTCAACCGCCGCGGCAACCCGCGTTCGCGCTGGCGTTACCGCGCCCCGGAGCCGAAGGAAAGCTCGGTATGGCGGGGTGGCCGGAACTTAACCTGGGCGGGCACTGCTGGCAGGCCGGCCCGTCACGCCGGCACATAGCGCAATCGTGCTGCGCACCGGGAAACCCTTGGAAACCAAAAAGCAGTAAGCCACCTTACATTCTACAGGCATTGCGGCAGGCGGACGGGCATTCGATGGGCATCGTAAAATTCGCGCTCAAATATCCCCACACATTCTACGTAGTGGCGATCCTGATGCTGTTCCTCGGCGTCAGCTCCATCGTGATCGCGCCGAAGGACATCTTCCCGGGCATCAACATCCCCGTCGTCAGCGTGATCTGGCAGTACACCGGCCTCACGCCCGAGGAGATGGAGCAGCGGGTCAGCACCTATAGCGAGATACTCGATCAGCTCGTCGGTGAACGACATCAAGAGCCTGGACAGCCAGACCCTGTCCGGCATCTCGGTCGAGCGCATCTATTTCCAGCCTAACGTGAACGTCGATCTGGCGATCGCGCAGATCGTGTCCGCCTCGAACTCCATACGCGCGCTGATGCCGACCGGCATCCAGCCGCCTGTCATCGTGCAGTACAACGCCTCGTCGGTGCCGGTGCTGTCGATCAGCCTGTCGTCGGACAAGCTGAACGAGCAGCAGCTCTACGATTACGGCATCTACCAGATACGCCAGCAGCTCGCCCCGATCCAGGGCATCACGCTGCCGACGCCCTATGGCGGCAAATACCGCCAGGTGATGGTGGACCTCGACCCCGATGCCCTGCGCGCCCAGGGCCTGACGCCGCTCGACGTGGTCAATGCGGTCAACGCGCAGAGCCTGACCCTGCCCTCCGGTGACGCCAAAATGGGCGATCGCCAGTTCATCGTGCGGGTGAACGCCAGCGCGCAGTCGATTGAGGCGCTGAACAACGTGCCGATACGCCAGGTCGGTGGTACCACGGTGTATCTGCGCGACGTGGCGCATGTGCGCGACGGCTGGGCGGTGCAGCAGAACGTGGTGCGCACCGAAGGCAAACGCAGCGTGCTGCTCACCATCATCAAGAACGGCGACGCCTCCACGCTCGACGTGGTCAGCCGCGTAAAGGCGGCGATGCCGGGCATCCAGAAGGCGGCCCCGCCCGGCATGCATATACAGTTGCTGTTCGACCAGTCGGTGTTCGTGCAGAACGCCATCAGCTCGGTGCTGCGCGAGGGTGCGATCGCCGCCGGGCTCACCGCGCTGATGATCCTGATCTTCCTCGGCTCCTGGCGCTCCACCATCGTGGTGATGGTGTCGATTCCGCTCGCGATCCTGACATCCGTCGCCGTGCTGACCGCGCTGGGCGAGACCATCAACACGATGACGTTGGGCGGGCTGGCACTCGCCGTCGGCATATTGGTCGACGACTCCACCGTGACGATCGAGAACACCCACCGGCTGCTCGAGGAGGGCGGCGATTTCGAGGAGGGCGTGCTGGAGGGTGCGGCCGGTATCGCCATACCCACGCTGATCTCCACGCTGGCCATCTGCGTGGTGTTCGTCAGCGTGTTCTTCCTGCAGGGCGCTGCGAAATACCTTTTCACGCCGCTCGCCGAAGCGGTGGTGTTCGCGATGCTCGCGTCCTATGGCATCAGCCGTACGCTCACGCCGATCATCATACGGATCATGCTGCGCACCGAATACGAGGGCAAGCATGACGATACAAAGGCCAAAGGCTGGTTCGGCCGCTTCCATGACGGTTTCAACCGTCGCTTCGACGCGTTCCGCTCGTTCTACGGCTGGCTGCTCAGCGTGATCCTCGCGCGCACCATCATCACGCCGCTCGTCGGCCTGTCGGTGGTGGTTCTCGCCGGCTGCCTCAGCATGTTCGTCGGCCGCGACTTCTTCCCGCAGGTCGATGCCGGGCTGATCCAGTTGCACGTGCGCGCCCCTGCCCGCACCCGCATCGAGAGCACCGAGAAGATCTTCCAGGCGGTGGAGGAGAATATACGCGCGCACATCCCGGCAAAAGACATCACGCTGATGCTGGACAATTTCGGCCTGCCGCAACGGACGTACAATCTCGCCTTTACAGACGGCACCACGATCGGCGTCAATGACGGGATCATCCAGATCCAGCTTGCCGAGAACCGCAGCGCCACCACCGCGTCGTTCATACGCGGCCTGCGCGACGAGCTGCCGAGCGCCTTTCCGGACGTGACGTTCTATTTCCAACCTGCCGATCTGGTGACGCAGATCCTGAACTTCGGCGTGCCGTCGCAGATCGACGTCCAGGTGCAGGGCAAGGACCGCAAGCCGAACCAGCAGATCGCCCGCGACATCGCGCGCAAGCTCTCGGCTGTCCCTGGTATCGTCGATGCGCATGTGCAGCAGGAGCTGGACGCGCCGGAGATGTTCTACACCATCGACCGCACGCGCGCGCAGGAACTCGGCCTCACCGTCAACCAGGTGGCGCAGGACCTCAACATCAGTTTGAGTTCCTCCGAGCAGGTGACCCCGAACTTCTGGACCGACCCGAAGAACGGCATCCCCTATTACATGGCGGTGCAGACGCCGGAATATCGCCTGCACGATCTCCAGGCGATCAACGAGACGCCGATCGCCGGCTCGACCAGTGCCACGGGCGGGGTGATACCCGACCTGCTCGGCAACGTCGCCAGCGTGCGCCGCCAGGAAGTGCAGTCGAACTACAACCAGTCGAACATCCAGCCGGTCTATGACGTGTATGCCAGCGTGCAGAGTGCCGATCTCGGAACCGCCGAGGCCGCCATCAACAAGATCGTGGCCGAGGAACGGCCGCATCTCGGCGTCGCCGACAAGATCAACGTGCTGGGCCAGATCAGCAGCATGGACAATGCGTTCGGCAATCTCACCATCGGGCTGCTGTTCGCCGCGGTGTTCGTCTATCTGTTGATGGTGGTGAACTACCAGAGCTTCATAGACCCGCTGGCGGTGATACTCGCATTGCCAGGCGCCGGCGCGGGCATATTGCTGCTGCTGTTCGTGACGGGGACAACGCTTTCGGTGCCCTCGCTGATGGGCGCGATCATGTCGGTGGGCGTGGCCTCGGCCAACTCCATCCTGCTCGTGACCTTCGCCCGCGAGCAGCGCGCCGAGGGCATGAGCGCCATCGAGGCGGCAATCTCGGCCGGCACCACGCGCTTGCGGCCTGTGCTGATGACTGCGGCGGCGATGCTCGTCGGCATGGTGCCGATGGCGATCGGCGGGCCGGGCGAGGAGCAGAACGCGGTGCTGGCGCGCGCAGTGATCGGCGGTGTGCTCGTCGGCACCATGACCACGCTGCTGTTCGTGCCATACCTCTATTCGGTGTTCGGCGCCTTCGACCGCGTCGCCAGGAAGGCGCAGGCGGACGAGCGCGACAGACATGAACCACGCCGCCTATCCCAGCAGGGAGCCGACTGAGCCATGAACCACGTAAGCAATCCAGAACGTCCGCAGGCCGAAGCGGAGGAGCAGTTCCTGCCCGGCCTCGAGGAGACCTCCCGCCGCCCGGACGCGGCACCCGCCGCGCCGCAGGCGGACGCCAGGCGTGGCCGCATCGCCAGGCTGGCCGGGATCGGCGCGCTGCTGGTGCTGGTGCTGATGGTCGGCTGGGGCGTCTGGTCCCATGTCGCCACGGCGAATGCGGCCAAGACCGCCACGCAAACCAGGCAGAATGCCGTGCCGCAGGTGCACGTGATGACGGCGCATGCCGATGACAGCCCGAGCGTCGTCGACCTGCCCGGCACGATGCAGGCGTTCGACGCGGCCACTCTGTATGCGCGCGCGACCGGCTATATCGCCAAACGCAGCGTGGATATCGGCAGCAAGGTGCACGCAGGCGACGTGCTGGCGGTGATCGCGGCCCCCGACCTGGACCAGCAGCTGGCGCAGGCGCGCGCCCAGCTGATCCAGATGCAGGCCGCGATGCGCCAGGCGATCGCACAGCGCGGCCTGGCCAAGGCGACCAACCGGCGCACCTCGAAACTGGTGAGCGAGGGTTGGGACAGCCGCCAGCAGGGCGACCAGGATGCGACCACGCTGAACACCAGCAGCGCTGCCGTGGGCGTGGCGCAGGCCAACCTGGCGGCCCAGGCCGCGGCGGTGAACCGGCTGGTGGAGCTGACCGGGTTCGAGCGCGTGGTGGCGCCGTTCGGCGGCGTGATCACCGCGCGGCAGATCGACGTGGGCAATCTGGTGAACGCCAATTCCTCGTCGGGCACATCGCTGTTCTCGATCGCGCGCGACGACGTGCTGCGCGTACAGGTCTATGTGCCGCAGGAGTATTTCTTCGGCCTGAAGGACGGCCAGGACGCCACGATCACTGTACCGCAGCTGCCCGGGCGCGTGTTCCACGGCCGGGTGGCGCGCAATGCTGCGGCGCTGGCGACGAACACGCGCACGTTGCTGGCCGAAGTCGATGTGGACAATAAGGACGGCGCGCTGTCACCGGGGCTCTACGGCATCGTGCATCTGCGCGAGCCGCGTCCGCAGCCGATCGTGACGGTGCCCACGCAGGCGGTGATCTTCAATGATCAGGGGTTGAGCGTTGCCGTTGTGGAAGACGGCAAGATCGCGGTGCATCACCTCGACGTGGCAGCCGATGACGGAGCACAGATACGGGTCCGCGGCGGGGTAAAGGACGGCGAGAAGATCATTCTGAACCCGCCGGTCGATCTGGTGGTGGGCGAAAAGGTGGGGATCGCCAAATAGGCGCTACCCGCCCGTGACACTCATGAACCGCCCCATCTGCCCGCCAACCCCGCGCCGCCCGATCTCGAAATCATGCCCGCGCGGCTTGCGCGAAATCGCGTCGTCGATCGCCGCGCGCATATTCTCGCCGCGACGCAGCGGACCGCGCAGATCCGCCGCATCGTCCTGGCCCAGGCAGAGGAACAACGTGCCCGTCACCGTCAGCCGAACCCGGTTGCAATCCTCGCAGAAATTATGCGTGAGCGGCGTGATGAAACCCAGCCGACGCCCGGTCTCGCGCACCGTCGCATACCGCGCCGGCCCGCCCGTCCGGTAATCCGTCTCGTCCAGAGTCCAGCGCCGCGCCAGCCGGGCGCGCACCAGCGACAGCGGCAGATATTGCGACATCCGCCCGGCCTCGCCGATCTCGCCCATCGGCATCGTCTCGATCAGGCAGAGATCGAAGCCCTCGCGGCCGCACCATTCGAGCATGGCGTCGAACTCGTCTTCGTTCTCGCCGGCCAGTGCCACCGCGTTGATCTTCACCGCGAGGCCGGCCGCGCGGGCCGCATAAATCCCCTCGAGCACGCGATCGAGCCGGCCCCAGCGGGTGAGCCGGGTGAAACGCGCGCCGTCCAGCGTATCCAGGCTCACATTGATCCGCCGCACCCCGGCCGCCGCCAACCCCTCGGCATGGCGGGCGAGCTGCGTGCCGTTGGTGGTCAGCGTCAGCTCGTCCAGCCCGTGTCCCAGCATCCCGCCCAGCCGCGCGAACAGCCCCATCACCCCGCGGCGCACCAGCGGTTCGCCGCCGGTGATGCGCAATTTGCGCACGCCGGCGGCCACGAAGGCGCCGCACAGGGTATCGAGTTCCTCGAGCGACAGGATCTCGGTCTTGGGCAGGAACGTCATGTCCTCGGCCATGCAATAGACGCAGCGAAGGTCGCAGCGGTCGGTCACCGACACGCGCAGATAGGTCACCGGGCGCTGGAAGGGGTCGATCAGCATCCCCCACAGGTCGCCCTTGTGGCAGCCGGGATCAAGTAAGGCCGGCAGCAATCTGGGCTGGCATGCCGCCTTTCGGTCACGCCACCTGTGGCCACGCCACCACGCAACCGCCGCGCGCCGCGCCCGCACTCACAATCCGGTGTCCGCCTGCGCCGGCCTCCCCTATAAGCAGACAATCCCTATCGAGGCGTGCCGACGTAATGACCACGGGCAAGGCCCTGTTTCTGCTCGATGCCGCCTCGATGCTCGTCGTCTGGCCGATCCTGCTGCATTTCGGCTGCTGGGGGACCGAATGCTTCCGCCCCACGCCGGACGGTGCCGCCGCCCTGCTCTATCCCATAGCCAACCTGGTCTCACTCTACGCGCTCGGCCTGTACCGGCGCGAGGCGATCATCCAGACGCGGGATTCCCTGGGCCGCGTGCCGCTGGCCGTCAGCCTGGGCGCCGTGGGCACCGCCGTGCTGCTCGGCCTGCTCGCCTTCTGGATGGGCTCGCCGTTCAACCGCGTGCGCCTGTTCTCCGGCGCGGTGATCGGCTTCTGCGTGGCGGGCCTGGCTGCCCGCACGGTGTTCAGCGGGCTCAAACGGCGCGGCACCTTCCAGCGGCGCCTGCTCATCGTCGGCGCCGGCCAGCGCGCCTGGGACCTGCTGTGCATGCTGCGCAACGAGGGCAGCCGGCCGACCTACCAGATGCATTTCGTGCATCATCCGGACATGGGCGCGATCGATCCGCGGCTGACGGCCGCCACCGGCGACGGCATCGCGATCTTCGAGCATACCGACATGCTTACGGCCGCGCGCTCGCTCAACCCGGACGAGATCGTGGTGGCGCCGGACGAGCGCCGCGGCATGCCGCTCGACAGCCTGCTCGCCTGCAAGAAGGAGGGCTACCCCGTCGTCCAGTACCTCACCTTCCTGGAACACGAGATACGCCGCGTCGACATACGCCGAGTCGAAGTGGGCTGGCTGCTGTATTCCAGCGGCTTCTATTTCGGCACGATCGACAATGCGCTCAAACGCCTGCTCGACGTGGCGGTCAGCGCGATCCTGCTGGTGGCGTTCTCGCCGATCATCATCGGCGCCGCGATCGCGATCAAGCTGGATGACCGCGGACCGGTGCTCTACAGCCAGCAGCGCGTGACGCGCGGCGAGCATCATTTCCCGATCTACAAGATGCGCACCATGCGCACGGACGCAGAGAAGTTCGGCGCGGTATGGGCCGAGGCGCGCGATCCGCGCATCACCCGCGTCGGAAGGTTCCTGCGCCAGACACGGATCGACGAGATGCCGCAGCTCATCAATGTGCTGCGCGGTGACATGTCGCTGGTGGGTCCGCGTCCGGAGCGCCCGACCTTCACCGCGCAACTGGCCGAGCAGTTGCCGCTCTATCAGGAGCGCCACATGGTGAAAGCGGGGCTGACCGGGTGGGCACAGATCAACTACCCGTACGGCGCTTCTTTGGACGATGCACGCTCCAAGCTGAGCTACGATCTATACTACGTGAAGAACTTTTCAATCTTGTTCGATCTGCTGATATTGTTGCAGACGTTGCGTGTGGTGCTTTGGCCTAGTGGGGCAAGGTAAGGAAGGCCTTCTTTTCTTGAAAAAAGAAGGCTTTGCTTGCTCCCTTATCGAAAGCCAGCCAATGCACGTCCCAGGCCCCGTCAGCCAACTGACCCGCCGCGAAAAACTCCTGGCCGGCCTGGACACAGCCCGGTCATCCGGCCTGGAAATAGGCGCGCTCGCGTCTCCTATGCTGCGCCCACCCGAAGCTTGCATCCGTTTCGTGGACCATGCCGACACGGCCACCCTGCGCGCCAAATACGTTGCCGATCCCGGCGTGGCGCTGGACGATATCGTGCCGATCGATGCCGTGTGGGGCGACAACACACTGGCCCAGTGCTTCCCCGGCGAGCGGTTCGACTACGTGATCGCCAGCCACGTCATCGAGCATGTGCCCGACGTCATCGGCTGGCTCGGCGAGATCGCCGACATACTCGTGCCCCAGGGCCGCCTGATCCTGGCGATCCCCGACCGGCGCTACAGTTTCGACCTGCTGCGGCGCGAGACCACGCTGACCGATGTGATCGACGCCCACCTGCGCGGCGCCAAGCGCCCCACGCCAGGCCAGGTATTCGACTCAAACGCAAACACCGTGGATCACGGCCACATGGCGGCCTGGTTCGCGCCGCCCGCAGCGCCGCCGCCTCATTTCGTGTCGCGCGACTGGGCGTTGGTGCAGGCCCGCGCAGCCCAGGCCGGCACCTATATAGACGGGCATTGCTCGGTGTTCACCGCGCGCTCGCTGCTGGAGCTGCTGGACGGGATGCTGGAACTCGATCTCCTGCCGTATCGGGTGGAGCGGTTCCACGTGGCGTGCGTCGGCAGCGCGGAGATGAGCCTTGTGCTGCGTCGCGAACCGGACGGCGCCGCGCCGGAGGCCGCACGCAAGCCGATCCAGGCGATGCTGCGCGCAGGGCAGGACAGCGAGGGCCTGGCGCTCGACACCCCAGCGGTGGCGAATCCCGAGATCATGGCGCTGCAGCGACGTGTGGCGGCACTGGAGCAGGCGGTGGCGGCTATGCAGGCCAGCACGTCGTGGCGATTGACGCGGCCGGGGCGGCTCCTGGCGGGCGGGCTCCGGGCAGTCGGCGGAAAAGGACGCTAACGCAAGCAGTCCTCTTGCGAAAAAACTTTTGACTTCGTCCGCTGGATAAGCGCCTGGAAGCCTGGGCGCGACAGCACAAGACGAAAGTTTTTTGCTTCTTTTTTTCAAAAAAGAAGGCCTTCCTTCCGAACTCTCCCGAAAGCGCAAATACCTCTGGATGCCAGGCGCGCCTCTGCCTATCGTGGCTGCCATGATACATCTCACCGTGAACGACGAGACGCACGCGCTGGACATCCCGGCGGACATGCCCGTGTTGTGGGTGCTGCGCGACGTGCTGAACCTGACCGGCACCAAATACGGCTGCGGCATCGCGCTGTGCGGCGCCTGCACCATCCATCTCGACGGCCAGGCGGTGCGGTCCTGCCAGCTCCAGGCCGGCCATGTCGGCGACAAGCGCATCACCACGATCGAGGCGGCGCATACGCTGCCCGAGGGTGCCCGCGTGCAAAAAGCCTGGCTGGAGAGCGAGGTCGTGCAATGCGGCTACTGCCAGCCCGGCCAGATCATGTCCGCCACGGCCCTGCTCAAACACACGCCAAACCCCACGGACGCCGAGATAGACGCCGCGATGTCCGGCAACATCTGCCGCTGCGGCACCTACGTACGCATACGCGCCGCCATACACGAAGCCGCCACCTGAAGGAAAAACCCCTGACAGGAAGCAAAAGTCTTTTGCTTCTTTTCTTCAGAAAAGAAGGCCCTGATTTCTTTTAGGTTTCGTAAAATGCACCAATCCCGCAGAGAAGTCCTGAAGTTAGCCGTCCTGGCCGCAGGCGGCCTGCTACTCCCGATCGACCTGCGGGCCGGCGAAGCGCCGCACAGCAGCGGCCCCGCCATCCTGCCGCCAGGCGCGTTCATCAGGATCACCCCGGACGCCATCACCCTGATCATGCCGGACACCGAGTTCGGCCAGGGCATCTGGACCAGTGCGTCCACGCTGATCGCCGAGGAGCTGGAAGTCAGGCTGGACCAGATCACCGTGACAGCCCGCCCCGCCGGACGCTGCGCTCTATGCCACGGACGGCGTGGAGCAGGCCACCGGCGGCTCCACCAGCACGATCGGCGACTGGATGCGGCTGCGCGAAGCCGGCGCCCGGGCGCGCATCATGCTCACCCAAGCCGCGGCCGAGCAGTGGCATGTCGATCCCGCGACCTGCAGCGCGCGCGATGGCGTGATCCACCACGAAGCGAGCGGCCGTTCGGCGCCGTATGGGCAACTCGCCGCCCGCGCCGCCGCCCTTCCCGTTCCGTTCAAGGTGGCACTCAAGTCGCCGGCGGAGTGGCGCCTGGCCGGCCGCAAGCAGCAGCGCCTGGACACGCCGGCCAAGATCGCCGGGGCCGCCACTTTCGGCATCGACATGATCGTTCCGGGGATGAAGATCGCCACCGTCGCCGCCTGTCCGGTGCGCGGCGGCCGCCTCGCCGGTCTCGACGAGGCGGCCGCGCGTGCCGTGCCCGGCGTACGCGACGTGATACGCCTGCCAAACGCCGTGGCGGTGATCGGCGACCATTTCTGGGCGGCGAAAAAGGGGCTGCAGGCCGCGAACCCGCATTGGGACGAGGGTGCGAACGCCGCCGTAAGCACGGCCACGCTGCAGGCGGCACTGGCGCAGGCCGCAGCACAGCCTGGTGCCGCCGCGCGCGACGACGCGGACACCGCCCAGCGCATCGCCGCCGCGCACACGAAGCTCGAGGCGACCTACAACCTGCCCTTCCTGTCGCACGCGCCGATGGAGCCGATCAACACCACGATCCACGTGCGGCCGGACGGCGCGGACCTCTGGGTCGGCACGCAGGTGCCGGTGCGCGCGCGCGACGCGGTGGCGCGCATCACCGGGCTGAAGCCCGAGCGCATTGCCGTTCACAACCAGCTCATGGGCGGCGCCTTCGGCCGCCGTCTGGATATCGACAGCATCGAGCAGGCCGCCGCGATCGGTCGCCAGGTGTCCTATCCGGTGAAGATCGTCTGGTCGCGCGAGGAGGACATCACGCAGGACATGTTCCGCCCTGCGTATCACGACACGCTGTCGGCCGGGCTGGACGCGCAGGGCCGCATCACCGGCTGGACGCACAAGACGGCGGGCTCGTCGATCACCGCACGCTACGATCCGGGCGACATGAAAGGCGGCCTTGATCCGGATGCGGTCGAAGGGGCGGTGCATACGCCTTACGACATCGAGGCCGCGCATATATCGTATGTGCGTTGCGAACCGCAGGGCGTGGCCACGGCATGGTGGCGCGGCGTCGGGCCCACGCATAATATTTTCGTTGTCGAATCGTTCATGGATGAGTGCGCGGCCGCGGCCGGCCAGGACCCTGTCGCCTACCGGCGCGCGCTGCTCGGGCACAACCCGCGCGCGCTGGCCGTGCTCGACCTGGCGGCGGAGAAATCCGGCTGGGGCACGAAATTGCCGGCCGGCCATGGCCGCGGCATATCGTTGCAATTCGCGTTCTCTTCCTACGTGGCGCATGTCTGCGAGGCCGCAGTTACCGCCGAGGGCGGCATACGCGTCGTGCGGTGCACGGTGGCGATCGATTGCGGGCAGCGCATCAACCCGGATACTGTCGAGGCGCAGGTGCAGGGCGGGCTGATCTTCGGCCTGAGCATGGCGCTCTACAGCGACATCACGTTCGCCAACGGCCGCGTGTTGCAGAGCAATTTCAACACATACAAGGCGATGCGCATACACGAGGCGCCGGCCATCGCGGTGCACCAGATCGACAGCCACCGCGATCCCGGCGGCGTGGGCGAGACCGGGACGGCGGCGGCCTCCGCGGCACTCGGCAACGCGATTTTCGCTGCCACCGGCAAGCGCCTGCGCCGTCTGCCGTTCGGCACGGAAGCGCTCCGCTCCGCATGACGCTTCCGTAGGCGCAGCGGGCGCGCCTGCCCGGCCCGAGCGCGCCGGCAGACATAGCGGCGCGCATCGGCGCAGTGCGCGAATTTGCCACAACTGTGGCGAGTGTTACGTAACGAGATAAAAATTAACGCGCAACGATTGCAAAATGCTGCAAACTGCGCAAATCACGCGCATAGTTATGTCGCCGGCGGAGGCCGATGAGCAGATTTCCGCGGGCGGCTGCGGGCGACCGGCAACACGCGGCACACTTCTTCTGCATTCGCCTGCCGGATCGTTTTGAGTGCGCGCAATCAGCGCGGAAATGTGTAGACTTCGAGGGAAACGTCCAACCCGCACATGAAGAACCGGGAGATCTGAACAGGTGTCTGGCGAGGCGGCGGAGGCCGCTCTTTGGGCGGAACCGCAGCCGCTAGCCGCGACCGTACCCGCGTCCGCGCGCGCGCGGACGCCCGGCTCGGTCCAGGTCCGGCTGATCGTCCTGGCCACGGCGGCGATCCTGCCGATGCTCCTGCTGTTCACCGCGATCGCCTATCTCGATTACCGCGCGGAACGCGTGCGCTCCGGCGAACGCCAGCTCAGCGTCACCCACAGCATGGCCGCCACCGTGGAGCGCGAACTGCGCGCGGCCACCGCCAGCCTGCAGGCGCTGGCACTCTCGCCCGGCCTGCAGCACGCCGATATCGGCGGCTTCCGCCAGCTGGCAGAACGTTTCGTCTCCACCGAACCGAAAGGCTCGGCACTCGTGTTGCTGGACGGCAGCGGCCAGCAGCTGCTCAACACCGCCGCACCCTTGGGCGAACGCCTCGCGCGCCGCGATATATCGCTGAACAAGGCGCTCACCTGGCGGGTGTTCGATACCGGCCAGCCGGTGATCAGCAACCTGTTCCCGCCGGCCACCGGCAACGAACTGATCGTGACCGCGGACGTGCCGGTGATGCGCGACGGCCACGTGATCTACGATCTCAGCCTGGTGCTGCCCGCCTCGCGCTTCTCCGACATCCTGTCCGAACAGACATTTCCGTCCGGCCGGATCCTCGCCGTGTTCGACCGTCTCGGCCAGACCGTGGCGCGGCTGCCGAACACCGAAAAGCTGAACAGCACGCAAGCCGCCCCCACCTTGCTGCCGGCGCTGCTCACGGGCGACGAAGGGGTGCTGCCTTCCTTGACGCGGGACGGCAAACCCGTGCTCACCGCGTTCAGCCACACCAAGCCCTCCGGCTGGGCTGTGGCTTTTGCGGTGCCGGATGCCGAGCTGCGCGCGCCGTTGCAGAAATCCTTGCGCCTGGCGCTCGGGCTCGGCCTCGTCGGCATGCTGACCAGCGCCGCCGTCGCGTTCCTGATGGGCCAGCGCATCGTGCAGCCGATACGCGCCCTGACCCGTTTCGCGGCGGACCCGGCCCATGCCGATACCGGCAGCCTCGGCCTGCGCGAGCTCGATGCGGTGGCCGCCGCCCTGCGCCAGGGCGAGTGCGACCGGCAGGCGGCGATGACCGCGCTGCAGACGCTCAACGAGCAGCTCGAAGGGCGCGTCAGGCAGGAGATTGCGAGCCGCCTGGCGGTGCAGGCCCAGCTCGCCCAGTCCCAGCGCATGGAGGCGCTCGGCCAGCTCGCTGGCGGCATCGCGCATGATTTCAACAACGTGCTGCAGGCGGTGACGGGCGGGCTGAGCCTGATACAGCGCCGCGCCGCCGACGAGGCCGCGGTGCGCCGCCTTTCCAGCCTGGCCGCCGAAGCCGCCGCGCGCGGCGCGGCCATCACCGGCCGGCTGCTCACTTTCGCCCGCCGCGGCGAGTTGGCCGCGGCCCCGGTTCCGCCAGAAGCCCTCCTCGAAGGGCTGCGCATGATGCTGGCCCATACGCTCGGGCCCGGCATCGCCGTGCGCGTGCACGTGCCCTACGGCGTGCCCAACCTGCTGGCCGACAAGCCGCAACTGGAGACCGCGCTCATCAACATCGCGGTCAATGCGCGCGACGCCATGCAATCGGGCGGCACGCTCACGCTCACCGCGCAGGCCGCGCCGTTCGACGTATCCCCGCCGCCCACGCTGCCGGCCGGCGCGCTATGTGCTGCTGTCGATCAACGACACCGGCACCGGCATGCCGCCCGAGATCCTGGCGCGCGCCAGCGAACCGTTCTTCACCACCAAGGAAGCCGGACAGGGCACCGGCCTGGGCCTGGCGATGGCGCGCGGCTTCGCCGAACAGTCCGGCGGCGCCTTTGCCATCTCCAGCAAGCCCGGACAGGGCACCACCATCCACCTCTGGTTTCCGCAGGCCGGCGAGGCGATCCCCGTTCCGGACGCACCCCAGGCCGCCGCGGTCCCGTCGCTCGACCCGACGATCATGCGCGTGCTGATGGTCGACGATGACGGCATGGTGCGCGAGGTTCTGGCGGGCGAGATGGAGGCGCAGGGTTTCCTCGTCACCACCGCGGCCGACGGGGCGGCTGCCCTGGCACTGATCGATGCGGGCCAGCCGACCGAGCTGCTGATCACCGACTATGCGATGGCGGGTATGACCGGGCTGGAGCTGATCACCGAGGCGCGCCGTCGCCGGCCCGGCCTGCCGGCGCTGCTGCTGACCGGGTTTGCGGAGATACGTGCGGAGGAGGCGCTCGCTTCGGCGCAGGACCGGCTCACGGTGCTGTTGCGCAAGCCGATCGCGGGGGACGATCTGGCGCGGCATGCGGCGCGTATGCGGAGAAGGAAGTAAGCAATCAGTCCTTTTTCGAGAAAAAGGACCAAAAAGCTTTTGCCATGACGCCTGCAAGAAGATCGAGGCTTTGACTGCAGCGGATCGATTGGCAGAAAGAATGTAAGCTTGGGGCAGGCGTCGGAGCAAAAGCTTTTTGGTCCTTTTTCTCGAAAAAGGACTGCTTGCTTCCTTCTCGACCCATCTCAGCGATCACTCGCCTAGGGCTCGGGCCATCGCATCCATCACCGCCTGCCGGACCTCCGCCTCAGGCGCCGCCGCGTCGATCACCGCGCTTGGCGAACGCGCCGCCAGGGCCAGGAACGCGCCGCGCACGCGCTCGTGGAACGCCAGGTCCAGCCCCTCGAAACGGCCCTCGTCCTGCCCGCTCGCCGCCAGTTGCCGCCAGCTGCGCGCCAGCCCGACGCGCGGATCGACGTCCAGCAGCACCGTCAGGTCCGGCAGCAGGCCGATCGCGTTTCGGTGCAGATCCTCGATGAACCCGATATCGAGGCCGCGTCCGGCCCCCTGATACGCCAACGTGGACCACAGGAACCGATCGCATAAAACCACCTGTCCGGCTGCGAGCGCCGGCTTGATCAGGCGCGAAACGTGCTGCGCCCTGGCCGCCACCATCAGCAGCAATTCGGCCATCGGGTCCCAGTCCGGCGCGTCGCCTGCCAGCAACAGGGCGCGCAGGGCCAGGCCTTCCGGGGTGCCGCCCGGCTCGCGCGTGGTGAGCGCGCGCGCGCCTAGCGTTTCGGCTGCGTAGGCGATCGCGCTGGTTTTGCCTGCGCCTTCGCCGCCTTCGAAGACTATGAACATGGTGAGGGAAGGAAGCAGTCCTTTTTTGAAAAAAAGGACCAAAAAACTTTTACTTCCGCGCCTGCACCATGGCCAACCTCATGTCTGCCGATGCGCGCATTTGCACTAAAAATCGAGGCTTCGGTGCAGGCGGGGAGCAAGAGTTTTTTGCTTCTTTTTTGCAAAAAAGAAGGCCTTCCTTTCTTCCTAAACCCCAGTGATAAACCGGGAGACCACCGCCACAGCCCGCCCAGGCAGCCCCATACGCCCTACATCCTCGCCCGCAACCAAGGGTATCTCGCTGGCAGGCACCCCCTGCCCGCTCACCGTGATCTTGCCCACCACCGCACCGCGCGAAACAGGTGCCGGGATCGGGCTGTCATACGCCACCGCCACATGCGCGTGCTGCTTCCAGGCGCGCGGCAAGGTCAGCGTCAGGTTCTGCCCGCCGACCAGGGGCACGGTGCGTCGCGTGCCGAGATATACCGGCGCGTTCTCCACCACGTCGTTTGCCGAGAACAGCGTCACGTTCTCGAAGTTTGCGAACGCCCAGCCCATCAGCCGCACGCTTTCCTCCACGCGGGCGCGCGCCGTCGGCATGCCGTTCAGCACCATGATCACGCGGCGGCCGTTATGCTCGGCGCTGCCCACCACACCAAAACCGCCGGCATCCGTGTGGCCGGTCTTCAGCCCGTCCGCCATGCCGCGCTGCACGAGCGGGTTGCGGTTGTATTGGATGATGCCGTGATAGGTGAACGTCTTTTCGGCATCGTAGTGGTAGTATTCCGGGAAATCCTGGATGATGCGCTTGGCCAGTGTCGCGATGTCGCGCACGCTCATGTGGTGCGCGGGGTCGGGCCAGCCGGTGCAGTTGCGGAACACGCTGTGCGTGAGGCCGAGTTTTTTCGCCTCCGCGTTCATCAGCTCGACGAACTGCTCTTCGGAGCCGGCGATGCCTTCCGCCAGCACGATGCAGGCGTCGTTGCCGGACTGGATGATCATGCCGCGTATCAGCATTTCCACCGGGATCTGCGCGCCGAGTTCCACGAACATCTTGGAGCCCTGCGTGCGCCAGGCGTGTTCGCTGACGGGCAGCGTCTGATCCAGCCGCAGCGTGCCGGCCTTGAGCTTGGAATATACGATATAGGCCGTCATCAGCTTGGTCATCGAGCTGGGCGGCACTTCGTCGTCGGCGAGCTTGTTCAGCAGCGTGGCGCCGGTGGTGAAATCGATGATCACCGCCCATTTCGCCGAGGTGTCCATCGGGCCGAGCGGCGTGTCGGCGGCCGAGCCGGCCGAGCTTGCCGCCCCGGCATCGGCGCCGCCGGCATCCTCGTCGTCGCCGCCGGCGCCCGGCTTGTGCGCGGCCGCCGCCTCGTGGCTTGCGTGTTTCGGCCGCGCCCAGGCCGGCGCCGCCGCTACCAGGGCGGCGCCACACAGAAGCAGTTCCCGACGTGTCGAACCCATGAGAGCCCTCCTCACTGAATAACTATATGCGCGTCGACCACGCCCGCGCGCAGTGCGGCGCCGAGTGCCGCGTCCGCCTGTGCGATGGTGCCGAACGGCCCCGCCTGCACCTTGTACACCGTCTGTCTATCCTCGCGGGATCGCACCACGTCCGCACCGAGTCCCGCTAGCTTTGCCGCAACCACATTGGCATAGGTGAAGCGGCCGAACCGTCCCGCCGCGATCATCAGCAGGCCCGGTTGCGCCTGGCCTTGCGTCACCCGCTCCGGCAGCCGCTCCGGCACCTGCAGCCCGGCCTGCTCGGCGCGCGCGCCACCGATCACCCTTGCCGCGCCGGCCGGGCCGCCCGGCGCGGGCAGGCTCTCTTCCGTGACGGCGGCTTTCGGGGCAGCCGCGATCGCCAGTTTCGGCCCGCCACCCACCTGCTCCACCACCGCGCGGCTCAGTTGCTGGTCCAGCCGCACACGCACGCGCGCGGCCCCGCCCGGCGCCATGCCGAGCAGCATTGCGGCGCGCGGCGAGACCGCGATCACCCGCGCCGGCGAGGCGGGCCCGCGATCGTTCACCCGCACCAGCATCTGGCGCCCGTTCTCCAGGTTCGTCACCTCGACCACGGCGGGCAGTTGCAGCACCTGCATCTGCGCCGTCAGCGCGCCGGGATCGCGCACCTCGCCATCGCGCGTCAGGCCGGCGCCATCGGTCCAGACGGACGCGATCCCCGTGGTGTCGAGCGCATAATCCTCCGCCGGGTAATACCAGTGGCCGTCCGCTGCGTAGGCGTCGCCCAGCGTGTAATGCGGTGCGGCGACGAAAGCCGGCGGCGCCGGCCTGCGGTGCAGGCAGCCGGACAGGCCCAGCGCCGTCAGCATCGCGAGGCCGAACCGGCCCAGCGGCATCACGCCACCGCGTTGGCCAGCAGGCCCACGCCCAGCGCGTAGAAATCGGCGAGTTGTAGCGACGGATCACGCTGAAATTGTGGTAAACCATGAAGGCGTCGCCACCCGCCCCGTCCGGCAGCAATACCGCGCCGCGCACATCCGCGCGGGAGAACGCAGCACCGTCGGTGCGCGTGACGCCGAGCCGCTGCCATTCGCCCAGGGTGCGCTGGCGCTCCACGCCCGGTATCGCCCGGCGTGAGCGAGGGCGGCACGCGCACCGGCTGGCCCCAAGGCTCGCCCCAGCGCCAGCCGCATTTGACGAAGTAGTTGGCCACCGAGCCGAACACGTCGGTGCGGTCGTTCCAGATGTCGCGCTTGCCGTCGCCGTCGGCATCCACCGCGTATTCGCAGATACGAGCTCGGCATGAATTGCGGCTGGCCCATGGCACCTGCCCAGCTCCCCGTCATCGCGTGCGGCGATACATCCCCGGCTTCGAGGATGCGCAGAGCGTTGATCAGCTCCTGCGGAAATACTCGCGGCGGCGGCCCTCATAGGCCAGCGTGGCGAGCGCTTCGACGATGCGGTAGGTGCCGGTGCGCTCGCCGAAATTGGATTCCAGGCCCCAGATGCCCATCACGATGCGCGGGTCGCAGCGGTAGGCGCCGCGTCACCGCCGCCAGCGTGGCGGCTTCGCGGGCATAGACGGCGCGCGCGGTGGCGCAGCCGTTTCGCGGCAACACCCTGTCGCGGTATTGCGGCCAGGTCAGGCTGAATTCCGGCTGGTGGTGGTCCAGCTCGAGCACCTTGGGGTTCGGCACCACGCCTTCGAACGCGGCGTCCAGACCGTGCCGCGCACGCCGGCGGCCATCGCTTCGCTGCGTACGGAGGCTACGAACTGGTCGAAACCGCCCTCGCCTTACCCCAGGGAGCCGCGGGACGGCTAACAGGGGTGCAGACAGGAGGACTCGGCGGGACAGCATGGGGCCTTAGATTGCACACCGGTGCGGCTGGCTGCCAGTTGCCAATTGTTAAGCCAAGGCAAGCAGTCCTTTTTTGAAAAAAGGACCAAAAAACTTTTGCTCCCTCGCCTGCCCCGCGGCTCAACTCATTTTGTGCAAGCGCACCTGCACACACAGGGTTAGGCGACCCGCCTGTTCCACCGGGGAAGCAAAAGTTTTTTGGTCCTTTTTTCAAAAAAGGACTGCTTGCCTTGCCTAAAACTTAGCCGAAAGCGCCAAGGACCCGAAATTGAACAACGCCTTCTCATGCTTGAACTCCGGCCTCTGCCAGGTCTGCGTGTAGGTCAGCCGCACCCCGTAATACATGCATCGCCGCCCGCCCTCGAACTCGCCCACATCCCACACGTGATGCACGTCGCGCGAGTTGCTGCGGAAGGTGCTGCCGTCCAGCGTCACGTCGTAGCCCACCGCCTGGCCGTCGGCGCCGGCGAACGCGTACCAGGCGAACGGCCGCACGTTGGTGTAGGCGTCCCAGCCGTTCAGGCCGGGCTCGATGCGCGCCGTGCCGAAATCGCTCTGCAGGCCCTGGCCGAAGCGCAGCACACCGCCGACCTGCACGTAGTCGCGTATGTCGCCGATGCCGACGGTGGCCGAGGGCAACGCGTCGGTCTCGAACGGGCCGAACTGCGCCACCGGCATGCGGCAGGTGCGCTGGCCGAGAAGCTGGAAGGCCGGCTGGTCCTGCAGCTGGTTGTGCCAGCCGCGGTTCTGGGTGTCGCCGATGATGCTGTGGAAGCCGTTCTGCACTTCCTCGCCCAGCGCCGCGGGGCCTACCACGCCGAGGCTGAGGCTCACCAGGTCGCGCGTGAGGGCGGTGTCGTGCACCAGGCCGGCGGTGGCAATCAGCACGCCGGCATAGGGATGGTCGTCGGTGGGGGCCGGCCGCGCCTGGGTGTCGCGCGGTGTGAAGATGCTCTGGCTGATCTCCAGCGCGAGTCGGGTGGTGCCGTCGCCCCAGATGTTGCGGCCGAGTGAAGCGGCGGGGCCGACCGCGTCCTGCCCGCTGGTCCAGCCCAGGCGGAGGCCGCTGGTGTAATACTGGTCGGACGTGCCTTTCAGGGTGGAGACGGCGTCGTTCTCGACCTGGATGGTATAGATGCTGTCCTGATCGAGCGGCGGAGCGGCCAGGGCAGTGCCGGTGGCGGCGAGCAGCGACGTCAGGGTGAGGCACCAGGTCCGAACGGGCATGCGTGTATCCAGTAGAGTGTTGCCCGGCGGTTTAAGCCCGGCGGCGGCAGGAAGAAAGAGCTTCTTTCGCCCAAACGGCCCCGCCCCTCGCGTGCCAGCACGCAAGCCAGGACAGGCGGAACAATCGCCCGTGCATCCGGGAGTTAAAAGTTTTTTGCTTCTTTTTTTCAAAAAAGAAGGCCTTCCTTCCTGCCTTTTTCCGGAGCCCACAAAATGGCCGGCCAATCCCAGTTCGGCAAAATCACCAACCTGTTCGTCTATCTGTTCGAGCGCCTGCTGCCGGACCCGTTCGTATTCGCGATATTGCTGACCTTGCTAACCGCCACCCTGGCGTTTTTCCTGGCCCCGCATGCCGCAACCGGCGAGATCCTGACCGCCTGGTATAACGGCATCTTCCAGATATTCCCGTTCGCCTTTCAGATGGTGCTCATCCTGGTGACAGGATACGCGCTGAGCACGTCGCGCCCGGTAGGCTGGCTACTGGCGCGCGCCGCGTTGCTGCCAAGCACGGCGCGACAGGCGGTGATGTTCACCATGCTGGTGTCGATGGGCGCCAACCTGCTGAACTGGGGGTTCGGCCTGGTGGTGTCCGCCCTGTTCGCGCGCCAGGTCGCGCGAGCGCATACGGATCGATTTCGCCTGGCTGATGGCCGCGGCCTATGCGGGTTTCCTGATGTTCCCGCCCGGGCTCTCCAGCTCGATCGCGCTGGCAGAGGCCACGCCGGGCAGCGCGCTGAACATCACCCAGAAGCTCACCAGGCAGATCGTGCCTTTGTCGGACAGCCTGCTGCCGTGGTTCAACATCCTCCCCACGCTGCTGATCATCCTCGTGCTGCCCGTGATCTTCGCCCAATCCGGCCCGGCGGAGGCCGATATCGTCGCCGCCGACACCGCACGGCTCGATGCCGAGGATGCCGAAATCCCGACGCTGGGCCATGCCGGCGGGCTGGCCGGCGCGCTCGACCGCGCCTGGCTGCTGAACGCGGCGATCGTGGCCGCGATCGCTGCCTATATCGTGCGCGCGCTCATGCAGGGTACGTTCCACCTCGATATCAACATGCTCATCCTGATCTTCCTCGGCGCCGGCCTGGCATTGCACGGCCGGCCGATCGCCTATGCCGCGGCGATGCAGAAAGCCGCGCGGGTGACGGGACCCCTGCTGCTGCAGTATCCGTTCTACGGCGGCATCATGGGCATCATGACGACGACCGGGCTGGCCGGCGTGATCGCCACGGTGTTCGTCCACGTTTCGACGGCGCACACGCTGCCGTTCTGGGGCTTCATCTCGTCGATCATCATCAACCTGTTCGTGCCGAGCGGTGGCGGGCACTGGGCGGTGCAGGGGCCGTTCATCGTGCCGGCGGCCGCAGCATTGCATGTGCCGCAGGGGCTCGCCGCGATGTCCGTCGCGTATGGCGAGTGCGTCGCCAACATGATCCAGCCGTTCTGGGCGCTGCCTTTGCTGGCGATCGCGGGTATCGGCGTGCGTCGCGTGCTGGGGTTCAGCGTGATCAGTTTCTTGGTGTCGCTGGTGGTGTTCGGCACGGCGATGCTGGTGTTCGCTTGAGCGCGCGCGCGTGCTACCGCGGCGGCCCCCTTTCGCCACTCCTCGAGGAAAGCCGATGCGACACATGCTGCTGACCCGCCGTACCCTTCTCGCCGCAACGCCGGCGCTGCTGGCCGCCGCCCCCGCTGACCCGATCGGCGCCATCGAGCAGGCGCATGGCGGCCGCCTGGGCGTGTTCGCACGCGATACCGGCACCGGCGCCACCCTCGGCCACCGCGCCGACGAGCGCTTCCTGCTCGCCAGCACCTTCAAGGGACCGCTCGCCGCGATGGTGCTCGCGCGTATCGACGCCGGCCAGGATGCCGCCGCCGACACGCTGCCTTTTGCGGCGAAGGACCTGCTGCCCCACTCCCCGGTCACCCAGGCGCACGCAGCCGCCGGCGCGATCCCGATCGGCGTGGCCTGCCAGGCGATCCTCGAGGTCAGCGACAACACCGCGGCGAACCTGTTGCTCGCCCATGTCGGCGGACCGCCCGCGCTCACCGGTTTTCTCCGCACGCTCGGCGACACCACGACCCGCATCGACCGCTACGAACTCATCGGCGGCTGGTCCGGCACGAAGGACACCACGACACCGCGCGCCATCGCCGGCGATGCCCGCATGCTCCTGCTCGGCAAGGTGTTGGCGCCGGCGTCGCGCGATCTGCTGGAGCACTGGATGGAAGGCAATGTCCCGGGCAGGACGCGGCTGCGGGCGGCGTTTCCGCCAGGCTGGCGGAGCGCGGACCGCACTGGGACGACGGATGGCGTGTGCAACGATTTCGCGCTCGTGCGCCCGCCCGGCCGGGCGCCGCTGGTGGTTGCCGCTTACTACCAGGCGGATATGGAGATGGCGCAGCAGGAGGCGGTGCTGCGCGAGGTCGGCCGCGCAATCGTGGCCTGGGTGGGCGCGTGAGGGTGGGCCGCGTCAGCAGGCGGCCACAGCCAGCATCGCCTCGCGCCGGTAGTGATGCTGCCGCTCTTCGGTATCGGCATCGCGCACCGGCGCGGTTGTCTCTTTGAGCCGGAAGACGGAGGCGATGTAGGCGCGCACGTCGCCTGAGAGCATCGGGCGCCCGAGCAGGTAGCCCTGCAACTCGTCGCATCCCTGCGCGCACAGATAGGCAAGCTGCTCGGCTGTCTCCACGCCCTCCGCCGTCACGGCCAGGTTGAGGCTGCGGCTCATCGAGATAATGGCGCTGACGATGGCACGCGCGTTCGCGTCGGTTTCGAGGGCCTGGACGAACGAACGATCGATCTTCAGCTTGTCGAACGGGAAGCGGTGGAGATACGAAAGGCTCGAATATCCGGTTCCGAAATCGTCGAGCACCAGCCGCACGCCGAAGCTGCGCAACTGGCTGAGCATGTTGAAGGCCGCCTCGGTGCTCTCGATCATCACGCCCTCGGTCACCTCGAGCTCGAGGCGCCCCGGCGCCAGGCCGGTCTCCTCGAGCACGGACCGCACGGTCTGCGGAAGGTCCCCACGGACGAATTGCGCCGGGGAGAGATTGACCGCGATGCGGCACGCGCTGTCCCAGCTGGCGGCGGCCGCACAGGCGGACCGCAACACCCATTCGCCAAGGCTCACGATCAGGCCGCATTCCTCGGCAAGCGGGATGAACTGCGCCGGCGACATCTGCCCAAGCACCGGATGCACCCAGCGTACGAGGGCTTCGAACGATGCGATCGTGCAATCGCGGTCGAACAGCGGCTGGAATTCGATCGTCAGCTCCCTGTTCTGCAGCGCCATGCGCAGATCGTGCTCCAGGCTACGGCGCTCGCGTATGGCGAGGTCCATGCCGTCCTCGAACCGGCAGAACCAGCCGCGTCCGTTCTTCTTGACATGATAGAGCGCGATGTCGGCTTTCTTGAGCAGCTCCGTCGCGGCCACGCCATCCTGCGGGCAGATCGCGATGCCGATGCTCGTGCCGACATTGACCTGCTGGCCCTCGATCAGGAACTCTTCGGAAATCAACTCGCCGATCCGTCGCGCCAGGGCTTCCGACTGGGCGGGCTGGGCGACCGCCGTCTGCAAAATGACGAACTCGTCGCCGCCGATACGGGCCACGAAGTCGCTGTCGCGCAGATTGTCGCGTATGCGGCCGGCCACCCGGCGGAGCAGCTCGTCGCCCGCTGCGTGGCCGAGCGTATCGTTGACCAGCTTGAAACCGTCCAGGTCGAGGCACATCACGGCGACGGATTCGCCCGTCTTGCCGGCCATACGCAGTGCCAGGTCGAGGCGCTCCTGCAGGCGCGCCCGGTTCGGCAAGGCGGTGAGCACGTCATGATGCGCCAGGAAGCGTATCTTCTCCTCCGAGGCGCGGCGCTCGCGCACGTCACGCAAGGCGGTTGCACAGGCTGGCCGGCCGCCATGCAGGATGGCGCGGGTGACGATCTCGACGGGTATGCGAGTGCCGTCCGCTGCCACGATCTCTGCCTCCCCTACCAGGCCGGCGTCGCTGCTCCACAGATGCTGGTCGGTATCGGCGGCGACGAAACGGTCCATGCCGGCGCGGCGGATGATGTCGATGTCGATGCCGAGCAGCCGGGAAAGGCTGGCGTTGCAGTCGAGCACCCGCCCGTCCCGGTGGATGACGATGCCTTCGAGCGTGCAGTCGGCGAGCTGGCGGAAGCGGTCGACCTCGCGCTGTTCCCTGGCGGCGTTGCGCTGGTCCACAAGGGAGCCGAACAGGCTGAAGGCCAGCACGGAGACGGCCTCGGCGGCCACGATGATGACGATCGGCGACGAAGCCAGATCGTCGGGTGCGCTGACCGCTGTCATCCATCCGCCGAACGGCAATATCGAGGCCAGCGAACCGACGACGAGCACGAACATGGCGAGCGTCGCCAGAGCCGAGCCGACGAGCCAGGGGCGGCGCAGGCGCGGGTTGCCGGACTCCCACAATGCGAAGCCGAACAGCGTGGAGCCGATCGCCAGCGTGGTCAGGACGGCCGACAGATCGTAGGCCAGCGCGAACGGCCGCACGACGGCCGCCATGCCGGTGAAGATCATGGTCGACACGCCGCTGGCCAGCAGCGAGCCGCCGAACATCGCGTTGCGCGCCGACCGCCTTGCGTGGCGCTGCAGCGCGCCGACAATCATCGCCGTGAGCAAGGACAGCAGAATTGCCGTCAGGGTTGCAGAAAGCGGCACGGCGACGTTGAGATTAGGGTATTTCCCGGAAAGCGCTGCCCGGAAGGCGAACCAGGACATCGACGCGAACACCACGCCGAAGACCGACACGATGGCGAAATTGCGCGCGCGCGTCGCAGCCCGGATACGCAGGATCTGCGCGGCGAGCAGATTGTTGAGCAGTGCGATCACCAGAACGGTGAACAGCACACCGGGATGCTCGTCGCGCATGAGACTGGCGAGCAGGTGGTTCATCGTCCCGCCCCGTCCTGCGCGCTGCGTGGTCCGCGCAGCATCAGAAACCGGCCTTGATGCCGGCCAGCACGCGCCGGTCTACCTGTAATCCGGCGGAACTCCATGAGGCGCTGCTGGTTGAGTTGTTCGGCGACAAGGGACAGCGTCAGGTGCTTGTTCAAGCGGTAGCCGATCCGGCCGCTGATCGTGACATAATTCGCCACCGTTACCGGCTGCTGCGACAGGGTGGCCGTCGAGAACGAGAAATCATCGAAATGGGACTGCCACTTCGCTTGCAGATCGGCGTCGAACTGCCGCCAGCTTTTGCCCAGGCTGGCGACCACCGAGCTGGTCGGCGTCTGGCGCTGGTAGCTGATCGAAGCGGTGGTTCGCAGGACTTGCTCCGAAGACTCATCGTGGACGGCCGCCAGCGCGTAACTCACCTGCCAGCGCCAGGATGCGCCAGGCGCGTTGCGCAGTCCGATCTCACCACCGGCCTCGCGACTGCCGCCAAAATTGCGCGCGCCGAGCAGCAGATTTCCGGTGTTGGTAATACGCGTTCCCGAACCGAACGGCGAGCCGATCGTCAGGTTGCTTTGTTGGAGGTAGGCGGCGAGCCGCAATATCGCGCCCTGCCCGGCCAGTAACCGGTCGTAATCCATCTCGTAGTTGGTGACCACCGAGGGGGCCAGGCCGGGATTGCCCGCCAGGACCACCACATGGTTGTCGAAGCTCTGTCCGACGCCGAAATCCAGCAGGCTGGGAAGCTGGATCGCACGGGCGGCGGTGAGGCGGATCGTATCGAGCGGTGTCGGTTTGTAGACGATGCCGCTGTTGAAGCTCGGCTCTACAAGATTGACGTCGCGGTACAACGCTCCCACGGTCGGGATCTCGAACTGCTTCCCCTCATGGCTGAGGAACAGATCGTCGATACGCAGCGCATTGGTCCAGGACAGAGCCGGCATGATCTGCCAGTCCCACATGACCGAGGCGCCGAATATTCTGTCGGCAAGTCTGCCGTTGAACGATTCGGGATTGGCGATCTCGTTGTCGCGGAACTCGGCACCGAGCCTGACCGTGTGCGCGGAGCCGAATTTGAGGAGATCGCTCAACTTCGCGACGATGACGTTCTCGCGAAAGGCCACCGTATCGCCGAACGGCCCGAAACTTCCGATGTTTTCGTTGCGATATGTGTCGAGCTGGATCACGCCCATTTTCGTGTCCACGGACAGCAGGCTGCGCAGGCTGTTCGCGCGGTCTTCTATCGGCGAGAATGTTCCCAGATCGACGAAATAGCCGGTCTCCAGACTGCCGTAGGAGCCGCTCAGATCCCATTCTATGTTGGAAGCGACCTGCGCCCGGCTGTCGAGTGCCAGCGTGCCCACATGCGGCTGCATGCGCGCGGCGATCGTCACACCCTCGCTACCGGTGAATTCCGTCGCACGGAATCCCGAGCCGGACAGGCGCACGCCCAGCTGGTTGGGTATCTGCCACGTGGTCACGAAATCGCCCGACGTCTGGCTTTGCGTGCCGACCTGCACGCGCGCCGCGTTGATCGCGTTGCGCAGCGGGTCGAACGTGATGATGTTGATCACGCCGGAGACCGCATTGAAACCATACAGCGCGGCACTGGGCCCCTTGATGATCTCGATCTGCCGTATCGCATCCATCGCCACCGGTATCAGCGGCCAGACGGTGAAGCCGTAATCGTCCTCGTATACCTGGCGGCCGTCCAGCAGCACCAGCACGCGCGGGTTCAGCGCCGTGTTGTTGCCGCGTATGCCCACCGCCGCATCGACCTGGCCGTATCGCCGCACGTCCAGGCCGGCCACCGAACGCAGTACGTCGGGTATGTTGTCGGCACCGGACTGCTCGATCGCCTTTGCGGTGATGATCTCCATGTCGGCCGGAACGTCGCTGACGCGTTGCGGCTTGCCGGTGGCCGATGTGGTGACCGGTTCGCCGAACATCTGCTCGAACGCGTCGTAATCCACCATCTGCGCGCAAGCCGGGCGCCAGGCTGCCGTGCACAGAAGCATCAGGCAGAGTGCAACTCTCATATCTCACGCACCATCATTCGGAACGCCGTCGCGAAATGCACGCCGGCATCTTCGGCGTTGGTGCGGTTGACAACGATGACGACCGCAGGCTCCGAGCAGATCGCCACGGCGCATGACCCGTGCTCCACCGCGTCCAGATGTGTGGTGAGGCAGGGCAGCTTGCGAAGATGCAGCATGGCTGCGAGCAACTTGTCGTCGACGTTGCCGGTCTCGAAAACCGCCGCGTAATCGCCCGGCGCCTGGAGGTGGTTCTGGTCGACCAGCACGCCCCTGAGCTCGATGCCGCCGACGTGGAGCCCCCCCTGCAGCAGTTTGGCGATCGCCTCGGCCTCGCTGCGCGACGCGGCATTCGACGGATCGTAGACGACGGCCATGATCACCACGCCCGTGGCCGGCACCTGCTGGAAACCGAGTACCCGGCCGACGATCTGCAGATCCTGCACGGTCGGCAACGTGGCGCCGCTCGCCGGGCGCGGGTCCAGCAACCAGGCCATTGCCAGTCCGAACCAAATTCCGGGAGAAGTTATTCGGCAGGATGACTTGATCGTCACGTAAGCGGAGCTCCAGTCGCTGGACTGGAAGCTAGCAAACGGGGGTTAACAAACCGTCCGCAGGAAAGCGGAACCTACCTGCTGGCGACCTTATCGCCGCGCAAGCTCGGCAGGTCGCGCACGTTCCAGCCGCCGCCCAATGCGCGCACCAGCGCCACGTCGGCCAAAGCGCGGCGTGTACGCAGATCGGTCGCCGCCTGCTCGCTCTGCAACTCCGCCGTCTGCGCCACCACCACATCGAGGAAGCTCGTCGCACCATCCTTGTACAGATTGGTCGTCATCGCCTCGGTCTGCTGTGCGGCGCGCACCGCCATGTCCTGCGCGCCGGTCTCGCGCGCCAGCAGCCGTATCTGCGACAGCTCGTCTTCCACGCCCTGAAACGCCCGCAAAACGGTCTCGCGGTAGCGCGCCTCGGCCTGGTGATACTGCGCCATGGCGACCGCCAGTTCCGCGCGGCGGAGCCCGCCCTCGAACAGCGGCAACGCAACCCCTGGCCCGATCGCCCAAAGGTCATTCGGCAGACTGAAGAGTTGGAAACCGGTATCCTGCAGCCCGTACAGGATGCTCAGCGAGAAATTCGGGTAGAACGCCGCGCGCGTCACCCCGATCGAGTAGTTTGCGGCCGCCATCTGGCGTTCCGCCGAGGCCACGTCGGGCCGACGCTCCAGCAACGTGCTCGGCAGCCCCGGCGAGATCGCCGGCAGACCGAGCGTCCAACGCGAAGCCGGCAGGCTGAACACAGAAGGTTGCCGGCCGACCAGAACGGCGATCGCGTGTTCCTCCAGCGCCCGCTTGGCCGCGGTGTCGATGATCGCGGCCTCCGCGTTGCCCAGTTGCGTCTGCGCGCGCGCAACATCTATGCCGGAGGCGATACGGCCCACGAACCGGTTGTGCGTGATACGCACGGCCTGGCGATACGCGGCCGCCGCATCCTGCAGCACGCGCGCCTGCGCATCGTAGCCGCGCAACTCCACGTAGTCGCTCGCCAGCTCCGCATGCAGGCTCAGCCTGACGGTTTCCAGATCGGCCGCACTCGCCTGCGCCGCCGCACGGCCGGAGCGAATGGCATTGGCCGCCTTTTCCCAAACGTCGATTTCGTAATTCGCCTGCGTGCTTATGGTGTTGTCGAGATACTGGTTCGGCTGGCCGGGCTTGCGCGTGGGCCGGCGATCGCTCTGCCTGTCCTCGTTGAACGTGGCGCCTACGCTCAACGTCGGATACAGCCCGGCGCGCGCCTGCGCGGCAAAGCCACGCGCCTGGTCGAGCGCGGCCAGCGATACCGCGAGCGACGGGTTGTCGCCGTCGATATGGGCTTCGAGATCGTCCAGCACCGGGTCCTGGAACACCTGCCACCAGGCGCCGCGCTTCAGACTGTCGGCGGGTGCCGCCGGCTGGAACGCGGCGGCTTCCTTGTAGGCAGCGGGCACGGCGGTCAGCGGGACGTGGTAGTGGGGGGCTAGGTCGCAGCCGGTCAGGAGCAAGAAAGGAAGCAGTTCTTTTTTGAAAAAAAGAACCAAGAAACTTTTGGCCCCACGCCTGCACCACGGCATCATCTGATTCTGCAAGCGCGCCGCCCTGCACAGTGAAACACCGCCCTGGTGCAGGCGGGGAGCAAAAGCTTTTTGCTTCTTTTTCTCGAAAAAGAAGGCCTTGCTTACCTTCGCCACTCAGGACCCAGCCACCAGAACCGGATCCCCATTCTCCAATGTATCGAGCGGCGTCGTAATCACCCGGTCTGTCGCCGAAACCCCGTCCTCGATCTCGATCTCCGTCCCCAGATTACGCCCCACGCTCACATCCTTCATCACCACGCGATCCCCCGCGCCCACCGTCGCCAACTGCGCCCCATGCGAGCGGAACACCAGCGCGCTCGCCGGCACGCGCAACACGCCGGGCGCCCCAGGCACCTCGAAACGCACCTCGGCAAACGTGCCCGCCCACAACTTCCCGTCCGGATTGGCCGCCATCAGCTCCACCAGAACCGTGCGGCTCTCGGCCGCCACCGATTGCGACGTGGTGACCAGTTTCGCCGGAAAATCACGCCCCGGATATTGCGGCTCGCGCAGTTCGGCCGGCATGCCCACCGTCAACTCGCTCGCATAAGCCTGCGGCACACGCACATACACGCGCATCGCGTGCATATCCGCCACCTTGAACAGCGGCAGCGCGGCGCTCGATCCCGCATTGATTAAGGCGCCCACATCGGTATTGCGCGCCGTCACCACACCGTCGAATGGCGCGGTGATGCGGCGAAAACTCGCCAGCGCCAGCAACCGGTCCACATGCGCGTGCTGCGCATTCACCTCGGCGTGCCGCGCCAGCGCATCACCCGCTTTCTCGTCCGCCGATTGCTCCGATACCGAGTTGGACGCCAGCAGCGCGTGCCAGCGTTTCGCCGTCAGGTCGGCGAAATTGGAGCGCGCCTGCGCGGTGGCGAGATCGGCCTGCGCCTGTATCACCTCCTGGTCCAGATCCGGGGTGTCGATCGTGCCGAGCACCTGGCCGGCATGCACGTGCGCGCCGATATCCTGCTTCCAGCTCGCCAGGTAGCCGCTCACCCTGGCGTAGATCGACGCCTCGTAGAACGCCTCCACGTCGCCCGGCAGGCGCAGCTCGCGCGGCTTGTCGTCATGGCTCGGCCGCGCCACGCTCACCGTCGGCACAGCGAGCTGCCCGGTCCAGGCGGCGAGCTCCTTGGTATCCTGGTGGCGGCTGAAGATGCCCCAGGCGGCCGCAGCACCGGCGAGAACCACCGTCGCCACCAGGAACAACCCAAGCCGGCGCGGCCGCCTGTGCGTGCCGCGCGCGCCCAGCTGGTGCCCTTCGGCGTGTGTGTGGCCGGGGGGTGGATCGCGCCTGCCCAGGTCGTCCGGCATGTCGTTCATCTCCCGGTCGTCAGGCGTGTGCGCGCGCCGTGCCATGCGGCGCGGCATCGGCCCCGGCTTCGGTAAGGTTCTCCCGGCGATGCGCCAGGCTGAAGATGGTCGGCACCACGAGCAGCGTGGCGAAGGTGGCGAACAGCAGCCCGCCGATCACCGCGCGCCCGAGCGGGGCGTTCTGCTCGGCGCTCAGTGCGGTGGGGCCCATGCCGATGATCATCGCCAGCGCCGTCATCAGCACCGGGCGGAACCGCGTGCCGCCCGCCTCGAGCGCCGCCTGCATCGCCGTCATCCCGGTGGCCATGCGCTCGCGCGCGAAACTGATCACCAGGATGGAGTTCGCGGTGGCCACGCCCATGCACATGATGGCGCCTGTCAGTGCCGGCACGGACAGGGTGGTGCCCGTCAGGAACAGCATCCACACGATGCCGGCCAGCGCGCCGGGCAGCGCCATCACGATCACCGCGGGGTCCGTCCAGGATTGGAAGTTCACCACGATCAGCAGGTAGATCAGCACGATGGCGAACGCCAGGCCGCCGATCAGCTGGCTGTAGGCCTCCTGCATCGTCGTCACCTGGCCGCGCAGTATCACCTGGCTGCCGTGCGGCAGGAGTGCGCCGCGTCGGCCACGATGCGATTGATGTCGGCCGCGACGGCGCCGAGGTCGCGGCCCTGGTTGGTGGCGTAGATGTCGATCACCGGGCGCACGTTGTAATGCGATACGACGCCGGGCGCGGCCTCGGTCTTCACCGTCGCCAGGCCGCCCAGCAGCTCGGTTTTGCTGCCCGAGCCGAGCGGCGTGTTTTGCAGATTGCCCATCGTGTCGATGTCGTATTGCGGCGTCTGCACCACGATCGGGTAGCACACGCCGTTATGCGGATTAAGCCAGAAGGTCGGCGCGGTCTGTATGCTGCCGGCCAGCGTATCGAGCATGGAGGTGGCCGCATCCTTTTCGGTGATGCCCACCAGCGACGCCAACTGGCGGTTCACGTCCACCCGCAACGTCGGCTCGTTGAACGTCTGTTCGATGCGCGCGTCGGCCACCCCGGTCACGCGCGTTATGCGCGCCAGCAGCCGGTCCGCATACGCACGGTTCGCCTTCAGGTCGAGGCCCACGATCTGCAGGTCGATCGGCGCCGGCAGGCCGAAATTGACGATCTGCGTGGTGATGTCCGCCGGCAGCAGCGCGAAGGTGGTGCCGGGGTACAGCCGCGGCAGCATCTGCCGCATGGCGCGCGCATATTGCCCGCCGAGCGCGCCGCCCTTCAGCGTGATCAGCACGTCGGCATCCTCGCCGCCGATGCTGCCGGAGTTGCCATAGGCCAGATTGATGCCGCTCACCGGCATGCCGATGTTATCGACGATCGTGTCGAGATTCGCCGGCGGGATGATGCGCCGCCTGTATGCTGTCCTCGATGCGGCCGCACAGCGCGGACACGTCCTCGATGCGCATGCCGGTCTGCGCGCGCACGTGCAACTTGATCTGGTCGCTGTCCACGGCCGGGAAAGAAGTTGCGGCCCAGGAACGGCACCAGCAGGAACGACAGCGCCACGGCGGCGAAGAAGCCGATGATCACCTGCGGCCGGCTGGCCAGCGCCAGTTCCAGCAGCCCCACATAGCCGCTGCGCAATTGCTCGAACCGCCGCTCGAAGCCGCGCTGGAAGCGGCCGAAAAAGCCCGGCTTCGGCTTGCGGCCCCGCATGGTGCACGTGCTGGCTGAGCAGGAAATTGGCCATCGTCGGCACCAGCGTGCGGCTACAGGATATAAGAGCCGATCATCGCGAACACCACCGCCTCGGCCAGCGGCCGGAACAGGTAGCCGGCCACCCCGCCAAGCCCGAACATCGGCACGAACACGATGCAGATGCACAGCAGCGACACGGTCGCCGGCACCACGATCTGGCGCGCGCCGTCCAGGATCGCGGTCTCCACCGCCTTGCCGCTCTCCAGGTGGTAATTGATGTTCTCGATGGTCACGGTCGCGTCGTCGACGAGTATGCCCACCGCCAGCGCCAGCCCGCCCAGCGTCATCACGTTGATCGTCTCGCCCACCACGCTCAGCATCGTCACCGAGAACAGGATCGCCAGCGGGATCGACACCGTGATGATCAGGGTGGACCGCCAGCTCCCGAGGAAGATCAGGATCAGCACGCCGGTCAGCCCCGCCGCGATCAGGCCCTCGCGCACCACGCCCATCACCGCGGAGGTCACGAACACCGACTGGTCGCCGATCGCCTTCAGCGTCAGGCTAGGCGGCAGGCTCGCCTGGATCTGCGGCAGCATGGCGCGCACGCCGGCGATGATGTCCAGCGTGGAGGCCGCGCCCGATTTCAGCACCGTCATCAGCACCGCATGGGTGCCGTCCAGATGCACCACGTTGGTCTGCGGCGGCGAGCCGTCGCGCACATGGGCCACGTCGCGCATCGTCACCACGGTGCCGTTCACCGTCTTGATCGGCAGGTCTTCCAGCTCGGCGAACTCGGACGGCGCGTCGTTCAGCGACACGTTCCACTCGAACATGCCGTTCTTCTGCGTGCCCACCGGGGTGACGAGGTTCTGCTCGGCCAGTGCCGCCACCACGTCCTGCGCGGAGAGCGCGCGCGCCTGCAGCGCATGCTGGTCCAGGTCGATCTGGATCTGGCGCACCTTGCCGCCATACGGCGAGGGGATCGCCGCGCCGGCCACCGTGGCCAAGCTGCGGCCGGATGAAGTTCTGCCCGTAATCGAACAGCCGCGCCTGCGACAGGCTCTTGCTCGACAGCGCCAGTTGCAGGATCGGCACGCTGGATGCGCTGAACGACAGCACCTGCGGCGGGTTGATGCCGGGCGGCAGCGGCTTGAGCACGGTCTGCGAGGCCGCGCCCACCTGGGCCAAGGCCGCGTTGATGTTCACGCCCGGCTGGAAGAAGATCTTCACCACGCCGTAGCCGAACATCGACTGGCTCTCGATGTGCTGGATGTCGTTGACCGAGCTGCTCAGCGTGCGCTCGTAGTAATAGATGACGCGGCCGGACATGTCCTCCGGCGACAGGCCGTTATAGGACCACACGGCGGCGACCACCGGGATGCCGATATTGGGCAGGATGTCGGTGGCGGTGCGCAGGGCGGACAGCACGCCGAAGATCAGGATCAGCATGGCCATCACCACGAAGGTGTAGGGCCGGCTGAGCGCCACTTTCACGATCCCGATCACCGGCGGGGCAACTCCTCACGGGCCGGGCGGCGGCCACCCGCCCTGTCTAGCGTATGGCGGCGTCCGGCGCCCCTGCTAAGCCATTATTTGCCTGTCATCCGATACGCCCCCGCATTGCCCTGTAGCCGGCCGGACACAGTTCGTCGCAACAATGACGCGACAATGGCGGGTGTCACCGTTCTGTCATCGCAATCCACGGTCCGGCCGGTATGTTGCGCACGCCGCCGGAAGCGCGGTGAAACATTCGGAGACACCAATGGGCACGCGCCTGTTCCGTTCGACCCTTCTGCTCGCGACAGCCCTCGGCGCCACCATCACGCTCACCGACCAGGCCGCGGCTCAGGACGGCTCCGCCCAGCTCGGATCCATCGAGAAGCAGATCCAGTCGCTGCAGGCCGAGTTGCGGCACATGAAAGCCGAGATGGCCGTGCGCAACCGCGAGCTGCGCGGCGCCCGCAGCAGCCAGGCCTATGAGGGACCGCCGCCGGCCGCCAACCAGCCGATGCCGATCACCCCGCAGATACCCGCCGGCTACGCGCTGGTCCCCTCGGTGCCAGGCACCGCCGGCGGATCGCTCTCGCTGGTCAAGGTCGAGCAGCCCCCGGCCCTGCCCAAGGGCTCGTTCCAGGTCGGCGGCATCAACGTCCAGCTCGGCGGCTTCTTCGAAGGTGCGGGCTATTACCGCTCGCGCAACGAGGTCACCGACCTCGCCTCGAGCTTCAACGGCGCCATCCCGCTGCGCCAGAGCCCGCTCTACCACGAGTTGGAGAGCGGCCTGAGCGCGCGCCAGAGCCGCATCACCGCCAGCATGACAGCCTCGCCCGACGAGGTGACCAAGCTGCAGGGCTACCTCGCGGTGGACTTCCTCGGCGCAGCGCCGACCGCCAACTACAACGAGAGCAGCAGCTTCAACCCGCGCATACGCGAGGCCTGGATCGACTACAGCCGCAGCGACTGGGGTTTCTACGCGCTGGCGGGCCAGAGCTGGACGCTGGCCGTCATGAACAGCAAGGGCGTCGACCCGACCGCGCTGCAGATCCCGCTGCAGATCGACCCGCAATACGTGGTCGGCTTCAACTGGGCCCGCCAGGCGCAGGTGCGTATCGCCAAGAGCTTCGCGCATGACCAGTTCTGGCTGGCCCTCTCGGTCGAGAACCCCGAAACGATCGTCAGCGGCACGGCGCCTACGATCGCCGGCACCTCTATCAACCAGACCAACCCGGGCACCGGCGTGGACGGCAACACCACGGTCGGCTCGGTTCCGACCGGCGCCACGTCGACCATCAACGGCTCGCCGGCCTACTCCAACAACTTCGCGCCCGACGTGATCCTGAAGGGCACCGCGGATTTCGACATCGCCCATTTGGAGGCGTACGGCCTCGGCCGCGTGTTCAACAACCGCACCAGCCAGCTCGGCACCGGCCAGAACAACACGCAGATCGGCGGCGGCGTCGGCGGCGGCGCGGTCTTCAAGGTCATCCCGAAGATGCTGGAGTTCCAGCTCAGCGGCCTGGTGGGTGAAGGCGTCGGCCGTTACGGCACCTCGCAGCTTGCCGATCAGACCTACAACTACCAGGGCAAGCCGGTGCCGCTACCCGGCTACAGCGCGCTCGCCGGCATCATCGGGCACCCGACGCCGCAGATCGACCTGTATTCCTATGTCGGCGTGGAGCATGTCAGCGCGCGGTTCGACCAGGGGCTGGTCAAGGGTAAGCAGGCCACGCTGGCAGGCTACGGCAGCACGCTCATCAACAACACATCCTGCGATACCGAGCTCGGCGAGCCGGCTTGCAGCCCGGCGACGTCCGGCGACGGCCAGATCAATGTCGGCGGCTGGTACAAGTTCATCCAGGGGCCATACGGCAAGATGCAGATCGGCACGCAGTATTCCTACACGCGGCGCTACTTGCTGCAGGGCGTGGGCAAGACGCCGAAGACGGACGAGAACATGGTGTTCTTCAGCTTCCGTTGGTATCCGTTCACCTGATCCGCTGTGGGAGCCCGGCGTTGGTCGGGCTTCCCGCAGAGCGGCAGCAAGCAAGAAAGTAGTCCTTTTTCGAGAAAAAGGACGACTTGCTTGCCTGCCTACTGGCCCAAATCCTCAACCCACACTCTACGATCGTCCGGCCGTTCCGCGGTGACAACTTCCACCCGCGCGGCCGGCACGCCGCAATTCTGCTCCAGATAGGCGAGCACCGCGCCGGTGCGTCGCGCCGCCAGGTCGCGGTTCCTGCCCGCATGGCTCTCCAGCCGGACACGGTCTTCCGCCAGCATGCGGCCCAACCCATCGAGCAGGCGCGTCGCATGCGGGGTGAGGCGCGCGGACCCTGCCTCGAACAGGATCACCGGCACCGGCTCGGCGCCGTGCTCAGCCATCGCCGGATGGATGCCAGGCTGCGCGCCCGGCGCCGGCCTGGAGGGGCCGGCCAGTTCCTGGTCCGCGGGCGACGCCAATGCAGGACCGGCCGCCAGCAGCGACCAGGCAACCAAGGCCGCAGCCCGCATCGTGATCTCCCTTGTGGTGGTCTTTACGCCATCCGACATCGAAGCGTCATACCGGCACCCTGCCCGCTTGCGCAACCATCGCCCGGTTGTCTCTCTGTAACGCCCGGTCTCTCCTTTGCCAGAGGCGCGGTCCGGCCGCAGGCCGGCATAGGCGCGCGCGTCTGGCGGCCAATCGGCGCCTCGCGTAAAGCGGGGCGTGCGGCGGCAGGGGATGATTGCGTGGAGCTGGTTTGCGTCGATCTGGGCGGCACGCATGTGCGCTTTGCGGTGGCGTCGGTATCCGCCGGCCGGGTGGTGTCGGTGGGCGAGCCGATAACGCTGCAGACCAACGATTATGACGGTATCGTCGCGGCGATGGCCGCCTATGCCGCCCAGGCTTTCGCCGGCGAGGCTGCAGGGCGCACCCTGCCCCGGGCCGCGTCGCTTGCCATCGCCTCGCCGATCGCCGGCGACACGCTGAAGCTCACCAACAGCTCCTGGGTGCTGCGCCCCGCCACGCTGGCCGCCGAACTCGGGCTCGACCGGCTCACCCTGATCAACGATTTCGGCGCGGTCGGCCACGCCGTGGCCCAGCTCGGCGCCGAACATCTGGAGCACGTGACCGGCCCCGACGAGCCGCTCCCTGCGGCCGGCGTGATCGGCGTGGTGGGCCCGGGCACCGGGCTGGGCGTGACGCATCTGCTGCGCGGCCCCACCGGCTACGCGGTGATGGAGACCGAAGGCGGCCATATCGACTGGGCGCCGCTCGATGCGCTGGAAGACAAATTGCTGGCCGTTCTGCGCACCCGCTTCGGCCGCGTCTCCGTCGAGCGTATCGTCTCGGGTCCGGGCCTGGTTCACCTGCACGCGTTCCTGGCCGAACTCGAAGGCGACACCAGCGGCGAAAAAGATGCCAAGCTGGTCTGGCAGACCGCACTCGACGGCACGGACCGGCTGGCCCGCGCGGCACTCGACCGGTTCTGCCAGGTGCTCGGCAGCTTCGCCGGCGATGTGGCGCTGGCCCAGGGCGCGCATGGCATGGTGATCGCCGGCGGCCTCGGCACCCGGCTGGCCGACTACCTGCCGCGCTCCGGATTCGGCGCGCGCTTCACCGCCAAGGGCCGCATGTCGCCGATGCTGGCGCGCATCCCGGTGAAGCTGATCACCCACAAGGAGCCTGGCCTGTTCGGCGCGGCCGCCGCTTTTGCCAAGGAACACACGATATGAACGCGCGCAATCCGCTCACCTGGCGCGGCCTGGCGCGCCCGGTCTGCCTTGCCGCCTTGCTTGTCGCGGCAGGCTGCACGATGAACACGGCGCCCGTGCTGTCCACCGGCGACCAGGCCGAGATCGGCCGCATTGCCGGCTATCTCAACGCGATCCCCCGCTTCGAGGCGCATTTCGTGCAGACCGGCGCGATGGGCGCCGGCGCCGGGCTGGTCTGGCTGGACCGCCCGGGCCACCTTCGGCTCGACTACGAGGGCCCGGCATCGCGCGTGATGGTGGTATCCGGCGGCCGCGTACGCATTACCGACCGCTCTAACGGCGCGGTCACCACGCAGCCGCTCTCGCGCACGCCGCTCGGCATATTGCTCACCCCGACCATACAGCTCGACGGGCCGGTGACGGTCGATGCGCTGCGCCATTCCGGCGACACGGTCGAGCTCACCTTGAGCAAGACCGGGGCCGCGGCACAGGGGAGTCTTACGCTGGTTCTGCGGGATCATCCTCTGGCGCTACTTGCGGTGAGTTTGACCGATCCTTACCGGCGGATTTTGCGGCTGGATCTCTCCGGGTTGGATACGGCGCCGGTGCTTACGCCTGATTTGTTCGCGGCGCCGGGGGCTTAGCGGAAGTAAGCAAGGCCTTCTTTTCTGAAGAAAAGAAGCAAAAGACTTTTGCTCCCTGTCGGGGAGTTGGCCGGCGTCTTTTGCGACACTTTCGCCACACCACACCTGTAACGACCGGCTGCATTCAAATCATACTTGAGGGGTATGGTATGGCTGTGCTCTATCTGCTTGCAAAGCCGGAAAGATCACCATGCGCGCTAGAACGAAATGGGCGGTGCTCGCAGCAACCGCCCTGGCCACCACACAGGCCCATGCCCAGGTCAGCCAGGCGCAGCTCGAATCGGTGCAAAAACAGATACAGGCGCTGAAAGCGGAACTGCGCCGCGTTCGCCAGCAGGATGCAGAGAGCGCGCAGCGCCTCCGCGTTTCGCGCCGCAGCCCCTCGGTGTCGCCCCCCTTGGCCAGCCAGCCCGCACCCATCGTGCCGCAGATCCCCGCCGGCTACGCGCTGGTGCCGGCCGCGGGCGGCGCGGCACCCGGCGCGCTCGTGCTCACACGGGTCGAGCCGCCGAAACCGGCCAAGCAGGGCAGCTTCCAGGTCGGCGCCGTCACCATCCAGCTCGGCGGCTACCTCACCGGCGACTCGGTCTACCGCACGCGCAACGATGTCGACGACATCCAGTCCAACTATACAAACGGCATACCGCTCGCCAACAGCCCGCTGCACCGCGAAGGCGAGATCGTGCTGAGTGCGCGCACGAGCCGCCTCACCGCCCTGCTCAGCGCGGACCCCGACCAGAACACCAACCTGCGCTCCTACGTGTCGATCGACTTCCAGGGTGCGGCGACCACCGCGAACCAGAACGAGAGCAGCAGCTACACGCCGCGCCTGCGCGAGGCCTGGGCCGCCTATCACCGCAGCGACTGGGGTTTCGAGATCATGGCCGGCCAGGCCTGGTCGCTTCTGACGATGAACCGGGTCGGCACCGATCCGCTCAACGTCAACCCGCCGCAGACCATCGATCCCAACTACGTGCCCGGCTTCACCTATGCGCGCCAGGCGCAGATACGCTTCACCAAGGGTTTTGCCGGCGATCAGTATCACCTCGCACTCTCGGTGGAGAACCCGGAGACCACCTATGGCGGCACCAATCCGGTGATCGCCGGCAGCACGATCAACGTCAGCAACCCCGGCACCGGCGTGGACGGCAACACCACGGTCTCGTCGGTGCCGGCCAACGCGACCAGCACGATCAACGGCTCGCCGCTCTACTCCAACAATTTCGCGCCCGACGTGATCGTCAAAGGCGTGGCCGATTTCGACCGGGCGCATCTCGAGGCGTTCGGCGTGGGCCGGGTGTTCAATGACCGGGTGAGCCGGCTCGGCAGCGGGGAGAGCCACGCCGAGATCGGCGGCGGCGCCGGTGCCGCGGCGCTCATACGGGTCGTCCCGAAACTGCTGGATTTCCAGGTCAGCGGCCTGGCTGGCCGCGCCATCAGCCGCTACGACCCGACGCAGTTGCCGGATTCCACGCTGACCGCGACCGGCCGCCCGAATCCCCTGCCCGGCTGGGAGGCGATCGTCGGGCTGATCGGCCATCCGATCAAGCAGATGGACGTCTATGGCTATCTCGGCACCGACCAGGTCTCCGCGCGGTATTCCGATAGCGTGACGAAAGGCAAGCTCAGCGCGTACGGCTACGGCAACCCGCTTTACGACAATGCCGGCTGCAACATAGAGGGCTCGCCCGCGGCGACCTGCATCGGCAACACCTCAGGCGTGGTGCAGGGCACCGTCGGTGCGTGGTATCGGCTGCTGCACGGCGATTACGGAACGGTGCAGGTTGGAACGCAGTATTCCTACACCAAAAGGTTCATATTCCAGGGCATCGGGCCCACGCCGCATGCCGACAGCAACATGTTTTTCTTCAGCTTCCGGTATTTCCCCTTCCAGTGATACCGGTGGCACGCAATACAGACTGGCCAATACTATGCGAAAGCGCGCAGCATCAAGCGGGCGGGGAGCCAGACGACACAATGATAATCGGCGGAAAACGAGAGGGTGGCTGGCAGGCCTGACCGGGATTCGGAAGGCCGCGCAAGCTCAGGCGACGAGCACGCTCGCGGACGCCACGGCGCGCGCGCCACGCGGCCGGCATATCAGGCGGAAGATTTGGGCGCCGACGCTGAACCAGATTGCCGGAAAGGCGACCGCGCCTGCACCGGCCGCTGCGGGAACGATGCTGTCGAACGGCGCGCCGAACAGGCTGGCAGCGGAGCCGCCCAGTATGCCGAAGGCGAAGCCGATGCCTGCAATCTCCAGAGCGCCAAGTTTGAAAGCGGCCGGCGTTGACATGAAAAGATCCTGATCGGGCATAGCTGGAAGGCGAAGAAGGGTGGCCCGCTGCCCGATGGCAGCGGGCCGGGTAACATCAGACAGCGGCGCGGCGACGACGCTTCACGACGAGGCCGGCAAGGCCAGCGCCGAGAAGGGCGAGCGAAGCGGGCTCGGGCACGGCGCGGCCGAGCGTCGGCACCGCCACGGAGTTGATGTTCGACGCCAACGTGTTGTTGGTGGCGCTGCCGGGCGCATACTTCTCGAGCTGCGCATCCTGGTTGTTGGCGAAGATCGCGAACGGGCCAGTGCTTTTGGTGAACAGCGTGAACGTGCCGAGGTCGCCGGTGGTGCCGCCGAGCGCCGTGCCGTTGATGTTGGCGCCGGTGTAGGTGCCGCGGACGTCGGCGATGGTGGCGTTGTTGTTCGGCAGAACGGCCTGCGCGTACGTGGTCAGGTTGGTGTTCAGCGAGTAGGACCAGCCGTTCGCGGTCGACAGGTCGCCCGTCTCGCCGACCAGCGAGGCCGCGCCGAAATCGTACAGGCTGAAGAACACCGGCGACGTCGTCGGGCTCAGCTGCTCGTCGGACGAGAGCGTCGCGCTGTAAGTGTAATCGTAGCCGCCGGTGACGGCCACCGGGTTGCCGACGAGCGACAGAATGATGCTCGCGTTGGCCGGCATAGCGTAGGCAGCAGTGGACATGACGGCAGCAGCCGCCAGTAGCAGTTTACGCATGTAGAGTTCCCCAGCAGATTAATGTTAGCAGCTGCTGAGAATTCAGCGGCCGATCACCTCAGGCGCCGACGCTCGGACAGTGCGCCGCTCGCCCTGGAAGCTTCATACATGCGAACGCACCATTACGGAACTAGTGGAATAACGATATCGCAAACACGTTTTGTTTATGGATAAGATGAACCCTGAGGGAAACTTCGCATAATACAGCACGGTTTTTTGCAAATCGCACCCTCGAAAAGTGCAACTGTTGAAAACTAACTACCTCGAGTTGTATTCAGCTCAAAACCGTAAAGCGCAAAGTGGTAATCGGTGCGTCGGTAAACGGATTCGAGCCGCCTAACCAGCCGCAAGAGCGGGTTTTTGCTCTCGAACACGTGATCCTTCCGTCAGGCGCGACGCGCCGTCGGTGACCACCACCTGCCCGGCTTTCAGGCCGGATTTGATGACCGCCACCGTCTCGTCCTGGCGCGCCACCACCACCGGATGGCGCGACGCCACGTCGTGATCAAGCGTGAACACGAACGCGCCCTGCGGACCGCGCTGCACCGCCGCGGTGGGCACCGTGATCACGCCGCGATCGACGCGCAGCGACATGCGCACATTGACGAACGCACCCGGCCAAAGCCGCAACGCCGGGTTCGGGAACACCGCCTTCAGCTTTATGGTGCCGGTGTTCTGGTCCACCTCGTTGTCCAGCACCGCCACATGCCCGCGATCGAGCACCACCGGCGCCGCACCCGCAGCGGCCCCGCCGCCCGCCTCGCTCTCGCCGCCATCCTGCGGCAGCGCCACTACATCCGCGCCGCCTTGCGCGCGGGCGCTCTCGATGGCCGCCACCACCTGCGGCAGCGCCTGCTGCGGCAGGGTGAACACCACCGATATCGGCCGCAAAGTGGTCAGCACGGTGAGCGGTGTGGCATCCGTGCTGTGCACCAGGTTGCCCACATCCACCTGGCGTATGCCCACCCGCCCGTCCACCGGCGCCTTTATCGTGGTGTAGCTGAGGTTGGTCGCGGCACTGTCGATCTGCGCCTGGTCCTGGCGCACGATCGCGGTGTCCTGCGCCACCATCGAGCGCTGCGTGTCGGCCTGCTGCGCGGTCGTGTACTGGGTTTTCGCCAGCTTGTCGTAGCGCGCGAGGTCGTGGCTGGCATTGGCGAGCGTCGCCTCGTCCTGGGCCTTCTTCGCCACCGCCTGGTCATACGCCGCCTGGTAGGTGCGCGCGTCGATGCGGGCCAGCACGTCGCCGGCATGCACGTCCTGGCCTTCGCGGAAATGGATCTCGGTCAGCGGGCCATCCACCTCTGGGCGGATATTCACCGTGTTGAGCGCCTGCACGGTGCCGATGCCGTCCACCGTCAGCGGCACGTCGGCGATGCGGGCCGGCGCGGTGCCGACCGGGATCGTGGTGTCCGCCTTGGCCACGTCCGTCTTGTGCCCGGTGCGCAGTTTCACCAGGCCGACGATGGCGCCGACCACCACCGCGATCACGCCGAACACCAACAGGCCGCGCCAGAACCGCTTCATGAGGGGGGATATACCGTATGGGGAGGGGCTGCGAGCACCGGGCCGGACCAGCCGCCGCCGAGCGCCTTGTAGAGCGACACCACCGCCTCGAAGCGCACGATGCGCACCTGGGCCAGGGTGTCCTGGTCGCCGAACAGGGTGGTCTGGGTGTTGAGCACCGTCACGATGTCGATCGTGCCGGCGCCGAGCTGGGCGCGCGCGATATCGAGCGAATGCTGGGCGGTGCGCACCGCCTCTGCCTCGAGCGCCTCCTGGGCGGCGGCGTAGCTCACCTGGGTGAGCGCAGTCTCCGTGTCGGTCAGCGCCTGCAGCACGGCCTTGGCGTAGTCCGCGGCAAGCTCGCGGTAGCGCCCCTTCGCTTCCCCGAGCGTGCCGGATTTGAGGCCGTTGTCGAAGATCGTCTGGGTGAGCTGGCTCATCAGGTTGGCGACCACGGTGCCCGGCCCGGTGATCATCGAGAGCGCCAGCGAGGAGAGCCCGCCGCCCGCGGTAAGCTGCAGCGCGGGGAAGAAGCTCGCCACGTCCTGGCGCACCGTCTGGTTCTGCGCCACCAGCTGCGCCTCGGCACTCTCCACATCGGGGCGGCGGCGCAGCAGCTCGGCGGGCAGGCCGGGGGCGACTTCGGGCAGATGCAAACTCACCAGCGGCTTCGGGTCGATCGCGATGCGCTCCGGCGGCGTGCCCACCAAGATGCCGAGCGCGATGCGCTCCTGCTCGTAATTGCTCTGCAGCGCCGGGATCTGGGCGCGGTAGCCGGCCACCAGCGCTTCCTGCTGGCTCACGTCCAGCAGGCTCGCGGTGCCGACGCTCATCCGGCCGCGATAATAGTCCAGCACGTTGATCGCGGATTTCAGGTTGTTCTGGGCGATGACCAGCCTGTCCCGGTAGCCGGCGGCCTGGAAATAGGTGGTGGCGATCGAGCTGGATGTGGTGAGCCACACCGTCTGCGCGTCGAACCGGCTGCCAAGCGCCAGCGCTTTTGCCGCACGCAGCGCATCGAGGTTCATGCCCCAGAAATCCACCTGGTAGGCGGCGTTCAGCTCGGCGGAGTAGATGCGCGTATCGGTGTAGCGGTGCCCGTTACCGCCGAACAGCGTGGCCAGGCCAGGCGACAGACCGGCGCTGCTGAACGAGGTCTGGCTGCCGGAGCGCTGGTAGCTCTGCGTGACGGTGCCGGTGATGCCGGGCAGCAGCGGACTGCCGGCGACCCGGGCCGCCTGGTCCGCCTGCACGATACGCGCGGCGGCGGCCTGCACGTCCGGGCTGGCGAACGCCGCCTGTTCGATCAGCCGGTCGAGTTCAGGCACGCCGAAGCCGCGCCACCAGTCGGTGGGCGGGATCTCGGCCTTGGGGGGCACCTGCAGCGGGCTGCTGAAGGCCTGCGGCACGTCGAGCGCGGGCCGGTGATACCGCGGGCCAACTCCGCAGCCGCCGATAGCCAGGACCGCGAGCAGCGCTCCGGCACGACGTTTTGTGGACATGCGGCAGATTTACGAACGAAGCGGCACGCACGCAATCAGGAGCAGGTGAAAACGCGGCAATCCCGCCGCCAAGAGTCCCCACGCGAGCTGCCCATCCAGCGGGCCGCGACAGCGGAGTCAAAAGTCTTTTGCTTCTTTTCTTCAGAAAAGAAGGCCTTGCTTCCCTACCCGAGCTTCCCCACGCAAGGTTTTGAAACCCAACGCAAACCCCCTATACGATAGCTCCCCGTCAGGAGCGCCCACAAGAAAGATGCCCGCCACCCCCCACCAGTTCCAAGGCGAACACCTCCTCCTGGATCCCGCCGGCTTCCTGGTCTGGCCGGCGCAATCCCTGCTGGCCGTGGCCGACCTGCATTTCGAGAAGGGCACCGCCGCCGCCGCCCAGGGCCAGCTCGTGCCGCCCTGGGACACCACGAACACCCTGGCCCGCCTGTCCGCCGCTGTGGCGCTCTACCAGCCATCCACCATCGTGGCGGTCGGCGACAGCTTCCACGACGCGCAGGCCGCGACAAGGCTCTCGCCCGCCGACCATGCGACGCTGGAGGCGCTGACCCACCGCGCCCGGTTCATCTGGATACACGGCAACCACGATCCGCATCCGCCGGAGGGGCTGCTGGGCCACAGCGCGGACATCTTCACCGCCGGCCCGATCACCTTCCGCCACCAGACCGACCCTGCCACGCAGGGCGAGATCAGCGGCCATTTCCATCCCAAGGCAAGGGTGCAGACCAGGGCCACGACCATCGCCAGGCCGTGTTTCATGGTGGACCGGTCGCGCATCATGCTGCCGTCGTTCGGCGCCTATACCGGCGGGCTGGACATTCTGGCGCCGGCGATCACCCGGCATTTCCCCGCCGGCGGCCATGCCTTCCTGCTGGGCGAGACCAGGCTGTTCACCTTCGCCGTGCCCGCGCCGAGCACCGCTGCCAGCGCACCGGCACGCGAACTTGCATGCCCGCCCGAACTTGCGACACAAGCGCGCCCACCAAAATCCCGTTGATGCCCGATACAACGATCCTCTGGTTCCGCCAGGACCTTCGCCTGGCCGACAACCCCGCGCTCGTCGCCGCACTCGCCGGGAAAGCGCGCGTGCTGCCGGTCTATATACTGGACCCGGACCAGCCCTGGCCGCTCGGCGGGGCCGGCAAATGGTGGCTGCATTACAGCCTGGCCTCGCTCGGCGCCGCCTTGGCCAAGCACGGCGTCACGCTGGTGCTGCGCCGCGGCGACCCCGCTGCTATCCTGCCCGCGCTGGCCGCCGAGCTGGGGGCCGCCGCGATACACGCCGGCATCGCCCACGAACCCGGCTGGCGCCGCGCGGATGCGGCCGTCGCCGCCGCACTGCCGGCGGCCACCAAGCTCGTGCTCCATCGCACCGCGACGCTGATCGACCCGGATCGCGTGCGCAGCCAGACCGGCACGGTCTACGGCATGTACACGCCGTTCGCCCGTGCGGTGGAAGCTCTGGGCGAGCCCGCCGATCCGCTGCCCGCGCCGGCCAAGATCCCCGGCGCCACCGCCGCCTCCGATGCGCTGGACGAATGGGACCTGCTGCCGACCCGGCCGGACTGGGCCGGCGGCCTGCGCGCATTATGGACCCCGGGCGAGACCGCGGCGGCCGCGCGCCTGGCGCATTTCGTAGGCGGGGCGGTCAGGAGCTACGGCACCGGCCGCAACCTGCCAGGCGAGGACGGCACGTCGATGCTGTCCGCACACCTGCACTGGGGCGAGCTCTCGCCGCGCACGGTGTGGCACGCCAGCCGCACGGAGACCGACACGCCGGACCACCACACCTACCGGCGCGAGCTGATCTGGCGCGACTTCTCCGCCTACCTGCTCTGGCACCATCCCACCCTGCCGGAGACGCCGCTGCGCCCGGCCTTTGCCAGGCTGCCTTTCCGCAAGCACGCGCGCGACCTCGCGGCCTGGCAGCGCGGCCGGACCGGGGTGCCGATCGTGGATGCCGGCATGCGCCAGCTCTGGCAGACCGGCTGGATGCACAACCGCGTGCGCATGATCACCGCGAGCTTCCTCGTCAAACACCTGCTGATCTCCTGGCAGGCGGGCGAGGCCTGGTTCTGGGACACGCTGGTGGATGCCGACCTGGCCAGCAATGCCGCGAGCTGGCAGTGGATCGCGGGAACCGGAATAGATGCCCAGCCGTTCTTCCGCGTGTTCAATCCGGTCACCCAGGGACAGAAATTCGATGCCGACGGCGCCTATGTGCGCCGTTTCGTGCCCGAGATCGCGGCTCTGCCCGACCGCTATCTCCATGCGCCCTGGACAGCGCCCGCAGCCGACCTCGCGCGCGCCCAGGTGACGCTCGGGCGCACCTACCCCAAGCCGGTGATCGGCCTGGCGGAAGGCCGCGACCGTGCGCTCGAAGCCTATCGCCGAACCGTAAAAGACGCGGCCGCGTGACCAGCAGCGTATCCAGCCAGGCCGCCCAGATCCCGTCCGACCGCGCGCTGCGCATCGTCGGCGACGTGCATGGCGACCAGCGCGCCTTTGCTTTCGCAGCCGACACCGACCGTTTCGTGATCCAGCTCGGCGACCTCATCGATTCCGGGCCGGACAGTGCCGGCGCGCTGCGGCTGATGTTCCGCCTGATCGACGAGGGGCGCGGGCTGTTCCTGGTCGGCAACCATGACCGCAAGCTCGGCCGCGCGCTGCGGGGCGAGCGGGTGCGCGGCGGGCCGCAGCTCGATGCCACCATCGCGGCGCTCGATGCCGATCTGCGCGTGCGCGCTCTGGCCGAGCTGGCGCGCGCGCCGGCCTGGATCGTCCACGAGCGGCGGTTCTTCGTCCATGCCGCCTTCCATACCGGCATGCTGGCCAACGCGCCGCCGGACCCGCTCGGCCCGGTGGACCCGCTGCTCTCGCGCGCGCTGTTCGGCGAGACCACCGGCCGCACCCAGCCGGACGGGTTTCCGGAGCGGCTGCTGCGCTGGGTCAACCACATTCCGGCCGGCATGACGGTGTATTGCGGGCACGACCAGCGCAGCCGGGATGGCCGGCCCTGGGTGACACATGGGGATAATGGCGGGACGGCGATGTTCATGGATACCGGGGCCGGCAAGGGGGGGCATCTTAGCTGGATCGATCTGGAGCCGGCCGGGGGCGCGGGGTAAGGCAAGGAAGGCCTTCTTTTTCGAGAAAAAGAAGCAAAAAGCTTTTGCTCCGACGCCTGCCCCGCAGCTTACGTTCATTCTGCAAATCGATACGCTTGCAGACAGACACGACATTGTCGTGCAATCGTCGGAGCAAAAGCTTTTTGCTTCTTTTTCTCGAAAAAGAAGGCCTTGCTTGCTTACTGACGAAAGTACGGAGCCACCAAAGCCGTTGGCGTGCTCACCCCCCAGAGCCTGCTTGTGCAGGTGGGAACCAGGTACCGCGACCAAGATCGCGACAGAGCCAGCCCCCGAGGGAGTGCTTATCGGCCCCGGGGATGAATTGCCTGACGCACCCAGCAGCTCCGCCCGATCAATCTAGGTCTGCTCGAGCCCGGTTGCAATCGCCTCGGCCTGATCCGCCAGACGCGCGAGCCGACGCTGCTTCTCGGCATCGTCCGTCGGCTGGCGCGACAGTTCGGATTGCAGGGTCGAGAGCAGCGTCTTCTGGTCGTGCAGCTCGTCGGCCATGAGCAGCGACGCCAGCACCAGCAGCCGGCTTTCGCCGCTCTGGCCGCCGATCGCCTTTATGCTGTCGATACGGCTTTCCACGTCGGCCGCCATCTGGACGAGGTGGTGCTCCTGCCCGTCGTCGCAGCCGACGTTATAGGCGTAGCCGTTTATCTTGATGGTGAGCTGGGCCAAGGTGGTCTGTCTCTCCTCGTTTGCGCCGGTGTATCACGCGAGAGCCGATTTCAACGAAACCGCACGGTCAGAATCAAACTGGTAGCCACAGATGCGGGGGAGCAAAAGTTTTTTGGTCCTTTTTTTCAAAAAAGGACTGCTTGCTTACGTCCTCAGTCGCCACCGTCCCGCCCCAGAACGCTGCGTATCTCCGCAATCAAGGCATCGAGCCGCGCCGCAAGCTCGCTGGCCGGCGCCGACCGATCGGGAAGCTGGGCCTGCGCGATACGCGCCAGGGCGGCTTCCAGCCGGGCTGCGTCATCCACGCCTGAACTGCCGGACTCGGCCATCGCTTACCCCCGGATGCGCGTGCCGCATCCTCATTCAGGGTTGTAGAGAAAGCTGCCAGCGGCTTGAACGTCAAGCATGAAGCTTCCGCCGGCGGTGATCGTGCACGGGCTCGGGATGGCACAGGCGGCGTTGGCGCAGGCCGCCGGCCGTCCGATCACGCTGGTTTCCGGCGAGGGGGCGGCCGCTTACGCCGGCGTGGCGTGGTGGCAGGCGCTGGTGGCCGAGGCGGCGGCTGGCACAGGGGCGGACGCGCCGGTGCGTCATGTGCTGGATTGCGGCATTGCCCCGGCGCGTGCGCTGGAGGCGTTGCGGGCCGGACAGATCCTGCTGGTGCTGCGCGCCAACCCTCTGGTGTTGCAGGATATTGGCCGGCGTGCGGCCGGCATGGGCGCCATCCTGCTCCCCCGGGCGCCGCCATCGCTCGATCTTGCGGACCGGCGCGCCTGGCGCCGGCTGGAGTCGTGGCTGGGCGACGGGCCGGACGTGGCCTGAACGCCGCCGCGGCCACGCGGGCGCGGGCGCTGGCGCCACGCCGGCGGAGTGTGGCCGCGGACCAGCCCGCCCGAGCGGCCTTGGTGCGGCAGCCCGGCGGGTGACACGCGCGCCGGCATCGTTTATGCCGCGAACGGCCCCCGAAATCAGCCCGGCAGGAGACGCACCGATGAACGTGACACCAGAAGTCCGCAGGATCCTCAGGAATTACGAGAGCGACAACCCCGGAACGAAATCCAACCTCGTCCGAATCCTGATGGAGGGAAAGCTCCGCGGCACCGGCCGTCTCGTCATCCTGCCGGTAGACCAGGGCTTCGAGCACGGCCCGGCCCGCAGCTTCGCCGCGAACCCGCCGGCCTATGACCCGCATTACCATTTCCAGCTTGCGATCGACGCCGGCCTCTCCGCCTTTGCCGCCCCGCTCGGCATGCTCGAATGCGGCGCCAGCACATTCGCCGGGCAGATCCCGCTGATCCTGAAGATGAACTCCAGCAACTCGCTGGCGACCGAAAAGGACCAGGCAGTCACCGCGACGGTGTCCGACGCGCTGCGCCTCGGCTGCTCGGCGATCGGCTTCACCATCTATCCGGGCAGCGAATACTGCTTCAAGCAGATGGACGAGCTGCGCGACCTCACCGAGGAAGCCAAGGCGGCCGGCCTGGTCGTGGTGGTGTGGAGCTATCCGCGCGGGCCCATGCTCGACAAGGAAGGCGAGACCGCGCTCGATATCTGCGCCTACGCCGCGCACATGGCCGCGCTGATGGGCGCCCACATAATTAAGGTGAAGCCGCCGACCGAGCACCTGAGCCTGCCGGCCGCCAAGAAGGTGTACGAGGAGCAGAACATTCCGCGCGGCACGATGGCCGAGCGTATCAAGCATGTGGTTGATAGCTGTTTTGCCGGGCGTCGCCTGGTGGTGTTCTCCGGTGGCGAGAACAACAAGGACACGGCGTCCTTGCTGGCGACGATCCAGGGCATACGCGATGGCGGCGCAAATGGCGCAATCATCGGGCGCAACACGTTCCAGCGGCCCCGGGCGGAGGCTTTGGAGCTGTTGGCGAAGATCATCGATATTTATCGCAAGCCGGTTTCTGCGCCGCAGCAGTAGATAAGGAAGCAGTCCTTTTTTGGAAAAAAGGACCAAAAAACTTTTGCTCCCTGTCGGGCCGGGTCGATGCAGCACACGCCTGACTCCGCAACCGCGGGTGTTGTCAGTCTTGCGCGGGCGGACCCTGCCATCGGGAATGCAAAAGTTTTTTGGTCCTTTTTTTCAAAAAAGGACTGCTTGCCTTGCCTGCCTTTGCTGCTTACGCCCTCCTCGATATGCCCTACGATTGCCGCCTTTATCTCCTGACACCCCCCACCCTCCCCCCACGCTTCGCCGAAACCCTGGCCGCCACCCTGGATGCCGGAGACGTGGCGGCCCTCCAACTCCGCCTGACGGACGCCGATGACGACATGATCCGGCGCGCCATCGACCTGGTGCGCCCCATCGCCCAGGCGCGCGGCGTGGCGCTGATCCTGAACAACCGGCCCGATCTGGCTGTGGAGAGCGGCTGCGACGGCGCGCATGTGGGCGCCGGCGACGCGCCGCCGGACGATGCGCGCCGGCTACTCGGCCCCAAGCTGCAGCTCGGCGTGTCCTGCTACGACAGCCGGGATCTGGCCCTGCGCGCCGGCGAGGCGAACGCGGATTACGTGTCGTTCGGGGCGTTCTTTCCCAGCACGACGAAAACCGCCGAATCGGCTCCCGAAATGGAGCTGCTGTCCTGGTGGTCGGAGATCATGGAGCTGCCCGTGGTGGCGGTGGGCGGGATCACGCCGCAGAATTGCGCGCCGCTTGTGCAGGCGGGGGCGAATTTCCTGGCGGCTTGCGGGGCGGTCTGGTCGGCTGACGACCCGGGTGGGGTGGTTCGGGCGTTCGATGCGGCTATTGCTGCGGCTTGAGGCCAGGAAGAAAGCAAGCAGTCCTTTTTCGAGAAAAAGGACCAAAAAGCTTTTGCTTCGTTTGCCTGCACGCTGGCCCGCGCTCGTTCTGCCAGTGCGGGTGGTTGCACTGGCAGTAACGATCGCTGGTCATGGTGTTCAGTGATGCGCGGGCGTCAGGGCGATCACGCTGCCGCCAATGCCCGGCGTCACGCTGAAGGACGCACCGGCGGCCACACCCGTCAGGGTGAACTGGTCCATCATCTGGCCGTGCTCGCTCAGGGTCAGCACGTCCGTCGAGCCGTTCCACGACGCATGGTCGATGCCGGCCATCAGGAGCTGGTCGCCGCCCTGGAAGCCGCCGATCGTGGTCACCCCATGGACTTCCGTCGCCAGCTCGAGCGTGCCCGTGCTGCCGAGGAACGAGATATTCGGCGTGGAGACCCGGCTCGCCACCAGGTCCAGCGTGCTGCCTGTCCCGATCGAGAGCGTGCCCATGCCGCTGACATTGCCTGTCACCACCAGCGTGCCGCCGGCCGAGCCCAACGTGCCGTTCACCACCACGCTCTGGACGCTGCTGTTCACCGCGCCGTAGCCGGACACCGTGCCGCCCTGGTTGATCGTGAGCCCCGTGCCGCGGCTGCCGATGTTCAGCGTGCCGCCGGCCATGGCGATGGCACTGCCGGCGCCGACCGAGGCGAACGCACCCGCGTTCAGGGTCGCGTGCCCGCCGAGCGTCACGTCGCCTGTGCCGCCCACGCCGCCCTGCACCGCCGAGCCGACGGACAGCAACATCTTCGCAGTCACCGACGCGTTGCCGCTCATGTTGAGCGTGCCGCTGCCGCCGGCGTTGACGCCTAGGGCGAGCTGGTTCGACGATTCCGTGGCGCTGCCGCCGACATTCATCGTGCCCTGGCCCAGCACGCCGATCAGCGTCGGCCCTACGGCCGTGAGATTGCCGCCGGCCAGCGTGAGCGTGCCCACCGCGCCGGTGAACTGCCCGACCTTGAGGTCCTCCATGTTCAGGTTCGCGGCCGCGGCCGTCGAGGTGCCGGCCGCAACCGTCACCGAGCCCACGCCGTGCACGCCCACTTCCATGCCGCCGGCATCGGTCAGGCTGGAGCCGGCATTGAACGTCACCGCCGCATCCTGGCAGATCATGAAGCTCTCGCAGGTGTTGGTGGAGTCCGTCTTGATGGCGCCGTTGATCGACACCGTCTCGGCGCCGATCAGCATCAGCGTTCCGACCTCGACCGGGCCCGACAGGTTCGCGCTGTGCAGGAACAAAGCGGTGTTCGCGGCCCCGGGGACGTAGCCCGCGGACCAGTTGCTGCCGGTGCCCCAGGTTACGTTGGTGGCGGTGCCGGTGTAGACTTCGAGCTTCGGAAGGGTCGCCATTTTTATCTCCAGCAGATGGGAAAAGGAGCAGAATTTTGCCCGCCACGCATAATGCGATCCCAATCTTGCCAAACCCTTTACGGGCGCAGGCTTGACACCCATCGTGGCGTGATCGACCAGACGGCATGTCCCGCTTCGATACCGATTTCACCGAGGCCCTGGACGCCCTGGCCGCACGCGGCCTGAAGCGCGCCACGCGCTGCCCGCCGCCCGGCCTGCTCAACGTGTCCAGCAACGACTATCTCGGTTTGGCACAGCACCCGCTCCTTAAAGAGCGCGCCGCTGCCTGGGCCGCCTCGTACGGCGCCGGGGCCGGCGCGTCCCGGCTCGTCACCGGCACCACGGCGCTGCACGAGGCGGTGGAAGCGCGCGTGGCGGCGCTCAAGGGGACCGAGGCGGCGCTGCTGTTCGCGTCCGGCTGGCAGGCCAATGCCTCCGTGCTGGCGGCCCTGCTGCGGCTGCCCGGCCCGCCGCCTCTGGTGTTCGCCGACGCCCTGAACCACGCCAGCCTGCACCATGGCTGCCGCGCCGCCGGCCGCAGCCAGATCGTGTTCCGCCACAACGACATGGATCACCTGGCGGACCTGCTACGCGACCACACAGGCACCCACGCGCGCCGCTTCATCGTGACGGAAAGCGTGTTCTCGATGGACGGCGACGTGGCCGACCTCCCTGCCCTGCGCGCGCTGGCCGACCGGCACGGCGCCTTCCTCTATCTCGACGAGGCGCACGCCACCGGCGTTCTGGGTCCGCGTGGCATGGGCCTGTCCGGCACCGTGCCCGGCGGCGTGGACCTGGCGATGGGCACGTTCAGCAAGGCGATGGGCGGCTTCGGCGCCTATGTGGCGGGCAGCCGCGCGCTGTGCGAATGGCTGGTGAACCGCGCCTCCGGCTTCATACACACCACCGCGCTGCCGCCCGCCGTGCTCGGCGCGATGGATGCCGCCCTCGAGCTGGTGCCCGGCATGAATGCCGAGCGCGCGCGGCTCGTCGCCATCGCCGCGCGGGTGCGCGGCGCGTTGGCGGCTTGCGGCATCGACCATGGCCCTTCCACCACGCAGATCGTGCCGGCGATCGTAGGGCAGGAATGGGTGGCGCTCGCCTTGGCGGACCGTCTGCGGCAGGCCGGCGTGCTCGCGGTGGCGATCCGGCCGCCCACCGTGCCGCAAGGCACCAGCCGGCTGCGCCTGGCGCTGTCCGCGGTACATACCGATGCCGAGATCGGCCAACTGATCGACGCCCTGGCCGCCGCCTGGCCGTCGCTCGAAGCGGCGGCCTGAGCGATGCGGCAGGGCGTTTTCGTCACCGGCACGGATACCGGCATCGGCAAGACGGTGGCGTCCGCCTGTCTGGTGCGGCGCTGGGCGGCGGCGTATTGGAAGCCGGTGCAGACCGGACTGGCCCACGAGCCTGGCGACACCCAGACGGTCGCCGCCCTGTCGGGCGCGCCGGCGCACCGCATACATGCGCCGCGCTTCGAATTGCAGGCGCCGCTCTCGCCGGAAGCTGCCGGCGCTGCTCGAGGATACGGCGATCGTGCTGGCGGATTTCGATCTGCCGGATGGCGACGTGCCGCTCGTCGTTGAGGGGGCCGGCGGCGTGCTGGCGCCGCTCGGTGGCGGCGCATTCATGGTGGACCTGATGGTGCGGCTCGGCCTGCCTGTTTTGCTGGTGGCGCGCACCACACTCGGCACCATCAACCACACGCTGCTGTCGCTTGAGGCGCTGCGTGCGCGCGGCCTGGCGATCTACGGCGTGCTTCTGGTGGGCGACGAGAATGCCGGCAACGCCGAGGCGATCGGCCGGCTCGGCCGGGTGGAGGTGGTCGGCAGGCTGGCGATGCTGCCGGCGCTCAGCGCTTCATCCGTGGCGGAAGCGGCCGAGGCCCTGCCCGCGTGGAATCCGCGGGCGCCGGCGCATGCCGACGGGCCGCGCGCATGATGACCGACCTCGAGGTGGTTGCGCTGTATCGCTGCCTGCTCGGGCGCGATCCTGAAGCCGCCAACACCATTGCCGCCTTCCAATCCTATTACGCGACGCTGGACCAGGGCCGCCGGGCGATCTTCGTCTCCAGCGAGTTCCGCACGGTGTTCGCCCAGATGACCGGGCGGGTGCTGGACGCCGGCGAGCACGTTGCCGCCTCGCTGGCGCTGGCGCTGCTGCAGCGCGCCGGCCCCGCGGCGACGCCGGACGACGCGGCGGCGGACCCCGTCCTCGCAGCTGGCATGCGCCGGTTTTTCGACGCTGCCGACAAGGCGTGTTTCGCCGTGATGGTGGGCCGGGCGCCCGGCATGGCGCTGCACGCGCTGGCGCCGTTCGCACAGGCGGAAGCCGCCATCCTGCAGGCCAATGCCGCCTTCCACCCCACGGTGCCGGCCGCCACCACCCTGCCGGACCGCACCGCTTTGTTCCAGCTCGGCGCGCCGCCGCAGGAGGTCTCGGCCCTGCTCACCGCGATGGGCCGCCCGATCGACGCGCTCTACCTGCTGGACGGCACCGCCTCGGCGCAGTGGATGGATGCGCTGCGCGGCAATTTCGCCCAGCGTACGCTGCTGGTGCTCGGCCCGGCGCAGGACGGTTTCGACCCGGCGGCGCTGGAGGCGGAGATACGCGGCCGCCACCATTGCGAGCCGTCGCTGTCCTGGTGCGGCCTGACCCTGCTGCAGGTGGGCGGCTGGATGCTGCCGGTCACCTACACGCCGCCGCCGCGCGTGCCGGCCGCGCCGAAACGCGCGGGCTACCCGGCGCTCGCCATCGCCAGCATCGTGCGCGACGAGGCGGTCTGTGTGCGCAACATGCTGGCCAGCACGCAACCTGTCGCCAGCTTCTACGCCGTGCTCGATACCGGCTCGCGCGATGCCACGCCGGCGCTGGCCCAGGCGTTCCTGGCGGAGTGCGGCGTGCCGTCCGCCTATGCGCAGCACGACCACACGTTGTTCGACGACGATTTCGCCGCCATGCGCAACGCGGCACTCGGTATGGTGCCGGACTGGATCGCCTGGGTGCTGATGCTGGACGCCGACGAGGAGCTGGTGGCGGAAGATCATACGGCGCTGCTGGCGCTGCTGGCCCAGGCAGAGGAGCGAGCCCGAGACGCTGGCCTTCGCCCTGCCGCGCTACAACTTCCCCGGCGCCGACAAATCCGGCGGCATGATCGCCTACCCCGACCGGCAGGTGCGCCTGCTGCGCAACACGCCGGATCACAGCGTGCGCTATGGCGGCGCGGTGCACGAGACGGTGCAGGGCACCGGGCATCGCAGCCTGCCGCTGGACGCGTCCGCTCTGGGCCTGGGGCGCGGCGGGCCGCATATCCACCATCTGGTGCGGCGGTTCCGCACGCCGGAGGAGGAGGAGCGCAAGCAGGCGTTCTATCGCGAGATCGCGGCGCGTCGTAGGTAGCAGGAAGGAAGGCCTCCTTTTCTGCAAAAAAGAAGCGAAAAACTCGTGCTGTGACGGCTGCACTGCGGCTTCGAAATCGTCCTGATACAATGGTTGCTGCACATAGTGCTTCGCACGAGATGGCTTTGCGTTTCCGCTTCTTACGAGGGTTTCGAATGTTCCTGCGCGCCATTGTGACTTTGCTTTCCTTGGCCGCCCTTTCCGGCTGCGGACCCGCGGCGAAGAAGCCTGCCGACGCTGATATCGCCGCCTATCTCGCACAATCCGAGCCGACCTATCTGCAGGTGACCGGTGTGAAGCCGAGCTTCGAAGCGCTGAAGACGCTGGGATCGCGCGACCTGCCGGCGGGAAGCTGGCGCGTGCAGGTGGATTTCACTCTGCGCGCCACCGAAGATCTGTACGGGCCGCCTGCCGACATGCGCCAGAGGCGCGCCGATTTCGACCGCGCGGTCGCCGCGTTCGAAATGTATCGCATGGCGCGCATACAGGCCGCCGAACAGCTCGCGGCCAGGATCGGGCTGATGAAGCAGGGCGATGCCGCGCCCGAGCCGGCGGTGCCGGTGAGCATCGTCACCCATGCGAAGGAAGAACGCGCCGACAGCGTGACCCTTCTGGCGCAGCCGGACGGCAAGGGGTGGAAGTTCGCCCAGCTCGGCGCGCAGGCGTTGGGCGACGACGCGATCGGCGCCACGCTGGCGGATCTGCGCGCGACCAGTCCGCACACGAATTTCGTGATGGCGGGATCGGATGAGGCGCGGGCCGATGCCATGCGAGAACAGAAATACCTGGCGGCTTTGGCAAAGGCGTCGAACGGGCCTCAGTGAGGGTGGGGGCGGGCGCGCGCAGGAAGTAAGAAAGTAGTCCTTTTTCGAGAAAAAGGACCAAAAAGCTTTTGCTCCGACGCCTGCACTCTGGCTTACACTTTTTCTGCCAATTGCTACGGTTGCAGTCATAAGCTGCATCGTTAACGCGCACCCATCCGCGCGCCGCGACAGCACCCCCAAAAGTTTTTTGCTTCTTTTTTACAAAAAAGAAGGCCTTGCTTTCCTTGCCTACCCCCGCTGCTGCAACCGAGCCAAAAGGAAATCCCGGAAAACCGCCACGCGCTTGGAGTGCCGCAACTCCTCCGGATAGACGAAATAACAATCCACCTTCGGGCGGCGTGATTTCGGGCATCACCCGCGTCAGCCCGTCCAGTTCGCGCGCCCATCCAGCCAGGCAGCGCGCCGATGCCGAGCCCCGCGCGGATGATCTGCGCCATGCTGGAAAGGTTGTTCACCTCCAGCACCGGCCGGCGGGGCTGGCCTGGCCGGCGCCCGGCCTGGGCGCAGCCAGTTTATGTCGGCCACCGGCGGGTGGTAGTCGCCGAACACGATCAGCTTGTGGCGGTCCAGGTCGGCTCGGTTTGGCGGGCGTGCCGGCCCGCGCGAGGTATTCGGGCGAGGCGCAGACGTGCCACTCGATCTCGAACAGATGGCGCTGGATCAGGTCCGGCTGCTTCGGCGGGTGCATGCGTATGGCGACATCGGCCTCGCGCATGGCGAGGTCGAGGTCGCCGTCGTCGAGCAGCAGGCTGACGGTGACGTCCTGGTGGGTTTCGAGGAATTGCAGCAGGCGCGGCGCCAGCCAGGTGCTGCCGAAGCCCACGGTCGTGGTGATCTTCAGGCGGCCGGCGGGCTTGTCGCGGCTTTCGGTGAGCAGCGCCTCGGTCATGGCGAGCTTGGCGAAGACCTCGCGCACGGTGGGGTTCAGGCTCTCGCCCTGCTCGGTGAGGATCAGGCCGCGCGCGTGGCGGTGGAAGAGCGGCACCTGCGAGCGCTTCCTCGAGCGCCGAGATCTGCCGGCTGACGGCGGACTGGCTGAGGTTGAGCGTGTCGCCGGCATGGGTGAAGCTGCCGGCTTCCGCGACGGCGTGGAAGACCCGCAGCTTGTCCCAATCCATGACGTCACGTCCCCGTTCAGGCGGTCGCCGGCCGCGTCAGGCGTGTTCCAACGCGGGACTCGGGGCCGCCTCCGTCAGCCACTTTTCAGCTTCCAGCGCTGCCATGCAACCTGTTCCGGCGGCGGTGACGGCCTGGCGGAATATTTTGTCCTGCACGTCACCTGCTGCGAACACGCCGTCGACGTTGGTGCGGGTGCTGCCGCGGCGTGGTGACGCACGTAGCCTTCGCCATCCAGCTCGACCTGGTTGCGGAACACCGCGGTATTCGGCGTATGGCCAATGGCCACGAACACGCCGTCCAAAGCGAGGCTGCGTTCGACGCCGGTTTCGCGGTGGCTTAGGCGCAGGCCGGTGACCACGGCCGGCGTCGCCGCTGCCGGTGATCTCCTCGACGATATGGTTCCAGATGACGTCCATCTTGGGGTGTTCGAACAGCCGGCGCTGCAGGATCTTCTCGGCACGCAGCGTGCCGCGGCGGTGGATCAGCGTGACGCGGTCGGCATGGTGGGTGAGGTAGAGCGCCTCCTCGACCGCGCTGTTGCCGCCGCCGATGACGGCCACTTTCTTGCCGCGGTAGAAGAAGCCGTCGCAGGTGGCGCAGGCCGAGACGCCGGCGCCCTGGTAGGCTTTCTCGCGACGGCAGCCCGAGCCAGCGCGCCTGGGCGCCGGTGGCGATGACGACGCTGTCGGCCAGGTAGATGTCGCCGCTATCGCCGGTGCAGCGGAACGGGCGGCGGCTGAAATCGACGTCCATGATCAGGTCGTCCATCAGGCGTGTGCCGACATGTTCGGCCTGGGCCTGCATCTGCTCCATCAGCCAGGGTCCCTGGATGGCGGCGGCGAAGCCCGGGTAGTTTTCCACGTCCGTGGTGATCATCAGCTGGCCGCCCGGTTGCAGGCCGGCGACCAGGATGGGCTCGAGGCTGGCGCGGGCGGCGTAGATCGCGGCGGTGTAGCCGGCGGGGCCGGCGCCGATGACGAGCATCTTGGTATGGTAGGTGGCGGGCATTGCGGTGTGCGGCTCGTTGTGTTGCGGCGCCAGATATCGGTCGGCCGTGCGGCACCGAAGCAAGACGGGAGGCCGGCCCGGCACGCTACCCCTGCCCTCGCGCGCAGGCCCACGATATTGCTATGACCCCCCGAGTTCGAGACGCCCAGGCACCATGACACCCGAGCCAGACCCCCTGCCCGAAATAGATGCGATCGACCGCCGCATCCTGGCCGAGCTGCAGGCGGACGGCCGGATGACGAATGTGGAGCTGGCGCGGCGGGCCGGCATAAGCGCGCCGCCTTGCCTGCGCCGGGTGCGCCGGCTGGAGGAGGCCGGCATCATACGCGGCTACCATGCCGATACCGACCCGCAGCTGCTTGGGCTGGGAGGTGATGTTCTTCGTGATTGTGGGGCTGGAGAGCCAGAAGGAGGCGGCGCTGGCCGCGTTCGAGGCGATGGTGAGCAGCCTGGCCGGAGGTGCGCGAGTGCCACATGATCCGCGGCGGCGGCGATTTCCTGTTGCGGCTGGTGGCGCGGGGGACGGCGGCGGAGAATGCGCTCACCGCACGGCTGACCGAGGCGGCCGGCGTGGCGCGCCTGCAGACGCTGCAGACGATACGCACGAGCATGAATTTGGCGGGCGTGCCGATCCGGGTTTAGCGCGCTGGTAGCCCGTGCCTTGGCGATCGTCTAACGTGCTGGCATGAACGCGATCGCCCCCCCGCCCGCCTGGACCGCCGCCACCGTGCGCGCCCTCATGGACATGCCGTTTTCGGACCTGGTGTTCCAGGCCGCCACCGTGCATCGCGCGCATCACGACCCGGCACGTGTGCAGATCAGCACGCTGCTGTCGATCAAGACCGGCGGCTGTCCGGAAGACTGCGCCTACTGCCCGCAAAGTGCGTCCTATGAAGCGGGCGTGCCGGCCAGCAAGCTGATGGATGTGGGCGCCGTGCTGGACGAGGCGCGCGCGGCAAAGGCGGCCGGCGCGCAGCGCTTCTGCATGGGGGCGGCCTGGCGCGCGCCAAAGGACCGCGACCTCGATGCGGTGTGCGCCATGGTGGAGGGCGTGCGCGCGCTCGGCATGGAAAGCTGCGTTACGCTCGGCATGCTGACCGGCCCGCAGGCCGGCCGGCTGCGCGATGCGGGCCTCGATTACTACAACCACAATCTGGATACCTCGCCGGAGCATTTACGGCGAGATCATCACCACGCGCACCTATCAGGACCGGCTGGATACGCTGGAGCATGTGCGCGCCGCCGGCATCAACGTGTGCTGCGGCGGCATCGTCGGCATGGGCGAGGATGTAGCCGATCGCGCCGGGCTGATCGCGGCCCTGGCCAGCCTGCCGAAGGCGCCGGAATCCGTGCCGATCAACGCGCTCGTGCGTGTGGAGGGCACGCCGCTTGCGGAGTCCGCACCGATCGACGCGATCGATTTCGTGCGGGTGGTGGCGGCGGCGCGTATCACCATGCCGGGTTCGTATGTGCGGCTGTCCGCGGGGCGCGAGGCGATGAGCGACGAGGCGCAGGCTTTGTGTTTCCTTGCGGGTGCGAACTCGATCTTTTACGGGCCGCGTTTGTTGACTACGGTGAATCCGGCGGCTGAGCGGGATCGGGTTTTGTTGGCGCGTCTGGGGATGCGGCAGTAAGGCAAGGAAGGCCTTCTGTTTTGCAAAAAAGAAGCAAAAAACGCTTGCTCCGACGCATCTGCACGCCCGGGTGCACCAGGACCAACACGCGCGCCGGCAAAGGCGTCATAGCAAAAGTTTTTTGCTTCTTTTTTTCAAAAAAGAAGGCCTTGCTTGACTTCGCTCTGGCGCCCTTACACGCAAATGAAAGGCGCCCCGCAGCCCCTGCGCGCGCACAGCACGCAAGGCTGCACCATCACGCTGGAAGACGGGCGCAAATTATCGACGGCGTGGCCTCCTGGTGGACCGCCTGCCACGGCTATAACCATCCGCACATCGCCGAAGCCGTGCGCGGCCAGCTCGCGCGCATGCCGCATGTGATGTTCGGCGGCCTGACGCACGAACCGGCGGAACGGCTGGCGGCGAAGCTGGCGGCGTTGCTGCCTGGGGATCTGAACCATGTGTTCTTTGCCGATAGCGGCTCGGTCGCGGTCGAAGTGGCGATGAAGATGGCCGCGCAATACTGGCTCAACCGGGGCGTGCGAGACCAGGCGGCGGTTTCTGGCGTTTCGCGGCGGCTATCACGGCGACACCTTCGCCACGATGGCGGTGTGCGATCCGGACGAAGGCATGCACGCGCTGTTCTCCGGCCTGCTCGCCGAACATGCCATTATCGACCTGCCGCGCTGCGACGAGAGCATCGCCCGCTTCGATCTGTTCTCTGGCGCAGCATGGCGAAAGCCTGGCCGGCATTTTGGTGGAGCCTTTGGTGCAGGGCGCGGGCGGCATGGTGTTCCACGACGTGGCCGACGCTCCGCCATCTGCGCCAGGCTGCCGATGCGCACGGGCTGCCGCTGATCTTCGACGAGATATTCACCGGCTTCGGCCGCACCGGCACGATGTTCGCCTGCGAGGCGGCCGGCGTGGTGCCGGACATCATCACGCTGTCCAAGGCGCTGACCGGCGGCACCATGGCGCTGTCCGCCGCGGTGGCGCGGCACGCATATCTTCGCCGCGTTCCTGTCCGACAATCACCGTCGCACGCGCTGATGCATGGGCCGACCTACATGGCCAACCCGCTGGCCTGCGCGGCGGCTAATGCCTCGCTCGACCTGTTCGAGACCGAGCCGCGCCTGGCGCAGGTGGCCGCGATCGCGGCACAGTTGCGCACGGGAGCTGGCGCCGTGCGCGCGCGCTGCCGGGCGTGCGCGATGTGCGCGTCTATGCGGCGCGATCGGCGTGGTGGAGCTGGAGCAGGCGGGCGATCTGGATGCGCTGAAGGCGGCGTTCGTGGCGCAGGGCGTGTGGGTGCGGCCGTTCCGCAACATCGTGTATCTGACGCCGGCGTTCACCATCTTGGAGGAGGAGTTGAGCGCGTTGACGGGAGCGATCCGGCGCGTTCTGGAGGCACGCAGCGCATGAAATACATCGACACCCACAACCGCCGGAGGCGCCATCTGATCGCCATCGCGGCCACGCTGCTGATCAACGGATGGCTGATCTACGCGCTGCTGCACGGCAATTTCTTTCCGTTCGCCGCGCCCGAGCATCTGATACGGGTGCTGATCTATCCCGATAAGGTCGCGGCAAAGGTGAGCGCGCCACACATAGCGGCTCCGGTGACAGTCGACACCCGGCGCTAAGCGCAAGGAAACCAGCGCGCGCTTTGAATTGAAAGGGCCAAACCTGTCGCTGTGACGCTCGCACCGCAACCCACTGATGTCTGCGATCATACCAACGCCGATAGAGATTGACGCATTCAGGCAAGCAAGAAAGCAGTCCTTTTTCGAGAAAAAGGACCAAAAAGCTTTTGCTCCGACGCCTGCCCCACAGCCTACACTCTTATTGCAAGTCGATGCGGTTGCAGTCGTAGCCAAATCCCGGTGCAGGCGTCACAGCAAAAGCTTTTTGCTTCTTTTTCTCGAAAAAGAAGGCCTTGCTTGTTACTCTCTAACCCACTCCCCCCAGTGAGCCCTGCAGCTACTCGAAACCCCAAAGCATCCCACCCTGGACCCAAGGCCGGTTCACCCCACGCTCCAACCGCAGAGGCGAATGCGCGCCCAGATCGCGCTCGAAAACCTCGCCGTAATTCCCCACCGCCGTGACCGCCCGGAAGCTCCAGTCCGGCTCCAGAAACAACCCCCATTGCAGCCCATGCCGGGCACCCGTCAGCTCCTGCACAACTGAATTGGCGCTCCCACGCATCTGCGCCGCATTTCCCTGCGTCACACCGGAAATCTCCGCCTGCACCAGCGCCGCCGTAACCCAGTCGACGACGCGGCCCCAATCCGCATCGCCGGCGCGCACGACAGGCGAAAGCGGGTCCAGACTCAACCGGTCCGGCAATATCTCGAAATCATGCACGCGCCCGTGAAACGCCGCGCGACCGGCCGCAAGCTTCGGTCACGTCATGCGTCTCCGCATCGCAACGCCCACCAACGAGCGCCGCCTCCATTTCGCCGATCTCCTCGAATGGAAAAGGCGCCACGCCGATACCGGCCGCACGCGCCGCATCATCGAGATGGCGCTCGGCATCGGTCGCTCCGATGAAACACACATGCTTGCCTGCGAGATCGCGCAGCCCGTGCAAGCCGCGATCCTTGTGCACCAGCAAGCCCTGTCCGTCGAAGAATACCGGGCGCAGATAGGATATGCCGTAGCGTCGTGCCAGGCCCGGGTTCGGCGTGGCGCCAACGAACAACGCGATCGTGCCAGCGTTTAACGCTTCGAGCGCCAGTCTCTCAGACGGAAATGCATGCAACGTCACGGTCGCATGCGCAGCCGCGGCTACCGCGCGGCAGATGTCCGCACCAAACGCAGATGTGTCGCCGTGTGTGTCCTCCTTGGTCTCGTCGTTAAGCGCGGTCACGGCACCGCAGCTCAGCGTCTTGCTTTTCAGCACCGCATCCAGTGTCGTGCCAGCGTGTGCGCTCGTGGCCAGGACAACGAACGCCAGGAGTATTTTGCGCATACGAACCTAAAGGAAAAAGTAAGCATTTCTTTTTTGAAAAAAAGAAACAAAAAACTTTTGGGGGCTGTCGCGGTCTGTCGCAACGTGAGTGTTTCACTAGGAAACACCCACGTTGGCAACAGCGACGGGAAGCAAAAGTTTTTTGGTCCTTTTTTTCAAAAAAGGACTGCTTGCTTCCCTGACTTACTTACGGCGTCCAGCTAGGATCCGTAGGCGTGCCAGGCGACGAGTTCGGGCGCGGGTTGAAATCCGCCGGCGCGGGATCGAGCAACTTGCCGCCCCGGTAGTCGGTCGGCACGATGTTCAGCGTGTAGCAACCCTGGCCGTTGTAATGCGGCAGGGTATGCACCGCCGCGTCGGAGATCGCCGCATACGAGGCCGGCAGCGGCGCCGCCGTGCCCGACAGGCGCGCGTTGTCGAACGCTTCGGACAGGTCGCTGATACCCACGCTGGCATCGATCGGGCCCATGTTCGGCTGGATCGTCTTGTTGCCGATGTCGCGCGCACGGGCCTCGTCCGGCAGCATCTGCAGCGGTGTCAGGTTGAACAGCTCGTTGATGAACTTGATGACCGAGCTGTGTTCGGCATACTTGCTGGAAATCGCATGAACGGATGCGTAAGGCGAGATGACGATCGTGGGAATGCGCGGACCGCCGGAGAGCGGATTCGCCGAAGCTGTCGTTCACCCGGATTGCCGAGGGAACGTGGTCGTACAGGCCATCCGTCTCGTCGTAGGCTGATGATGATCGCGCTGTGCGCCCAGTAGGGGCTGTTCGCGATCGCGTTCACGTGTCCGCAACCAGGGCTTCGGCGATCTGCGCGTCGGAGTAGCCGGGATGGTCGTCGCTGCCGGCGAAGTTCGCCTGTATGCCCGGGGTCGGGTCGACCGGCACCAGGTTGTCGTTATTGCCGTAGCCGCCGCGCACGTAGATACACGCCGTGGCCCGGCAGCTTGCCGGCGCTGATGGCGGTGAAGAAATCGCCCAGGCCGTGCAGGTTGGTTTTCTGCACATGCGTGTTGTCGCCGAGATAGCCGAAATACTGCGGCGCCGTTATGGTGGGTGATGTAGGTTGCATTGGTCGTCGGGCCGGAGCCATCGGTCGGCTCGTGGTCGTAGCCTTCCTGGTACCAGCCCCAGTTCACCGGCATGTCCTTCGCCGAAATCGACGCGATGTCGCTCTGCACGTCGGGGAGATCCAGCGCCGGGTTCTCGTCGGACTGGATGATCTTGTCGATGTCGCTGCCCATGAACGACAGCGGCAGCGACGCATAGGTCTGGTTCAGCGCCGGCGTGGCCGGCGATTTCGTCGTTCGGGCCGTAGGGCGGCTTGACCGGCGACTGGTCCAGGTTGGAGCCGGCGAACGGACCCGGGTCGGCCACGACGGGCTCGCCGCCGCTGCTGGCGAGCGACGTGCCGCCGATGTTGCTGGCGGCCTCGCTTGGATGCAGCGCCCATTGCGTGAGGCCGGACTGGCCGGCGATCATCGCGATCGCGTTAGGCGTGGACGGGCCGGTGACCGTCATGTGGAAATTGTCGAACATCGCGAAACGGTCGGCATACTGCCACAGGAACGGGATGGTATCGCAGTCGAGATGGCTCATCACCAGCTCGGCACGTTGCTTGTTGGCAAGCGACGGATTGGCCAGGCTTGCGAGCGGCGCGCCGGTGGAGCGCGAGACGATCGCGCCGTTCGACGTCGTCAGGCCTTCTTCGTTCAGCGCGTAGCGGTCGTTGAGCGTCTTGCCGCCGGTGTAGTCGATGCTGTTGTCGATGCCGGCATGCGAGTGATCGACGCTATCGGTATCGGCCGGATAGAGCTGCACCGTCTTGCCTGCGGTGTTGACCACCGTGTTGGGGATCTTGAAGGGCGAGATGGTGCCGACGGTGCCGTCGGTGTTGACGATCGGCTGGCTGTAGCCCGGCTGCGCGCCCGGTACGCCGATGCCGTTGGCGCCGGGGAACGTGCCGAAATGCTGGTCGAACGAGCGGTTCTCCTGGAACAGCACGAATACGTATTTGATGTTCTTCTGCAGCAGGGCGATCTTCTGCGTGGGCGTGAGCGTGGGCTCGCTGGCCGGGCTCACCATGCGGGAGGCGACGAGTGCGCTGGAGCGCGGGCCGAACGTGACGCTGTCCTGGCCGGCGGCGAGGAGCGCCGTGGGCTGGAGCAGGCCGGTCACGGCTGCGAACGCGCACGTGGTTTTCCACCACTGATTACGGGTCATGGCTGATTGTGTGTCCCTGCGGAAGCGGTTGGCCCGGAGGCGGGCGGCGGACCATTCCTCCAGTTTTCGGCACCGAACCATCACCGTTCGATGACAATTAACTCTCGTCACGCGGGCGTGACATGGGAGCGGAACACCGCCTCGGAAAACATGCCGGCTTTTGGCACGGCCGCCGGCAAGACCGGTTTTCCGCGGCTTTTCCGGAAAGCCGCACCGCTTTCCTTCGCCAGGCCGGGCTTCTATAGTTCGCGCCGGGCGGGTGTGGTGAAATGGTAACCACAGCAGACTTAAAATTTGCCGGGAGTGATCCCTTGTCGGTTCGAGTCCGACCACCCGCACCAATGCCTCACCAACGAGGCCTTTACCCGAGCGCCAGCCCCCGCTATACGGCTGCTCCGCTGATCCCGAATAGCTCAGTTGGTAGAGCAAGCGACTGTTAATCGCTTTGTCGTAGGTTCGAGTCCTACTTCGGGAGCCAGCCTCCCTTACCCTCTCCCGGCCAGGCGGTCCCACACGCATGTCACTCGTGCTGACCAACGCGGCCCTCGTCCTGCCGGACCGGATTCTGCCCGGGCATATCGTCCTGCGCGACGGCCTGATCGCCGATATCCAGCCGGGCAGCGCCGCCGGCACGGACATGGATGGCGATTACCTGATCCCCGGCGCGGTGGACCTCCATACCGACAACCTCGAACGCCAGGTCCAGCCGCGGCAGAACGCGCGCTGGCCGAGTGGCCCGGCTCTGCTGGCGCACGATGCGCATTGCGCGGCGGCCGGCATCACCACCGTGCTCAACGCGCTCTGCGCGGGCGAAGCCGGATGGGACGACGACCGGCCGCGCACCTGCGCCGAAGGCCTGGCGGACCTGGCCGCCCTCGCGCCCACCGGCCTGCTGAAGGCCGATCACATGCTGCATCTGCGCTGCGAGCTGCCGGCGCCGGACATGCTCGCGCAGTTCGAGTTGCTGCGCAGCCACCCCATGCTGCGCCTGGTCAGCCTGATGGATCACACGCCCGGCTCCGGCCAGTTCGGGGACGTTTCGCGGTGGCGCGCCATGCAGCAGCGCGACGGCCTGGACGATGCCGCGATCGACGCGCGGCTGGCCTCCCTGCGCGCCCAGCAGGCGCGCTGGCGCGGCCCGAACCGCGCCGGCATCCTCGCCCACATGGCGGCAAGCCCCGCCATGCTCGCCAGCCACGACGACACGACGGCGGCCGACATCGCCGCCAACGCGGCCGACGGGATCGGCATAAGCGAATTCCCCGTCAGCCTGGCGGCGGCCCAGGCAGCCAGGGAAGCCGGCCTGAAGGTGATCGCCGGCGCGCCGAACCTGGTGCGCGGCGGCAGCCATAGCGGCAACGTCGCGGCCTCCGTGTTGCTGGCAGCCGGGCTGGTCGATGCCCTGGCGTCGGATTACGTGCCGGCGAGCCTGGTGCATGCGGCGTTCCTGGCGGGTTCGGACCTGCCGGCCGGCATACGGATGATCAGCCGGGCGCCGGCGCTGATGGCGGGGCTGGCGGATCGCGGCGCCTTGTCGCCCGGGCTGCGGGCGGACCTCGTCCGGGTGCGGGTGCACCAGGGGATACCGGTGGTGCGGCAGGTCTGGCTGGCGGGAGAGCGGGTGATTTGAGGCAAGGCAGGCAAGGCCTTCTTTCTTGAAAAAAAGGAGCAAAAAACTTTTGCGCCCTGTCGGGTGTCTGCTGGAATTCGGGCGCGGCCTGGGGATGATCAACCTGCGCGCCGCCCTGTATTGGACGCCCAATCCGGACGACCCCCTGCTCCGCGCCGGAAACAGCTGGCTGGGGCGGGACGCCGAGCTCGGCACCGCCATACTGCAGCCGCCGGTTGCCGGGTTGCAGGAAGCCACCGCAGCGCCCCGCCTCTACGGGTTTCACGCCACGCTGCGCCCACCCATGCGCCTCGCCACCGGCTGGGAAGAGTTCATCGGCGCGGCGGACGTGATCGCTCAGGCTACCGCACCCTTTGCGTTGCCGCGCCTCGAAGTTGCGGACCTGGACGGCTTCCTCGCCTTGCGCGAAACCCAGCCCTGCCCGGCGCTGCACGCCTTTGCCGATGCCTGCGTGCGCGGCACCGACGCCCATCGCCTCCGCCCCGATGCCGCCGAACTCGCGCGAAGGCGCAAGAGCAGCCTCACCCCGCGCCAGGACGAGATGCTGCTGCGCTGGGGCTACCCCCACGTGCTGCAGGAATGGCGTTTCCACATGACGTTGTCGCGCCGGCTCACCGCGCCGGACATGGCGCTCATGCGCCCGGCGGCAGAGGCGCATTTCGCCGCGGCGCTGGCCCATCGGCGCCTGCTCGATACCGTCGCGGTGTTCACCCAATCCGGCGACCGTGCGTTCCTGCTCGCCGAACGGATCGCCCTGCGCGGGCGATAGACCGGCGTCAGCGCCGCGCGATCACCGTCATGCCGACAGGGGCCAGGCTGATCCCGGCCAGCTTCACGTGCTGAAGGGCAAATGGGATGCCGATGATCGTCACCGCGCAGGCCACCGCCGCCAGCAGATGACCGATCGCCAGCCAGACGCCGAACAGCACCAGCCAGATGATGTTGCCAACCAGGCCGAACACCCCGGTGCCGATGTCGTCGCGCCCGGTCAGCGCGCGGCGCGACACGGCCTCACGGCCAAACGGCCACAAAGAGAATGATGCGATGTTGAAGCAGGCACGCGCCCACGGCAGGCCGATGATGGTGATCGCGGCGACCAGGCCGGCCAGGAACCAGCCCACGGCAAGGATAAACCCGCCGAAGATCACCCAGAGGAGATTAAGAAGTAAGGTCAAGCAAGCAGTCCTTTTTGCAAAAAGGACCAAAAAACCTTTGCTCCCTGTCGGCGAACGTTTCCACGCTCCCCGACAGGGACCAAAAGTCTTTTGCTTCTTTTCTTCAGAAAAGAAGGCCTTTCTTGCTACGCGCTCTTGGCCATGATCTCGTCCGCAACGTTACGCGGAACCGGATCGTAATGATGGAACTGCATCGTAAACGAAGCACGCCCCTTCGTCATCGACCGCAGATGCGAGATATACCCGAACATCTCCTTCAGCGGCACATGCGCGCGCACGATCACCGTCGAGCCGGAGCTCTCCTGGTTCTGGATCATGCCGCGGCGACGATTGAGGTCGCCCACCACATCGCCCACGTGATCCTGCGGCGTGGTGCATTCCACGTCCATGATCGGCTCCAGGATGACCGGGCCGGCCTTTTTCATGCCCTCGCGGAAGCAGGCTTTGGCGGCGATTTCGAACGCCAGCGCGGACGAGTCGACGTCGTGGTACTTGCCGTCGATCAGCGTGTAGCTGAAATCCACCGTCTGGAAGCCGGCGAGCACGCCGGTATCGGCCTGCACGCGGATGCCCTTCTCCACGGCCGGGATGTATTCCTTCGGCACCGTGCCGCCGACGACCTTGTTCTCGAACTCGATGCCGGCATTCCGCTCGCGCGGCGCGAACACGATCTTCACCTCGGCATACTGGCCCGAACCGCCCGACTGCTTCTTGTGGGTATAGGTCTCGGTGTGGCTCTTGGAGATCGTCTCGCGATACGCCACCTGCGGCGCGCCCACGTTGGCTTCCACGCCGTATTCGCGGCGCAGACGGTCGATGATGATCTCGAGATGCAGCTCGCCCATGCCGGACAGGATGGTCTGGCCGGTCTCCTGGTCGGTCTTGAGGCGCAGGCTGGGGTCTTCGCCGGCCAGCTTCTGCAGGCCGAGCGTCATCTTCTCCACGCCGTCCTTGGTCTTCGGCTCGACGCTGATGTCGATCACCGGCACCGGGAACGCCATGCGCTCCAGGATCACCGGATCGTCCGAGCTCGCCAGCGTATCGCCGGTGCCGGTATCCTTCAGGCCCACGAACGCCGCGATGTCGCCGGCGAACACTTCCTTGATCTCGGCGCGCTTGTCGGCGTGCATCTGGAACATGCGGCCGATGCGCTCGCGGTGATCCTTGGTGGTGTTCTGCACCATGTCGCCCTGCTTGAGCGTGCCGGCATACACGCGCACGAAGGTCAGCGTGCCGTATTTGTCGTTGATGATCTTGAACGCCAGGCCGGCGAACGGCGCGTTCGGGTTGGCCGGGATCACGCGGCGATCGTCGTCGATGCGCTCTTCCACGCCCTCTTCGGCCGCGACCTTGATGCCCGGCACGTCGATCGGGCTGGGCAAATAGTCGAGCACGGCGTCGAGCAGCGGCTGCACGCCCTTGTTCTTGAACGCGGTGCCGCACAGCACGGGGCGGAATTCGCCGCTGATCGCGCCCTTCTTGATGCACCGCTTCAGCGTGGCGATGTCGACGTCGCCCTTCTCGAAATACTCCTCCATCGCGACCGTATCGACGCCAACGGCGGTGTCGAGCAGGAGCTGGCGATACTCTTTCGCCTTCTCCATCATGTCGGCGGGGATTTCCTCGTCGTGGAACTTGGCGCCGAGCTCGCCGCCTTCCCAGATGATCGCCTTCATCTCGACCAGATCGACCACGCCCACGAACGTGTCCTCGATGCCGATCGGCAGCTGCAGCGGCAGCGCCACGATATCGAGCTTCTCCTTCAGCGTGTCGAACGCGCGGTAGAAATCGGCGCCCGTACGGTCCAGCTTGTTGATGAAGATCACGCGCGGCACGTTATAGCGGTCGGCCAGGCGCCAGTTGGTCTCGCTCTGCGGCTGCACGCCGGCCACGCCCTCGATGATGAAGATCGCGCCGTCCAGCACACGCAGCGAGCGGTTCACCTCGATGTTGAAATCGATGTGGCCGGGCGTATCGATGATGTTGATGCGGTGGTCCTTCCACTCGCACGTGACGGCGGCGGACGTGATCGTGATGCCACGCTCGCGCTCCTGCTCCATGTAGTCGGTCGTGGTGTTGCCGTCATGCACCTCGCCGATGCGATGCGACACGCCCGTGTAATACAAGATACGCTCGGTCGTCGTCGTCTTGCCCGCGTCGATGTGGGCAGTGATGCCGATGTTGCGCAGCTTGGCTAGGTCGGTCGCGGACACTGGATAGGCCTCCATGCCATTACGGACGCCGGCGGGACCCCTGTCCTGCCGTGTCCGTTATGGGTTGGGGTTGAGTATGCGGGGGGATGTGCGGGACGGCGGGGGATTTTGCAAGAAGTAAGGGAGGAAGGCCTTCTTTTTCGAGAAAAAGAAGCAAAAAGCTTTTGCTCCCTGTCGGCGCTCTATCCTGCCGGCAGCCGACCTTGATCAACGCCGCAGTAGGGCCGGGATCGCCTGTTTCACCTGGAAATAGCCCTTCGTGGATTTCGGCCAGACCTGCTCGTCCCATGCCCGCCGGACGCGGACGCAGTGCGGCAGTGCTTCGGCCGTCGGGCCCACCGGCGCCCAGGCGCTGACCAGCCTGCCCTCGGGCGCGCCGGCCTCGCAGCCGAAATGCGCGCAGGCCCTGGCTACCCCGTCGGCCATCGCCGCCGCATCCGCCTGCTTCGCCTGCGCCGAGGCGCCTTCGATCGCCGCCGGAAAAGCCGCGACGCGCACCACCTTGGCCGCACCCAGATCGAGCGTCTCGGGCAACAGGTCGTCCAGATGCAGCAGCAGCGTCACCTCGCCGGCCGGCGGGGCCGCGATTGCCGGAAGCCTGATCGCCGCCCTGCCCTCCGCCTCGCTGAGCGGTTCCGGCGACTTGTCCAGGCCCTGTGGATCGTAGCGCCCCTCGGTGTAGCGGCGGATGTTCTCCGCGCGCGCCACGTAATGCTTGCCGCGCGTGTGCAGCCCGGCCACCCAGCGCCAGCCGAGCGTGTTGCTCGCCGGGTCGAAATCTACCAGGTGCCTGGCGAAGAAATCCGCCCCAAGCGCCCAGGGCAGACGCAGCGTGAAGATCCAGATGCTGGCGAACCACATGCGCACGTGGTTGTGCAGCCAGCCGCCATCCACCAACGCGCGCGACCAGTCGTCGAGGCAGTCGATCCCGGTATGGCCCTCGACGGCCTGCCTGTAAGCGCGCCGCAGCCCCGGCTCGCAGTCCAGCCGCACCTGCGCGTCGGCCAGCTCCGCCCGATACGCCGTCCAAAGCCACGGCCGCGTCTCCAGATGGCCTTTGAAATAGCTGCGCCAGAACACCTCCTGGATGAACTTCTCCGCCGCCGGCCCGTGCGCCTGCCAGGCGGCTTCCACCGCCTCCTCCTCCAGCAGCAGGCGACGGCGCAGATAGGGCGAGAGCCGGCTCGTCGTGGGCTTCGCGCCGTCGCCGCCATCGGTGTTGCGGTGGTCCGCATAGCGGCGGCCCAGCAGGGGCGTCGCCGCCCGGAGTGCCGCCAGCGCGGCTGCGCGTGTCATGTCGAGTTCCATGCCGGCCACATGGCCCCGCGCGCGAAACCCGCCACACACTTCGTCACAGCAGGTAACACCGGCCGGTGCTATGTGCTGTGCCATGGATACCGCCCCTTTCGTCGCCCTCAACCGCTTCGGGTTCGGCCGCCGCCCGGCCGAGCCGGTGCCCGAAAACCCGCGCCAATGGCTGCGCGCCCAGCTCGAGGGCGCTGACACCACGCCGAGCGACGGCTTGCCGGACACCGCCGCCGGTCTCGCCGCGGTGGACCAGCAACAGGCCGCCGGCGCTGCTCGCAGGGCGGCCAAGGCGGAGGGCGCGTCACCGCCGGCCCCTGCCGACCCGATGAACCCGCACCCCGTGGGCGAGATCGCCCAGCGCGAGATACGCGCCTGGCTCGATCGCGCGCTGACCACCGACGCGCCCTATCGCGAGCGGCTGGTGTGGTTCTGGGCCAACCACTTCACCATCGCCGACAAGACGCTCGTCTCGGCCGCCTGCAGCGGCGCCTACATACGCGAGGCGATACGCCCGCACGTGACCGGCCGCTTCTCGGACATGCTGCTCGCCGTGATGCGCCACCCGGCGATGCTGGCCTATCTCAACCAGGAACACTCCGCCGGCCCGAACAGCATCGTCGGCCAGCGCCGCCATCTCGGCCTCAACGAGAACCTGGCGCGCGAATGCCTGGAACTGCACACCGTCACGCCGGCTTCCGGCTACACACAGGCGGACGTCACGAACTTCGCCCGCGTGCTCACCGGCTGGTCGATCGACCGGCAGCAGCCGCCGATCGGCTTCCGCTTCCGCCCGAACATGCACGAGCCGGGCGAGATCGAGGTGATGGGCCGGACCTGGCCCGCCGGCGAGGCGGGCGGCGTGGAGCTGCTCGGCTGGCTCGGCACGCATCCCGCCACATACCGCCATCTGGCCGACAAACTGTGCCGCCATTTCGTGGCCGACGAGCCGCCTGCCCGCGACGTGGCGCGCATCGAGGCGGTACTGCGCGACACCAGAGGCGATTTGGGCGCGGCCGCCGCGGCACTGATCGAGTTGCCCGGCGCCTGGGTGCCGCAAACCAAATTGCGCGCGCCGGACGAATACGTCATCGCCTGCCTGCGCGCTTTGGGCACCACGCCGGACCAGGTGCCCGGCATAGGTGGCCTGGTGGGCGGGCTGGGCGAGCCTCTGTTCCAGGCGCCGTTCCCGATCGGCTGGCCGGACCGCGCGGCGGACTGGGCCGGGCCGGAAGCCATGCTGCAGCGCGTCGATTTCAACTACGGCATGGCCGGCCGGGCCGCCAATACCGATCCGGTGCAGCTCGCCGCCGCCACGCTCGGCCCGCTGGTCAGCGACATCACGCTCGCCCAGATAAAGGCCGCCGGATCGCGCCGCGACGGGCTGACCCTGCTGCTCTCCTCACCCGAATTCCAGAGGCGCTGACATGACCCTTCCCCTCTGCCCGGACGGCTTTCGGCTCTCGCGTCGCCAGGCCCTGCTCGGCCTCACCGCGGCCTTTACGCTGGGCGGCACCTCGATGGCGCTCGCCGCACCGGAGACCGACAAGCGGCTCGTGGTGGTGCTGATGCGCGGCGCCATGGACGGGCTCTCCACCGTGCAGCCCTACGGCGACCCGGCGTTCGCCGGCCTGCGCGGTCCGCTCGCTCTGCCCGCCCCCGGCCAGCCAGACGGCGTGCTCGACCTTGGCGGCATGTATGGCCTGCATCCGGCTTTGGCGCAGGTGCACCGCATGTATGCCGACGGCCAAGCGCTGTTCGTGCACGCCTGCGCCGGCCATTACCGCAGCCGCAGCCATTTCGAGGCGCAGGACTGCCTGGAGAGCGGCGCCGACCAGCGGCTGAACAGCGGCTGGCTCAACCGCGCCGTGTCCCTTATGCCCGCCGCCGGGCGCGAGCTGGCGCTCTCCGTGGGCCTCTCCGCGCCACTTCTGCTGCGCGGCCCGGCCGCGGTGGAAGCCTGGGCGCCGGACCATTTCGCCCAGCCTACGTCCGACCTCTACCAGCGCCTGCTGACCATAAGCGCGCACGATCCGGTGGTGGGGCCGGCGATGGCCGAGGGCCTGAAGCAACGCGGTTTCGCCGCCAGCGCGCTGCAGGGCCAGGCCGCCGACCCGAAACACGACCGCAGCTTCGAAATGATGGCGGGTGCGGCCGGCCGGCTGCTCGCCCAACCGGCCGGGCCGCGTATCGCCGTGCTGGAGATCGGCGGATGGGATACCCATGCCGGCCAGGACAAGCGCATCGCCACCGCCCTGGGCCAGCTCGATGACGGGTTGGCTTCGCTGAAAGCCGGCCTCGGCGCCGCCTGGGGCAAGACGGTTGTGCTTGCGGTTACCGAGTTCGGCCGCACCGCGCAGGTGAACGGGACCGGCGGCACGGATCATGGCACCGGGGGCGTGGCTCTGCTGGCCGGCGGTGCGGTGGCGGGCGGGCGGGTGCGGGCGGACTGGCCCGGGCTCGGCGGCGGACGGCTGTTCGAGAATCGCGACCTGGCGCCTACCACCGATGTGCGTAGTCTGATCAAAGGGGTTCTGGTTGATCACATGGGCATGCCTGCCGGGGCTATGGGGCGGGTCTTGCCGGGAAGTGGGGACGTTTCTGCATTGTCGGGGCTTGTTCGCGCTTAAGGCAAGGCAAGGCCTTCTTTTCTGAAGAAAAGAAGCAAAAGACTTTTGACTCCGCTGTCGCGGGTTTGCTGGAAGATGGTGTTTTGGACTCTTTGCGCCGTGTTTTGGTGGGGCATTCCCGGCTTTTTATTGCCATCCTGATCGGGGCGGGAGCGCTAGCTTTTCTGCCGCATGGTTGGCCGGATCGGTCGCGCGCCATCGCAGCCTGGGACATTGCGCTTGCCTGTTATCTGGTGATGGTCGCACAGCTTTTCGCGACCTCTCCGGCTTCCGTCATGCCGGCGAATGCGCGCGCGCAGCAGGATGGCGAGTGGACGTTATTCTTCCTCGTTTTGGCTGGCGTGCTGGTCAGTTTCGCGGCGATCCTCGGCGAATTCGGCAGCATGAAGGACGTGGCGGCGTCTGCAAAAGCGCAGAAGGTGGCGCTGGTTGCGGGCACGCTCGTGCTGTCCTGGCTGTTGGCGCAGATCGTGTTCGCGCTGCGCTATGCGCATGAATTTTATAGCGGGCCGGCTGACGGGCCAGTGGATGGCGGGCTGCTCTTCCCGTCCGAACCGAAGCCGGATTACTGGGATTTCGTGTATTTTTCCGTGGTGCTTGGCATGACGTTCCAGGTGAGCGATGTGAACATCACCTCACGCAAGCTGCGCCGCCTGGCGACGTTGCACGGGCTGCTGGGCTTTATGTTCAACACGGTGATCATCGCGTTCACGGTGAATCTGGCGTCGGGGCTGTTATCGTAAGGAAGAAAGGCCTTTTTTTTCTAGAAAAAGAAGCAAAAAGCTTTCTCTGTGACGCCTGCACGAAGATCACGATACTTTCTGCCGGCGCGTAGCATTGCAGAAAGAGGCGGGCCTGCGTGCAGGCGTCGGAGAAAAAGCTTTTTGGTCCTTTTTCTCGAAGGACTGCTTTCTTGCCTACCTTATCTCAAACTTGATCGGCAACCGCTTGGGCCCTGACACGAAATTGGAAGCCGACAAACTAGGCTCCCCCGCAAAAGAAACCGACTCCAACCGCGGCAGCAGCTCCTCGAACAGGATACGCATCTCCATCTTCGCCATATGCTGCCCCAGGCAAAGATGCGGCCCGTAGCCGAAGCCTACATGCGGGTTCGGATCGCGATCCACGCGGAACTGCTCCGGCGCGTCGAACACATCCTCGTCGCGGTTGCCTGACAGATAGCACAGCATCAGCCAGTCGCCCTTGGCGATGTGGCGGCCACGCAGCTCGGTATCCTCGGCGGCACTGCGCATGAAATGCTTCACCGGCGTGGTCCAGCGTATCGCCTCTTCCACCAGGCCCGGGATCAACGCCGGGTTCTGCTTCACCTTGGCGAACTCGCCGGGGTTTTCGCACAGCGCCCACATGGCGCCGGCGGTGCTCGAACTTGTCGTGTCGTGGCCTGCCGCGGCGATGATCGTGTAGTAGCTCATCGCTTCGAAGTCGGAGATCTGTTCGCCGTCCACCTGGCTGTTGGCGATCACGGTTGACACGTCGTCGCGCGGGTTGGCGCGCCGGTCCGCCGTCACCTGGCCGAAATACGTGGAGAAATCCATGAATACTTCGAAAAGCTGCTGAGCGGCCGCGACAGGGTCGGACAGGCCGCCTTCCGCGCGCGCGAGATCTGGATCCTGGTTGCCGAACAATTGTTGCGTGAGGCGCAACATGCGCGGCTCGTCCTCGGCCGGCAGGCCCAGTATCAGCATGATGACGCGCAACGGGAACAGCGCCGCCACGTCCGCTGCGAAATCGCAGGTGCCGCCACGCGCGGCCATCTCGTCGATCGCCTGGCGCGCCAACACGCGTATCTGTGGCTCCAGCCGGCGCAACTGGCCGGGCATGAACCAGCTTTGCGTGAGGCGGCGATATTTCAGATGGTCCGGATCGTCCATGTGCACCAGCGTGCGTATCAGATGCGGCCCGCCGGTCAGCTCGCGCACGCGCTTTACGCCGGCGCGGTCCGCCAGGACCGTCTGGCGCACGCCGCTATGGAACAGCGCCTTGTCGCGGCCGACCTGCATGATGTCCGCATGCTTGGTGATGGCCCAGAACGGGTCGAAGCTTTCCGTCTCGATCAGGCTGACCGGATCATGCGCGCGCAGCCAGGCGAAGTTCCTCAGCAACGTCGCCGGTGCTGCATAGGATTTCGGCGTTGTGATGCTGCGGGCGATGCTGTCCGGCCGCTCCAGTGTTGTGCTCATAGCTTCATCCCCTGCAACGCGCTCACGCGCGCTCATTGCGTTGCGGTGCCAGTGACGCCAGCACCATGTCTTCCACGAAACTCATATACCGGCCGGAGAAATCCGCCGCCGGTGCCGCACCGGTGCTGAGCCGGAACATGCGCTCGCTGTGCATGAACTGATCGCAGGCGCCGACCGCGCCGAGGTAGAACAGCATCGGATCCACCTTGCGGAATTCGCCATTTTGCGCGCCGGCTTGCAGAATCGCGCGCTGGCACTCCATGACGGGACGCACGAACACGTCGTGTATTTCCGCCACCGCCGCCTGGTCCGTGCCGGTCAGCATCGCGTGCAACAGCCGGTTCAGATACGGCGAGCGACAATAGGCGCGCATGATGCCGCGCAAATGCAAGCGCATCTTCTGCGTGGCACTCACGCGCATTGCCAGCAGCGCTTCCATCTCGTGCAGCGCGCGCTCCGCATCGCGGCGCAGCAGCGCGCGCAGCAAGCCCGACTTGCCGCCGAAATAATATTTCACCAGCGCCGCATTAAGACCGGACTGTGCGGCTATATCGGACAGCGAGATGTCGATCGTCTCGCGTCCGATGATGAGCGTGGCGGCAGCTTCCAGAAGACGCGCGCGCGCGCCGGTTCCTTCGGCGGCCCTGCTGTCCTGCGTGCGCGCCGCCGCGCCGCTCAACGCGGTGCCATACGTATGGCACCGTCGAGCCGCACCTGCGCGCCGTTGAAATAGCCGTTCTCCACCATCTCCAGCACCAGCCGCGCAAACTCCTCCGGCGCGCCAAGCCGTTTTGGAAACGGCACGGATGCCGAGAGCGCATCCTTCACCTGGTCCGGCATGCCTTGCAGCAACGGCGTGTTGAACAATCCCGGCAGGATCGTATTGACGCGTATGCCCTCGCCCATCAGGTCACGCGCGATCGGCAGCGTCATGCCCGCCACCGCCGCCTTCGACGCGGAATACGCCGCCTGGCCAATCTGGCCATCTTCCGCCGCCACCGACGCCGTGTTCACGATCACGCCGCGCTCGCCGTCCGCCCCGGCTTCGAGCGACATCATGCCGGCCGCCGAAAGTGCCACGCAACGGAATGTGCCGACTAGGTTGATCTGGATGATCCGGTTGAAATCGGCCGCGGAAAAAGCCCTTATCTCGCCGGTCTTCCTATCGCGCGAGGCGGTCTTGATCGCCACGCCGGTGCCGGCGCAATTGACCAGAACGCGCTCCTGCCCGAGCGTCGCCCGGGATTTGTCGAACCCGGCTTGCACGTCTTCGTCGGATGTGACGTCGACCTTGCAGAATATGCCACCGAGTTCGGCGGCCAGTGCCTCTCCGGTCTGCACATTGAAATCGAAGATCGCGACACGTGCGCCTTGTGAGGCAAGCTTGCGTGCGGTTGCGGCGCCTAGGCCGGAGGCGCCGCCTGTTATTATTGCGGTCTGGCCTGAGATGTTCATTCATGGGCTCCTAGGAAGAAAGGCCTTCTTTTCTGAAGAAGAGAAGCAAAAGACTTTTGACTCCCGCTTGCACGCAGGCGTCGATCTCTCCTGCAAGTCAGCGACTGGCAGAACGGGCACGGGCCTTGATGCAGGCGGGAGTCAAAAGTCTTTTGCTTCTTTTCTTCAGAAAAGAAGGCCTTGCTTCCTTCAAGCCGGCAGATCCGAGAACGCCGCCTCGCGATCTACGCGTATGTCCCCCGGCAGCCCCAGCACGCGTTCGGCGATGATGTTCTTCAATATCTCGTCCGTGCCGCCGGCTATCCGGCCAGCCGGCGAATACAGCAGCGCATCCTGGAAAACCGCGCGCATCGGCGCCGTCTCCGGATCGCACACCATGCCGGCCGTATCCATCAGATCCAGCGCAAACATCGCGATCTCCTGGATCTTCACCGCACTCACCGCCTTGTAGATCGACGATTCCGGCCCAGGCATCTGCCCGCGCGACAGCGCCGTCAGCGTGCGCATCTTGGTATATTCCAGGCCCTTGCTCTGCACGTACCAGTCCGCCAGCTTGTCGCGCACATTGGCGTCGCGATGCGCCGGCTGCCCGTTCACCTGCAAGCCGCGCGCAAGCTCGAACAGCTCGCCGAAATCCGGTCCAGGCAGCGAGCCGATCGCCAGGCGCTCATGCATCAGCGTGGTCAGCGCCACCTTCCAGCCCTCACCTGCCGCACCCAGGCGCTGCGCGTCCGGTATGCGCACATCGGTGAAGAACACCTCGTTGAAATTGCTGGTGCCGGAAATCTGCCTGATCCGGCGTATCTCTACGCCAGGCGAACGCATGTCCAGGAAGAACATCGTCAGCCCCTTGTGCTTCGGCACGCTTGCATCGGTGCGTGTCAGCAACAGGCCGAAATCGGAAAAATGCGCGCCGCTGGTCCAGATCTTCTGGCCGTTGATCACCCAGTCGTCGCCGTCGCGCTCCGCGCGCATGCGCAGGCCGGCCACGTCCGACCCCGCACCAGGCTCGGAAAACAACTGGCACCAGATCTCCTCGCCGCGCAGCGCCGGCCCCACATAGCGAGCGGACGTTTCCGGCGCGGCATACGCCATCAACGTCGGTATGCACATGCCGAGACCGATCTCGAACACATGCTGCGGCACGTCGTATTTCGCTTCTTCCTGCGCATAGATGACGTGCTGCATCGGCGTGCCACCGCGCCCGCCGAAGCGCTTTGGCCAGGTGATACCTGCAAACCCGGCTTCGGCGCGCTTCGCCTGCCAGGCGCGGGAGCGGGCAACATGCGTGTCGTCCACTGGGCCTTCGCCGGGACGGCCGTCCAGCTTGCGCGCGTTTGCATTGAGAAACTGCACAACTTCCGCGCGGAAGGCGGCTTCTTCGGGAGTGTCTGAGAAATCCATCGGTTCAATATTCCAAAGAAAGTAAGCAGTTCTTTTTCGAGAAAAAGAACCAAAAAGCTTTTGCTCCCTGTCGGGTGCTGGGGAAGTTCTCCCCGACAGGGACCAAAAGTCTTTTGCTTCTTTTCTTCAGAAAAGAAGGCCTTTCTCGCCTAAGCCGCATTGCGAAACTCCAGAGCCCCTACCAGCCGGTCTTTCCAGAACGGTGCCGCCCCGATCACCAGCGCCAGATGCCTGGCGCGCCGTAAAACAGGTGGCAATCCGCCTCCCAGGTGAATCCCATGCCGCCATGCGTCTGGATATTCTCCTGGCTCGCCAGATCGAACGCCTGCGTGGCGGCCACGCGCGACGCCGCCGCCGCCTCCGTCAGATCCGCGCCTCCGGACTGCAGCGCATACGCCCCGTAATACGCGTTCGACCGCGCCAGTTCGATCGCGATATAGCATTCCGCCAATTTGTGTTTGATCGCCTGGAACGAACCGATCTGCCGGCCGAACGCGCGACGCTGCAGCGCATAATCGCGCGCCATTTCCAGACACGCCTGCGCGCCGCCCACCTGCTCGAACGCAAACAAAACCGCCGCGCGGTCCAACAGATGCGTCACCGCGGACCAGCCTTGCGCGCCAGGCAAACGTTCCGCCACAGCCCCGTCGAACACCAGCTCCGCCGCGTCGCGCGTGGGATCGATCGTGTCGAGCTTCGTGCGCGTCACGCCCGCCGCGTCGAGCTCCAGGCACGCAGAGCGCGCCACGCGCCACCACGACCGCGAGCCCCGCCACGCCGCCATCCACCACCGGCCGCTTGGTGCCATGCAGCCGCCCGTCACGCAGAACCGTAGCCACGCCCTCCTCCGAGGGCGCGCCCATCCCCTCGGCCAGCGCGAAACAGCCGATCAGCGAACCATCCGCCAGGCGCGGCAGCCAGCGCTGCTTCTGCGCCGCGTCGCCGTAAAGCAGCACGGCCTGCGACGCGAGATAGGCGCTGGAGGCGAACGGCAGCGCGGCCAGGCTGCGGCCGATTTCCTCGGCGATCACGCACAGCCCTTCCTCGCCCAGCCCGATGCCGCCGAACTCCTCGGGAATCGCCGCGCCAAGCCAGCCCAGTTCGGCCACCTTGCCCCACAACGCCTGGTCGAACCCGGTCTTCTGCTCCAGCGCGCGTCGCGCGGAGCCAGCGGCATTGGTCCGCAGGAAACTTTGCGCCTGGCTGCGCACCTCGCCCAACTCCGCCGAAAAGTCGAAATTCACCAGGGTGCTCCGGTTGTCTAACCGATCAATTAAACCTTCTCCTGCCAAAAAGCTACCGCTTCCAGCGCGGCTGGCGGCTCCATACCAAGGTGGAGGACATTGCGTAATTCCACACCACCCCGATCACCGCGCCCAGCGCGCCGGCCGGCGTGCGCCCCGCCTGGCCGCCGGCATACAGCGCGTTGGCGATGCCGATATTGGCCGCCGCCCCCACGGCGCAGACCAACACGAACAGCACGAGCCCGCGCCAAAGCCGGCCGCCGCGCAGCCGCTGGTCGCGATAGGTGATCGCATTGTTGAGCTGGAAATTGGCCACCATGGCCACCAATGTCGCCGCCGTCTGCGCAGCCAGGAAGCCGGCGCCGCCCCGGTCCAGCGCCCACAGCACCGCCAGATGCACCAGCACGCCGAAGGCGCCCACCAGCGCGAACGACAGGAAGCGCAGCGGCACCAGGCCGCCCAGGGCCTTGTCCACCAGCAAGGCTGCAAATTGCAGCAGCACCAGCGGGCTCAGCTTGCTCTCGCCCGCCACGCGCGGCCGGAAATGCACGCCGATTTCCGCCACGCGCAGCCGCTGCGGCGCGGATAGCAGAAGATCGAGCAATATCTTGAAACCCTGCCCTGTCAGGCGCGGCGCCACCGCCTCGAACAACGGCCGCCGGATCATGAAATAGCCGCTCATCGGGTCCGTCAGCCGCGTGCCGAGCATGAACACCGCAAGCCTGATCGCCAGATTCGACAGCGCCAGCCGGCGCTTGCTCGAGAGCCCGTCCGCATCGCCGCCGGCGGCGAACCGGCTGGCCACCACCACGTCCGCGCCGCCCTCGCGCAGCACCGCGAGCATGGCGGGCAATGCCGTCTCGTCGTGCTGCAGGTCGCCGTCGATCACCGCCACCACCGGCGCCGCACTCGACAGCGCGCCCTCGATCACCGCGGAGGCCAGGCCACGACGTCCGATTCGGCGCAGGCAGCGGATACGCATGTCGGCGGCGGCCAGGCGCTGCACCTCCGCGGCGGTGCCGTCCGGGCTGTCGTCGTCCACGAACACGGCTTCCCAGGCGATGCCGGGCAACGCCGCCTCGAGCTTGCGTGCCAGCGCTGCGACGTTGCCGCGCTCGTTATAGCAGGGCACCACGATGGTGAGTTCGGCCGGCAGCGTCATCGCCGCACCGCGATCCTCGCCCGAAGCGCAGCCTCCGGCAGGCGATCAGGCGCCGGCAAGGCTGGTCGGCTGGCGCATGCTCGGCGGTCCCATCGCGTCGTTCGGCGCCTGCCTAGCGCCGGATGCGCCCCGCGGCAATTCGACGCGCAACGCACGCGCCCCGCCGGCGCAGCGCCGCCGGTCGGAATGCGCTCAATGCACCAGAGCGGGCACCATCTCGTGCTGGCGTATGGCGGCAAACGCCAGATCCTCGGCATTGGCCACCGCCATCGGCGTGCCGTCCGCGCCATGTATGGCAAACGCGCGCGTGCCGTTGACCAGCACCGGCTTCACATACGCCAGATGCGACACGCCCAAAGCCGCAAGCTGCTCCACCGTCATCAGCCGTATATCGAACGCGCTCATCGCCTGTGTGGCGAGATCGGCGCCGTCGTCATCATGGTCGGTGTTCATGGTGTATAACTCCGAAACCAGCCCTGCGCCCCTCCGATGATCGGCGGTGGCGCGAACCGGGACCGTTCCGCCATTAAGCGACGGGAACGGATAAGAAAGTGATAAGCAAGGATCGCGCCGGGCGGCCTCGATCAGCGTTCGGCGCCGTCTACCATCCGGCTCGGGCGCTGGCGCTCCGGCTTGGCGATCTCGATATGGCGCACCTTCGGCTCCGGCTGCGGCCGTGATAATTCTATATGCAGCAGCCCGTTATCCAGCCAGGCGCCGCCCACCTCGATGCCCTCGGCGAGCACAAAGGCGCGCTGGAACTGCCTGGCCGCGATGCCACGATGCAGGAAAACCCGGCCCTGCGGATCGTCGGCCTGGCGGCCGCGAATCACGAGTTGGTTGTCCTCCTGGGTGATCTGGAGGTCGTCCATGGTGAAACCGGCCACGGCCAGCGTGATGCGCAAGGCGCTCGCACCGGTCTGCTCGATATTATACGGGGGATAGCCGTCCGACGACGTCTTGGCGGCGCGCTCCATCATCTGCTCCAGATGATCGAAGCCCAGGAACAGCGGCGAGGTGAACACGCGGGAACTCATGGCATGGGCCTCCTCTAGAGATGAGCGAGACGTTTGGTTCGAGCCCGGTTGGCGCTCTTTCCATATATTCAGATCGGCAGGGTGGGCTAAGTTTGCAAGTAAGGCGTTCTTTTTCGAGAAAAAGAACCAAAAAGCTTTTGCTCCCTGTCGGCGGGTGCTGACGCGCTCCCTTCAGCCGGCCAATAACCGCCGCACGTGGAGGGCTGCGGAGGCTGCCAGCGCGGTCAGGTCGTAGCCGCCTTCCAGGATGGAGATTACTTTTGGCGCGGAGGCCAGCAGGGCGTCGGTGATCCAGCCAAAGTCTGCGGTCTCTAGCTCTAGTTGCGCCAGCGGGTCGGCCAGATGCGCGTCGAAGCCTGCCGAGATGATCAGCAGCTCCGGGGCAAACGCCCGCAGCGCCGGCAGCCCCTCCCGCTCCCACGCGTTGCGGAACGCCGCACTGCCGGATCCGGGCGCCAGGGGCAGGTTGACGATATTGCCCACGCCGGTCTCGTGCGCCGCGCCGGTGCCAGGATAGCACGGCATTTGATGGCTGCTCGCGTAGAACAGGTCCGAATCCGACTGGAACATATGCTGCGTGCCGTTGCCGTGATGCACGTCGAAATCCACCACGGCCACGCGGCGCAGACCCCAGCGCGCACGGGCATGCAGGGCGGCGATCGCCACGCTGTTGAACAGGCAGAACCCCATCGCCACGCGCGCCTCGGCGTGGTGGCCGGGCGGGCGGACGGCGGCGAATGCGGTGTCCGCCCAGCCTTCCATCACGGCATCCACGGCAGCCACCGCGCCACCGGCCGCATGGCGCGCCGCGGTCACGCTGCCGGGGCCCACGAAGGTATCCGCGTCGAGGCTGAGCAATTCGCCGGGCCCGGAACTCAGCGCGAGCAAAGCGTCCACATAAGCGGCCGGATGCGCCAGGCAGAGCTGCGCGCGCGTGGCGAGCGGCGCCTGCTCGCGCAGCAGCGTGTCGAAATCGCGGTGCTCCAACGCCTGCAGCACGGCGCGCAGCCGGTCCGGACACTCGGCGTGGCCAGCGCCGGGATCGTGCGCCAGGCAGGCCTGGTGGCTGAACAGCGCCACCCGCCTCACGCGGCCGGCTCCGCTGGGGCGCCCGCATCGGGTATGGCCACCTGGTCCGTCGAGGGCAGCTCGTCCGGCCGGTGCGGACGCCGGCGTATGGTGAAGCTCAGCGTGCCCACCTCCTCGCTGAACGCCAGCAGATCGTGCCCGGTCTCGCGGCAATAGGCGCGGAAATCGGCGATCGCGGCGCGGTCGGTGGCCAGCACGCGCAGTTTCTCGCCAGGAGAGAGCCCGCGCAGCACGCGGTTCGCCCGCAGCACCGGCAGGGGGCAGTTCAAGCCTTTTACATCCAGCAAGATCTCAGCCATGCGGCTACCCTGCCCGCATCCGGCGTGGCCGGGCAAGCCGCAGGCCGCGCCGCCGGCGCCCCGGGCCGTTGGGTGAATGCGGCGCGAGGCAGGGCGCCCCGCCTCGCAATCATGGCCCGGCCGGCCGCCCGCGCGCCGACACAGGCATCACGAACACAGCCGGCGCGCACCGGCGCGGCCGGACTCAGCCCGGATCTGTCTCAAGCCGCCGCGCCTCGGCCGCGAGCGCCGGCGCCAGGAGGTCCGGCCGGTAGAGCGCATCCGCCGCATCCCCCGACACCTCGCCGGTGGCCCACCCGCCCGACTCAAGCTGATCGAGGAACCACCGCGCGAGCTGCTTGTCGGCATGCCAGCCGTCACGCCCGCCCTCCCCGGAGGCCGCGCTGGCGAACACCACGCGCTCCCGCCCGGCCCCGCCCGGCAGCGAGCGCAGGCAGGCGGCGCGTGGCAGGCCGATACAGGCGAGCAGGTCGGCCACGGCATTGCTTTCGGCCGGATCGTTGCAGATCGCGCAGGCCTGCAGCAGCGCGCGCGTCAGCGCCACCAGGCCGTCCGGATTGGCCTTTGCCCAGGCGGTCGAAACGCTGAGGCACTTCTCCGGATGCCCCGGCCAGAGATCCGAACTGCCTACCAGAACATGGCCGAGACCGCGCGCGGCCGCCACGTCCCCCCAGGGCGCGCCGGCGCAAAACCCTATCGACTTGCCCGGCCGCCATCGCATCGACCAGCTGGGCGGGCGGTATCACCACCATCTCCCAGTCCCGGTCCGGCCGGCCGCCGGCCTTCATCAGCCATCGCCGCAGCAGCAGGTTGTGCGAGGAAAACAGATGCACCACGCCGAGCCGCGGCGGCGCCGGCTGCGCCCGCATCCAGGCGATCAACCCGACCGCCGCTTCGTCCGCGGTGCCGGAAGCAGCTTCATGGGCCGCCGGAATAACGACGAAGCTGTTGCCGCCGCTGGTCAGCCCCATCGGCACGATCAGCCGCGCGCGCATGCCGCGCAGCCCGATCGCCGCGGCCAGTGCCAACGGCGGCAACATGCTCGCGGCATCCAGCGAGCCCCAGGTCAGTTTGTCCAGGATACTGGCCCAGGACGGCTCGATAACGATCTCCGCCTCCAGGCCCAAAGCCGCGAACAGCCCGCGCGCCTGCGCCACCAGCGCCGGCGCACTGTCCGTCAGGCGCAGCACGCCGAATCGCACGCGCACGCGCCTGCCGGTGTCCCACTTCACTTCCATTATATATCTGCCTCGGCCCCCAAAGGTGTTTTGGACCCGCCTTGCAAACTAAGCGCACTTCCATTGACGAAACGTGTGGACGCGTCGGCGAACCTGCGCCGGGAGCGCAGGAGGGCCACTGCATCGACACGAGGCGCCGCCGATGCCACGGCCGGAGTTACCCAAGCAGCGTCAGCGCCTCACGGCCTGGCCGCGGCGGATCGATCGGGACGAGATCCGGCGCATGGCTTGTTCGGCCCGGCGCATCTCCACCGGCGCCCGTGGTTTGGGGCACGCGCGCCGCTCGCCTTCGCGCAATGGTAATATTTTCACCATCGCGCCCGGCGGCGGCTTCGACTACTGCTCGGCCGCGATGAGCCGTCTCAAGCCCACCACAAGCGGCCCGACCGCCCGCGGCAACCTGCTGGTGCAGCCGGCCGGCGATGCGCCGCCGACGCGCGAGGGCCACGTCCTGCGCCAACTCCGCGCGACGCGGCGCCTGGCCGTTGTGCTGCTGCTCACCCCGTTTGCCTGCCTGCTCCAGGCGCTGTTCCTTCTGGCACGCGCGCGCACCCGCGTCGGCTTCGCGGCATTCTATTGGCACAGCGTGGCCCGGGTGATCGGGCTGGAAGTGCGCGTGATCGGCGCCCCGCCCGGCGCGCGATCCGGCCGCACGGACCAGCGCGCGCTCATCTATGTCTGCAACCATTCGAGCTGGCTGGATATCCTGGCCCTCGGCGGCACGCTGCGTGCCTGCTTCGTGGCCAAGGACGACGTCGCCGGCTGGCCGATCGTCGGCACCATCGCGCGGCTCGGCCGCACCGTGTTCGTCAGCCGCTCGCGCCAGGGCATCGCCCGTGAACGCGACCTGATGCAGGCCAAACTCACCGGCGGCGACGACCTCATCCTGTTCCCCGAAGGCACCAGCTCGGACGGCTCGCGCGTGCTGCCGTTCCACTCGTCGTTCTTCGCCGCGGCGTATGGCGAATCCCGCCCGCTGATCCAGCCGGTCTCCGTGGTGTACGATCGGCTCGCGGGCCTGCCGGTCAGCCGCAGCAGCCGCACGGTATTCGCCTGGTTCGGCGATATGGAGCTGGCGCCGCATGTGTGGCGCGTGGCGCAATGGCGCGGCAAGCGGGTGACGCTGCTGTTCCACACGCCGCTCGATCCGGCGGATTTCGAGTCGCGCAAGGCGCTGAGCCAGGCGACGTGGCAGGTGGTGGCGGACGGGGCTTCGGCGCTGCGGCAAAATCGGCCGGCGCGGCCGCTGGCGGGGGTGGCGCCTGCTACGGTGGCGGCTGTGGCGTTTGCGTAAGTAAGCAAGCAGTTCTTTTTCGAGAAAAAGAACCAAAAAGCTTTTGCTCCCTGTCGGCGACTGTTTCAGCACTCCCCGACAGGGACCAAAAGTCTTTTGCTTCTTTTCTTCAGAAAAGAAGGCCTTTCTTCCTTGCCGAGACTCCACAATCTAGCACCAGATATCCAGGCAAACGCGGAGACACGGCTTGCAAACCACGGGACCCAGTTGACGGCGCACGCCCGCCTCGCGATCTCTGGCCTCTTCCCCGCCGCCAGTGGGACAGAGAGAGAGCACCCGTCCGATGCCCACCAAACGCCTGCACGTCATCACCTGGGGTTGCCAGATGAACGTGTACGACTCCGCCCGCATGGCCGACGTGCTCGCCCCCCTCGGCTACGCACCCGCGGACTCGCCCGAAGACGCCGACATGGTCATCCTCAACACCTGCCACATACGCGATCGCGCGACGGAAAAGGTGTTCTCCGAACTCGGCCGCCTGCGCCTGGTGAAAGCCGCGCGCGCCGAGGCCGGCCGTGGCACGATACTCGCCGTCGCCGGCTGCGTGGCCCAGGCCGAGGGCGCCGAGATCCTGGCGCGTGCGCCGTATGTGGACATCGTGCTCGGCCCGCAAACCTACCATCGCCTGCCCGAGATGGTGGCCCAAGCAAGCCGGGCCGCCGGCGCGGTGATCGACACCGATTTCCCCGCCGAATCCAAATTCGACCACCTGCCGGACGCGGCCGCCGCGCAGACTGCCGGCGGCCTGACCGCGTTCCTCACCATCCAGGAAGGCTGCGACAAGTTCTGCAGCTTCTGCGTGGTTCCCTACACGCGCGGCGCCGAGATGAGCCGTTCGGCCGCCAGCGTGCTCGCCGAAGCCGCCCGCATGGTGGCGTCCGGCGTGCGCGAAATCACCCTGCTTGGCCAGAACGTGAACGCGTGGCATGGCGAGGGCGCCGGCGGCACGCTCGCCGGCCTGCTGCGCGCGCTGGCAGCCATCCCCGGCCTCGCCCGCCTGCGCTACATGACGTCCCACCCCCGCGACATGGACGAAGCCCTCATCGCCGCCCACGCCGACCTGCCACAACTGATGCCGTTCCTGCACTTGCCCGTACAGTCCGGCTCGAACCGCATGCTGGCGGCGATGAACCGCCGCCATACCGCGGCCGATTATCTCGGCCTGGTCCGCCGCCTGCGGGATGCCCGGCCAGACCTCGCGATGTCTTCGGATTTCATCGTGGGACACCCCGGCGAGACGGAGGCCGATTTCGAGGCGACGCTGCAGCTCATACGCGACGTGCATTTCGCCCAGGCGTTCAGCTTCAAATACTCGCAGCGGCCCGGCACGCCAGCCGCCGGCGCACCCTTTCAGGTGCCGGAAGCCGAAAAGGACCGCCGGCTCTATGCGCTGCAGGACCTCCTGCGCACCCAGCAAGCCGCGTTCAACGCAGGCTGCGTGGGCCAGACCGTCCCCGTGCTGATAACCGGCCTCGGCCGCGACCCCGGCCAGATCGCCGGCCGGTCCCCCTGGCTGCAACCCGTCCACCTGACCGCCCCAGCATCGCTGATCGGTCAGGAGATACCGGTGTGCATCGTCGCTGCGCGCACCAATTCGTTGGCAGGCGCGTTTCTGGAACAACCCGTTCTGGCGGCCGTCTGACATGCGTCCGCTCTGCGGCCGCGTTCACACGCCTTGGTTCTCTAACCCACCGCTTTGGTCACCCTAAGGAGAAGGCCCGCGCTTGACCCAGATGTCCCACTCGGCCCCCACCCCGGCGCCCGGCCGCGCCATCACGATCAACTTCAACGATAACGCCCTGCTGCCACTGCTGCTCGGCGATCACGATCGGCACCTGGTGCGGCTGGAACAGGGATTTGGCGTGCGCCTCGCATGCCGGGGCAACCGGGTGAACATATCGGGCGAGCCGGACCGCGTGCAGGCCGCCGAAGCCGCCTTGCAGGGTCTCTACCGCCGGCTCGAAAAAGGCGAGGGTGTCGCCACCGGCGATGTGGATGCCGCCATACGGATGACGCACCGCGCCGACGAGGACCCGCGCCTGCCGCTGTCCGACCTGCCGGCGATACGCACGCGGCGCGGTGCCGTGGGCCCGCGTTCGCCGGGCCAGACCGCCTATATCGAGACGCTCGCGAAACACGAGATGGTGTTCGCGCTCGGGCCGGCCGGCACCGGCAAGACCTACCTTGCGGTTGCGCAGGCCGTGGCCATGCTGCTGGCCGGCCGGGTGGAGCGCATCGTGCTGTGTCGGCCGGCGGTGGAGGCTGGCGAGCGGCTGGGCTTCCTGCCCGGCGACCTGAAGGAGAAGATCGACCCGTATCTGCGCCCGCTCTACGACGCGCTGCACGACATGATGCCAGGCGACCAGGTGATACGCCGCATGGGCACAGGCGAGATCGAGGTGGCGCCGCTCGCCTTCATGCGCGGCCGCACGCTGGCGCATGCGTTCGTCATCCTCGATGAGGCGCAGAACACCACAGAGGCGCAGATGAAGATGTTCCTCACCCGCATGGGCGAGGGCACGCGTATGGTGGTAACCGGCGATCTCACCCAGATCGACCTGCCGTCGGGCACTCGCAGCGGGCTGCGCGACGCGGTGGAGACGCTCGAGGGCGTGCAGGGCATCGGCTTCGCGCGCTTCAACACGCGCGACGTGGTGCGCCATCCCCTGGTAGGGCGCATCGTGGACGCCTATGATCAGCGCGCGGCCGCCGCCCGGGAAACCACCAGGGGCCGACGCCGGGAGATCGATGGAACCGTCTAGTCCCAGCCCCGCGCGAGCGGGGTTCCGGCCCACGCCCAGCGCCCAGCCCACCATCCTGATCGAGGATGCCGGCTGGCGCCGTCTGGTTCCGGGCGCCGCCCGCCTGGCCGTGCGCGCCGCCGTGGCTGCGGGGGGTGCCGGCACGGTGGTGCTCAGCAGCGATCGTGCGGTGCAGGCGCTCAACGCGCTGCACCGGCGGCGGAATAAACCCACCAATGTTCTGACGTTCGATCTGGGGCCGGGGCCCGGCGGCGGGTTCCTGGGCGGGGACATCGTGCTGGCGCTGGGCACCGTGCGGCGCGAGGCGGCGGCGGCTGGGCGGTCCGCGGCGGATCATCTGGCGCATCTGGTGGTGCATGGGGCGCTCCATCTGCGCGGGCATGATCATCATCATGTGGGCGATGCGCGGCGTATGGAGATGGAGGAGGCTCGGATACTTTCTCGGATCGGGGTGCCTAATCCTTGGAAACGGCGATGAGGAAGGCAAGGCCTTCTTTTTCGAGAAAAAGAAGCAAAAAGCTTTTGCTCCCTGTCGGCGAATGTTTCAGCACTCCCCGACAGGGACCAAAAGTCTTTTGCTTCTTTTCTTCAGAAAAGAAGGCCTTGCTTCCTTCCTATGAGTGACTCCTCGGGAACCACCCTGCTGAACCGCATCGGCAACCTGCTGGGCAGCCGCACGCGCCGCCACGATCACGGCGTGCGCGAGAGCATAGCCGAGCTCGTGCAGGAAGCCGCCGACGCCGGCGACACCGATGGCGAGATCCCCGAGCTGGACCGCCAGGAACGCGCGCTTATCGCCAACGTGCTGCGCCTGCGCGGCGCCACCGCCGACGACGTGATGATCCCGCGCGCCGACATCGTGGCGATGCCGGCGGACCTCACCTGGCAGCAGGCGGTCGAGCTGATACGCCGCGAGGGCCATAGCCGGATGCCGGTCTATCGCGAGCAGCTCGACGACATCGTGGGCATGGTCCACATCAAGGACGTATTCGCGTGGGACGGCGCGCCCGATGCGTTCCGCCTCGAGACCATCTTGCGCAAGCCGCTGATGGTGGCGCCGCAGATACCGATACTCGACCTGCTCCTGCAGATGCGCGTGGCGCGCGTGCATCTGGCGCTGGTGGTTGATGAATATGGCGGTATCGACGGGCTGCTGACCATCGAGGACCTGGTGGAGACGATCGTGGGCGACATTGCCGACGAGCATGACGAGCAGGACGTGCCGATGGTCACCGAGCGGGCCGACGGCACGCTCGACGTCGATGCGCGCATGAAGGTTGAGGATTTCGAGGCGCGTGTCGGCGCGTTGCTGACCGAGGAGGAGCGCGAGGCGGATGTCGACACGATCGGCGGGCTGGTGTTCACGCTAGCCGGCCGCGTACCGGCGCGTGGCGAGGTGATTTCGCATGTGTCCGGCGCGGAGTTTCGGGTGATGGATTCGGATGCGCGTCGGATACGGCGGTTGCGGGCGAAGCTCCCGGTTGCGATCAAAAACCACCCCCCAGACGCATCCTAGTCCGCACAGCCCCGACCTGACAGGCAACGCAGCGACGCGCGGCTGCTTAAATACAGCGCAGGTCCCTGACAAAGGTCCGCGACAGCACCACCAAAAGTTTTTTGCTTCTTTTTTGCAAAAAAGAAGGCCTTCCTTGCCTCCCTTCCCCCGACGGAACTCCAATGAGCGGCTCGAACAAAGACACCAAATCCGAGGACTTCAAGCGCGCCACGGCCGGCGCCCTGCGCGCCATGGCGCAGTCCGCCGACGTGCAGGTCGCCTTCCAGCCGGGCCCCTCCGGCGTCACCGGAAAGCGCGCCCGCCTGCCCGTCCCCACCCGCGCGCTCCCCGCCGCAGAAATGACCCGCCTGCGCGGCGCCGCGGATAGCGCCGCCCTGCGCCTGCGCCATCATGACGACGCGGTTCACGCCGCGCGCTCGCCCGCCGAGCGCGACGCCCGCTCGATCTACGACGCGCTGGAACAGGCCCGCGTCGAGATCGTCGGCGGCCGGCACATGGAGGGCGTGGCCGCTAACCTGCGGGCGCGCCTGACCGAAACGGTGGAAGCCGACGGGCTGGATCGCATGACAAGGCGCGACCAGCTCCCCGCCAGCGCCGCCCTGGCCCTGCTGGTACGCGAGCGTATGTCCGGCCAGACCTCGCCGCAGGCCGCCGCCGCCGTGCTCGGCCTGTGGCGCGAGGGGTTGGGCGAGCGTGCGGATAGCTGCCTGGCCGAACTGGCCGACGCCCAGCTCGACCAGAACGCCTATGCCCGCGCCGCCCGCAAGCTGCTGGCCGAACTGGATCTGGCCGAAGCCGAATCAGAGGCCGAACAGGAAGAATCCGAGGAGCAGAAAGAGGATTCCGGCGAACAAAGCGGCGCGCAGGACAACACGACGGAGAGCGAGGGCGAGAAGCAATCCGAATCCGAAAGCATGCTGTCTGCGGCGCCTGAAGAAATGTCCGGCGAGCAGGCCGAAGACCAGACGGGCGAGACCGACGACGAAGATGCCGCCGGTGCCGAGGGCGAGGACCGCCCCGCCGGCCCGCAGCCACGCCGCGACCGTCCGGACGACGACACAGAGAGCCAGTATCGCGCCTATACGCGCGCATTCGACGAGGAGATCGCCGCAGAAGATCTCTGCGACGCCGACGAACTCTCCCGCCTGCGCCAGCAGCTCGACCAGCAGCTGCAACATCTGCAAGGCGTGGTCTCACGACTTGCTAACCGGCTGCAGCGCCGGCTGATGGCGCAGCAGACACGCGCCTGGGAGTTCGACCTCGAAGAGGGCATGCTCGATGCCGGAAGGCTGGCGCGCGTGATCGTCAATCCCATGCAGTCGCTCAGCTACAAGCATGAGCGCGACACGGAATTTCGCGATACGGTGGTGACCCTGCTGATCGACAATTCCGGCAGCATGCGCGGCCGGCCGATCACGGTGGCCGCGATGTGCGGCGACATACTGGCGCGCACGCTGGAGCGCTGCGCGGTGAAAACCGAGGTGCTGGGCTTCACCACGCGCGCCTGGAAAGGCGGGCAGAGCCGCGACTCGTGGGTGCAGGCCGGCAAGCCGCGCAATCCCGGCCGGCTGAACGATTTGCGTCACATCATCTACAAATCCGCCGACTTCGCCCTGGCGCCGCGCGCGGAAGAATCTCGGCCTCATGTTGCGCGAAGGCCTGCTCAAGGAGAATATCGACGGCGAGGCGCTGCTCTGGGCGTATCGCCGCCTGATGGCCGCGCCCGGAACACCGCCGAATCCTGATGGTCATCAGCGACGGCGCGCCAGTGGACGACAGCACGTTGTCGATCAACCCTGGCAATTTCCTGGAGCGGCATCTGCGGCAGGTGATCCACGAAATCGAAAGCCGCGACACGGTGGAATTGATCGCGATCGGCATCGGGCACGACGTGACACGGTATTACCGGCGCGCGGTGACCATCGTGGATGCCGAAGAACTTGGCGGCACCATGATGAAAAAGCTGTCCGAGCTGTTCGATGACGATGCGGCGGAGGCTTGGGTGCGGGCTTCTATCGAGCGCTCGGCGATGGTCGGATGAAGGAAGCAAGGCCTTCTTTTCTGAAGAAAAGAAGCAAAAGACTTTTGGTCCCTGTCGGGTGTTGGTGAAAGTCTCGCCGACAGGGAGCAAAAGCTTTTTGGTTCTTTTTCTCGAAAAAGAACTGCTTGCTTGAAGCCTTTCCTCGCCCTCCTCGGCGCCATGATCTCGATCCAGTTCGGCGCCATATTCGCAAAACAACTTTTCCCCATCTTCGGCGCGCCGGGCACCACGGCAATCCGCCTAGGCCTGGGTGCGCTGATATTGCTGCCGATCTTGCGGCCGTGGCGCGCCAACATCACCCGCGCCAACCTGCCCATGCTGCTGGCTTACGGCGTCACGCTTGGTGTGATGAACCTGCTGTTCTACACGGCGATCAAACGCATCCCGCTCGGCATCGCGGTCGCACTTGAATTCACCGGCCCCCTCACGCTTGCGATCGCCCTCTCCCGCCGGCGAACGGATCTCGCCTGGACGGCGCTGGCCGTTGGCGGATTGCTGTGCCTGATACCGTTCGGCGCTGCCCGTCACGCGCTGAACCTGACCGGCATATGTGCCGCACTCGGCGCCGGCGCCTGCTGGGCCGCCTACTCCATCGTGGGCCAACGCGCCGGCGGTGTGCACGGGATCGCCGCCACGGCACTCGGCATCGGCATTGGTGCGGTCTGCATCGTGCCATTCGGCCTGGCGCTCACGCCTTTGTCGGCCTTCCACATGTCCTTGCTGCCGGCGATGTTCGCCGTCGCCCTGCTCTCCAGCGCGCTGCCGTTCTCGTTGGAGATGATCGCGCTCACCGGCCTGTCCACCCGCGTATATGGTTCGTTGACGAGCATGGAACCGGCGATCGGCGCCTTGCTCGGACTGCTGTTTCTCGGCGAGAGCCTGACGTTGTTGCAAGCCACCGGCGTGATCGTCATCATGTGCGCATCGTTGGGCACTGCGGCCACCGCGCAGCCGGTGCTGCCCGCGGGCTGAATTGCCGAGGAGTGCGACTTGGCGACGCGACAGCAGACTGTCGATTTCCTGCTCGACCAGCTCTCAGCGCTGGATCGCGTATCCGCCCGCCAGATGTTCGGCGAATACGGCCTGTATTGCGGCGGCAAACTCGTGGGCCTGATCTGCGATGACCAGCTGTATCTCAAGACCACGCAGCAAGGCCGTGCTCTGCTCGCCGAACCCGTGGAAGCGCCGCCTTATCCGGGCGCCAAGCCCGCTCTGCTGATCGAAGCCACGCTTTGGGAAGATCGTGCGTGGCTCTCCGAACCTTGTCACAACCACCGCCCACGCGCTGCCGCCGCCCGCCGCCAAGCGCAAGCCAAAAACCTGACGTCGGACGGCAATCATCCGCGCGACAATCCTCGTAACGCCTCGCGTATCACCGCGTCCAGCCCCGCGCCGTCGCCCAATGCTGCCAACACGCGTTCTACCACCGGGCCGGCCTCCTGGCGCCGATAACCGAGATTCGCCAGCGCCGACAACGCATCTCCCGCGAGCCCGCCCGGCGCCGCGACGCCACCGGGCAGAACGACACCCACCGGCATCGCTCCCGCTTTGTCGCGCAACTCGGTGAGCAACCGCACCACCAGCTTCGGCCCGACACCAGCCACACGCGTCAGCGCGCCGCGATCGCCCGCCGCGATCGCACCAACCAGGTCGCGCGGCGACAGTGCCGATAATATCGCCAGCGCCACTTTCGCGCCGACACCCTGCACCGTGGTCAGCAAACGGAACCAGTCCCGCTCGGCAGAATCTGCGAATCCATACAGCAGGATGGCATCTTCCCGGACCACCGTCTCCACAAGCACGCGCGCCAGTGCCGGCGGCGATGGCAAAGCCGCCAACGTCCGTGTGCTGGCCTGCACAAGATAGCCCACGCCGGATACGTCGATGACGCAGCTTGCAGCTTCCAAAGCCTCGACCCGGCCGGTGAGCAGGGCGATCAACGCACCCGCTCCTTTCTGACGGCATCCGCCCAGAGTTCGCGCGTGGACCGGTTATGCGCGTGGCAGATCGCCACGGCCAGCGCGTCGGACGCATCCGCGCGCCGCATCGCCGCTCCCGGCAAAAGCCGCCGCACCATGTCCGCCACCTGCGTCTTGTCCGCATTCCCGCTGCCCACGACAGCATTTTTCACCATCTTGGCGCCATATTCCGCCACCACCAGACCAGCCAAAGCCGGCGCCAGCAATGCCACGCCGCGCGCATAGCCGAGCTTCAGCGTGGCCGCGCCGTTGCGGTTGACATAGGTCTCCTCCACCGCGGCTTCATCCGGCCGGTGCGCTGCGATCAGCGCCGTCAAGCCCTCGTAGATCGCGCGCAACCGCTCCGGCACTGCGAGCTCCGAATCCGTGGCGATCACGCCGTCGGCCAGATGGCGCAGGCGGTTACCATCGCTCTCGATCAATCCCCAGCCGGTGAAACGCAAACCGGGATCGATGCCGAGTAGCCGGACCGCACTCAATCGGCGAGACGCGCCAGAACATCGTCCGGAATGTCGTAATTCGCATACACATTCTGCACGTCGTCGTTTTCCTCGAGCGCGTCTATCAATTTCAGGACGGAGATGGCCCGCGCCTCGTCGAGCGTCACGACCGTGCCGGCGCGCCAGTCGAACTTCGCCTCGTCCGGTGCGCCGAACCGCTTTTCCAGCGCATCGCGCACCGCGAACAGGCTCTCGATGCCGCAGGTGATCTCGTGGCCCTCCGCCCCGCTCACCACATCGTCCGCACCGGCCTCGATCGCCGCCTCGAGCATGTCGTCCGCACTCGCCACATCGGCGCGATACGACACCACGCCGAGCCGCTGGAACATGAAGCTCACCGCGTTCGTCTCCCCCAGCGCGCCGCCATGCTTGCTGAAAGCCGAGCGTACGTCAGAGGCCGTGCAATTCCTGTTGTCGGTCAGCGTCTCGACGATCACCGCCACGCCGGCCGGGCCGTACCCCTCGTAGCGCACGTCGGTGTAGTCGTCGCCGCCCGTCGCACCGCTCGCTTTTTTTATCGCGCGGTCCACCGCGTCCTTGCTCATGTTCTGCTTGTAAGCGGTGGCCACGGCGGCCCTCAGCCGGGCATTCGCCGCGGGATCCGGCAATCCCTGCTTTGCCGACACGGTAATCTCGCGTATCAGCTTGGCGAACTGCCTGGCGCGCCGGGCATCTTGCGCGCCTTTGTGGTGCATGACGTTTTTTGCGTGACTATGGCCGGCCAAGTTCTGCTTACCTTAGATGAAGGAGGAAGACAGGCCTTCTTTTCTGAAGAAAAGAAGCAAAAGACTTTTGACTCCGCTGTCGCGTGGGTTTGGGGTTGGCGGCTCTATTTTGGATCGTTGTTTGAAAATTGCAGGCGAGCGCGGCGGCTGCGGCAAACCGAAACTTCGCGGGAGGCGTTCGCGGAAAATCGCGATCTTGCGCGACGGCAGTCGCTCATCGAACGCCAGGCGCCTGCGGATCGGCCGCCACCGCCGCCCCTGCCCCGCCACGCACATCATGCGCACCGAACAGCCTGGCCCCCTGCTTCCGGCCGCGCATTCACCGGCAGGAACCCATCCTCACCAAATCCGCCGGTTGGCGAAATGGCAGGCCCACCCGCGAGAATCGCTTCGGCCACGCCCCAGTAGCCGCGATCCTTGAATTTATATCCGCGGCCTTCCAGCACCGCCCTGGTATCCGGCGACAGCGCCCAGCGCTCCACGTACACCACGTCCGGCATGCCCTGCATGATGGATGCGCGGCGCGTCGATCGCCTCCTGCACCGTCATGCCGTGATCGATCACGTTGATGATCGCTTCCGCGTGATGGTGATGATGCGCGAACCGCCCGGCGAGCCCACCACCATCACCAGTTTGCCGTCGCGACTCACGATGGTCGGCGCTCATCGAACTCAGCGGCGTTTTGCCAGGCGCTATGGCATTGGCCTCGCCCTGCACGAGGCCGAACATGTTCGGCACACCGGGCTTGGAGGTGAAATCGTCCATCTCGTCGTTCATGCACGATGCCGGTGCCCGGCCGCCACGCGGTCCGCGCCGAACCAGTTGTTCAGCGTGTAGGTCACGGAGACCGCATTTCCGGCCGCATCCACGACGGAATAACTGCGTGGTCTGCGTGCCCTCTTTTGGCAACAGCGCCCGCGGCGTCGGAACTTTCACATCGCGCATGGGGTGGCGCGCTCCGGCGCGATCATCGCGCGGGTCGCAGCCGCATGCGCCGGACTTATCAGCTCGGCCACCGGGTTGTCGATGAAGGCCGGATCGCCCAGCTGGTTGTTGCGATCGATGAAAGCATGCCGCATTGCTTCGACCAGAACATGCATTTCGGCGGCGGAATGGAAACCCATCGCCTTCGAGATCGTAGCCCTGCAGAATCTGCAGTATTTCGCACAACGTCACGCCGCCGGAGCTCGGTGGAGGCTGCCGAGATGATCGTGTAGCCACGGTAGTCGCATTGCACCGGCGCCATTTCGCGCACCTTGTAGGCGGCGAAATCCGCTGTGGTCAGCAAGCCGCCGCCGGGCTGGCTTGCGGCAGCGATCTGGCGCCGATCGGGCCATGGTAGAAGGCCATGTCCGGTCCCTGCGCTGATCGGCCTGCAGCGATTTCGGCCAGATCCCGCTGGACCAGTCGGTCGCCCGGCGTGCAGGGGCGGCGCCGCTCGGCAGAAAAATCGCGGCGGCCGCCGGATCGTCCCGCAGCGCCGGCGTGGCGATCGCGAAGATGCCGGCATCGCCCTGGCGTCAATGTGAAACCGTCCCGGGCAAGCGCGGATTGCCGGCGCCATCAGCTTGCGCGCGGCATGCGTGCCGTATTGGGCGCGCGCATATTCCAGCCCGGCCGGCGAGCCGGGCGTGCCGACGCGATTCCCAGCTATCCGTCGATCTTGCCTTTTATCACGTTGCCCGCGGCGTCCAGATCATGTCGGCGGCGGCGGCCGCGGCGCTTTTTCGCGAAAATCGAGGAAGCGTGGTGCGGCCATCGGCCAGGCGCAGCATCATGAACCCGCCGCCGCCCAGATTGCCGGCCTGCGGGATACGTCACGGCCAGCGCGTAGCCGACCGCCACGGCGGCATCGACCGCGTTGCCGCCCTGCGCGCAGCACGCTGCACCCGCCTCCGACGCCAGGCGCTGCGCGCTGACGACCATGCCGCCTCGCGCATGCCACAGGCGCCGGGTCGGCCGCACGCGCGAGAGTTGCCCCGAACAGAAGGGGCAGGAGTGGCAGGGTATGGTGGATCCGCATGGCGCGGATCGTAGCGCGGGTGGCGCACGCTCGCCAGGGGAGGCCGCGGACGCCCCTCACCCCGGCATCGCGATATCCGTCAGCCGCTTGTATTCCTCCATGGCGAACCGGTCCGTCATGCCCGCCACGTAGTCGCACACCACGCCGCGCGGCCTGCGCGGGCTGGCCCTCGCCGGCCTGCGCGCGCCAGCCATCCGGCAACGTGGAGGTATCGGCGTGCAGCACGCGCAAACAGCTCCTCGGTCAGCCGGCGCGCCTTGCCGGTCATGCGGTTCACCCGCCAGTGCCGGTACATGCGGGCGCGCAGGAACTCCTTGATGGCGTGGTTGGCCTCCGCCATCGCGCGGCGAGAACGCCACCACCGGCTTCTTCGCGCGCCGGATCGCGTCGGCATCCTCGGGGTCCAGCGCCTGCCAGCCGGCGCCGCGTCTCCTCCACCAGATCGCTGACCAGCGCGTTGATGACGCGCCGGATCGTCTCGTGGCGCAGCCGCTGCGGCGGCACGTCCAGGCTGGACCGCCGCGCCTCGGCCAGCGCCTCGCCCACGATCGGCAGATGCGCGATCTCGTCCGGGCCGAACAGGCCGAAGCGCATGCCGTCATCCAGATCATGGCTGTGATAGGCGATGTCGTCGGACAATGCCGCCACCTGCGCCTCCGCCGACGGCATAGGCTGCTCAGCATCAGATCGTGCCGCTGCATTGTACGCGGCGATGTAGGCGGGCGGCTTGCGCAGCGGGCCGTTGTGCTTCACCAGGCCCTCGAGCGTCTCCCAGGTCAGGTTCAGCCCGTCGAACGCGGCGTAGCGCGCCTCCAGCCGCGTCACCACGCGCAGGGTCTGCGCGTTGTGGTCGAAGCCGCCGAACGGCTTCATGCGCGCGTTCAGCGCGTCCTCGCCGGCATGGCCGAACGGCGGATGGCCCAGGTCGTGCGCCAGCGCCAGCGCCTCGGTCAGATCCTCGTCGAGCCGCCAGCTCGCGGGCGATCGAGCGCGCGATCTGCGCCACCTCGATGCTGTGCGTCAGCCGGGTGCGGAAGAAATCGCCCACGTGGTTGACGAACACCTGGGTCTTGTACTGCAGCTTGCGGAACGCCGAGCTGTGGATGATGCGGTCCCGGTCGCGCTGCCACGGGCTGCGCGTGGGGCTTCCGGCTCGGGATGCAGCCGGCCGCGCGAGGCAGCTCGGATCGAACGGCGTAAGGGGCACGAGCCATACCCATGCGCCTAGCATTGGAGCATGGTACGCCTCCAAGCGGAGCACCCTTCAATGCCGCCGGCCCGACGCGCTATATCGCTGCCCATGGAACAGCAGCAGAGCTTCGGGGTCTCGACCGCGCCGCAGCGCGCATCGCCGAGATCGTGGCCGCGGACGGCCAGCACCGCGCCCTGCGCGTCGCCGTGCTCGCCGGCGGATGCAGCGGCTTCCAATACAAGTTCGAGCTCGACACGCGCGCCGCAGCCCGATGACCTGGTCATCGAACGCGAAGCGCGGCCCGCGTGCTGGTCGATCCCGCCAGCCTCGACCTGCTGGCCGGCGCCGAACTGCACTATACCGACGAGCTGATGGGCAGCTACTTCACGGTGCGCAACCCGAACGCCACCAGCGCCTGCGGCTGCGGAACCAGCTTCTCGATCGACTGAGCTTTATCACGCTCCAGACACAGAATGTTTTTAGAACGCCGTGATCCCCGGCCACCGACCCCAGCGGAAAAGCAGACTGCGACCCGCTGGCTCAACGTTCTAATCCAAAAATCCGACTTTCCAGCACAAGACGTCTTAGCACTTCACCTGAGCGGCGCCGAGATTTCCGGCTCTTGCACATGCGGCTGCAACAGCTTCGATATTTTGGTGTCCGTCGATGCATTGCCCCTCTGCAGTCCAGGACACAGTCTGGGATCAGCGGCGGTCTTCGAGGCCAATTTCCGGGAAGTAGGTTCCGAGAGTTTGCTCGAGATGATACTGTTTGTTAATGGGGCGGGATTCATCTCGTATCTAGAAGTTGATTTCTGTGGCAATTCCGCTCCTGTGCCTGAGGGCCTGATAATTGAAGATGCGCCTTGCTTCACCTTTGTCAGTCCGGCCCTGAGGCATCTATTTTGAAAATCGCCACCTGGAACGTCAACGGAATACGCGCCCGCGAGGCCAACATTCATCGTTGGCTAGATGCCAACGCGCCGGACCTCCTGCTGCTTCAGGAGATCAAGTGCGAGGCGCCGAACTTCCCCGCCAGCTTCGCCGAACGCGGCTGGCATAGCGCGATCGTCGGCCAGAAAGGCTTCAACGGGGTCGCCGCCTTCGCCCGCGCGCCGCTGGACGTGCGCCTCACCCGCCTTCCCGGCCTGCCGGACGACGACACCCAGGCCCGCTACCTCGAAGTGGCGTTCGCCGGCCTGCGCGTGGGCAACCTCTATCTGCCGAACGGCAACTCGAACGGCGAGGCCGGCTACGCCTACAAGCTGCGCTGGATGGATTGCCTGGCCGCGCACGCCGCCGCCACGCTCGCCGAAGACGAACCCCTGATGCTCCTCGGCGACTACAACGTCTGCCCCGAGGACATCGATTTCTCGCCCGGCGTGTTGCCCTCGGATGACGCGTTGGTCCGCCCGGAAACCCGCGCGCGCTACTGGTCGATGATCTGGTCCGGCCTGACCGACGCCGTGCGCGCGGTCAAACCCGAAGGCGCCTGCTACACCTTCTGGGACTACCAGGCCGGCTGCTGGGCGCGCAATCGCGGCCTGCGCATCGATCACGCTTTGCTGTCCGCCGCCGTCGCCGAACGCCTAGTCTCCGCCGTGCCGGACAAGCAGGCGCGCGCCGAGGATACGCCGTCGGACCACGTGCCGCTGGTGGTCACCCTCGCCTAGATCGGCGGCCCCTTCGCCAGCACGTTCAGCACCACCGGCGCGCCCACATGCACCTCGACGCCGTCCGGCGCCGCATAGCGCGCCAGGTCCTGGTTGGCGTCGCGCTCCCAGACGAACATCGGGTCGCCCGCGATGTTGCGCCGTACGGTAGCCGTCCCGATCAGCCGCGTGCCATGGTTGGTCACGAACACGCCGTGGCAGGACACACCCTGCTCGCCCGAGCGCGCCGTCACCGTCGTTATGTGCTCTATGTCGATCACCCGGACGGAGGCGTCCTTCATCGTATCGAGCCCGTTCCAGCCCTCCATCACCGTCCGGGCCATTTTCGGATCGTGGCAGATGTTGCCAGGCGCATTCTCGTCGCGCACCAGGCGCACATACATGTCGCGCCGCTGCGCCTCGGTCTGCTGCTGCACCCTGGCCGCGTCGGCGCGCGCCGCAACCTGCGCCCTGGCCGCCGCGGCACGCCCCTGCGCGCGCCGGTGCTTGGTTCGCGCCTCTGCGGCCGCCGCCAGTTCCGCGGTCTGCGTGTGCTGCGCGGCGACAGCCGCATCGGCCGCCAGCTTCGCGTCCGCCGCCTGCTTCTGCTGCGCGGCATCGGCCGCCGCCTTGTCCTGCAAGGCCTTCTGCCGCGCGTGATAGTCCGCCCACTGCGCCTGGCGCTCCGCCGCGCAATCCTGCGCAAGTTGCCGCTGCTGCGCCATCTGCCCGATCATAGCCACCAGCCCGAAGCTGCCATAGCTCCGCCCAGCCGACGGCGTGCAAGGATCGGACGCACGCGCGCCGGTCGCCTGAGATACCACGATCGCCACAGCCGAAACTGTCAGAAGAACGCCGCGCATATCGCCACCCGCATACGTTATATTTCCGCAACGTTACGTATGTATGATGAGGCTGGCAACCGAAACCTGCTGTCCAAGGCTCCCAAGAACAGCGCCAATCGTTACTTTGGCGCACCCTGCCTGCGGCACGCATCGCTGCAGTATTTGACCTCGTCCCAGACCTTCGCCCATTTTTTGCGCCAGGCGAACGGCCGCTTGCACACCACGCACACCTTCTCTGGCAGGTCGGCCTTCTTGCGCATCGGGCTCAGGGGGCGCGCACCCGCAACACGCCGTCGGCATCGCGCGCCTGCACCAGCTCGCCGCGCGCGCGCATGTAGTTCACATGCGCCAGCACCTCGCCAAACGCGAAACCGGTCTGGTGCGCATCCATCTCGCGCTTGAACAACACGGGCAGCAGCTCGGCCGCCGTGCGCGGCGCCTGGCGCGCGGCCGCCGCGATCAGCCCGCACCGTGTGGCGTGATGCGCCGCCAGTTCGTCGAGCCGCGCGTGCAGCCCGGTGAACGGCACGCCGTGTCCCGGCAACACGAGAACGTCCACCGGGATCGTCCGCCGCAGATCGGCCAGGGAGGCCAGATACTCGCCCAACGGATTGGCGTCCGGCTCCATCGAGGAGACCGAGATGTTCGGCGAGATACGCAGCAGCACCTGGTCGGCGGCAAGGAACAGCCCATCGGCCTCGCAATACAACATGCCCTGCTCCGGCGCATGCCCGCCGCCGGTATGCACGCGGAATTCGCGCCGGCCGAGGCGCAACGTCTCGCCCGCCACGAGCCGATGGAACCGCGTGGGCAGGCCGGTTACCAGTTTGAGGTAGCCATGCCCGTCGCCGGCCACCCGGCCGCCGGCGTTCACCTCGAGGCCGCGCTCGGTGTAGAAGCCGGGATCCGGCGCCATCACCCTGTCCGCCAGCACGCGCGCCATCAGGAACTCGGTGCGCGGCATCGAGAGCGCCGCCTCGAAGCGCTGCGTCAGCCAGCCCACCAGGCCCACATGGTCAGGATGGAAATGCGAGCACACGATGCGGGTGAGCTGCTGGCCGTGTAGCGCGCCGGCGAACACCGCCTCCCAGGCTGCCCGGGTCGTGTCGTCGCCGAGTCCGGTGTCGAACACCGCCCAGCCGCCTTCGTCTTCGATCAGATATACGTTCACATGGTTGAGCAGGAACGGTAGCGCGAACCGCACCCACAGCACGCCGGGTGCGACCTCGCGCACATGCCCGGATTCGGGCGGATCGGGAAATGGCGTCTGGATGGCGGGGGCAGTCGCGTGGTCGAGCATGGCTGAAACCTAGGGTCCGCCGCGCCGCAGCACAATCTCGCCCGGCTCAAGCCGTCGCGTCGGGGAGTCCGGCAAATGGGACCACCACCGCCAGACCGAGCGGCGCGAAATGCTGCACATTACGGGTCAGCACATGACCACTGTAGTCACAATCTCAAACCTCCCACCCCCAACCTCAAGCACCTTCAAGCCTTCCACCCCCCGCCCTGCCAAGCTATAGCCGCCGCACATGGACGACCTCACCCCACCCCACCCGGCGCTCCTCCCGGCCGGCCTGCGCGACCTCCTCCCCCCAGACGCCCAAACCGAGGCGGCCTCCGTCGAGACCCTGATGGCCGTGTTCGCCAGCCACGGCTACACCCGCGTCAAACCCCCGCTGCTCGAGTTCGAGGACAGCCTGCTCGCCGGCGCCGGCGCCGCCCTCTCCGACCAGGTGTTCCGCGTGCTCGACCCCGACAGCCACCGCATGATGGCCGTGCGCGCCGACATCACCCCGCAGATCGCCCGCATCGCCGCCACCCGCCTCGCCGGCGCCCCCCGCCCGCTCCGCCTCTCTTACGCCGGCGAATGCATACGCGTACGCGCCCTGCGCGATACCGACCGCCAGATCCCCCAGGCCGGCCTCGAACTGCTAGGCGCCGACAGCCCGCAAGCCGACGCCGAAGCCATGCTCGTCGCCGCCGAAGCCCTCGCCGCCCTCGGCCTGCCGCGCATCAGCCTGGATCTGACCCTGCCAACCCTCGCCCCCGCCCTCCTCGCCGCCGCGAACCTGGACCCCACCCGCGCCAAAACCCTAGCCCGCGCGCTCGACCGCAAGGACGCCGCCGCGATCGCCGAACACGCCGGCCCCCTCGCCCCGATGCTCACCGACCTCCTGCTCGCCGCCGGCCCCGCCCAGCCGGCGCTCGCCGCCCTCGCCCGCGCCGACCTCCCCGCCCCGCAACGCACCCTCGCCGCCCGCCTCGCCGACGTCGTCCAACGCCTGACCACGCAGGCGCCCAGCATACGCGTCACCATCGACCCGCTGGAGTTCCGCGGCCTCCGCTATCACACTGGCATCGCCTTCACCGTGTTCGCGCCAGGCCGCCAGGAGGAGCTCGGCCGCGGCGGGCGCTACCTGTCCGGCGAAGGCGAGCCCGCTACCGGCGTCACGCTCTTCCCCGCGGCCATCCTGCGCGCCGCCCCTGCGCCGGACGCGCGGCCCAGCATTCTGGTCCCGCTCGATATCGACCAGGCTGCGGGGCGGGCGCTGCGGGCGCAGGGGTTTGCCACGGTGGCCGCGCTGGACTTGGCTTGCGATGCGCGGGAGGCTTCGCGGCTTGGGTGCTCGCACGTGTATAAAGAAGGGCAGGCAAGCGAAGTAAGGAAGTAAGGCCTTCTTTTTTGCAAAAAAGAAGCAAAAAACTCTTGCTCCCCGCCTGCACCAGCGCCCGCATTATTTCCGCAAGCACTCGTATTCGCAGCAGTGAACGCGGGCTAGCGTGCAGGCGGGAAAGTAAAAGTTTTTTGGTCCTTTTTTTCAAAAAAGGACTGCTTCCTTCCTTACGCAGACAAGGCAAACCATGACCAACGTAGCCGTGATAGGCGCCCAATGGGGCGACGAAGGAAAAGGCAAAGTCGTCGACTGGCTCGCCAGCCGCGCGGACATCGTCGTGCGCTTCCAGGGCGGCCACAACGCCGGCCACACGCTGGTCGTCGGCAACCAGACCTACAAGCTCAGCCTGCTCCCCTCCGGCCTGGTGCGCGGCAAGCTCGGCATCATCGGCAACGGCGTGGTCGTCGACCCGTGGGCGCTGCTCGCCGAGATCGCCCGCGTGGAGGGCCAGGGCCTGCGCGTGTCGCCGGACATGCTGCGCATCGCCGACAACGCCATCCTCATCCTGCCCCTGCACGGCGCCATCGACCGCGCCCGCGAGGCTGCCCGCGGCGCCGCCAAGATCGGCACCACCGGCCGCGGCATCGGCCCGGCCTACGAGGACAAGGTCGGCCGCCGCGCCATACGCGCCTGCGACCTGGCCGAGCCCGAGACCCTGTCCGCCCGGCTCGACGAGCTGCTGCTGCACCACAACACGCTACTGCGCGGCCTGGGCGCCGAAACCTTCGAGAAACAGGCCCTGCTCGACGCGCTGCTGGAGATCGCGCCGAAGATACTGCCGTTCGTCGAACCGGTTTGGGAACGCCTGGACGCCGCGCGCCGACTCGGCCGACGCATCCTGTTCGAGGGCGCCCAGGCGGTGATGCTGGACGTCGACCACGGCACCTACCCGTTCGTGACCAGCAGCAACACCGTCGCGGCCACGGCGGCCAGCGGCAGCGGCGTGGGCCCGTCCGCGGTCGGTTTCGTGCTCGGCATCGCCAAGGCCTACACCACCCGCGTGGGCTCCGGCCCGTTCCCCTCCGAACTGCACGACGAGACCGGCCGGCTGCTCGGCGAGCGCGGCCACGAATTCGGCACCGTCACCGGGCGGCCGCGCCGCTGCGGCTGGTTCGACGCGGCGATGGTGCGCCAGGCGGTGAAGGTCGGCGGCATACAGGGTCTGGCGCTGACCAAACTGGACGTGCTGGACGGCCTGGAGCAGTTGCAGATCTGCACCGGCTACGAAATCGGCGGCGGGCGCTTCTCGCATCTGCCGGCCGCACCTGGCGCGCAGGCTGCCGCCACCCCGGTCTACGAGACGATCGAGGGTTGGCGCGATTCCACCCGCGGCGCGCGCAGTTGGGCCGATCTGCCCGCGCAGGCGATCAAATACGTGCGCCGAATCGAGGAGTTGGTCGAGGCGCCGGTCACGTTGCTGTCCACCAGCCCCGAGCGCGACGATACGATCATGGTGCGCGACCCGTTCGAGGGGTGAGAGAGAACGCTGCGGTCACGTCCGAAGGAACGCATTGCCCGCCGCAGGACCCGAGCTGCACGGACAGCGATCGGAGCGGCCGCGACATGTCGAAGCGTGACAGGATCGCGATCGGTCTGGCAGCGTCGTCCGGCTCGGCGTATGGTGTCACACCCGGCCGCAAGGCACCGATACTCGGATCACAGGTGGCGAACATGCGCGTCAGGTGCCTGATCGGTGGCTTTTCGCTCCTACCCGCTTTGGCGCTTGCGCAGGCACCCCAGCCTCTCTGCACACCCGCCATATCCGCTCCAATAATCGTCGCCTCGGCTGCCGCACGGCAACGGGCCGGTCAGCAGACGCAGCCGCCGGTCACCGACACCACCGACGGCTTCGACTGGCCGGACACGCCGTTGGGTGCGCTGCGAACCAGCACGGGATATCTCTTCTTCGGCAGCGATGGCGGGCTGCGTGGCCGGCAGACGGTCGACGGCAAAATGGTCGGCACCAACAAATACGGCTCGATCACCACCACATCCGGAACACTCGACCGCCCGCTCGGCGACGCGCCGCCGCTCGACATCGGTATCGCCGCGAACCCCGACCCGTCGGTCAATCCGAACTACGCCAGCTACACCTACATGGGCGCCGGCCCGGTGTTCCAGGTGCCAGCCGGCCTGCCAGGCGCCGGCAAGCTCCTCGCCGTGTATCACGCGGAAATCCTCAACGACTCGCTCTACGCCGTGCTCGGCCTCGCATCATCCAGCGATGCCGGCCGCCACTGGACCGACCTGGGCGAGATCGTCCGCCTGAACCAGGCCTTCGCCCACGGGCTGGACGCTTACGAGATCGGCGATGGCCGCCTTGTGACTGTCGCCGGACCAAACCTACTTTCTACCTGTACTACCCCGACTGGATCGCCAACGGCACGACCCACCCCTCGACGCTCACCAACGTATCGGTCGCCCGCGCGCCGGTGGCCGGAGTGCTGGCCGGCGCCTTTGGCGGGGCCCGCCACGCGGCGGTCCCGTTCGAGAAATATTACCAACGCTCCTGGCACCTGCAGCCGGGCCTCGGTGGCGCCTCGACCGACCTGATCCCAGGCTCGTTCGACCACGGCTATATCGACGTGCATGCCGATCCCGAGCTGGGCCGCTACGTGATGATCCTGTCCAACGACACAGTGTTCGGCTACGCGGAATCCGTCGACGGGCTCGTCTGGACCCAGCCAGTGCCGATCGGCACGTTCGGCAATCCGGCGATCGCCGCCTATCCCTCGGCGGTCGGCCTGGGCGACGATCCGCAGGTGCTCGGCAAGCGCTTCTACGTGTATTTCACCCATCTGCCGAATGACGGAACAGGGTGGGCCGACGCGACAGTGCAGCGGGTGACGTTGACCTGTCCGTAGAAGCCCGTCTCCAACGCCGCTCCGCGTTAACCCGGCTTCAACCCTGAACCCCCTACCCTGCCTGCATGGAAGACGGCCTGATCGCAGGGTTCTACCGCATCGACCCCACCCGACAGGCACCCGCCCTGCAGGGCGGCTTCCGTGTCCATGTCGTCAGCGATCGGCGGGACCCCACCACACCCCTGATCGCCATAGAAGCCAAGCCGGACCAACCTTTCCGCCCGCGCATAACGCTCGCCCATAGCGGCCTGCCGGTGCCGAACGCCGTGCTGCCGCTCGATTATGGGCCGGGCCAGGACCTTGCGGGCCGACCCGGCTGGTTCGTGATAGGCGAGATGCCGCCAGGTGCCGCGATCGGTCTCGCCACCGGCTGGCGCGAAGGCGAGCTCCTAGCCTGCGTGCTGGCACCCGCCGCCGCCGCCCTCGCCGCCCTGCAGCTGCGCGGCCTGACCCACCGCGCCATCAATCCGGACAACCTCTTCCGGGCCGCGACCAGGGACCGCATCACCCTCGGCCCGTTCTGGAACGCCCCCTCCGCGAGCCTGCAGCCCGCAATCTACGAACCGCCCTACATGGCCCAGTGCCTCCCCGCCAGCCGCGGTGACGGCAGCATCGCCGACGACGTTTATGCCCTCGGCGTGACCCTGCTGGCATTGTTCCTTGGCCGCCCCCCGCTGGCCGGGATGGATGAGGCCAGCCTCCTGCGCCGCAAGCTCGAGGTCGGCAGTTTCGCCGCACTCACCGCGGACACCGCGTTGCCGCCTTTGCTGTCGGACCTGCTGCGCGGCATGCTGGCCGAGGACCCCGACCACCGGCCCTCGCCCGCCCTCCTCGCCCGCCCGGAACAGGCCGGCGCCCGCCGCGTCGCCGCCCGGCCGCCGCGCCGCGCCCAGGTCGGGCTCGATCTCGGGGGCGGCCTGCGCGTGTGGTCCGCGCGCGAACTGGCACTGGGCCTCGGCCTGCAACCGGAACGCGGCTACGCGCTGCTCAAAACCGGCGAGGTGGAGCGCTGGCTGCGCCGGCACCTCGGCGACCCGCAGCTCGGCATGCGCGTGGAGGAGGTCACACGGCGCACCGGCGATCCCACGCCGGACGAAGCGCGCCAACAGGGCCTGATCGTGATGCGCTGCGTCGCGGTGATCGATCCGCTGGGCCCCCTGGTCTGGCGCGGCATGGCGTTCCAGCCGGACGGTTTGGGCCCCGCCTTCGCGGCCGCCACGCCCGATCTGCTGGCCACGCTCGAAGAGATCGTGGCCGCCGAAGCCGTCAGCGAATACGGCGCCGTGGGCCATCGCCGCGGCGATCTGGTCACCCTGCGCGAGGACCAGCGCGACTGGCGCGCCTGGCTCAAGGCACGCGGCCCCGCCGGCGGCATACGACGCCTGTCTTACGGCATGAACCCGATGCTCTCCTGCGCCTCGCCGCTGCTCGCGGGCCGGCCCGTGGTGCGCGCGGCCGAACTGCTGCCGGCACTCGACGCGGCCGCCGCCACCGCCGATCGCACCCGCCCGCCGATCGATTCCCACATCGCCGCCTTCATCGTGTCGCGCACCGACGGCACGCTCGCCGGCGACCTGCCGCATCTGGCAAGCTTCGCCGGCGAGTTGGAGCGCCTTTCCGTGCTGCGCCTGTTCGCCCGCATGCAGTCCCGGCTAAGCCCGGGCCGCTATCCGGAACTCGGCAACTGGCTGATCTCGTCCGGCCTGGCCGGCGTGTCGGACTGGCGCAGCCGCCGCACCCGGATCGCCTTGCAGGACAGCCTGCTCAAAGCTGCCGCGGAGGGCCAGATCGGCGCGATGGTCGAAATGCTCGACGACGCGCCGGCCCGCGCCGCCGATCGTCGGGACGCCGAGCTGGCCGCCGCCCGCATCGAGTCCCTGGAGGCGGCACTCGCGCGCATTGCCGAAGATGGGCCGCAGCGTCTGCAGGCCTCCCAGCTGCTCGGCCATGAGATCGTGACGGGCGCCGGCCTGCTCGCCAGCCTGGGCGCCGCCATCGCGCTGGCGATTCACTGATGGCCGCCGCTGCGCCACCGCGGATTGCCGGAAAAGGCACCTCGATGTGGGTGCAGGGCCTCGCCTGTGGCGCCCTGCTCACCTTCGCTACGCCCACCGCCCTGATGCTCGTGGCGCTCCTCGCCCCAGCAATCGCCTGCGCGTTGGGCGAAAAAGGCGGCACCTCCGGTGCGACGCGCGGTGTGGCGCTGTGCTGCGCGGCCGCAGCCCTGGCGCCGCTCTGGCATCTCTGGATGCTCGACGACAGGATGGATGTGGCGCTCGATGCGCTGTCCGACCCGCTGACGCTCGTTCTTGCCTGGGGCGCCGGCGCCTGCGCCTGGGCGCTCTGCCAGGTCGTTCCGGTCATTCTCCGGACGATCTGGGAAGCGCAGGAAGCCCACCGCGGGCGTGCTATACAGGAAGAACTGAAGCGCACCCACGAAGACTGGGATTTCGCGTAGAGTTAGCCAGCATCATCCGTAGCCGGCATTTTCGCGACAAGGGGCTGTGAAGCGCCAACGTCGCCCTGATCAAACACAAAATGCCGGGTGCCACGCAAGCGACACCCGGCATTTAAGCTTGGAACCGACCCTAGCTCAGGCGGCTTGCGCCATCCGACGCTCGGCCACCTGCAGCCGCATCGCCTTCTGCAGCTTCTCGAAGGCGCGCACCTCGATCTGGCGCACGCGCTCGCGGCTGATGTTGTACTGCTGGGACAGCTCCTCGAGCGTGGTCGGATTGTCCTTCAGCCGGCGCTCGATCAGGATGTGACGCTCGCGATCGTTCAACGGCGTGAGCGCGCCACCCAGCAGTGCCTTGCGCCCGGACAGCTCCTCGCGCTCGGCGAGCTCGGTCTCCTGGCTCTCGCCCTCGTCGACCAGCCAGTCCTGCCACTCGCCCTCGCTGTCGGCGCGAACCGGCGCGTTGAGGCTGTGATCGGGCGCTGCCAGGCGGCGGTTCATGCTCACCACGTCCTGCTCCGGCACGCCGAGCGTGGTGGCGATCTTGGCCACATGCTCCGGACGCAGATCGCCATCCTCGATCGCCTGCATCTGGCCCTTCAGCCGGCGCAGGTTGAAGAACAGCTTCTTCTGCGCCGCCGTGGTGCCCATCTTCACCAGCGACCAGCTATGCAGGATGTATTCCTGGATCGCCGCGCGGATCCACCACATCGCATAGGTGGCGAGGCGGAAGCCGCGATCCGGATCGAAGCGCTTGACCGCCTGCATCATGCCGACATTGCCTTCGCTGATCAGCTCGCCGACCGGCAGGCCGTAGCCGCGATAGCCCATGGCGATCTTGGCCACGAGACGCAGATGCGAGGTCACCAGCTTGTGGGCGGCCTTCATATCTTCCTTGTCGCGCCACGCGTGGGAGAGCGACAGCTCCTCCTCAGGCGTGAGCATCGGAAACTTGCGGATCTCCTGCAGATAGCGGGAGAGATTGCCCTCTGGGGCGACATTAACAAACGCTGCAGCCATGGGAACGGCTCCTTCTCATCCGGCAGAAGCAACCGGCTACTGCCCATTACGGCGCAGTACCGGCTTCCGGTTTCTAACTGTCGCTACGGAGCGCGAGGACGTTATCACGCGGACCAGCCAAATCCCTCGAAAGGCAATCCGGCGCCGCGGTCACCGGTGCAACACGCCCGCTACACCAGCAGGTAAGTTGATACAGGACAACTCCGGTCCTGTCAAAGACTAGCGAGGATATCGCAACGTTCGTCACGCATGTGTGAACAGGGTTAACTTCAGGACAGCGCGGCCAGCAAGTCGCTGAAATCCGCGGGCAACGGCGTCTCGAAACGCATCTCGTGCCCGGTCACCGGATGGCGGAACCCCAACACCGCCGCATGCAGCGCCTGGCGGGGGAAATCCAGCAGCCGGCCGCGCGCGGGCTCCGCCACGCCCCGGCTGATCGCCGGAATGCGGCGCAGATAGACCGGATCGCCAACCACCGGATGCCCGACCGACGCCAGATGCACCCTGATCTGGTGCGTCCGCCCTGTCGCCAGATGGCACTCCAGCAGGCTGGCCGCCGCGTGATACACCGCCGTCGTGCGATACCGGGTCAGCGCCGGCTTGCCGCCGCGGGTGACCAGCGCCATGCGCTTGCGGTCGCGCGGATCGCGTCCTATCGCGCCCTCTATCTCGCCGGCCACCGGCGCCGGCAGCCCCCAGACCAGCGCCACGTAGGCCCGCTCGATGTCGCGCGCCGCGAATTTGGCCGACAGCGCCACCAGCGCCGGCTCTGTTTTCGCCACCACCATCACCCCGGAGGTGTCGCGATCGAGCCGGTGCACGATCCCCGGCCGGCGCTCCCCGCCTATGCCCGGCAGGCTGTCGCCGCAATGCGCCAGCAGCGCGTTCACCAGCGTGCCGTCCGCGTGGCCGGGCGCGGGATGCACCACCAGGCCGGCCGGCTTGTCGAGCACGATGAGATGGCGGTCCTCGTACAGGATGGTGAACGGAATCGCCTGCGCGCGCGGAATTGCGTCCACCGGATCGGGCGGGCTCACCTCGTAGGCGCTGCCCGGCCGCACCGGATCGGCCGGCTGGGTGAACACCGTGCCGTCCCGCGTTGCCCTGCCCGCCTCGATCAGGATTTTCAGGCGGGACCGGGTGAGCGAGCCGATCGCCTCTGCCAGGAAACGGTCCGCCCTCTGGCCAGCGGCTTCGGGCGGGGCGATCAATCGGAAGATTTCGGGCATGCTGCCCGATACATAGGGGGTTCGGGAGAACAATGCGCGCGATGATGGCTCTGGTAATCGGAATGGGCGTGCTGATCGTGGCCGGCGTGGCGGTGGTGGCCGTTACGATCGTGGGCCGCATGGCGCCCCACACGCCGCGCTCGACGGTTACGCTGGACGAGCCGGCGGGCACCCATATCGCCGGCGTGGCTGCCTTGGGCGACCGGATGGCGGTGGTGCTGCAAGGCGGCGGGCCGGACCGGATCGTTGTGGTGCCGGCGGGCGAGGTGCGGCTGGGAAAGTGAGGCCAGCGGGGCAAGGAAGAAAGCAGTCCTTTTTCGAGAAAAAGAACCAAAAAGCTTTTGCTATGACGACTGCGCGGGAGCGCGCGCTCTTCCTGCCGGTCGATACGGTTGCAGGTATCACCGAAGCCGTGGTGCAGGCGTTGGAGCAAAAGCTTTTTGGTCCTTTTTCTCGAAAAAGGACTGCTTTCTTGCTTGCCTGATCTATCGATCCAACCCCGGCCCGAATTCAAGTTGACGAACAACCATCGAAAGACCTATCGTAAGATACGTTTTCAGATAGGAAGTTCGCCAGTGCATCTACACGGTTTCCTGCACGCCATCGGCCGGCACGGTGGCCGCCACGGCAGCGGCGGACGCGGCTTCGGCCGCGGCTTCATGGGCGATGGCGGCATGCCGGCCGGGCGCAAACTCACCGCGGCGGACCTCCAGCTCCTCCTGCTGGCCTTGCTCGACGAGCGCCCGGCGCATGGCTACGAGCTGATACGCCTGCTCGAGGAGCGCTCGGCCGGCTTCTACGCCCCCAGCCCAGGCATGATCTATCCGGCGCTGACCTATCTGGAAGAGATCGGCCACGCCGCGGTGAGCCAGGAAGGCAACCGCAAGCTCTACGCCCTCACCAACTCCGGCCGGGCCCAGCTCGAGACGAACCGCGCGCAGGCAATGCAGATACTCGAGGCGCTGAAGCGCGTCGGCGAACGCATGGCCGGCGTGCGCGAGGCCTATGCCGGCCTGGACGCCGCCGATCCGCAAGCCGCCGACGAGATGCATCGCGCCAAACACGCCCTGAAGCACCTGCTGATGAGCAAGCACGGCTGCGCGCCGGAGGAGGCGCGGCGTATCGCCCTGATACTCGACCGCGCGGCCGCCGAAATCAGCGGCACGCAGAACTGACATCCGGAGACCACCGATGAACCACACCATGCGCGCCCCGGTGCGCGTCCGCTACGAGCCCGTGCTGCGCCTGGCCGAAGTCGCTAGCGTCGAGCAGCTCTCGCCGCGGATGCGCCGGATCACCTTGGCCGGACCTGCGCTTGAGGGCTTCACCTCCGCAGGCGCAGGCGACCACGTGAAGCTGTTCTTCCCGGCACCCGGGCAGAGCCGGCCCGTATTGCCGATCCTCGAGGCCGGCGCACCGGTATTTCCGGACGCGGCGCGGCCGATACTGCGCGACTACACGCCGCGCCATTACGACCCGCGCGGGCTCGCGTTGAGCATCGATTTCGTGCTGCACGGCGGCGGCCCGGCAACGGACTGGGCGGCCCAGGCACAACCTGGCCAGACGCTCGGCATAGGCGGCCCGCGCGGCTCGTTCCTGACACCCGACGATTACGACACCTACCTGCTGGTGGGCGACGAGACGGCCCTGCCCGCGATCGCGCGCCACCTGGAGGAGCTGCGGCCGGGCGTGCGCGCGATCGTCTGCATCGAAGTGGCCGACGCCGGCGAGGAACGCCATTTGCCGACCGCTGCCAACGCCAGCATCCGGTTCCTGTACCGCGACGGCCAGCCCGCCGGCACCACCAGGCTGCTCGACGAGGCCCTGCGCGCGCAGTCCCTACCGCGCGGCGAAACCTACGCGTGGATCGCCGCCGAGGCGGAGACCGCAAGGCGGCTGCGAAAATATCTGCTGGAGGACGAGGCGATGCCTACAAACCAGGTACGCGCCGCGGGCTACTGGCGCCGCGGAGAGGCCGGCGCACATGTAAAGCTGACCTGATACCAAACCCTTTTGGGGCTGACACATCGGCAAAGGAAGGAAGGCCTTCTTTTTCGAGAAAAAGAAGCAAAAAGCTTTTGCTACGACGCCTGCACGTCGATTTGGCTATTATTGCAGCCGCATCGACTTGCAATACGGAAGTAAGCGTTCGTGCAGGCGTCGTAGCAAAAGCTTTTTGGTCCTTTTTCTCGAAAAAGGACTGCTTTCTTACCTGCCTTAGATGCGTCAATCTCAACTGTGGCTGGTATAGCCTCCGCAAAGCGACGCGCCGGGGAAGCAGCGCAGGCGGAGGGTCAAAAGTTTTTCGGTGCTTTTTGACGCAAAAGGACTGCTTCCTTCCTTGCCCGCCCAGGCAACTCTCCCATCACCGCCAGCCGCTGCGCATCGCTCATGCTCCCCCACGCCGCGATTTCCGCAAGCGTACGCAAACACCCCGCGCATTGATCCACGCGAGGGTCCATCTGGCACAGCTTGATGCAGGGGGAGACGATCAGGATTGCCGCCGCCGCTATTTGAGCGGCGTGAGCAGGTCGTCGAGCAACGCCGGCGTGCCAGCCACACGCTGCAGATGCGGATAGCGCAGGCCGTCATGGTAAGGCACCTGCACGGTGCGGAAATGCGCGTCGTCCTGCACCAATATCTCGATCGGCGCGCGGTCTGTATGCGCGAGCTTGATCGCATCGGAAAGATCGTTGCCGTCGTCATAAGCCAGGCCGTTCAGCGCCAATATCTTGCCGCCCTTCACCAGCCCCGCTTTATAGGCCGGCAAATCCCAGATCACGCCGGAGATCGTGCCGCCCTTGGCGATCAGCAGCCCGATCGACGCGCCGTAATCCTGCGCCTCCCGCTTGCTGTCCTCGCTCTTCTGGAAATCCGACGGCGTGTCGGTATAGACGAGTTTGTAGCCGCCCCGCGTAATGCCATCGAGCGGCGCGCCGCCGCCGCGCTTGTCCAGCCGCGTGCGCAGGAAGCCGGCCCAGTCATACGGCAACACGGTATTCAGCGTCGCCACCACATCCTCGAACTTGTAAGGCAGGGTTACGAAGCTTCCGTCCTGTACGCCGAAGAACGCATGCGCGAAATCGCCCAGCGATTTCTGGCCGTTGGTTTTCTGGCGTATCAGCGAATCCGCATCCAGCCAGATCAGCAGCCCCTCGGTGTAGTAATCCTCCTGGCGTTCCCAGCTATGCCAGGATTGCGGCCGCCGCTCGTTGATGATCGGGTCGTTCGTGGTGTCCTGCAGCGGCCGCCAGGCGCGCCCCGTCTCGCGCTCCATGCTCGCCGCATCGAGCGCGATCGCATCCAAGGTTTCCTGCTTGCTCCACAGCCCGGCGCGCGCGGCCAGCACCTGTCCCCAGAACTGCGTCTGCCCCTCGTAAACCCACAAAAGACTGTCGCGCTCTGGCACGTTGAAATTCGGCGCCCACAGGTCCGCCGGCCGGCGGAACTTGCCGTTCCACGAATGGGTGTATTCGTGCGGCAGCAGATCGCGGTCCGCCGTCGTCTTGTCCCAGTCGGAGAAATAGTCGCGATCCACGCCATCTTCGCTGGACTGGTGGTGCTCCAGCCCGACGCCGCCCAACTGTCCGCTGAGCGCGAACAGAAAATCGTAATGTCCGTAATGCTGCGCGCCATACAGGAGCTTTGCCTGCGTCACCAAGGCGCGGTGCTTGGCCAGCTGCTCCGGCGTCATCACCAGGTCCTGCGGCTTGTCGGCGAACACGTTCAGATGCACCGGCACCGCCGCACCCGGTGCGAGGTCGATGCGCGCGGAATACCGCCCGGCGTAGAACGGCAAATCGACCAGCGTGTTGAATGTCGTCGTCTTGAACGCGGCATGGCCGTCGCCGGCCGCCTCGGTGTCCAAAGCCGTCGCATAATGCCAGCCTTTCGGCAGCACCAGGCTTGGACTCACCGACACGTCGCGCGAGAAATACCCAGCCGGATACAGCGCCAGTTCGTTCCAGGCGAGGTCGACCAGGTCGGGAGTCATCTCCACCCGGCCCTCTTTCCGCGTGGGCGGCGACAGATACTGGAAATGCACGTCGATGCTGCCCGCACCCTGCGGCGCCTGCACGTGGAAGGCATGCACGTCCACCGGATCACGCGCCCATATCAGGCTTTGCCCACCCGCCTTGAAGTCCAGCCCGGCCAACGCGGCCAGCGGCCCTGTCGGGCCGTGATCGCCTGGCACCCACTCCGGATACAGCAACACCACGTCGCCACCCTGCTGCACGGGGATAATCTCGTGCACGTTCACCACATGTCTGGCCAGGTCGGTGATATCCACCGTGAGTTTGATCGTGCCAGGATAGGCCACGTCCTTCGGCGCAGGGATCGCCGGCGGGTAGGCCAGCGGCTGCGGCTGCGGTTGGTCTGCGAGAGCGGGCGTGGTGAGCAGCGTGGTCAGCAGCAGGGCGCGTTTCACTCGGGTTTTACTCCTGGGAATTTTAACAGAGCAGGCCTTCTTTTTCGAGAAAAAGAGGCAAAAAGCTTTCACGGTGACGCCTGCACGGGCGCTTCGGTTCAGGCGGGATTCGGCTTGCCTGCACCGGCTTGGATTCGCGCGCTCGCCAGGTGCAGCACTCCCTCTACCAGCGCATCCGCGTCGGCTTCTGTGGTGCGATGGTTGAACAACGCGGCGCGTATCGCAAGCCTGCCGCCGATCACGGTCGTCGACGGCGCGGCGATACCGGCCTCCTGCAGATCGGCCACCAGCTCGCGGTTTTCCGCATCGCTCAACGCCACCACGCGGAAACACACGATGTTCAGCGTCACCGGCGCCAGCAATTCCAGCGCCGCCTCGCGCGCCACACGCGCCGCCAGGTATTGTGCCACCTCGCACCCGCGTTCCACCACGCGGGCCAGCCCGTCCGCGCCGTACGCGCGCAACGTCATCCACACTTTCAGCGCACGGAACTCCCGCGAAAGATCGGGCCCGAGATCGCGCGGCCAGGGCGGATTGCCCGCCATTCCGCGCTCCGCATAGGTGAGATAGGCCAGCGACTGCGCAAACGTATCCAGATGCAGCGCCGGATCGCGCACCAGCACGCAGCCTGCGTCGTACGGCACCTGCGCCCATTTGTGGAAATCGAACGCCAGGCTGTCCGCTTGCGCGATGCCCGCCAGCAGCGGCCGGAACCGCGCCGAGAGCGCGGCCGTCGCCCCGAACGCGCCATCCACGTGGAACCAGATGCCGGCGTCGCGCGCCACATCGGCCACCCCGGCCAGGTCGTCGATCGCGGCGCAATCCACCGTGCCGGCCGTGCCCACCACCAGAAACGGCCGCATCCCCGCCGCGCGATCTGCTGCGATGGCCGCCCGCAGCGCGCCCAGATCCATCCTGTGCGCCGAGTTCGGCCGGCACCAGCCGGAGCGCGTGGCTGCCGATGCCCGCCATGTCCAGCGCGCGGGGAATGCAGCCATGCGCCGCCGCCGACGCATATGCCACCAGCCGCGCCGCGCCCAGGCCGCCGGTGCGCACCTCGGCGCCCAGCGCCGCGCGCCGCGCCACCAGCACCGCCACCATGTTCGCCATCGACGATCCCGCCAGCAGCACCCCGCTTGTCTCGGCCGGCATGCCCACCATCTCGGCCGCCCAGGCGATCACCTGGCGCTCCATCTCGATGGCCGCATGGTCGCGCCCGGCGCAGTTCGGGTTGAACACCGCGGTCAACAGCTCGGCCAGTATGCCCGCCGCGTTGCCGCCGCCATTCACCCAGCCCATCATCCGCGGATGCTCGTTGGCCGCGCCGTATGGCAGCACGAGTCGCTGGAAATCCGCGTAGATCTCCGTCATGTCCACGCCGGCGCGCGGCAGGGGCGCGCGCAGTTCGGCGCGGGCCGCATCCGGCATACGCTGCCATACCGGGCGGTCGCGCGCGGCTTGCAGCCAGTCGATCATGTCGTCGAGCATGCGGTGGCCGAGCGCGCGGGTGGCGCTCCAGTCCTCGGGGTCTAGGCCTTGCGGGGGAGAGTCTGTCATCGTGCGGGGCGATGACACGAAGCCAGAAGCAAGCCAAGCCGTCCTTTTTCGGAAAACCCAGTCGGCAATCGATCCAGCAGACACCCGACAGGGAGCAAAAGTCTTTTGCTTCTTTTCTTCAGAAAAGAAGGCCTTACTTACTTCTCCTGACCCTAGTGACCCTGGCCATCCAAGCCAGCAAATACCCGAACTTCGCCTCGTTCTGGGCAGGTGCGGACCAGCACCACTACCTGCAAGCCGCCCAGGCCTGGGCCGCCGGCAACCTGGATCCCTCGCAACACCACTACCTCCCCTACTACCCCCTGCTGGGCGCCGCCTTTGTATGGCTCACCCCGTGGCAGCCCTTCCTGGTGCCGGACCTCGCCTGCCTGCTGGCCAGCTTCGCCATCTTCCAGCGCATCGCCCGCCGCCTGGCGCCAGGCTGGCCGCCAGCCGCTTCGGCGTTGTGCTTCCTCGTGGCGGTGCTGAGCGGCCGCACCGCCCTCGCCATCTGGGTGGTGCCCTGGAGCACCACGGGTTCCGCGCCGTTCCAGTTCCTAGCCGTGCTGCTGGCCCTTCGCTTCGCCGAGCGGCCCGGCCCTGCCCGCGCCGCGTTGTTCGGCCTGTGCGTGGCCACGATCGCCGGCTTCCGCCCCAGCGACGCCGCGGTCCTGCTCGCCACCGGCGCGCCCTATGCCGTCTGGGCGCTGCTGCGCGCGCGCGCCGGCTGGCGCCTGTGGGCCGCCTGCACGATCGCCGGCGCCGCAGGCCTCGCTGGCGGGCGCGGCGCCGGCCGGCCTCGCCCATTTCGCGGTATTCGGCCTGAATGCCGGCCCCTATGTCGGCGGATCGGCCGCGATCGGGCTGGAGTGGCGTCTGCTGCCGATGCGCTGGGTGATGCTGGTGATCGGCCCGCGCCCGCTGCTGCCCGAGGGGATGGGCCTGGCCGCTGGCCTGCCCTGGATCGCGCCCGGTATCGCGGGCCTGCTGCTCGCCGTGGCCACCGCCAGCCGGCGCTATCCGGCGGCCTTGCTGGTCGCAGCCACCGTCGCCCTGCACTGGGCGCTCTATCTCGCGTACCGAGACCTGCAGCCATACGGCCTCTGGCGCTTCTACAATTTGCACTATTTCAAATGGACGTTCCCCTTCCTGGTCCTCTGGGCCGGCCAGCTCGCCGTGGCGCTGCTGCATCGCCCGCAGCGCCGGGCGGCGCTCGCCGCCTGCGTCCTGGCGGCGCTCGCACTGGCCTGGCGCCCTGAATTGCGCGACCGCACGCCACAACCTGCCCAGGCCACGGCAAACACCATCGCCGTCCCGCCCGGCGCCCTGGCCCTGGACCGCGCGCTGCTCCTCCACCTGACCGGCTTCTGGAACGACATCTATTTCGGCGACACCACCCTGCAGGCGGGCGGCCAGACCTACCGCAACACACGCGACTTCAAGCTGCTCCCGACCCCCTACGGCGCGTTGCTGCTGCCGCTGCGGACATTGCCCGCCGAGGCCGCATCGCTGACCTGGCCAGCCACGCTCGCGCCGGGTGCCGCCCCCGTCCTGAGCACCGCGCGCCAGGCCATCGTGTTCGGCCTACCCTGCGTGTTTCCCGGCCGGCGCCCTGCCTGCAACTGAGCCGCCGCACGCCACAGGCGCCAACACGCCCGGCGCGCGCCACAGGAACACCGGACGGCCGACAAACGAGCAAGCATCGCGGCTGAACTGGTCGGCCAGCCGGAAATTGTCGTCCGCCCGGGCGTAGAGCACGTCTGCCGTGGTATCGATGCCGTTGCGGCAGAAATCCGCGCTGTGCGCGGTGATCGGCACGCTCTGCCAGCGCGTGAGCATCAGCGCGCGCGTTGGGATCAGCACCACCGCCCGCCCGGACGGCGGCACCGCGCCTTCGACGGCGCGGCGGGCGTCCACATACAGATGGGTGAACGCGCTGGTGGCCACGCCCATGCCGAGGAACGCCGCCGCATGAGCAGCCGTAAGCGCCGGCGCATGCAGCCGCCAGCGCCCCACGCGCAGCCAAGCCGACGCGCCGTCGCCCAAAGCCGCCGCCATCGACACCATCGCCGCCGGCCAGGCGAAGAACCAGTAGCGCGGCCCGAACTCGTGGCCGCCGGTCGCCGGATACAGGAAGAAGAAACCTGCCGCGACAGGCAGCAGCGTGTCGTGCCAGCGCAGCCGCCCGCGGCGGAGCTGGACCGCGAAGGCCACCGCCACAAGGCCGATCAGCGCCGGGCTGGTGAACGCCGCCAGCTCGCCGGCCCAGTGCGCGGTGCGCAGCAGCGCCTCGCCCACCGCGTCTGCCACCACCACGTGCTTGCCCCACAAGCCCGATATGCGCGCCCTGCGACACCCAGGCGTACGGGGTCTCCAGCATACGCCCGGTAAACGCCCGGTTATAGGCGAGGAACACCAGCGCGAACGGCAGACCGCCGGCCGCCATCGCCGGCGCGTCGCGCAGCACGAAAGCCGTCCGCCTGAACCAGATCCGGTCGAGCACGAACGGCGCGGCCACCAGCACGAACACGTCGTAGCGCGTCAGCAGCAACACGCCGAACAGCGCGCCTATGCCGGCGCGCGCCGGCCAGGCGCGGCCCGCCTCGTCGCGCAACTGCAGCCAGACGATCCCCATCGTCAGCACCGCGGTCAGCATGTGGTTGAACAGCGACGCCCCGTTGAACAGCACGAAGGGCGAGAACATCAGCAGCGCGGTGGCACAGGCCGAGACCGGCGCGCTCGCGCCCAGGCGCCGCAGCGTCGCCAGCGACAGGGCGGCCAGTGCTGCGGTCAGCAGCGGGTTGGCCAGCCAGCCCGCGTGGATCAGCAGGAACGGCGCCAGCAGCGCGGGCCAGGCCGGCGGATATTGCGAGAACCATTTGCCGTCGCGCACGAACGTCCAGGCGATCTCGAAGATCGCCGGCGCCGGCGGGGCGGGGTTCCACAACCGGCCATGCAGCAGCGTGCGCGCCAGGAACACGTAGCCGTATTCGTCGGCGGAGTTCGGCCACCAGGAACTCGGCGGCCAGTTCGACCAGTAGCGCGGCCGCCAGGCTGCCCGCCACCAGCCACCACGGCCGCAGACGCAAGACCGGCGCGCCGGTGCCGCTTCGGCCTGCGGCGAACCACAGCATCGCCGCCGAGAGCGGCAGGCTGACGCACAGCGTCCAGCCAAGCAGGTGATCGCGCGCGCTCAGGTAGGGATAGACGAAATTGCCGAAACCCAGGACCAGCCCACCCGCGCAAAACAGCGCGGCGGCGGTCTTCACAAAGCGCCGCCGCCCCAACGGCTGCGCCCGACATGCTCCATCGGGTTGCGCACCAACTCCCCGGAATCCGCCAGCCCGGTATCCGGCCCGTGCGGCACCATGTAATCGGGCTCGCCGATATCCTGGTCCGCGGCCTCCTGCGGCGGCGGCACGGCGGCGCCTAGCTTGCCGTTCACCAGGTCGGTGATCACGGCCACCGACACGTCGCGCGCTATGCCGGCGCTCTCCGCCTCGGCCATCAGCGCCGTGAGCTTCGGCTCGAACCAAGCGTGCGGTGCCGCGGTGCTCATGTGTCGGTTATCCCTTTCCTGCGGGCGGATTGGTGGAGCACTTGCAGGAAGAAAGCAGTCCTTTTTTGAAAAAAAGGACCAAAAAACTTTTGCTCCCCCGCCTGCACGGCGGCATGCGCCATCTCTGCCGATATCGATATTTGCAGAAATCGGCGCACGCTTTGGTGCAGGCGTCACCGCAAAAGCTTTTTGCTTTTTTTCTTGAAAAAGAAGGCCTTACTTCCTTCCCGTCATCTGCGTGCCTAGTCCTCTACCCGGAACACCGTGCCGTTGCCGCTACCCCCGGCATAGGCCTGCCCATACAGCCACCCCAGCCCCTGCGCAGGATCGTGCACCAGCCCACCCTGCGGGAAGCTGCCGGTCGTGCCGTCAAAGGCGTGCAGCGTCGTCAGCTTGCCGTCCGGCGACAGCGAGAACAGCGTGCCGTCGCCCTTCGCGCCGCCCGACTGGGTGGTCCCAAACAGATTGCCGCGCTTGCCGAGAAAGAGCCGTCCCAGCGGACCGGCGCCGTCCTTGCCGTTCGTGAACGAATACAGCACCTTCGGCGCGGAGCCGGGTGTCAGCTTGAACACCGTGCCGTCGTCGTCCTTACCACCGGCGCTTGCGGTGCCGTAGAGCGTTCCGGCGTCGTCCAGCGTCAATGCGCCGGACAGGAAGTAGCCGGTGGCCTGGGTGCAGATCAGCAGCGGCCGGAAGGCGCCGGTCGCCTCGATCTCGTAAACCGAGCCGGACGAGCCATCGCCGGCATTATGTGTGGTGCCATACACGTTGCCGGCCTTGTCCATCACCAGCCCGGCCGCGGGATAGCGGCCCTTTGTGCCGTTGAAAGCGTGCAGGATCGTTTCCTGGCCGTCCAAGGTCACCTTGAACACGGTGCCGAACCCATAAGCCCCGCCGTTCAGCGTGGTCCCAAGCAGGGTTTTGCCGGGCCCCCAGATCAGTTGGCCGAGCGGGTTGACGCCGTCATGGCCATCGCCCTTGAACGCGTAGATGGTGGTCGCGTGCCCGTCCGGGGTCACCTTGAACACGACGCCCCAGTTGTTGGCGCCGCCGATCTCGGTGACGCCGTACAGGTTGCCTTGCAAATCGGCCAGCAAGCCGGCCAGCGGCAGGTCGCCATCGCTGGCGCCGGTGAAGTTGTAGATCGTGGTCAGGGTGCCATCAGGCGCCAGTTTGAACACCGATCCGGCGCCGTTGGGGCCGCCTTCCGAGGTCGTGCCGTAGAGATTGCCCGCTTTGTCGGCGATCAGGTCCCCGCCCGGCGAGGCGCCATCGGCGCCGTTGGCGAATGTGTGCAGCGTCTGGAAGTTTGCCGCCCGGGCAGTGCCGGCACCGGCCGATACAGCGAGTGCGGAAGACAGCAGCAGGGCAGCAATATGCAATCGCGAAATCATCGTTTCACCTTATTATCTGATGCATGCGCGCATACGCGCGCAGTTATCGTGCACGTTTGTGCGCGTTGGGCAGGAAAGTCATCGCGCCGAATGCGGACGCCTGGCGAAAGGTGTTGTCAAGCCACGGCGTAATTATTCGCAATGCGTTTGCGTCGGAGCGGGTTGCCGCGCGTCCGGCAGGAGTTTTCCGACGCAATTCGGTGGTGCGGAGGAGCGGCGCAGTTGGTGGAGGGGGTTGGATTCGAACCAACGTAGGCGAAGCCAGCGGATTTACAGTCCGCCCCCTTTAGCCACTCGGGCACCCCTCCGCCTGCGCGGCGAGGCAGGCGGATATGCCGGGCGGGCGGCGTTGTCAACGAACGCGGTGTGCCGCCGGGGCAGAAGCAAGCAAGCAAGGCCTTCTTTTTTGCAAAAAAGAAGCAAAAAACTTTTGGTCCGTTTGGCTTCGGCTGCTTCTGCCAGGCTGCGCTGCTTGCCTCGACGGGGCCAACGGGCCATAGCCCTGGCATGAAGCCACCCACACACGGCAAGCGGCCGGAAGGGCGCCCGACGCTCGGCGTCCGCCGCCCCGATGGCCCACGGCCGCCCCGGCCGCCTGCCACCGAGCATCGCGGCGCCGCCGAACAACGCGCGCACGCGCCCGCCGGCACCATCTGGCTCTACGGCCTGCACCCTGTCGCCGCCGCGCTGGCAAATCCGCAGCGCCGCTGCCGCCGCCTGCTTCTCACCGAGGAGGCCGAACGCACGCTGGCCGAACGCCTGCCGCCGCCCTGGTCGGTACAAGCCGAACGCATCGACCGCAGCCGGCTGGATCAGATGCTCGGCCGCGACGCCGTCCACCAGGGCATCGGCCTGCTCGCCGACCCGCTGCCGCAGCCCTCGCTCGCCACCATACTCGAGCGCCCCGGTCCGCTTCTGGTGCTCGACCAGGTAACCGACCCGCGCAACGTCGGCGCTATCCTACGCTCGGCCGCGGCCTTCGGCGTCGCCGGCGTGATCGCACAGGATCGCCATGCGCCGGACGAGACCGGCGCGCTCGCCAAAGCCGCCTCCGGTGCGCTGGAGACAATCCCGCTGATACGCGCGGTAAACCTGGCCCGCACCCTGGTGGCGCTCAAGGCGGCCGGCCTCTGGACCGTGGGCCTCGCCGCCGACGGCGCCCGCCTGCGCGGCGCGGCGCTGGCCGAACGCCGCGTGGCCCTGGTGCTGGGCGCGGAAGGTGCGGGCCTGCGTCGCCTCACTCGCGAGACCTGCGACGAGCTGGCCGGCCTGGCGATGCCGGGCAGCATGGACAGCCTCAACGTGTCGGCCGCCGCCACGGTGGCGCTCTACGAGCTGACCCGCGGCTGAAGCGAGCCGGGACAGGCCATAACCACAATCGTATTCACGAGCCCGTCATCTGCACCGCCTCTTAACCTCCGCCCCTCATGTTGGCCGGATGGAAACAGCACGACACAGCCCGGCCGAGTGGCGGACCATGCCTGAAATGCTGCAAACCGCCCTGGCCCAGCAGGCCATGCGCGAGGCCGCGCTCATCATCGCCGAACAGGCGGAGCTGTTCTCGGTGCAGTTCAGCGCCGGCGGCCTCGCAGATCGCGGTGCGGCGGACGCCCTGCGCCTGTTCGCCGCCATGCTGCGCGAAACCACCACCGAAAGTCTGCCGCCTATGGCCTCCGCCTGATCGCACCGGTCGCTGTTCGGATCACAGCCCGCCGAGCCAGGCCAGATCGATCATCCCGGGCACCGCGGCCCCGGCGGACGCGTTTACGCCCGCCCCAGGCTCGCCCAGATTATCCACCACCGTCAGCGCGCCGGGAAACGGTCCCGCGCCGCCATACACGCTCTTCGTCACCACGCAGCGCAAACCGGCGCCCGATGCGCTGCGCAACCCGGCCAGCGTGTCCTCGAACGCCACGCAGGCGTCGGCGGGCAGGCCCAGCCGGCGCAGCGCCAGCTCATAGACCTCCGGCGACGGCTTCTTGGCGGAAACCTCGTCGCCCGCAGCGATCACCGCAAAAGGATCCCGTTTCAAGGTAGCCAGCAGCAGCGCGTCTACGTTCGGGCGGCTGGTGGTGGTCGCCACCGCGAGCCGCAGACCCGCCGCCTCCGCTGCCTTGATGAGCCGCACGACCCCCGGCCGCAGCGCCAGCCCGCCTTGCGCGACCAGCCGCGTGTAGCGCTCCGTCTTGTCCGCATGCAGCGCTGCGATCTCCGCGGTGGAGAGGCTCGTCTTACTCTGATGATCGCGCAGGTAATGCGCGATACGCTCCTTTCCGCCGGTCACTTCCAGGAGTTTGCGGTAGAGCGCCTGGTCCCATACGAAATCCAGTCCGTATGCGGCAAAGGTCTCGTTGAATGCTTGCCTGTGCAGCTCTTCGGTTTCCGCCAGGGTTCCGTCTACGTCGAAGATCAAGGCCTGCAGGTGCATATCTTGTCCGTGATTCCGCTGTCTGATTTTTTGCGAAGGCAGCAAGGCCTTCTTTTTTGCAAAAAAGAAGCAAAAAACTTTTGATGGTTGCTGTCGCGCCGGAATGGGCCGGTGTTTTGCGGGCTCAGTTTGGCGTCCGCGGCAGCGAACTTAAATGCAAGTCCCACATCGGCTTTTCGCAACAATAGCTGTTTACATCGCATTCTTACTGAAACATTCCAGCTATCACGAGTCCGTGAATGGATCGGAGGGAACCCCGCTATTGACGCGAGCTCCGGACTCCGTGATCGTCGTGCGTTGAGAGCCGGTACGTCCAACCGGCCACCGTCCCTTCGCCTGAGAAGCCACGGAACATGGCCAGCGGGAGCGATCGATGTTGAGAGAGCCGGGTTCGCGCGATCACCGCCGGCCGTCCGCCGAGCAAGGCCGGGCCGCTAACGCTGCGCTCTCCAAAGTCGTCTATCGCAGCCGCGCCGTGCGGGCGCTCTCCGCCGCCGAATTGCATGACCTGACCCGCGTGGCCCAGTCGCGCAACGCGCGCGAGAAGCTGACCGGCGTGATGTTCTACGACAATGAGCGGTTCTATCAGTGGCTCGAAGGCCCGGAGCGCGCGGTCAGCAGCGTGATGGACTCGATCGTTGCGGACCACCGGCATACCGATGTGGAGATCCTCGACAAATGCCCGCTCGAGGAGCGGGTGTTCGGCGACTGGAGCATGAAGCTCGCCACCCCCGGCCCGGTTCTCACCTCCTGGCGCCGCGACGTGATCGACCCGCCGAGCGACGTCGTCGAGGCGCTGCGGGCCAGACCGGAATCCGCCGCGGCCCTTCTGGTGCGCCTGGTGCCGAAAGCCGCCCGCGCCGCCGATACAGCCGACTCGGACGCGATCTCGCACGCGCCGCTGAACCGCACCACGGCGGCCCTGCTGCGCGACGTGTTCCTCAAAACCGTGGTGCCGCAGCTCAACCTGACCGGCGACGCACAGGCCGCCACGCTGGACCTGGCGCCAGACCGGCGCGTGCTCGAGTTGGCCGAGCTGCTGCTCGCCACGGACCAGCAGGCCGCCTCCGACCTGATCGAGGAGCTGGCCGGCGCCGGCGCGCGTATCGGCACCGTGTCGGCGCGTATCTTCGAACCGGTCGCGCGCCGCCTGGGCGATCTGTGGAGCGAGGATCTCTGCAGCGAGTTCGACGTGACGATAGGCCTCTGCCGCCTGCAGACCGCGGCCAGGCTGCTGGACGCCGCCCGCCCTGCCCGCCAGGCCTCGAAGCTCGCCCACCCGACCGTGCTGATCGCGCCGGAACCCGGCGAATTGCACCGGCTCGGCGCAGCACTGGACGGCACTGTGCTGCGCAGCGTCGGCTGGGCGCCGCATTGCGAATATCCGTCGGACCAGCAGTCGCTGCACGATCTGCTCTCCTCGACCTGGTTCGACGTGCTGGATCTCTCCCTCAGCGCCGCCTTCCGACGCGATCACGTGCTGGACCAGGTGACGCGCACGATCGTCGACGCCCGGCGCGCCTCGCGCAATCCCGGGCTCATCGTGGTCGTGGGCGGCCGCGTGTTCGCCGAGGAGAAGACCGCGGGTGCGACGGTAGGTGCGGATTTCGCCAATACGACGGCGATGAACGTCAACCGGACGATCCTGAACACGATGGCCGCTACGCCCAGCGCGGTTGGGGATGTGACAGTCTCTTAGGCGAGGCAAGCAGTCCTTTTTTGAAAAAAGGACCAAAAAACTTTTGCGTTCCCCGCCGCATTGGCAGCTTGCTTCATACTGTGAAAGCAAAGCTGGCATTCTGAAGCGGGGCGGCGACAGCGGAGTCAAAAGTATGTCGCTTCTTTTACTCAGAAAAGAAGGCCTTATACCAATCCTTCTTGGGCCTGAACTCATCGGCAGCAAGGAAGGAAGGCCTTCTTTTTCGAGAAAAAGAAGCAAAAAGCTTTTGCTATGACGCCTGCTCGCCGATTTGGCTATCATTGCAGCCGCATCGACTTGCAATGCGAAAGCAGGCTTTCGTGCAGGCGTCATAGCAAAAGCTTTTTGGTCCTTTTTCTCGAAAAAGGACTGCTTTCTTGCTTGCCTTGGATGCGTCAATCTCGCTCTTGTTTGGGATTACTTCCCCGCCTTTAACAAATCCCGCATCCCATTAACCCACTTGGCCGCCTCCGTAGCAGCCACGCTGTTTGCATGCTTGTCCGGATGCAACAGAATAAGCATCGACCGCAGCCGCGCATCGTCCAGCCCAAGCGTTTCCATGGCACTCACCGCGGATTGCGATTGCTGCATCTCGGAAATACGCAATCGCAGACTTTGCAGTTCGCGCAACAGGCCTGCACGTTCCACCTCGAACGCCCGGCTGTCGCGGTCGCGTGGCGCGCGCGCGGTGCTCCCGACCGGCTCCGCCGCCGCTCGCCCGGTGACGGCGCGCGCGGCCTCGGCCTGTGCGAATTGCGCGTGCAACGGATAGGGCGGCAGGGCGGCTTCGACGAACGCGGTGATGTCGGATTCCGCACTGGGCCAGAACATCGCCAGCACGCGGCCCGGATCGTGATGCACCACGCAACCGCGCAAGGCGCTGTCGATCAACGCGCGGCGCAGCAGGTCCGCCGCGCGTATCTTCAGGTTGGCTGCCGGGATATCGGCGAAATACAGGATGGCCGGGCCGTCGAAGAAGAAGGTCGGTTTGCGGAATGCCGCGGCGCGGTTCACGCGCAGGCCGTCGAGTATCGGGCCGATACCGGTAGCGGGGGCCGTTGGTGCAGGTGCGGCCTTGGCGCCGCGTGCCGGCCTAGAGGGTGCCTGCAGCGCGCTACGTTCGACGAGGTGGAAGTTTTGCTTGCGCGTTCCGGGCAGCTTGGGGAGGGTGAGTCCGACCACGTCCTCCTCGGTCAGGATGCTGGGGCAGAACCACGCCGCATCATCCCAGCCGCCCAGGGCGCGCAGCGGCGGCGGGATCGAGGTATCTGGCTTGGGCACCCGGCAAGGGTAGGCAAGCGCGCGATGATCGGCAAGGAAGCGCGCCGTTTCACGGGAGGCCGCACGGTCACCGGACGTGTCCGCAGCCGGCGGACGGCGGCCATGCCGGCAAGCTGGCGATCCAAGCGCTTCCACGCGTGTCGAGACACAGACAAAGCCATAGGAACCGCCAAGGGCACCAGGAAGATACTCTTGGCGCTCTTGCTCTTGATCTTGGCGCCCTTGCCGGTTCCTCTTGCCTAACCCCCACCAGGCAACCCGCCAGTAAGCCGAGACCCGCGCCTACCCGCCTCCAGCCAACCCCCAGAGCAGCGCCCCGTTGAGCCCGACCGTCGCCGCCGTCGCCACCCAGGCCGCGCACAGCATCACCCCGCCCGTCGCCATCCCGCCCATCACGTCGCGGCGGCGCGTCAGCACCAGCAGCGCCACCATCGGCACCGGCAGCACCAGGCTCAGCACCACCTGGCTGAGTATCAGGCTGCGCGTCGCATCGAAGCCGCAGCCGACCACCACGAAGGCCGGCAGCATGGTTGCCGCGCGGCGCACCCAGACCGGGATACGCCAGCCCACGAAGCCCTGCATGATCACCTGGCCCGCCATGGTGCCCACCACCGAACTGGAAATGCCGGATGCCATCAAGGAGACCAGGAACACCCCGGCTGCCGCGGCACCGAACACCGGCACCAGCGTGTGATACGCGGTGCCGATCTGCGCCACATCGCTATGCCCCACATGAAACGCGCGCGCGGCCATCATCACCATCGCCACGTTGACGATACCTGCCGCGGTGAGGGCTGCCACCACCTCGCGATTCGAGAAGCGCACGAGCTGGCGGCGGTCCGCCGGGTTGCGCGCCGGCGCGCGATCCTGCGTCAGCCCGGAATGCAGATAGATCGCGTGCGGCATCACCGTGGCGCCGACGATGCCGACGGACAGCAGCACCGCATCGTGGTCGGCCAGGCGCGGCAGCACCAGGCCAGCACCGGCCGCCCACCAGTCGGGCGGTGCGACCACGAGCTCGACCACGTAGCAGGCGCCGATCAGGCCCACGAGGCCGCCGATCACCAGCTCGAGCGGCCGGAAGCCGCGCCGGTCCAGCAGCAGGATCGCGTAGGTGATGGCGGCGGTGATCACCATGCCGGCGAGCAGCGGCAGATGCAGCAGCAGCGAAAGCCCGATCGCGCCGCCGAGGAACTCGGCCAGGTCGGTGGCCATTGCCGCCACCTCACTGACCGCCCACATCGCCAGCACCACCGGCCGCGGGAAATGCGCGCGGCAGAGCTCGGCCAGGTTGCGGTTGGTGACGATGCCGAGCCGCGCCGACAGCGACTGGAACAGCATCGCCACGACGTTCGCGAGCAGCACCACCCAGAGCAGGCTGTAGCCATAGCGCGCGCCGGCCTGGATGTTGGTGGCGAAATTGCCGGGATCGATATAGGCGACGCTGGCGACGACGGCCGGCCCGGCAAACGGCAGGATGGCGCGCAGGCCGCGCCGCCTGCCATCCAGCACGTCCCTGATCGCGGCCGTCGTGGTGTCGCTTGAACTCACGCTACCTAATGTAGCCTGGGCTACCGGCACTGCAATGGGATAGACAATCACGAAGCCGGGCCTGGCCGGGGCGATGGCGCGGCCGGGACCGGAAATCATTTTTGGGGCTGTTGTGGACGACACTCGCACGTCTGAGGCCAAGCAGGCGGAACGTTTCGCGCGCGCCCGCGTGGCGCAATCGACGGCGCTGCTGGAGGACTACGCCGAGCTGATCGCCGATCTGCTGGCCGCCGACGGCGAGGCGCGGCCCACCGACATCGCGCGCCGGCTCGGGGTGAGCCACGTGACGGTGGTAAAAGCGATCAGCCGGCTCAAGCGCGAGGGGCTGGTCACCGGGCGGCCGTATCGCGGCGTGTTCCTGACAGAAGCGGGCGAGGCGCTGGCGGCGCGGGTGCGCGCACGGCATCGGCTGGTGGTGGACCTGCTGGTGGCGGTGGGCGTGCCTCTGGAGGATGCGGAGGCGGATGCCGAGGGGATCGAGCATTTCGTCTCGCCGTCCACGCTTGCGGCTTTCGCGCGGTTCTTGAAAGCTTAAGGAGCGCGGCCCGGTTTGGCTGGAAAGGGTTGGGGGCGTCGCCATATTCTGCTGCGATGCCGAAAACCTCCCAGCTCGATCTCAGCCTGCACGGCTCCATACACGACATAGCGGCGGCCGACTGGGATGCCTGCGCCGGGCCGGACAACCCGTTCGTCAGCCATGCTTTCCTGGCCGCCGTGGAGGATAGCGGCTCGGCCGGCGCGCGCACCGGCTGGCTGCCGCGCCACGCCGCCTTGCGCGACCGGTCCGGCGCGATCGTCGCCTGCGCGCCGATGTATGCCAAAGGCCACAGCTACGGCGAATACGTGTTCGATCACGGCTGGGCACGCGCGTTCGAGCAGGCCGGCGGGGATTATTACCCCAAGCTCCAGGTGGCCTCGCCGTTCAGCCCGGTCACCGGACCGCGGCTGCTGGTGCGCCCCAGCGCCCCGCTCGGCCCGGCGGATCTGGCATCGGGGCTGATGCAGGCCTGCCGCGAGATGAAGCTGAGTTCGGTGCACGTGACGTTCTGCACGCATGCGGAATACGAGACGCTGGGCGAGGCTGGCTGGCTGCAGCGCCTGGGCGTGCAATATCACTGGCACAATGCGGGCTATGCGAGCTTCGACGATTTTCTCGCGGCGCTCAGCTCACGCAAACGCAAAGTGCTGAAACGCGAGCGGCGCGACGCCAATTCCTGCGGCCTGGTGTTCCACACGCTGCGCGGCAGCGCCATCGAGCCGGCGCACTGGAAGGCGTTCTACGCGTTCTACGAGAGCACCGTCGACCGCAAATGGGGCAGCGCGTATCTGACGGAACAGTTCTTCTCGCTGCTGTCCGCGTATCTCGGCGACCGCGTGGTGTTGATGCTGGCCGAGCACGAGGGCACGGCTGGTCGCCGGCGCGCTGAACCTCATGGGGACCGACACGCTGTTCGGCCGCAACTGGGGCTGCATCGCGGATTTTCCTTTTCTGCATTTCGAGCTTTGCTATTACCGCGCGATCGATTTCGCGATCGCGCACGGCTTGCGTACGGTGGAGGCCGGCGCGCAGGGGGAGCACAAGATACAGCGCGGGTATTTGCCGTCGGCGACGTATTCCGCGCATTTCATTGCGCATGCGGGGTTGCGCAGCGCGATCGGGGCGCATCTGGAGCGGGAGCGGCCGGCTATGGAGGCGGAGATGGCGGGGTTGATGGAGATGTCGCCGTTTCGGCAGGAGGCGTAAGGCAAGGCCTTCTTTTCTGAAGAAAAGAAGCAAAAGACTTTTGACTCCCCGCCTGCCCGCAAGCTCCCTCTGTTTCGGCAAATACGCGTATCTGCGCACAGACATGGAGCCCTCATGCAGGCGGGAGAGCAAAAGTTTTTTGTTTCTTTTTTTCAAAAAAGAAATGCTTGCTTCCTTGCCCCCTCCATCACGCGCACCCAAACATCAAGCCGCGCATACCGCGTAACATCCTCCACCTCCCCCAACTCCCCACGCAAAAACCCAGGCGCCACACGCTCCACCACGCCCGCGCGAGGGACGTCGCCGTAAGTCGCCCAAAGCAACGTGCAAGGCCCATGCAGCGTGAGCGCGCAATACACGGCCAGCGCTTCCGGCTCGGTCAGGCAATCGCTGCGGGTGAGCACGAAGATACGCTCCGCGGCTGCGCAATCCTCGAGAAATTTGCGGCGCAGGAATGCGAGGCGTGCCGCTTGGGTGGCGAGTGGCGGTCGCGCGCCGGCCTGCGCGGCGGGGAGCTTCGTATCGAAGCTGAAGCCGTAAGCACGTTGTCGCCAGCGATGTGTCGGGCAGTCGGCATCGTAGGGTAGCCACTGCAACTGGTCGGCTTCGTGTATCGTCGAAAACGCTGTAGCGAGCGCCTCGTAGAGCATCGAGGTGGTGGTATCGACGAAGCGCAGCAGGCTCATGCGTTCCACGCCAAGTTGGCGCTGCACAAGGCCGAACTGGCAGCCTTGGCCGATGCTCTCGAAGGCGGACGAAAGCGGCGCGTCGCCAAGGGCGGCCAGGGGAGCCGGCGCGTGGCCAGGCAGAAAGATGCGCAGGCTGTGCATCATCAGGCCGAGTGCCAAGCCGCCGCGCATCTGGCCGGGGCCGCGCGGCGCCAGGTGATGCAGATGCAGGAGGCTGAGCGTTATTTCGCCTGGCGCGACGCGGGTAGGCAGGCGGTACGCCGCCGTGTGCAGCGCGTCGAAATGTATCGTTGCCAGCAAGCGTCCGTCGACAGCGAGCATCACGGTCTGGGCGGTCAGCGCCGGTGCGTGCCGGCAAGGTGTCGCGGTTATCACCAGCACGGCGCCTGCCGCCAGGCAGCCCGAAGGCAGCACGAGGCGGCTTTCCGCACCAAGCGTCCACCGATGCGTGGTCTCGGCCGCGGACCATCCCTCGCGCACAAACCGATCGCTGTTGCCACCCGACCGAAAATCAATATCCAGCAAGCAAACAGTGCGACGAGCCAAAGCGCCCACACCAGCAGGAGACAAAAGTTTTTTGCTTCTTTTTCTCAAAAAAGAAGGCCTTCCTTCCTACGCCACCGTGAAATCAAACCGGCTCTTGGAAAAGTTCGGATTGAAATGCGGATCGTTCTCCATGTATCGCGCCCAACGCGCCACGAAACCGCCGCCGCTCGTCCGAATTCTGCGTCACCCGCTTTGCCGACGCGCCCTCGAAATGGAACAGCGAACAATACGGCGTATAGACGATGCGATACCCGCTCTCGATGACCTTCAGGCACAGATCGGTATCGTTGAAGTCGATCGCGAAGCTCTCATCGAGCCCGCCCACCTGCCCCATCACGCTCTTGCGCGTGGCGAAGCACGCGCCTGTCACTGCGGAGTAGTTGCGTATCAGATGGGTGAAGCCGTTATAGCCGACGAAATCGCCGGGAAACGAGTGATACACGTGGGCCGCCGCCGTTATTAACGCCGATCACGCAACCGACATGCTGTATCGTGCCATCCGCATGCAGCAGCCGGCGCGCCGACCGCCGCCCACTTCCGGGTCCTGGCTCAATTCCAGCAATGAGGTGAGCCAGTCCTCGTTGATCACCTCCATGTCGTCGTTGAGCATCACGAGATGTTCGGTGCGGCACACGCGCAATGCGAAATTGGCTTTCGCCGCGTAATTGAACGGCACCACGGCGGCGGTATAGTTCTCCACCCGCACGCCCAGGCCCTTGAAGCGCGCGCGCTGCTCGGCCGAAAGCTTGCTGTTGTCAACGACCACGATCTCGTAATTGCGGTAGCTGGTGCGGCGCAGGATGCTAGTCCACCAGATTGTCCACCATGTGGAAACGGCCGCGTCCCGGCAGCTCGAGTTCGCGCGTTGTTGGTGAGTATCAGCAGCGACACGCGCGGCCGGCCGAGTATCTTGCGGCGCACGCGGAACGTGCCGGGCAGCAGGCCGTCCTCCACCCAGGCGCGCGTTGCCGTGCTTGGCGGCCACGTGATCCTCCAGCGCGCGGAAACCGGCGCGCAGCGCATAGGGTTTGGCATCCACCACGGCGGCCGCCGAGCCCTGCACCGCGCGCCAGTGATACAGCGCGCGCGCGATATGGTGCACGTGCTGGGTGCGGCGCGACAGGCGCAGCATCAGGTCGTAATCCTGCGCGCCGGAATAGGCGTCGCGGAAGCCGCCGAGTTCCAGGAACAGCTTCTTGCGCACCACCAGCATGTGCAGGACGTACATGACGGATTCGAGGTGCTCGGGCGACCAGTCCGGCTTGTGGTAGGTGTCGATCAGCCGCCCTGCTTCGTCGATCTTGTCTTCGTCGGTGTAGATCACGTCGATTTCGGGATCGGCGAACAGCGCGCGCGCCACTTCGAGCAGCGCGTCGGGGTGCAGGTGTCGTCGTTGTCGAGCATGGCGATGAACTCGCCTGTGGCCATTTCGGCGGAGAGATTCGACGCGCCGGAAATGCCCAGATTGCGCGGCGAGCGGCGTATCTTGATTCGCGGATCGATGCCTTGCAGGCGGGCCAGCACGGTGAGCGTGCCGGGATCGGTGCTGGCAATCGTCGCAGATGCACAATTCCCAGAACGGATAGCTCTGCTGCACCACGGAGACGACGCAGGCCTCCAGCCAGGCGGCCGCCACGTTATACACCGGCACCACCAGGCTGATCACCGGGCGGCGCATGCCGAGGGCCGCGACCGCCGCGCGCTGCTCCTGGTCCAGCGTGGCCACCGGCGCCGAGCCCACCATCCCCCGCGTGCGCCCGACCCAGCCGAGGAACGGCGGCAATTCGGCCGAAAGCCCGATCGCGTGCAGCCGCCTTCGTATTTCCTGGCCGATCTGCGTGGCGCTGAACTGCTCGCGCATACGCGCCTGGCCGAGCGCGCCGCGCGCCCAGGCGCCCGGCTGGTCCTCATAGACCAGCCGCAACTGGGTGATCGAGCGACTCCCGCCGCGGCTCCGCCCAAACATAATACGGCATATACGGGCCGGTCGCCGCGCCGCACTTCGGTGAGGTCGTAGTCGATCGGAAAACCCACGCTCGCATCGAAGAACTCGAGATTGCCCGAGTAATTCGTGGCGATCACCGGTTTGCCCAAGCGCCATGAACTCGGCGATGTTCAGCCCGAACCCCTCGCTGCGATGCGCGCTGACGAGACACGTCGCATGCCGCGCGCAGCAGCGCCATCTCCTGCTCGGACAGCATGTCCGCCATCACCAGCACGTTCTCCGCCCCGCGCAGCGCGCGGGTGAGCTGGCGGGTGATCGCGGGCTCGATCGCGGTGGAATGGAATTTGATCACCAGGAAAACGTTCTCGTCGGCGGCAAAGGCTTCGCGGAACGCATCGATCACCATGCCGGGGTTCTTGCGCGCGCTGGTGCTGCCCACATCGAAAGCCACGAGGAACACCAGCCGGTCCCGCGGAATGCCGAACATCTCGCGCCCTTCGGCGGCCGAGGCGGCAATCACCTCGACAGGCAGGCGGATCTTGTGCACCGGCACGGGCGCGACCGCGCCGATGCTGTCGATCTCGAAATCGCTGTTCGTCCAGACCTCGTCGAGCGGTGCGAAGCTGGTGTGCCAGTCCGGGCGGAAGGCGGCGAGTTCCCAGGCCCACACGGCAATGTTGTAGGCATCGTCGAAATGGCCGGCGGGATACAGCGCGGTCAGCCGGGCGATCTGGTCGGCGTTCGCCAGGATCAGGTTGCAGCGATAGGTGGGCGTGCCGGGCGCGCTCGACCGGCGTGATGCGCGGCGCGCGCGCGGCTGACGTCGAACGGATGCAGTTCGGTGGCGATGCCCACGCTCTGGATCGCGCGCAGCAGGCCGCGGGCCGCGGTGCCCAGCCCGCTGGTTGCGGCGAAAGGGCCGAACACGTTGATGCCGAACGGCTTGGCCAGCACCTCGGCCGGGCGCGCCCGCCAGTTGCGGTAGGGTGCGACCCCGGTGCCGACGCGGCCCTCGAAGCGGCCGTGATGCACCCAGTGATGGCGCGCGGCCTCCGGGTCGCTGCCCAGGGCCGGTGCGCACGTCCGGATATAGCAGGAAGTAGCTTTCCGCGTCGAAATTGGCTGTCTCCACCTCGCAATCCGTGCCGGGCGGCACCGCCTCGGTGTAGAGCGAGTCATCGGTGATGCTCGGCCGCAGCCCTGACAGTTTCTCCGCCGCGCCCTCGGCCTCCCAATGTGCGCGGCCGCTGGCGAAACCCCCGCTCTCCACCAAGGCGGCCACGTCCGGGTTGAGCGCCAGATACAGATCCTCGTTGAACCGCTCGGCCGGCGTGGCCCCGGCCGGCATTTCGGCGGCGGCAGATAGGGCATCGCGTCGTCGGACGAGGCCATTGCGTATCGGCTCAGGCGAGGCCGGAACCGGCGCGTCGTCGGCCGGCGGCAGCACGCGATTGCGCGATCCCGGCGGCCCGCCTTCGAACGGCGAATGCCGGATGCCGGCCTCGATCTCGGCCCGGCCATAAGCGAGATAATGCTGGTAGCCGCTCTCGAACGCGCCCGCCATCACCGCCATGCGCACGTCGCCGAACGCGACGAGGTAGAGCTCCTCCGGAAAATCCTCGGCGTCGAAGGCGTCGTCAGGCATGGATGGTGACTTTCCGCTGAACTTTTCGGCAACCGGGAACCAGGCTGCTCACCCGGAAGTTGTAGCATGCTTGGTGTTTCGCCATAACGGTAGCTTAGCGGGAGCGAATTTGGATCACAGCGCCCCCCACGACGTCGCACGCGACACCGGCGCCCTGGCGGTGCTGCCGCCGCGCGGTATCGGCCGCCGCCTGCTCCTTGCATTCCGGCGCAAGCATACACCGGTCGGGCACGGTCGCGTGGTGTGCATCACCGGCGCCTCCTCCGGGCTCGGCCGTTGCACCGCGGCGCTGTTCGCCGCGCAGGGCTGGAACGTCGGGCTGATCGCGCGCGGCCAGGCCGGGCTGGCCGAAGCAGCACAGGACGTGCGCGGCGCCGGTGCACTGGCGGCCATCGCCACCGCGGACGTGGCCGACGCGCCTGCCCTGCAGGCCGCGGCGGAGGCGATCACCGCCGTGCTCGGCGTGCCGCAGGTCTGGATCAACTGCGCCGGAAACGGGGTGTACGGCCGATTCGAACAGGTGCCGGCCGCGCAGTTCGACCGCGTCACGGCCGTCACCTACACCGGCACGGTGAATGGCTGCCGCACGGCACTGGCGCTGATGTCGCAGCGCGGCCACGGCACCATCGTGAACGTCTGCTCGGCGGCCGCCTTTCACGGCTTGCCGATGATGACGTCCTATGCCGGCGCCAAGGCCGCGGTGCGCGGCTTCGCCCAGGCGCTGCGGGCCGAACTGCGTATCGCGCGGAGTCGCATACGCGTCACCACGGTGTTCCCGCCGGCGGTCAACACGCCGTTTTTTTCGCATGCCGTCTCGCACATGGACTGGCCGGCGCGCCCTGCCCCGCCGGTCTACCAGCCCGAGGTGATCGCCGCCGGCATCTACCACGCAGCCACCAAGGGCGGCGCCGAGGTGGTGCTGAGCGGCACAGCGCACGCTTTTTTGCTGGCGACCCGCGCGGCGCCCGGCCTGATCGCCTGGTGCATGACGCAACTCGGCTTCGAGAGCCAGCTCTCGCGCGATGCCGAGCCGGGCCGCCTGGCGGAGCCCACTTTGTTCGCGCCGCCAGACTGCGCGTCGCCAGTGCGCGGGCCGTTCGGCCAACAGGCCCGCCGCACCAGCCTGCATCTCGCCGCCGCGCGAGCGGTGTCCGTGCTGGTCAGGGACCGGTCAGAAGCGCCGTAGCTTCCCACACTTGCGCGGCCAGTGCGCCGTCCAGCGCGCGGCGGTTCGGCACCACTGCGCGACGGCGCTTCACGTAGGCGCCGGTGATGCCGGCGAACTCCGCCGATGTCGCCACGTGAAGCGGGGTATCGGCCCCCTGCTGCTCCGTCAGCAGGAACGGCGCCATCGCCCGCCAGGCCAGCCCGATCGGCCCGCCGGCGCGCACCAGCCCGGTGGCCACCGCGCCGGGATGCACGCAATTGGCCACCACGCCGGACCCGGCCAGCCGGTCCGCCCAGCCGCGCGTGGCGATCAGCAGCGCCAGCTTGGACTGGCCGTAGCTGTGCACCAGCCCCCAGCGCCGGCGCCCCTCCAGATCGTCCGGGTAGATACGCGCGCGCTCGGACATGTCCGAGCCGATATTGACGATGCGCGCGCCACCCGGCGCGGCGCGGAGTGCGGGCAGCAGCGCGCGTGTCAGCACGAACGGCGCCAGGTGGTTCACCGCGATCACGCGCTCATGCCCCTCGGCGGTCTCCTGCCGCCTGGCGCGGAACACGCCCGCGTTGTTGACCAGCACATCGATCGGCCGGCCGAGGGCCAGGGCCGCGTCGGCGGCGGCGCGGGCTTCCGCCAGCAGCGAGAGGTCCGCGGTGATGCTGTGGATCGATACGCCGGACGCCTGCGCTTCGATCCAGTCGCGCGCCGCCCGGCCGCGCACCGGATCGCGGCCGATCAGCGCCAGGTCGTGGCCGGCCTGCGCCAGGCCGAGGGCGATCCAGCGCCCTATGCCGCCGGTGGCGCCGGTGATCACGGTCAGGGGCATGTCGGGCGGGCGGGCCTTGCACAAAGGTTGCGGCGGATGCGCCAAAGCGTTGTTCCTGCATGTCTTGCGGCCCGCTTTGCCATGCTGGCAAGGGCGTGGCGGACCACCCGACGCTGAAACGTCACAAACACCCGCCTTGCCGCCCGCTAGAACTCCGTCCCCCGAGGACAGAGCCATCTTTATGCTAAGCAGCGATCGCCTGCCGGTCTTCACCTTCATCTCGGCGGACGGCGGATCCCACATTTTGCGCCCCGCCGACCGGCTCGGCCGGATACACGCCATCGCCGCCGGCCTGCGCGCCAGGTTGCCGGCGGGCGGCGTCGTCGGGCTGATGTATCCGTCCGGCGAGGACCTGGTGCTCGGCTGGCTCGGCTGCGTGCTGGCCGGCGCGCAGCCGCTGGTGATGCAATACCCCACCGGCAGGCAGACGCGGCAATACTGGGAGGAGCAGGTCGCCCATGTCGTGGCGGCGGCCGGCATCGGCCTGGTGCTCTGCGATGCGGCAAGCCTCGCTTACGGTATCGACCGCCTGGCGCCCGTGCTGTCCCAGGCCGCGCTGGACGCCTTGCCGGACGCGCCCGCCGAACCCTTCCACATCGCCGATTTCGCCGTGATCCAGCTTTCGTCCGGCACCACCGGGCACCGCAAGGCGATGCGGCTGGAGGGGGCCGCGATCCTGCGCCACGTGACGGATTTCAACACCGTGCTGCAGCTCGGGCCCGCCGACCGCATCGTGAGCTGGCTGCCGCTGTATCACGACATGGGGTTCGTGGCCTGTTTCGTGATGCCGCTGCTGCTCGGCACGGAGGTGGTGATGATGGACCCGGTCGCCTGGGTGCGCCGGCCGGAGATGCTCTACGACGCCATCGCGGCGCACGGCGGCACGATCTGCTACATGCCGAATTTCGGCTTCGAGGTGATGGCGCGCGCCGCCCCCCGCGCGACACCAGGCATGCGGCTCTGGATCAGCTGCTCGGAACCGGTATCGCCCGCCACCGCCGCGCGCTTCCTGGCCGCCACCCTCACCCCTGAGGGCAGCTTCGCCGCCTGCTATGCAATGGCGGAGAACGTGTTCGCCGTAAGCCTGGCGCGCGGGCTCACCGTGCGGCGTATCGGCGCGGCCGAGGTGGCGAGCTGCGGCGCGCCGATCCCCGGCGTGGAGCTGCGCATCGTGGACGGGCAGGTCTGGGTGCGCAGCCCGGCCGCCATCGCCGCCTATTTAGGCGGCGCCGACATACGCGACGCCGACGGCTTCTACCCGACCGGCGACCTGGGCGAACTGCATGACGGCGCTCTCTACGTCAGCGGCCGGCAGGGCGACGTGCTGATCCAGGCCGGCCGCAAGTTCATGCTGTCGGATCTGGACCTCACGCTGAACCGGCTGTTCCCCGACATACGCGGCCGCGCCGCCTGCATCGCGCGCGAAGATGCGGCTTTGGGCACCCAGGTGGCCGTGGCGCTCGTGGAGACGGCGGATTTCATCACCCGGACCGACGCGGCGGACGTGGCGGCAGCCTTGCGGGCGGCGAGCGGCCTGGACCAGATCGAGGTCGCCTTCGTGCCGCCGCGCTTCCTCACGAAAACCTCGTCCGGTAAGATCAACCGCAAGATCACCGCCGGGCATTGGGCCGGCGTGCTCGCGCATCGCCAGGCGGCCCGCGCGGAGGCCGATCCGCTGGCCGAGCTGGAAGCGGCCTTTCCCCGCGTGGCGGGCGACAAGCCGGTCGCCGAAACGCTGGATTCGCTGTCGCTGACCGTCCTGCGTATCATCCTCGGCGATGCCGGGCTGGCGTATGACGGCAGCCGGACGCTCGACGAGATTGCCAGCGCGCTGCGGACCAGGCAGTCCGGGCCCGCCGCCGATACGCAGGCCGGCCTGCGTATCGTGTCGCTGGCCGATCTCCATACGGTCAGTCGCCTGGCCGAACGCCACCTCGACGAGCTCTCCCGCCAACTGGGCGTGCCCGTCAGCTTCGAGCATGTCTGCCTGCCGCCCTCGCCGGTGTTGCTATCGGATCTGGTGTTCGACGCGTATTTCTCGCCGCGCCTGGACCAGGCGGCGCTGGCGCCGATACGTGCCGCCTTTGCCAGGCTGCGCGGCGCAAGCCTGATCCTGATGGATGACGGGGCGGAGATGCGCCTGCCGCCGAACCAGGCCTACGCCGTGCTGTCCCACGGGCTGGAACGCCAGCCGGAGGCGGACCTCGTGATGGTGCGCTGGCAACGCTACCCACGTAATCACCATCGCCTGCCCGCCAGCTTCGTATCCGGCCGCGATCTGCCGCTCGAGGACCGCGCCACCACGCTGGCGTTGCTCGCCGCCTATCTCGGCAAGCCGGTCTTCCGTATCGCCGCGCATCCCGGCCTGGGCCGCTATACCGCCGACTGGGAATACCAGGCCGTGCCGGACACGGCCGACGCGCCGATCGGCCTGGGCATGGTCGACCCGGGCCGGCTGGTGGCCTCACTCGCCGAATGGATCACGAATCGGGCCGAGCCGCTCCCGCTGGTGGCCTTGCCGCAGGCGGCCAGGCTCGAGCGGGACGATCTCGGGCATTTCTGTTCGCATTTCGCCAATGCCCGGGATATCGATACGCTGCTCGCGCGCTTCGCCCGCTTCTGCATCGCCGGGCAGGATTCGAGCATACCCTACATACGCAACGCGCTCGCGCACGCCGGCAAACCCTTCGTGCACGTTCCCAGCTATGCGCCGGAGATCCTGCAGCCATTCGCGGGCACCTATGATTGCCTGCTGATCTGCGGCGCCTGGGGCGATTTCGAGATCACCACGCCGGCCGCCTCGATAATGTTCAACAACACGCACCCAACCGGCGTGTTCAACATCGCAGATCCGGCGCTCGGAAAGCTCGTCTTCAAGCTGAATTCCGCCAGCGACCCGCCGAGCAGAACCGACTGGTTCTACCCCGCGAAGCTGCACCGCGACTGGGATCTGTCCGTCTGGACCAACGTCCGCGAGAGGGGCGCACGCGCGGCCGTCGGGGCGGACACGCCCGCCCGCCTGCTTACACGCGCCCGCGACGCGCGCGACGCCGGACGGCTGGAAGAGGCACGCGAACTGGCCGAGAGCGCGCTGCAAGCCGGGCCGGACCTCGTCAGAAGCTACCAGATACTGGCTTCGATTGACGCGCAGCGCGGTGATCTGGACCGGCTCTCGGCCACCTGCGACGAAGCGGGCCGGCGATTTCCCGGCGACACCGCCGTATTCGAGCGCCTGCTGGAGATCGGGCGCCGGCGGTCCGCGCGACGGAAATGATGGTCGGAGCGGCGGGATTCGAACCCACGACCCCCAGTCCCCCAGACTGATGCGCTACCAGGCTGCGCTACGCTCCGACTGCGGGCAGCGTTTAGCATCGGGCGTGGCGCGTGGGAAGGTAGCGCTCGCGGCACCACCGATGGGCAGGAAGGCAAGGCCTTCTTTTTTGCAAAAAAGAAGCAAAAAACTTTTGCGGGGTGCTGTCGCGCCCAGGCTGGATGCAGGGGCGCGTGGCGGCCTTTTGCCTGGGCCATGACCTAACTTGCCTCGGCTTCCGCAGGCGCTGCCGCCTTGGCTTGCGACGCCGCCACCAGCCGGGAGGCCGCCACGTAATCCACCTTTCCGGTGCCCAGCATGGGCAGCCGGTCCAGCACACGCACCACCCTTGGCACGGCGATCTCCGCCATCCCCTTCGCCCTGGCGCCCGCCAGCAGAACGGCCGGGGTTGCGTCGCCCTGGGTGGTCAGCAGCACCAGCGCCTCGCCCTTGCGCGCGTCCGGCATCGAGACCACGGCGTGCGCCGCGTCGGGCCACACGCGCCGCGGCCAGCGACTCGGCCGCCGCCATGGAGACCATCTCGCCGGCGATCTTGGCGAAACGCTTGGCGCGCGCGTGTATGGTGATGAAGCCCTGGTCGTCGACCGTGCAGATATCGCCCGGTGTCGTACCAGCCGCCAGGCAGCGTCTCCAGCACGCCGGGTGCGGTGTGGCGCAGATAGCCGAGCATCACGTTCGGCCCCTGCACCACCAGACGGCCGCCGGTGTGTATCCCTTCCACCGGATCGAGGCGGTATTGCATGCCGGGCAGCAGGCGGCCGGCGGCACCCGGGCGGCTGTGCATCGGCGTGTTCAGCGCCAGCACCGGCGCCGTCTCGGTGGCGCCGTAGCCCTCCAGCACGCGCACGCCGAACCGCTCGGCATAGAGCTGGCGGGTCTCCGGACGCAGCCGCTCGGCGCCGGCGAAGATGTAGCGCATGCGCGTAGAAATCGTACGGGTTGGCGAACTGCGCCCAGCCGGTCAGGAACGTGTCGGTGCCGAAGGCGATCGTGCTGTCGGTGTCGTAGATCAGCTCAGGCACGATGCGGTAATGCAGCGGCGACGGGTAGAAGAACGTCCGCACGCCGCGCAGCAGCGGCAGCAGCGTCGCCGCCCGTCAGGCCGAAGGCGTGGAACATCGGCATCGCGTTGAACACCCGGTCGCGCGGGTTGAAGTCGATCACCGAGGCCACCTGCGCGATGTTGGCCAGGATGTTGCGCGTGGCTGAGCACCACGCCCTTCGGCGCGCCCTCCGACCCGCTGGTGAACAGCACCACCGCGCTGCGTGCCGGCGGCCACGCAGCGCGCCAGGCAGGCGGCGGGCCCGCCGCGCATCCAGCCAGGCCGCGCAGCTTGGCGCCAACGCCAAGCCCCGCGCGCACATCCTCCAGCCAGAGGAAGCGCACCTGGCCTGCTCCATCCGCGCCACCACAGGGCCCAGCTTGGCGCGCTCGACGAAGGCGCGCGACGACAGGATGACCGTCCACCTGGGCCGCCGCGCAGGCCGCCAGCATGCGCCTCCGGCGCCGGCCGAGAAGTTCAGCATCGCCGGCACGCGTCCCGAAGGCCTGCAGCGCCATGAACGTGACGACCGCGCCGTTCGCGTTCGGCAGCATCACGCCGAGCCGGCCGCCGAGCGGCGCCTCGCGCGCCAGCCTGCCGGCCGAGCACCACGGCGCCCAGCACCACGCGGCGGTAGCTGATCGGCGCGCGCGCGATGTCCTCGATGATCGGCAAGGCCGCGCCGTAGCGGTCCTTGGCGTCGAGCAGGGCCGCGAACAGCGAGCCGCCGGTATCGGCGGTGGCGAAGCCGGTTGCTCCATCACGCCCTGCAGCATCATGCCCACGGCGCGGCGCCGCGCCCGGCCGTGCAGCTCGGGGTCCACGTCGATCGCCACCGGCGGCAGCACCGTCAACGACAGCCGGGGGAACCAGCGGCGCGGCGCGCGGCGCCCATGCGGGAGAGCCGGCGTGAACTGCACGCCCATCGATGCGCACCGGCACGATCACCGCGCTCGGCGTGGTCGGCCACCATGCCGGCGCCCTCGTACACCTTCATCAGCGCGCCGGTGACGGTGATGCGGCCCTCGGGGAAGATCACCAGGCTGCTGCCCGTCGCGCACCGCGCGCACCATCGTCTTGGTGCTGAACGGGTTGGCCGGGATCGACCGGGAAGTGGCGCACCGCGGCCAGAAACGGCCGCGCCCACCAGCGGTTGGCGATGTGGATGTTGACGGCGAAAGTCGGCGTGCCCGGCAGGAAGGCGGCGACCAGGAACGCGCCATCGAGGAAGCTCTGGTGGTTGCACCACGATCACCGCAGCGCGTGCCGGAATCCGGCATGTTCTCGAGCCCGCTGATGCGTCGACGCCGTGGAACGTCGGAAATACCAGCGGAACATGCGCGCGCACCGTGCTCTGCGGCAGGATGCGCACGATCCACAGGGCGACCGCGAAATTGACCAAAGCGGCGACCAGCAGGACGGTGGCGGGCGCCACGCCGGCCAGCGCCAGCAGGGCCGTGAGCCGCGGCGCCGCACGCCATGGCGGCGGCGTTGACCACGTTGTTCGCCGCGATCATCCGCGAGATCAGCGCGCGCGCCGAACGCTCCTGGATCACGGCGTAGAGCGGCACGGAATAGATGCCGCCGCACACCGCCAGCAGGACAGGTCGGCCAGCATGCGCCAGCCGGCCACGCTGTGCAGCAGCGCCGACATGCCGGCCAGCCGCATGCAGTGCCCCGCCAGCATGGGCGAAATCCCACAGGAAGACGGACAGCCCCACCGCCGCGAACGGCACCAGCCGGGCGGACACCTCGCCGCGCAGCAGCTGCGGGCAGCCGACCGAGCCCGCGCCCACGCCGACCGAGAAGACGGCGAGCAGCAGCGTGAACACGGGCGGCCGGCGCCCAGGTCGTCGCGCACCAGCAGGTCGGCAGCTCGGCCAGCAGCGTGGCGCCCATCACCCAGAACCAGCTCAGCCCGAGCATGCACAGCCAGACCGGACGGTTGGCGCGCGCGGTGGCCAGCAGCCGGCCGGTCTCGCGCGCCAGGTTCCAGCCGATGCGCAGTGCCGGCGTCGCCGGCGGGCGCGCGGCCGTATCAGCGCGGCACTCGCCACGCCGGCGAGCGCCACGGCCAGACCCGCGCCCGACACCAGCGGCGGCGCCATGCGGCAGGCCGAACAGCAGCGGTGCCGGCGATGGTGCCGGCCAGGATGCCGAGGAACGTGCCGGCCTCGATCAGCCCGTTGCCCGCCACCAGCTCGGCCTCGGGCAGATGCTGCGGCAGGATGGCGTATTTCAGCGGCCCGAAGAACGTCGCCTGCACGCCGAGCCCGAACAGCACCGCCAGCAGAAGCGGCGTGCTGCCGAGCAAAAATCCGGCGGCGGCCGTGGCCATGAGCGAGCACTTCGACCGATTTCACCAGGATGATCAGCCGCGCGCTTCTCGAAGCGGTCCGCCAATTGGCCGGCGGTGGCCGAGAGCAGCATGTAGGGCAGGATGAACAGCCCGCCGGCCAGCGCCACCAGCGCGCCGGCGCCCTGGCTGCGCGGCGTGGAACATGATCATCACCACGAGCGCGTTCTTGAACATGTTGTCGTTGAGGGCGCCCAGGGTCTGGGTGACGAGGAGCGGGGCTAGCCGTCGCGAAGCGAGCAGGGTCATGGGGCTTCCTTTCCGTGAACACTGTTCATAATAGCTTGCCATGAACGTTGTTCAAGGATTATCTCCGATCTACCGGAGACGTTTGCACCATGAGACACCGTGCCAGCCTGACGAACAACCGGCTCCTGAAAGGTTTTGGACCCTGGTCGGATAGCTGGGTCCGCTCCGGGTGGCGCCTGCAAAGCCATTGCATCAGCGGAAAGGCACGGATCGTCGATCCTGCGGGCGCCATCGTGCATACCGGCCCGGATGCCGACTGCCTGGAGCTGATCGGCCGGCTTGCGCCCGCGGCCAGACGGGCGAAAGCCGCGGTGCTTCTGCACGGCATCCTGCATTATCCCGGCATCATGCACCGCCTCGCGACGGCGCTGGATGAAACCGGCTGGGCGGTGGCCAACCTGGCCTATGCTAGCACCCGTTTGCCGATCGGCGTCCATGCCGCCACCGCCAGCCGCGCCGCGCGCGCTTTGGCCGAAGACGGCGCCGGCGAGATCAGCTTCATCGGCCACAGCCTCGGCGGCCTCGTCGCCTGCGCCGCGCTGGCACGCGCCGCGCAGGATGGCTGGCGCCCCGGCCGGCTTGTGCTGGTCGGCTCACCCGTCGCGGGCTCCGCCATGGCGCGGACGCTGCGCCGCCTGCCAGGCTTCGGAACGTTCCTCGGCCCATGCGGCGCCGTGCTGTCGGCCGATTGCAGGTGGCCCGCGCCCGTGGCACGCGGCGTGGCGGTAATCGCCGGCGGCACGGGAGGGCGGGGCTTCAACCCGCTGCTGCAAGGCGACAACGATTTCACCGTGACGGTGGCAGAGACGCGGCTGCCCGCCGCGGAAAGCCGGTTCTTGCTGGTGCGGGCGGTGCATAACGTGTTGCCGGCACGGAAGGAAGTGATCGGGGCGGGTTTGAGGTTTCTTGAGGAAAGGTAAGGAAGGCCTTCTTTTCTGAAGAAAAGAAGCAAAAGACTTTTGACTCCCCGCCTGCACCACGGCCCGGGCTCTCTGTGCCAGCCGATACGATGGCGGAATCCGAGGGAGCCGTGGTGCAGGCGTCGGAATAAAAGTCTTTTGCTTCTTTTCTTCAGAAAAGAAGGCCTTGCTTGCCTTACCGTATCAACCCAGCCGCCTCCGCCACCGCCCGGGACCGCGCAATCCCCGCCCCCACCGCCAGCGCCGCCTCCAAAGCCCGACGCCCTGCCACCGCATCCACCATCACCGGCGCCCCATCCAGGCAGCTCGCGATGAACGCCGCATGCTCGGCCTCCAGCACGTCGTGATCCTCCCAGCTCGCCTCATCGAGCCGGAATCCATCCGTCCCAGGCACCTCCATGCCGTGCTCGCGGCCGATCATCGTCAGCCGGCGCGCCACGAAATCCACCGACAGGTAGCCCTCCTGGCTGAACAGCCGCATCCGCCGCTCGGTTTTGAGCGAGATCCGGCTCGCGGTAATCGTCGCCACACAGCCATTGACGAAGCGCACCCGCGCATTGGCGATGTCCTCGAACTGGCTGGAGACGGCAGCCCCCAGCGCGTCCACGCTCTCGATGTCCGAGTCGACGAGGCTCAGCACCAGATCCAGATCGTGGATCATCAGGTCGAGTATCACCGACACGTCCGTGCCGCGCGGCTTGAACGGCGCGATGCGCGTGGCCTCGATGTAGAGCGGCCGGGTGATGCGCGCGGAGATGGCGCCGTGCTCCGGCGAGTAGCGCAGCAGATGGCCCACCTGCAGCACACGCGCCTGGGCGCGCGCCAGCCCGGCCAGCCGGTCCGCCTGGTCCAGCGTGGCGGCGATCGGCTTCTCCACCAGCACGTGGCAGCCGCGCTCCAGCGCCAGCGCCGCGATGTCGAAATGCGCTTCGGCGGGGGCGGCCACGATCACCGCGTCGGCTGTCTCCAGCAGATCCGCCAGGCCCATACCCGGCACCCCGCCCAGCTCGCGGCCGACCGAGGCGGCGCGGTTGGCATCGAGGTCGGTGATGCCGACCAGGGCGGCGCGCTGGCTGGCGGCGATCTTGATCGCGTGGAAACGGCCGAAATGGCCGGCGCCTATGACGCCTATGCGGAGGATCTGGGACATGGGCGGGAGGGAAGCACGTCTGCAGGGGTGCTAGGAAGGAAGCAGTCCTTTTTTGGAAAAAAGGACCAAAAAACTTTTGCTCCCTGTCGGCTGCACACAGGCCTGCGTTGTTTGGCAGCCGCATGCGTTGGCAGACGCAGGTGGCCATCGCGCAGGCGCCTGGGGTCAGGCGGCTTGGTCTTTTTCCAGAAAAGCGCCCCCGCTTGCTTGTCCCCCGCGCGCCGCACCAATCTATGCTGCGGGTGCGAAGGTTGCCCTTCTTAACAAACCACAGCTATCTTCCCGCCGCACACCACCGCCTCTGCCACAGGATCGAAACACAATGACCGGCGCCCCGATCGGCTCAGTGACCGTAACACTGGACGGAACCGAAAAGTCAGCGACCCTGCCCCTGATCGGCGGCACGATCGGCCCATCGGTGTTCGACATCCGCAAGCTCTATACCGACCTGGACGTGTTCACCTACGATCCCGGCTACGGCGGCACCGCGGCCTGCGAAAGCCAGATCACCTATATCGACGGTGACGCAGGCATCCTGCTGCACCGCGGCTACCCGATCGACCAGCTCGCCGAGAAATCCACCTTCCTCGAAGTGGCCCACCTGCTGCTGAACGGCGACCTGCCGAACAAGCAGGAGATGGCCGAGTTCGAGCGCGGCGTGCTGCACCACACCATGGTGCACGAGCAGCTGCGCCAGTTCTACAACGGCTTCCGGCGCGACGCGCACCCGATGGCGGTGATCTGCGGCGTGGTCGGCGCGCTGTCGGCCTTTTATCATGACAGCCTGGACGTCACGAACCCGGACCACCGCCGCATCAGCGCGTTCCGCCTGATCGCCAAGGTGCCCACCATCGCCGCCTGGGCGTATAAATACTCCATCGGCCAGCCGTTCATGTATCCGCGCAACGACCTCGGCTACGCCGAGAACTTCCTCTACATGATGAACGCCGTGCCGGCCGAGCCGTACCATGTGAACCCGGTGCTGGCCCGCGCGATGGATCGCATCCTGATCCTGCACGCCGATCACGAGCAGAACGCGTCCACCAGCACCGTCCGCCTGGCCGGCTCCACGGGCGCCAACCCGTTCGCCTGCATTGCCGCCGGCATCGCCAGCCTGTGGGGCCCCGCGCATGGCGGCGCCAACGAGGCGGTCCTGAAGATGCTCGCCGAGATCGGCCACAAGGACCACATCCCCGACTTCATCGCCAAGGTGAAGGACAAGAACAGCCACGTCCGCCTGATGGGCTTCGGCCACCGCGTGTACAAGAACTACGACCCGCGCGCCAAGATCATGGAGCGCACCTGCCACGAGGTGCTCGACGAGCTCGGCATCAAGGACGATCCGCTGCTGGACCTGGCGCTCGAATTGGAGCGCATCGCGCTGCACGACGAGTATTTCATCAGCAAGAAGCTGTATCCGAACGTCGATTTCTACTCGGGCATCATCCTCAAGGCGATGGGTATCCCGACCAGCATGTTCACCGTGCTGTTCGCGGTGGCCAGGACGGTAGGCTGGATCAGCCAGTGGAAGGAGATGATGGAGGACCCGCTGCAGCGCATCGGCCGCCCAAGGCAGGTCTATACCGGCCACGCGCAGAGGGATTACGTAGGCCTGGAAGGCAGGTAACGAAGCGGCTGCCTCAACGCACGCCGACAGGGAGCAAAAGTCTTTTGCTTCTTTTCTTCAGAAAAGAAGGCCTTGCTTACCTAAGCTAGCACTCACATCCCCGCGTAGCCCCAGTAGCCGCCCGCGTAATATGATGGTCCAGCCACTCGGCCACCAGAGCGCGCGCCTCGCTCAACCCCGCCTCCGGATGATGGATGCGGTAGAGCGTGGTGCAGCTCTGGAACGCCGCCAGGTCGTCCGTTCCGGCACGACGCAGCTCGCCATAGGCGGTAACCACCGCGCGCTCGCATCTGCGTCCGATCTCGACCACGGCCAACTCCAGTTGCGAATAGTTCTTATCTGCTACAAAGATAGCGACTTGGGGCCGATGCCGCAACCGCGAAGGCCGATGGCACAACCACGAAAGCCGGGCCGGGTTGCCCGTTGAGCACGGGCCATGCACAACCTGCAGGCTGAAAGATGAAGGCGGATATGATGGCGGCTGGCGTGGCGACGGACTGGGACAGGGATGCGGCGCTGACGACCGCGCGCATCCTGCTGGAGATCGGCGCGCTGAACTTCCGCCCCGACGAGCCTTACACGCTCACCTCCGGCTGGAAATCACCGGTCTATATCGATTGCCGCAAGATCATCTATTTCCCGCACGCCCGGAAGAAGATCTGCCAGCTCGGCGTGGAGAAGCTGAACCGGCATATCGGTTACGAGCAGATCGAGGTGCTGGCCGGCGGCGAGACGGCGGGCATCCCGTTCGCCGCCTGGATGGCGGACCTGATGCACGCGCCGATGGCCTATGTGCGCAAGCAGCCGAAGGGATTCGGCAAGAACGCGCTGATCGAGGGCGACGTGCCGGACGGAAGGCGCACGCTGCTGGTCGAGGACCTCACCACAGACGGCCGCTCGAAGATCAGGTTCACCCAGTCGCTGCGCGACGCCGGCGCGATCGTGAACCACGCCTTCGTTGTGTTCTATTACGGGGTGTTCCCCGGCAGCCTGGAGAAGCTGGCGCAGATGGACATCACGTTGCACCATCTGTGCACGTGGTGGGATGTGCTCGAAGCGTGTCGGGATCGGCCGTATTTTCCGGATCACCATCTGGCGGAGGTTCGGCGGTTTTTGGAGGATCCGGTGGCTTGGTCGAAGGCGCGCGGGGCTGATGTTGAGGCGGCGCAGCAGCAGTAAGGAAGCAAGGCCTTCTTTTCTGAAGAAAAGAAGCAAAAGACTTTTGGTCCCTGTCGGGGAGTGCTGAAACATTCGCCGACTTCTCGAAAAAGGACTGCTTCCCTTTCTTCCCTGAACACCGTTAACCTCCGCGCAACACGCAGAGGATACACTCGCCAGATGGACAGTTTCGACTTCGCTAACCCCGCTTTGCGCGCGGACCCCTACCCCGCCTACCGCTTCCTGCGCGAAGCCGCCCCGATCTGGCGCGCGCCCACCGGGCACTGGGTCGTCTCCACCCATGCCGGCTGCACCCAGCTGCTGCGGGACCCGGTGATGGGCCGGGAGGAGGAGCACCTGAAAACCCCCGAGATGGCCGGCGAATTCGCGGTGGCCTCGCTCACCCGCATGATGCTGTTCGTCGATCCGCCGGTGCACACGCGCCTGCGCGGCCTGGTCAGCCGCGCCTTCACCGCGCGCCGCATGGAGGCGCTGCGCACGTCGATCGAGACGATAGTGGACGCGCTGATCGACCGTGTGTCCGCCCAGGGCGGCATGTGCGTGATACGCGATTTCGCCCACCGCCTGCCGGTCACCGTCATCTGCGACATGCTCGGCGTGCCGGAGTCCGATCGCGGTCCGTTCCTCGAGGAGAGCACCGTGCGCGGCCGTATCCTCGACCCGATCGCGCTCAGCCGCGAGGAGCTCGACGATGCAAACCGCGCCTCCCAGGCGCAGGCCGGCTATTTCCGCGGGCTGCTCGCCTACCGCCGGCAGAACCCCGGCGACGACCTGATATCCGGCCTGGCGCAGGCCAAGGATGCCGACGACTCGCTGTCCGACGACGAGATCATCTCCAACATCAGCCTGCTGTTCGGCGCCGGCCACGAGACGACCACCAACCTGATCGGCAACGGCGTGCTGGCGCTGCACCGCAACCCGGCCCAGCTCGCGCGCCTGGCCGCCGATCCGGGCCTGATACCGAACGCCGTCGAGGAGCTGCTGCGCTACGACAGCCCGGTGCAGCTCACCGGCCGCAGCGCGTTGCAGGATCATGAGATCATGGGCGAGCGCATCGCCCGCGGCGAGCACGTGATCGCCCTGCTCGGCGCCGCCAACCACGATCCGGCGGCCTATGCCGGCGATCCGGACGCGCTCGATGTCGGCCGGCCGGGCGTGCGGTCGATCAGCTTCGGCGGCGGCCTGCATTTCTGCCTGGGCGCGCAGCTTGCCCGCATCGAAGGCGAGGTGGCCTTCCGGCGCCTGCTGGAGCGCCTGCCCACTATGCGGCTCACCGATCCGGACCACGTGGCGTGGAAGCCCACGGTCACGCTGCGCGGCTTGGTGGAACTTCCGGCCGTGTGGTAGGATAACATCGTTTAGGGCACGCGCCCTAGTTTCAGGGAGGAAGCCGGCCATGGCCACCGAGCATTTTGATGTCGTTATCATCGGCGCAGGCCTGTCCGGCATCGGCGCCGGCTGCCACCTGAAGATACAGTGCCCCACCAAAACCTACGTGGTGCTCGAAGGTCGCGAGACGATCGGCGGCACCTGGGACCTGTTCCGCTATCCCGGCATACGCTCGGATTCGGACATGTACACGCTGGGCTACGCGTTCCGCCCGTGGACCGAGGCCAAGGCAATCGCCGATGGCCCGTCGATCCTGAAATACGTGCGCGACACCGCGGAGATGTACGGCGTCGATCGCAACATCCGGTTCCGCCACAAGGTGATCCAGGCGGACTGGTCGTCCGACGACGCGCTGTGGACGGTGCAGGCCGAGACGGACGGCCGACCGGTGACCTTCACCTGCGGCTTCCTGTTCACCTGCAGCGGCTACTACGATTACGCCGGCGGCTACACGCCGGAATTCGCCGGGCGCGACGATTTCCGCGGCAAGATCGTCCATCCGCAATTCTGGCCCGAGGATCTCGACACCTCCGGCAAGACCGTGGTGGTGATCGGCAGTGGTGCCACCGCCGTCACCCTGGTGCCCGCCATCGCTAAGGACGCCGCGCATGTGACGATGCTGCAGCGCTCGCCGAGCTACGTGGCCTCGCGCCCGGCGGAGGACGCGTTCGCCAACAAATTGCGGCGCTATTTGCCGGCCAAGCTCGCCTACAGCCTGATACGTTGGCGCAACGTCAGCCTGCAGCTCTTCCTGTTCAACATGGCGCGCAGCAAGCCGGCGAAGTTCAAGGCGCAGCTCATAGGCCTGGTCTCGAAGGAGCTCGGCGCCGATTACGACGTGGCGACCCACTTCACCCCGAAATACAATCCGTGGGACCAGCGGCTGTGCCTGGTGCCCGACTTCGGACCTTTTCGTGGCGCTGAAATCCGGCCGCGCCGAAGTCGTCACCGACACGATCGAGCGCTTCACCGAAACCGGCCTGAAACTGACCTCCGGCCGCGAACTGCCGGCCGACATCGTGGTGACCGCCACCGGCCTGAAGATGCAGATACTCAGCGGCATGACGATCAGCGTCGACGGCGTGCGAGTTGAGTTCAACAAGGCTATGAGCTACAAGGGTATGATGTATTCCGGGGTGCCGAACCTCGCCACCGCGTTCGGCTACACCAACGCCTCCTGGACGCTGAAGGCGGATCTCACCTCCTCCTATGTATGCCGCCTGTTGACCTATATGGACCAGCGCGGTTTCGCAGAGGCGCGTCCGATCGCCGATGCCTCGGTGCAGGACGCGCCCTTCCTTGACTTCTCCTCGGGCTATGTCACGCGCGCACTGTCCGAACTGCCGCGCCAGGGCACCACGAAGCCGTGGAAGCTGAACCAGAACTATGCGCTGGACATGATGGCGCTGAAATTCGGCAAGCTTGACGACGGGACCATGTCGTTCAAGCGCCGGCCGACCAAGAAGGCAGCCGCGTAAGCCTATCCCGAAAGGGGGGCTGTTCGCGGACGCCCGAGAGGTCTATAGGCTGGTGCTTCAACAGGAGTGCGTATCTATGGCTATCGGGACGGTAAAGTGGTTCAACCCGGACAAGGGGTTCGGATTCATCTCCCCGCAAGACGGCGGCAAGGATGTTTTCCTGCACATCACGGCAGTGCAGGCAGCCGGGCTGACCACGGTGAAGGACGGGCAGAAGGTTAGCTTTGAGGTTGTCAGCGAGCGCGGCAAGCTGGCGGCTTCGGCCCTCAAGCTCGCCTAAGAGACGTTTGCGCGGGCGTTCCAGGGTTGCCTGGAACGCCCGCTGCTCATTTTGTTGCCGACTGAGTTGCCTCGGAGCGCGCCGGATAACCATCCTGCGCCAGTTGCGTGCGGCACCTATCGCGCGGTATTCGTGAGGGCAACATTGCCTCCGGATTTCGCCATGCGCCCCCATCTATCCGCATTCCTAATCTGCCTCGGTCTGGCCGGCTGCGTTGTCGAGCCGCCCGACCTGCCGCCGGCCATTCCTCCGCCGCGCGTGGAAGCGGTCCCGCCCCCGCCCACGCCGCGCGTGGTGTGGCAGCCCGGCGGCTGGCACTTCAGCGGCGGCAGCTACGTCTGGGTGCCAGGCCATTACGTGAAGCGCCTCGCCGCCTATCACCGCTGGATTCCCGGTCACTGGGATCCGGGCCGGGTTTGGGTCGCCGGTCACTGGGTCTAGAAGCGGCCGGTCTCCCGCAAGCTCGGCAGGACATCGGCCACACTTTGGACGGTAATGGCATCCATGCCCTGGCGCGGGCCGCCGGGCGGGACAATCGGCACGATGGACGGGCTGTGGCGCAGCGGTCCTGACGCACCGAACAGCCCGTACGCCGTCCGGCCGACCGCCGCACGCAGGTTCATCAGGCCGCTGTCGTTGCCGACGAACAGGTCGGCTTCGGCCAGCAGCGCCACGATATCCGGCAGCGCCCAGCCGATGACGGGATGGATCTGGCCCGCGCCCGCATTCGCGATCACCTGCGCGGCCAGCGCACTCTCCTGCGCGGCGCCCAGCAGCAGCGTGGCACCCTGCGTATGCTGGTGGTGAAGCGTGGCGAGAGCGGCAAACCGCTCGGCGCCCCACTGCCGGTTTGCCCCGTGGCTGCCGATACCCAGCGCCAGCACGGGGCTTGGCATTCCCGCCAGATAACGCGCCACACGTTGGCGCGACGCCGGATCGACCCTGACCGCCGGCTCCGGTAGGTCGTTGAATCCCAGTGCAGCCGCATAGGCGGTCGCCTGGTCGAACGCCTCCGCGAATCGGATATCACCTTGTAGGAACGGACCGCCGGTGAGCCAGGCGCGCTGCGCCGCGCTGTAGCCATACGCCTGGCGACTCGGGATGCCGGCCAGGCACATGGCGGCCGCAAGCGAGGCGCCGTGATGCAGCAGCACGCAGGTGTCCGCCTGTGTGGCCCTCAGCGCGGCGACCAGGCGGGCGAACCCTATCGGGCCATCGTGACGGCCGCTGCCTTGCCTGGGGTTGCGATCGAACCAGACGATGCCGGCTATGTCCGGGTCGTTGGCCAGGAGCTGGTCGGCTTGGGTGCTGGGTTTGGTGATCAGGGTTATCGGGGCGGATTTTGCCAGGGCTCTGATTATCGGGAGGTGCCAGATCAGGTCGCCTAGGCCTGGGCGGGGCTGGAAGATTGCGGTTTTCGGCAAGGGAGAAAGGCCTTCTTTTCTGAAGAAAAGAAGCAAAAGACTTTTGCTCCCTGTCGGGGATTGCTGACGCGACTTTGTTACTTCTTTTTGTAGCCGCTTGGGTTTGCTTCTCGCCAGGACAGGGCGTGTTCTACGATCGTATCCAGGGCGTCGTATTTGGGGGCCCAGCCGGTTTCCTGTCGCAGCAGGTCCGATCCGGCTACCAGAACGGCGGGGTCGCCGGGCCTTCGCGCCGTTATCCTGGCCGGCACCTTGCGGCCGCTCACCTGCTCTACCGTCTTGATCACGTCCATCACGGAATGGCCGGCGCCGTTGCCCAGATTATACGTGACCGAACGATGCGCGAGTTGGTCCAGCGCTTTCAAATGCGCCTGGGCCAGATCGGCCACATGGATGTAGTCGCGTATGCAGGTGCCATCCTGGGTGGGATAATCCTGGCCGAACACCGCGATTTCCGCTCTTCGGCCAAGGGCCGCGTCGATCACCAGCGGGATCAGATGCGTCTCCGGATCGTGGTCCTCGCCCAGGCGCCGCTCGGGGTCCGCGCCGGCCGCATTGAAATAGCGCAGACACGCCGCGCGCAGGCCATGTATCCTGTCCGCCCAGAACAGCGCGCGCTCCAGCATCAGCTTGCTCTCCCCATAGGGCGAGCCCGGCGCGATGCGCTCGGATTCATCGATCGGGATGCGCTGCGGATCGCCGAACAGATTGGCGGTGGAGGACAGCACGAATTTGGGAATCTCGTGTCGCACGCAGGAGTTGATCAGTCCGATGCCCAGCCCGGCATTCTCTGCCAAATAATAGAATGGCCGCTGCATGCTCTCGCCCACCAGCGACAGGGCGGCAAAATGGAACACCGCATCCCACGGCCCATCGGCCAGCACGCGGTCCAGCGTTTCGCGGTCGGCGAGATCCGCCTGTATCAGCCTGGCCGGCGGCAGAACCGCCTCTGCGTGACCCTGGCGGAGGTTGTCATAGACGACCACTTCGTGGCCGCCTTCCAGCAATGCTAGCACGAGATGGCTGCCGACATAGCCGGCACCGCCGGTGACCAGATAGCGTCCCATGTGTTCCCCGTTTCGCTGCGCGGCGCAGCTTGTTTGAGAAAGGCCTTCTTTTCTGAAGAAAAGAAGCAAAAGACTTTTGCTCCCTGTCGGGTGTTGGGGAGAAGCCGGTTATGGTTTTGGCACGATCAGCCCGTCGCGCAGGGTCACTACCCGGTCCATACGCGATGCCAGCTCCGCGTTGTGCGTGGCTATCAGCGCCGCCACGCCTTGCTCGCGAACGATCCGCAGCAGCTCGGCGAATACCACGTCGGACGTGCCGCTATCCAGGTTTCCGGTCGGCTCGTCTGCCAGCAATACCGCCGGCTTGTTGGCCAGCGCGCGCGCGATCGCCACGCGCTGCTGCTCGCCGCCAGAAAGCTTGCCCGGCAGCTGGGCCGCGCGTGGCGACAGGCCGAATGCGCCAAGCAACACATGCGCGCGCTCCTGCGCCGCGCGCTTCGATGTGCCGCGTATCATCTGCGGCAGCGTCACGTTCTCCAGCGCGGAGAACTCGGCGAGCAGATGGTGGAATTGATACACGAACCCGATGCGGTCCCGCCTGATCTGCGTACGCGCGGTGTCGCCCAGATTGCCGGCATCCACGCCGTCCACGAACACCGCACCGGAATCCGGCCGTTCCAGCAAACCCGCCAGATGCAGCAACGTGGATTTTCCGGTGCCCGAGGGCGCCACGAGCGCCACGATCTCGCCGGCGCGCAATACCAGATCGGCGCCGCGCAAGATCGGCAGATCGCCTGCGCCGCTCTTGTACACGCGCCCAACGCGGCGGAGCTCGAGCGGCTCATTCATGGCGCAACGCCTCCACAGGATCGGTGCGCGCCGCACGCCAGCTCGGATACAGTGTGGCGAGCAAGGACAATACGAGCGCCATCAGCACCACCTGCGTGACCGTCACGATGTCCAGCTTCGCCGGAAGATGCTCGAGATAATACACCGTCGGGTCAAACAACGTGGTGCCCGTAAGGCTCTGCAACGCCTGGCGTATGCGCTCGATATTGAGGCAGAACACCACGCCGATCAGCGTGCCCACTACGGTGCCGGTCACGCCGACAAAGGCGCCGCACATCAGGAAGATGCGCATGATCGCGCCACGCCCCGCGCCCAACGTGCGCAACACGGCGATATCGCGCGTCTTGTCCTTCACCATCATGATCAGCGACGACACCACGTTGAATGCGGCGACGATGATGATCAGCGTCAGGATCAGGAACATCACGTTCTGCTCCACCGTGACCGCGGCGAAGAAACTGTCGTTGCTCTGCGTCCAGTCGAAGATGCGCAGACCCTGGCCCTGCAGCGCGTCGCGCACCTCGCGCGTCACGTTCGATACGTGTTGCGGGTCGCGCACCATCACCTCGATCTGCGTCACCGCACCGGGTTTCTGGAAATACACCTGTGCCGCCTGCAACGGCAGGAACGTATAGGTGCTGTCGTATTCGTTCATCCCGGCCTGGAAAATCGCCACCACGCGATAGGCGCGCACACGCGGTACGGTGCCGAACGCCGTCACCGCGCCATCCGGCGAAACCAGCGTTATCTTGCCGCCTACATCGAGATTGAAGCGGTCCGCCAGCGCCTGGCCAACCGCGATCGCATTGTCGCCATGGAAATCATCGAGCGAGCCGGCGCGTATGTTGCCTGCGATCGACGGCAGCTTCCGCAGATCGGCCTGGGTGATGCCGCGCGCGATCCCGCCGGAGCTCTGGCTGCGGCCGGTGAGCAGAACCTGGCCTTCGATCACCGGTGTCGCTGATACCACCCCAGGCAGCGCTCCGATCTTCGCCGCAAGAGGATCGTAGTCGGTGATGCCGGAAGGCGTGCTGCCATACACATCCAGATGGCCCTGCAGCCCGAGTATGCGGCCGAGCAGGTCGTCCTTGAAGCCGGACATCACCGCCATGACGATAATCAGCGTGGCCACACCGAGCGCGATCCCGACCAGCGAGAAGATCGCGATGACGGACACGAAGCGCTCGCCGCGCCGCGCGCGCAGATAGCGGCCGGCGATTGCGCGTTCGAAAGCGTTGAACAATTACCGGACTCCGCAGGAAGGAAGCGGTTCTTTTTGAAAAAAGAACCAAAAACTTTTGACTCCGCTGTCGCGCCGTGTGGGAGAGGCTCGCGACAGCGGAGTCAAAGTTTTTTGCTTCTTTTTTTCAAAAAAGAAGGCCTTGCTCGCTTACTTTCGCAAACGCGTCCTCAACACTAACCTCCCCCCGCTCCCCGGTAGCCCGCCGCTTGACCTCGACCCGTCCCGAAGCAGCCCCGCGCGGACCCACGATGATCTGCCAGGGATGCCCCATCAGATCCGCATCGGCGAACTTGGCGCCAGCGCGCTCATCACGATCATCCAGCAGCGCGCGACCGCCGAACTTCGCATAAAGGTCCTCGCAAATAGCGTCGCAAGCCGCATCGCCCACGCGCAAATTCAGGATGCAAGCCGGGAACGGCGCCACGCTGGCCGGCCAGATGATTCCCGCCGCGTCATGCGACGATTCGATGATCGCACCCACCAGGCGCGACACGCCGATACCGTAGCTGCCCATTTCCGGCACGATGGTGCCGCCATCGGGGCCGGCCACGGAAAACTTCAGCGTGTCGCTGTATTTCCGCCCGAAATAGAAAATCTGCCCGACCTCGATGCCGCGCCCTTCCCGCTTCTGCGCCGGATCCACATCCGCCCAGCGCGCCTGGTCGTGCTTCTCCTCGGTGGCGGCGTAGTAGGAGTTTATCAGATCGTGAAAGGCCGCGAGATCGCCCGGCTTGCCGTAGGAGAAATCCGCTTTCAGATAATCGAGCTGCTCCAGCGATGCATCGTAGAACACCTGGCTCTCGCCCGTCGGCGCCAGGACGATGAATTCGTGGCTGAGATCGCCACCGATCGGCCCGGTATCGGCCAACATGGGGATAGCGCGCACGCCGAGGCGCTGGAACGTGCGCATATAGGCCAGCATCATCCGCCGGTAGGTATTGACCGCGCCTTCGTAGTCGAGATCGAAGGAATATGCGTCCTTCATCAGGAACTCGCGGCCGCGCATCACGCCGAAACGCGGCCGCATCTCGTCGCGGAATTTCCACTGTATGTGATACAAAGTCTGCGGCAGCTCGCGATACGATTTGATCGCGTTGCGCGCGAGATCCGTCACCATCTCCTCGTTCGTCGGGCCGTAGAGCAGCTCGCGCTCGTGGCGGTCGCGTATGCGCAGCATCTCCGGGCCATACGCGTCGTAGCGGCCGCTCTCGCGCCACAGATCGGCTGTCTGCAACGTCGGCATGAGGATTTCCTGCGCGCCGGCCGCATCCTGTTCCTCGCGCACGATCTGCTCGATACGGCGAAGCACGCGCAAGCCGGCGGGCAGCCAGGCATAGATGCCAGAGGCGGTCTGCCGTATAAGCCCGGCGCGCAGCATGAGACGGTGCGAGGCAATCAGCGCTTCTGCCGGCGTCTCTTTCAGGGTGGGCACGAAACTGTGGGAGAGCCGCATTGCGCGTCCTTGGTGTATTGGCGCGCAAGGTAGAGCGGCTGGGATTGGGAAGTAAGGCCTTCTTTTCTGAAGAAAAGAAGCAAAAGACTTTTGACTCCCTGTCGGCGTTTTATGCTGCCGGCTTCTCGCGCGTAATTATGGTGCGTTGCAACACATTTTGTCGCAAGTTAAGTGTTAATAGTTGATGACGGCGTGTCCACGTCCTGCTACCAAAAAAACGGCCCCGCACACCGGCGGCGGCAGGGCCAAGTTTAGGGAGGAAACGCCAGTCACACGACAGGAGGAGGGAAGCCTCGTCCTGTCGGTGATTATCAGCGCCCCCGTTCCGCCGCGTCCACATAAATCCAGCGTCGTTTTTGCGGAAAATGCAGCCGCTAAACGCCTAATGCGCGTCTGGCAGGCATTAGCGCCGCACCTCTGGATAGTTATCGGGCATTTTCAGAATGCCGTGTCGGAAGCTGAGCCAGTTGCTCTCGATCAGGCCCACCACCACCAGCCAGATCACGAACGACACCGCCGTGGTGATCAGGACCTTGCGGCCGATGCGCGCCTGCGCCGGCGCGCCGCGCCAGCCGGTCGCCGCGTCCGCCTCGGCCACCGGCTTTGTGCCGAGCGGCAACACGGCAAACAGCGACGTCCACCAGATCAGCACATAGACGACGACCGCGGTGAACCAGTTCATCTGCCGGACTCAGACCCGCAGCAGATGGACATCCACCATCGGCTTCTTTCCCAGCTTGCGCCCGACGATCTTGCGCAACGCCGCCCGCGCCGCATCCTGCAGCGCGCTGTCGTCCCGACGCAGCGGCGCCGGCAGATCGGCCACCGCGGCGCCGAAATCCCGGCTCAGCCGCTCCGTCTCCGGATCCTCCGGCTCGAACAGACCAGGCGCCGTCACGCGCGCCTTGCCCATCACCCGCCCCGTCGCATCAACCGCCAGGCTGCCGACAACCACCCCGTTGAACAGCATGCGCCGGCGCGCCGCCATCACCCCGCCCTGCAACGGAACCACGCGATTACCATCCAGCGCCAGACGGCCGACCGGCGCCGAGTTCGGTCACCTGCGGCTTGCCCGGATACAGCGACAGAATGTCGCCGTTCTCCAGCATAAGCGGCGTGGCGCCCAGCTCCTGCGCCAGCGAGGCATGAGCGGTCAGATGGCGCCACTCGCCATGCACCGGAACGCTGTATTGCGGCCGCACCAGGCGATACAGCCGGCGCAATTCGTCGCGCGCCGGATGGCCGCTCACATGCACCATGTGGTCGTCGTCGGTCATCACGCGCACGCCGCGCCGGACCAGATTGTCCTGCACCGCGCCGATGGCTTTCTCGTTGCCCGGGATCATCCGGCTGGAGAAGATCACCGTGTCGCCCTCGCCCAGCGCGATGCTCGGATGCGTGTCGGCCGCCACGCGCGCCAACGCGCTGCGCGCCTCGCCCTGGCTGCCGGTGATCAGGATAAGCAGATTATTGTCCGGCACGTCGTTCGCGCCGTCCTCGCTGACACGAATTGCGGGATCGTGCTGAGATAGCCCGACTCGCGCGCCGCGGTTTCCAGGTTGCGCAGGCTGCGCCCGACCAGCGCCACGCTGCGCCCGGCATCGCGCGCGGCGATCGCCACGCTCTCCACCCGCGCCACGTTGCTGGCAAAGCACGTCACCGCGATGCGGCCCTCGATCGACTTGATCAGCGTGGCCAGCGACCGGCGCACATCGCCCTCCGAGCCGGAATGGCCTTCCACCAGCGCGTTGGTGCTGTCGCACACCATCGCCAGCACGCCCTCGTCGCCGAGTGCGGAAAACGCCGCCTCGTCCGTCGGCGGGCCGACCAGCGGGTTGGGATCGAGCTTCCAGTCGCCGGTATGCACGATGGTGCCGTACGGCGTGCGTATCGCCAGCGCCCTGGGCCTCCGGCGTGGAATGCGCCACGCGCAGGAACTGCAGGCGGAACGGCCCGAGCTCGAAAGAGCCGCCGGGCGGGATCACATGGATCTTCACCTCGTTTACCAGATGCGCCTCGGTCAGCTTGCGCCGCAGCACGGCCGCCGTGAACGGGGTCGCATAGACCGGGCAACGCAGCTGGCGCCAGAGATGCGCCACCGCGCCCACGTGGTCTTCATGCGCATGGGTTATCACCAGGCCCAGCAGCTTGTCCCGACGCTCGGCGATATAGGCCGGATCGGGCATGATCACGTCGGCCTCGGGCAGTTCGTTGCCGCCGAAGCCGATACCGCAATCGATGGCCAGAAATTGGCCGTCGCAGCGGTAGAGGTTGAGGTTCATGCCAATTTCGCCCGTCCCGCCCAGGGGCAGGAAGGCAAGGTCACCGGTTGCTAAATCCATTAATCGCCTTCGATCGTTCTTGTCTTGTCACGTGGTAATCTGGGGGCGGGGTTGCGCTCCGCCAACAGGCGAAGCCCGTCCAGGGTCAGGTCCGGGTCGATCCGGTCGAATATCTCGGTGCCTTCGGAGAACAGCGGGGCCAGTCCGCCCGTCGCCACGATCTTCGCCGGCGTGTCGATCTCCCGGCGCATGCGGGTGACCAGGCCCTCGATCAGGCCAACATATCCCCAATATACGCCCGATTGCATCGCGGAGACAGTGCCCGTGCCGATCACCGCCTGCGGCCGCCCGATGCCGATCCTGGGCAGCCTGGCCGCGGCCTGGTGCAGCGCCTCGATGGAAAGATTGATTCCCGGGGCGATGGCGCCGCCGAGATAGGCGCCGTCCTCGCCTACCACGTCGAAGGTGGTCGCCGTGCCGAAATCGATCACGATCAGCGAACTCTGGAAATGCCTGTAGGCGGCCAGCGCGTTCAGCAGGCGGTCCGCGCCCACGTCCTCCGGATTGTCGACCCTTATGTCGAACCCCCAATCCAGGGTGGCGCGCGCGACCAGCGGCTCCACCTCGAACCACTCGCGGCACAGGCGACGCAGGTGATAGAGCGCGGCGGGGACAACCGTGCCGATCACCGCGCCGCTCACCAAATCGGGTGTCAGGCGGCTGTGGGTTAAGAGCGTCAGTAGCCAGACGGCGTATTCGTCGCTGGTGCGCTGGGGCTCGGTGGCGATGCGCCAAATGCCGGCCCAGCGTTTTCCGTCGTGCACGGCAAACACGACGTTGGTGTTGCCGGCGTCGACGACTAGGAGCAAGGCAAGAGCTGGGGGAGAAGTGCCTTCCCCCCCAGACCCCCCGTCTTCTTTTGGTGGGGAAAGACTTCTCCGCTGGTTATTGGCTTCTCCTGGTCTTTCAGGAGGAGCGCGCCTTGGGGAGTCAGGCCGGCGAAGGCGGCGGTCAGGCGGCCTTGCGGGGTTTGCACGTCCAGCATGGTGCCGATCGGGTGGGCTGCCGCCAGCCATGCCGCCACCAGCCGGTCCATCTCCCAGCCTTCGCGATGGTCCAACGCGGCTAGGATGTTAGCCGCCACGTCGGGCGCCGGCGCCGGCAGGTTCGCCACCGCCCTGCCCGCGATCTGCGGCGCCGCCGCCAGGTTCGCGCCTATGCCGATCACCACCCAGGCCACCTTGCCGTCCGGCCCCATCGCGCTGTCGATCAGGATGCCGGCCAGCTTGCCGCCTTCGAGCAGGACGTCATTCGGCCATTTGAGCTGCAGCTCAGCACCGCCGGCATAGGGCGCCAGCGCCGCCAGCACGGCCAGGCCGGCCAGCAGCGCCCATCGGCCCGGCTCGCTCCGCCCAGCCGCACCCAGCAGAACCGAGAGGTTCAGATTGCCCGCCGGCGCCACCCAGACGCGGCCGCTCCTGCCGCGCCCGGCGATCTGGAGATCCGCCAGAACGGCAAGTCGGCCGGGATCGCCCGCCTCGCCCGCTGCGATCGCCACATCCTGGGTGGAATTCAGGCTCAAATGATGCTGCAGCCGCCAGCCGGGCGGCACGCACGGCGTCACCCGAACAGGGCCTTTGCCGCCGCGGTGGCAGCACCCACGAACGGCGCCGGCACGAAGAAGAACAACAGCGTGAAGGCGCCGGTGGCCATGGCGACAAACGACAGCGAGCCGGACCGCAGATCGAACGGCGCCTCGGACGCATCGAAGAACATCACCTTGATGATGCGCAGGTAATAGAACAGCCCGACCACGCTGGTCAGCAGGCCGATCACCGCGAGCGTCCACATATTGGCATCCACCGCCGCCTGGAACACGAACAGTTTGCCGGCAAATCCGGCGAAAGGCGGGATGCCGCCCATGCTGAGCATGAAGATCGCCATCAGCACGGCAAGCGTGGTGTCGTTCTTGGCCAGGCCGCCGAGGTCGCTGATTTTCTCGACAGCGATGCCGCGCCGTCGCATGGCGATGATGCACGCGAACACGCCGGCGGACATCACCACATAGGTGAGCAGATAGACCAGCACGCCGCGCACGCCGATCTGCGTACCGGCCGCCAGGCCGATCAGCGCGTAACCCATATGGCCGATCGAGGAATACGCCATCAGGCGCTTGATGTTGGTCTGCGCGATCGCGGCGAAACTGCCCAGCAGCATCGAGGCGATAGAGACGACGATGATGATCGGCTGCCACTGGATCGCAATGTGACCGAACGGGCCGAACATCACGCGCAACAACACCACGAAGGGTGCCACTTTCGGCGCGGTGCTCATGAAGGCGGTAACCGGCGTGGGCGCGCCTTCGTACACATCGGGCGTCCACATATGGAACGGCACGGCGGACAGCTTGAAGGCGAGGCCGGCGATGACGAACGCGATGCCGACGATCAGGCCGGTCGACACGCTCTCCGGCTGGGTGACCGCCTGGGCGATATGGCCGAAATCCATCGAGCCGGAAAACCCGTAAGTCAGCGAAATACCATATAGCAGCAGGCCAGATGCCAGGGCGCTGAGCACGAAGTATTTCAGGCCGGCTTCCGACGAGCGTATGTCATCGCGCGCGAACGCGGCGAGCACATAGATCGCGAGCGACTGCAGCTCGAGGCCCATATACAGCGTCATCAGATTGTTGGCCGACGCCATTACCATCATGCCGACCGTGCTGAGCAGCATCAGCACCGGGAACTCGAAACGCTTGATGCCCTGGCGTTCGTTGTAGTCCAGCGACAGCACCAGGCAGAGCGCGCTGCCGAGCAGGATCAGCAATTTGGCGAATTTGGAAAACGCATCGCTGATAAACAGGCCTTCGTAGCCGATCGCGGTCTGCGTGCCGATCACCAGCACGGCGGTGATCGCGCAGGCGCCGAGCGCGGCCATGGTGCAGATCAGCGAAGCATCGCGCTTCTGCACCACGCCGCCCAGCAGGATGGCCATTGCGGCGAGTGCCAGCACGATCTCCGGCGTGGCGAGGCCCCAGTTCATGGCACGGCTCCCGCCAGCTTTGTCGTTGTATGCGCGATGTTCAGCGCCTGCGCGTGCGTATCGACCATCGACGACACAGTGGCGGCGAAGAAATCGGTGAAGCTGCTGGGATAGATGCCGAGCCAGATGGTGAGTATCGCCAGCGGCGCGAAGATCGCCATCTCGCGCGGCGACAGATCGAGTATCGATTTCAGATCCGGCCGCACCAGTTTACCGAAGATCACCCGGCGATACAGATACAGCATGTAGGCGGCGCCGAGCACCATGCCAAAGCTGCCGAGCAGCGCCAGCCAGATATTCACCTGGAACGCACCGACGAGCACCAGGAACTCACCGACGAAACCTGATGTGCCCGGCAGACCGATCGACGCCATGGTGAACAGCATGAATACGAACGCATAAGCCGGCATGCGGTCCGCCAGGCCGCCGTAGCGGGCGATCTCGCGCGTGTGCATGCGATCATAGATCACGCCGACGCAGAGGAACAACGCGGCCGACACGATGCCGTGCGAGATCATCTGGAACAACGCGCCGTCGATGCCCTGTATGTTGAAGGTGAATATGCCGATCACGACGACGCCCATATGGGCCACCGACGAGTAGGCGATCAGCTTCTTCATGTCCTCCTGCGCAAGCGCCACCAGCGACGTGTAGATCACCGCGATCACGCCGAGTGCGAACATCAACGGCGCAAAATGCTGAGACGCGATTGGCAACATCGGCACGGAGAAACGCAGGAAGCCGTAGCCGCCCATTTTCAGCAGCACGCCCGCGAGAATTACGGAGCCGGCCGTGGGCGCTTCCACGTGCGCATCCGGCAGCCAGGTATGCACCGGCCACATCGGCACCTTTACCGCAAATGCCGCGAGGAAAGCCGAGGAACAGCCAAATCTGCATACGCGGGGTAAATTCGTGTGTGCAGCAGCACGGCGATATCCGTGCTGCCGGCCTGGTGCCACATCGCAAGCAATGCCAGCAGCATGAGCACCGAGCCGGCGAAGGTGTAGAGGAAGAATTTCAGCGACGCATATACGCGCCGTGGGCCACCCCAGACTCCGATGATGAGATACATCGGGATGAGCACGCCCTCGAAGAAGAAATAGAACAGCAGGAAGTCGGCGGCCGAAAACATGCCGACCATCATGGTTTCCAGGAGGAGGAACGCCGCCATGTATTCCCGCACGCGGAGTTTCACGCTGTCCCAGCTTGCGAGGATGCAGATCGGCGTAAGCGCGGTCGAGAGCAGCACGAAAAGCACGGAGATGCCGTCGACGCCCATGCGGTAGCCGATGCCGTATTCCGGCAGCCAGTTCGCCGTCTCGCGAAACTGGTAGCCGGCTTCGTGCATGTTGAAGCGCGTCCACAGGACGAGCGAGATGAGGAAAACGATCAGGCTGGTCCAGAGCGCGGTCCAGCGTGCGTTCTGCGCGGTGGCCTCGTCGTCGCCCCTGAGCGTCATCAGGATGGCCACGCCGAGAAGCGGCAGAAAGGTGATCAGCGACAACACGGGAAAGCCGGCGGTGTTTGCATCAGTCACAGCGCGTAGCTTTCAATGATCTGCCTGCCAGGAGCGCTCATCTTACGAGCACAAAGAAAGTGACCATGCAGACCAGCCCGATGAGCATCGTGAAGGCATAGACCGCGATCGAGCCGGTCTGGATCCGCACGACTTGCACCGAGCCACCCTGCGCGATGGTGGCCAACCCGTTGGGCACGCCATCGATGATTTCGGTATCGCCTACTTTCCACAACAGGCGCGCGAGCCACATCGCAGGGCGCACGAAGATCGCGTCGTAGAGTTCGTCGAAATACCACTTGTTCAGCAGGAACAGATAGACGCGCGGGAACGCCGCGGCTAGGCGGACGGGCAATGCGGGGCGGACGATATAGAACAGGTAGGCGAGTGCGAAGCCGAGCACGCCGGTCGCCGTCGGCAGCAAGCCTATCAACAAGGGCGTACGCTCAACCTGCTGCAGCATGTGATTGTTCGGGCCGTTGAAGATCGCGCCCTGCCAATAGGCGGCATTGTGGTCGCCGATGAACATCGCGTGCAGCAGCCAGCCGGCGAACACCGCGCCAAAAGAAAGCACCACGAGCGGCGCGCGCATCGACCACGGGCTCTCATGAATATGGCTCATGACATGCGCATCGGCGCGCGGTTTGCCATGGAACGTGAGGAACAGAAGACGCCCGGAGTAGAATGCGGTCAGAAAAGCGGCGAGCGTGCCGCAGACAAAACCGTAAGTGCCGATCGTGGAATTCGCAGCAAAGGTCGATTCGAGGATCGCGTCTTTCGACCAGTATCCGGCGAAATATGGAATGCCACCAAGCGCCAGGCTGCCGAGCCACATGCAGGCATATGTCCATGGAATCTTGCGCCAGATGCCGCCCATGCGGCGCATGTCTTGCTCGTCGCTCATCGCATGTATCACCGAGCCTGCACACAGGAACAGCAACGCCTTGAAAAAGGCATGTGTGATGAGATGGAACATACTCGCCTGGTAGGCACCCACGCCCGCCGCCATGAACATGTAGCCGAGCTGCGAGCAGGTGGAGTAGGCAATCACGCGTTTGATGTCGGTCTGCACGCAGCCGATGGTGGCGGCGAAAAGACAGGTGGTGGCGCCAATGAACGTGACGAATTCGAGCGCGCCGGGTGCGAACTCCATTAGCGGCGACATGCGGCTCATGAGGAACACCCCGGCGGTGACCATAGTGGCGGCATGGATCAGTGCGGACACCGGTGTCGGGCCCTCCATCGCGTCCGGCAGCCAGGTGTGCAGCAATATCTGCGCGGATTTTCCCATCGCACCGATGAACAGCAAATAGCCGATCACCTCATAACTGCGCGGTGCGGCGCCAAAAATATGATAGGTATCGTTCATATGCGCGGGAACGCCGGCGAAAATGGTGTTGAAATCCACCGCGCCGAACTTGGTGAAAACCAACGCAATTCCGACGGCAAAACTGAGATCGCCCACGCGGTTGACAACCATCGCCTTGATCGCCGCACGCGCCGCCGCCGGACGATCGTACCAATAGCCGATGAGCAGGTAGCTCGCGAGGCCCACGCCTTCCCAGCCGAAGAAGAGCTGCACGAGATTGTCGGCTGTCACCAGCATCAGCATCGCAAAGGTGAACAGCGACAGATAGGCGAAGAAGCGCGTCGTGGTGCTGTGCTCGTGCGCCATGTAGCCGACGCTGTAGATGTGTATAAGCGTGGCGACGCAAGTGACCATCGCGACCATGGACGTCGACAGCGAGTCATAGCGCAGCGCCCAGTCGAGATGGAAGCTGCCGGAATTGATCCAGTCGGCCACAACCACCGTGCTATTGCCGATGCCGGCGAAGATGTGCTGCCACCAGCAAACCACACCACATGCTGAGGCGAGCACCATCAGCGCAATGGTGATCATCTGGCCGGTGCGGTCGCCCAGGCTGCGGCCGAAGCCGCAAACAAGCGCGCCCAGTAGCGGGGCGAAGACGGCTATCGCAAACAGCATCTCAGCCCTTCATGAGGTTCACGTCCTCGACCTCGATCGAGCCGCGGTTGCGGAAATAGACGACGACGATAGCCAGGCCGATCGCGGCCTCGGCTGCGGCGACGGTCAGAACGAACATCGCGAGTATCTGGCCCGCAAGGTCATTCAGCGCTGAGGAGAACGCCACAAGATTGAGGTTCACCGCCAGCAGTATCAGCTCGATCGACATTAGGATGACGATGACGTTCTTGCGGTTTAGAAAAATGCCGAAGACGCCTAGAACGAGCAGGAATGCTCCGACAAAGAGGTAATGCCCGACGCCGATGGAAAGTGCACCTTGCGACATGGCTTAGTGCTCCCCCTGCACCGGTTCGGGCGCCGGCGCGCCGCCGTGGTGCGCGTCATCATGCGGCAGCGCAGATGCCTCAATACGCTCCGGCTTCGGCCGGTAGATGCCGAGCTCCCGAACTCCGGCGCCACTACGCAGACTAAGGACCTCCAGCGTGTCGCTTACGCGGCGTTCCTGCTGGCGCGTGATGTTCTGGTGGCGCGACGTGCGGCGCTCGCGATGCGTCAGCACAATGGCGCCTATCATGGCCACGAGCAGTATCAGTCCGGAGAGCTGAAACAGCAGAATGTAATTCGTATAGAGAACCTGGCCGATTGCGCGTGTGTTCTGCACCTGACCGGGTATGGCGCTAAGCCGCAATACGGGCGCGTTCGGCGCGAAATGCCAGCCGAAGCCAACGAATACCAGCTCGCCAAACAACACGATGCCGACGATCAGCCCGGCGCTCGCGTATTTCTGAAATCCCTCGCGCAACGCCACGAAATCCACGTCGAGCATCATCACCACAAACAGGAACAGCACGGCCACTGCGCCCACATAGACGATCACCAGGATCATGGCCAGGAACTCGGCGCCTGCGAGCAGGAACAACGCCGCCGCATTGAAAAACGCGAGTATCAGGAACAATACCGAGTGGACGGGATTACGGCTGGTGATCACCATTGCCGCCGAGGCGAGCATGACGATCGAGAACACATAGAACGCGAGCGACGTAATCATCTGTAGGGCGCATCCAACTCGAGGCGCTTGGCGATTTCCGCCTCCCAGCGATCGCCGTTATCGAGCAGCTTATCCTTGTTATACATCAGCTCTTCCCGCGTCTCGGTAGAGAACTCGAAATTCGGGCCTTCCACGATGGCATCCACCGGACAGGCCTCTTCGCACAGGCCGCAATAGATGCACTTGGTCATGTCGATGTCGTAGCGCGTGGTGCGACGCGACCCGTCTTCACGCGGCTCGGCCTCGATAGTGATTGCGTAGGCCGGGCAGATGGCTTCGCACAACTTACACGCGATACAACGCTCTTCACCGTTCGGATAACGGCGCAGGGCATGCTCGCCCTTGAAGCGCGGGCCGAGCGGACCGCCTTCATAAGGATAGTTTATGGTGACAGGCTTCTTGAAGAAATACTTCAGCGTGATCGCCATGCCGGAGAGCAGCTCCCACAGCAGCAATCGCCACATCGATGATCCGGTCAGCATGTGGGTCCCTTACGCCGCGCCATTGGGCAACAAGCCAGTGAATTCGAGGAAGCCGGCCGTTAGAACAAGCCACAGCAAGGACAGCGGCAGGAACACTTTCCAACCGAGGCGCATCAACTGGTCATAGCGGAACCGCGGGAAAGTGGCGCGCACCCAAAAGAAGAAAAACATCACCGCGCAGATCTTCAATATCAGCCAGAAGATGCCGGGGATGAAAACCAGCCCGAACGGCGCCTGCCAGCCACCCAGAAACAGCACGCTCGCCAGCGCACTCATCATGATCATGTTGGTGTATTCGCCCAGATAGAACAGCGCGAAACTCATCGCGCTATATTCCACGAAGAAGCCGGCGACCAGCTCGCTCTCGCCTTCCGGCAGGTCGAAGGGCGCGCGATTGCATTCCGCCAACATGGATATCAGAAATATCACGAACATCGGCAGCAGCGGGAAGCAGAACCACACGCGGTGCTGTGCCAACACAATGTCATTCAGGTTCAGGCTGCCGACGCAGAGCATGACGGTAACAAGAACGAAGCCGATCGATACTTCATAGCTCACCATCTGCGCCGCCGACCGCATGGCACCCAGGAACGCGTATTTCGAATTGCTGGCCCAGCCAGCGATGATGATGCCATACACGCCGAGCGAGCTGATCGCGAACAGATACAATATGCCGACATTGATGTTAGCGACGGCCCACCCGTTGTTCACCGGTATGACCGCCCAGGCCATACAGGCGAGCACGAACGTCAGCATCGGTGCCAGCAGGAACAGCGTGCGGCTGGCACCTGCTGGAATGATCGTCTCTTTGGTAAAAACCTTTACCGCGTCCGCAAAGGGTTGAAACAGTCCGAACGGTCCTACACGATTGGGCCCAAGCCGAAGCTGGAAAGCGGCCAGCGCCTTGCGTTCGAAGTAGGTGGCATATGCCATGCTGAGCAGCACAGGCACCAGGATCGCGAGCGTCTCTGCGACAGTCAGAAGCAGCACACCGAACATGTTCTCGTGGAAAAAGCTGTACACGAACCTACTCCGCCGCCACGGCCAGATGTGCCGCGAGCGACGCAGGGGCGATGCGCGAACATTCGGCCATCGTCAAGCTCGCACGGCTGATCGGGTTGGTCAGATAATAGTCGGTGACGGCAGCGGCCAAGGGTGCATCGTCCGGCGTAGGCGGGAATTCATGCCCGCCCGGACCCGCAAGGTCCGCCGCACCAAACCGGGACAGCCCCACCCGCGCGAATACCGGGTTTTCCCGCTCCAAGCGGGCACGCAGCGCGTCGATATCATCGTAAGGCAGCGCGTGACCGATCACCGCGGAAAAGGCGCGCAATATGCGCCAATCCTCGCGCGCATCGCCAGGTGCGAACAGCGCACGATAGCCGCGTTGCACACGGCCTTCCGTGCTCACATACGTGCCGTCTTTTTCCGTATAGGCGCTGCCTGGCAAAATCACGTCCGCCCGCGCCGCACCGCGATCGCCGTGATGGCCCTGGTAGATCACGAACGTGTCGGCGGAGATCCGCGTTGTGTCGAACTCGTCTGCGCCCAGATTCCACAAAACATCGACGCCACCGCCCAGCATAGCCGCGAAATCCAGCCCGCCGTCGCCCGGCAGGAACCCAAGATCGAGCGCGCCCACGCGGGCCGCCGCCGTGTGCAGAACGTTGAACCCGTGCCAGTCGCCTCGCAAAGCGCCGACGCCTGCAGCCAGGCGCCACGCCTGCGCCAGAACCGCAGCACCGTCCGGTCGCTGTAGCGCGCCCTGCCCGACGATGATCATCGGCCGCTCAGCACCACGCAGCACCTGGGCAAAATCATGCGTGCCATCGTGCAATTCCGCGAGCAGACCGGGCGCGCTACCGAGCAGCGTGGTGCGATACGTCAGATCCGCCTCCGGTCCAACCACACCGACCGGCAGATGCCCCGCCGTCGCCACCCAACGCTTGCGTATGCGCGCGTTCAGTATCGGCGCTTCGCGTCGCGGATTACTGCCGACGATGAGTATCGCGTCCGCCGCGTCGATACCGGCGATCGTGCTGTTGAACATATAGAAATCGCGCCGGCTCGCATCGATGCGCGCCTCATCCTGCCGGCAATCGAGGTTCTGCGAGCCAAGCGCGCCCATCAGATCCTTCAGCGCCATCATGCTTTCCGCATCGCATAGATCGCCCACGATGGCGCCCACGCGTTTGCCGTCCACGCCACGCAAACGCGCCGCGATCGCGGCGAACGCATCCGGCCAACTGGCCTGCACCAGCCTGCCGTCATGACGGATCCATGGCCGGTCCAAACGCCGGCGCTTCAGGCCATCAAGCGAATAGCGGCTCTTATCGGCCATCCACTCGTCGTTTATCTCGTCGTTCACGCGCGGCAGGATGCGCAAGACCTCCGGCCCCTTGGTATCCACGCGTATCGGCGTGCCGACCGCATCGAGCACATCGACGCTGTCCGTCTTCGTCAACTCCCAGGGCCTGGACACGAACGCATACGGCTTGCTGGTCAGCGCGCCAACCGGACAGATATCGACCAAATTGCCGGACAGCTCGGATGTCAGCGCATGCGCGATATAGGTGCCGACCTCCATATTTTCGCCGCGCGCCGTAGCACCCAGTTCGGGCACGCCCGCAATCTCGGTCGCAAAACGGATGCAGCGCGTGCATTGTATGCACCGCGTCATCACCGTCTTTACGATCGGCCCAAGCTCCTTGTCTTTCACGGCGCGCTTGTTCTCCGCATAGCGCGAGTGGTCGCCGCCATAGGCGTACGCCTGGTCCTGCAAATCGCACTCGCCGCCTTGATCGCAGATTGGGCAATCGAGCGGATGGTTGATCAGCAGGAACTCCATCACGCCACGACGCGCATTGCGCACCATCTCCGTGTCCGTGCGCACAACCATGCCCTCAGCCGCAGGATAGGCGCAGCTTGCAATCGGCTTGGGTGCCTTTTCGATTTCCACCAGGCACATGCGGCAATTTCCCGCAACCGACAGGCGTTCGTGGTAGCAGAAATGCGGAATTTCGCGGCCGGCTTGCTGACAAGCCTGTAGCACGGAGCTTCCTGCGGCTACTTCCACGTTTTCGCCGTCGATAACTAGCTTTACCATTCGGATATCCCACGAAAGGCCAGGGCGCTGCCCTGAACCCGCCAGGGCCAGTCGGCCCTAGAACCCATTTCTATTCGGCGGCCATTGGCAGGTTCACCGGTGTTACCACGCGCGGGCCGGGTTTGTAGGCCGCGATACGCGCTTCCATCTCGGGACGGAAATGCCGTATCAGCCCCTGTATCGGCCATGCGGCGGCATCGCCCAGCGCACAGATCGTGTGTCCCTCGATCTGTCTGGTCACCTGCTCCAACATGTCGATTTCGGCCACTTCAGCGCGGCCTTCCACCATGCGGTTCATCACCCGCATCATCCAGCCGGTTCCCTCGCGGCACGGCGTGCACTGCCCGCAACTCTCGTGCTTGTAGAACTTGGCCAGCCGCGCGATCGCCTTTATCACGTCGGTGGATTTGTCCATCACGATCACCGCCGCCGTGCCCAGGCCCGATTTCACGTCACGCAGACTGTCGAAATCCATCAGTATCGTGTCGCAGGTGGCCTTCGGCATCAGCGGCACGGAAGATCCGCCAGGTATCACCGCGAGCAGATTGTCCCATCCGCCCCTGACGCCGCCGGCATATTTCTCGATCAGCTCGCGCAGGGGAATGCCGAGTTCCTCCTCCACGTTGCACGGCTTGTTCACATGGCCCGAGATGCAGAATATCTTCGTGCCGGCATTCTTCGGCCGGCCAAGTGCAGAGAACCAGGCAGGTCCGCGCCGCAATATCTCCGGCGCCACCGCGATCGTCTCCACATTGTTCACCGTCGTGGGACAGCCATACAAGCCGACCGCCGCGGGGAAAGGCGGCTTCAGCCGCGGCATACCTTTCTTGCCCTCGAGCGACTCCAGCAAAGCCGTCTCTTCGCCGCAGATATACGCGCCGGCGCCGCGATGCAGATACAGCTCGAAATCCCAGCCGGATCCGCAGGCATTTGTGCCGATCAGGCCGGCTTCATAGGCCTCGTCGATCGCCGCCTGCAAATTGCAGGCTTCGTTGTAATACTCGCCGCGTATGTAGATATACGCCGCATGTGCGCCCATCGCGAAGCTCGCGATGAGTGCGCCCTCGATCAGCTTGTGCGGATCGTGGCGCATGATGTCGCGATCCTTGCAGGTGCCAGGCTCGCTCTCATCCGCATTGATCACCAGATAGGCCGGCCGGCCGTCCGAGATCTTCGGCATGAACGACCATTTCATGCCGGTCGGAAAACCGGCACCGCCACGGCCGCGCAGGCCGGACGCCTTCATCTCGTCGATGATCGTCTCCCGGCCGCGCAGCAATATCTCCGCCGTGCCGTCCCAGTCGCCGCGTGCGCGCGCGCCGGCAAGCCGCCAGTCATGCTGGCCATACAAATTGGTGAAAATGCGATCGCGGTCGTGCAGCACGGGCTACTCCGTTACCGTCAGAAGTGTGGTGGGGCCGCCCTCGGGCGCCGATGTCAGCCGGCCGATCATCGAGCCAGGTTTCGGCGGCGCTTCGCCGTTTTTCAGGCCGGTCAACAGCCTTTCCGTAAGCGGCCCGTCCATGTCCTCGTAGAAATCATTGCCGATCTGCAGGATCGGCGCATTCACGCAGCCGCCGAGGCATTCCACCTCGCTCATGGTGAAAAGCCCATCAGCACTCGTCTCGTGCCAGCCCGTTATGCCGGTGATCTTGCGGCAGGCGGCCACAACATCGTCCGATCCGCGCAGCCAACACGGCGTCGTCGTGCATAATTGCAGGTGATAGCGCCCGACAGGTGTCGTGTTGAACATCAGATAGAACGTGGCGACTTCATAGACGCGTATCGGCGGCATGCCGAGCCGCGCGGCCACCACATCCATAGCCACGCGCGGCACCCAGGCGCTGTCCGTGTCGCGCCGCATCTGGTCCTGCACCAGATACAGCAACGGCAACACGCCACTCGCCTGCTTGCCGGCCGGATATTTCGCCAGTATGCGGCCGATCTCCGCCTCGCTCTGCGCGTCGAACGCGAAATGCGCGGGCTCCACGCGGTTATGCGAAGCGGTAGATCCGTCGCCGACGTTCTCGGCAGAGAATGCGCCTGGATGGGTCACGGACATCAGCGATCAACCTCGCCGAACACCAGGTCGATCGAACCGATCACCGCCACCGTGTCCGCCAGCATATGCCCCTTGCTCATCACCTCGACCGCCTGCAGATGCGAGAACCCGGTAGGGCGTATCTTGCAGCGATACGGCTTGTTGGTACCGTCTGCCACAAGATAGACGCCGAACTCGCCCTTCGGGCTTTCCGTCGCCGTGTATGTGGCCCCTGCCGGCACGTGAAACCCCTCGGTGTAGAGCTTGAAATGGTGGATCAGCGCCTCCATCGAGCGCTTCATCTCTTCGCGCCGCGGCGGCGTGAACTTGCGGTCGGCGATCTTCACAGGCCCCGGCTTCATCTTCTCGATGCACTGGCGAATGATCTTCACGCTCTCGCGCATTTCGATCATGCGCACCAGATAACGGTCGTAGCAGTCGCCGTTGCGCGCGATCGGAACGTCGAACTGCACATGCTCGTACATCGCGTAAGGCTGCGCCTTGCGCAGATCCCAAGGCACGCCGCTGGCGCGCAGATTAGGCCCGGTGAACCCCCAGGCAAGCGCCTGCTCGGCGGACATCACGCCGATATCCACCGTACGCTGCTTCCAGATGCGGTTCTCCGTCAGCAGATTCCACAAATCGTCGATGAACTTCGGATACTGCTCGGACCACGCCCAGATCTTGTCCGTCAGCCCCGCCGGCAGATCCTTGGCCACCCCGCCAGGCCGATAATAATTCGCGTGAAGCCGCGCACCCGATGCGGCCTCGTAGAATTCCATCAGCTTCTCGCGCTCTTCATAGCCCCAGAGCGGCGGCGTCAGCGCGCCCACATCCATCGCGAACGAGGTAAGGTTCAGCAAATGGTTCAGGATGCGCGTGATCTCGTCATACATCGTGCGTATCCACAGCGCGCGCTCCGGCGCCTGTATGGACAGCAACTTCTCCGTCGCCAGCACGAAGGTATGCTCCATGCACATCGGCGACACGTAATCCAGCCGGTCGAAATACGGCACATTCTGCAGATATGTGCGGCTCTCGATCAGCTTCTCTGTGCCGCGATGTAGCAGCCCCACATGCGGATCGGCACGATCAACGACTTCGCCGTCCATCTCCAGCACAAGACGCAGAACGCCGTGCGCGGCCGGATGCTGCGGCCCGAAATTGATCGCATGGCTGTCGATTTGTATCGTCTTGGCCGCGCTTGCCACCGCCTGGTCGGCCGGTATCGCGGTCGCCGTATGGCTTTCGAAGTCGTGCAGTATTTCGCTCATGATTTCGTCACCTCGCCAGGCGGCATGCCGTTCGCCAGAGCCTGTCGTGTCACATGGGCTTTTTCGTCGCCCGGCAAGGTGGTCATGCCCTCCCAGGGCGAGAGGAAACGGAAATCGCGAAAATCCTGCGTGAGCTTCACCGGCTCATAAACCACTTCCTTGCGGTCCTCGTCGAAATGCACTTCCACATAGCCGGTCAGCGGGAAATCCTTGCGCAGAGGATGCCCCTCGAAACCATAATCCGTCAGGATACGCCGGTGATCCGCCAGTCCGGCGAACAGCACGCCATACAGATCCCAGCATTCGCGCTCCCACCAGGTGGCGCACGGCCAGATGCCGGAGACCGACGGCACGGGTGTCGTCTCGTCCGTCGTCACGATCACCCGCACGCGGTGGTTCAACGACACGCTGAGCAGGTTGTACACCACGTCGAACCGCTCGGCCCGCTGCGGAAAATCCACCCCGCACAAATCCATCATCTGCTCGCACAGGAAACGCGGATCGTCGCGCAACACCATCATCACGCCGAGCAGTTCGTCGCGCGCCACATGCACGACCAGCTCGCCGCCTTCGAGCCCCGCGCGCGACACGCCCGCCACACCGGTGCCTATCGACAGTGCCAGCGCCGAGGCAGCCCCCGCCGCCGGTACGAGCGCATCAACCACGCAGGATGGTCCCCGTCCGGCGTATCTTCTTCTGCAACTGCATGATGCCGTAAACCAGCGCCTCGGCCGTCGGCGGGCAGCCCGGCACATACACGTCGACCGGAACGATCCTGTCGCAACCACGCACAACCGAATATGAGTAGTGGTAGTATCCGCCACCATTGGCGCAGCTTCCCATGCTGATCACCCAGCGCGGCTCCGGCATCTGGTCGTAAACCCGACGCAAAGCCGGCGCCATCTTATTGGTCAGCGTGCCGGCCACGATCATCACGTCGCTCTGCCGCGGCGAGCCGCGCGGGAAAATACCGAACCGGTCCAGATCGTAGCGCGGCATATAGGCGTGGATCATCTCCACCGCACAGCACGCCAGCCCGAACGTCATTGGCCAAAGACTGCCGGTGCGGCCCCAGTTTATCAGCTTGTCGAGGTTGGCGACCACGAAACCCTTGTCGGCGATCTCGCCGGTGATGCCGCGCACCACCAATTCCTGCGCCTCGCCCGGCGGCAGCAACTCACGGTTCCAGGCGATCTGCTCGCCGGTGGCCAAATCGGTCGCTGTCACACTCATCGAGGCTACTCCCACTCCAGCGCGCCGCGGCGCCACTCGTAGATAAAGCCCACGGTGAGAACGGCAAGGAAGCCGATCATCGACCAGAACCCCAGCAGGCCGATATGCGCCAGGCTAATCGCCCAGGGGAACAGGAACGCCACTTCGAGGTCGAAGATGATGAACAAGATGGCCACCAGATAGAACCGCACGTCGAAGCGCCGGCGCGCATCGTCGAAAGGCTCGAAGCCGCATTCATAGGCGGAGAGTTTTTCCGCATACGGCTTCTGCTTTGCCGACAGCAGCGAGCCGCCGACCATGGCCGACGCGATACCGATCGCGATGCCGAGAAACACGAGTATGGGAAAGTAGTTTGTCAAAATCGGCTGCATGGCGTTCCCGACAGCAAAAGGCGGCGCCTGGCCGAAACCGCCGCACCGCAACATCGCGGACACTACGCCTGCCCGCCGCGCAAGCCAAGCGCGATGCGTCGCATGTGCCTGAAAGCGAAACCGCGCCGTATGGCGCGAGTGACGGGGCTCGAACCCGCGACCTCCGGCGTGACAGGCCGGCGCTCTAACCAACTGAGCTACACCCGCTTTCCTACAGGCAGGCGCCGCTTCTAGGAGCGCGCACCGGCCGCGTCAACTGGTGGGCGGTGACGGGATCGAACCGCCGGCCAACTCGGTGTAAACGAGCCGCTCTACCGCTGAGCTAACCGCCCACGTGGCGCGCGTTCTACGCAAACGGCGCGCGAACATCAAACCGCTTTGCCGGCCACCATCTCGCGCAGCAGTTTCCCTGGGCGAAAGCGCACCACCCTGCCCTGCGGCGTGTCGATGGCGGCACCGGACTGGGGATCGCGTCTGCTGCCGGCCGGACGGTCGACCACGGCAAACGCCCCAAAGCCCGCCAGGCGCAGCTCCTTGCCCTCCTGCAGCCCAGTGGCCAGGCAAGCGAACACCGCCTCCACCGCCGCGGTGGCCTTGGCAGGCGGCAAGCCCGTCTTGTCGATCACCGCTTCCACCACCTGCCGGCGGTTGACGATATGCGCTCCAGGCTCCGCAGCTTGCGGGGTCGTCGTCTCACCCATGATCAGGCACCCTTCCCTCGGCGGCTAAGTTGCGCGCAGCGCAACATAGCCGCCTGGCAAGGCCGCCCACAACGACTGTCAGTTGGGCGCTGACGCTAATGCGGCAACAGCGCCGCAGCAGCCTCCGCAGCCGACGCAGGAACCGGCTCGGCCGGCTCCTCCCACTCGATCGCCACCGGCCGGCGCACCAGCGCCTGGCCGATCACGTCGTCCGCATGGCTGACCGGGATAAGCGTCAGCGCGCGCTTCACGTTGTCCGGTATCTCGGCCAAATCCTTTTCGTTGTCCTTCGGGAAGAACACCGTGGTGATCCCGGCGCGCAACGCCGCCAGCAGCTTCTCCTTCAAGCCGCCGATCGGCAGCACGCGGCCGCGCAAGGTGATCTCGCCCGTCATCGCCACATCCCGGCGAATCGGGATGCCGGTCAGCACGCTGACGATGGAGGTGGCCATCGCCACGCCGGCCGACGGCCCATCCTTCGGGGTCGCGCCCTCGGGCACGTGCACGTGGATGTCCCGCTTCTCGAACAGAGTGGGCTTGATGCCGAACGTGATCGACTTGCTGCGCACATACGAAAGCGCCGCGGTCACGCTCTCCTGCATCACGTCACCCAGTTTGCCGGTGTGCTGGATCTTGCCACGGCCGGGCACCACCACCGATCTCGATGGTCAGGATCTCGCCGCCAACCTCGGTCCAGGCCAGGCCGGTCACCACGCCGACCATGTCCTCGCTCTCCGTCTCGCCGTAGCGGAAGCGACGCACGCCGGCATAGGTCTCCAGGTTCTTGACCGTGAAGGCGACCTTCTTGCTCTTCTTGGTCACGATCTCCTTGACCGCCTTGCGGGCCAGGTTGGCCAGCTCGCGCTCGAGGTTACGCACCCCGGCCTCACGCGTGTAGGTGCGTATGAGGTCGCGCAAGGCATCGTCGGTGATCGACCATTCGTCCGGCTTCAGGCCATGCGCCTCGGCCTGCTTGGCGATCAGGTGGCGCCGCGCGATCTGCAGCTTCTCATCCTCGGTGTATCCGGAGATGCGTATGATCTCCATGCGGTCCAGCAGCGGCTGGGGCATGTTCAGGCTGTTCGCAGTCGTGACGAACATCACGTCCGACAGGTCGTAATCCACCTCGAGGTAATGGTCGGCGAAGGTCGCATTCTGCTCCGGGTCCAGCACCTCAAGCAGCGCGCTGGTCGGGTCGCCGCGCCAGTCCTGGCCGAGCTTCTCGATCTCGTCGAGCAGGAACAGCGGGTTGCTGGTCTTGGCCTTTTTCATGCCCTGGATCACCTTCCCGGGCATCGAGCCGATATAGGTGCGCCGGTGGCCGCGAATTTCAGCCTCGTCGCGCACGCCGCCGAGGCTCATGCGCACGAAGCTTCGCCCCGTGGCGTTGGCGATCGACTTGCCGAGCGACGTCTTGCCGACGCCAGGCGGCCCGACCAGGCAAAGGATCGGCCCGCGCACCTTCGGGCTGCGCGCCTGCACCGCCAGGTATTCGAGTATCCGCTCCTTAACCTTTTCCAGGCCGAAATGATCAGCGTCGAGCACCTTTTCGGCCTCGAGCACGTCATTGCGCACCTTGCTGCGCTTCTTCCACGGAATGCTCAGCATCCAGTCGAGATAGTTGCGCACCACCGTGGCTTCCGCGCTCATCGGGCTCATGGTGCGGAGCTTTTTCAGCTCCGCCATGCACTTCTCGCGCGCTTCCTTGGAAAGCTTGGTCTTCTTGATCTTGTCTTCGAGTTCGGCCGTCTCGTCCTTGCCGTCCTCGCCCTCGCCGAGCTCCTTCTGGATCGCCTTGAGCTGCTCGTTGAGGTAGTACTCGCGCTGCGTCTTCTCCATCTGGCGCTTCACGCGGTTGCGTATGCGCTTCTCCACCTGCAGCACGCCGATCTCGGACTCCATGTGCCCGAACACGCGCTCCAGCCGCTCGCCGATGCGGGTGGTCTCCAGCAGCTCCTGCTTCTCGCTGATCTTCAGGTTCAGATGGCTGGCGATGGTGTCCGCCAGCTTGGACGGCTCCTCGATCTGGTTGAGTGACACCAGAACTTCGGGCGCTATCTTCTTGTTCAGCTTGATATATTGCTCGAACTGCCCGACCACGGTGCGGCCCAGCGCCTCGAGCTCCTTGGCCTCGCTCTCCTGGTCCGGCAGATCCTCGACCGCCGCCTCGAAATAGGCTTCGGTCTCGCGGAATTCGGTGAGCCTGGCGCGGCGGCCACCTTCGACCAGCACCTTCACCGTGCCGTCGGGCAGCTTCAGCAGCTGCAGGATCGTCGAGACCGTGCCCACGCGGTAGATATCGTCGGCCGAGGGATCGTCCTGAGCGGCGTTCTTCTGGGCGACGAGCAGTATCTGCTTGTCGTCCTTCATCACGGCCTCCAGCGCGCGGACGGATTTCTCGCGACCTACGAAGAGCGGCACGATCATGTGCGGGAACACGACTATGTCGCGCAGGGGCAATACGGCCATCGTATCGCCGGCGGCGGGGGTGGGTGTGGCGGCGGGTTTCTTGGCAGGCATTTTTGGTGGACCTCCTGGAGGGGACAGTCTGAGCGCGATTCGCCCTTAGTGTGGCACGCAACGGCTCAAGCGAAGAAAGGCAAAGGGGCTCTTCCCCCTTGACCCCCGCTGAAGCCTTAGGCCCCAGACCCCCGGCTTCGCCCCTAGGAACGGCGAAGCCGGGGGTCTGGGGACAAGTCCCCAGCGGGGTCCAGGGGCAGAGCCCCTGGCCTTGCCTTTGATATTGAAAGGGTAAACGCGGTTTACTAGTCCGCCCCCTCAGCCCGCTTCTCCGCCCGCTCCTTCGAATACGTAAGCAAAGGATTAGCCCGACCCTCCGCCACTTCGCGGTTGATCACCACCTCATCCACGTTATCCATCCCGGGCAGCTCGAACATCGTGCCCAGCAGGATCGACTCCATGATCGAGCGCAACCCGCGCGCCCCGGTCCGCCGCGCAATCGCCCGCGTGGACACAGACTTCAGAGCATCGTCCGTAAACGAGAGCTTGATCCCCTCCATCTCGAACAACCGCCCATACTGCTTCACCAAGGCGTTCTTCGGCTTGGTGAGGATCTCCATCAGCGCCGCCTCGTCGAGGTCCTCCAGCGTAGCCACCACGGGCAGACGGCCGATGAACTCGGGTATCAGCCCGAACCGCAGCAGATCCTCCGGTTCCACATCCTTCAGGATGGCGCCGGTCCGCCGCTCGTCCGGATCGCGAACCTCGGCGCCGTATCCAATACCAGAGCCCTTGCCGCGGGCGCCGATGATCTTCTCCAGCCCGGCAAACGCGCCGCCGCAGATGAACAGGATGTTCGTCGTGTCCACCTGCAGGAACTCCTGCTGTGGATGCTTGCGCCCGCCCTGCGGCGGCACGGAGGCCACGGTGCCCTCCATGATCTTCAACAGCGCCTGCTGCACGCCCTCGCCGCTGACATCGCGCGTGATGCTGGGGTTGTCCGATTTGCGGCTGATCTTATCGACCTCGTCGATATAGACGATGCCGCGCTGCGCCCGCTCCACGTTGTAATCCGCCGCCTGCAGCAGCTTGAGGATGATGTTCTCCACATCCTCGCCCACATAGCCGGCCTCGGTCAGCGTGGTGGCGTCCGCCATGGTGAACGGCACGTCGAGGATGCGCGCCAGCGTCTGGGCCAGCAGCGTCTTGCCGGAGCCGGTCGGCCCGACCAGCAGGATGTTGGACTTGGCGATCTCGATGTCGTTGTTCTTCTGCGCGTGCGCCAACCGTTTGTAATGGTTGTGCACGGCCACGCTGAGCACTTTCTTGGCGTGGCTCTGGCCGATCACGTAATCGTCCAGCACCCGGCAGATCTCGCGCGGCGTCGGCACGCCATCGCGCGCCTTTACCAGATGCGTCTTGTGCTCCTCGCGTATGATGTCCATGCACAGCTCGACGCATTCATCGCAGATGAACACGGTCGGGCCCGCGATGAGCTTGCGCACCTCATGCTGGGACTTGCCGCAGAACGAGCAGTACAGCGTGTTCTTGGTATCGCCCGACTTGCTCATGTGATCTTGCTCATGGGGTCTCCCGCCTCAGGCTGACCTGGGGCTACAATCTCAGGATACTACGCGCCGCCTTTCTGAATCGACAAGACGGGGCAGGCAAATGAGGCTGGCAGGTCACGTGCCGGCAAAACCGACACAGGCGCTGCGAAGTCTCGCAGGCCGCAACCCACCGCCTGGCCTGGTTCGGCCGATATACACCGTGGCAGAACCAGGTATTTCTCGTGAGCTACACAAGAACAGCGACGAATTTCTACTTTTCCTGCAACGCGTAAGGCTTTCGGTGCCGAACCTTAATTGCAGCAGGCCACCGGCTAGACCTTGATGGCGTCGTCGATCAGCGCCTGCGGACGGTTTTCCACCACGTGATCGACCAGACCGAACGACCGCGCCTCCTCGGCGGACATGTAGCTGTCGCGCTCCAGCTTGGCCTCGATCGCCTCGAGCGCCTGCCCGGTATGCTTCTGGTAGATCTCGTTCAGCTTGTGCCGCAGATGCAAAATCTCGCGCGCCTGTATCTCGATATCGGCCGCCTGGCCCTGCGCGCCGCCGCTCGGCTGGTGCACCATCACCCGGCTGTTCGGCAGCGCATAGCGCTTGTCCTTGGCGCCGGCGCACAGCAGGAGCGAACCCATGGACGCCGCCTGGCCGATGCAGACCGTGCTGACCGGGCAGCGTATATACTGCATGGTGTCGTAGATCGCTAGGCCGGCCGAGACCACGCCGCCCGGGCTGTTGATGTAGAAGAAGATGTCCTTGGCCGGATTCTCGCTCTCCAGGAACAGCAATTGCGCGCAAATCAGCGCGCGACATGCCGTCGAACACCGGCCCGGTCAGGAAGATGATCCGCTCCTTCAGCAGGCGCGAGAATATGTCGTAGGACCGTTCGCCGCGGGCGGTCTGCTCCACCACCATGGGAACCAGCGCCTGGCTGTAGATCTCGACCGGATCACGATCCCCGAAAGAACGATCCGCAAAAGATTGGGCCCTCATACGCACTCCTCATGACTGGGAATTGTCCCGGCAACACGGTGAACACCGGCAAGCCCAGGCGCTATGACATAGGCCGCACGACGGTCGGTTCCAGAGGGCGCCCGCAGATGCCGCCCCCGGAACCGCCCGGCCAGCGGTTCAGCCGGGCTCGCCGGCGCCGCCGCCAGGCACGTGATCCGCGGTGTCGGACGGCCCGGGCACCGCGTCGTCGAAGCCCTGCGAGGCCTCCACCACCGCCGGCGCGTCGTCCGGGGACGCATCCTCGTCGGCCAGTTCCGGCTCGGCATCCGAGTCCGACCCTGGCGCGCCGCCCGCCTCGGCCTCGCCTTCCGGCGCAAACGCCAGGCGCGGCGATGCCACCTCGTCGGCCGGCGGCAAATTCAGCTCCTCGGGGCTGACGATACGGTCCTCGACCGTCGCCATCTCCAGGATGTAGTCGACAACCTTGTCCTCAAAGAGCGGCCCGCGCAGCTGCTCGATCGCCGCCGGCGTCTTGCGGAAGAACTCGATCACCTGCATTTCCTGGCCGGGATAGCGCGACGCCTCCTGGCGCAACGCCTGCGTCAGCTCGGCCTGGCTCACCTGGACGCCAGCCTTTGTGCCGATCTCGCTCAGCAGCAGCCCCAGCCGCACCCGACGGTCCGCAATCGCGCGATATTCGGCGCGCAACGTGTCGGTGTCCTTGCCGCGGTCCTCATCGTCGATCTGGCCGGACGCGGTGTCCTGCTCCACGCGTTGCCAGATCGCGCCGAACTCGGCCTCGACCAGGTTCTGCGGCGCCGGGAAATCCGCCCGCTCCGCCAACACATCCAGCAGCTCGCGCTTGATACGCAGCCGGCTCATCTGGTCCAGCTCGCGTTGCATCTGCGCCGTCACCGTCTCGCGCAGCTTTTCCAGCGACTCGAAACCGATCTTGGTGGCCAGCGCATCGTCGATCGCCGCCTCGCCGTAGCGGCCGAGCGCCTTGGCCGTCATCTTGAACACCGCGGCCTTTCCGGCCAGCGCCGGCGCATGGTACTCGGCCGGGAACGTCACATCCACATCGCGCTCCTCACCGGTCCGTATCCCGATCAGCCCCTCGGAAAAGCCCGGAATGAACCCCTCGCCGCCAATCTCCACCTTCGTATCCGACCCCGCGCCCCCCTCGAACGGCACGCCATCGACCGACCCCAGGAAATCGACCGTTACCACATCGCCAGTCTCGGCGCCGCGATCCTCTTCGATCGGCGTCAGCTCGCGTTGCTGGGCAGCCAGGCGCTCAAGCGTCTTGTCGATCACCTCGGGCGCCACCTCGGACCGCAGACGCGTCAGGTGCAACGACGCCAGGTCCGGCTGCGTGATCTCCGGCAGCAGCTCCATCTCCATGCTGAACGCCAGATCGGCCACCGTCGCCGCCTTCACGTCCGGATCGCCCATCAGCGCAATCCGCGGCTGCCCTGCCGGACGCAACCCGCGCTCCTCGACCACCAGGTCGGCCGCCGTGTTGAGCGATTCCTGCATAACCTCGGCGGTGATCGACGCGCCATAGCGCTGGCGCACCAGGTTCACCGGGACCTTACCGGGCCGGAAGCCGGGCAACTTCATCGTGCGGCTAACCTCGTCCAGCTTGGCGCGCACGCGCCCCTCGATCTCGGCGCCCGGAACGACGACGGAAAAACTGCGCTTCAACCCGTCGGAAAGCGTCTCGGTAACCTGCATCGAACCAGAAATCCTAAGGGGGAACAACAGAAAAGCCGGCTGGTGCGGGCGGAGGGACTTGAACCCCCACAGCTTACGCCACCAGAACCTAAATCTGGCGTGTCTACCAATTTCACCACGCCCGCCGGCCGCGAAGCGGACGGGTTAGCGCAGGTGGTTGGGGGGTGCAAGGTAAGGCAAGGCCAAGGGCTCTGCCCCTGGACCCCGCTGGGGCCAGTCGGCCCCAGACCCCGGGCTTCGCCCCTCGCAGTTCGGAGACGCGGGCCACCGAGACCTTGGCCACCACGCGCATGGCCCCCGTCTCCGAACTGCGAAAGCAAACAGGTTCTAAGGACGACTGTCCTTAGCGGGGTCCAGGGGCAGAGCCCCTGGCCTTGCCTACCCAGCCCCCACCAACCCCCGCGCGAACTCGCCCGGCACGAACGGGCGCAGATCGCCGGCCTGCTCGCCCACGCCCACCGCGTGGATCGGCAACCCGAACGCCTCGGCCAGCGCCACCACGATGCCGCCACGCGCGCTGCCGTCCAGCTTGGTCACGATCAGCCCGGTGATCGCCACCATCTCCTTGAATACCTTGACCTGCTGGATGGCGTTCTGGCCGGTGGTGGCATCGAGCACCAGCAGGATGGAATGCGGCGCCGTCTCGTCCTGTTTGCGCAGCACGCGGATGATCTTCTGCAGCTCTTCCATCAGCGCGGATTTGTTGTGCAGGCGGCCGGCGGTGTCGATCAGCAGCACGTCGGCGTGGTCGGCCTGGGCGCGGGTGAGCGCGTCATAGGCCAGGCCGGCGGCGTCGGAATTGGGCGGCCCGCTCACCACCGGCGCACCGGTGCGCTCGCCCCAGATCTGCAGCTGTTCGACGGCGGCGGCGCGGAACGTGTCGCCGGCGGCGAGCACGGCGCGGCGGCCCTCGCTTTTGAACTGCAGCGCCAATTTGCCGATGGTGGTGGTCTTGCCGGTGCCATTCACGCCGACCATCAGCACCACGTGCGGCTTGCGCGCCGGATCGAGCACCAACGGCTGTGCGACGGGCGCGAGGATGACGGCGATCTCCTCGGCGAGCGCGGCGCGCACCTCGACATCGGTGATTTCCCGGCCGAACCGGCTGGCGCGGAAGCTGCGAATGATTCGCCGTGCCACCGCCGGCCCGAGATCGGCCGCCACCAGCGCATCCTCGAGCTCCTCGAGGGCCGCATCGTCCAGTTTGCGCCGGGTGAAGCTCGCGCCGAGGCTGTCGGTAAGCTTCTGGGTGCTGCGGGAGAGGCCTTCCTTGAGCCGCGAGAAGAAACCCAGCGCCATCGCTCAAGCCGCCCGGGCGAGCAGGTGGGCGGGGTCGGCGCCGACGAGACCGTCGGCATCGGCAGCTACGATGCGCACGCGATGCAGGCTGCCATGCGCCCAGCCGCCGGGCAGCGACACCGGGGCGAAGTGCTCGGTATGGCCGCGCGAGGCATCCGGCGCCGTCCGTTCAATCACCACCTGGGCGCTGGTGCCGACCAGGCCGGCATGGAATACGGCGGCAGCCTGCTGCCCGGCAGCCCGCAGCAGCGCCGCGCGCGTTCGGCGGACCGGATGCGGCACCGGGGGCATGCGCGCGGCCGGCGTGCCCGGCCGTTCGCTGTAGGGGAACACGTGCAGATAGGGGATCGCCTGGTCGGTGACGAAGCCGAGCGTGTCGGCGAACAGCGCATCCGTCTCGGTGGGAAAACCGGCGATCAGGTCCGCGCCGATCGCGATGCCAGGCCGCAAAGCGCGGGCGCGCGCGATCACCTTTGCCGCATCTTCAACGAGATGGCGGCGTTTCATCCGCTTCAGGATCAGGTCCGAGGCCGCCTGCAGCGAGAGATGCAAATGCGGCATCAGTCGTTCCTCGTCGGCCACCAGCCCCCAGAGATCGTCGTCCAGCGCCGCCGGGTCGAGCGAGGACAGCCGCAGCCGCTTCAGCTCCGGCACCGCGGCGAGCAGGCGGCGCACCATCTGGCCGAGGCGCGGGCGGCCGGGCAGGTCGGCACCGTAGCTGGTGAGGTCCACCCCGGTCAGCACGATCTCCGCGATGCCGGCCTGCACCAGGTTGCGCATTTGGTCGGCGATGGCGCCCATCGGCACGCTGCGATTGGCGCCGCGGCCGAACGGGATGATGCAGAACGTGCAGCGATGGTCGCAGCCCTGCTGCACGGCCACAAAGGCGCGCGCGCGGCCGCCGAAACCGGTGATCGGCACCGCCGGCGCAAGGGCGATCGGCGCCGCGCGCGCGCCGGTATCGCCGGCCCAGTTGGCGGCGAGCAGTTTCGCCTCGTTGCCAACCACCCGGCTCACGCCTGGCAGCGCGGCCCAGCGCGCCGGGTCGATCTGCGCGGCACAGCCGGTCACCACGATCGGGCGGCCGGGCTGCGTGCGATGCGCGCGCGCGATAGCCTGGCGGGCGTCGCGCTCGGCTTCCAGCGTAACGGCGCAGGTGTTCACCACCAGCGTGTCGGGCAAATGCGCCGTATGCTGGCGTATAACCTCGCTCTCATAGCCGTTCAGCCGGCAGCCAAAGGTCAGGACGGTGGCGCTCATGGCGGGTAGGTAGTCAGATCGACGACGCCGTGAAAGGCCAAAGCGGTGGGCCCGGTCATCAGCACGTGGCCATCGGCCGCGCGCCATTCGATCTGCAGCGTGCCGCCATCGAGCAGCAGCGTGGCTTGGCGGCCGGCCAGGCCGCGCCGGTGCGCGCCCACCAGCGCCGCGCAGGCGCCGGAGCCGCAGGCGCGCGTGAGCCCCGCCCCACGCTCCCACACGCGCAGGCGTATGCGGTCCGGCGCCTCGATCACCGCGAAGCCGATATTGGCGCGGTCCGGAAAGATCGGGTGATGCTCGAGCACCGGGCCGAGAACCGACGGGTCCACCTCACCGGGACCGGCCAGGAACAAGGTCGCGTGCGGATTGCCCATGGACGTTGCCACCGGATCGCCCGGCAACGGCAGATGCAGCGTGTCGCCCGGGCCGGCGAGCGGGATATCCGCCCAGCCGATCCCGGGCGCGCCCATATCGACCGTGATCGCGCCATCCGCCCACCGCGTGGCGTGCAGTAGCCCCGCCGCCGTCTCGATCGCCACCGAGTTCGCGTCCTGTTTCGGCGCAGAGAAGGCTCGCAACGCAGCGAGTGGCGTTGCCGCAGGCGCCGGCCAATGAGCCGTCCGGGTTGAAGATGCGCATGGCCAGGTCGGCCGGCGGCGACGCGGCTTCCAGCACGATGAGCTGGTCCCAGCCGATGCCGGTCTGGCGGTCGGCCAGCGCACGCAGCCGTGCCGGGCTCAGCTCGACCGGCGCCGGACGCGCGTCGAACACCGCGAAATCGTTGCCCGCACCATGCATCTTGAGGAACGCGGTCGGCCTGCCGCCAGGGATGCCCGTCATCCGGGCACATGGGCCGGAACCGGCCGGCGGCGCAATGGCGACGCGGCACACAGCCGGCGCGAAGGCGGGGCCGGGCGCAGGCGGCAAGCCTACTGGCCCGGCGCCTTGCCCGCCGGCCGCACGCCGCCGAAATCCTCGAACACCACGCGCCATCTATGCGCGAGCGGCACCGCAACGCCGCCGCGCCGGCCGGGCCCGTAGCGCACCGCCAGGCCCTGCAGCCAGACGACGGCCGCCGCCGAAAACGCGTCCGCCCCGCGTATGTCGGTCACCTGGCACGACGGCCGGAACAGCTCCGCATCGAGCAGGCAATCCAGCGTCACCTGGCCGAACCTCGCTTCGGCCGGCAGGCGCGGCGCCGGCCGGCTGACATCGACCGACGGCAGCCGCGCGGGATATGGCCGCTCGGCGACGAAGATCGGCAATGCCGCCGGCGCCGGCGGCGGCGGCACCAGCCCGAGCATCGTCCTAGCCGCGTGGATATGCGCGCCGAGGCTGGCGCTGGCCACGGTGACTGCCGCGCCCACCCTGTGCTGCACGCGGCCGATCGCGTAGCCGGTGGCCAGCGAAACGCCCATCGCGGTCACCAGAACCGCCAGGCGGAGCGCCGGCAGGATCAAGGGCCGGCCGACGATGGTCTTGCGCAAAGGCGCGCGCAACGCGCTGCCACATTCCGGGCAGACGAAAGGCTGGCTGAGCGGCACCTTGAGCAGGATGCGCTGCATGCCGATCGAGCAATAATCCAGATTGCCGCACTTGCCCGGCGTCACCTCGGTATCGAGGCGGCGGCGCGGCTCGGCAGCGCTCTGTTTCACCTCCTTACGCAGGTGCTTTGTCTGGAAATTGATCACGCGGCCCAGGATAGATCAATTTTGCATCGGCTCCTATGGTTTATTGCGGCTGGCGGGCGCACGGAAATCCCCGCTATGCCGCGGCGCCACACCCTTGCACCGCGCCGGGCGCACCGCTACAAGCCGCTCCCTGATCGCGCGTCCGGGCCTGTATGGGCATGCCCGGCCGCGACGCTCGTGCACGGCGCCCATCCGCGGCCGCCTATCGGCACGGGGCCTACCTATAAGGAGTCCCGAAATGCCCAAGATAAAGATGAAGACGAAGTCTTCTGTGAAGAAGCGCTTCAAGATCACCGCCACCGGCAAGGTGCTGGCCGGCCCTGGCAAGAAACGCCACAACCTGTCCGCCCGCTCGCAAAAGGCCATCCGCACGAACCGCGGCAGCCAGACCCTCACCCATGCCGACGGCATCACCGTCAAGCAGTGGGCGCCCTACGGTCTCGGTCGGTAAGGAACAGATAGATGGCACGCGTAAAACGGGGCACCACCTCACACGCCCGGCACAAGAAAGTCCTCAAGCAAAGCAAGGGCTTCTTCGGACGGTCGTCGACCAACTACCGCATTGCGCTGGAGCGGCTCGAGAAGAGCCTGCAATACGCCTACCGCGACCGTCGCGTTAAAAAGCGCGAGTTCCGCGCGCTCTGGATCCAGCGCATCAACGCCGCGGTGCGCGAGCATGGCATCACGTATAGCCGCTTCATCCACGGCCTGAACCAGACCGGCATCGAGATGGATCGCAAGGTGCTGGCCGCGATCGCGTTCGACGATCCCGCGGCTTTCGCGGAGATCGTAAAGGCTGTTCAGGCTACGATGGACGCGGCCGCCGAGCCGGTGGCTGCGGCAGCGGAGTAAGCAAGCAGTCCTTTTTCGAGAAAAAGGACCAAAAAGCTTTTGCTCCCCGCCTGCACATAGGCCCGCGCAGGTTGTGCAAGCACGCGCGTTTGCAGAACCTGCGCGGGCCGTGATGCAGGCGTCACAGCAAAAGTCTTTTGCTTCTTTTCTTCAGAAAAGAAGGCCTTTCTTCCTTAGGATCCCAAAATGCCAGACGACCTGGACACCCTACGCGACACCACCCACGCGTCGCTGTCCCAGGCCCCCGACCTGAAAACCTGGGACGCCATACGCGTCGCCACCCTGGGCAAATCCGGCGCGCTGACCACGCTGCTGAAAGAACTCGGCAAGACTGCCCCCGAAGCGCGCCGTGAGCGTGGCGCCGCGCTAAACCGCCTCAAGGACGAGCTGGCCGACGCGATCGAAACCCGCCGCGAAGCGCTCGAAGCCGAAGCGCTCGCGCAGAAACTCGCCGGCGAGCGCATCGACGTAACCCTCCCGCCCCGCCCCGAGCCCCCGGGCAGTATCCACCCGATCAGCCGCACGCTGGAGGAGATCACCGCGATCTTCGGCGCGATGGGCTTCACCGTGGCGGAAGGCCCGGACATCGAGGGGGACTGGTACAATTTCTCCGCCCTCAACATCCCCGGCCACCACCCCGCCCGCGACGACCACGACACCTTCTACCTACCCGGCGAGGGCGGCGCCGCACCGCGCGTCCTGCGCACCCACACCAGCCCGGTCCAGGTGCGCACCATGCTGGACCAGGAGCCGCCTCTGCGCGTGATCGTCCCCGGCCGCACCTTCCGCGCGGATCACGACGCCACCCACTCGCCGATGTTCCACCAATGCGAGGGCCTGGTGATCGACCGCGACATCACCCTCGGCCACCTGAAAGGCTGCCTGACGGATTTCCTGCGCGCGTTCTTCGGCATCGCCACCCTGCCCGTCCGCTTCCGCGCCAGCTACTTCCCGTTCACCGAGCCGAGCATGGAGGTCGATATCGGCTGGAACCGCCGCACCGGCGAGCTTGGCTCGAGAGGCGAGCACGACTGGCTGGAAATCCTCGGCAGCGGCATGGTGCACCCCAAGGTGCTGGCCAATTGCGGCATAGACCCGCGGCAGTGGCAAGGCTTCGCCTTCGGCATGGGCATGGAGCGCCTCACCATGCTCAAGCACGGCATGCCGGACCTGCGCCCGTTCTACGAGAGCGACCTGCGCTGGCTGCGGCATTACGCGAGCTCGCCCTTCAGCCCCGCCAGCCTGCACGAGGGCGTCGCCGGATGAAGTTCCCGCTGTCCTGGCTGCGCACCCATCTCGACACCAAGGCCACGCTCGCCGAGATCACCACCACCCTCTCCAGCATCGGCCTGGAGGTGGAGGGCGTGGAAGACCGCGCGGCCGCCCTCGCCCCGTTCCGCACCGCCCGCATCATCGAGGCCGTGCAGCACCCGGACGCGGATCGGCTGCGCGTCTGCCGCGTCGATGCCGGCACCGGGACTGAGATCAGCGTGGTGTGCGGCGCGCCGAACGCCCGCACCGGCCTGCACGTGGTGTTCGCCCCGCCGGGCGCGGTGATCCCCGGCTCCGGCATCACCCTGAAAGTGGGCAAGATACGCGGTGTGGAATCCGCCGGCATGCTGGTCAGCGCGCGCGAGATGGGCCTCGGCGACGAGCATGACGGCATACTCGAGCTGCCCGACGCCACCGAAACGGGCCTCTCCTACGCGCGCTGGGCCGGCCTGGACGATCCGGTGATCGAGATCGGCGTGACCCCGAACCGCGGCGACGCGCTCAGCATACGCGGCGTGGCGCGCGACCTGGCCGCCGCCGGCCTCGGCACGCTGAAACCCTGGTCCGCCGGCCCGTCGCCGCCGCATTCGAAACCGCGCTCGCCTGGTCGATCGACTGGCCCGAAGCCTGCCCCTGGATACTCGGCCGCTCCATACGCGGCGTGCGCAACGGCCCCAGCCCCGACTGGCTGCAGCGCCGCCTCTCCGCAATCGGCCTGCGCCCGATCAGCGCGCTGGTCGATATCACCAACTTCTTCACCCACGATCTCGGCCGTCCGCTGCACGTGTTCGATGCCGACCGCCTGGACGGCACCCGCCTGACCCTGCGCCGCGGTGCCACCGAAACCTTCCACGCGCTCAACGGCCGCGACGTCACCGCCGGCGCCGAGGACCTGGTGATCGCCGACGCCGCCGGTCCCGTCTCGCTCGCCGGCATTGTCGGCGGCGAGGCCTCCGGCAGCACGGAGGCCACCACCCACGTATTCCTGGAGTGCGCGCTGTTCGACCCGGTGGTGATCGCGCGCGCCGGCCGCCGCCACCAGATCAGCACAGATGCGCGCCAGCGCTTCGAACGCGGCATCGACCCGTCTTTCCTGCCAGATGCAATACAAGCCGCCACTGCGTTGATATTGCAGCTTTGCGGTGGCGAGGCGGGCAGCGTGGTCGCGGCCGGTGCCGAGCCCGCCTGGCGCCGGCGTGCCAGCCTCCGCTTCGCGCGCATCGCCGGGCTGGGCGGCTCCACACTCCCGCCTGACCAGGCCGTGGCGATACTCGGCCAGCTCGGCTTCGCCACAGTCTCGCGCGACGCGTCGGCCGTGGTGGTCGACGTGCCGCCCTGGCGCAACGACGTGGCCGGCACCACCGAGCTTGCCCAACCGCCGACGCTCGATGCCGCCCGCGCCGGCGATGCCGCTGCCGGCGCCGCCCTGATCGAGCCGGAATGCGACCTGCTCGAAGAGGTCCTGCGCATCGCCGGGCTGGATACGATCGAGTCCGTGTCGCTGCCGCGCGCCGCCATCGTGCCGCCGCCGGCGCTCAGCCCGCGCCAGGCGCGCACCGCTTTGGTGCGCCGTCTGCTCGCGTCGCGCGGCCTGGCCGAATGCGTCACCTACTCTTTCGTGGCGCTGCAGGAGGCCGCGCGTTTCGGCGCCACGCCGCCCAGCCTCACCCTGAACAACCCGATCGCCGCTGATCTCGACCAGATGCGCCCCACCCCGCTGGTGAACCTGGCGCTGGCTGCTTCACGCAATGCCGCGCGCGGCCAGACGCGCGCCGACCTGTTCGAAATCGGGCCCGGCTACACGCAAGCCGGCCAGGCGCTGGTGGCCGCCGGACTGCGTGCCGGTCCGGCGCCGCGCCACTGGCAACAGGGCGCCGGGGCGCCGGGTGCGCTGCAGGCCAAGGCCGACGTCTGGGCCGTGCTGGCTGCCGCCGGCGTGCCGATGGATGCGCTGAGCGTCACGCCCGATGCGCCGGCCCACTACCACCCGGGCCAGTCAGGCACCGTGCGCCAGGGGCCGAAGATCGTGCTGGCCCATTTCGGAGCGCTGCACCCCAGCCTCGCCGCCGAGCTGGCGATCGCCGCGCCTTCCGGCGCTTTCGAGGTGTTCCTGGACGCGGTGCCCGACCCGAAACGCCGTCGCCGCACGGCGGCGGTCCTGCCCAGCTTCCAGCCAGTGTCGCGTGACTTCGCGTTCGTGGTCCCTAAAACGGTTGCGGCCGAAACCGTGCTGCGCGCAGCGCGTTTGGCGGACCGGGATATAATCGCCAGGGTTGTGCTCTTTGACGTGTTCGAAGGGTCTGTGCTACCCCCGGAACATAAATCGTTAGGCATCGAAGTTGTGTTTCAGCCAGTTGTGCATACCATGACGGAAGGTGATATCGAAACCGTATCGACGAAGGTGATCCAGGCCGTTGTCAAAGCGACAGGCGCACAGCTTCGGTAGGACGGACGTGCCATGACAGGGCCGTTTGCCGAACCGTTCGGAGGTTTCGAACCTGCGGGTGATCCGCGGGTTGCGCGGATAGCCAGTGAGTTCGCGCACGACGTGAACAACGTCCTCGCCGTCATCGCCGGCAACCTGGCGCTCGCCGAACGCCATGCGGCCGGCAACCCGAAGCTGCTGCGCCTGCTCGACAACATGCGGCAGGCGGCCGATCGCGGCACCCGCATCACCCACGATCTGCAGTCTCTGGTGCCGGGCTCGCATGCGGACGCTGCCTATATCGGCGAGATGAGCGAGGAGACTCCCGGGCTGGCGCCCACCAGGCGGATACTGGTGGTCGAGGATGACCCGCTGGTGGCCGAAGTGGCCGTAGCCGCCTTCGAGGTGATGGGGCATGAGACCCAGCACAGCACCAATGCCGCCGCCGCGCTGGAGGAGTTGCGCACCGCCTCCTTCGACCTCGTGTTCTCCGATATCGTCATGCCGGGCGGCATGAGCGGCATCGAGCTGGCCGAGGTGATCGCCACCATGTATCCGCGGCTGCCGGTTCTGCTGGCCACCGGGTTCAGCAGCGCGGCGCTGGACCAGGGCGCCCTGCGCTTCCCGATACTGGCCAAGCCCTACCGTATAGACGAGCTCTCCCGCAGAGTAACCCAGATGCTAGGCTGAATAAGTGCAGTGAAAGCTGCCCGTCAGCGCAGGAAGCCAGGGTGCAGCCGAACAGGAGCAAAAGTTTTTGGTCCTTTATTTCAAAAAAGGACTGCTTGCTTCCTTTCTGGCTGCGATCCGACCCAGGCCCCTCCCCAGCGCCGCCATTAGCGCCTAATTAGCCCTATGACCGACACGCCCCTCCACCTGATACGCAACTTCTCCATCATCGCGCATATCGATCACGGCAAATCCACGCTTGCAGATCGCCTGATCCAGGCCTGCGGCGGCCTCACCGACCGCGAGATGACCGAGCAGGTGCTCGACAACATGGAGCTGGAGAAAGAGCGCGGCATCACCATCAAGGCGCAGACCGTACGCCTCGCCTACAAGGCGCATGACGGCCTCACCTACGAGCTGAACCTGATGGACACGCCGGGCCACGTGGACTTCGCCTACGAGGTCAGCCGCAGCCTCGCCGCCTGCGAAGGCAGCCTGCTGGTGGTCGACGCCAGCCAGGGCGTCGAAGCGCAGACGCTCGCCAACGTGTACCAGGCGATCGACGCAAAGCACGAGATCGTCCCCGTCCTCAACAAGATCGATCTGCCGGCCGCCGAGCCCGACCGCGTCCGCCAGCAGATAGAGGACGTGATCGGGCTGGACGCGTCGGACGCGGTGATGATCAGCGCCAAGACCGGCTTGAACATCGAGGGCGTGCTCGAAGCCCTGGTCACCCGCCTGCCGCCGCCGGTGGGCGACGCCAACGCGCCGCTAAAGGCGCTGCTGGTCGATAGCTGGTACGACCAGTATCTCGGCGTGGTGATCCTGGTGCGCGTGAAGGATGGCCGCCTGAAACGCGGCCAGAAGATACGCATGATGGCCAAGGGCCAGGCCTATGTCGTCGAGCAATGTGGCGTGTTCACGCCGAAGATGGTGGCCACCGGCGATCTCGGCCCGGGCGAGATGGGCTACATCACGGCGGCGATGAAGACGGTGGCCGACTGCAACGTGGGTGACACCATCACCGACGACCGCACGCCGGCGACCGAGGCCCTGCCCGGCTTCAAGCCCTCCATCCCGGTCGTGTGGTGCGGCCTCTATCCAGTCGACGCCGACGATTTCGAGAAATTGCGCGAATTGCTCGGCAAGTTGCGGCTCAACGATGCGAGCTTCCACTACGAGGCGGAAACGTCCGCCGCACTCGGTTTCGGCTATCGCTGCGGCTTCCTTGGCCTGCTCCACCTGGAGATCATCCAGGAGCGCCTGAGCCGCGAGTTCGACCTCGACCTGATCGCGACCGCGCCCCAGCGTCGTCTACAAGCTCCACAAGAACAACGGCGAGGTGATGGAGCTGCACAACCCCGCCGACATGCCTGACCCCACCTACATCAAACACATCGAAGAGCCCTGGATACGCGCCACCATCATGGTGCCCGACGAATATCTCGGCAACGTTCTGACCCTATGCAACGAACGCCGCGGCCGCCAGGCGGACCTCACCTATGTCGGCAACCGCGCGATGGCCGTCTATCAGCTCCCGCTCAACGAGGTGGTGTTCGACTTCTATGACCGGCTGAAAAGCATCTCGCGCGGCTATGCCAGCTTCGACTACGCGATGGACAGTTACGAGGAGAGCGACCTGGTGCGCATCTCCATCCTGGTCAACAACGATCCGGTGGATGCGCTCAGCTTCATCGCCCATCGCGCCGTGGCCGAGACGCGCGGCCGCTCGATCTGCGCCAAGCTGAAGGACCTGATTCCGCGGCAATTGTTCAAAATCGCCATACAGGCCAGCATCGGCAGCCGGATCATCGCGCGCGAGACACTGGGCGCGCTCAGCAAGGACGTGACGGCGAAGTGCTATGGCGGCGATATCAGCCGCAAGCGGAAGCTGCTGGAGAAGCAGAAGGAAGGCAAGAAGCGTATGCGGCAGTTCGGCAAGGTGGAGATCCCGCAGAGCGCGTTCCTGGCGGCTTTGAAGATGGACGCTTGAGGGGGTAGGCAAGGCAAGGCCTTCTTTTTCGAGAAAAAGAAGCAAAAAGCTTTTGCTGTGACGCCTGCACTATGATTGTGCCTCTGACTGCAGCGGCATCGACTTGCGTTACGAGCGCAAGTGTCGGAGCGAAAGCTTCTTGGTCCTTTTTGTCGAGAAGGGACTGCTTTCTTGCCAGCGTCCAGTCGCCCGTGCGCACAAAATCCTCGGCCGCCGGTTGCCACTCATCCCGCCGTCACTTAGTTTGCGGCGCGCGGGAGAGATGGCCGAGCGGCTTAAGGCGCACGCTTGGAAAGCGTGTGTGCGTGAAAGCGTACCGTGGGTTCGAATCCCACTCTCTCCGCCAACGGCTCCACCGCTGGCCTTCGCCACTCTCTCTAAACTGGCTCAAACCAGGAGCAAACAGCCTTATCGCCGAAATGACGCCACCGCCACCTTGCGCTTGCTTTCGCCACCACGCGCGCATACGATTAGGGGACAGTTAAGGGGACGAACTAATCGTCCCATTGACGCGGTAATCAGGGCAGCTTGTCCCCTATACATCCCCCGATTGCGGTCCTTAGACGGAGGTTGCGGGTGCCACCACGGCCGGAGCCGCTGAACGCAAAACGGGTGCTGCACGCCCCTCCCGGCCGTTATGGCGACGGTGGGAAGCTTTATTTGCTGGTGCGCCCGGACGAATCCGCCTTCTGGCTTTTCCGCTACACGGCCGGGGGAAGGATGCGGGAGATGGGGCTAGGCCCGGCCCGTGGCTCCCATTCCATCCCGCTGGCGCAAGCGCGCAAGAAGGCGGTGGTGCTGTTTGAGCAAGTGGCCGAGGGGCTGGACCCGCTGGCGGAGCGAGTCGCCGCAGCCGAGGCGGAGAAGGTGCAGGCCGAGACGGCAGTGCGCCGCGCCATAACCTTCCGGGAGGTGGCCGAGGATTACATCGCCACCCATGCCGCCGGCTGGGCGAACCCCAAGCACAAGGCCCAATGGGGGAGCACCCTGGCCACCTACGCCTATCCCCTAATCGGCGCGGTGCCGGTGGCCGAGGTTAGCACCGACAACGTGCTGAACGTGCTCCGGCCGATCTGGCACACCAAGGCGGAAACGGCGGTGCGGCTACGCGGGCGCATCGAGTCGATCCTGACCGCCGCCACCGTGAAGGGGCTACGTTTAGGGGAGAACCCGGCAAGGTGGCGCGGGCACCTGGCCGAGCTACTGCCCGCCCGCAGCAAGGTTGCCCCGGTGGAGCACCATGCCGCCCTGCCCTTCCCCGAGTTGCCAGCGTTCTTTCTAAGGTTGCAGGCGGCCGATGGGCTGGGCGCCCGCGCGCTGGAACTGGCCATCCTGACCGCAGCACGCACGGGCGAAGTCCTGGGTGCTACCTGGGCCGAGATAGACCTTGATGCGGCCCTTTGGGTGATCCCGGCCGCGCGCATGAAGGCCAAGCGCGAGCATCGAGTCCCCTTATCCGCTCCGGCGGTGGCGCTGTTGCGCAAGCTGGCCACCATCCGGGAAGGTGATTTCGTCTTCTCAGGGCAGAACCCGGGCAAGGCGTTGTCCAACATGGCGCTGCTTATGACGCTGCGCCGGATGAAGCGGCCCGACCTGACTGCACACGGTTTCCGCAGCACGTTCCGCGACTGGGCGGCGGAGACGACGCATTTTCCGTCTGAGGTGGTGGAGATGGCGCTGGCACATGCGGTGGGGGACAAGGTTGAGGCTGCTTACAGGCGGGGCGATCTGTTTTGAGAAGCGGCGGGAGTTGATGGAGGTTGGGCGCTTTTCAGCTGCGACACGCTGCACGCCGCTCGAGCAAAATCCGCAGTCGAGTGAACGCTCGATAGGGATCATAGGGATCCATGATGCCAGTTGTGCTCGAGAGACTTCGAATGATACAATCGATGGGTAAGCGCTGCTAAGACATCGGATTCTTCAACGGATGATATTCGTTCAAGATGCGCTATTGACTGCCGCATGGATTAAGGAGCATTTAAACGACATTGTTCTAAAGCAGGGCTGGAGTAAGACCAAGCCGGAGAGGACTTGACAGAAGCTAGCCGATCGACCTGAATGTGTTGAGACAGCGAATTCAAGGTCGCTCGCTTTCGAAAGAAACTTTGCGAGGACTTGAATAGCGATCGCTAGAGGCGTTTCGATACGATAGACTCTCTCGCATTCACTTTCATCAAGAATGTTGGTCCAGTACGCGTATCCTGCTTCAAGTAAACTGTAAACTCAGATCATATCGACAGCTAATTTCAGAGCATTTAACCAACTTGCACTCGCCTCAATCGACTAGTCGCGAGCTCGAGAAATGCGCCTGATTGCAATTTTCTGGTATGGACACGAAAACAAGCGACTCTGGAAAGAGTGTCGCTCTTGAGTTAGCGGGCCTATTACAAGTTGCTCTTGCAAAGAACAATCCTGGTCGAAGGCTTGGCTATAGCAACGGCGGTCCAGCAAGCCGATGGGTTCACCTGTTGATCCCAAAGCTGACTGGAGAAACGCCATCGCTCGAAACCGTTCTCAGCGCAGCTGAAAGCTGCGGCGCGAGAAAGACGGGCCGAAGAAGAACGCAAACGTGAAGCAGAGCGACTTCGCGCTTATGCCACCGAAGACTCCGACTCCGAAGGTCCCATTCTGAACGGCGTAATCGGGTATTTATCTTCGACCAGCATTACCCGGGTAGAAGCAGCACGCCTAAAATACCCCGATGCGCCGAAAATCGAGACGGTGAGACTCTCCGCGTGTTCGCCACAGCACGCCGGAGAATCCGACGATGAACCACGAAGCCCTAGCCTACCGAATCCCTGATGCCGGCCGCATGACCGGCTTGGGAAACACCAAGCTCTATGAGCTAATCGGCCAAGGCGTGCTTGATGCCCGCAAGGCCGGAAGCCGGACGCTCATCACGGGCGAGAGTCTGCGCGCCTACGTCGCCAGCCTTCCAAAAGCCGAAATCAGAACTGGCCAAGCCACCTAACCACGCAAGCCGGACTCCCGCGAGATGCGGAAGCCGGCGGCGGTTCGTGTAGGTGCTGGGGAGCACCGCCTAAATACGCGATCGGTGCGGCGGTTTCCAGTCTCGCGGCCCGGCATGGAGGATTTGCAAACCATGCCATACGCCACCATCCAACACCTGGGCGTGCTGCTGCCAATAGCAGCCAGCGCCGATACACCCGCAATCGCTTGCGCTCTGGACCGCCTCGCCGATCTGGCGCTTGCCCACGGCCGAGCCGTCTATGCGGAACACCTGGCCCACCGCGCGGAAAGTCTGCGGGAGGCAAAGCCATGATGACCACGGCAGACCTCGCCGGCCGCCTGGGATTGGGCAAACGCCCGCGTTCATTCTGCGGGAAATGCCCAGCGTGCGACTATCCGCGCGCATTTTCGCTAAAGGACGTGAAGGGGCGCACCCTGGCATTCTGCGCGAACGGCTGCGGGCAAAGCACCCTGGCTGATGTGCTGGCGCGAGTGACGGGTGGAGGATGGAGGCCACCCGACCCGAACCTTGACGCGACGAACAAGACCGCCGCCCGGCAGACCGCCACCGAGAAAGCGTTGCGCGTCTGGGCAGGCAGCACCACCGCGACAAACACGCTGGCTGACACCTACCTGATTAACCGCCGCCTGCCCGGCCTGGCCGCCTCCGCCGCACTGCGTTTTCGTGGTGATTGCGTCCACCCCGAAGGCGGCCGCTACCCCGCGTTAGTCGCCCTTGTGGTGGACGTGGAAGGCAAGCCGGCGGCGGTGCATCGCACCTACCTCTCCGCCACCGGACACAAGGCGCAAGTCGATCCCCCGAAGGCCAGCAAAGGACCGATCTGGACCGGAGCAATCCGGCTGGACCCGGCCGCGCCTGAAATCGTGGTAGGCGAAGGCATCGAGTCCAGCGCCAGCGCCGGCCGGCTGCTGCGGTTGCCGGCCTGGGCCGCACTCTCCGCCGGCAATCTGGCGAAGGGGCTGTTGCTGCCCGAAAATGTGCGGGCGGTGGTGATCGCCGCCGATGCCGACGAACCCGGCAGGAAGGCCGCAGAAGCCGCCGCAAGCCGGTGGCGCGCGGAAGGCCGCCGCGTGCGGATTGCTCGCCCTGACCGGCCCGGCCGCGACTTCAACGACCTGTTGCGCGAACGCATGGAGGCCGGCCATGCCGCGTGACGCAGATGCCGCCGGGTTCGCCATCGAGGCGCAGTTGCCCGATCTGATCGTGCAAGGGGCGAACTTGCCCGCCACCGCCACCGAGTTGCGCGGCGTGCTGGCCGCGAGTGATCTGGTGTTTGATCGCGGTGGCGTGGCGGTGGTGCTGCGCCATCCGGCCGAGGGTGGCCCACCCAAGGCGCACCGCCTGACCAACAATGGCGTGGTGACGCTGGCCCACCGCTTGTGCCGCCCGGTGAAGGTGAACGCGGAAGGCCAGCACATAGGCGTGACGCTGCTGGATCGCGTGGCGAGCATGTATCTGGAATTGCCGGACTGGGGACTCCGCCCGCTGGCCGGGATTACAGGCGCACCGCTGTTGCAGGAAGATGGCAGCATAATCACGGGCGACGGTTACGACGCACGCCGGCATGTCTGGTGCGCCAATGTGCCGCACGTCGTTGTTCCGGCCTATCCAACAAAGGCCGATGCGGAAATAGCGCTGCACCTGCTGCGCACCACGTTCCGCACCTTCCCCTTTCAAGACTCGCCTTTCCTACAAAGCGAGGGTTTGACGGTGGTGGACACCACCAAGCGCGCCATGCTGGCCGAATCCAGCTTCCTGGCCGGGCTGATGACGGCGGTTTGCAGGCCGAGCCTGGACCTAGCGCCCGGGCTGCTGGTGAGTGCGCCGGAGTTGACCGGTTCGGGTGCCGGCAAGGGTCTGCTGGTGCGCGCGACATGCGCCATAGCCTACGGGTTCGCCCCCTCGCCCTTCACGGCTGGCCACGACAAAGCCGAGATGGACAAGCGCCTTGTGGCCGAGCTGATCGAAGCCGGCCCGGTGACCTTTCTGGACAACGTAAACAGCGCCGTCCTGAGATCCGATACGCTTGGCCAACGTAATGACGGAGCGGCCGGCGCGCGTGCGCGTGATGGGCTTATCCCAGATGGTGCCGCTGAACTGCGCCGGGCTGATCGCCGTGACCGGCAATGGCCTGTCCGTTTCGGAAGACCTGGCGCGGCGCTTTCTCTCAATCAAGCTGGAACCGCAATGCGAAGATGCCGAGGCTAGGCCTTTCTCCGGCAATCTCATCCGCGACCTGAACGCACGCCGGAGCGAACTGCTGGGTGCGCTGCTGACAATCTGGCGATGGGGACGGCAGAACGAGATTCCCACCGGATTACCGTTTGCCAGTTTCGAGACCTGGGCTTGCTGGTGCCGCGATCCGCTGATTGCGTTGGGCTGCGCCGATCCGATTGAGCGCGTGCGGCAGGCCAAACAAGCCGATCCGAAGCGCCGTGCAATGGCCGAGTTGTTTCAACGATGGAGCAAAATCCACGGCGCCGCGCCGATGACGGTGGCCGCGCTGGACCCGGCCGTGGTGGCGCTGCTGGACCCGCAGGATCGTGGCCGGCAATACCGCGCCGCTCGCCTGATCCAAATGACCGGGATGCGGATTGACGGTTGTGTAATGGACCGCCAAGAGCCGGCCGGAAAATGGGGCGCCGCCACCTATGCGGTGAGCCGCACGGAACCCGAGGCGCCCGCAGGCCAAGTCCCCGGCGGCCGAAGCTATACCCCCTATGCCTCCTATGCCACCGCACACCGTAGGCAACGGTAATTGGCAGGCCGAGCTATGACCGCCGCCGCACTGCTTGCCCGCGCCGAAGCCGCTGGCGTGCGTGTGGAGGCTGCTGGTGATCGCTTGCGGCTGACTGCACCACGCCCACCACCGCCTGCCCTGCTGCACGATCTGGCCGGCGCGAAAGCCGAGTTGCTGGCGCTGCTGCAAGCCAAAGCCGACGCGGCGGCCGAGCGCGCCGCAGTCGAGGCGGAACCGCTGTTGCCAGCACGCGGCACCCCGGAGCGGGAGCGGCTAGACCGGGAGCACAAGGCTACCGTGGCCGGATTACTCGCCGCCGCACGATCATTCCCCCGAACCAAATAGAGGACAGGCATGGAAGACTCAGAACCCGCAAACCCGGCGCGCGAAATGGCGCCGCTCGCAACAACGAACCCGCATGAGGTTGCAGCGATTGGCGCATACTTCGCGGAGCGGAAAAAGAAGGCTGCGCGTCCGGTCGTGAAGGTGACAGCCGAGGGCGGCAAAGTCACCATTGCGCCGGACCATCCAAGCCTTACCGTGGCGCACGTCCTACTGGCGAAAGCTATGGGTTCATCCGATCAAGCCTTCGCCCATTCCATGCTGTTGCAATTGGCCAATGCAAGCGGAACCGGCCCGGTTCCCGACGAAGCCACCTTGAACTTCCTGCTGTCCGTCATTGAGGGCGTGGCGCCACGCGACCAAACCGAGGCCATGCTTGCGGCGCAAATGGCCGTTGTCCACTGCACCATGATGACCTTCTCACGCCGGCTTAATCACGTGGTCAGCATCCCCCAGCAAGACGCGGCCGAACGCACCCTGAACAAGCTGGCCCGCACTTTTGCAGTGCAAATGGAAACGCTGAAACGCTACCGCACCGGAGGCGAGCAAAAGGTTACGGTGCAGCATGTGCATGTGAATGACGGTGGGCAGGCGATAGTCGGCACGGTGGCGCCGATCCCCGTAGAGGGCGGGGGGTCCGGAAAAGCCGCGCCGTCCCCATGAAAAGCAAACTGCCCATGCACCTCGCCCCCCGCTGTTCGGCGACAAGCAAGCGGACCCGGCAACCGTGTCAGGCTCCGGCGGTCACTGGCTGGGCAGTGTGCCGCTTTCACGGTGCCGGCGGTGGCGGGCCGAAGGGAGAGCGCAACGGAGCATTCCGCCACGGTTTGCGCACGGTGGAGGCAGACGCGGAACGAAGGGCGATTGCGGAGTTGTTGCGAGACGCAAAGAAGCTGGCCTGCCGCTGATGGCCTCTGTAGCCCCAACAGCTTTTACCCCGGACGCGCGCGCGCGGCGGTGCTAGGTTCTGCCTAGCTGTTGAGCTACTTATACCACGGACGCGCGCGCGGCGGTGACTGTACCTGCGATATGCCCCCCTAGGCCCGGGTCAAACGTGATTCGCTTTCTTGACGTAGACCGTCGAACCGGAAGATTTCTGCGCGTGCAGGTCAAAATTACTCACGTTCTAAAATCCGTTTGTCACCTCCGGCGGACGGAAGCTAGCTAGTTCGTCATGATGCAGTAGGTAGACGCGGCTAGTGGAAGCAAGCTGCTTGGCACTTCTCGTGTAGGGCTGGTTTGAGACTACCGCCGCTATCTGCGCGGACTGGAATGTCTTCGCTGCCATAACCTGTTGCACGGCATCGTTGCCGATTGAGCCGCTATACAGCTTGCACTGCACAACAAGAATCTTACCAGCCTGCTTGGCGATAACGTCAGCCCCTTGGTCGCCGCTCGCCACCGTAGTTCGCGCGTCCCATCCGGCTTTCTGTAATTGCATTGCGCAAAAGCCCTCGTAGTCGATCGGGTGCATGCGGCGATCGTAGAACTCGGGCGTGCTGTTGTAGGCTTCGGGTATATCAAAGCCCTCTGGCAACGGTCTAGTTGCCGCCTCCTCGATCATCTCGTCAATTTGCAAGCTCAAGCCCTCCGGCCACCCAAGGTAACCGGCGGCGGAGATGATGGGCGCGATCCGCGTCGTAGTGTAATACTCCTTGGCTTCGATCCACTTCTTAAACTGAACCGTTCCATACTCGTCCGTTTGAACCGTCTGCCGACGCTTCACGTACAGCGCGCGGGAGTTTAGCTCGATTTCGTCTTGGATGGCCTGGAGCGTCTTGGACCTTTTGTCTGCCGCCGCTCTTGCAGCGACTATCTTCCAAATCACGAAACCTATAGCTGCGACAAAGGCGAAGATAAGGAAGGGGTGGGAGCCTCCGCTTGCACCCGGCGCGGAGGAAGATTGGTCTTGACCTGTGTTGTCACTTTGCTGCGGGGCGACGTAGGCCGGCGGATGCTTCGCGGCCACCGCCGCAGCCAAAGACTGCCCGCTTGGCCCCCAGTCACCGACCGAAGCATCTTGCTTGGCTGAAGGAACAGAAGGAGCTACCGCGCTCTCCGGCGGAGTTGAAGCTGCGGGCTCGTTCACCGAGCTTTGCGGCTGCGTCGCATCGGGGAGAGGTGCGGCCGACACGAGGTGATCTGGCGAAGGAGGCTGTACGGGAGGGATGGGTTTTCGGAACGGCGCTGGAAGCACCAGCTGCGCCGCGTCGATGCACTGGACCATTGCCAACGTTGCCGGGGTCGTGCCGTGAAGGTCCAAATGCCAGGGCGCCTCTCGCCCTTCGGGTAAGGTCAGAACAGCACTGCTCTCGGCCGTGAAATAGTGGATCAACGGTTTGACGGTATCTTCTGGCACATCGGCTGAAATGCGAGTGTCGATTCCTTTGCCCGACAGTCGCACTATCTCACCATTCGCAAACGTCAGAACGATCGGCACCGGCAGGTTCGGAATGGTCCAAGTCGATTTTGACAGGCTGACCGTGAGAATGCCTTGGCGGTCTGTTGCTCCGCCAATGGTGAACTTCCCTCCGTTCACCCCTGTTTGCACGGCGCATCCTTTTACCGTGCCGTCATCAGCACCGAGCGTCAGCCAGGAACCATTCGTCGAGAGGGTGGTGGTCTCGGCCAGTGCAGCCGGAGAAACCGCCATGCCCGCCATCGCCAAAAGAGCAGCCGACCGCATAATCAAGCTTTCAGTGGGAATACGTAACGCTATTTCCTGAGCGCATACGCTTGCAAGCCGCCTCACCTGTTCCGCTACTTTGCGCCGCCTTGCGCCACTAACTTAGTGCTTGCGCAAAGCCAATATGACCGTATAGGGTTTGCTTATCGAGCGGTGGGCAGGACGATGCGGCAGGCAGTGGCTTACATCCGGGTTTCGACTGGCCAGCAAGGCAAGAGCGGCCTCGGCATTGAAGCCCAGCGCGAAGCCATCGCCCGCTTCGCTGCCGCCGAAGGGTGCGAGCTTCTGGCCGAAGTGGTGGAGGTGGAGACCGGCAAGGGGAGCGATGCCCTGGACCGCCGCCCGAAGCTGGCCGAGGCGCTGGCGAAGGCCCGCAAGGCCAAGGTGCCGGTGGTGGTTGCCAAGCTGTGCCGCCTGTCCCGCGACGTGGCGTTTATCTCCGGCCTGATGGCCCAGCGCGTGCCGTTCATCGTGGCCGAGCTTGGCGCGGACGCCGACCCTTTCATGCTGCACATCTATGCCGCCCTGGCCGAGAAAGAGCGCCACCTGATTTCGGATCGGACCCGCGCCGCCCTCGCCGCCAAGAAGGCGCAAGGCGCTGCCTGGGCAACCGGACGAACCTGGGCGATGCGCAAGCCAAGGGTGCCACCGCGAACAAGGCGGCGGCCGAGACCTTCGCCGCCAACGTGCTGCCGGTGGTGCGCCAGATACAGGCGAGCGGCGCAACCACCCTTCGGGCAATCGCCGAGGCGCTAAATGCCCGTGGCATTCGCACGGCGCGCGGGGTGCAGATGGCACGACTCGACTGTGCGAAACCTGTTGACACGGGCCGCCTTCGTCTTTCCCACGTCCAGTCTGACCTACAGTTTTCTCCGTCTGCTTCGCTTACGGAAGACGGTCCCACCGTCGCGTGGAGGCGGCGTAAGGCTTTGCAAAGACTGGTTTCCCAATTCAGTTTGAGATAACCGCTTATCCGGCGACGCCCGAAGCCAGCGTCCGCGCGGCCGGCCCTTCAAACTCTTTTGCCGGGAGGGGGGGGCAAGGCAAGCGGTAAATCCCCAGAGGAGGCCCCTCCTCAGGCTTGCGTATCGGAGCCGTGTCTCACAGCGCATGCCCCCCCCCTTACAAGACATACACCAGAGTATCAATCTCTTAACATTGATGGGCAGCTTGATCACTGTGCCGACGCTGTTTAGGGTTACCTAGTGCGGAGAGAATTTCAAATGAGCGGTCTAGAGTTCTTGGCTGACGTTGCCGCCGAGCTGCACGGAAATGGAACATACGATCTGCCGCAGGGTGTCGCGACCGGGCTAGCAGATGGTGTGATTGTTGCGCTTTCGGCTGGAGATAGAGGTGCGTTAGAGGACGCCCAAGCTCGAATCGCGTCTTTTTATCTGGATCAACTAGCGCATGCTCCGGAAGCAGCGGCTGCGGCAGCCCGTGGCGAGTGCGATCCTGCTTCTACTAAATTGGCGGCGTTTGCTTTGGGTCAGGTCGGCCTAGCCCACGCCGTCGTAGCGCGCGAGGCTAGTAAGCGCGTCGATAACAGGTTCGAGTCGGCTCCTGTTATCTCGCTCTCTCGAGCGGTATGTCCGCTTGCTTCTCAACGCTGAACTTAGCGGCAGAGAGCTAGCGGATGCTTTACGTAAGGACGAGGCAGAGGTCAGTCGGCGCCTCAAATTGCTGCGCCAAATTGGGGCAGTCGAATGCCGCCGAGTTGGCAATCGCGTGGTCAACTTTTTAACGCCCGCCGCAAAACTTCTTGCGCAGTCCCGAAACATGGGGCGCGCTCTCGGCGCGGGTGCCGTTCGCAACGATCTAGCGCCCGATGTCGTCAGAGCGCTAAATGTGAAACGGCAGAGTTTAGACGAAGTGTTCAGGGGCGTGCTTCTATTTGTTAGCCCGAGTGCCCGGCACTATCGGTGATGACCGCCAGTGAACATCCCCGGGGCCACGTGTTACGTTCTACTCATTTAAAGGTGGTGTGGGACGGACCATGGCTCTCGCAAACGTCGCGTTTTTAGCCGCCATGAATAATCTTGATGTCCTCGTTATGGACTGGGACTTAGAAGCTCCTGGTTTGCATCATTACTTCCGTGGGCTGATGGAGCCTACTGACATGGCGGAGCTTCGTTCTTCGCCCGGCGTGCTTGATTTGGCATGGCAGTGGCGCGCGGGCGTTGAAGCAGCAGACAGTGCGGAAGACATTGACCGACACTTCGAGTTCTTTGGATCAGGTAAACCCTTCGAACAAGTCGTAAAAATCGTGATGGAGGAGGACCCATATCAAGGTCGCTCACGCCTCGATATTATTCTTGCCGGAAGCGGCGAGGTTGCGACCCCAAATCCAGTTGAGTATGAGCGCGCTCTCGCTACGTTTTCCTGGAGCGACTTTCTTACACGTTACGCAGGCGGGGGCATGATTGACGCGTTACGCGAGTGGGCTGCCTCCAAATATGATTTAGTCCTCGTAGACAGCAGAACGGGACTGGCGGACGTTGCCGGAATTTGTACCGATGCAACTCCCTAGACGCTGTCGTGCTCGCTTTCGTCCTAAATAGGCAAAACATCGAAGGCGTCTCTCGGGTTGCTTCAGCTATCAGGAGTAACCGAGGTGAAAAAGCGTGTAAAGTCTGGTCAGTCCCGATGAGAGTTTCGCGTGAGGGGACGGACGAGGAAGCGGACGCGACAGCCAGGGCTCTGCGTGAACTTACGCGACCCGGCCGCCTCGACCGAGCCGCCACTGAACGCGATTTTAAAGGTTTGGTCATAAAAGCAGAACCCAATATTCCATTCATGAAATCGTTGTCTGCGTTCAACGATACTAAAGCCGCCCTCGACCCGCTTACTGCAAATATGGCACGACTAGCAACGGAGATCACTGGCAAGACCATTAACATTCCAGACGTTGGGGAACACTGGCGCGATATTGTGGCAAAGCCGACTGGCGCCCACGTTGTCGACGGACGCTTATCTACGCCAATTACTAACAGCTGAACCGGCGCGGGCGGCGCGGCAGCTTCACGGGTACGTTGAGAGCGCAGTTCAACACTCTGGGAAGACGATGAAGTTTCGGAAGATTACGTTACCGCGTTAGCGGAAACTTCTTTTGCCCTCCAACAACGCGGTGATGTATACCATGACGGCGACATTGCTTATGACACAGTACCATACGTATTGCGCTTCTACTAAAGAAATTACATGAGCGAAATCCAGACCGTTGGCGTTCCCTTCTCATAGAAGCCCTTGAGAGCGCCCTTGAAGTCCGAGGCCACCTATTTTGGACCAGAAGACGAGGTGGCCGCTCTCGATGAGATTGATGAACTGTTGGCAGCGGAGGCCGAGGGCGCGTGAATTCTTGAGCATCGTGCGTTACTTAGGATGCGCGCAGCTCGGTTGCTTGAAGCGAATGGGGATCATGCACAACAACTTGCTGCGGCCGAAGACGCGCTCGCGTATGTAGCAGCCGCGTTCCGCTTTCCCGATGGGCACCGTGACGGACTGCGGCTGAATAAAGTTGAGGCTCTTCTTCAAAGAGCGTCGGCACGAGAAAGCTTAGAGCTTGATAATGAAGCGGTCGAGGATTTACTAGAAGCACTAAGATTGTTGTCGGCGATCGTAGCCGAGGAAATGCAGGCGGAAGCGGCGCGCCTATCATTCGAAGTCAATTTCCGCTTAATGCGTTTGTTAAAGCGGCGCAATTTAACAAATCCCGAGGTCGCGCGACATGCCGTTGCTGCTATCGAGCGAGCGCAATCGCAAAGCCCTAACTTTCTAAGACGAGTTGTTGAAATAACAGATGCAATAACGGGAGCCGTTCCGCCTGCATCGGCGGCAGCCGCACTTCTTCTCCGAAAGCTTCTACCGCCGTCGAACAGTGCGACGGGACAGTTTCTCAGCAGAGCTCCGTCGGGGTCGCCTCGCTTTATTGAGGCGCTTTCCACTCTGTTAGCTCTTGCGCGTCCGGACCTCAGCCCTGACGAAACAAGATCAATGATGCACTCATCTATCGAACTCGTGGGAAACGTTCTAATGGCGAATGAATTGCGGCTGCTCGGGGTGTTGCGAGGCATTCCTCGCCGTCCTCGGCTAGCTACTCCAATTAGCCTCGCGCTTCACCAAGCATTAACATTTTGCCGCTGCATTGGAGACGCAAGGAGGCGAGACCGACAACGCGGTAGCGCTTGAAAAAAAACTAGAACTCTCTTCAGAAACGCTGCTACAGCGGGTAAGGTCGAGCACCAGTGAACAAAATACACGTTCGGTTTCCTAAGATTGCAGCCTTTAGCGCCTGAACATCGTGCCTCCTGGCGGATTTTGTCCGACCCGGCCGAGCTTTTCATGGCTTGGTGGAGTCTGGCGGCACTCTGGGAGCCGGCTGAACGCGCTATCTTGCCCGAGCCGCCTCCCTCAACCCGCGCCGCAATGGCAGCCGCCGTTGAACTCCATGACGGAGCACAAGCGGCACGCAGACTTCTTGACGTAGTAGACGGGGAATGGCCGTCCGGCGACGAGCAACTTGATAGACGCTTTAGCGCCGGCCTCATGCTTCAGGCCATGAGGGCCGTAGACACTGCGTTCACATCCCTTCACCCTCGCACTAGGACCTTAGCACCCGGTTTCGGCGCTCCTCCGCGGGCCGCAAGGTGGGTGGAGCAAGCAGGCCGCACGAGACAGCGGGAGGGCCAATTCGGAGCGCGGGACGGCTGGAGATTAATCCCGAATGGGCCATTTTCGCGACATGCGCGGGGCCGAGACGCGTCGTCGGCTAACTCATTGCAAGATGAATTTCCAATTCTTACCGCCGCTCCGGTTGATGGTAGGCACGAGGATCGGATCATTCGCGTGCAGATGAAGGTAATTGGCACCAATATCATGCGCGGTGTTCCGGCCTCGTCCTCTCTGGACAAGAACGAATACGTTTCATACCGGTTGCAGAGCATTTAAGAGATCTTTCTTTCAGCACTGGCCGAAGCAATAAGCAGATGGTTCTTGACGTCGCACCAGCCTTAGATACTGCCTCCAGGCTGCTGCTGGCGCTCGTTGATGGCGCCGAAGTCGATCTCGCGTTTGCGCCCGAACTTACGATCCCTGGGCTACACGATCGCATGGTTGGAAATGGCATCGCTGCTTTGGCAGCCAGCGCGCCTCGCATCATACTCGCTGGCTCTGGTTTAACCGAGCAAGTAGGTGACTGCGGCCGTCCCTGGAACGAAGCCCGTGTGTTCGCCCGAGGCGGCCACCTCCTTTGGCGTCACCGCAAGATATGGCCGTTCGGAATGCCACAAGCAACGGCGCTTGGATATCGGCTGCCTTGATCCAGGCGCGGGTGAGACACTTATGGAGAACATTGCCGGTAGTTCGATCGTAACCGTTGCCGACTTAGACGGTTTCGGACGATGCGTTATGCTTGTTTGTCAGGATTTTGAAGCCCGTGTCGTAGTGGACGAAATCATTGCTCGGTATCAGCCGGACTGGGTGCTGGCACTTGTTCTTGATCCAGGTGTGAACATTCCAGGCTGGGCTGATAACCGCGCGGTCAATCTCGCCAGCAAGTCTCAAAGTCGGTTTGTAATTTGTAGTAGTCTAACACTAAGCGCCCTGCGCGGAGACATCAACGAACCCGCAGTAGGCTTGGCGGTAGGTCCGGCTGACCCTACACCGGGTCCGAATGGTAGCACAGTGCTTCGACGTGCTGTCGCCCTTGTGAAGGCCGAGAGCGGACCGTCACCGCGCACCGGTATTTTGGTTTGGATCATAATCCTCTTACGTGGCACCAGAGCAACGTGGGCGAGGCACCTTGACAGACTGACGCATAGAAGGCTCGGGGGGGGGCTGGACTGAAATCTCCTGCCGCTGCTAACGCACCGTGTCCTTGGTAATTGCCGGGTCGCACTCTGCCCCGCGATGCTGTAAATTGTTGCCTGTGCCCTGTGTTTCGCTAGGTTAGCACCCGATTCTGAGGTTACCACCCGGCCGCGGTTACCACTTTGCAGAAAAGACTTGTTTTAGCCTCATCGACTAACCGCTACCGCCCGCAAGTCACCGTCCCCTTGCGGCTTAACGTTTAGGGGATAGACTAGGGAAGTTTCGGCGGCGATCTTGCTAACTATTTGCTTGCGTTGCGTTGTCAGCGGACACTCTCTCCGCCACGTGCTTCTGCCGTCGCGCACGCCTGCAGCTTCAGGCCGCGCAATATCACCCGTCCTGCCGTTTCGAGCGACTGGCCGAATACCAGGTGCGCGCCGAAGGGATGCGCGTGGGCCGCGCCCGGCTTGGTCCAGGGCGCCCGGACAGGCAGAGTTCCGGCACCACACCATCGTTCATCGACGGGCGGGGTGTCCTGTGGTCCTCACGTGACGCGAACGCGTATCTGCTCCAGCATCGCATAGATCGCATCACAAAAAATCGGGTCGGTCTGCTCCAGTTCGCGGGCGCACATCAGGCCCAGGCCGTGCGTCAGCGCGTCGTAGAACGCGCGATCCGGTGGTGGCCCGGCGCTCAGGCGCTTATCGATAAGCGCCAGCTGCGCAGCAACCTGATGGTAGAACGGGTTCGCCGGGAAATGCGACAGGCGCAGTTGCAGGATAGCGCGCGCGGCGATGGTGGCGTCTGTCATCGAGGCCGCCGATACCGGCGCGGCCATACGCCGGCTCAGGCGGAGTTGCCGCCGCGGGGTAATCATCCGACTTGCGAATGCAAATCGCGTCACGCTTAGTTCGGAGCGGGCTGGGTATCGCGATAATATTGGTATGCCAGGTTCGTCAGATGGTTCGCCATGGATCTGAGGTTTGAATCGTTCAGCCAGTCGCCGCCGATTTCCAGAAAACCCTTGTTCATAGACGATACTTACAAATACACGTTCGGCTCAGGCAGGGGGGAAGTGCCGCCGATCAATGCGCGCACGCGCGCCAGGGCACCTCCAAGCAGCACGAGAACTTCGTCGATGAAGGCGGCGTCCGGCGGCGCGGTGGCCGCACGTCTTGTCTGTAATGCGGCAATCAGGCGTTGGATCTCGGCCTCCAGTGTGTGTGCTCTGTCCAAAGTCATTGTCTCCAGGGAGAGGGGCGTGGGGCGGAGGGGGACGCGGAGCCGGGCTCGAGCCAGATTTGCTGGCTCTGGCCAGGCAGGGCGCTGACGCCGTCGCTTGAGGGCTGAGGCGCGGCTGAACCGGTCCAGCCGCGCAGCCCGGCCGTCGGCGACGTGACATAGGCACCGTTTCCGTTCCAATCGTTGAGCACGGCGCTCCCGCCACGCCATTCGCCTTCGGTGGCAGGCGGATCACCGGGCGACCAGAACGAACCGTTGTCGGACTTGGCCGAACCGATCATGCGAGAGATAGAACCACCGTTATTCGGATCGTCGCCGTTCCAGGGAACAGGATCGGACCCGAACGTCTTCGCGGCGTCGGGCGGCAGGTCCGGATAGCCCGGCGCGGACATCCCGCCGCGGGCGTTTGCCGCATTCATCTGCGCCTGCAGCTCCGGCGTCATCGGCACCGCGCCGGGTTCGGTCTGGCCGAGCTTCTTGGGCGTGAACAAATCCGCGTCGCTAGTATCCGCCGACCCAGCTTCGGCCGCCGGCGCGGCACTGCCGGCCAGACCACTGGCCAGTCGCCCCGCCGCAAGTCCGCCGCCAAGCCCGCCCGCAAACCCGCCAGCCACTTCGCCGATCGCCGCACCATGCGCGCCATCCAGCGCTCCGCCGATAGACTTGCCAGCCGCCCCCAGCGCCAGGCTGCCAGCCAGGCCGCCCGCCGCCTGCAACCCGAACACGCCCACGCCCGCCCAGCCGGCGCCGGCAAACGCCGCCGCACCGCCCGCCCCGAGTGCGACCGCAGAGCCGGCTATCACCATCGAGGACGCGACATCGACCGCGAGCTGCGGCACCTCCGGGCTGATACTGGCAAACGAGGCCGTACCGCCGCCGATGAACACGTTCGGCGACGCCGAGGTGATACGCGCGTCACAGATCGTGATGTCGCCGAGTCGCGCCGCCGGCATCGCGTTGATGAACACGCTGGTGCTGCCTGTGGCGATCTTCTGCGGCCCGTCATGCGCGTCGCAGATCACCGTGTCGGCCAGCGCCCGGGCGGCACCCAGCCCGTTGATCTGCACGTTGAGCGAGCCGGTCAGTATGTCGCCCGCAACGTGGGCGGACGTGGCGCCGATCTTCATCCCGGCCAGCGCGCCGCCGCCGGTGAGCGCCACCGCGCCGCCCACGGCGGCCAGCACCGCCAGGTCCGCCCCGCCGGTCGCCACCGTCAGCAGCGCCAGCCCCACGCCGAGGCCGATCGCCCCGCCAAGCCCGAACCCCCAGCCGGCATCGGTATGGGAAACGGCGTCGCTGAATCGTGCAGCCGGTGGCGCGCTCATGGCGCGCGGAAGCCCGGTGCCCCCGACACGCCACCGGACACGCCGTTCTCAAACGGGCATCGCTTGCGTTGCACGGTCACGTCGCGCCGGCGGTCCAGGCGAAGTGCCGCAGCATCTCCAAAAAAACCCCGTCGGAGGCGGCGAACTCCGCTTCCGGCGCGGTATGGGTGATGCTCATCACCCGCTCGCCGGGCCGCAGCACATAGATCTGCCGCTGCTGGATGCGGCCGGACTCGCCGCCGTGCCAGGCGAACACGATCTCTATGCAGGCCACCCCATCGAGCCGCGCATCGCGGCGCAGTTTCAGCGCGAAGCCGGCGGCGCGCGACTGCAGATCAGCCACCTGGCGGCTGACGAACGCATCGAGCTTCTCGCCAGCCGGCATCTGGTTGGTGGCGACAAGGATGTTGGGCGTCATCGGCTTGTCCGGCATCGCGGGCGCCGCATAGCCGATCATCGAGCGCTCGAGCCATTTGTCGGGCACAGGAAATTTGTAGTCGGTGCCGCGGCAATCCATCGTTCAGTCGAATTCCGCTTCGGTGGGATCGGCCGGCGCTTCGCCAGCGAACTGGCTGGCCGGCGGGGCGGAGGCACCGCTGCCGCCCGCGCCGGACGCGACATCCGGAGCGCCCGGCGCGCCCGCGCCCGGCAAACCCGCCATGGCGCCGAGCCGGCCCAGCACGTCGGACAGTCGTGGCATCGCCGGGATTACCGGCAAAGGGGTGAATTGCGGCGCCGAGGGTCGCATACCGGGGGTGATGCCCGGCAGGCTGGACAGGCCGGCGCCCCCCGCCGAAGCGGCGGACGCGGCCGCACCGCTGGCGCTGCTGGCGGCCTGGGATAGTGCCGGGTTGCCGAGCGCCGAGCCGGCCAGGGCGGCCGCACTGCCATGCGCGCCGGGGGTGCTGGCCATCATCGCCTGTGCGGCCGCCATGCCCTGCGCGCCCATGCCCCCGCTTGCGCCACCGCCGCCGCCCGCGCCCTCGAGCGCCGAGAACGCGGCCCCGCTCAGGCTGGAGCCCGAAGGTGCGGACGACGTGGTCGCCGAACTGCCGACAGGGGTGAGCGTACTGGTGCCGAGGCTCATCTTCTGGCCGCCGGCCTGTGCCGCCTGGCTGAGGCTGGACTGCGTCGTCCCGCCGAAGCTCTGGGTGGCGGGCGTGAGCAGGCCGGAGCCTTTGCCTGTCAGCGCGCCATTGACGTATTGCAGCACCGGTTGCGACTGGTCGGTGACGGGATGGAAGGCGATGTCCTTCATGCCCTGCTTGGCGGCCATGATTGGCGCTGCGACCATGTTTCCGGGAAACGGCATGCGCGGTTCAGTGCACCGCGCGTGTGCGGTGCGGTGTGCCGCCGGCGATTAGCGCAGGCGTGGCGCGGGCGCCGCAGCCAGCCATGTGCGCCTGCACGCGTTCCGCCGCACTCACGAATTCAGCCATATGTTCGGCCCGTTCTGCCGTATACCCTGGTCGCCCATCTCGATTTTCGTGCCGCCGCCCGACCCGGCTTCCGCCAGCACCGCCTGACCGCGAATATCGACGCCCTCCGGCACGATCGACACGTGGTTGTCCGCGCCGCCATCGGCACCGCCCTGCGACGCCTCAACCTTGGCCACCGAATGCAGATGCACGCCGCTCGCATCGAGCTGCAGCACATGGCCGGATCCGAAATTGATCCTGACGCAATCCGCATCGAGATAGATCTGGCTGTTCTGGTGCTTGATCAGGATGTGATCCTGCGTCTTCTCGATCACGCTGTCATGCACCGTGCTCAACCACAAAGTCTCGGTCGCCTGGGCACTTACATTGCCGACCGTCGAGATGTGGTTGTTGCCGACGATATTGGTGAAATCCTTCTGCGCGTGCAGGAACACCTCTTCCGAACCCGCCTTGTCCTCCATGGTGAATTCGTTGAAGCCGCCGCCGCCCGGGCTGCTGGTGGTGCGAAAGCCGGTGCGCTCCTTTTCGTCGGGCAATTTCAATGACGGTATGGTGTTCGCATTCGGCATGCAGCACGTCACGACGGGATGGTCCGGATCGCCTTCCATGAAGCTCACGCCGACTTCCATGCCGATACGCGGTATCGTCTGCGCGCCGTAGCCACGCCCGGCCCAGGGCTGCGCCACGCGCATCCAGCACGAGCTGGTCTCGTCGGATTTTCCCTTGCGGTCCCAATGGAACTTGATCTTCACCCGGCCGTAACGATCGGTATAGATGTCCTCGCCTGCCGGCCCGGTGACCACGGCGCTCTGCATGCCGGGGATTATCGGTTTCTCCGAGCGCTGCTCAGGCACGAAATCCACGTTTGCCGGCAGGCAGGTGAACGTGTTCTGGTATTTCGGCGCGCCCTTGGCCACGCTGTCGAAACTCGGATCGGTCGCGTGATGCACTACCGACACGATGACGTATTTCTGGTTCTCGCTATCGACCGGATGGGCCTCGAGCTGGAAGCGGCCCGCCGGCTGCAGCGTGCGCGCGCTGCTCGAAGCCGATGTCGTGTTCTGGCCTTTCTCATGCGCGCCGATCAGCCGCGAACTCACGCCTTCGCCGCGGTCGCGCTGCGTGTAGCGGCCCGGATAATCGAAAATCTCGAACTTGTCGGCCTGCGGGATCGGCGAGAGGCCGTTCGTGCTGGTAACAAGCGAATTGCCCGGGATTCTGGAAATCGTAATCCGTCGTCGTGCTCTTGCCGGAGCGGAACGCCATGTGGTGCGTCCAGGCCGTCACGCCATTATGGAAGATGCCAGGCGGGTTATAGGGCAATGTGCCGTCCGGGATATCCTTGTACGCATGCGCGCCGTCGGCGAGCATCAGGATATGGCGGCCCTGCTGGTGTTGGAAGTAGTAGAATATCCCCTCTTCCTCGAACAGCCGGGAGACGAAATTGAAGTCGGTTTCGCGGTATTGCACGCAGTACAGACGCGGCTTGTATTCCTGCGCCAGGCCGCTGGTGTCGAAATCCTTGAAGCCCAGCTCGGTGAAGATCTGTTCGGCGATCTGCACCACGGTATTGTTCTGGAACACCCGGCTGTCCTGCCGGTGCTGCAGGAACCACAGCCACGGCACCACATTGAGCACGTAGGACCGCTGCCCGCGCGCCATCGCCTCGCCGCCGGAATAGGTCGCCACGCAGCCGTTGAAATAGCGCCAGCCGCCGCCATCAAGCCGGATCTGCCAATCCACCGACTTCGTTATCAGCTGCGACGGATCGATCGCGTCGTTAAAGGCGCGAACACGCAGCGCGTAACCGAACAGCGACGACATCGCCTCGGAACCGTCGAGCGCCTCGAGCAACAGCACGTTCTCGCCAAGCGGCGTCTGCAATGCGAGCTGGCGATTGGCCTGCGAATAATTGGGAGCGCCGTCCATCTAGGAACAGGCGCCCGAACGAAGCACGCGCAGGCACGCCGCCGGCACGACCGGACGTGGAAGCCTCCAAGCGCCATCTCGCAAAAGGCGGTGTGCGTGGTGCGCGCTCACCCGCCACCACCCGCGAGCAGAACCACCGAAACCTGCCCGAAATCGCCCGGCACGCGCGCGACAGCGCCGCCGATCCTGTCCAGCAAAGCCGCGCTCACCGGCAACAATAAGCTCACGCCACCAGATTGCCGATGCCCGCGCCCGGAAGCGCCGAGCCCGGATCCCGCTACATGACGCGACTGGTTTGGCCGCCAGTTTTGCTGATCCGCCAAGGCAAGACGCGCGCCGTTGCGCACAGCCTCGCTACTGCGCACCACCAGCAAACCGCCATTCGGCAACTGCGCCGGCGCGCTCTCGATCAGTATGCCGCTCGACAAAGCCGTGGCGTCGCAAGCCTCGTTCGCGTCCTGGTCGAGGAAGATCTCGGTCTGCACATTCGTACTCGCGACCTGCGCAGAAGGCGACGCCGTTATCACCGCAGTGCCGATGGGCACTCCATCGACGGTTCCGCCGGAACTCCCACGCGCCTGCAAACCGAAACGCAGGAACGACCCGGAACCGGCCCGGGCGGCGCGCAAAACCTGTTCTTCGCCCCCTGGTAGCAGCATCACCGACAAACCTCCCCCGTAGCGCCCGTGCAATACAGCCTCGAAGGCCGCATCCACCCCATCCAGCAGGGTCTGCGCATGTTCGGCGGAAAAACTGTCGGCCATCGTCGCTTCTGCTTCCCGGCCGCTTCAACCCGCCGCCGGGCGCCGTAAAGGCGCCCGGCAGAGAGCGGAAGTGCTGCTTCCTTACGTGGCCTGTGCGCTGGCCTGGTTGTAGCTGGCGCGCGACACGGTCGGGCTGCCGTTGGCATCTTCCTTCGTGTAGTTCACGTTCTTCTGCGTGAAGTTCAACGTCAGCGTCTCGGTCGGGCGATCACCGCTGGAGCCGGCGGTGAAGCCGGAAACGATCGTGTTCTGCAACACATACTGGCAATACACCTTGCCGGGATTGCCGGTGTTGACGAGGTCGATCGTCGCCGTCATCGGCTGCTTGCCGGTGGTGGCCGCCTGATACAGCGCTGCATGCGAGCTGTCGCTGATCTTGGTGAGCGTGACTTCGCTCAGGTTCGGCTCGGAGGCTTCGCGGTTGGAGGCGGCGCCGACCGTCGTGCTGACGCTGCGGTTGACCGCCCAGTGCATCGAGGTGATGTCCATCCAGCCGACATGGTCGGTCTGTGTCGCGTCGCCGGTGATGGGCTGCTCGCCGCCCGTAAGCTGCAGATAGATGGGCATGGTTGAATTCCTTCTGTCTGGATCGCCGATTATGGACGGCGTACCTGGCACTATAGCGGACGCGCGAGCGCTTGTCTCAGGCTTCCGCCGGTTCCACGTGCGCCTCAGTGGCCTGCGCCGGTCGGTTTCCCGTATCCGGCGCCGCCCCATTTCTCTCGCCGAGAGCAAGGCGCCCGTTGTCATCGACCGACACGGTGAGGGTGCTGATGCGCACCTTGTCGCCGAGCCGCTCGAGGAAATGTCGCGACAGCAGCGGCAAAAGCTCCCGCGCGATAATCTGTTCGACAGCCCGCGCACCGATCTCCGTCCCCCGCGCGCGCTTGCCGATCTGCTCCACCAACGTTTCGCTGAACAAAAGTTTCGCGCCATATGTCTCTTCTGCGCGTGACCGGACGCGCTCGAGCTGCAGACCGACCACGCGCGCGAATGTCTCGTCCGACAACGGCATGTAAGGCACGATCGTCACCCGGCCGAGAAAGGCCGGCTTGAACACCTTGAGCAGTTCCGGCCGCAGCACCGCCTCCAGCCCCGCCGCATCCGGCATGGTATCCGGGTCGGCCGCCAGCGACGCGATCAGATCCGAGCCGACATTGGCGGTGAGCAGGATCGTGGTGTGGCGGAAATCGATGTCGCGACCCTCGCCGTCGCGCAATATGCCACGGTCGAATACCTGGTAGAACACATCCTGTACGCCCGGATGGGCCTTTTCCACCTCGTCGAGCAGCAGCACGCCGTGCGGCCGCCGACGCACCGCCTCGGTCAGCACGCCACCTTCGCCGTAGCCCACATAGCCGGGCGGCGAGCCCACCAGCATGCTGACCTTGTGCTCCTCCTTGAACTCGCTGAGGTTTACCGTGGTCAGGCTCTGCGCGCCGCCATACAACTGCTCCGCGAGCGCCACCGCGGTCTCCGTCTTGCCAACACCGCTGGTGCCGACGAGAAGAAACACGCCCACCGGCTTGCGCGGATCGGACAGACCGGCGCGGCTGATCTGCACCGCGTCGCCGATCGCGCGCAACGCATGGTCCTGGCCTATCACCCGGCGGCGCAGCGCGTCCTCCAATGACAATACGCTGTCTATATCGGAAGCCAGCATGCGGCCCACCGGTATGCCGGTCCAGCGCGTAACGATTCCCGCCACCGCATCGCGGTCGACGCGACGCGGCACCATCGGCGCCTCGCCCTGCAACTCGGCAAGCCGGATGCGCAAACCTTCGGACGCGGCAGGATCTTCCGCTTTCTCCGCGATGTCGAGCTGCGCCGTGAGGTCGCATTCCGCGGTCCATTGCTGGCGCAACGATGCGGCCTGCGCGGTCGGCCGCCGAAATCTCGCTTTCGACGGCGCTGCGCCGTGCCGTCAGCCCCTCGCGCGTGACGCTGTCGAGCTCAGCCGCAAGCCGCTCCAGCCGACGCTCCACATCCTCCAGCGCCGCCGGCGGCGTGCTGCGCGCGATCGCCACGGACGCACAGGCCGTATCGAGAAGGCTCACGCATTTGTCAGGCAATTGCCGTGCGGGAATATACCGCGCGGACAGACGCACCGCCGCCTCCAGCGCCGCCTCGGTGATCGTGACGCCGTGATGCTTCTCCAGCACAGGCACCAGCCCGCGCATCATCGCCACCGCGATATCGTGCTCCGGCTCGTCGACCTTCACGGTCTGGAAACGCCGGGTCAGCGCCGCATCGCGCTCGAAATACTTCTTGTATTCCGCCCAGGTGGTGGCTGCGATCGTGCGCAACTCGCCGCGCGCCAGCTCGGGCTTTATCAGATTGGCCGCATCGCCCTGCCCGGCCGCCCCACCCGCGCCGATCAGCGTGTGCGCCTCGTCGATGAACAGGATGATCGGCACCGCCGACGCCTTGACGTCGGAAATCACGCCCTTCAGCCGCGTCTCGAACTCACCGCGCGCGCTCGCCCCCGCCTGCAGCAGGCCGAGATCGAGCGTGCGCACCGCGATGCCGCGCAAAGCCGGCGGCACGTCGCCGGCGGCCACGCGCAGCGCGAACCCCTCGACGATGGCGGTTTTGCCGACGCCCGCCTCGCCCACCAATATCGGATTGTTCTGCCGGCGGCGCGACAGGATATCGATCACCTGGCGTATCTCGCCGTCGCGCCCGACGATCGGGTCGATCTTGCCGGCGCGCGCCTGCGCGGTGAGGTCGATCGTGTAGGTCTCGAGCGCGCCGCCCTGCTTGCCCGGCACGGCCCCGCCCAGCGCGCCCGGCTCCGGTGCCCCGCCCGCCTCCTCCGAAGCCCAGCCGGCGGAGGCGGCCTGCAGCCGCTGCGCGTCAATGTGGCGGAATTGCTGCGAAAGATCGTTCGCCACGGCGCGCAATGTCGGGTCGCTCACCAGCGCGCTCAGCAGGTCGAGCTCGCCGACAGCCATGCGGCCGCCCTGCAGTGACGCGGCAAGCCAGGCTTCGCGCATCCAGCTCACCAGCACGGGCTCGAGTGCGGGCGCCCCGGCACTGCCGCGCGGCAGCCGGTCCAGAGCGCGTGTCAGGTCGGCCGAAAGCTTACCCAGTTCGATCTGCTGGCCCAGCTCGGTCGCCAGTGGCCCGCGCGCATCCAGCAATTTCGCAAGCCAGTGCGCAACGCCCACCGAAGCATGCGTGTTTGCCAGCGCCAGGCCGATCGCGGCTTCCAGAGCCGAGCGGGCAGGCGCCTCGAGTGTCGCGACGAGGCGGCGCAGATCAAGGGTCAACAACGATCTCCACTTGCATGTGCAGCATAACCGATACACCAGCCAATGCCACGAGGATTGCAGCGCGGTCGAACGGAACGAAGATCACCGGCGTAACATGAAAGTGATAACGGTATTCGATCATTCCAGTATGGCAAGATCAGCCCTGCATAGCAAGTCTGGCCTAACCCGGAGAGGCGCGATAAGCCGCACGCATTGGGGGTTGGAGAAAGCTCTCACGCCGTGCCATTATCCAATCCGATGACGAAACTATTGCACCTTCCAGGCGGTAGATGTCGGCCTATTGCGCGTAAGGTGATTGTTTGATTCTCGATCTGGACGCCCTCCTCGCACCGATCTCCGACGCGCAGCCGGCGGGCGTCAACCTGCGCGCCGACGAGGCCGGCAGCCTCGCCTATTACCGCATAAAGGATGCCCGCTCGGCGGCCCGCAACGCCGAGCGCCAGGCGGATGCCGAGCAGGAGCGCGGCGCGCTCGCCGGCGAATGGCGCGTGGTGTTCGACGAAGCCCGGGCCGTTCTGGCCCGGCGCAGCAAGGATCTGGAGGTCGCCGCCTGGCTGACCGAGGCGGCCATACGCATGCACGGTTTCGCCGGCCTGCGCCCCGCCTTCGCCATGCTCGACGGCCTGGTCGAGCGCTACTGGGACACGCTGCATTCCGGCGACGCCGAGGATGTCGGCGACAAGGTGGCCCCGCTGGCCGGGCTCAACGGCACCGGCGCCGAAGGCTCGCTGATACAGCCGCTCCGCCTGGCACCGCTGACCGGCACCAGCACCGGCGAGCCGGGCACGCTCTGGCTCTATATGGTCAAACGCCGCAAGGGGCCGGCCTGCCCCGAAGCGGTGCTGCTAGGCGAGGCCGTCAACAGCACGGACAGCCCCACCTTCATCCAGATCTACCGCGATATCACCGCGGCGCTGGAGAGTTTCAGCGCCCTCTCGCACCGCCTCGATACGCTGTGCGGCCAGGACGCGCCGCCATCGTCGACGATACGCAACACCCTCGTCGAGGCGCAGGACGCGCTGCGCGACTTCTCCAACCTGCCGCCCGGCGCCTTCGATCCGGAGCCCGAGGCGCCGGCCGAGCAGGCGGAAGCGGACGAGGCGGCCGAACCCGCCGCCGGCGCCGCGCCGTCACAGGCCGCATCCCATGCCGGTCCGGCGGAGCTGCGCACCCGTGAGGACGCCCTGCGCGAACTCGGCCGTATCGCCACATTTTTCCGTGAACACGAGCCGAACTCTCCCACCGCCTACACGCTTCAGACGCTGATACGGCGCGCCAGGCTGCCTTTGGCCGATCTGTTGCAAGAATTGATCACCGATGAGACGGTGCGGCGGGCGTATCTGAACGTGGCCGGCATCGGCCCCGAAATCTCGGAGAAATAGGCGCGCGCCGACCGGCCCGACAAATTCACAGAACATTCCGCCGGCATTTCAGCTAGATCATTCCTCCCGGGCAGACCAAGCAGCAAAGGTTGAACACAATGGCCAGCATCCACGACAAGCTCGAACGGGTCCGCCGTCCCCGCGTGCACATCAAATACGAGGTGGAAACCGAAGGCGCGCAGGTCGAGAAGGAGCTGCCTTTCGTGGTCGGCGTGCTGGGCGACTTCTCCGGCCAGCCGACCGAGCCGCTGAAGCCGCTGAAGGACCGCAAATTCGTCCAGATCGACCGCGACAATTTCGACGACGTGCTGGCCCGCATGACGCCCGGCCTGCGGTTCCGCGTCGACAACACGCTGAAGGACGACGGCAGCGATTTCGCGGTCGACCTGAAATTCCGCAGCATGGAGGATTTCGAGCCGGGCCGCGTGGCCGACCAGATCCCCGCTCTGCGCAACCTGCTCGAGAAGCGCAACCAGCTGCGTGACCTGCTGGCCAAGGCCGACCGCTCCGAGGAGCTGGAGACCTGCTCGAGCGCATCCTGCAGAGCGACGACGACATGAAGCGCCTGGCCGCGGACTTCGCCGCACGCGGTAGCCACGCCGCCCGAGACCGGGAGAGCCAGCATGAGCGGCACACAGGCGCGCCCGGATGCAGCCCACGCCGCCCGGCACGCTGGCCGACGGCCCCTCGCTGCTCGACCAGGCGATCGCGGCGACCAGGCAGACCGAGCCGGACCGCGCCGAGCTGCTGCTGCGCACGCTGACCGAGGAGGCGCTGTCCGGCACCGTCAGCTACAACCGCAACCTGACCGATCACCATCAACAAGGCGATCGCGCCTGCTCGACGCCAAGATGTCGCGCCAGCTCGCCGCGGTGATGCACCATCCCGGATTTCGTCAAGCTCGAGGGCAGCTGGCGCGGCCTGAAGTATCTCGTGATGAACAGCGAGACCAGCGCCAACCTCAAGATCCGCGTGCTGAACGTCAGCAAGAAGGATCTCGGCCGCGACCTGTGCGAAAGCCACCGAATTCGACCAGAGCCTGATCTTCAAGTCCATCTATGAAAACGAGTTCGGCACGCCCGGCGGCGAGCCCTACGGCGCGCTGATCGGCGACTACGAGTTCTCCCGCCACCAGGAGGATATCGACCTGCTGCGCGGCATGGCCAGCGTCGCGGCCGCCGGCTTCTGCCCGTTCATCTCGGCCGCCAGCCCGACGCTGTTCGGCTTCCAGCAATTTCACCGACCTGTCCAAGCCGCGCGATCTCGAGAAGATCTTCGAGACGATCGAATACGCCAGCTGGCGCGGCTTCCGCGACAGCGAGGATTCCCGTTTCGTCACCCTGGTGCTGCCGCGCGTCCTCGCCCGCCTGCCCTATGGCCGCGAGACCACGCCCGATCGACGAGTTCGATTTCGAGGAAGGTGCGACCGGCGCCAACGGCGCAGTGCAGCGCCCTGCCGCACGACCAGTATTGCTGGATGAACGCCGCCTTCGTGCATGGGCGCGCGGCTCACCGACGCTTTCGCCAAGAACGGCTGGTGCACTGCCATCCGCGGTGCCGAGAACGGCGGCAAGGTCGAGCCGCTGCCGATGCACGTGTTCAGCAGCGACGACGGCGATGCCGACCTGAAATGCCCGACCGAGGTCGGCATCACCGACCGGCGCGACAACGAACTCGGCCAAGCTCGGCTTCCTGCCGCTGTGCCACTACAAGAACACCGACTACGCCGTGTTCTTCGGCGCGCAGACCACGCACAAGCCGAAGAAATACGACCGCACCGAAGCGACCGACAACGCGGCGATCTCCGCCCGCCTGCCCTATCTCATGGCGACGTCGCGCTTCGCGCATTATCTGAAGGTGATCAGGCCGCGACAAGATCGGCTCGTTCATGGAGGCCACCGAGTGCGAGGCGTGGCTGAATCGCTGGATCCAGAACTACGCGAACTCGAACCAGAATCCCGGCACCGCGATGAAGCTGCAATATCCGTTGCGGGAAGCGAAAGTCACCGTGCGTGAAGTAGCCGGCCGGCCCGGCTCGTATAATGCGGTCGCCTGGCTGCGGCCCTGGCTGCAGCTGGAGGAGCTGACGACGTCCATGCGTCTGGTCGCGCGTATTCCAAAGGCCAACTAAGCAAGCAAGGCCTTCTTTTTTGAAAAAAAGAAGCAAAAAACTTTTGCTCCTGGCGCTTGCACGGAGTCACGCGCCTGGCTGGAGGTCGCCGCACATGCACATCGAAACGGCGCGCCAGCCATCCAAAAGTTTTTTGCTTCTTTTTTGCAAAAAAGAAGGCCTTCCTTCCTTGCCCAAATCCGCATGACCGCAGAAATCCTGATCGCAGACTCGACGCGGCGGTCTCGCGCCAGGTGGACGCCATTATCCACGCCCCGCAATTCCAGGCGCTGGAAGCCGCCTGGCGCGGCCTGCATCTGCTCGCCAGTACCGTCGCGCAAACCCGGCAGGTCCGCCTGCGCGTGCTGGACGTCACCTGGCCGGAAGTCTGCCGCGACATCGAGCACGCGGTGGAATTCGACCAGAGCCAGCTGTTCCGCCTGATCTACAGCGACGAGATCGGCACGCCGGGCGGCCAGCCGTTCGGCCTGATGGTCGGCGACTACGAGGTGGCGCACCGCACCGGCCTCGGCCGCACCGACGACGTCTCCGCCCTGCAGCGGCCTGGCGGCCATTGCGGCGGCCGCGTTCTGCCCGATCGTGCTGGGCGCCTCGCCGGCTCTGCTCGGCCTGGAACGCTTCGCCGAAATGGGCTCCGGCCTGGACCTGTCGGACGCATTCGATGGCCGGCGCCTATCTGCGCTGGCGCTCGCTGCGCGCAGCAGGAGGATACGCGTTTCCTCGGCCTGCTGCTGCCCCGCGTGCTCCTGCGCCACCTCGTGGACGCCGGACGACCGGCGCCGGATCGACGGCTTCCGCTACGCGGAGGATATCGGTGCCGACGGCGAGGGCCTGCTCTGGGGCAACGCCGCCTTCGTGTTCGCCGTCGCGGTGATGCGCCGCTTCGACCAGAGCGGCTGGTTCGCCGATCTGCGCGGCGCCCCGCAGGACCGCGATGGCCGGCGGCCTTGTGCGCGACCTGCGCCCTACGTGTTCGACACCGACTGCCACGACATCGCCGCACAAGCCGCCGCTCGAAGTGCGGCGTCAGCGGCGTGCAGGAGCAGAGCCTCAGCGAGCTCGGCCTGCTGCCGCTCTCCGCGGCGCCCTACACCACCGCGCTGCTGTTCAACACCAACGCCTCGCTGCACGCCCCGCCCGCCTACGACCGCGCCGGAGGCCACCTGGAACGCGCGCATCTCCTCGATGCTGCAATACATGCTGTGCGTGTCGCGATTCGCGCATTTCCTGCTGATGATGATGCGCGACAGGGTCGGCAGCTACGCCGGCGCGTCGGACGTGCAGCGCGCGCTCAACACCTGGATCGCCGCCTACTGCCTGGGCTCGGACGGCGCCACCGACGAGATGCGCGCCCGCTTTCCGCTGCGCGACGCCGGCATAGAGGTGAGCGAGGTTGCCGGGCCGCCCCGGCGCGCTGAGCTGCGTCATACGTTTGCAGCCGCATTTCCAGCTCGACAGCATCGCCACCAGCTTCCGCCTGGTGACCGAGCTCGCGGCGCAGAACCGGTAGGGACCGACAGATGGCAGATCAGAACACGCAGACGCCCACCGAGATCGCCGCCATGCTGGACTCGGGCGACCTCGCCGGCGCCATCGCCACGCTGAGCGGCAAACTGCGCAGCGCGCCCGCGGACCACGCCGCCCGTGGCCTGCTGGCCGAGCTGCTCTGCCTGTCCGGCGCGTTCGACCGTGCCGAGGCGCAGTTCGCCGATGCTGGCGCAATCACACCGTGGACCGCCCGGTCGCCATCGCCCGGCTGCGCCATCTGGTGCGTGCCGCCACGGCGCGCGAGGCCTGGTTCACCCAGGGCGCCGTGCCGGCCCTGCTCGGCCAGCCGACCCCGGCGCAGCGCGTGGCGATGGAGCTGGCGCTGGCGATGCGCGACGGCGATGCCGCCAGGACCGCGGACCTGCTGGCCCAGGCCGAAGCCGCCCGCGCGCCCCTGCCGGGCAAGGCGGACGGCGTAGCGTTCGACGATCTGCGCGACGTGGACGACCGCTGCGCCTGGTTCCTGGAAATCCTCACCGGCGACGGCGGCTACATGTGGGTCGATCCCGCGACCGTCGCCGGCCTGCGATTCCAGCCCGCCGCCCGGCCGATCGACCTGCTATGGCGCGAGGCCCGCATGACCCTGCACGACGGCCGCGTCGCCGACATCGTCATCCCCGCGCAATATGTCAGCCCGCAGGCCACCGACGCCCAGCGCCTCGCCCAGGTCACCGACTGGACCGAGGGCCCTGGCGGCGCGTTCGCCGGTGCCGGGCAACGCCTCTGGCTTATCGGCGAGGACGCCCGCGGCCTGCTCGACCTGCAGGAGCTGACCTTCGCGCCCGCGCCTGACAGCGCACCGCCCGCATGAGCCGCGCCACCGTATCGATCGCCGGCCCCTCCCTGCTCGACCGTCTGCTCGACGACGCGCCGGACGTGCGCGTGGAGACCCCGCGTACGCGTCAGGCGCATGATGCGCGACGCGCTGGAGAGCCTGCGCCGGGACCTCGAAGGCGTGCTGAACACCAGGCGCTGCCCGACCACGCCGCCGCCCGGCCTGCCCCGGCTGCGCCGCTCGCTGCTGACCTACGGCGTGGGCGACTTCATCGGCGCCAACATGACCACCCGCGAGCAGCGCGCGGTGTTCGCCGCCGGGCTGGAGGAGGCGATACGCGACTGCGAGCCGCGCTTCCGCCAGCTCTCCGTCACCGTGCTGGACCCGCGCGAGGCCACCGAACGCGTCCTCCGCCTGCGCATCGAAGCCATGGTCACGCTGGAGGGCTCGACCACGCCTGTGCTGTTCGCCTCCTCGGTCAACCCCGCCACGCTGCGCTTCTCGGTGGCCGAGGCCAGCCATGTCTGACCAGCTCCTCCCCCTCTACGACCAGGAGCTGGCCTATCTGCGCACCCTGGCCGGCGAGTTCGCCGACGCGCATCCGAAGATCGCCGGCCGCCTGCGCCTCTCTGCCGACGCCGTCGACGACCCCCACGTGGCCCGCCTGATCGAAGGTTTCGCCCTGATCGCCGCGCGCATACGCCAGAAGCTCGACGACGAATTCCCCGAAATCACCGACAGCCTGCTCGGCGCCCTCTACCCCCACATGCTGGCCCCGTTCCCATCCGCCTCGATCGCGCGCTTCTCGCCGCTGGAGGACCTGGACGGCGCCTACCGCATCGCCCGCGCCACGCCGCTGGAGATGGAGCCGATCGCCGGCGAAGCCTGCCGCTACCGCACCACCCAGGATGTTGAACTCTGGCCGATCGCCGTGCGCAGCGCCGAACTCGGCGGCCGCCCGCTGGTCGCCCCCGCCGGACCGCACACCGAGGCCGCGGTCAGCAGCCTCCGCCTGGTGCTGGAATGCCTTTCGCCCGGCCAGAGCTTCACCGCGCTCGGCATGGACCGCCTGCGCTTCTATTTGCACGGCCTGCCGCAGCACGCCGCCGGCCTCTACGAGCTGCTTTGCAACAACCTGCGTCGGCGTGGCATTCGCCGACCACCCCGAAGACCGCCGCGCGGTGTTCGCCGGCAAGCACGCCATCACCCCAGGCGGCTTCACCCCCGAAGAAGGCCTGCTGCCGTATTCCGCCGCGCTCGCTCGCCGGCTACCGGCTGCTCGGCGAATATTTCGCCTTCCCGCAGAAATTCCTTTTCGTGGACCTCGCCGGCCTCACCGCGAAAACCCTGCTGCACGCCGGCAGCCGCCTCGAGATCTTCTTCTATTTCGACCGCGCGGTGCCCGGCCTGGACCGCCAGGTGACGGCCGAGAGCTTCGTGCTAGGCTGCACCCCGATCGTGAACCTGTTCAGCCAGCGCGCCGAGCCGATCGCGCTCACCCATGAGCGCGCCGAATACCACGTGGTGCCGGACTCGCGCCGCCACGCCACCCGCGAGGTCTATTCCATCGACCGCGTGACGCTGAACGAGGCCGGCCGCGGCGGCCGCGAGATGCTGCCGTTCTTCGCCAGCCACCACGCCGCCGACCCCACCCGCCAGACCCTGTTCTGGACCAGCCAGCGCCGCCGCATGGCCGAGGGCGACGACAGCACGGACGTCACACTCTCCGTCGTCGACACCGAGCTGAACGCCGCCTCGCCCACCGACGGCATCATCGCGGTGGAGACCACCTGCCTTAACCGCGAACTCCCGCGCCAGATACCCTACGGCGGCAACCGCCCCGCCGTCAGCCTGGTCGACGGCGCGGCCGAGGTGACCGCCGTGCGCTGCATGGCGCCGCCCACGCCCACCTTGCGCCCGCCAGGCGGCAGGCGCTCCGGCTGGCGGCTGCTCTCGCAGCTCTCGCTGAACCACCTCTCGCTGGGCGACGGCGCCGCAGGGGCCGACGCCCTGCGCGAGATTCTCCGCCTGCACGATCTGCGCGACGTGCCCGAGACCCGCGCCGCGATCGACAGCATACGCAGCGTGGCCTGCACACGCGGCACCGCGCGGCTGCCCGGCAACGGTGCGATCTGCCGCGGCGTGGACGTGTCGCTCGAGCTGGACGCGCGCCGCCTGGAGGGCACCGGCGCGTTCCTGCTCGCCAGCGTGATCGACCGTTTCCTGGGCCTATACGCCTCCATAAACAGCTTCACCCGTCTGACCGTGCGGCTGAACGGCCGCGACGAAGCGCTCTGCGTGTTCCCGCCGCGCGCCGGCGATCGGCCGCTGGTATGAACGGCGCCCCGCCACCCAGGCCGTCTGCCGGCGCGCCCGCCGCCGGCACCAGGGACGGGTCCCCGCCGCAAGCAGCGCCAGCCGACACGGCCACGCGCCCGGCAGCCCCGCCCACCGCCGCGCGCGTCACCCGTGCCGGCAAAGCCGCCCGCGCCGCCCGCCTCTCGGACCTGACCCTCGCCGCGCGCCTCGCCGCCGTGCCGCACCGCTTCGACGGCCTGCACGCGCTCCGCCTGGCAGAGCTCGGCCGCAAGCGCGCCGGCACCGACGCCTCGCCCGAGGAGGAAGCGATACGCCTGCCGGTGGTCCAGGGCCTCGCCTTCGCCTCCTCGCCTGTCGTCGCCGCTGCGCGCGACGATCATGGCCTGCGCCTGCGCCTCGCCTTTATCGGGCTGACCGGACCGCTCGGCGTGTTGCCGCAGGTCTATGCCGAGCTGGTGCAGCGCGCCGACCGGCTGCGCAACACGCAGCGTCTCGGCCTTCCTGGACATGTTCAACCACCGCCTCGCCAGCCTGTTCCTGCGCGCCGTCGGAGAAATACCGGCTCGGCCTGCTGGTGCAGCGCCAGGTGACCGGGCCTGCTGCATCAAGCCCCGGTGCGTCGGACCAGGCCGCGCCGAACCAGGCCCCGTCCGGCCGCGCGGCGCTCGGCACCGACCCGGCCAGCGCCGCCATGCTGGCGCTGGCCGGCTTCGGCACGCCGCATCTGCGCGGCCGGATGAGCGTGGCAGACGAGGTGGTGCTGTTCTACGCCGGCCTCTTCGCCGCCCGCCCCCGCCCGCCCGGCGCGCTGCAGGCGATGCTCGCGGACTATCTGGGCATGCCGGTCCGCGTCGAGCCGTTCAGCGGCCGCTGGGTCGCCGTCGCCGCCGCCGAACAGACCCGCCTGCCCCGCGCCGGCGACGTGCCGCGCTACGCCTCGCTGGGTATCGACACGGTGGCCGGCGCGCGTATCTGGGACGTGCAGGGCCAGTTCCGCGTAGTGGTGGGCCCGGTGGACGGCGCGGGCATGCGCGCGCTGATGCCGGACCAGCCCGGCCTGCGCCGCCTGGTCGATCTGGTGCGCGCCTATGCCGGCATCGATCTCGGCTTCGACGTGCAGGTGATGCTGCGCGCCGATTGCGTGCCGGCGCTGGAAATGGTGCCGGGCGACGGCCCGCAAGCGCCGCGGCTGGGCTGGAACAGTTGGGCGAAATTCTCACCTGCTGGCGGTGGACAAGGACGACATCATACTGGATCCCGACCAGGTGATGGGATGGCAATCGCGGGCCGACGCAGCCCGGACAGATCTGATGGAACGGACATGAAGCTTACCCTCCGACTGGCCGACCACGGTGCGCAGACCGGGCAGACCCGCACGCTCAGGAAGGCCGCCTGTGCATCGGCCGCGGTGCGGACAACGACTGGGTGCTGGCCGACCCGGACCGCACGCTGTCGAAGAATCACTGCCGCATCGATGCCTCCGATGCCGGCTTCATGCTGACCGATCTCAGCACCAACGGCGTGTTCCTGACCGGGCAGAGCCAGGCGATCGGCCGCGGCCATTCCTGCGCGCTGGAGGATGGCGACGGCTTCTCGCTCGGCCCCTACCTCATCTCGGCCGCCATCGAGGGCCGCGCCGGCGAGGCGCTGCAGCTCGAGCAGGGCCTTGGGCTGCCGCAGGAGGACGAGGAGGCGATCTTCCCCACCGGCGGCAGGAAGCCGCGCGCGGACGGCGCCTCGCCCATAGCACCCGCAATCGCCGAGCCGTGGCTGACCGACATTCCGGGCGGTTCGTTCGGCCCCGGCCGCCGCGCCGCCCCGCAAGGCTGGGACGCGCCGCCCGATCCGGCCACCTACGCCGCCAGTGGCGTGTTCGAGGCGCGCGACCCGCTCGACCCGCGCCGGCCTGACGCGTTCACCTCCGACACCGGCTTCACCCAGCACTCCGAGCATCTCGATGCGCCCTCCACCGTGATGCGCGTGCCGCAGGCGCAGGTCGTGCTGCCGATGGACTGGAACGAGGTGCCCGCCGAGGCCGAGCCGGCGCTGCCACCGGCAAGCGCGCCGGAAGCGACCTGGCCGCCGCTGCTGCCAACCGAGCCCGCGCCGGCACCCGCCGTGACGCTGCCGCCGGAATGGATCGGCGCCGGGCCCGACAACGACTGGGACCGCCCCGCGCCGCCCGCCGCGCTGCCCGCCTCCTGGGTGGAGCCCGAGGAGAAGCCCGCCTTTGTGGCGCCACCGCGTCCGCTGCCGGCGCCCGTGCTGGCCCCGATGCCGGCGCCGCTGCCGGTTCCCGAGCCGGTGGCCGAGATACGCGCCCCGGCACCAACGCCGCCGCCCGCGCCGCGGCCGGCCGTTGTCCAGCCGGCACCGGTCGACCGCCGCCGGCCGCCGTGGCGCCGCCCCCGCTGCCCCCGCAGATCGCCGAGCCGGCGCCGGCCCAGCCAGCCGAGCAGGCCAACAAGCTGGTCGCGGCGTTCCTCGCCGGCGCAGGCCTGCCGGCACACACGCTGGCCGGCGCGGACATGGAAGCCAGCTTCCACGAGATCGGCCAGATGGTGCGCGCCGCGGTGGACGGCGTGCGCGACATTCTGGCCACCCGGGCGCTGGTGAAAAGCGAGTTCCGCGTGGAGCAGACCGTGCTGCGCCGCAGCGACAACAACGCGATGAAATTCGCTCCTGACGCCGAGCGTTGCCTGGCCGCGATGGTGGGCGCCGTGCCGCCGGGCTTCCTGCCGGGCCATGCCGCGATGGCGCAGAGCATGGACGACATCAAGCGCCACGAGCTCGCACTGGTTGCCGCCATAAACACGGTGTTCGCAGATCTGGGCCGCCAGCTGGACCCCGAAGCTGATCATGCAAAAGGCCAGGCAGGAAACCGGCTTGGGAACGATGCTGCCCTATGCGAAAGAGGTGCGCTGCTGGGCGATCTATAGCGAGACGCACGCGCTGTTGCAGGATAGTGGTGCGGCGAACACCGGCGGCTCGCTGCTGGCCCCGGTGGCGCAAGCCTATGACCGCCAGCTACGACGCGCCGGCTAAGACAGGAAAACCAATGTTCTATTCCATGCAACGAGACACGCCTTGCACCGCCCAGAAGCGATCGCGCCAGCGCCAGGAGCAAAAGTTTTTTGCTTCTTTCTTGCAAAAAAGACGGCCTTGCCTCGCCCTGATGCTCGCCGGCGCCCTGACCGCCTGCGCCGGCACCCCCACCACCCTGCACCTCACCCTGCAGGCCCAGCCCGGCCTCAACCCGGACAATACCGGGCTGCCCAACCCCGTCCAGGCGCACGTATACCTGCTGAAGAACGCCGACAGCGTTCAGCAACACCGACTATTTCCAGTTCGCCGACAAGGAGAAGACCGTGCTCGGCGCCGACCTGCTCGCGCAGCGCGACGAGTTCATGCATCCGGGCCGCTCGGAAACCCTGACCATACCGATCCCGAAGGACACCAAGTTCATCGGCGTGTCGGCCGCGTACCGCAATATCGACCAGGCGACCTGGCGCGTGGTGACCCCGATCGTGGGCAACGCGACGGTCACGCTCGGCCCGGACGCGTTGCACGTGCAGCCCGCGAAGTGATCGCCGCCGCGTGACAGCGATCGGCAAACCGCGTGGTCTGGACGGAGGGCATGTTCCTCCGCGTGCAGCATTTCCAACAGGCCGACCGCTGGACCGAGCGCTCGTGCACGCCGCCGTGCGCGACATCCAGCCGCATCGCTGGGGTGTCGCCGAAATCGCCGTCGATCGCGACATGCTCAACATCGGCAAGTTCGCGCTGAACTTCTGCCGCGGCACGATGCCGGACGGCACCGCCTTCGCCATCCCGGACGATGCGGACCATCCGCCGCCGCTGGAACTGACGCAGAACCGAGCGCGGCGCCACGGTGTATCTGGCGTTGCCGCTGCGCCAGCAGGGTGCGTTCGGAGACAGGCGGCGACCGGCGAGAGGATGCCGGCACGCGCTACCGCCGCGCGCCCTACGATGCGCCGGACGCCAACAGCGGCAGTTTCGCCAACGCGATGCTGGAAGTCGGCCGCTCCCGCCTGAGCTACCTGCTCTCCGGCCAGCCCACCGCGGGCTACGCGTTGCTGCCGGTCGCGGTGATCGTGGAGATGCGCCCCGATCTGTCCGTGGTGCTGGACGACAAGTTCGTCGCCCCCTGCCTGAACTGTGCCGCGCAACCGCTGCTGTCCGGCTTCCTCGCCGAGTTGCAAGGCCTGATCACGCACCGTGCCGAGGCGATCGCCGCGCGCATGGCCGACCCTTCGGTGCGCGGCACCGCCGAGATCGCCGACTTCATGCTGCTGCAAAGCATGAACCGCGCCGAACCTTTGCTGCGCCATCTGCTGGCCGCCGCCGCCACGCTGCATCCGGAGGCGTTCTACCAGCACTGCATCGTGCTGGCCGGCGAGCTCGCCACCTATACCGCGCAGAGCAAGCGCGCGACGGTGTTCCCGCCGTACCGGCACGACGACGTTATACGCCACCTTCGCCCCGGTATTCGCCGATCTTCGTGCCTCGCTCAGCAGCGTTCTGGAACAGACCGCGGTGATGATCCCGCTGGCAGGATCGCCGGCACGGCGTGCGCGTGGGCATGATCGCCGACCGCTCGCTGCTGCTCGGCGCCACCTTCGTGCTGAGCGTGCACGCCGACGTGCCGGCCGAACAATTGCGCCGCGCGTTCCCCAACCAGATGAAGATCGGCCCGGTGGAGCAGATCGCGCAGCTGGTGAACATCGCGCTGCCCGGCATACCGATACGCGCGCTGCCGGTGGCGCCGCGCCAGCTGCCCTACCGTTCGGGTGCGGTCTATTTCGAACTGGAACGCGGCGGGCCGATCTGGAAGCAGCTGGCGAATTCGGGCGCGATCGCGCTGCACCTCGCCGGCAATTTCCCGCAGCTCGAAATGGAACTCTGGGCGATCAAGGATTGAGCACATGGCCTATGATCCGGTTGGCGGCGACGACGAACGCACCATCGTCAAGCCGACGCCCGGCGGCACGTCCGCGCCCCGCATCGGCGCAGCCGGCGGCGCTGAACCGTCCGAATGCCGCGCCGGCCAACGTGCTGGCCTTCGATTTCGCGCAGCTCGCCAACAGCAGTTTCAACGTCATCGTCGGCGCCGCGGCGCAACTGCTCAATCTCGGCCGCAGGCTGCGCGGCAGCGTCACCAACCGCGACGTGCCGGCTCTGCGCACCCGCGCGGTCGAGGAGATACGCAATTTCGAGCGCGTGATCATGGCCGCCGGCGTGCCGCCCGAACAGGCCCGCGCCGCGCATTACGCGCTGTGCGCCACGCTGGACGACATCGTGCTGAACACGCCGTGGGGCGCCTATAGCGCCTGGGCCAGCAACAGCCTGGTCAGCACCTTCCACGTGGACGTGACGGGCGGCGAACGCTTCTTCGACCTGCTCACCCATCTGCACAAGGATCCTGGCACCAACAGGGATGTGCTGGCCCTGATGTATCTCTGCCTGTCGATCGGCTTCGAGGGCCGGCTGCGCGTGATCGACCAGGGCGCGCTCGAACTCAGCCGCATACGCGAAAGCCTGTATCGCACGCTGCGCCAGGTGTATGGCGACTTCGAGCGCGAACTCTCGCCGCACTGGCGCGGCGTCGAAGCGCGCCATCGCCCGCTGCGCTCCTATCGTCGCCATCTGGACGATCGTCTCGGCCGCGATCGTCGCTCCTGGTGCTCGGCTATTTCCTGTTCTCCTATCTGCTGAACAGCGGATCGGACAACACGCTGCGCGCGCTCGCCGAAGCGCCGCCGAACGGCTCCGCCACGCTGGCGGTGAATGCCCCGGCACCGCTGCCGCGCGTGGCGCCCGCCGCGGTCGATACGTTGCGCAGCGAGCTGGCGCCGGAGATCGCCGCGCACCAGCTCGACGTGATTGAGCGCGGCACCACGCTCGTCGTGCGCATACATAATGCCGGCATGTTCGCCTCGGGCAGCGCCACCGTTACCGACAAGTTCAAGCCGGTGATCGCGCGCGTGGGCCACGCCGTGGCCGACCAGAAAGGCCGTGTGCAGGTGATCGGCTATACCGACACCCAGCCGATACACAGCCTGCGTTTCCCGTCCAACTGGGAGCTCTCCAACGCGCGCGCCGAGGCGGTGGCCAGCCTGCTCGGCGACGGCATCACGCGCGACCACCTGACCGTCGCCGGCCGCGGCGACGCCGATCCCATCGCCAGCAACGATACCGCTACGGGGCGCGACGCCAACCGGCGCACCGAACTGGTCGTGAGCAACGTGGCCACCGCCAGCACGCTCGCCGTGGAGCCCGCGGCGGCGCCGACGCTGGCACCGTTGCCGGCGCCGGTCGTGGTGCCTGCGCATCCGATCGTGCGGCCGCGGATCGGGCCATGAGGCTAGCAAGCAAGGCCTTCTTTTTTGAAAAAAAGAAGCAAAAAACTTTTGTCTGTTTGTCAGGGTTTGCGTTGAAGCTCCCGGCAGTTTCTACGGCGTTGGGAGCAAAAGTTTTTTGCTTCTTTTTTGCAAAAAAGAAGGCCTTCCTTCCTACCTGCGCGAGCCCCACGCCATGAATTTCCTGACCAACTTCCTCACCATGGCGTCCAGCTACGCGCGCCCGCTGACGAATCTTGTACGCCGCCGCTGGCTGCGCACGCTGATCTGGGCTCTCGCACTCTGCCTGGTCGTGTTCTTCTACGGCGATTCGATTCGCCTGCGTCACTGGCAGCCGTTCGACACCGACACCGCCGCGCATCGAGACCTGCATCGCCATACTGATCGGCTGGGCGCTGCTACAACATCTACATGGCCGTGCGCGACCGGCAGACGAACAGCAAGCTGATCGCCGCGATGACGGATGGCACCGGCGCGCCGAGCAAATCCGACCTCTCCGCGCAGGAACTCGAACAGATACGCGGCCGCCTGCAGGAAGCGATGCGCCAGATGCGACGCGTCGTCGGCGGCAGGCGCGGCTACGTGTACCAGCTCCCCTGGTATATCATGATAGGCCCGCCGGGTTCGGGCAAAACCACGGCGCTGCTCAACTCCGGCCTGAAATTCCCGCTCACCGACACGATGGGCCGCGAACCGCTGCAGCGGCGTCGGAGGCACGCGCAATTGCGACTGGTGGTTCACCGAAGAAGCGATCCTGCTCGACACCGCAGGCCGCTACACCACGCAGGACAGCGACCCCGAAATCGACCGCCAGGGCTGGGCCGGCTTCCTCGGCCTGCTGAAAACCTACCGGCCGCTGCAGCCGATCAACGGCGTGATCGTCGCACTCAGCCTGGAAGATGTCGCCACCCGCGATCCACAGGAACGCCTGGCAAATGCCCAGGCGATACGCCAGCGCCTCGCCGAACTGTCGCGCGCGTTCGGCAGCCGCTTCCCGATCTACGTGCTGCTGACCAAGGCCGACCTGATGGCCGGCTTCGTGCAGTTCTTCGACGCGTTCAGCCGCACCGACCGCGAGCAGGTCTGGGGCATGACCTTCCCGCTCGACGACGGCAAGCCCGGCACACAATCCGCATCCTCGCGTTTCGACGCCGAATTCGACCTGCTGCTCACCCGCATGAACGCCATCGTCCTCGAGCGTCTGCAGCAGGAAACCGACATACAGCGCCGCGGCCTGATCTTCGGCTTCCCGCTCCAGGTCGCGACGCTCAAGGAGCCGCTGCACGAAATACTCGACGAGATCTTCAGCACCTCGAAATTCGACGACCGCCCGTTGCTGCGCGGCGTCTATTTCGCCTCCGGCACCCAGCAGGGCGCGCCGATCGACCGGCTGATGCATGCGATGGCGGCCAGTTTCGGCATGGAAATGCCGCGCCAGCCCGCCTTTGCCGGCCAGGAGAAGAGCTATTTCCTGACCCGCCTGCTGAACGGCGTGGTGTTCGCCGAAGCCAACGTGGTCGCCGCCGACCCGCGCGCTGCGCCGCCGCATGGCGCACACCCGACAACTGGTCGCGTGGTGCCGCCGCCGGTGCTGGTGGTCGGCCTGCTCGGCACCTGGGCGCTCGCCTACACGCAGAACAAGGCGCTGGTCGCGCGCCACCGACAAGCACATCGCGCAATACAAGCAGCAGGTCGCCGACATCCCCACGCAGAACGTCAGCGACGCGGATTTCGCTGCGCATCCTCCCGCCGCTCAACATGCTGCGCGACGGCCCGGCCGAACTGCGCGCACAGCGCCGGCGCCGTCACTGTCCATGCCGGGCTGGACCAGAGCGCCAAGCTGCAATCGCAATATGCCGCAGTGTATAGCCGCGCGCTGAACAATCTGCTGCTGCCGCGCGTGCTGGTGTTCCTGCAGAAGCAGATGCGCAACGGCCGCGACGACGATTTCGACTTCAAGATCTCCGCCCTGAAAGTCTATCTCGGCCTCGGCGGCCAGGCCCGCTGGACCGCGACTTCACCCGCAAATGGATGCACGCCGAATGGGCCGTGCTCTATCCCGGCGATGCCAACGCGACGGACTGCGCGCCGATCTCGACCAGCCATTTCGCCGCCCTGCTCGCCCAGCCAATCCAGCCGTCGCACTCGATGCAGCCCTGATCAGTGACGTGCGCCGCCAGGTGCAGAAGCTGCCGCTCGCCGCCCGCGCCTACGCGCTGCTGCGCGACAGCGCCGAAGCCGCAGCGCCTGCCCGCCTGGACCGTGGAGGACAAAGCCGGCGCCGTGGCGGATCGCGCGTTCATACGCGTATCCAACGCGCCGCTCACCGACGGCATCCCCGGCTTCTACACGCGCGACGGCTATCTCGACAGTGTTCCTGCCGGGGCTGCACGCCGCCGTCGCCGCCGTGGCGCGACGAGCAATGGGCCTATGGCAGCAGCGGCGCCGCCGCGGGCGGCGGCGAGACCGAGGACGCGATCGCCGCCCAGGCGGTAGCGCTCTACCGCGGCGACTTCATCGCGACGCTGGACGGAGCTGCTGAACGATCTTCGCATCCAGCAAGCTCGTCGACCTGCAGCAATCCGTCCTGGTGCTCACCGCTCTGTCCGGCCCGGATTCGGTGCTGATGAAGCTGCTCAACGCCATCGTGCACGACACCGACCTGTCGCCACCGCGCGCCGGATGCCAAGGACGCCGAAGCCACTGAAAATGCGCGCGCTGATCGCCAGCACCGCGCCCGCCGAACTGCACCGAGCAGCCTTTCGCCGCCCTTCGCGCCGCGATGCAGAGCGTCAATGGCGGCCCGTCGCAGATCGGCGATCTGCATGCGCACGATCAACGACACTCTACGAACAGGTCAGCCGCGCCGGCAACTCCCCCAGCGGCGTGATGAACGTGACGCAGACGGAAGGCGGGCTGAACGACGCCAACCAGAAGCTGATCAGCCAGAGCCGGCTGGTGCCGCCGCCGGTGGATATCTGGCTGTCGGACCTCAGCGCCAGCGTCACAAGTGTCACCGTCCGGCACAGCCAGGAACGTCATCTCGCAAACCTGGAATGCGTCCGGCCAGCGTTTCTGCACCGCAGGCGACTCGCGGCCGCTATCCGTTCGCGCATGGCGCCGGCAACGAAATCTCGGTCGACGATTTCACCAAGCTGTTCGGCCCGGGCGGCACGATGGACTAGTTCTTCAACCAGAACCTGCGCCAGTTCGTCAACACCAGCCGCCACCCGTGGCGCTGGCAGTACAACAGCGCCGAGGGCGTGAGCTCGGCCTTCCTGGCGCAGTTCGAACATGCCGACGCGATCACGCAGGCCTTCTTCAGCGGCGGCACGCGCCTCCTTCCATTACGAGGTCACGCCGGACCGCCTCGATCCCGAACGCCAACGCGATGACGCTGGACATCGGCGGCCAGATGCTCACCTACGCGCACGGCCCGGTGCGCCCCACCACGATGGCCTGGCCGGCACCCGGCGATGGCGGCGCGCGTCTGAGCGTCGAGCCGTCGTCAGCGGCGGCGCGCATCACCGTGCCCGGCGTCTGGGCGCCGTTCCGCCTGTTCGACAGCGGCAACGTGGAATCCGCCGGCACAGACCGCTTCACCGTGACTATTCGCCATCGGCCCGCACAGCCATGTCGTTCATGTGAAATCCGACGCCGTCGCTGAACCCGTTCACCCTGCGCGACATACGCGCCTTCCGCTGCCCGGGCGCGCTTTGATGCCAGTGCGGACACAGCCCGCGCCAGCCGAAGCGCGCCGGCGCAGCCCGGCTTCTTCGGCAAGCTGCCGGCGCGCGGCGACTTCGTCGGCCGCCGGCTGGACCAGGCATTCCGCACCGGCTTCGACGAATGGCTGCAGCGCTCCATCGCCACCAGCAAGCGGCAGCTCGGCGGCGCCTGGCTGCCGGCCTATCTCAACACCCCGATCTGGCGCTTCGTGCTCGGCCCCGACCTGTGCGGCGCCGAGCCGTCGCTGGGCGTGATGATGCCCAGCGTGGACCGCGTCGGCCGCTATTTCCCGCTGGTGATCGCCGCCCAGCTGCCCGGCTGCCTCTCGCCCGGCACGGTATTTCACAGCGCGCGCGCCTGGTTCGACGCGGCCGAACAGCTGATCCTGCACCACGCTCGACGACGCCTTCGATCTCGACGCCTTCGACCACAACGTGCTGGCGATCGGCGTGCCCACTTACGCGCGCGCCGGCGAGGGACCGGCAGGCGGCGGCCTGCGCCTGGATCTGCACGAGGCCGGCGACATGTCGCCCACCTATGCGCGCATGCTCGACCAGGTGCTGATGGGCAGCAACGTGCCGTTCAGCCTGTGGTGGACGCAAGGTTCGGACCAGCGTGCGCCCCTCCGTCCTGCTCAGCCCCGGCCTGCCCGCGCCGGCCAATTTCGCCGCCTTTCTGGACGGCGAGTGGGACGAATGGGGCTGGGAGCGCCCAGGCACCGGCGCGGCGACGCTCGAAGACATGCCGATCCTGATGCTCAAGCCGGTGACGCACCTGCCCGCCGCCGGCCGCACCCATCCCGGCACCAAACGGAAGATCAACGAGGACGCGCTGCTGCTGCGCGGCGATCTCGGCATCTGGGCGGTGGCGGACGGCGTGGGCGGCCACGAAGCCGCGGCCGAAGCCAGCCACACGTCGTCGAGCATCTCGGCCAGCTGCTCACCCCGCTGAGTTTCGGCGGCGCGGTGGACGACATGCGCGAGGCGCTGCAGGCCGCAAACACCGCCTTGCGCGCACCGCGCCTCCGGCATGTCGGACACCGCGCATCGTCGCCTCCACCGTTGTCGTGCTGCTGGCCTATGGCGGGCATTTCTGCCTGATGTGGTCGGGCGACAGCCGCGGCTACCGCCTGCGCGACGGCCGGCTGGAATGCCTCACCACGGACCACTCGCTGTCGAAAGGCGGCGTCGTCACGCACGCCGTCGGCGCCGAGGAGACATTGTTCCTCGAACATGTGCACGGCCAGCTCGAGCCGGACGATTGTTTCCTGCTGTGCAGCGACGGCCTGGTCAAAGCGCTGCAGGACGAGGATATCGAGGATCTGCTCGGCACATCGCTGCCGGGCGGCACGGCGGAGCACGCCGTCGAGGGGCTGATGCAGGAAGCTTTGGTGGCCGGCGCGCGCGACAACGTCACCGTCGCAGTCGTGTTCAATCCCGCCACATGAGCGGCGCCACGCATCTGCCGGACGAGCCGGACGAGGCGACCCGCATCGTGCAGGCCGAAACCACGCCTGCGCCTCCGGGCGAGTTGCAGGCGATGCACGCAACGTTGCCGCCCGACCACGACGAAGAGCGCACCACGATCCTGCACGCGCCGCATCCCGAAACTACGTCGCTCCACGCTGACGAAATACATGCGCTGCATGCAACACCCGCGCCCGACCACGACGAAGAGCGCACGACATTCCTGCAAACATCGTACACCGAACCCACGCTGTCCCAGCCAGATGAAATACACGCTTTTCCTGCGCCCGACGCGGATGAACACCACGCGACATCCGTTCACCAAAGCGACGCCGAACCCCCGCTGCCACACACAAACGAAACATCATCCCCGGCCGAAGCGTCACCCGCCAACTCCTACGAACCGTACGCACCGCTCCCATACGATCCCGAGCAAACCGCCCCACACGCCTGGCACGAAACCGACCCGGCCCCGCTCAAACAGGAGGCCACGCCCGAATACGACGAAGCGCCCTGGCCGAGCGACGAAACGCACGCGCAGCCATCGCAAGGCGACTTTTCCCAACCGCACGAAGCCTCAGTCGACATCGAAGAGCCCGATCTCGCGCCGACCCAATACGCACAGCCTGAATGGCACCCGCAGGACCGCGAAAGCCCGCCCGCCGCGGACACGCAAGACGACGAACAAACCACCATCCTCCACCACGACAGCGCACACGCCGAACCCGCCGAAACCCAGCCCCCCGCCGCAGACCTGACCTACGCCCACGAGCCAGACGAGCCGACCACCATCCTGCCCCATCCCCCCAACACCGACCCCCAAACCACCGACGAACCAACCACCATCCTCGCCAGCGCCCCCGCTCCCGACGAAGAGCCCACAACCTTCCTGCGCCACGATCCCCCACCCGCCGCGCAACCCGCATACGCGCCCGTACCCACCTCATCCCTCGCCCCGCCCGAGCCCGCCGACGAAGCCACCTCCATCCTGCAAGCCGCCGCCCCCCCGCGCAGCGCCACGGACAGCACCGAAATCCTGCCCGCCGCCCTCGACGGCCTGCCGGACACCGCCACCTCCGAAGGCGGCCAGGTCTCCAGCCGCGCCTGGTTCGACCGCCGGCTGCGCGACTTCAACCACGCCTTGCTGCACACCCAGACCGGCCAGCGACGCCCCGCCGCCGAACGCCAGGCGCTGGCCGCCGGCGCACGCGACATGATCCAGCGCGTCGCCCTGCGCGACCCGGACCACAAAGCCGCCGACTGGGCGGACACCGTGCTGCAAGCCGACCAGCTCCTGGTGAACACCTATTTCGTCCGCGCGCTGATCGCCCGCGGCGGCGTCGGCGAAATCTACCGCGCGCGCCACCGCGACCTGAAAACAGAACACGCGATAAAAATCCTGCTGCCCCGCTACGCGCTCGACCCAACCGTGCTCAACCTGATGCTGGAAGAAGCGCGCCTGCTGCAACGGGTGCGCCACGAAGCCGTCGTCGGCTGCCAGGGCCTGCTGCGCGATACCGACGGCCGCCCCATGCTGGTCATGGACTACCTGCGCGGCCGCACCCTCTCGGCCCGCCTGCGCGAAGGCCCGCTCGCCCAGCCCGACCTCATCCTGCTCGCCGCCCGCCTGGCCGCCGGGCTGAGCGCCGTCCACGCGCAGGGCGTGGTGCACCAGGATATCTCGCCGGACAACATCATCCTCGTCGACGACAATTGCGCCGCCGCCACGATCATCGATTTCGGCCTGGCCCGCAGCCTGGATGCGCCGGAAAACACCCACCGCAACATCGATTTCGCCGGCAAGTTCTCCTGGTGCTCGCCCGAACAGCTCGCCACCCGCGCCACCCAGATCGATGCACGATCGGACCTCTACAGCCTGGGTCTGGTGCTCGCCGCAGCCGCGCGCGGCGCCCGGCTGGACATGGGCAACGACCTGGCGACCGCACGCGCCGCGCGCCACGGCCTGCCGTCCCTGGACGGCGTACAGGAGCCGATCGCGACCCTGCTGCGCCACCTCCTCGCACCGTCCACCGCCACCCGGCTACGATCGGCGGAGGAGGTGCCGGAGTGGCTGCGGACGCGTAAGCCAACCTTCATGCAGCGGCTTCTCGGGCGCTAAGGCGCAGAAGAAAGTAGTCCTTTTTCGAGAAAAAGGACCAAAAAGCTTTTGCTCCGACGCTTGCACCGAGGCCTACGCTGACTTTGCCGGCTTTCGCATTGGCAGAGATATCGCGGATCTTAGTGCAGTCGTCACAGCAAAAGCTTTTTGGTCCTTTTTCTCGAAAAAGGACGACTTGCTTCCTTACTTCGACAAATCAGCAACAAATTTCTGGATGACAAACGTCCCCAACCCGGTCGTCAGATCGTAGCCAGGCGTCGCAAAATACAACCCGTTATTACCCAGCGTAATATCGTGGAACCCGCCTTTCGGATAGCTGCCCAGCACGCCCGCCCCATCATATAAACCGTAAAGCCGCGGACCCGCCAACCCAAGTTGCGGATTCACGCTCAACGCGCGCGCCCAGATCCCCAACGACAACGGTGAGGATAAACTCGTCCCACCAACCACTTCCGCCGCGCCGTTCACATACACCACCGCACCGGAATTCGGGTCGGCGTCCATCGCCACGTCGGGCACGCCGCGCATGTCCGTCTTGGCCAGCACCGGCACCGCCGCCTGCTGCCAGGCCGGGCTCGGCTCGAACTGCGAAACGCCGCCACCACCGGTATTCCAGGTGATTTCCTTGTCGTAGGCGCCTGCCGTCGTCGTCAGCAGCGTGGTGCCGCCCACGCCAACCACATACGGGCTGGCCGCCGGATAATTCACCAGCGGCGCTCCTAGCGGCACGCCGTTCACGCCCGCCGGACCCACCGGACAGAACGATCCCGTATCGCCGGCCGACGCAAAAAAGCTCTGCCCCTGCGAGGCGGCCTCGAGGAAGATCATGTCATCGACCGTCATCGACCCGTCGACATACGGGAATATCTCGCATTCCCCCAGCGACGCACTGGCAGCTTTCGCTTTGTCGTCGGTTGACCAACGGGAAAACTCCAGCGCCAGATCGGAATCTGTCAGCGATGTCGTGTCGTAAACATAGAGCGTCTGCAGGTTCTGCGCGATACCGGACGAATACTGCGTGTCCATATCCCACTCGTCCGCGCCGGAAACGTCGGCGCTCGCAGCACCCACCTGCACCACCTCCACCTTCACCTGCGGCAGCCCGAACGCCGCCTCGGCAATGCGCAGGTCGGACAGCACGCCGGTCAGGTCGCCCTCTGCCATGATGGCCACCGAAGCGCGGCGCGGCGGCGCCACCGTGCTCGCTCCGTAGATCGACTGGAACTGCTTCGGCGTGTAGCTGACCAGATATTGCGGCAACGGAAATGCCAGTTGCGGCACCATCTTGCCCACGCTGTTCAGGCCGAGCACGGCGCTCACGCTGTCGCCGAGCACCGCCGGCACCTGCGCCGCCGCGATGTTGACAAACTGCACATTTCCGCCACCGATCGAGACCTGTTCCAACGCCGTGTGGAACGCGGAGGACGCCTGCGCCGCCGTGCCATTCGCGCTGATCAGAAGATGGTTCGGCTCCACGGTGATGCCGGTGAACCCCGCCTTGCGCAGATACGCAACCACGGCATCGACCCGCCCGGCCGGCGCGCCATACGCGGCGGCAAATTGCGCCGGCGTCAGGAACTTGCCGTAGTTCACGCTCGAAGGTTGCAATTGCGCCCGCACCAGCGCTACCAGCCCGGCCTTGTCGTGCGGCTGCAGGCCGATACGCAGCGTGAGCGGCTGTATGCCAGGCACCGCACCAAGATCGGCAGCACCGGTGAGCGCGCTCACAGGCAGAGCCTGCGTGGCGGTCGGCACCCAGTTGGTCTGCGCGAGACACGGGCTGGCCAAAGCGGTGGCACCGAGCAGGGCCGCGGCGGCGGGAAGACGGCTGATCATTCTCATTGCGTCCTTCGTGCGTTGTTACTCTCTAACATTACGGAGACGGTGGGAAATGGATGCGGTGTTGACGGTTTGGTGAAGCAAGCAAGGCCTTCTTTTTCGAGAAAAAGAAGCAAAAAGCTTTTGCTCCGACGCCTGCATGCAAACCCGCGCTCCGTCTGCCAGCGCACGCGCTCGCAGAAAGTGCCAGATCATCGTGCAGGCGTCACAGCAAAAGCCTTGCTTACTTCCCCTTCACCACCGCAGCCAGATTAGCCACGTTCAAAGTCCCCACCCCAGCCGCCGGACTATACCCAACCCGCCCCCTGTAAAACTCGTTCCCCCCAGCCTTGATGAACCGCAAAGGCGCATGCGCCCCCACATACCCGGCCAGCAACTTGCCCTGCGAATACAGCAACGGATTCAACAGCCCGATCCGCCCGCCGGCACTTTGCACCAGCAGTTGCGTCACGCCGTTCAACTGCGGCGCGGAGAAACTCGTCCCGCCCGCCTCCTCCAATCCATAGACGCTACCGGGCGCGCTCGAGGTATAACCGATCACATACCCCGTCTCCGGATCGGCGTTCAGCGACACATCCGGCACGTTGCGCCCGGCGAACCCGGCGGGCAGCGTGTAGATCACCGTCGGCGGCACCGTGTCCTCGTCGATGAATTGCTGGTCCGGCTGGCTCACCTGCACACCGGCCACGCCCTTCTGGTAGCCCGGCACGCCGAAATGCACGCTCACCCCGCCGCCGCCGCCCACCGGAACGATGCCGCAAGCCACCGGATCCAGCTTGAGCGCGGTGCACAGCGGCACCAGATAATCCCAGCCCCACACACGCTCTGTCGGAATCGTCACCACCACGTCCGGCTGGTGTTTCACCTTGAATGAGAACGTGGCGGGCAGCGTGGTGCCGCCCGCCGCCGTCATCGCCGGATCGTTACCCGGCGAATCGATGCTGAGCGCCAGGCTGTAATCGGGCGGCGTCTGCTGGTCGTTGGCGTCATAGGCGCCGGCATCCCCGGAGGCCGCCATCATCGACTGCCCCTGCAGCCCGGCCTGCATGAACAGCGCGTGCAGCGCGGTCAGGCTGCTCGTATCCGTCCCGCTCACCGGATTGGCCACCGGCGCGTTGGCCAAGTCGGCATAGATCTCCCAACCGCCCCAGCTCACCGAAATCGCATCGGCCGTGTTGTCGTCGATCGCGCGGGCGAACAGATCCACGAAGCCCTGGTTGGTGTTCGGCGCCTCATAGACGAGCACGCGCGCGCCCGGTGCGATGCCGCCCGACTGCTCAACGTCGAGCGTGGTCTCGTCGGAGCCCGCCATGTCGCCGGGCGCGCCGGAGCCGCCATCCACCTGGATTTCGGTGATGCGCGTCGGGCTCACCTTCAGGCCGAGCGCGTTCCAATAGGTATAGGCATCGCTCGGCGTGAAGCTGGCGAGCGTGGCGATGCCGATCGTGCGGCCGGTGCCGTCGATCCCCTTTTTGTAGAGCGGCACGGCATTGTAATAATCGGCGAAATCCGTAACGGTCCAGCTGCCCGGCATATCGGGCGGCTTGATCGCCGGGTTGTCGCGCAGCGCCACGGCCGACGGGCGCAGCGCCGCCGCCAGATGGCGCAGATGCGGCCGGTGCGCCGGCCGGCTGTCCAGCCCCACCACGGCTTCCACCATCGCCGCCATGCCCGCCGGCACCGTCGGGCGCTGCAGCGGCGCGTGATACTCGTAAGCCGGCGTGCCCGCCTGCGCCGGCATGTTGAACGCATGCAGCTCCACCTGGAATGCCCGCTCGAACGCCGCAGCCGGCCCGCTCACCCGCAAGGTGGTGGTGCTCGCGCGCGTCGCGGTCAGGCCGAACCCGGCCAGGCTCGCCTGCACGGCGGCCACATCCGCGGCGGCCGGCCCGAAGCGGCTGGCGAACTGCGCCGGCGTCAGGAAATGGCGATACAGCCTGTCGCCCGGGGTGCTCACCTGCGCGAGCAGCGCCTCGGCACCGGCCGGATCGGCCAGGCGCAACGCGAGCGTGGCGGACATCGCGGCGTCGCCAAGCCGTCCGGCATCGGCTGGGCGCGGCAGCGCCGCCGCCGCATGCGCGGTGTGCAGAACGAAGCAGGACACGCTCGCAAGAAGTATGCGTCGGGTGTTCGTGAGCATGGATGTCTCCGCGTGGCAGGGGCCGCGCCCCATCAGGTGCCATGCGCGCGCAACGCGCAAGTGAGCGCCAGTCACGATGTCGCACGCACGCCACCAGAGAACGCGGCCGCAATTACGAATCAACAACGATCCAGCAGGGCAGAGGCGCTTTTCCGCTTCGGCCTGCGGCCGATACACGCGTAGCGCGAAATGTCGCACGCATCTCAATCGCTTTTATGATACCGCAACGGCAAACGCAGCGCAGCGCAATTTGCCGCTTGCCGTCCGGAAACGCCGTGTTACCGTCGTTACACGGTTACGGAATTATCGACGTAGCAGCGCGGATCACCAGGGGACCAATCGGTTCTCCGGCCGCATTTTTCTGGTTCGGCCACCCGGCCGTTCGATACGCCATACCCGGAGAAGCGCCGCAAGGCGGCTTCTGCGGGATTCTGTAACCCCCCTGTTTCAAGCGGAGAACAAGTGTGCGCGCCTTTCCAACCCGTATGACCCTCAGGACTGCCCTGTGCTGCGCCACGCTGCTTGCCGGCGCCGTCGTCGCTGCCGCACGCAGCCAACGCCGCGCCCGTCGCGATGCGCGCCGAAGCCACCCGGCCGGTCGCGTTCGACGTGATGATGCCGCTGCGCAATGCCGACCAACTTGAGGCCTTTGTCGCCGCGCTGCACGATCCCGCCTCGCCCAGCTACCACAAATGGCTCACCCCGGCGCAGTTTGGCCTGCGTTTCGGCCCCGAGACATCCCAGGTCGCCGCCGTCGCCGCCTCGCTGCGCGCCCGCGGCTTCACCGTCACGGCGCAGACCCGCAGCCTGCACGTGACCGGCACGGCAGCGCAGGTCGAAACCAATTTCGGCACCCACCTGCTGCTCGGCCGCACCCCGCAAGGCGTCACCCACGTGATGCAGGAGAGTGCCGTCAAGCTGCCGGCCGAGATCGCGTCCACCGGCGCGCAGATCCTCAGCTTCTCGCCGCACGTCGCCCACACCCATTCCGTCCGCACGATCAACCGCATAGCGCCCGGCAACCGCTACAGCCCGACCGGCACCTACTGGTTCGACGACCTGAAGCAGGCCTACGGCTACCCGGCCGTGACCGCCACGGTGACCGCCGCCGACGGCACGACCAAGCCGTTCGACGGCACCGGCGTCACCCTCGGCGTGCTGATGTCGAGCGACGTGTTCGATGCCGACATCGCCGCCCTGTTCGACCACGAGAAGTGGAGCACCATCACCGGCCAGGCGGACCCCACGCTGTTCGCCCGCCGCTACGTCAATGGCGGTGCCACCACCGCCAGCCCGGCCCTCGACGAGGCGTCGCTCGACACCCAGGAAGAGCTCACCGGCGCGCCCGGCGCGCATGTCGTCCTGTACGACATCCCGGACCTGTCGGACGGCAACGTCGCCGCCGGCTACATCGCCATCGACGAAGCCAACGAGGTGGACCTGGTCAGCTCCTCCTTCGGCGGCTGCGAGGACGAATACACCGCCGCCTATAATGGCGGGCAGAGCTTCCTCGGCGTGCTGAAAGCCCAGCACGAGCTGTTCCTGCAGGGCAACGCGCAGGGCATCACCTTCCTCGCCAGCTCCGGCGACAGCGCCGGCAAGGGCTGCCCGACCGTGAACTACGCGTCCGGCCAGAGCGACGGCAAGTTCGTCAGGGGCATCGAGGAGCCGGCATCCGACCCGGCCGTCACCGCGGTCGGCGGCACCAACGTCATCACCGCCTACAACCAGGGCACGCTGGACTCGAGCTATGTGGGCGAGAATGGCTGGGCCGACCCTGAGATTCCGTACGACCAGTTCGGTAACGGCTTCACGGTGAGCGGCGGCTTCTGGGGTCCCGGCGGCGGCTACAGCGTGGTGTTCGCGAAGCCGAAATACCAGGATCTGGTCAATACCGGAGCGACCAAGCGCCGCGCCACGCCGGATATCGGCATGCAGGTCGGCGGCTGCCCCGGCGGCATCTCCGTGCTCGACTCCACCGGCATGTGCAGCGGCGGCGGCCTCAAGAAGGACGGCAACGGCAACTCCCAGCGCAGCGCGGTGGTGGTATCCATCGGCGCCGGACAGGGCGGCGGCTTCTACGGCCTGATCGGCACCAGCGTGGCCTCGCCCGAACTGGCCGGCGCCACGGCCCTGCTGATCGAGCGCAATGGCCGCATGGGCAACCTGAACACCTACATCTACCAGCTCGCGGCGATGCAGGCTGCCGGCAAGGGGACGGTGTACCATACGGCCATCCCCGGCTTTAACGGCCTGGTGGATACCGCGATCAGCCCGACCTTCGGACTGACCGCCGGCGTGGGAACGCCGATGGTCGCCCAGTTCGTGGGCGCGCCAGCCAGCACGCCGCTGTCCGGCTTCCCGCAGACGCCCAGCAATCCCTGAGGGTTGAGGGCCAGGGAGGGGCGCGCTGTCCCTCCCTGGTCACCCAAAAAAGCAAGCAGTCCTTTTTCGAGAAAAGGACCAAAAAGCTTTTGCTCCGACGCCTGCACCGAAGCCTACATTTGTTCTGCCGGTCGATGCGGTGGCAATACAGTGTCGGTCATCGTGCAGGCGTCAGGACAAAAGCTTTTTGGTCCTTTTTCTCGAAAAAGGACTGCTTTCTTTCTTCCTGCCAACCCCCTTGTCTGCCAACCGATATCAGCGCCTAGCTTGCGCGGCGGCACGCAAGCCGCCCAGCAGAACGGACACGCATCATGGGCAAAGGCGACAAACAGCACGGCAACCGCGAAGCCAAGAAGCCGAAAGCCAACAAGAAACTCGCACCCGCCAGCACGACCTTCCTCAAGCAGGGCTCCGACACCGCCAAGCCGCCGGCGAAACCCGCAGGCAAATAAACCGTACTGGCGTCAGCATCCCTGGAGACGCGTTCGATGAAATGGATCGTAGTGGCACTCGCGCTGGCCGGCTGTACCGATAACAGCAACAGCGCCCCGACCGGACCGGTCGGCCTCTCCCATAACGGTGCCGGGGCCTACATAGGCGCCAGCGCCGGTGCGTCGATCGGCGGCGGCCCGCTCGGCGCCGGCACGGACGACAACCGCGCGGGCGCCCGCTAGCGCCGCCTCTCTCCGCCTGTAGCCGACGCGCCGTCCGGTCCGCACCAGGCCGGCGCGCATCCGATCCTCACCGCGCGCTCTCGTCCGCCAGCGAACGCGTCTGCGACATCAGCCGCCCGGCCGGGAAACGCAGATGCACCCGCGTGCCGACGCACTCGGCCGACTGCACCATCAGGCTGCCGCCATGCGCCTGCATCAGGCTACGCGCCAGCGTCAGGCGCAAACCGATTCCGCGGCTCTCCTCCGGATGGCCGTCGCCGTGCGTCACCGGCAGGCCGGTCCCCTCATCCTGCACCACGATGCACAGCCCGCCCGCTTCGCGTTTCGTCGAAAGCTCGATCCAGTCGCCATCCCGCGTCGCCGCCGCCGCCGCGGTCAGAACGCTCACGAGCACCTGGTTGAGCGCGCGCTTGTCGGCGTGCAGCTGTATGCCGCCGAAGGCGGGATCGACCCGCCACGCCCGCCGGCTCGGTCCCAGATGCGCCATCACCTGCGCGGCCGCAAATTCCACCGCCGCCTGCAGATCCAGCGCCTCGTCCGAAAGGAAGCGCGGTCCGTCCGGCGTCTCGGTGTGCTCCACCAGCGAATCGGATATCTCGAGCAGCCGTCGGGCCAGGCCGGTCAGCGACTCGTCGGCCGGCTGCAGCGCCTCGGCATGCCCGATCAGAGTCAGCGCCAGGTTTCGCTGGTCGCCCGTGCTCAGCCGCAGCAGACGCAGCGTACTCTCCTGCGCCTGGCGCAGCGAGATAGCCGTGCGTTCCGCACAGCGGCGGCGCGCGCGTTCCCTGGCCCAGACGAACAGCGCGAGGGCGACTGCGCAGAGCAACGCGACAGGCCATGCAAGGAGTTCCATGGGCGGAGATTACCACCCAAGAAACGAGCATCAGGTTAACGCGCCGCCGAACCCACACCGATCAGGCAAGTGCCAACGCACCCGCCTGCCCCGGTCAGACGCTGGCGGGTGCCGCCTCGCGCTTGGCCGCGGCGCGCGCGATGCGGCGCTTTATCGCCTGCGCCTCTTCCGGCAGGTTCCGGTTCGGCGTGGACAGCAGAAACGCGTCCAGCCCGCCATTATGCTCGATGGTCCGCAGCGCACGGGTGGATACCCGCACGCGGACCTGCGCGCCGAGCGTGTCGGACAGCAGCGACGTCTCCTGCAGATTCGGCAGATAGCGGCGGCGGGTCTTGTTGTTGGCGTGGCTGACGTTGTTACCGCTCAGCACACCCTTGCCCGTCATCTGGCAGCGGCGAGACATTGGTGGTCCTCAAAACAATAGGTCATGCGGCGGAGCAGCGCCCCACCGGAAGCGGTCTGTATGGGCAAAGCCGCCAGTTGCGTCAAGCATCGGCGGGCGAGCGCGCCGGATGGAAAGCGCTCACCTGCCCATTGTTTTTGCGGAACGCAGCGCCCGGCCTGGCCTAGCATGCCGCGCATGACCACAGGCCGCACCAAGCGCACCTTCATCGAGCGGCTGCTGACCCCGGCCAGCATAGCCGTGTTCGGCGCCGCCACGCCGGACGGCGCCCGCGTGCTGGCCAACCTCGCCGCCGCCGGCTTCGACGGCCAGCTCGCCACCACCGCCACCGCGGCGGACCTCGCGGTGATCGCCAGCACCGGCGACCAGGCCGCGCGCGACCTCGCAGCCTTCGGCGCCGCCGGCGGCAGCGCGGCCGTGCTCACCGGCCAGCTCGCCGATCTCGGCCCGCTGGCGCGCCAGGCCCGCGTGCGTGTGCTGGGCCCGAACGCGTTCGGCGTGGCCGCCCCGCGGCTCGGGCTGAACGCCTCGCTGTCCCACATGCCGGTCCCCGCCGGGCACATCGCCCTGGTCACCCAATCCGCCTCGCTGGCGCGCGCCGTGGTCGACTGGGCCGGCCCGAACGGCGTGGGCTTCAGCCACGTGGTGGGAATCGGCGGCAACGCCGATGTGGGATTCGCGGCCGTGCTGGATTTCCTCTCGCGCGATCCGCTGACGCGCCTGATCCTGCTCGACATCAGCCGGGTGCGCGACCGACGCGCCTTTATCTCCGCCGCCCGCGCCGCCTCGCGCCTGCGCCCCGTGGTGGCGCTGCGCCCCGGCGGGCTGCTGCTCGATCCCACCGGCCAGGCCGACGCGGTGTTCGCCGCCGCCCTGAACCGCGCCGGCGTGTTCGTGGTGGACCAGCTCGAAGCCTTTCTCGCCGCCGCCGAAACGCTGAGCCGCGCCCGACCGCTGCGCGGCGACACCCTGGCGGTGATCACCAACGCCATCGGCCCCGGCCGCCTGGCCGCCGACGCCGCCCTGCGCGCCGGCATACGCCTGGCCGTGCTGCCGCCCGAAGCCCAGCAGATCCTCACCGCCAGCCTGCCGGCGGACCTCACCTTCGGTCTCGTCTATGCCGGCAGCGCCGCGCCCACGGACGTGGCCAGCATCGCCGCCATGGTGGGCGCCGTGCCCGGCGTGGGCGGCGTGCTGGTGCTGCTGGCGCCTACCGGGGAAGGCGATGCCGCGGCCGTCGAAGTCGGTGGTGGCCGCGGCACATACCGCGCATCTGCCGGTGCTCACCTGCGTGATGGGCGAGACCACCGGCGCGGCCCTGCGCCGCCGCATGGCCGCGTCTGGCCTGCCCGCTTTCGCCACGCCGGAGCAGGCGGTCCGGGGCTTCGGCCACTTGCTGCGGGACCGCGCCGCCCGCCAGGCCGCGCGCGAGCTGCCGCCCGGCCGCATGCTCGCGGTGCACGCCGACCAGGCGCAGGCCGCGCGAATCGTGTCCGCCGCGCGCGCGAACGCGGCCGGGTCGCTCACCGGCGCGCAATCCCTGGCGCTGCTGGCCTGCTACGGCCTGCCTGCCGCCACCGCCGCCGCACCGGACCAGCCGCCGACAGCCGCCGCGACGCTCCACGTGCACGACGACCCGACCTTCGGGCCGGCCATAGCACTGGCCCTGCTGCCCGACGGTGCCGCCTGCCACGAACTCCCCCCGCTGAACCTGCCGCTCGCCCTGGCCCTCGCCGCGCGCGCCGGCCTGCCAGCAAGCCTGCAGAATGCCGCCGCGGACGCCCTGGTGCGGGTCAGCCAGCTCCTCGTCGACGAACCAGCGATCGCCACCCTCACCATCGCCCGGCTCTGCCTGCACGCGGCCGGCCGCGCCTGCGCACACGATGCCGCCATCCGGCTGCGCCCCGTCGGCGAACGCGCGGTCCTGGCGATCTCGCCCTACCCGGAAGACCTCGCGCATGACTGGACCAGCCACGGCGCCGCTTTCCGCATCCGCCCGATCCGCCCCGAAGACGCCGAAGCGCACGCCGCGATGGTGCGCCGCATCCCCGCCGAGGATCTGCGCTACCGCTTCTTCAGCGCCGTCCGCCAGGTGGCACCCGAGCAGATGGTCCGCCTCACCCAGATCGATTACGACCGCGAGATGGCCTTCCTCGCCGTGCGCGCGTCGGACGGGGCCAGCGTCGGCGTGGCGCGGCTGGTGTGCGAATCGTCGGGCGGCGCCGGCGAGTTCGCTATCGTCGTCGAGCCGGACTGCAAGGGATTGGGACTGGCGCGGCATCTGATGGATTGCCTGATCGCCTGGGCGCGCATGCGCGGTGTGCCGCGGATCACCGGGCAGATACTGGCGGACAACCAACCGATGCTGGGTTTCGTACGCCATCTCGGTTTCGCCGTGCGGTATTTGCCCGACGAGAGCGATGTTGTTGAGGCGGTTCTCGATCTCGGCGTGCAGGGTTAAGGCAAGGCAAGCAGTCCTTTTTTGAAAAAAAGGACCAAAAAACTTTTGCTGTGACGCCTGCACGACGATTTGGCTATCGTTGCAGCCGCATCGACCTGCAATAAAGGAGCAGGCCTTCGTGCAGCCGTCATAGTAAAAGTTTTTTGGTTCTTTTTTTCAAAAAAGAACTGCTTGCTTACCCAATCACCAAACGTGCCCAAGCGACGCCACAACAATCACCGCAACCCCAAGCGCCAGATTGACCGTGATCAGCAGCCGGATACGCTCCAGCAGCTCCGGCCCCGGCCGTATCGCGCGGCGCAACCGCCGGAACGGCCCGAAATACGCAAACAGAAACACTGCCGCCATCAACAGCCCGAGCAACTGCATCACGTTCACATACCACGGCAGATGCGCCATGCCCCAGCCGGCCAGCCCGATCATCGCCCAGCCGGTCAGCAACATGATCGGCATAGCGTGCCAGACCACCAGGAAGAACCGCTTCAGCGTGATCATGTGAACCTGCAGCCGCGGCGCCGCATCGAGCACGCGCAAGGCCGGCCGCAACACCACCAGCGCATACAGCATGCCGCCCACCCAGGCGGTGGCGGCAAGGATGTGTAAAGCGAGCAGGATGTTCAGCCAGGCGGCGTGCGGCATGGTGGCGGTCTCCAGGATGCACGCCCATACCGCGCGCGACCGGCCGCGCCAAGCTGCGGCGGGGCAGCAAGAAAGCAAGCAGTCCTTTTTCGAGAAAAAGGACCAAAAAGCTTTTGCTCCGACGCCTGCCCAAAAGCCCAGGCTGCGTCTGCAACCGCATCGACCTGCAAAAAGGGCGCAAGCCTAGATGCAGGCGTCATAGCAAAAGCTTTTTGGTCCTTTTTCTCGAAAAAGGACTACTTTCTTGCTTACCCTAACAACAGCACCATCAAAGGAGCACCCGAAAATGCAAGACGACATCAAATTCCCCGAAGGCGAAAACCCCGAAGAACTACATCACCCGGACGATCTGGGCCCCACCAGCGACATCGCCATCCCCGAACACAGGGAGAAACCCGATCAGACGACCCCGTCGAACGCGACGCGCTGAACCGGCAGCGCGCCCGGCACAGGGCCAGCAATACCCCAGCGCACGCGGCCCGCGGTGTGGCAAACCGGGCAGGCCGGATGCCAGCCGCCCAGGGGCGTGCCGCATGCCTCGCAGCGCCAGGCCGGGTCCGGTGCCGCCATCGCCGCCCCACGCAGGGCATCGCGCTGCGCCGGCTCGTTGCCCTCCGCCTCGGCGATATCGGCCCGCAGCAGATGCGCGCGCCGCTGGTCCAGCCCACCGGCGGCCGCCGCATCCAGATGGCGATGCGCCTCCCCCGTCAGCCCCGCCGCCAGGGAGAGCCGAGCCAGCAGCAGGTGGCTCTCCGCATGCTCCGGCGCGCCGCGCACCAGATCGGTGCCGGTGCGCAACGCCGCCATCCGGTCGACTGACGGCACGAGCGCGAAATCGGCCAGGTCCGGATGCGGCGTCAGCGCCCAGCTCTTGCGCAGCACCTCCAGCGCGGCCTTTTCCCGGCCGCCCTCGCGCAGCCGCCGCGCATAGGCGATCGCCGCCGGCGGCAGCGCCGGATCGCGCTTCCACGCCTGCTTCGCCAGCTTGTGCGCCACCGCGGGATCGCTCTCCGCCTCGGCCGCGGCCGCACCGAAACCGGCCTTCGGCGCGTCGTCGTTGGTCAGTTGCAGCGCATCCGCCCAGGCGCCGGTGCGCATCGCGAGCTGCGTGCGCTCGCCGCGCAGCCAGGCAGCGCCCGGATGAGCCGCCTCCGCCTCACGCGCCAGCTGGGCCGCGCGCGGATAATCCTCGTGCGCGATCGCCAGCCGGAGCAAGCCCCGCAACCCCAGGAACGCCGCGTCCTTGCGGTCCGCCAGCTTGCTGAACGCCGCCTCGGCCTCCTCGTCATTGCCGGAGATCGTGCCGGCATAGGCGGTCAGCAGCAGAGTCTGCGGCGTCTCGCCCAGCAGACGCGTGGCGCGCGCCGCCTCGCGGCGCGCATCGCCGGGATCGCGCGCGGCCAGCGCGATCAGCGTGCCCGTCACCGCCTGGTCGCCGCGCCGCCGACGCGACCGCTCGCCCCCGCGCCGGAACGCGCCGGGCAGCCCGAACAGCGTCGCCAGGATGCGGAACACGATATAGATCGCCACCACCAGCAGGAGCAGCCCGAGCACCGCCACGCTGAGCGGCGCCTGTATCGTGGTAGCCCCCATCTGAATCGACACCGCGCCGACCAGATGCTGGACCCACCAAGCTGCCCCAACCGCCGCGGCGGCGATCAGAATGATCAGAATGATCGCGCGCATCAGCCGTGCGCCGCCATCGCGGCCAGCGCAGCCCGCGCTTCGAGCAGCGCCCGCACCTGCGACACCCACGGCTTTACCGCATCCGCCGAAGCGCCGCTAAGCGCCCCCAACGTATCTGCCGCGCCCTTAAGGTCGCCGGCGGCCACGCTCGTCTGCGCCCGCGCCAGCACCCCGGCCGCCGGGTCGCCGACCACAACGTGATCACCCTGCCGCACCACCACGCTCTGCTGCAGCCGCGCCAGGGCGCGGTCGAAGAACGAGCGGTTGGCAGTGCCCGGCTGGCTCACCGCGCGCGCCGCATCGGCCACCCGCGGATAATCGGCGCGCAGTTCGGATTCGGTCGGCGGCGCCACGGTGGCATAGCGCGCCAAGGCCGGCGGCGCCCCGGGCACCGCGCCCAGAGGCTGGCCCGCCTGCAAAGCCGCCGCGGCCGCCTCGAGCTGTATCGCGCGCGTCGCATCCTTCGCCGCCCCGACCGCCGCGCCCTGCGCCTGGCCGGCCCCCTGCTCCAGCTTGCCGATACGCCCGTCCAGCGCCGCCAGGGTCTGCGAGTCGGTCGCCTGCGTCTTCTGGGCGGCTTCGTCCTGCGCCTGAATTTGCCCCGTCGCCTGCTCCAGTTTGCCCAGCCGGTCGCCCAACGCCGCCAGGGTCACCGCATCGCCGGCCTGCGCCTTGGCCGCCGCATCCGACTGCCCCGCCGCCTGCTCCAGCCTGCCCAGCCGGTCGCTCAACGACGCCAGGGTCGCCGCATCGCCAGCCTGCGCCTTTGCCAACGCATCCGTCTGTCCGACCGCCTGCTCCAGCCTGCCCACCCGGTCGCCCAGCGACGCCAGGGCCGCCGCATCGCCCGCCGGCGCCTTGCCCGCCGCATCCGGCTGGCCGGCCGCCTGCTCGAGCTTGGCAACCCGGTCGCCCAACGCCGCCACGTCGGCACCCGCCTTCGCGTCCGGCGCCGCCGCTTCCAGCTTGGACAAACGCTGGTCCATCGCGTCCAGCGCCACCTTCACATCGCCTTCCGGCACCCCCGCCTTGCCACGGTCCGCCGCCTCCTGCTGCGCCACCAGCCCGGCCACCTCCTGCGCCGTATGATCCGGCGCCGGTGCCCCACCATCGGCCGGCGGCGCCTTCTGCGCCGCGATCTCGGCCATTTTGGCGGACTGCGCCTCGAGCTGCGCCACCTTGCCGGAAACCCCGTCCACCCGGCCCGACAGATCATCCATCCGACGCGCCAGCGCGGTGGCCGCCTCGCTCGCCACAGCCCCGTCGCGCTTCTCCAGCGCATCCAGCCGCGCCGACAACCCCTGCGTCGCCGTCGGCCCGCCCGCAGCACCAGCCACCACCGCATCCGGCGCCGGATGCGTCCAGCCATAATACCCCGCCCCGCCCAGGCCGGCGGTCAGCAGCAGGGTGAACCACAACGGCGTCCCACCGCGCCGCACCACCACCGGAGGCGGCGACACATCGCCCTGGTGATCGATCACCGGCGCAGGCTCGAACAGATTTCGGCGCGGCTCCGAGCCGGCCGCGTCAGTATCGTGATCGCTCATAGCAGGGCCAATACACCGTCGAGAGTGGGAGTCGCCGCGCGGCTTACAGCCAGCCAGGGCAATCCGCCAAGGGCGTCAGCCGTGGTCTTCCCGATCGCCAGGGCTTTCACGGACGCCAGCATGTCGTTGCACTCCGGTGGCAAAAGACGCACGAAACAGGCAGCGGTTTCCGCCGACAGGAACAGGATGGCGTGCAGCGCGCCCGATCGCAGGGCGATCTGGGCCTGGTCCGGAAAACGGCGCACCGGATGCGTCGCGTAGCACACCCGCCGGATCACGCGAAACCCGCGGCCGCGCAGATCCGCCGCCAGCGCGTGGCCCTGCCCTGCGCCCGTCGCCAGAACCACCGGCCCTGCCGCCGGATCGAGCCGGCGCGCCGCCAGCGCCGCCAGCGCCACGGCATCCCCGGCCGCGCTCTCCACGTCGCTGAACCCCCGCGCCACCGCCTGCGCCGCCGTGGCATCGCCCACCGCCAGCAGCTTCCCGGCAAACGGCGCCAATCCTGCGAGCGCGTTGCGGCTGGTCACCAGCACGGCCTGAACCTCCGGCGGCGCGCTGACCGGCCGCGCGATCACCCGGAAGAGGGGGGCGGCCAGGGGCGTAAAGCCAAGATGGCGCAGGCGCAGAGCCTCCGAGTGGCCCTCGGCTCTGGTGATCAGGACGGAGCGCGGACCGGTAAGCGTAAGCAAGGAAGCAGTCCTTTTTCGAGAAAAAGGACCAAAAAGCTTTTGCTCCCCGCCTGCACCGAGGCCTGCGCCGATCCTGCCAAAGCGCGACCGGCAGAACCAGCGCACACCCGAATGCACCCGGGGGAGCAAAAGTTTTTTGGTCCTTTTTTTCAAAAGAGGACTGCTTGCCTTGCCTGGCCCTCACTCCACGAACAACGACTCCGGACTATCCGCCCGCAAACTGGCCCCAAGCTCCGTCCCCATCAGCGCCGCATCCGCCAGCGCCCCATCCACGCTGCGCTTCAACAGGAACCGCCCATCCTCGCTAGCCACCAGCCCGGTCAGCCGCAGCGTCCCGTCCGACCTTACCCGCGCATGCCCGCCGATCGGCGTGTGGCAACTCCCGTCCAGCACCGCCAGCATCGAGCGCTCCGCCGTGCTCACCGCGCGCGCCACCGGGTCCTCGATGCTCGCCAGCAACGCCCGCAGCTCCTCGTCGGACTCGCGTATCGTCACCCCCACGATCCCCTGCCCGGCCGACGGCACCATGATCTCCGGATGCAGGATCACGCTGGCCTGCTCGTCCAGCCCCAGCCGGCGCAGCCCGGCCAGCGCCAGCAGCGTGGCCGCGAAATCCCCGCGCGCGATGCGCTCCAGCCGGGTTTGCACGTTGCCGCGTATCAGCCCCATCGCGAGGTCCGGCCGGAGGTGCAGCATCTGCGCCTGCCGCCGTACCGATGCGGTGCCGACCAGCGCGCCCTGCGCGATCGTGGCGAACGGGTCCGCTTGGTCCGGCAGCCTGCCGTCGCGCGGCAGGATCAGCACGTCGCGCGCATCCTCGCGCGTCAGCGTGCAAGCCAGCACGATGCCCGGCGGCAGCGCGGTCTCCAGGTCCTTCAGGCTGTGCACCGCCATGTCGATGCGGCCGTCCGCCAGCGCCTCGTGTATCTCCTTGGCGAACAACCCCTTGCCGCCGATCTCCGCCAGCCTGCGGTTCTGCACCGCGTCGCCGGTGGTTCGTATCGCGTGCTCCACGAACACCGGCGTATCGTCGATATCGCCCATCATCCGCAGCAGCGGGCAGAAATGCGCGACCTGGCTCAGGAACGCGCGGGTCTGCACCAGCGCCAGCGGCGAGGCCCGGCTGCCGATGCGCAACGGCAGCGGCCGGCGCCCATGCGGGCCCACGCGGGGCGTATCCGGCCGGGCCGGCACCGGGCAACGACCCTCGTTGAAGATCAGCGCGGCAGGAAGGGGGTGGGCGGCGGTCATCAGAGTGTCCTATTACCCGGCACATGGTGTGGGAAGAGCCGGGACGGCAAAGAAAAATCAAACGGCTTTTGCAACAGAATGCAGGAAAACACCTGCGCCTCGTATCCACCAGCCCAATGTCCCAAAAAACACCGAAGCCCCGGCAGCAACGTCACAACAAAAGTTTTTTGCTTCTTTTTTTCAAAAAAGAAGGCCTTGCTTCCCTCGCATGTAGTCCGCTCGCGAATTCCGCCAGGGCCACGCCATGATGCAGCCCCACGCCCCCGTTCTCGGCATCGAGACGAGCTGCGACGAAACCGCCGCCGCCATCCTCTCCGCCGACGGCGAAATCCTCGCCGAAGCCGTGCTGAGCCAGCAGGATCACGCGGCCTTCGGCGGCGTCGTCCCCGAAATCGCCGCCCGCGCCCACCTCGCCCACCTCCCCGCCCTCGTGCGCGGCGTGTTGCACAACGCAGGCCTGGCATGCGCGCAGCTTGGCGCTGTGGCGGCCACCGCCGGCCCCGGCCTGATCGGCGGCCTGATCGTCGGCGCCGGCCTCGGCCGCGGCATCGCGATGGCCGCCCAGATCCCCTTCGTGCCGGTGAACCACCTCGAAGCCCACGCGCTCACCGCCCGCCTGCCCGGCCTCACCGAAGGCGGCGCCCCCTTCCCCTACCTCCTCCTGCTCGTCTCAGGCGGGCACTGCCAATGCGTGGCCGTGACGGGCGTCGGCGCCTACCGCCGCCTCGGCGGCACCATCGACGACGCGGTCGGCGAAGCCTTCGACAAATCCGCCAAACTGCTGGGCCTCGGCTGGCCAGGCGGCCCCGCCCTCGAACGCCTGGCCGCTCGCGGCGACCCCACCCGCTTCCGCCTCCCGCGCCCCCTGCTGGGCCGCCCGGGCTGCGACTTCAGCTTCTCCGGCCTGAAAACCGCGGTGGCCAACCTGGTCGCCGCCTACCCCCCGGGCCCGCTCCCCGCGCACGACGCCGCCGACATCGCCGCCAGCTTCCAGGCCGCCGTAACCGACGTGCTCGCCGATCGCATCACCCACGCGCTCGACATGATGCCGGAAGCCACCCTCCTGGTGGTCGCCGGCGGCGTCGCCGCCAACCAGGCGATACGCACCCGCCTCGCCGCCCTGACCACCGCGCGCGGTATCCGCCTCGCCGCCCCACCCCTACGCCTGTGCGGCGACAACGCCGTGATGGTCGCCTGGACCGGCATAGAACGCCTGCGCCTGGGCCGCGCCGGCGACCCCGCCGCCCCCCCACGCCCCCGCTGGCCGCTGGATACCCTGCAGTGAACTACCGCCACGCCTACCACGCAGGCAACGCCGCCGACTGCCTCAAACACGCAACCCTCGTCTGGATCCTCCGCGCCCTCGCCCGCAAACCCAAACCCTTCTTCGTGCTCGACACCCACGCCGGAACCGGACGCTACGACCTCGACGACATCCCCGCCCGCCGCACCGGGGAGGCCGCCCGCGGCATCTTCCGCCTCTACGACGATCCCCCACCCGCCCTAGCCGACTACATCGCCGTAATCCACGAAACCGGCCTCTACCCCGGCTCCCCCGCCATAATCGCCGCCCTGCTCCGCCCGGCCGACCGCGCCATCGCCTGCGAACTCCACCCCGAGGACGCCGCCGAACTGCGCCAGAACTTCCGCGCCCACCCCCAGATCGCCACCCACCAGCGCGACGGCTACGAAGCCATCAACGCCTTCCTCCCACCTCCCGAACGCCGCGGCCTGACCCTCATAGATCCCCCCTACGAAGCCCCCGACGAATACGACCGCCTCCTCGCCGGCATCGCCGCCGCCCACCGCCGCTTCCCCCCCGGAATCATCCTCGCCTGGTACCCGATCAAACACCGCGCCCCCGTCCGCGCGCTGCACGCCGCCATCCAGTCCGCCGGCCTGCGCGACGTCGTCACCGCCGAGCTCTTCCTGCGCGAACCCCTCGACGCGGCGCGGCTGAACGGCAGCGGGCTGCTGGTGGTGAACCCGCCCTTCCGCTTCGAAGTGGAGATGGAGCCTATACTCGCGGCACTGCTCGATCGGCTTGGTGACGGGGAGCCGGGTCAGGGGACGGCATTGACGCGGCTTTGCGATGAGTGAGGCAAAGCAAGGCAAGGCCTTCTTTTCTGAAGAAAAGAAGCAAAAGACTTTTGGGGGTGCTGTCGCGGACCGGCGGACAACACGCGGGGCTGGGACTCGTGGATCGTGTTTAGCGTCACAATCATCGGGGCTGGCGCCTGGGGCACTGCGCTGGCCATCCACGCCGCGCGCGCCGGCCTCGCCGTAACCCTCGTCACCCGCCCGCACGGGCGCATCGCCGCCCGGCTGCCGGGCTTCGGCCTGCCGCTACCGTCGCCCTCGCCACGACCGCGCCCGCGTCCGCCGACGCCACCCTCCTCGCGATCCCGATGCAACACCTCCGCGAAACCCTGCGCTCGCTCCACGCAGCCGGCCCGCTCGTGATCTGCTGCAAAGGCATCGAAACCACCACCGGCCGCCTCCCCCTCGAAGTCCTCGCCGACACCCACCCCACCCACCAGGCCGCCATCCTGACTGGCCCAAACTTCGCCGCCGGCATCGCCGCCGGCCACCCAGCCGCCGCCGTCCTCGCCGCCACCGACCCCGCCCTGCGCGCCAAGCTGACAGGGCTTCTCGGGACTCCCAGCTTCCGGCTCTATGGCAACGATGACCCGACAGGAGCCCAACTTGGCGGCGCAGCCAAAAACGTGATCGCCATAGCCGCCGGCATAGTGATGGGCGCCGGCCTCGGCGAAAACGCCCGCGCCGCCCTAATCACCCGCGGCCTCGCCGAACTCTCCCGCCTGATCGTAGCCCAGGGCGGCCGAGCCGAAACCGTCGCCGGCCTATCCGGCCTCGGTGACCTCGTGCTGACCTGCACCGGCCCCGGCAGCCGCAACTTCGCCTATGGCGTATCCCTCGGCCGCGCCGAGGCCCCGACCGACGCCGGCGTGGTAGAAGGGGTGGCCACAGCCCCCGCCCTGGTAGCCCGCGCCGCCGGCACGGAACTGCCGATCTGCGCCGCCGTGGCCGACCTCCTGGCAGGCCACCTGTCCGTAGCAAAAGCCCTGGAGCGCCTGATGAGCCGACCGGTGCGCGATGAGTAAGCAAGAAAGGCCGTCTTTTTTGCGAAAAAGAAGCAAAGAACTCTTACTTCCCGCCTGCACCCAGACCCGCGCCCAACGTGCGACTGCATCGGCTTGCAAAAGCGGCGCGCGCCTCACCGCAGGCATCACAGCAAAAGCGCTCCGCATGTTCGGCAAAGAGCGTCTTGCAAAACCCGGCATGGTGAGTTGGCTGGCGTGCGCTTTCGAGCACCGGAGCGGAGTGGCCTCCTGTGGCCATGAGCACCGGAGCGCAGAAAACGCGCGTCAGACGGCCATCAGGGCGGGTTTTGCAAGACGCTCAACGAGGGTCTTCCTTCCTTGTTAAAAGGTATTCTAACCGTCGGTGGCTGGACCATGGCCAGCCGCGTGGCCGGCCTGATCCGAGACCTCCTGATCGCCCGCTTCCTAGGTGCCGGCGCCATCTCCGACGCCTTTTTCGTAGCCAACCGCCTCCCCAACCTCTTCCGCCGCCTGTTCGGCGAAGGCGCCTTCAACGCCGCCTTCGTCCCCGTCTTCTCCGGCCTGCTCGTCACCGAAGGCGAAGACGTAGCCCGAGAATTCACCGAAGAAGCCGCCGCCGCCCTCGCCTTTTGGCTCCTGATCCTCACCATCCTCGGCGAGATCTTCATGCGCCCCTTCCTACACCTCATTGCCGCAGGCTTCGCCGACGAACCCGCCAAGTTCGAGCTGACAGTAGTCCTGGCCCGCCTCGCCTTCCCCTACCTCCTGCTGATCTGCCTCGCCGCCCTGCTGTCCGGCGTGCTCAACGCGCTGAACCGCTTCGTAGCCGCCGCCGCCGCCCCGCTGCTCTACAACGCCTTCGCCATCGCCTCGATGTTCGCGCTCGTCCCCTTCGTCCCCACCGTCGGCCACGCGCTGGCAATCGGCGTGTCGCTCAGCGGCGTCGCCCAACTCGCCCTCCTCTACTGGGCCGTCCGCCGCAGCGGCATGCGCCTGCATCTGCCCCGCCCGCGCATGACCCCCCGCATGCGCCTCCTGCTGGCCCGCATGGCGCCCGGCCTGGTCGGCGCCGGCATCACCCAGCTCAGCCTCGCCGTCGACACCGTAATCGGCACCTACCTCCCCGAGAAATCCGTCTCGTTCATGTATTATGCCGACCGCATCAACCAGCTCCCCTTGGGCGGGCTGGGCACCGCCGTCAGCACCGCACTCCTCCCTCTCCTGTCCCGACAGATCGGCGCCAACCGCCAGGACCAGGCCCTCGAATCCCTAAACCGCGCCATCGAATACGCCATGCTGCTAACGCTCCCCGCCGCCGCCGCCCTCTCCATCATCGCCGACCCGATCCTCCAGGTCCTCTTCGTAGGCGGCAAGTTCACCCACGCCGACGCCACCCTCTCCGCCCAATCCCTCGCCGCCTACGCCGCCGGCCTACCCGCCTTCGTGCTCATCAAAGTCCTGGGCCCCGGCTTCTTCGCCCGCGGCGACATGGCCACCCCGGTAAAGATCGGCACCGGCATCCTCGCCCTCAACCTCGCCCTCAGCCTGGCGCTGATGCACCCGCTGCGCCATGTCGGCCCGCCGCTGGCCACCACCATCGCCATGACGGTCAACGTGGGCCTGCTCTGCTTCTACCTGCTGCGCCGAGGCTACCTGGTGCCGGACCGCATGCTGTGGTCGCGCCTGGCGCGCATGTGCGTGGCCACCGCCGCGATGGCCGGCGCGCTATGGGCCGCGCGCGACGCGCTGGTGCCGCATCCCGGCACGCATGTCGGGTTCATCGCACTCGGCCTGCTGGTGGCGGGCGGGATGGGCATCTACGCCGCGATCGGCGCGGCACTCGGGCTGCATCGTGTCGCGCGGCGGACGTCAGCGCGGGCGTCGGCAAGCGCATGAGGAAGAAAGCAGTCTTTTTTCGAGAAAAAGGACCAAAAAGCTTTCGCTCCGACGCCTGCCCCAGGGCCTACGCTCTGCCTGCAGGCGCATACGTCTGCCCCGCCAGTGTTGCTGCCGACGCACCCGTCGGAGCAAAGGCTTTTTGGTCCTTTTTCTCGAAAAAGGACGACTTTCTTCCTTTCTCCCGCCCATGACCGACATAGCCGCCCACCTGGCCTCCGGCGCCCCCCCGCACGTCACCTTCACCGAGCTGGCCCCCGCCTACCGCAGCGCGCCCCCCGCCCCGCTCTGCGTCTTCGGCCCGGGCAGCGCCGCCCTCCAGTCCGAGCTGTTCGGCCAGACCCACGTCGGCGCCGTCGGCTGCTACACCCTCACCGACGCCACGCTCGCCCCCACCGGCATCGCCATCAAGGACGGCCGCGCCTTCAGCTCCACCGCCTTCCTCCACCCCCCGTATCACGTCGCCACCGTCGCCCGCCGGGTGCTGAACGGCGACTTCCCGGTGCGCCACGTGCGCGGCCCGCTCGCGGTGATCTACGGCCCCGGCCACGAGACCTACGGCCACTGGCTGGTCGATTTCCTGCCGCGCCTCTGGGTGCTGGCCCAGGCCGGCCACGACATCCTCACCCTGCGCTACGCCATGCCGCCCGATTTGCGCCCCTTCGCCGCCAGGCTGCTGGCGCGCGCCGGCCTGCGCGAAAGCCAGTTCGTCCCGTACCGCTACTGGCGCGAAACCCTGCACACCGACGTGCTCCTGATGCCCACCGGCCTGCGCACGCATAACCGCATGTCGCCGCTCCTGGCCCCGGCCACCGCCTTCTGGACGCGCGGCCTGCAACGCGCGGCCGCCGAGATAGGCGCCTCCCCGCTCGGCCCAGCCGCGCCGAACGTCCCCTCCGGCGCCAGCCGGCCGGGCAGCCTGGGCCAGCGCATCTTCGTCTCCGCGCGCCCAGGCTCCCTCTTCGCGCACCCTGACGAACCGCCACGCGATCGAGGCCATCGCCGCCGCCCGCGGCTACACGGTGTTCAACCCGCAGACCCTGGACCTGGCCGCCCAGCTCGCCGCCTTTGCCGGCGCCCGGGTGATCGCCGGCGAATACGGCTCGGCCCTGCACAGCGCCGTCTATGCCCGCCCCGGCGCCGTCACCGTCGGGCTGCGCGGCAACCTGGCCCACCCTAGTTTCGTGCAATCCGGCCTCGCTTACGCCCTGCGCCAGCGCGTCGCCTACGTGCTCGGCGCCGCGGAGAACCTCGCCCAAGGCGGCGTGGAACACGCCTTCGCCATCCGCCCGGAGGAGTTCGAGCGCGCGCTCGACATCGCCGAGCTCGCATCAGGAGACCGCGAGAATGACTGACGCGCAGCCGTCCCCGGTGCCGCCCACCACCCGCATCGCCGAGATCGGCCCCCACGCCGCCCGCATGGACCAGCCGCTGGTAAGCTTCCGCCTCGTCGAACCGGCCGGCCGCAGCGCGCCCCCCGCCCCCGCCTTCCTGTTCGGCGGCGCGGATGCCGCCACCGCGCGCGCCATCTACGGCCAGATCGAAACCCCCGAGACCGGCTGCTACGCCGTAGCCAACGCCGCCATCGCCCCCACCGGCATCGCGCTCTGCGACGGCGTGGCCTTCTGCGGCGCCCAGCTCAACCTGCCCCAGGCACACGTGGCCACCATCACCGCACGGCTCAGCACCGCCGACCTGCCGGTGCGCCACGTGCCCGGCCCGCTGGTGCCGCTGTTCGGCCCCGCAGAGGAAGCCTACGGCCAGATGCTGGTGGATTACCTGCCCCGCCTCTGGCTGCTCGAACAGGCCGGCTACGACCTGGCGACCCTGCGCTTCCTCCTCCCCGCCGCCCTGCCCGCGCGCAGCGAGGCGCTGGTGGCCCAGCTCGGCCTGCCTGCGGACCAGGTGATCCGCTACGCGCATTGGGAAGAGGTGATACGCACGGACCTGCTCGTCCTGCCCACCATCCTGCGCAAACACGAGCGGCTCAGCGCCGGCTTCGGCCCCGCCACCCGGTTCTGGACGCAGCGCGTGCAGGCCGGCCTGGGCGTGCCGGCGCCGTCACCGCGCGAGCGGGTGTTCATCGCCGGCCCGGACGGCCGCACGCGCGCCGAGGCGGTGGCCCAGGGTGCCGGCTTCCGCGTGCTGGTCGCCGGCGCGGCGCTGGCCGAGCGCGTGCAGGCGTTCGGCGCCGCGTCGCAGATCGTGGGGGCCAGCGGCGACGCCCTGCATGACAGCGTGTTCTGCGCGGCGGGCGCGCGGGTGTGCGCGCTTGGCGCCGGGTTCCTGCAGACGAGCATCGGCGCGGCGCTGGGGCTGGAGACGGGGTACGTGTTCGGGGAGGACGAGGCGGAGTTGTGCCGGGGGTTGGATGTGCTCGGGCTCGGGCGGCTCTAAGCAAGGAAGGAAGCAGTCCTTTTTTGAAAAAAAGGACCAAAAAACTTTTGCTTCCCCGCCTGCACCCAGGCCTGCGCTTCGTCTGCGGCCTCAGCGCTGGCGAATAAAACCGAAGCGCTCGCGCCAGCGGGGGAGCAAAAGTTTTTTGGTCCTTTTTTTCAAAAAAGGACTGCTTCCTTCCCTGACCGCCTCAAGGCAAGCGAACCACCATAGCCACATCCCCCACCCGCAACCCGCCCAACTTCTTATCCGCCACCGATTGCAGCCCGCCCGCCGCATCGGCCCGCAGCACCACCTGCCCCGGCCGGCTCTGCGCCGTATCGGCCGGCAACGCGGCCGCCAGCTGCGCGGCGGTCAGCCCGAACTGCGCCAGCCGGCGCTCCGAATACGCCACCGCCAGACCCTGCTGGCGCACCCCGACGCTATCCGCCGCGGTAGCACCCGGCGCGCGCAGCAACGCGGCCCGCGTCCCCGCCGCATTGTGCAGGACGGAGGACGCCGACACAGCCAGGATGCCCGCCGTGAAAAGCGGCAGCAGCCGGCGCACCAGCAGGTTGGACGGCACGGCGAGACGGGAAACGCGGTCGCGCCCGGTGGTTGGCGCGACGCTGTAATTGCAATTGGGTGAAAAACTGGTGGTCTGGAACACGGGATGCCTCCAGGGCTGGTTCAACACCCCCGATATACGTTACCGTCGTTCACTTAACAAGGTTTATCTTGCGCTGCGGTGCGCTCACGCCTTGGCGACCAGCCCTGCCTCAAGCAGGTCGAGCGCCGCGTCTATCAGCTTCGTCGGCAACGTCTGCAGATGGTCGGCCTGATCGAGCAGCAGGGACGTCACGCCATGCAGCATCGCCCAGATCGCCTCCGCGATCTGCGGGGCAGGTGCGGGCGGGGTGAACACGCCGCTGCGTGTCAGCTCGACCACGCCGTCCTGCAGGATGGCGAACGAGCGGTCCGCCATGTCGGCCGCCGGCGTCCGTACCCCGCCCCGATCGGCCAGCCGGCCCATGAAGATCAGCCGGTATTCGTCAGGCCGCTCCAGGCCGAATTCGATATAGGCGCGCAGGCCGGCGCGGAAACTCTCGCGGCGCGACACCCCCTCCTTCCTGCTCTGCTCGACCCGGCTCAGCAGCTCGCCGAACGTGTCCTGCGCGATCGCCAACAGCATGGCGTCCTTGTCGGCGAAATGCATGTACAGCGCGGTCGGCGACACCCCCACCTCGGCGCCGATCCGCCGCATCGTGACATGCGCCACGCCCTCCACGGCGAACAGATGCTTGGCGGCGGCAAGTATCTCGCCACGGCGCGAGGCACCCTGGCCGCGTGGCTTGCGGCATCTGAGCAAAGGCGGGTCGAGCATACGGTCCATCGGATAACAATGTTCAGTCGCTGCAGGTAACGCAATGTAGCGTCGCGATTTGCGACAAAATGGTAAAGGCTCTCGTGCTTTTCGCGAACGGGGAGGACGGCCATTGGGAAGACAGGAAGGAAGGCCTTCTTTTTTGCAAAAAAGAAGCAAAAAACTCTTGGTCCGTGCTGTCGCGGTTTCGCTGGACGGGCGCTTCATCCGCGGACAACCTGCCTGGCCGTAACCGCGCGTTCACACCGGGCCGCTATCCTGCGGCGATGCGCGCTATACTCCTGCTCCTAGCCCTGGCCGGCTGCGTGGAACGCGGCCGGACCGTGGTGAGCGCCATTCCGCCGCAACCCTACTGCACCCGCACGCTCGGCACGGCGCAATGCTTCGCGGACCCCGCCGCCCTGCCGGACCGCCCGGCCGAACTCTTGGACACGCCGGTGCGCGAACATCTGGAATGCGTGAGGTGGACGGAGAAGGGCGGCCTGGCCTGCCTGCTCGACCAGCCGCCCCGGCCCTGATCGGCAGCCCGCCTGCGATCGGGGGACTCCTTCACCTTAGGCAAGCAAGAAAGCAGTCCTTTTTCGAGAAAAAGGACCAAAAAGCTTTTGCTATGTTTGCTGCCCCGCGGCCAACCCCTGTCCTGCACGCCACGTCGTCTGCAGCAGCAGCCAGATTTTCGTGCAAGCGTCACGCCTTCTTTTTCGCAAAAAAGAAATCCCTTCTTCCCCGCCGACGACTCCCCCTTCCTTTGCCGACAACCCCGCACCCGCTATGCTCCCGCCCGGCATGGCCCGAACCTCCCCAATCACCCAGCTGGACCGCTACGTCCTGCGCCAGCTCCTGGTCGCCCTCGTAGCCGTAACCACCGCGCTGGTCGCCCTGATCTGGCTCACCCAGTCGCTCCGCTTCGTCGAGCTGGTGGTCAATCGCGGCCTCAGCCTGCGCGTGTTCCTCGAGCTCACCGGCCTGCTGATACCCAACTTCGTCGCCGTGATCCTGCCGATCACCACCTTCGTCGTCGTGCAGTTCGTCTACCAGCGCCTCTCCGGCGACCGCGAACTCACCGTCATGCGCTCGGCCGGCCTGTCGCAATGGGCGCTGGCCCGCCCCGCCCTGCTCGCTGGCCTGCTGGCACTCACGGTGAACATGGCGCTGAACATCTGGGTGGTGCCGGCCAGCAACACCGCGTTCAAGGAATTCCAGTTCGAACTGCGCAACAAGGTCGCCGCCTTCCTGCTCCAGGAGGGCGTGTTCACCGCCATCTCGGACCAGCTCACCGTCTATGTCCGCTCGCGCGACCCGGACGGCACCCTGCGCGGCATCCTGGTGGAGGACGACCGCCAGAAGAACACCCGCGCCACCATCCTGGCGGAGAGCGGCCGCCTGGTCGCCGAGGGCGACACCCCGCGCGTGCTGCTGGAGAACGGCTCGCGCGAGGAGATCGACGCGAAATCCGGCCGGCTCGACGTGCTGACCTTCACCGAAGACACCGTGGACCTGGCCAGCTCCGGCCATGGCGAGGATGCCGCCCGCGCGCGCGACGACAGCGAGATGAGCCTGCGCGAGCTGTTCCATCCCAGCGCCGGCGCGGTGGCGCGCGGCGATGCGGGCAAGTTCCTCGTCGAAGCCAACCGCCGCCTGACCCAGCCGCTGACGACGCTGAGCTTCGCCCTGGTGGCGCTACTCAGCGTGCTGACCGGCAGCTTCCGCCGTGCCGGCAGCCTGTGGCGGCCGCTCGCCGCGGTGCTGGCGATGGTCGGCCTGCTCGCACTCGGCCTGACGGCGCAGAGCCTGGCCACCCGCCACCCGGGTTTCGTGCCGCTGATCTGGATGCAGGCGCTGCTGCCGGGCGCTGTCTGCGCCTGGGTGCTGTTCGCCCCCGCTCTGACGCGCGAAGCCCGGCGCGGCCCGGCCGCCGCCGCGGTCCAGGCGCGCCCGGCATGAAGTTCGCGCTCACCCTCTCCGCCTATATCGCGCGTCAGTTCACCTACGCCGCCGTGGCGATGCTGGCCGCACTCTCTTTGCTGGTGATGCTGTTCGACTTCATCGAGCTGCTGCGCCGCGCCAGCCAGCACGCCGATGTGGGCTTCGGCCTGGTCGCCGGCATCGCCCTGCTGCGATTGCCATACTACATGCTGCAGATCCTGCCCTTCGCCGTGCTGGTGGGCGGCATCATCGCGTTCTGGCGCCTGACACGCTCCAGCGAGCTGATCGTGGCGCGCGCCGCCGGCGTCTCGGCTTGGCACTTCCTCAGCCTGCCGGTCGCCGCCGCGGTGGGCCTCGGCCTGGCCGCATCCGCCGGCCTCTCGCCGCTCTCCTCGGTGATGTTCGCCCGCGCCACCGCGCTGGATAACGTCTACCTGCGCCACACCGGCGGCACCCTGGCGGTCAGCGGCGGCCAGCTCTGGCTGCGCCAGGCCGACGCGATGTTCGATCCGCACGGCGTGGCGATCATCCACGCGCGCGACGTGGCGCTGCAGGGCAAGATGATCGCCGCCGACGACATCAGCGTGTTCCGCCTCGATTCCGGCGACCACCTGCTCAGCCGCATCGAGGCCGCCCACGCCACCTTGCGCAGCCGCGTCTGGCAGATGTCCGGCGCGCGGACCATCACGCCGGACCATCTGCCCGTCATGGTGGGAGACCTGAAGCTGCCGACCGAGCTTACCGCCAGGCGGGTGCAGGAGAGCTTCCAGTCGCCCGAGACGCTGTCTGTCTGGGCGCTGCCCGGCTTCATCGCCCTGCTGGAGAGCGCGGGGTTCAGCTCGGTGCGCCACCGGCTGCATTTCCAGTCGCTGCTCGCTTTGCCGTTACTTTGTGGCACGATGGCCCTGGTTGCCGCCGGCTTCTCCATGCGCCAGACACGGCGCGGGGGCGTGGCCCGCATGGTCGGGTCCGGGGTTGCAGCGGGGTTCGTGTTGTTCACGGTGAGCAAGGTGGCCGAGGAATTCGGCCAGAGCGGCGCGCTGCCGGCGGTTCTCGCCGCCTGGGCGCCGGCGGCGGCCGGGCTGCTGCTGGCGGTGTCGCTGCTACTGCATCTCGAGGACGGTTAGGACGTGCCAGGCAAGGCAAGCAGTCCTTTTTTGAAAAAAAGGACCAAAAAACTTTTGCTCCCCCGCCTGCACCAAGGCCTGCGCTCTCTCCGCGAGCACCGCAGCCTGCACCTATGGCGCACGCCGTCGTGCAGGCGTCAGAGCAAAAGTTTTTTGCTTCTTTTTTGCAAAAAAGAAGGCCTTGCTTGCTTGCTCGCCCTCCTGGCCACACCAGCCAGCGCCCAGCTCTACCGCCCCCCAGCCCAGCACTTCCCCACCCTGAACATGAACGCCGAGCCCGCCTCCGGCAACGTGCCCGTCACGTTCCAGGCAGACAGCGTCACCTACGACAAGACCGACGGCCTGGTCACCGCCGACGGCCACGTGCAGGCCTGGCAGAACGACCACGTCCTCGAAGCCGACCGCATCACCTTCGACCGCAACACCAACGTGGCCGCCGCCTACGGCCACGTCGTGATCGTCGAGCCGGACGGCCAGGTGCTGTTCGCGGACTACGCCGAGCTCAGCCAGGGCATGCGCAACGGCGTGCTGACCGCGATGCGCGCGCTGATGGACCAGAACGCCAAGATGGCGGCCAACGGCGCCCGGCGCACCGAAGGCAAGCTCAACATCATGAGCCGCGGCGTGTATTCCACCTGCGACGTGTGCGCGCAGCACCCGAACCGCGCGCCTTTGTGGGAGATACGCGCCAACCAGATCACCCAGGATCTCGAACACAAGCGCATCGAATACAAGGACGCCTATCTCGACGCGCTCGGCCTGCCGGTGCTGTACCTGCCGTATTTCTCGATGTCCGATCCCTCGGTTAAACGGCAGAGCGGCCTGCTCGCACCGAGCATCGGCGCCTCGGACCATTATCTCGGCACCTTCATACGCCAGCCCTATTTCCTGGTGATCGACTCGCAATCGGACGTGACGCTCACGGGCACGGTCGGTACCAAGCAGGGGCCGCAGCTCGAGGCGCTGTACAACCGCGCGCTGAACAACGGCGTGCTGAAACTGGACGGCGCCATCGCCGAGGACGAGCGCACCACCGCCGGCTATTTCTTCGGCCACGGCCTGTTCGACTACAATGACACCTGGCGCTACGGCTTCGACGTGAACCTCGCCAGTTCCACGGCCTATCTGCGCGACTTCCAGGTGCCCGGCTACGGTGCGAACCTGCTGAGCAGCCAGCTGTTCATCGAAGGTTTCGGCGTCGGCTCCTATGCCAAGCTCGACGTGCGCAGCTACCAGGGCCTCAACGCCACCATACAGCAGAACCTGCTGCCTTACGTGCTGCCGCGCTTCCAGTACAGCTTCGTGGGCGAACCCGACGCGTTCGGCGGCCGGCTGACATTCGACACGATGGAATGGAACCTGCTGCGCGACCAGGGCAGCAACGACCAGCAACTCTCCGGCCGGCTGCAATGGGACCGCCCGTTCGCCGGCCGCCACGGCGAGCAATGGCTGTTCACCGCGCAGGCCGAAGGTGCAGTGTACAACGGGAACGTTCTCAACGGGCAGCCGAATTTCCAGAACGGCGACGTGGCGCACGGCGTGCACGGCCAAGGCCAGCTCGCCATCCGGCTGAACTGGCCTTTCGTGCGCGGCACAGCGGGCGGCGGCAACGAGGTGATCGAGCCGATCCTGCAGGTGATCGCCGCCCCGCAGAGCGGCAACAACCCGCGCGACAACATCCCCAACGAGGACTCGCTGGATTACGAGTTCACCGACGCCACCCTGTTCCAGCTCAACCGCTTCGGCGGCTTCGACCGATACGACGGCGGCATACGGGTGAACGCGGCGTTGCGCGCCGAATGGAACCTCGCCGGCGGGCAGAAGCTCGAAGGCCTGGTCGGCGCCTCCTACCAGGAGCATATCGACCACGACCTCTACCCGCAATTCCAGCCCTATAACGGCTTCGAGACCGGCAACCACCTGTCGGACATCGTAGCCAGGCTCAACTACGTTCCGAACCGGCTGGTCGATTTCACCGCGCGCACCCGGGTGAACCACGACAACGGCGACATCACCTTTGCCGACGCCACCACGCATTTCGGCGTGCCGGTCGCGCATTTCGATCTCGGCTACAATTACAGCGCCAACAACCCGTATTTCCTCTATCTGAACGATTTCAATCTCGGCAACACGGTCTCGGTCTTCAACACGCGCCTGCTGATCAAGGGCGTTCCGGCCGACTACTTCATTCCGCGCCAGGAGGTGACCGCCGGGTTCAGTTCGCATTTCCGCCAATATACGCTCAACGTGAGTGCCAGGCGCGATCTGCAGACCGGCCAGCTCGTGGGCGCCGGCGGCGACATCAAATGGGAAAACGAGTGCCTGATCTTCGACCTGTTCGCCAACCGCCGCTTCACCTCGATCGCCGGCGATAACGGTGACACCACCATCGTGTTCAATATCACCCTGAAATCCATAGGCGGCTTCGGTGTCAACGGGTGAAACCTGCCCTGGCGGCCGTCTGGCGCGCGTTTGCCAGCAGGTTTCACGCATCGAGCTCGGCTGACGGCCGAGCGAAGTCAGGCAGCGTCCCTTCCTGAGAACTTTCGGTCCGCTGTCGAGCCGTATCCGGAAACGTCCGCGACAGCGCCCGCCAGCAGGTTTTTGCTTCTTTTTCTCGAATAAGGAAGGCCTTGCTTACTTCCCTGATGTGATTTCCAACTTCCAGCAAACACCGATATAGTTAACATCCCGCCCCAATCGCCACCCTGACCGTTCGAAAGGTCACGCAACCATGCGCCCGCTCCTGATCACCCTCTGCCTTGCCGCCGCCACTGCCCGCGTATGCCGCCTCGAAAGCGGTGCCGCCGCCCAAGCCGGCCCACCCGGCGGCCGCCGCCAGCACGCCGGAGCCCACGGACGGCATCGTCGCCGTGGTCAATGGCGACGTGATCACCCGCGCCGACGTGGACAACCGCGCCCGCCTGTTCGCGCTCACCACCGGCCAGCCGATCGCGCCGGAAACGCTCAAGCTGCTGCGCCCGCAGATCACCCGCCAGCTCATCGAGGACCGGCTCGAGATGCAGGAGATCCAGCACCGCAAGATCGCCGTGACCGACGCCGAAGTGGCCAATGCGATCAGGGAGATCGAAACCCGCAACCACCTGCCGCCCGGCGGCCTGCAGGACAAACTCTCCGGCCAGGGCGTGTCGCGCTCCACTTTGATCGCCCAGATACGCACCCAGCTCGGCTGGACGCGCGTGCTGCGCCAGGAGATCTCCGAGCGCGGCCGCATAACCCCGGGCGAAATCGCGGTGCAGGAAAAACTGTTCCACGACGATCTCGGCAAGCCGCAATACCGCCTGGCCGAGATCTTCGTGGCCGCCGAAGACCCCGGCCACCTCAACGACGCCAAGAAATTCGCCGACACGGTGATCCAGCAGCTTCGCGCCGGCGCCCCGTTCGGCATCGTCGCCGCCGAGTTCAGCCAGAGCCAGACCGCGCTGGAAGGCGGCACGCTCGGCTGGAAACTGCCCGACCAGCTCGATCCCGCAGTGGCCAAGCTGGTCGCCGAAATGCCGGTGGGCGCCATCAGCAACCCGGTCCGCGTGGCCGGCGGCTTCGACGTCGTCACCCTGGAGGAGAAGCGTATCGTCGGCACGGACCTCGCCAACGTCCTCACCCTGCGCCAGGCGTTCTACCCGTTCGCCTCTACGCTGGACCCGCAGAACCCCACGCCGGAACAGCGAAAGGCCCTGATCGACGGCCAGACCCTGTCGAAGAACGCCCATAGCTGCGACGATATCGAAGCCGCCAACAAGGCCGCCGGCAACCATCGGCCGGCCGATCCCGGCTCCGTTCGGCTGGAGCGGCTGAGCGGGCCGATGCAGTCGCTGCTTGGCGGGCTGCAGCCCGGCCAGGCCAGCAAGGCGCTCGTCACCAATGACGGCATCCTCGTCGTCATGGTCTGCAAGCGCGAGCAGAAGAACATGGCCGCGATGGGCCGCGAGGATATCGCCAACCAGCTCCTCGAAGAGCGCGTCGAGCTGGCCTCGCGCCAGCTCCAGCAGGACCTCAAGCGCCGCGCGCTGATTGACCAGCGCTCCTGACACAAGCCGGAGCGTTGCGTATGCCGATCGTTTTGTGATCGCTTTGTCACGGAAGCGTGTTACGAGTACGCATGTCCTACGCGTCGAATTTCGGGGTCGTCCCGGCGCCGGTCTATGCCGGGTGCGGTGCCCGCCTGGTGGCGGCCGCGATCGATTGCGCGATCGTCTGGTATGCGGCCGGCACCGCCTGGGCCGGCTTCGCCGCGCTCTGCGCCCAGGCCGCCCTGTTCGATGCCCCTACTTTGCTGCTGCTCGGCGCAAGCGCCAGGCCGGCCGCTCTGCTGCTCTACTTCATCGCCTTCGAAGGCGGCGTGGGCACCACGCTCGGCAAGCGCATGCTGTTCCTCCGGGTGCGCGGCGCGGATGGCCGGCCCCCCGGCTTCGCCCGGGCCACCGCGCGCAACCTGGCCAAGGCGCTCTGCCTGGTCACGCTCGGACTGGGTTTCTTCCTGCCCTGCCTGGTGCTGCAACGCCGCCGCGCGCTGCACGACATGATGTCCGCCTGCGTCGTGCTGCGCGCCTGACGGACTAGCCCCGCCTGGCAGCCGCCCGCGGCTTGGTGCCCAGCCCGATCCGCTTGGCCAGCGTGGAGCGATGGCTCGCATAGTTCGGCGCCACCATCGGATACTCCGCCGCCAGCCCCCAGCGCTCGCGATACTGGTCCGGCGTCAGATTATACGCCGTCTTGAGATGCCGCTTCAGCATCTTCAACTTCTTCCCGTCCTCAAGACAGACGATGTAGTCCGGGAAGATCGACTTCTTCACCGGCACGAAAGGCTGCCGGCGCTCCGGGGCAGAGGCCGCGACAGGCGCCGAGTTCGGGCGCATCGCCGCGCCCCACGCCGGAGAGCGCGCGGAACACGTCGTGTATCAGGCCGGGGAGCTGCGCCGTATCCACTTCGTTATGCGACAGATGCGCGCTCACGATCCTTGCCGTCAGCTCAAGCATATCCAGCGGCACAGGCGCGTCTGCCATCGTCCAAACCCTTCAATATTGCGGCTCCACGCCCTATACGTACAATAATGCGAACGCTGCAAGCTCCCGCCGCAAATAATCGCGCGCCTCAGGCGACAATACCGGCGGATCTCGACATCGACGTGACGGCCGAGATTTGTCCCATGACCTACGTGCGCACGCGGCTGGCGCTGGACCGGCTGCAGGTGGGCCAGGTGCTCGGCGTGAAGCTGCGCGGCGCCGAGCCGGAACGCAGCGTGCCGGCTACCGCCGCGGCGCAGGGGCATACGGTTTTGCAGCAGGCCGTCCTGCCCGAAGGCGCCATGCGGGTGGTCATCCGGAAAGGCAGGTAAGCCGTCCACAGCCCGCCTCTGCCGCTTGTTTAATGGTTTGATTAAGCTCCTCTTGCCTTCCTTGGCTGGTCACGGCAGTTTCGCGCCAACATCGCCCGGAGCACCGCAATAATGGCCGACGCCTATATCTTCGACGCCGTCCGCACCCCACGCGGGCGCGGCAAGAAGGACGGCGCGCTGCACGAAATCACCGCCCTCAGCCTCGCCACCCAGGTGCTGGAAGCCCTGCGCGACCGCAACCAGCTCGACACCTCCCACGTGGACGACGTGGTGCTCGGCTGCGTCGCCCCCGTCGGCGAACAGGGCAGCGACATCGCCCGCACCGCCGTGCTGAACGCCAATTACGCCGAGACCACCGCCGGCGTGCAGATCAACCGCTTCTGTGCCTCGGGCCTCGAAGCCTGCAACATGGCGGCCGCTAAAGTCATGACCGGCGAGGCCGAAATGGCCATCGGCGGCGGCGTGGAAAGCATGAGCCGCGTGCCGATGGGTTCGGATGGCGGCGCCTGGCCGCTCGACCCTGCTTCCGCCTTCAAAACCTATTTCACCCCGCAAGGCATCGGCGCGGACCTCATCGCCACGCTCTACGGTTTCTCGCGCGACGACGTGGATGCCTACGCCGTCGAAAGCCAGAAGCGCGCCGCCCACGCCTGGTCGGAAAACCGCTTCGCCCGCTCCGTCGTCGCCGTGCGCGACCAGCTCGGCCTGCCGATACTCGCGCGCGACGAACACATGCGCCCCGAAGCCACCATGCAATCGCTCGCATCGCTCAACCCCGCCTTCACCACGGTCGGCGAAATGGCGTTCGACAGCGTCGCCACGCAGCGCTACCCGCAAGTGGAGCGCGTAAATCATGTGCACCACGCAGGCAACTCGTCCGGCATCGTCGATGGCGCAGCCGGCGTATTGTTCGGCACAAAAGAAATGGGCGAGGCGATGGGCCTAAAGCCACGCGCCCGCGTGCGCGGCATGGCATCGATCGGCTCCGAGCCGTGCATCATGCTCACCGGCCCGTCGCTGGTCACGCAAAAGCTGCTGCGCCGCCTCGGCATGGAGGTGGGTGACATCGATCTCTACGAGCTGAACGAGGCGTTCGCCAGCGTGGTGCTGCGCATGATGCAGGCGCTCGATATCCCGCACGACAAGATGAACGTGAACGGCGGCGCGATCGCGATGGGCCATCCGTTGGGCGCGACCGGTGCCATGATACTCGGCACGGTGCTCGACGAGCTGGAGCGCTCCGACAAGGAGACGGCACTTATCACGTTGTGCGTCGGTGCCGGGATGGGCACGGCGACTGTTATTGAACGCGTCTAGCGAAAAGTAAGAAAGGCCTTCTTTTCTGAAGAAAAGAAGCAAAAGACTTTTGAATGTTCGCCTGCACCGGGGCACCATTCTCATGATCCGACGTGGAGCGTTGCAACGAGTGCGCGACAGCGGAGTCAAAAGTCTTTTGCTTCTTTTCTTCAGAAAAGAAGGCCTTGCCTGAAACAAGGATCGCCCAAATGAACAACTTCACCGTAGAAGTCGACGACCAAGGCACAGCCCTGATCACCTTCGACGTCCCAAACCGCTCGATGAACACCCTGACCGCCGCAGTCCTGCGCGAACTCGGCGAGATCGTAGACCGCCTGCGCACCGACGCCGCAATAAAGGGCGCGGTGATAACCTCAGGCAAACCAAGCGGCTTCTGCGCCGGCGCCGATCTCGGCGAAATGGGCGGCCTGATGTCCACCACCGAATCTGCCGGCGAAGCCGAGCGCGCCACGATGTTCGCCGCCGTGTTCGCGATAAACAAGCTGTTCCGCGCGCTGGAGACCTGCGGCAAGCCGGTCGCCGCGGCACTCACCGGCCTGGCACTCGGCGGCGGTTTCGAGCTCGCTCTGGCCTGCCATCATCGCGTTGTCGCCGCGATCGACAAATTGCAGCTCGGCCTGCCGGAATCCAAGGTCGGCCTGCTGCCAGGCGGTGGCGGCACACAACGCCTGCCGCGTTTGATCGGTGCGATGAAAGCATTGCCGCTGCTGCTGGAAGGCAAGTCCGTCAGCCCGGACGAAGCGCTCAAGTTGGGCCTGGTTCACCAGGTGGTGCCGTTGGAAGACGTCGTGCGCACCGCGACCGCCTGGGTGGCGGCCGGCGGCGATTGCGTGGCCCCCTGGGACAAGAAGGAGTTCAAGATCCCCGGCGGCGGCCCGTATTCGCCGGCCACCGCACAGGTGTTCGTGATGGGCAACGCGATGTTGCGCAAGCAGAGCTACGGCAACTACCCCGCGCAGATCAATATCATGAGCGCGGTCTATGAGGGGCTGCAGGTCCCCATCGACGCGGGCCTGCGCATCGAAAGCCGCTATTTCGCCAAAACCATGATGACGCCGCAGGCCAAGGCCATGGTGCGCACACTTGTTCGGCTCGATGGACGCGCTCGGCAAAGGCGCTGCCCGGCCAAAGGTGGAGGCCAAATTCGCGCCGAAGAAAGTGGGCGTGCTCGGCGCCGGCATGATGGGCGCCGGCATCGCCTACGTGCAGGCGATGGCCGGCATCGAGACCGTGCTGATCGACGTCAGCCAAGAAGCCGCCGACAAAGGCCTCGCCTACAGCAAGGGACTTCTGGACAAGGCCGTAAAGCGCGGCCGCATGACCCAGCCCAAAGCCGACACCGTGCTCGCCCTCATCACGCCCACCACCGATTACGCGCATCTGCAGGGCTGCGACCTCGTGGTGGAAGCCGTGTTCGAGGAGCGCGGCCTGAAAGCCGAAATCACCCGCAAGGCCGAAGCGCACCTGCCGGAGACTGCATTCTTCGGCTCCAACACATCAACCTTGCCGATCACCGGCCTGGCCGAAGCCAGCGCGCGTCCAGAACGCTTCATCGGCATCCACTTCTTCTCGCCTGTCGACCGCATGGGCCTGGTCGAAATCATCATGGGCGAGGCCACCAGCCAGGAGACGCTGGCCGCCGCCGTCGACTACGTGTTGAAAATCCGCAAAACACCGATCGTGGTAAACGACAGCCGCGGTTTCTACACCTCGCGCTGCTTCGGCACTTTTATCCAGGAAGGCATGGAGCTGCTCACCGACGGCATAGCACCCGCCATAATCGACAATGTCGGCCGCGCCACCGGCATGCCGCGCGGCCCGCTGGAAATGCACGACGACGTGGCGCTCGACCTATCACTGAAAGTGCGCACGCAAACCCAGAAAGATCTCGGTAGCGCCTTCATGCCGACCGCCAGCGATCCGATCATTGCCAAAATGGTCACCGAACTCGGCCGCTACGGCCGCAAGAACGGAAAAGGCTTCTACGACTACCCCGCGGAAGGTCCGAAACGCATCTGGCCCGGCCTGGAAGACCTGGCCCCAATCACAAAGTCCGACGCCGACCCAGCCCTCGTCGCAGAAATCCGCAAGCGCCTGCTCTACCGCCAGGCCGTGGAAGCCGCTCGCTGCATGGAAGAAAACGTCGTTACCAGCGCACGCGAAGCCGATGTCGGCGCGATACTCGGCTGGGGGTTCGCACCCTGGACCGGCGGCCCGCTCAGCATGATCGACGGCATCGGCATCGCAAAATTCGTAGGAGAATGCGACGCACTCACCCGCAAATTCGGCGCACGGTTCGCGCCGCCGAAAATGCTGCGGGAAATGGCGGCGGCGGGGGAGAGTTTTTACGGGCAAGCTGTGAGCAAGGCGGCGTAAGGCAAGGCCTTCTTTTCTGAAGAAAAGAAGCAAAAGACTTTTGCTCCGACGCCTGCACGACAGCATCCGCCCTTCGTGCAGGCCGCCGACTTGCAGAACCACATGAAGCCGCCACGCAGGCAAGGGAGCAAAAGTTTTTTGCTTCTTTTTTCAAAAAAGAAGGCCTTTCTTCCTCATGCGTCTGACTCCCCAACACGAAAACCTGCGCGAAACCGTAACCCGCTTCGTCCAATCCGAAATCAACCCCCACGTCGACGAATGGGAACGCGCGGAAATCTTTCCCGCCCACGAAGTCTTCAAGAAGATGGGCAATCTCGGCCTCCTCGGCATAAACAAACCCGAAGAAGATGGCGGCCAGGCCCTCGACTATTCCTACGCCGCCGTCCTGAACGAAGCCACCGGTGCGATAAATTGCGGCGGCATCCCGATGGCGATCGGCGTGCAAACCGACATGGCAACCCCCGCACTCGCCCGCTTCGGCTCAGCCGAACTCCGCCGCAATTACCTCCGCCCCGCAATCGCCGGCGACATGGTCGCCTGCATCGGCGTGAGCGAACCCGAAGCCGGCTCGGACGTCGCCGCCATACGCAGCCGCGCCGTACGCGACGGGGACGACTACATCATCAACGGTTCGAAGATGTGGATCACCAACGGCACCCAGGCCGATTGGATGTGCATGCTCGTCAACACCGGCGACGGCCCGCGCCACGCCAACAAATCCCTTATCGTCGTGCCCCTCATGGAAAACGGCAAACGCACAAAAGGCGTCACCATCGGCCGCAAACTCCGCAAACTCGGCATGCACGCCTCCGACACCGCCCTGCTGCATTTCGAAGATGTGCGCGTCCCAGCCCGCAACCTCGTGGGCCAGGAAGGCCAGGGCTTCACCTACCAGATGATGCAGTTCCAGGAAGAACGGCTCTATGCAGCGCTCGGCTCGGTGGTATTCTGCGAACGCGCGCTCGCCGACACCATCGCCTACACACGCGAACGCCACGCCTTCAGCCGCCCCGTGCTGGAAAACCAGAGCGTGTATTTCCGTCTCGGCGAACTCGCCACCGAAATCGAAGCCCTGCGCGCGCTCACCTGGCATTCGATCGAAACCCACGTCGACGGCGGCGACTGCACCAAACTCGCCAGCATGGCCAAGCTGAAAGGCGGCCGCCTGCAACGCGAAGTCGCCGATAGCTGCCTGCAATACTGGGGCGGTATGGGATATATGGAGGATACGCCGATCGCACGGCAATTCCGCGACGGGCGGCTCGCCAGCATTGGCGGCGGGGCGGATGAAGTGATGTTGGGGATTATTGCTAAATATCTTGGTATTTTGCCTAAGAGGTAAGCCAAGGCCTTCTTTTCTGAAGAAAAGAAGCAAAAGACTTTTGACTCCGCTGTCGCCGAACGTTCACAGGCTTCATCATGCAACTTTATCATTCGGCTGGGGCGCGTTCGTTTCGGGCTTTGTGGATGTTGGAGGAGCTTGCGCTCCCTTATGATCTGCATCTGGTGGCCTTTCCGCCGCGCTTCCGCGAAGACGGCTACCTCGCACTCAACCCGCTTGGCACCATCCCGCTGCTGATCGATGGCGAAACCCGCCTCACCGAATCCGCCGCCATCCTGCACTACCTCGCTACCCGTGCCGCGCCGAACACACTCGCCGTCGCACCGCACGAACCAGCCTACGGCGCCTACCTGAATTTCCTGGTGATGGGCGAAGCCACGCTGACCTTCCCGCAAACTATCTACCTGCGCTACGCGCTGCTGGAACCCGAAGAACGCCGCCTGCCGCAGGCCGCCTCGGATTACGCGCGCTGGTTCGCCGCACGCCTGAAAGCCGCATCAACCCTGATGGGCCCGGATTACGCCTGCGCCAACCGCTTCACCGCAGCCGACATCTCCGTCGGCTACGCATTACTCCTGGCTATAACGATCGGCCTGTCCGAAAGCCTGCCGCCCACAACCAGGGACTATCTGAAAGCCCTGCAAGCCCGCCCAGCCTACCAACGCGCCAGAGCCGCCGAAGGCGAACCAACCTTCCTATAACGCCCCAACCCGCAAACAGCAGAACGAAACCAAATCGCCAAAACACCGAAAGGAAAGCAAAAGTTTTTTGGTCCTTTTTTTCAAAAAAGGACTGCTTGCCTTGCCTTCCTAGCCCTCAAGGCCGCAAGAAAACCTCCACCCGCCGGTTCTTCTGCCGCCCGTCCTCCCCGCCATTATCCGCAATCGCCAGATCGGACCCGAAAGCCACCACCTGCCCCGGCGGCAACCCGCGCCGCGCGAAAACATCCGCCACCACACGCGCCCGCTGCAGAGACAGCGCCATGTTCTTCTCCGGCGTCCCCTGGTTGTCCGCAAACCCGATCAGGATCAGGTGGTCCGGCGGCGTATGGTCGGACTGCATGAAGTTCCACACCCGGTCCACCTCGCGCGAGCTGTGTATATCCAGCTTGTTGGAATTCGCCTCGAAATGCAGGTCGGCCGCCAACCTCGTTGTCCCCACCACCAGCTTTTTGTAGCGCTCCTTTGGCGTGAGTGCCGCGGGCGGTGCCGCCACCACCACGTTGAGCGGCACCAGCCCGGACTTGGCAAGCGTATCCTGGCCCTCCGGCGACAGCACGAAAGCAACGAACCGCGCGGCGAACAGATTGGTGCTTGCGGACGATGTGTAGGCATAGAGTTTGCGCGCCAGCGGGTAGCTGTCGGTGGCGATGGCTGCCGGCGTGGGCAGCGCGGGTGCGGCGCCCAGCGAGGCGATCGCCAGCGTCTTGGCCCCACCCACGCGCGCCAGCGGCACGATGGCCACGGCAAGCGGATCGTCCATCACCGCGGCCGCGGAATCGCGCACCTGGCGCAAATTCGGCATGCGGTCCGGCACCCCGGCGAGCAGGCCTGCCGCGCCGCGCCCATCCGGCTCGCCCACCAGGTGGATCGCGCCGCTGCCGCCAAGGCTGGTCCATGCCGTGAGGCTGCCGGAAAGCACGCCGCGCAGTTGCTGGAGGGTGAGCTGGCCCACCGGGTTGCGCGGATTGACGATCACCGCCTCGCCTTCCGACCCAAGCAGATGCTCGGTGAACGGCGCGCCCGCCGGGTGCTGGCGCTGCAGGTCTTGCGGCGCCATCCGCCGGCTGGTCAGCGCCACGTCGGCGCTGCCGGCCGCCAGCGCGCCCAGGCCGCCGGCATCGCCCGCCTCGCCCGCCTGCGACACGATCGAGATGGCTTCCGGCCGCCCCAGCCGCGCGCCGCCGATTAGGGATTGCCCGGCCGCATGGCCCGCCTGCGGCCCCACGCCGGTATCGCCCAGATAGGAAAGGTACGAAGCGGCCAGGCGCGGCGCCGCGCTGTCGGCCAGCACCGACGAGCCGGCCAGCCGCAGCAGGATCACCTGTTCCGCGCGGGCCGCGCTGGCCGCCACCTGCGCGCGGCAGCGGCAACCGGCGGCGGCGCTGCCAGCGGTGCCGCCACCACGGCGGCGGCCGCCGGTATCGGTGCCGCAGCCACCTGCGTCGGCGCCCCGGCGCGCGAGAGCCGGTAGCCGGCATATACCCCGCCGCAGATCAGCAGCACCGCCACCACGCTGCCGGCGATCGCGATATTCAGCCCGCCCGATCCCTCGCGCGTCGGCGGCGTGCGCAACGGCTTGGCGCATTCCGGGCAGATGAAATCCTCGCCGATCTTCACCTCGATGTCGCGCTTGGCGGCGGCGAGCGAGCAGTAATCGACATTGGTGCAGCGTCCGGGCGTAGAAGCCATGGTGTCCCATCATATATCGCAGCCGGATCGATCCGGCGTGGCCGATCGCGTTGTCGTGACGATACGGATACGAACTGGTCCGGGCAAGCTGCAATGCACCCGCGCGCGCCGTTAACACACGTGCGCAAAAACATGTGGCGAAATAGTCATCAAACGCGGCCGGGCTTGCCAACCGGGGCGCGGGCGGGAACAACCTTGCACCTCTCCAAGGAGTCCCAATGCTGCTGCTCGTGGCCATAGCGATCCTGACCCTGGCGGTGATCGCCGGCGGCTGGCTGGGTGCCAAGATCCTGATGCTGGAAGAGCCTCAGCCAGAGGGCGTCAACCGCGCCGGCCTGGCCCATGGCGGCGTGGCGCTGGCCGGCTTCGTGGTGCTCGTGCTCGCCTTGCGCTACGGCGTGCCCACCGCGCGCGCCATACGCATGGGCGCCGGCGGCTTCGGCATCCTCTCCGGCGCGCTGATCGCCGGCGCAGCGCTCGCCGGCCTCACCATGCTGGCCTGCCGGATACGCCGCCGCGCGATCCCGCTCGCCCTCGTCGCCGGCCACGGCCTGCTCGGCATCACCGGCTACACCCTGCTCATGACCTACCTGACCATGCTCTACTGACCGCCGATGACCGGAACCCCCACCTTCGCCACGCCCCCCGGCTACATGGGCCTCACCCGCCCCCGACACGACGCGCGCATCCACATCGCCGGCATCCCGCTGGACATCGGCACCACCAACCGCAGCGGCGCCCGCTTCGGCCCGCACGCCATTCGCCACGCCAGCCGCATGCTCGTCGACGGCGCCCACCCAACCACCTGGCGCGATCCGCTCGCCCTCCCGCTCGCCGACATCGGCGATTTCGCCATCGCGCTGGGCGACATCCAGGCCAGCCTGACCCTGATCCAGCAGCAAGCCGCCCAAAGCCCGCATCTGATCGCGCTCGGCGGCGAGCACGGCATCACCCTGCCCCTACTCCGCGCTCTGGCCGGAAAGCGCGGCGCCCCGCTCGCCCTGGTCCATTTCGACGCCCATGTGGATACCTGGCCCGACAGCTTCGGCCAGGCCTTCGGCCACGGCTCCCCCTTCTATCACGCGATACGCGAAGGCATCGTCGACCCGAAACGCATGATCCAGCTCGGCATTCGCTCCCCCGTCCAGCGCGAAGTCTGGGACTGGACGCTCGCCCAGGGCGTCACGATCCTCACCGCGCAAGATATCCACGAGCTCGGCCCCGCCGCCACCGCCGCCCGCATCATCGAAACCGCAGGCCCCGCCGCCGCCTACCTGACCTTCGACATAGACGCGCTGGACCCCGCCTTCGCGCCCGGGCACCGGCACGCCGGAAATCGGCGGCCTCGCCTCCTGGCAAATCCAGTCTATCCTGCGCCGCCTCGGCGGCCTCGCCTGGGCCGGCATGGACATCGTCGAGGTGGCGCCGGCCTACGATTCCGCCGAAATCACCGCGCTCGCCGCCGCCACCATCGTCTGGGAATACCTCTCCCTGCTCGCCGACAGCCCCGCGCCAGGCGCATAGCTCCCCCGCCGCATCATCACACATTGTTAAGCCGCCAGGCCTTATAACCCGCCTCCCGCCGACGCATCTCGTGTCGTCGCCGACGCAATCCGCACGTGCCGCGAGCTCCTCGCCAGAGGGGCACAAGCAACGACGTAACGCGTCCTTTGTCGCAGAGCCGGCCCACCCGATGAAGAGGTGGCCGGACGCTTTGAGGGATACGGATATGTTTGCTTTCAGTCACGTTGCCCACCGCCTCGTCAGGCACACCGCGCAGGATATTCAGAGTCCCTAGGCCGGGCGCTCCCCGGCCGTAAAAACCGCGAATTCCGGGCATGCCCCGGTGTCGCGCCATGCCGGCCTCTCCTCGGCCGCGCATCTCTGAACCGATCCCCTGGCCGCCCGGCACCCGCCCGGATCGCGGCCGCGCCACGCCGCCCCGTAGCTACAGGGGCCGGCGCCTGCCTGAAGGTCCGCCCCGATGAGTGAACTCCGCACCCGCCGCGCCGCCGCCCCCCTGTCCGCCCCGCTCGCCCCCGCCGCCCTCGCCGCACTCCCCTGCGTGGACGACCTGGTGGCCATGCTCCGCCCCGAAGAGCCGCTCACCTGCCTCCGCCAGGCGGCCCTGCGCGCCAACGCCGCCGAATTCACCGCCGGCTTCCCGGGCATCACCATGTACGCCGTCAAGTGCAACCCTGACCCCGCCGTGCTCCAGGCCCTGTGGGACGGCGGCGTGCGCCATTTCGACTGCGCCTCGCTGCCCGAAGTCGAGCGCGTCGCCGGCCTGTTTCCGGACGCCGAAATTCACTTCATGCACCCGGTGAAATCCCGCCGCGCCATCGCCAAATCCTACGCGCAACACGGCGTGCGGGACTTCGTGATCGACAGCGCCACGGAACTCGCCAAGGTGCTCGAGGAGACCGGCGCCCCCGCGCACGGCACCCACGACCTCGGCCTGATCATCCGCCTGGCGCTGCCCGCCGGCCCGGCCAAATCCGACCTGTCCGGCAAGTTCGGCGCCTGGGCCGCGGAAGCCGCCGACCTCCTGCGCGCCGCCCGCCCCCGCGCCCGCACGCTCGGCGTCAGCTTCCACGTCGGCTCGCAATGCCTCGAGCCGCTGGCCTGGCGCCGCGCCATCCAGCTCGCCGGCGACACCATCCGCGCCGCCGGCGTGCGCGTCGACGTGCTCGACATCGGCGGCGGCTTCCCGGTCGCCTACCCCGACCAGACCCCGCCCCCCCTCGGCGCCTTCTTCGCCGAGATCGAAGCCAGCGTAGACGCCCTCAACCTGCCCGGCCTAGCCCTCTGGGCCGAGCCAGGCCGCGCGCTGGTCGCCAACGGCACGTCCGTCGTGGTGCAGGTGCAGCTCCGCCGCGGCCACGCGCTCTACATCAACGACGGCGTGTTCGGCAGCCTGTCCGACGCCGGCCCGCCCGGCTTCCGCTACCCGACCCGCCTGCTCCGCGCCACCGATGCCGCCGACGCGGATTTCACGTTCTTCGGCCCGACCTGCGACAGCAACGACGTGATGGCTGGGCCGTTCGTCCTGCCCGACGACGTGGCCGAGGGCGACTGGGTGGAGATCGGCCAGTTGGGCGCGTATGGCGCGGCTTTGCGCACGGGGTTTAATGGGTTCGGTGAGGGGCGTTCCGTGGGGGTTCGCGCGTAGAGTAAGACAAAGCAAGGCCGTCTTTTTCGAGAAAAAGAAGCAAAAAGCTTTTGCGTTCCCCGCTGCATCTACGTTCGCGCTCGTTAGTGCATGGTGCTGTCCGCCATTTCAGGGTATGATTCAGTATGGCCCACGATCCAGCCCTCGCCACGCCGGACGAACTAGACGCCCAGCTTCGGGATGGCGCGCACGAGATGATGCGCGATGCCATCGGGCAGAGTGTCAACCGCGACACACTGCCTATAGGGCAAGTCACACCAGGCAAAACACTTCTGCAGTTCTGGAACCTGGACTTTCCGATCCAGGGTCCAGACTACACTAGGCCTGGCGTCACCACGCTTTTGACCGAGATGCTCTCAGTGCGCCGTCTGTCGCCAGGTGCCGCCAACGCGCTTGGCTTGCGCATTCATATAAGCCTTCCGGAGATCTACGGGCGAGACGGTTCCGTTATGGCTGCTATGCTGATTGCCAGATGCCGCCAAGCGCTTGCGGAGCCGGAGACCTGGCCGTCTTTACTTGACGACGGCGAACTAAAAGAGGCTTACGCCGCCTATAAGCGGAACGAGCGCGGGTTTGAGGGTGTCGGCGTGGCTTTTGGCTTAGGGGCAAAGGCTCCCGCCACTCTGCAAGACAGGTTTAACAGGAACACGAACTTGCCCGAGTGGCTACGCGGAGTCACGCGCGGGCTGACGCTATTCAGAGACAAGATATTGCGCCGGGTTCCTCCCGGGTTGCGCCAGATCGAGATACCAAGCGCAGGCTTTAATAAAGACGGGAAGCCTTTTAAGATCAGCGGGCCGCAAGTTCTCGCCAGCTATATCGCATGGATTATCGGAAGCGGAGCGCTGCAAAACCGGACGAAGGCCAACGCCTATATGGCGGAATTGACAAGACGTGGGATTGCCCCCGAGTGACTTCGGCCTCACCGAGACCTCACCAGCCATCAGCTTTTAAAGTCTACGCGATGCTGTGCGGGGTGTTGCTCAACCTTGTGGCGGGCTTCTTCGTTGCTGGTCACTCGCTCTGGCTAGTCGGCGTTGTGGTGGCGGGTATATTCTTCGTCGGTTTTCCAAAGGCATGGAGTTTGCCGGGCGTTCTGTTTTATCCAGCCGCTATGCTAACCCTGATTATTGCCGCGGCGACCGGTCTGCTATGAGGCCGGGCCAGCGCAGAGCGTGGCACCAAGGGCTAATACAGATTGCCGTGGCCATTCTGCTGATCGGCATCGTTATGCGGTGGGGTGCGTCATACTACGGCCGGCAAGCAGCAGGATTTTCCACCGAGTTGAGCGACCGTGGCAGTCGATGACCACATCTTACGTTGTTGCGTTTCTCTCAACTCATCAGAATATTCCGTATTGACCGCAGAAGCCTTCGAGTGGCGGCAATGTTGCAGGGATAGAGAGCCGGAATCACGCTCCCCCGCAAACCCTCATGGCGTGCGTCCCTGAACCTCGCGAGAGCGCGCTACGGACTCGGCAGAGATTCGGGCGGAACCGCGGCTGGACCACCGTAGTCCGCATCACTCTCAGCCTGCACCGGCATAGGTTTCTCCCGGCATGAAGTCGCAGCTCACGCAGGACCTCCTCATGGCTTGAGATACGCTTCAGTATCTCCATCCTGATCCGGACAAACGTCTCCCTGGACATGCTCTTGTGAGCCGCATATTCCGACGAGGCTTCGCTTTTCGGAAGCAATCAAGCGCGTGCAGCTTTCAACACTCGTGCGCTCAACATCTGCTGCGCAGAAACCATTACTCTCAATGATGAATTGATGAAGAGGAACGGGCGATTCGGGACCGTTCGTGTCGGACTGCGCCGCACTAGGACGTGAGGCAAGACATAGCGCCGAAGCCACGCATATCGCGGATAGCGCTCTCGCCAACGGCACCTGGCCTCACTGAGAGCCTCACCACGGAATTACTTCTCGCATACGCCCAACATACCGCGAGATACCGCTGCCAAGTCAATCAACGCGTAAAATCCACAATGAACGGAAAACGATTACCCAAAAGCGTCGGACACCGGCAAACCTGTATAGTGTCACAGATTGACGCTTCCGGAGATCGCACCGCAAAAACAAGCTAAGAAATACAGTTTCCAGATCATCAAGTTAGATCAGCCTCGTATCAGCCAACGCGGATGCCACCCACACCCATGCAAACAGACCCAACCCCCCTCTGCCAAGCCCTCCTACGCCACCCCTCCATAACCCCCGCCGATGCCGGCGCCCAAACCACCCTGGCCACCCACCTGGAATCCCTAGGCTTCACCGTAATCCACCTCCCCTTCGCCCAAACCCCAAACCTCTTCGCCCGCATAGGCACCACCCCGCCCCACATCTGCTTCGCCGGCCACACAGACGTCGTCCCCCCAGGCGAAAACTGGCAACACCCCCCCTTCGCCGCAGAAATCCACGATAACCGCCTCTACGGAAGAGGCGCCGCCGACATGAAAGGCGCCATCGCCGCCTTCACAACCGCCGCCGCCCGACACCTAAAAGCCGCCCCCCTCAACGGCTCCATAAGCCTCCTGATAACCGGCGACGAAGAAGGCCCAGCCACCAACGGCACCATCCGCGTCCTCGAATGGATGCAAGCCCAAAACCAAATCCCCGACGCCTGCATAGTCGGCGAACCCACCAACCCCACCACCCTGGGCCAAACCATAAAAATCGGCAGACGCGGCAGCCTGAACGCCACCATCACCGCCCACGGCACCCAAGGCCACGTCGCCTACCCACACCGCGCCCGCAACCCAATCCCCCCCCTGATCGCCACCCTAACCGCGCTCGCCACCCACCAACTCGACCAAGGCACCCCCAACTTCGAACCCTCGTCCCTCCAAATAACCTCCATCGACGTCAACAACCCCGCCCACAACATAATCCCCGCCCAAGCCACCGCCCGCCTGAACATCCGCTTCAACCCAATACACACCGGCGCCACCCTCTCCACCTGGCTCCGCGAAACCACCGCCCAACTCTGCCCAGGCGCCACAATCGACATAACCATCAGCGGCGAAGCCTTCCTGACCACCGGCCCCCTCGGCCCCCGCCTAGCCGACATCATCGAACGCACAATCGGCCGCCGCCCCACGCTGGACACCAACGGCGGCACCTCGGACGCCCGCTTCATCGCCCGCTACTGCCCCGTCGCCGAGTTCGGCCTGGTCGGCGCCACCATGCACCAGACCGACGAACACGTGCCCCTCGCCGACCTGCATGCGCTCACCGACATTTACGAAGCGGTGCTCGCGGATTTTCTGCCGTAAAGGCAAGGCAAGCAGTCCTTTTTTGAAAAAAAGGACCAAAAAACTTTTGCGTTCCCCGCGGCACAACCGCCCGCGCATATCTTGTCAAAGCGCGTCTCGCAGAAAAAATTTGGGCCGTGTCACAGGCGTCATGGCAAAAGTTTTTTGCTTCTTTTTTTCAAAAAAGAAGTGCTTTCTCCCTCCCTCCCATGCCCGACCCCACCAAAAAACGCCCCAACGGCCGCGTAGCCCTCGGCCTGCTCCTTATAGGCACCGGCCGCCCCGCAGGCTTCGCCCAGTTCGGCGCCAATACCGACGCATACCTCGCCTCCCTCGCCCCCTGGCTCGGCCTGCTCATCGCCCTCTCCGGCGTCCTCGTCTTCACCGGCCATCTCTGGCCCGCCGCCGCGCTGTTCCTCCTGGCGCTTTGCAACCTGCTTGCCCCCGCCATCATAGCGGACCTGTTCTGCGTCGCGTGGGACCGCAAGCAGCAATGGGCGCTCTACGCCAACATATTAAACTGCGCCCAGTGGCTGATGCTCGCCGCCATCCTCCTCCTGCTGCCGCTGGCCAGCGCCACCATCCTGTTCGGTCTCTCCCAGGATGCCGCCGCCCGCCTGCTGCTCGGCGCACTGGCCGCCTACACGCTGTGGTTCCACTGGTTCGCCGCCCGCCACGCGCTGCAGATCTCCGCCGGCCGCGCCGTGATCGTCATGCTCGGCGTGGTGTTCGGCACCGCCGCCATCCTGCAGGTGCCGCTCCTGTTCGCCGGCCCCGGCTCGCATTTCGGCGCCGCCGCCTTATTGCCGCCGCCGCCGGCCGCACCCCACGCGCCTTAACGCAGCATCCCTGCGAACGTGATCGGCCACCAATGATACCAACCCGTCTTCGGACTGACTTATTGGCAGCAAGGAAGGAAGGCCTTCTTTTTCGAGAAAAAGAAGCAAAAAGCTTTTGCTATGACGCCTGCACGACGATTTCGCTCTCATTGCAGCCGCATCGATTTGCAGTACGGAAGCAGGCGTTCGTGCAGGCGTCGTAGCAAAAGCTTTTTGGTCCTTTTTCTCGAAAAAGGACTGCTTTCTTGCCTGGCTTAGTACGTCAGTCTCAACATTGGTTGGTATAACACGCGCGATAAAACGCCCGCCGCGCCCCAGGTCCGGACCGGCGTCCCTGTCGCGCGCGCCGATCCGTCAACCCCCGCCCACTGCAAATATGATACGGAAACCGATCGCCGGAAATCGGCTTGCGCCCCTGACACGCCAGCCGGCGTGGCCGTTTCAGCAGGAGCCGCAAATGCCGCAATTCGACGCAACCATCAAGCACATCAAGGACGGCGTGAAGAGCATGACCGTCGCCGCCGCGGTCAAGAACATCGAGGGCTGGGAAACCACGCTCGAGAAGCTCGAAGACCCGGGCGCCAAGGCGATCGTCAAGGACCTCGAGAACCTCAAGAAGCACCTGCACGCCAAGGAGCTCGATGGCGCGGCCATCAAGAAGCTGGTCGCCAAGCTCGGCAAGGAGACCGTCAAGCTCGCCGGCCACGCCGAAGGCAAGAACAGCGAAAAGGTAAAGGCGCTGGGCGAGGCGCTGTCGGAAGCCGCCGAATCCGCCGACGAAGGCGAAGCGGATGCCGATGTCAAAGAGACGGCCGAAACCAAGAAGAAGTAAGCAGGCAACCCCGCTCAGGCGGGATCAAAGCCAGGCTTTCTAACCACACAGAGGCTGGTCCCGCGCGATATCGCAGGGCCAGCCTTTTCGTTACGTAATCCCCACCCGGGGCCAACCGCTCGATCGCCAAAGCACCAACACCCAACACTGAAGAACACAAGCTGGCACCAAATCGCAGGCCACTGCGCTCCAACATAATCCGCGCTGTCGTAAAAACCGCCTCGAAAACCAACTGAAATCCGCAAACGCCAGCAAAGCGTCCCCGCCTATCCAACCCCACCCGCATCGCCCCCGCCCGACCATCCCGCCGCCGCAGCCGCATCCGCCGCCCGCGCCTCCACCCAAACCCGCCGCCCATCCGTCAAATGCTCCCGCTTCCAAAACGGCGCATCCGTCTTCAACCAATCGATCAGAAACCCCACCCCATCCAAAGCCGCCCGCCGATGCCCCGCCGCCGCCAGAACCAGAACGATCCCCTCCCCAGGCGCCAACACCCCCACCCGATGCACGACCGTGCACCCCAACAACCCGAACCGCCCCACCGCCTCGCCCGCAATCCGCCCCAGCGACCGCTCCGTCATACCGGGATAGTGCTCCAGCTCCAGCCCAACGATCGGCCGCGCTACCGTGCTCCGAACAACCCCCAGAAAACTCGCAACCGCCCCGGCCTCCCCACACGCCGCCCCCAGCAGCCCCGTCTCCACCCCCACATCGAAACGCGCCGCCTGAACCCGAACCGTAATCACCTCACCCCCCCGTAACCGGCGGAAAGAACGCCACCTCATCCCCAGCCGCCACCGCATCCTCCGGCTTCACAAACACCTGGTTCACCGCCGCCCGCACCAACCCAGGCACCGCAAAGGCCTGCGCATAGCCGGGCCCACGTGCCACCAGCACATCGATCAACCCACCCACCGTCCGCACCCCCTCCGGCAAGGCGAACGCCTCCTCGGACCGCCCCACATGCTCGCGCAGCCAGGCAAAATACAGCAGGGTACAGGGTTTTTCCATCGAACGCTCCGCAACCATCAAAGCAAGCAAGGCCTACTTTCTCGCAAAAAACCTTCGCGTTCCCCGCGGCATGACCGCTCGGAATTGCACCACAACGTTGGGGCCCGCAGCAGAGCGGGCAAGCTGCAGAAAAGGGCTGCTTGCTGTCTCGCTTTCCGTTAACACTCCCGACATGTTCCGGACCACCCTCCTCGCCGCCGCCTTCGCCGTGCTGGCCCACCAGGCCGCCGCGCAATCCATTACGATCGGCGCCCTCACCCTCACCCACTGCATCAAAGAATACGACGGCTACTGCGGCACCCTGACCCGACCGATCGACCCCTCCGGCCGCACGCCCGGCCACATCGACATAGGCTTCGAGTTCTACCCCCACACCGACGCCACCCAACCCGCCGCCGGCGCCATCGTCGCCCAGGAAGGCGGCCCAGGCTATTCCACCACCGGCTCGCGCGACGGCTACGTCCGCCTCTTCACCCCACTCCGCACCACCCGCGACGTCCTACTCGTCGACAAACGCGGCACCGGCCGCTCCGGCGCCATCGACTGCCATCGCCTTCAACACGCCCCCAACCCCGGCCTCCCGGCAATCCGCGCCTGCGCCGCCCAGCTCGGCCCCGCCGCCTGGTTCTACGGCTCGGACTTCGCCGCCGACGACCTGGCCGCAATCCTCACCGCCCTGCAAACCGGCCCCGTCGACTACTACGGCGACAGCTACGCCACCTTCTTCGGCCAGGTCTTCGCCACCCGCCACCCAGACCTCCTGCGCACCCTAGTGCTCGACAGCGCCTACCCCGTCCTGCGCGGCACCCCCTATTTCGCCACCGAGATCGAAAACTTCCCCGTCTCCTTGGAACGCGTCTGCGCCCGCTCCGCCCCCTGCGCCGCCCAGGACCAGAACGGCGCCCCCAACGCCACCGCCCGCTTTGCCAACCTCCTCGCCGCCCTCCGAACCACGCCCGTCACCGGCACAGCCCCAGGCGCCAACGGCGAAATGCGCAGCGTCACCGCCAACCCCGCCGCCCTCTTCCTGGTCGTCTACAACGTCGGCAACAACCTGATCGCCTACCGCGACCTCGATGCCGCCGCCCGCGCCTACCTCACCCAAAACGACCCCACCCCCCTCCTCCGCCTCGTCGCCGAAGCCGAAGATTCCAGCGGCAACGGCGGCCCCGCCACCGCCTTCAGCAACGGCCTGGCCGACGCCGTGATGTGCGAAGACTACCATACCCTCTACGATCTCCACGCCCCCGAACCCACCCGCCGCCGCCAATACAACGAAGCCCTCGCCGCCAAAGCCGCCAACCACCCCAACATCTACGCCCCCTTCCAACTCGCCGACGCCCTGGCCGCCCCCACCGATCCCGAAGCCCTCGACACCTGCCTGGTCTGGCCAGCCCCACCCCCCGGCATCACCCCCGGCCACCCCGTCCCCGCCAACGCCATTTTCCCCAAAATCCCCGTGCTCGTCCTGGCCGGCGAGCTGGATACCGTTACCTCCCCCAAGGAAGCCGCCCAAACCACCAAACTCTTCCCCGAAGCCTGGTTCGTCGTGGTCCGCAACTTCGGCCACGAAACCGCCATCGGCGACGGCGGCTACTTCGTCCCCCCGAACGGCTACGACCCCGCCGGCTGCGTCGGCCCCATCGTGCTCGCCTTTGTCGCCAGTGGCGGCAACCCCGGCGACACCAGCTGCGCGCTGCACACCCGCCCGATCCGCACCGTCCCCGACTTCGCCGTCGCCTGGCAGACCGTAGCCCCCGCCACCGCCGCCACCGGCACCACCTCCAACCCCGAGGCCCTTACCCTGGCCTCCGCCACCGCCGAAACCGTAGGCGACGCGCTGGCCCGCTACTTCGTCACCCAGACCGGTACCGCAACCGGCCTGCGCGGCGGCCATTTCGCCCTCAGCCCCACCCGCACCGGCTTCGACCTGCGCCTCGACGATTTCCGCTGGGCCGCCAACCTCGCCGTCTCCGGCAACATCCTCTGGAACCAGCTCGACGGCGAAATCCACGCAAACGTCACCTTCGCCGCCGGCAATCACTCCGGCGCGCTGGTGATAACCTGGCAGGATCGCGACACGGATGCGCGCGCTGCGATCGCCGGGCAAATCGACGGGCAGGCGATTTCGGCAGAGCGCCTGGCACCGTAAAGAAGAAAGCAGTCCTTTTTTGTAAAAAAGGACCAAAAAACTTTTGCTCTCACGCCTGCACGGCGGTCTGCGCTGATCCTGAATGACCGGCATTGCAAAGCTGAGTAGCCGCGATGACCTGGACGACATGGCTCGCGCAACTTGTGGCTGAGCACGAACGCCGTCTTATAATGGCAATCCAGGTCACGGCTCAGGGCCAGGGCAGACTTGCCCTTAACCTCGTGACGAAAATACGATGGCCGCGAGGTAGGTGCGGAGCGGCATCTTGTGGAACGCGAACAAGGTGCCGCTGGTGAGGCTGAAATCCTTGCGGCAGGCCTTGCAGCGGAAGCGCAGGGCACCGTTCGGGCGGCGGGCCTCGTAGCAGGTCGGGCAACCACAATGCGGGCACACAGCCTTGCCCTGCGTCTCTGTCCAGCGGATCGCGGCAAAGGTCGCCTCGGCCTGAGCGTCGGTCATGCGGAGAACCGTGGCCAGCGAGAGCGTCCGGACTTTGGCTGAGAGGAGGAAGTGGCTGGCCATCTGTCGTATCCGCTATCTGTATAGCGAATATGACAGGACTAGATGCTATTGGCAACAGGAAATAGCGTATATGCTATCTTTTGTCGGTTAGCGACAGGAGATAGGCATGGGGATAGCGGCAACGGAGAAAGAGCTGGCAGGCAAGGCGGCCCGGTTCCTGAAGGCGGAGCTAAAGCGCGCCGGGCTAACTTACGCCCAGCTTGCGGAGAAGCTGAAGGACCACGGGCTGGAGGAAACCGAGGCGTCTATCGCCAGCAAGATTTCACGCGGGACGTTTGCGGCTACTTTTTTTTTGGCGGTTTTGGCGGCGTTGGAATTGGAGGGGGTGCAAATTTGTGATCTATAGGCAATACAAATTATGTCTTATCGTTGTACGGAACATCGGTCTCGCTGATCGCAGTAGCAAATACGGTGTAAGATTGCGGTAGTTGAATTGAAAATGACAAAGGCGCGGGAAATTTGTTTCTCTGAATTTCTAAAGCAATCTTTTTGGCGCATATCCTCGTCGGACCAGAGTCCGCATGCCCATACTTAATTTTAAACTCAAAAGACCCTGTCATCAGAGTCTCGTCATCAAATGTTGCCTGGGGGTATCCAGGCATGTACACTTTTGATCTTCCCATTCTAGCCATGATGAACGACATTGCCGGCAAATCAGTTTTGGCGTTTGGCGCGATACGATCTCGAATATGCAGAAATCTGTCAAAGAATTCCGCTCTGAGCGGATATTTGCCAAGCGCGATGCACGCTGTTCCTTCTTGGAATGGGTCGTCAATCCATGTGGTGTTGCACCTTCGCCGGTGAATTATCCTGTGTATTTGTCCTGCCTTCGAAAAGAGCACCCCGCTCCGGGTTGAAGTCTGGAGCGAGGTGGCTGGCGGCGGATCGGCGCGCCTTCGCCAAACCCCATACCAGCCCGCTGCAAACCAGTGCCCGATCCAGCCTGGCCGATCGCCCCCAGCAAACCCACCGCCGCAAACCATCACGCCAACCCTCCACCCCCGCGCCTGGCCCTTTCCCCAAAAACCCCTACCCTCACCCAAACCCCAAGGACACCCCACCTCACCCCCATGCGCTACGCCGACCTAGCCCTCCTGCTAATCCCAGCCGGCCTCCTGATCGCCTGGTTCTCCGGCATCCGCGGCCTAAGCCCCCGCGGCACCCTGACCGCCCTGGCCCTCCTACTGACCCTGGCCCTGACCCTGATCTGGCTAGGCCACGCCCGCAGCTTCCAAGGCCACTACGAACCCGCCCACCTCACCAACGGCCAAATAATAACCCCAACCCCATGACCAACTTCGCCGCCCTTCTGGCCACCCCCTCCCTCGCCCCCATCCTAGCCGCCCTCCCGCAAGCCCGCCTCGTCGGCGGCTGCGTCCGCGACACCCTCGCCCACCGCCCCGTCGCCGACATAGACATCGCCACCCCCGACCAGCCCGCCCAAGCCCTCGCCGCCCTGCAACAAGCCGGCCTGCACGTAATCCCCACCGGCCTAGCCCACGGCACGCTCACCGCCATCAGCCAAGGCCAACCCTTCGAAATCACCACCCTGCGCCGCGACGAAGAAACCGACGGCCGCCACGCCCGCGTAGCCTGGACCAGCGACTTCGCCGAAGACGCCGCCCGCCGCGACTTCACCATGAACGCCATGTCGCTAGACCGCGCCGCCACCCTGCACGACTACCACAACGGCGCCGCCGACTTGGCCGCCGGCCGCGTCCGCTTCGTAGGCCACGCCGCAAGCCGCATCACCGAAGACTACCTGCGCATCCTCCGCTACTTCCGCTTCCACGCCCGCTACGCCCCCGCCGACGCCCCTCCAGACCCCGAAGCCACCACCGCCATCGCCGCCAACACCGCCGGCCTAGCCCAACTCTCCCCCGAGCGCGTCTGGAGCGAACTGAAACGCATCCTCGCCACCCCCGCCCCGCTCCCCGCCCTCACTTTGATGCAAACCCTAGGCGTCCTCCCCGCCATCCTCCCCGAATCCACCACCCTCGCCCCCCTCCAAACCGCCCTGCGCGCCGGCGCCCCGCCCGACCCCATCCTCCGCCTCGCCGCCCTCATCGCCCCGCGCCCCGCACACGCCGACGCCACCGACCCGCTCGCCCGCCGCCTGCGCCTCTCCACCGCCGAAGCCACCACGCTCGCCCAACTCGCCACCGGTCCCGCCCCCACCCCCGCCGACTCCGACGACACGCTCCGCCGCCTCCTCGCCGACACCCCTTCCGACATCCTCATCGGCCGCAGCTTCCTGGCCGGCGCCCCCACCCCCCACCTCGCCGCCCTGCCCCGACCCGTCTTCCCCCTCGAAGGCCGCCACGCCCTCGCCTTGGGCGCCCGCCCCGGCCCGAAAATCGGCGCAGCGCTCCGCGACGTGCGCGCCTGGTGGCTTGCGGCGGGCTGCCTGCCGGACGAGGCAGCCTGCCTGGCGCGCCTGGTCGACGCCTTAAGTAACAGCGCGTAATGCCAACCTAGATAAAGTTCGATGTATCCAGGCAAGCAAGAAAGCAGTCCTTTTTCGAGAAAAAGGACCAAAAAGCTTTTGCTCCGACGCCTGCCCCAAAGCCTACGCTCGTATTGCAAGTCGATGCGGTTGCAATCCCATCCAAATCCGCGTGCAGGCGTCACAGCAAAAGCTTTTGGTAGTGTCTCAGTTTGAATTCTCTTCTGACGAACGCAGAAAGCCATAGCTCGCCCATGCGGTGAGTTGCTTTTCGAGCTTGGGCAGTTTGGCCGGTCGAAGAACCTCTATGTGAAACTCGCGCGCCGATCCCCCGGGGAGGACGTTGCCGTAAGCGGCTATGCCTCCGGCCATACTTCCTGCTTGGTCTGTCGGTATGTGATCGCCGAACCTGACCACCAGCTTTGTGGTCACGCCGCCGCCTTCGGCTGACGCGGCTTGTAAGCGCCGCGCGCCTTCGGGGCTTCAGCCCGCGCGTCGATCAGCGCCACGATGTCCTCCATGCTCCACAGTGTCTTGCTCAACCCCGCCGCCATCGCGGGCGAGCAACGCAGCGTCTTGTGCTGACGGACGAAATTATAGAACGTGAAGTAGAGCGCAATAGCGTGTTCGTGGCTCTCGGCCTTTTTGCTGAAAACGTTGGTCAGCCGGGTGAACCGACGCATAGACATCCGCATGGTGAGGTTCTGCCGCTCTACGTAAGACGTGGAGACGTGGGCTTTGTCGGGGTTGCCCATCACACGCTCCTTGCGTGCGCCCGTGCAGATGCCGGGGCTGTAGCGGCCCGGCGCCCGGCGCGTCGCCGTAGAGCTTGACCAGCTTGGCATAGTCGATATCGCCCCCGAACGCGCCCTCAATGGCGTCCAGGTAGGATTTCAGCGCGTCCGTAGTGAGCTGGACCCGGTTGGCGAGGCGGTCAGCCACGTCGTGCATGAACACGTTAGCGCACTCCGCATCGCGCTTGCCGACCAGGTAGGACACAATGAGCTTGCTGTCCGCGTCGATCGCCGTCCACGTCCAGGCATCGCCAGCGCCTTCCGGGGCGGCCTTCGCCGTCTCTACGTTCCGCTTCTTCGCGTAAACGAAGCTCCAGATTTCGTCGCACTGGACCCGCTTGGACTTCACGCCGCGCACCGTCTCGTCGTGGTGGGCAATGCAGGCCTCGCCCGCCTCGGCCAGCAGCTTGGCGACCGTGTTGATGCTCACATCGGCCACGCGGCTGATAGACCGCATCGAACTGCCCTCGCAGAGCATGGAGAGGATTTGAACGCGGGTTGCGAGGGGGAGCTTGTTGGCCATACCCAATTTCATACTGAACTTTTTGCTTGGTCTCAAGCAGAATGCACGTTGCTAGCAGAGATATTTCGTGATATTTAGGAAAAACCATAAGTTTGGGAGTTTTACCTTATGTCCTCGTTTCTACTAAACGTCAGATTGAGAACCCGTTCCGACCAGGCGCCGGACATATGCCGCCACATCTAGCCGGACGATCGCATGAACACGAACGATTTCAAGTTTTACTGCAGCAAAACGTAATAACTGAGAATCTTATAATTACCGGTCTGCGAGGAGTCGGTAAATCAGTGCTGCTGGAATCGCTGAAGCCAATGGCGCGCGCGGCAGACTGGTTGTGGGTAGGAGACGACTTCACTGAGTCACGCGGACTTACGGAAGACAGAATCGCTGATAGTGTTGTCACAGACCTCTCCATTGCTCTTGCCCCGATCTTTGTCCAAACGCAACTAGAACTACCTATGGGTTTTACTAGGCAGGCAAACACACAAAACAAACCGCTCGATTACTCAGATCTAAGAATTATTTATGACGGGGCTCCTGGACGGCCCGCAGATAAACTGAAGGCGGTTCTGCGGCATGTAGGTAAACTCATAGCTATAACGAATTTCAAAGGTATAGTTTTCGCGTACGACGAGGCTCAAAACCTTGGAGATAGGTCGGAAGATAACGAGTATCCGTTGTCTCTTTTACTGGATGTATTTCAATCAGTTCAGAAGTCCCCTGGCGGTCTAAACTTTATGCTTGTTCTTACCGGGCTTCCGACGTTGATACAAAAACTTACGGATACTCGCACTTACACAGAGCGAATGTTTGACATGTTTTCTTTGCAGAGATTGAAGGATGAAGACTCGCGCGAAGCTATCACGCGCCCCGTTCAAGCAACCGGCTCGTCGCTCCAGTTTTCAGAAGAAACCGTGTCTGCTATTGTCGGTATGTCAGGGGGTTACCCGTACTTTATTCAATTTATTTGCAAAGAGGTATTTGATGCTTGGCTCGTGAAGTCCAAGGAGGGAAATACAATGGTCCTTTATAAAGACGAAATCTTACGAAAGCTAGATCAACGGTTCTTTTCGGCGAGATGGGATAAAGCGTCTGACAGGCAACGTGAGTTCATGCAGGTTATAGCGTTGCTACCCAATGCAGGTGGAGAGTTCCGAATGGAGGAAGTTGCCGCTCATTCAGTTGAAGTCTTGCAAAAACCTTTCTTTAAGGCAGGCGCACAGGCCATGCTCAAATTCCTGATCGCAACAGACTATGTGTTTAAGACACGCCGGGGAAAATACGCGTTCGCCGTTCCTCTGCTTGACCGGTTTATCTTAAGGCAGGTTAATCTACCTGCTCCGTATGGCGCGCCCACCTCTTAGCCGCGGCCTTCTTAGCCTGCTCGGCCCGCTGCTCGGCCGTCATATTCCGCGCCCGAGCCTGCCCGCCCAGCTTACCCAAGGCAGCGCCTGGGCTGACTGGCGGGGGTGTCTCTTCCTCTTCGCCCGTGGCGATGCGGGCGACACGGACGGCGTTGCCGATCACGTCGGCGGGGCGGGACTCGCCTCTAGGACCCTTCGGCATGGTGCCTCCGCATTGCGCGTAGCGGCGGCTCTATACCTGTGAATATTTCAATGCTGGCTAGTCGCCCGTCCACGTCCAAATCCAAAGTCACTTCAACTTGCTCATTGTCTGGAAATGGAGGCAACGCTCGCTCATCAAGAATTATAGACCATGCCTTCACTGTAGGGTCATAAGACCATTGAGCGGTGCCACTGATCATCTCACAGCCTCCATGCTTATCGCTAAGCATAGCACCCTGCCCGCCGACTAAGCCACCCGTCTCATTCATGGGAAATTTCAAACCGAGACACTAC
>CAWCIW010000004.1:0-420577 GCA_963795825.1 uncultured Alphaproteobacteria bacterium | reverse complement strand
AGCTTAAGGCGGCCGAAATTGGCGCATATCGGACGATGAAACGATAGGCGTTCTACAGTCGCCTTCCATTCAGTCGGTTTAATGTGCACGACCGTTGATGGGGCCCACAGTCCCATGCTGGATTATCCTGGTAGGCCGGCCATCCGAAGCAGGTCCGATCCCAATCGAGATCACAGGGCGAACCCCTCGCCAACCCGCGGCCAAATCGGCTTGATAGCGCCCATGCTGCTGTCGATCACCACCACCCACACGCCTGCCACCGACCTGGGCTACCTGCTGGCCAAGCACCCGGACCGGCTCCAGACGTTCGACCTCAGCTTCGGAAGCGCGCATATCTTCTACCCGGAGGCCACGCCGGATCGCTGCACGGCCGTGCTGATGCTCGACCTCGATCCCGTATCGCTGGTGCGCGGCCGGCCCATGGCGGGCCGGAATGGCGAGGGCGCCACCGGGCCGCTGGCGACCTACGTCAACGACCGGCCCTACGTGACATCCTCCTTCCTGAGCGTCGCCATCAGCAAGGTGCTCGGCTCGGCCCTCGGGGGTCGGACCACCACGCGGCCGGATCTGGTGACGGCGGCGCTTCCCTTCTCGGTGACCTTCGGCCCGGTGCGCGCCCGCGGTGGCCAAGCGGTGATCGACCGGCTGTTCCGCCCCCTGGGCTACGACGTCACAACCGAGGCGCTCGGCGAGGACGGGCCATCGCGCTGCTGGATGGTCACCCTATCGGGGATGGTCCGCCTGCAGGACCTGCTCTCGCACCTCTATGTGCTGGCGCCCGTGCTGGATGACCGGAAGCATTATTGGCTGGCCGAGGACGAGATCGAAAAACTGCTCCGGCACGGCGAGGGCTGGCTCGCCGCCCACCCCGACCGCGAATTCATCACCCGCCGCTACCTGCAGCGCGGCCCCGGCATGGCGAGGACCGCACTCGCGCGGCTGGCGGAACTGGACGAGGCACCGGCGCCGGCCGAACCCGAGGCAGCCGACCCGCCGGAGGTCACGCCAAAGAAGCTGCACGACCAACGTCACGAAATCGTCGCGCGCACGATCCGCCACTCCGGTGCGACTTCCGTGCTGGACCTCGGCTGCGGCGAGGGTCGCCTGCTGGCGCTGCTTCTGCGCATTCCCGGCGTGACGAAGATCGTCGGCACCGACATCTCGCTCCAGACGCTGGAGATCGCCCGTGACCGGTTGCATGTCGATCGCATGACCGAACGGCAGCGCGAGCGCCTGACCTTGCTGCAATCCGCGCTGACCTACCGCGACCGCAGGCTGGCGGGCTTCGACGCCGCTGCCCTCGTCGAGGTGATCGAGCACATCGATCCACAGCGGCTGCCGGCGTTCGAGCAGACTGTATTCCGCCATGCCCGCCCGAAGACTGTTGTGCTGACAACGCCAAACCGAGACTGGAACGCCACGATCCCGGCGCTGGCAGACGGCCAGTTGCGCCATCGCGACCACCGCTTCGAATGGACGCGCAGCGAATTCGCTGACTGGACCGCCCATGTCGCCGAATCGTTCGGCTATACCGTGGAACTGTCCGGCATCGGCGATGAGCACGAGACGCATGGCGCGCCGACCCAGATGGCGGTGTTCCGATGCGCCTGACCATCCCTGACTTCTCGCTGGTGCTGATGATGGGCGCGTCCGGCTCGGGCAAGTCCACGTTCGCAGCCAAGCACTTTTTGCCAACCGAGATCATCTCGTCGGACCGCTGTCGCGGCTTCGTGGCCGATGACGAAGGCGACCAGTCAGCCACATCCGACGCCTTCGACGTGCTCTACTACATCGCCGCCAAACGGCTCGCCGCTCGGCGTCTGACGGTGCTGGACGCCACCAACTTGCGGGCCGAGGACCGGAAGCACGCTGTCGAGCTCGCGCGAAAATACCATGCGCTGCCAGTCATCTTCGCGTTCGACATCCCCGAGGCGGTCTGCACCGAACGCAACCGGTCACGACCCGACCGCGACTTCGGCGCCCACGTGGTGCGCAACCATGTCCAGCTTCTGCGTCGCTCCCTGCGCGGTCTGCAGCGCGAGGGGTTCCGAAGCGTCCACACTCTGAATTCTCCGGAGGCGATGGCCACGGCGGAAATGGTGCGCGAGCCGCTGTTCACCGACCGTCGCGGCGATGCCGGCCCGTTCGACATCATCGGCGACGTGCATGGTTGCCTGGCCGAGTTGACCGAGCTGCTGGCACGCCTGGGCTATGCGGCCGATGGCGCCGCCTGGCAGCATCCGGACGGCCGCCGCGCCATCTTCGTGGGCGATCTGGTCGATCGGGGGCCGGACAGCCCCGGCGTGCTGCGCCTGGTGATGGACATGGTCGCGGCCGGCACGGCGCTGTGCGTCCAGGGCAACCACGACAACAAGCTGCTGCGCAAACTGTCCGGCCGCGACGTGCAGATGACGCACGGCCTGCCGGAAACGCTCGCCCAACTCGATGCACTCGGGGATGACCGCGGATCGTTCGTGGCGGAGGCGCGCATCTTCCTCGATGGACTGCGCAGCCATTACTGGCTGGACGCCGGAAAGCTTGTCGTCGCCCATGCCGGATTGCCGGAAAACATGCACGGCCGCGGATCAGGCGCCGTGCGTGGTTTCGCCCTTTACGGCGAGACCACGGGCGAGACCGACGAATTCGGCTTGCCGGTGCGATACGAATGGGCCCGCGACTATCGTGGCAAGGCGAATGTGGTGTACGGCCATACGCCGGTGTCAACGCCGGAATGGCTGAACCGCACGCTCTGCATCGACACCGGCTGCGTCTATGGCGGCGCGCTGACGGCGCTGCGCTATCCCGAACGCGACATCGTGTCGGTCGCGGCGCACCGGGAATACGTGGCTTCGGTCCGACCTCTCGTTGCGCAGACTGAAGCCACCGATGCGCATGACCTGCTTGATATCGAGGATGTCTCCGGCAAGCGCTTCATCACCACGCGGCTGATGCCGTCCATCACCATTCGGGAGGAGAATGCGGCCGCCGGCCTGGAGGTGATCAGCCGGTTCTGCATCGATCCGCGCTGGCTGATCTATCTGCCGCCAACCATGTCGCCGTCGGAGACCAGCGCCAAAGACGGCCTGCTCGAGCATCCTGATGAGGCGATGGCGCATTTCAGGCGCGCTGGTGTGACCCACGTGGTCGTGGAGGAAAAGCACATGGGCTCGCGCGCCGTGGTGATCGTGTGCCGTGATGCCGAAGCAGCGCTGGCAAAGTTCGGCATCGACGGCGCTCGCGGCGCCATTTACACCAGAACCGGTCGCGCCTTCTTCGCCGACACGGCCACGGAACAGGCACTCCTGGGCAGATTGGCGGACGCCATGACGGCCACCGGCTTCTGGGCGCAGTTCGCGACCGACTGGGCGTGCCTGGATGCCGAGTTGATGCCGTGGTCCGCCAAGGCACGTGCGCTGATCGAGGAGCAGTACGCGCCCGTCGGCACGGCCGCGATTGGTGGTCTTGCCGCCGCCATCGACCTGCTGGAAGCTGCCCGCGCACGGGGTGTGGACATCGGCGGCCTTCAAGACCGGTTCGGACAGAGGCAAGAAGCGGCGATCCGCTACGATACGGTCTGGCGACGCTATGCCTGGGATGTCAGCACCCTGGACGACCTCAAGCTGGCACCGTTCCACCTGCTCGCAACCGAAGGCGCCGTCCACGACGACCGTGATCACGCCTGGCACATGCGCACACTTGCCGAAGATCTGCGCGGGGGATCACGGCGTGCTGCTGGCGACGCAGTGGCGGGAGGTCGAACTCGCCGATGATGAAGCGGTCCGCAGGGCCGCCCAATGGTGGGACGAACTGACCGAAGCCGGTGGCGAGGGTGTGGTGATCAAGCCTTCAGGCTACATCACACGCGGTGCTAAAGGCCTGGTCCAGCCTGCCTTGAAGGTGCGTGGTCGCGAATACCTCCGGATGATCTACGGCGCGGAATACACCCTGCCCAGCAGCCTGGAACGCCTTCGCGACCGCGGCCTAAGCGGCAAGCGCGGCCTCGCCCTGCGGGAGTTCGCCCTTGGGCTCGAGGCGCTGCACAGGTTCGTCGAAGGTGAGCCGCTGCGACGCGTGCACGAATGCGTATTCGGCGTGCTCGCGCTCGAAAGTGAGCCTGTCGATCCGCGACTGTGATGCACTGAACCGACCATCAAGGGTGCGGCGATATAGGCCAACGCGTCTATTCGGCGGCAAGACGCCGGCCGTTCAGTGCAGCGATAATGAGGGAGAGGTCGATCTCGTAGTCGATCTTGTTGATGGCTTCAGCCTTCGTGGGAATAAGCAGCGCATCGGAATAGTGTTTAGCACCGACTACTCCGGCTCGTGCCCGACGATCTGGTCGATGAGTGTATCCCTGCCCACAAACTTATTCTTCAAGGCAGTCTCGAACGAATTGCGAAATGCATGAAACGGCGTCCGCGGGCTGGTAATGCCCAGGTCATTCCGCCAACGACCAAACCACTTCGAGATGTTTGCACCTCGCTGCTTGACGCCCTTCTTGTACTTCATACCAGGAAACACGAGCCTGGACCGTCCTTGCGCCATGCGCTTCGCAAAATCGGGTAGTCCCAATCGGATAAGATCCGGATGAAGCGGGATTGCCCGATCTCCGGCTTCAGACTTGAAGGATCGGAAATCATCGCTGACCAGATGGATGTAAGCGATCCCGTCCTCCACACGAAAGTCGCTTGGATATAACATCGAGATCTCACCGAGCCGCATGCCGGTATACAGCCCGATCGGGATCGACCAGAACTTGGCCTGCTCGACTTGCACGTCCGCGTCATTGCTGGGCGACATGGCCGGAGGATCGAGGAAGAGCCGGGCGCCGAACATCGTGACGAGCGACTCCCGCGGAAATGCCGTCCGGCCACGACCAGCCAACCGCTGCTCCTTCTTCGCTTCCTTCTTGCTGAAACGCTTCCCGGTGAATGGTGACTTGCCGCGATGGAGGAGAGCGCCGCGCGTCTCGCTCTCCTCCATCCATCTTGCCCACGACGTAAACATCGTGAGGTGCTTGTTCACCGTCTTCATCGTCAGATGTTTTGACAACATGTCTGCCTGAGCGCGCGGGAGGGATTGCTTGCCAAACTGAATCACGTTGCCGGGAGCCGTCATGGCCTTTCGCAGCCGCTCGGCGCTGATCGTCGCTTGCGACGGCGACATGCCCGCGTAGATGCTCTTGCCATGCTTCGCCGGCAGGGCCTTGAGACGATTACGAAAGGTCTCGGCAACATCGCCGGTGATCCGGTTCACCGGTAAGTCGCCCATCAGCGAGATGAAAAGCAGCAAGGCTTGGTCAGCCTGTTGGCGGTAGCCTGCACTCCAGTTCGTCTGCGTGGGCGTGAACAGGGCAAAGCTCTCGCTGATAAGCATTGCATCGGGCGGGCTGTCGGAAGACGCGTGCTGCACGGGCGGGGCTAGGGTCGGCGCTGCTGTGGCGTTGCCGCCGGCGCTCCCTGGCAACTCCGAGGGCGGCACACCGGCCGATTGTGGCCAGCCGTGCCTATAGTCGCCCCATTCGCGCCGTGCGTTGATCTCATGCGCGCGGGCGGCGACGATAAGAGCCATGCGGCAGAGGCGTCGCCATTCGGGGGTGTCGTCCGTCAACGTCAGGTCGTTCGCCGCCAGCGCGTCCGTGACCAGCGGTCGAACGTCATCCTGGCGGTTCGTCACTACCGCGTCCCGCCATTCCTCGGTCCATTGCTCAGGGGGATAGGCGACGGTGTCCCACTTCTCCGGTTCCACCCCCTCGTAGCGCGGATCGGTCTGCGGTTCCGGCGTCCATGGCGGAGGCCCGGCCTCACGCTCGGCGCGGGTGCGCTCGCCGTCCGCAAGGATGCGCTGAAAGATGTCGTCGAGCACGCGAATGAGATCCATGCGTGTGGGCGCAGGCAGGGTCATGACATGCATGATGACATGATCGAACGCGGCCGAGCAGGCCCGCGCACGCCGGCTGGCCAGCATCGGATCGGCGGTGTGCAGAGAGCGGGCGACGCGGCGCGATCCACCAAGGGCTAGGTAAGCCGGAATTCGCCGCTGCCACCAGTAGACGGATTGGCGGCGGTAGAGATGGTCGACGGACGTGCCCAAGGCCGCGCTCCCAGCGTGGCTTGGGGTCCCTGGCGTACACCTCGGGTACTACAAAGACCACCGCAGCCGTTGAGGGCGTCCGATCAGCGCGTGAAATCAGGGGCTTGCGGGGCGCAATGGCTGGGGGACCTGGATTCGAACCAAGGCTTTCCGAGTCAGAGTCGGAAGTTCTACCGCTAAACTATCCCCCAACAGCCGAAGCCGTCGCGCGGCGGCCGCACTAACACGCCCGCCCCCCTGCTGGCAACTGGAACCACGCTGCCTTCCGCTACGCACCAGCCCCCCCTAGACTGCCGCGCACAACCGGAGCCGCTGCCCGCATGAAGCCCGTAACCGCCAGCCTGCGTCGCCTCCTGCCCCTCGCCTGGGCGAGCCTTGCCGCAGCGCCAGCCAGCGCCACCAGCTTCGACCCGCTGGCCGCCTTCGCCCCCCTCACCCTGCCGAACCCGCCGAGCAACACGCGCTCCGCCGGCGGCATCCCCGGCCCGGCCTACTGGCAGAACCGCACGGATTACAGCATCGCCGCGCATCTCGCGCCCGCCACCCACACGCTGAGCGCCACGGAAACCATCACCTACACCAACAACAGCCCGGACGCGCTCGACGTGCTCTGGGTGCAACTGGACCAGAACATCTACCGTCGCGATGCACGCGCCGCTTCCATGCCGCACGATCCGGACCGCAAGCCGGCGGACTTCACCGACGGCTACCGGCTGGGCACAATAACCGTGGCACAGGGCGGCCAGACCACCACGCCACAGCGCCTGGTTACCGACACGCGCCTGCAACTGCGCCTCGCCCATCCCCTGCCAGGCCATGGTGGCACAGCGCGCATAACCATCGCTTACAGCTACACCGTGCCAGGCGAATGGGGCGGCCGCACCGCGGTTACCACCACGCCGCATGGCGACATCTACGAGATCGCCCAGTGGTTCCCCCGTATGGCCGTGTATGACGATCTGCGCGGCTGGGACACCGCACCCTATCTCGGCAGCGAGTTCTATCTTGATTACGGCGACATCGACTACGCGATCACCGTGCCATGGGATTACATTGTGGCGGGCTCGGGCGCCTTACAGAATCCCGGCGAGGTGTTGACAGCCACGCAGCGCGATCGTCTCTCCCAGGCCGCCGCGAGCGATGCCACGATAATGGTGCGCACGCCGCAGGAAGTGGGCGCGCCGGCAAGCCGGCCCACGCAGGCCGGCGAGCAGACCTGGCACTTCCGCATGGAACACACGCGCGACGTGGCCTTTACCGCGTCGCCGGCCTTTGTGTGGGATGCGGCGCGCATTAACCTGCCGGGCGGTGGCCACGCGCTGGCAATGTCCGTCTATCCACCGGAATCGGCGGATGCGGGCAAGTGGGGCCGCTCGACGGAATACGTGAAATTCGCCATCGAACATTTTTCCGCGCGCTGGTTCACCTATCCCTGGCCGGTAATGGTCAATCTCGGCGGCCACGGCGCCGGCATGGAATATCCCGGCATCGTGTTCGACGACAAACTGGATGCCGGCCGTGACCTGTTCTGGATCACGACCCATGAGGTAGGGCATAGCTGGTTTCCAATGATCGTCGGTAGCAACGAACGCCGCGATGCCTGGATGGACGAAGGGTTCAACACGTTTATCGACGTGTACGCCTCCGACGCATTCAACCATGGCGAATATGCGCCCAAACGCGACCCGGAATATGCCGAGCACGGCGGCAACCCGGCCGACGAGATACTGCCGACACTCGCAGACCCGCATGCACCGACCATCATGATGCCGGCCGACCTGATAAGCGAGGCATACCGCCACCCGGTAAGCTATTTCAAACCGGCATTCGGCCTGGTGCTGCTGCGCGAGCAGATCTTAGGACCACAGCGCTTCGATCCAGCCTTCCGCGCCTATATCACCGCCTGGGCTTACAAGCATCCGTCGCCATCGGACTTCTTCCGTTTCATGGCGAGTGAGACGGGGGAGGACCTCTCGTGGTGGTGGCGCGGCTGGTATTTCACCAACACAATGCTGGATCTCTCGCTTGGCAAGGTCTCCTACACGGGCGGAGACAACACGCGCGCGTTGAGCGTTACGGTGACTGCACGCCAGAAACTAGTGTTGCCCTTCGTGCTGCAGATACGCTTCGAGGACGGCACCGTGTTGCGGGAGACCGTGCCGGTGGAGGCATTTTTCAAAGGCGATACCGCGGTGCTGTCGTATCCTGTCGGCAAAAAGGTGCGCGACGTGACGCTTGATCCGGATCACGCATTGCCGGACGCCGATCGCGGAAACAACCAGCGCGCTCCCGACGGTAATTAGCCAACCGCGCAACCGACAGACGGGCGGCATCACCACATGCAGATACGACACGTGCCCGGGCTCGACCAGCGCAATGATTTTTGTGCGAACCGCCGGCACTTTTATGGCGGACTGGCTGGCGAGGGCACGGTTGCTGCACCTGGTCCTAACGGCCTCCACGCTGCTGACAGGCGTGGCTTTCGTCGTGCTGTTGATCGTGTGGCACAGCGCCAAAACGCCGCGGCCGCTTTCCGCCAAAAGCCAATGAGCTCGTACTCTCGCTAACGCAAGCACTTATGTTCACCATTGCGGCGCCTCGAGACACGGCCAGGCTTTCAGGAAACGGAACGGCGACAGCGGAGCCAAGGTCTTTTCGTCAGAAGAGAAGACTTGCCTTCGCCCCCATCCCTCTGATCGACATATACTCCAGGACTTTTTCCCGAAAAAGCCGGGAACATACGCCATAGGCAACGACTAGGCTTTTTCGCATATTTGAGGGCCATCAAAGCCAAGGCAAAATAAGCCGATGTTCAGGTCAGCGATCCGCTTCAGCCTCCTTGCCGCTGCATGTGCGTTGGTCATGGGCAAACAAGCACGCGCGCAGACTGTCCCGGCGGGTCTCGCGCCGCCTGAAGAGATTACGGTTGTCGGCACGTCTCCGCTTCCGGGGATCGGCCTGAGCCGCAACCTGGTTCCGGCAGATACACAGGTTCTGAGCAGCGCGGATATTGCGCGGAATGGCAACCCCGATGTGCTCAACGCTTTGAACACCGAGATAGCCGGCGTGAATCTCGATAGCGCCTCGGGAAACGCCTACCAGCCCTCGCTGTTCTATAACGGGTTCGAGGTATCGCCTTTGCAGGGCACCTCGCAGGGCCTTGCAGTTTATGTGGACGGCGTACGATTTAACCAGCCGTTCGGCGACACCGTAAATTGGGATCTGATACCGGACATCGCTATTTCGAAGGTCGTTGTAGAAGGGTCGAACCCGGTATTCGGTCTGAACGCTCTTGGCGGCTCGTTCAATATCCTGCTGAAAGACGGCTTTTCCTATCACGGCGGCGAGGCCGATCTCTCCGGCGGCTCCTTCAGCACCGTGCAAGGCGATTTGCAGTACGGTGTGCAGAGCGGCAACCAGGCCCTCTATGTCGCCGGAAGTGTCGTCCACCAGGCGGGCTGGCGCGATCTGCAGTCGACGGACATACAAAATATTTTCGCTGATTACGGCCTGCGCTCGGACAAGGCCGAGGTGCATTTCGATCTGCAGGCGGCCAACTCCGGCCTGAACGGACCCGGGACGGCGCCCATTCAGTTGCTGGCAGTAGATTCAGCCGCGCAGTTCACTGCACCAAATGCCATCTTCAACAGGTCGATCGGCGCATCGGTCCACGGTGACTACAACCTCGATGACACGCTCTCCTTGCAAGGCGTCGCCTACTACAACTACTTCCTGCAGCGCGTGGAGAATGGCAACTCACCCAACGACTTCCCGTGCAATGACGGATCGGGCCTGCTTTGCCAGGACATCGGCGTGCCAAATACCACACGCGGCGGCAACGCGATCCCGGCTTATCTCGGGCCGAATCCGTTTGCCTATAATGAGCTCGACACGCAGACCACAAACACCAACGCGTATGGCGCGTCGGCACAGGTTACCGACACCGGCGACGTGTTCGGCTTCAAGAACCATTTCGTCGCGGGCGGCGCCTATGACGGTGCAGATACGCTCTTTTCCGCGACCGCGTTCATAGGCGGCGTCACGCCTGTGACCCGCGTATTCATCGGGCCTGGCGTGGTCATCGACGAGCCTGGAAATACGGTGCCGGTGAGAGTGGGCATCACCGATGATAACGCCGGGCTCTACGCGTCGGACACGCTCAACGTGACGGATGCGCTCGCCCTCACTCTGTCTGGTCGCTTCAACTTCGCCGAGGTGAACCTGAACGACGACACCGGCGGTGACCTGACGGGAAATCACGCCTATGCACGTTTCAATCCCGCAGCCGGCGCTACCTACCGGTTTTTGCCCTGGCTCACCGCCTATGGCAGTTACGCGGAGGCAAACCGCGCACCCACGCCGCAGGAGCTCTCCTGTGCGGGGCCGCAAAACTCCTGCAGCCTGGCGAATTTCTTCGTGGGTGATCCGGATCTCAAGCAGGTGATCGCGCATACTTTCGAGGCCGGCCTGCGCGGACGCTTTCGTCTGAACACCGGGTCGAGCATCGGCTACGATCTCAGCCTATTCCACACGAACTCCGACGACGACATCGTGTTTATAAACAGCACGACACTTAACTACGCGTTTTTCGCCAATGTCGGGCAGACGCGTCGGGAAGGCTTGTCGGCCCGCATCGACTACAGGCGAGACTGGCTCAACGCTTATGTCTCCTACAGCTACGTCGATGCGACCTATCAGACGAGCTATGTCGAGTCCGCTGGCAGCAATCCGGCTGCCGACAGCAACGGCAACATCACAGTTAGGCCAGGCAACGTGCTGCCAGGCGTCCCACGGCAAACTCTGAAAATGGGTGGTGATGTCGATATAACGAAGTCGCTCCATTTTGGTGCCGACGGGCAGCTGCAGAGCGGCCAGTATCTCTCCGGCGACGAGGCGAACCTCGCTCCGAAACTGCCTGGATACTTCGTCATGAATGTCCACTCTAGCTATGATGTCACGCCATGGTTCCAGCTTTTTGCCAGCGCGCAAAATGTATTTGACAGACGCTACTACACGTTTGGGACGTTTTCGCCGACAAACGCCGTGTTTCTTGCACAGGCACCTAGCGCCACAAACCCTCGCAGCTACTCGCTTGCCGCGCCTTTGGGTTGGTTCGGCGGCGTCAAGCTGCGGTTCTGATGAGCCTGGGCGACAGAACCGCAAAATGGGCTACAGTCGTGGCATGTCCCTCGAACGCAGGCTAATAGCTTCCCTTTTCGGCGTATTGTTTGCCAGCCTATGCGTAGGTGCCACCTTTACCTATGCACATGCCGTTGCAAAGGTGCGCACAGAGCTGCAATCAGCTCTCAACGTCGGTTTGAAGATCGCGCAAGATGCGGTCGAGCATGGTGACAAACAGATCGATCCCTGGCTGCGGCTGAAGCAGGTCGTCAATGATTTCGATGGCGACCGGCATCTGCGCTGTTCGCTGGAAAGGCCGGATGGGCGTGTGGCGCTCGCCTCTACGTTGGCACCGTCCGTACATCCTGCACCTGCGATATTCCTCAACCTGGTCAGCGGCAGGCCGCTGCAGACTACTATTGTGCTGCCCGCACCTCTTTCGTCTATCGGCCGCCTGATGATCGCGACCAACGCAACCAACGAAGTCGCCGAAGCCTGGAGCGATCTCGGCCTCACGTTGCTTGTGATGGGCGTGTTCCTCAGCCTGGCCCTTGGGCTCACCGTTTCGACTCTGCGCAAATCCCTCCAGCCGATACGAAAGCTCTGCGTGTCACTTAGCGATATCGGCGCCGGGGATTTCAGCGCGCGACTTGAGCGGCCAGATTACCCGGAGCTGGCACCTGTGCAACTAGGCTTCAACGCCATGGCTGCCCGTTTGGAGCACGTGGAGATACAAAACCGTGTTCTGGCCACGCGACTGCAGTGCCTGCAGGAGGACGAACGGGCCGAACTGGCGCGCGATCTTCATGACGATGTCGCGCCCTTCCTATTTGCCGTCAGCGCCGACGCTGCGCTCATCCGGCAGTTTGCCCGCGCTGGCACGCTCGAAGGGATTGAGATGAGTGCTGCTACCATCCTGGACTCAGCGTCTCACATGCAGAAACATCTCCGCAATGTGTTATCGCGTTTAATGCCGGATGTGCTGCTCGATCTGGGCCTGCCAGGTGCTGTCGACGCTCTCGTCCATTTCTGGAAGGCTCGCAAACCTGAGGTGGATTTCCAAGCAGAGGTAACCCATGAGAGCCTGGACGACCGCGTAGCCGCCGTGACGTTCCGCGTTGTGCAGGAAAGCCTGAGCAATTCACTCAGGCATGCCGAGCCTGCGATGGTGACGGTCATCGTGAAACACACTCCATCTGGTGTGAATATTGAGATCACCGATGACGGGAAAGGCTTGCCCGACAAGATGCCGCCCTCCGGCCTTGGCCTGCTTGGGATGCGGGAGCGTGTACGGTCAATCGGCGGAATGTTTGAGGTCGGCAACCGTAATGGCCATGCCGGTGTGAGCGTACGCGCTTTTCTGCACCATGATTTGAACCTGTCGAGCGCCGTGTGAAACTGCTGATAGTCGATGATCACCTTGTCGTTCGGGAAGGCCTGCGTCGGCTTCTCTCGTCCTCTATCGAGGCTACTCTGTTCGAAGCCGGTTCCGCCGAAGCCGCGGAACGCGTTTTCAGGTTAGAAAAACCGGAAGTCGTGGTACTCGACCTTAATCTACCCGGCGCAGGCGGGCTCGATTTGCTAAAACGGTTTATCGCGATGGTGCCACACACGCGCGTGTTGATTTTCTCCATGCATGCCAATCCCGCGTATGTGCTTCGCGCCATGCAAGCCGGCGCGCTCGGCTACGTTACGAAATCGGCGAGCGCGGACGAACTGCTGGAGGGGGTTCGCCAAGTAATCGCAGGATCGCGTTATCTGCAGCAGGACCTTGTCACTGAACTCGCAGCTAGCAATTTATGGACGCAGGGACCTAAACAAACGTTATCCGTGCGCGAGCTGGACATCCTCCGGCTGCTTGCGCAGGGTGATTTGCTGGCAGAGATCGCGGCGCAGATCGGCGTATCCTACAAAACCATCGCAAATACGTGCACCGGTATCAAGGACAAGCTCGGGCTGGGACATACGGGAGATTTGATACGGACCGCCATGGAAATGCACTCGCGCCTTGGTTGATTACGGCTGGCCCATCCGGACGAAGTCCCGCGCCACGCGCGGAAGTAGCGCAGTATTAAACGCTGTTTGTTCTTGGGGGGGACCGGCGTGGCAAATGCGCTAAGACGCCCAGCAAAAGCGTCAGTCCGCCGGTAACCCAAGCCAGGCTTAACCGCTGTTTTCGCAACACAGGCCGGGCCTGCGCACGATACGTTGCTGATGCGCTGCGCGCATTTTCCAAGTGGCTGTATCGGAGGCCTGTCGCAGCTGCCAAGGCGCGCAAATGCGGCTCATCCACCGCGGACAGGTGCTCGCGGCCGCGAAATAGCCCGGTGGTTTCGCTCGGCACGTCCCCTGGTTTGTAGACGCCGATTTCCCGCCCATAAGTGTCGAATTTCGGGATCGGCGCAAATGCGTAGCCGCCGACACCGAAGATCACGCCGTTCACGGCGTGAAGCGCGCCGGTGAAGTCGAGCGGCTTGTCCCATGACAGAGGCGGCGTTTCCTGCCCGTCCGTGAGGAACACGAGGTCAGCGTCGAGCTTGCGTGCCATGTCCACTGAAGCCAGTAATGCTGCACCAATGTGGCTCTCGGAGTCCCAACCCATGCGCCAGTCGATGACCGCGATCTCGCGGCTCACAGGCGCGAAGTTTTCACAGACCTCGACAGGCTCGAACAACAGGAACGGTTCGCGCTCCACAAAAATCGCGATACCGAGCCGCGAGCCGCAGGGTAATTGTGCGAGCAATTCCTGCAACACCGCTTTGCCTGCGGCGATACGGCTCGCAATTTGGCCGTCCACCGCCTGGTCGCGCACATTCATGCTCAGCGTTATATCGAGCACGGCAATCACCGTGTAGACGGACCGCGATACGGTGATCTGCGGCGCGGCGAGGCCGACCAAAAGCACACTCAAAGCAGCCACGCGCAGCAGGAACGCGCGATCCCTCCAGGCAGTCACGGCATGCCGTTGGGTGCGCCCGGTATGTCGGGCCAGGCGGCGCGCTCATGCGCCATCGTGTCGGCGGTGGTGGGATTTGCCGCTTCGTCGTCGCGCAGCAGCGGCGAGACCAACGCATAATTGTAGCGCGCATCCCAATTGCCGGGGTCCAGCCGAAGGGCTTCGCGGTATGCGAGTTCTAGCAAGGCGCAGCGCAGGGGCCGCCTTGGGATAGGGGTCGGTTTTCATAAGCGCCAGACCGCGACGCAACTGCGCATTGCCTAGCGCATACAGCAATTCCGCACGCGAGATGGAGGCGGCCCTGGCGGCCATATGATCCGCACGTATCTGCGCGCCATCGAGATTGCCGCGCGAGATCAGCCTGCGCCCTTCTGCCAATTGAACGATGTCCGGCGCAAAGTCATCCATAACAACATCCTGCCCGCGTGCGATCGCCGCCAGGCGTGCATTTTGCACATGTGTCTGCCACCACGTGAATCCGCCAACAGCCAAACAGGCAGCACCCGTTGCCAGCGCTGTTGCGCCCGCCCAGGCGCGTAGCGTGCGTGCTGGTATTTTCACCGCGGCGTGCGCATTTTCGGAACATCGCGTTCCCGGAAGCTGCGCCAGCAACCCCACAGCGAGGCACAAAGCGGCCACGCTGCAAACAGATTCGGCCAGCTCGCGTCGTGGCACCACTTCCTGGTAGGTGATCGGGTGCGACTCTAACGCAGCGATATGCCGCGTTGCCGTTTCGACGGCCCCGGTATCGCGCGCCTCGATGCCCTGATAGGTAGCACCGAGCGAACGGAAGATCCGTCAGTCCTGCCGGCCGATCCAGGCTATGGCTGTCATCTTCCTTCTCGGCCAAAGGCGGGTCGTCGCCGGAACGCAGATAGAGATAATACAGATGCGCACCCGACCGCGTCAGGGCTTTCCGTATATAGGCGCGTGTCGCCTCGGTGATGTCGCCGGCGCCATCCGAAACCAGAAAAAGACACGCGCGCCGCGCCGCGCGGGTCGCGATCGTTTTGTGCGAGCCCCAGTGCCAGCCCGGACCCATGTCGGTGTTTGCCAGTCCGGTGCGGCCCATTGCTCTGATGCTCGCCGCTATCGCGTCGCGATGCGCGGTCAGCGGCATGGCCGGGATCGGCGAGGTGGAGAACGCAACAATGCCGAAACTGTCATGCGGATGCTGCGCGAAGAAGGCGGCGAGCAGACGCGCGGCCGCCGCAGATTTCGACTCCGTGCCCTTTTCGGCCCGCAACGCGAACGGCTCGTCCATGCTCAGGCTTCTATCAAGAACCACCACCACATGCGCGCCGGTTCCGATACGCGCCACCTCGCCACCACCGGCATGCAATCCTGCAATGCCCAGCACGATCGCGGCCAGCGCGAGTGTAGCAAAGCTGCGCAATGTCGCATCCACCACGCCGGATAAGGGGTCGCGCGGGATGGCGGCTAACGAAGCGAAGCCAAGCCAGCGCGCGCCGCTTCCGAGCAACGCCGGTACGCAGGCCACGAGCAGGAACAGTGCCCAGGGATGATCGACCGAGAGGCTCATGCTAGTCGCTCAGCGCGTGCGAGGTCGCGACACAATGCCCCTAGTCTCGCAATGTCGAGCGTGTCTGCGGAGTCGGTGAAAAACACGTCACGCGAGCAGGCGAAAAACCAGGCGATGCGCGTGCGTAGCGGCAAGAAATGCTGGTGGCACGAAAGGAAGTCGTCAACGTCTTCGGCAAGCACCGGCTTACCGGCAGATGCGTCGAACGCGCGATGCATCGCCAGCAAGATGTCGCGCTCGGTTTCGCTTGCACTCGTGTTTGCCCTCCGTGACGCACGCGCAAACCTGGCCGCGACGGCGGCGAATGGCTGCCTGCGAGAGGCGAGCGGGAATGCCCGGATGAAGAGTGCGAGGCCAATGACGATCAACACTAACCCGCCCAGCATAAGCCTTACGGCACCAGGCGCCTCTGCCTGCAATGCCGCGTGATCCGGCCGCATTTGAGCCGGATCCAACGTCGGCTGCAAATCATCGCGGAACGGTGACGCGACGAAGCCGAACCCGGGCACGGCCGCAGAAAATCGCATATCCTTTGCCGAAAAGGTCAGGGTGTAGCCCGGAAGTTCCGCCCGCATCACCTGGCCGGGTGCGAAGAATTCCTGGTACGTCACCTGTATTCGACACGGTCCGGCGTTCCGCTCACGCGCACCTGCCGCACATCGGCGATCGCGGATACGGGGCCTACTGCCGGGAGAGACCGCGTGTCGAGCACCGTGCCCGGCCGCACCGCGATTACCGCTGTGCTGGTCAACAGATCGCCCACGAAACGGCCGAAACTGCGTGGCGTCGGTTGCAGCGATACCGAGACGATTTGCGCGGCGGCAGGTTCGCACCACACGGACGCGCAGCACACAAGCGCGCATAAGATGCGACTTGCCCGCATCGCCTCAGCCACCTGCCAGATGCTGCGACAACGCCTGCACATCCAGCACGCCGGACGTTGAAACGCCGCGCGGCCAAAAGCGCAGGAACAGCAAATCCAACTGGTGCCGGCGCAAGACATCGGCTGCCACCCAGCGTCGATGCAAATCTGGTCGCATTAGCAACAGCCAAGTCCGGCCGTTTTCCGCATCGGCAAGCCGCAGCAGTCCGCGGCGTGGTACGGACTCCAGAAGTATCGACCTCCAGCACGACAGGCACCACGTCATGACGCGCCAGCGCGGCCAGCGCGCGCTCCACCAGCTCGAGCGGCATCAGGAAGTCGGATACCAGAAGCACGAGGCAGCGGCGCGCCGGCAAACGTTCCGCCAGCAAGGCGATACCGGCTGCGTCGGTTCCGTCCTGTTTCAGCGCGCGCAAGCCGCGATACGGCCTCGCGGGCGGCAACGCCGGAGCGCGTGGGCCGGAGCGGATATACGTCGTCGCGCACAGCCCGGTCGAACGCCAGCAGGCCGAAACCGTCGCCCGCGCGCGATGTCGAGCGCAAGGCTGCCTCCGCCAGCGCCACGATGCCGTCCAGCGCAGAGCGTGACGGGTCCGGCCGCAAAGACAGCGAGACATCCGCCGCAACCACCAGGTTCAGGCTGCTACGCTGCCCGGTTTCGCGCACCATCACGTCGCCGGACGGATCGAGCGCGGACCGTCTTACATCGATGCGTCGCGCGTCGGGCGATTGCCAGAACGGCCGATAGCCGCGAAACGCGCCGTCGCTGCCGGCCTGGTGCGTGGAATGCCGGCCGGGGCGCGCGCCGCCCTCGCGCCAGTGTACACGATAATCCAGGTATACCGCAGCGTCCCACGCTTCCGCATCGTTCGGCGTCACGGCACGCGCACGCGCTCGAATACCTGCCGGCCGAGTTCGCGCACCAGCGACGCCGCGCGAGTTCGCATAGATGGGATCGAGGAAGATGCGATGTTCCATAACTTCGGGGAACACCGCGCGCACATCCTCCGGCACCACCATCATGCGCCCGGACAGCCATGCCTGCACACGCGCCGCGCGCGCCAGATAGCTCAGGCCGCGCGGGCTGACGCCGCCTTGCACGAGCCGGTCCATCTGCACCCCGGCAATCGCGATGCCCGCCGCCGCCGGATTGCGCAATGCCTGCCAGATCGCCACCAGATACATCTCCAGGGTCGGGCTCGCGCGTATTTCGCGTTGCAGCCGCGCGCCCAGTTCGGTAAGCGCGCGGTAATCCAGCACGGCCGGTGCCACGGATTCCACCAGCGCGTCGGTATCGTGGTAGCGCGTGTCGAAGATAAGCTTGCGGCAGGTCTCCGGATCGGATGGCGCCTCCACACTCACTTCCATGAAAAAGCGGTCGCGCGCCGCGGCCGGCAGCTCGAACGTCTCCCGCTCCAGCCTGTTGCGATCAGCGAACACCAACAGATGCGGCATCGCCATCTCACGGTTGAACGCGGTGACGCTACGTTCCGCCATCAGCCGTAACAGCAGCGCATGCACCTGCGGTCTGGCGCGATTTATCTCGTTGAAGAAGAATATCGCCAGGTCGGAGCCGTGGCGCAGCATCGGGCCGGGATCGATGCGCGGCCGCCCTGCCTCGCCGATCGACGCGTGATAGACTAGATCGGCCGGCATAAGGTCGATGGTGCCCTCGACGCGCTCGTAGGGCCCGCCAAGGGCGCGTGCCAGCGCGCGCAGAAGCGTGGTCTTGCCGACGCCGACATCGCCTTCCAGCAGCACGTGACCGCGCGAAAGTATCGCGATGGTGAGCGCGCGTATCACCCTGTCCTGTCCGATCACCGCGCGTCCAACCTCGGCTTCGAAGCGGGCTACCTGCGCGCGCCAATGGTCAAGATCGCCGACGAACACACGCTCTTCCGCGCCAACCATTCTGCCATCCCGACCAGGTTCGCGATCTTACGCGGTGAGCACAATCCGGCAAGCCCGCCCGGCGCCGGGCGGGCATCATCCGGCGCTATACGGGCCTATGGTGCGATGCACCCAGCCGGAAGCGTTGCCCGGCCACTTCTAGCCATTGCGCGGCTCAACCCAGATGAAAGCGCACGGCGGCGGCAACGTGATCCACCGAAATGTGCCACGCTCCGTTGGCGGAACCGCCCTGCGCGCCCGCATCGGCCAATGCCGGGCCGACAACGCAATCGTAGCGCAACCGCATCACCGCGGCGAGCGGGCGGTAGCACCAGACCACGAAATCGGCGCTGAACAGTTCCAGGATGAACGCGCCAGGTTCGCAATAGCCGATATTCACCAGGCCAGCCCCATGCGGCGCCACGATCGCCTCGGCCTGGCGAAACAGCCTGACCTGATCGGCAAAGTCCAGCCTCTCCAAACGCACGGGCACGAAACCGAGTGGTGCGAGCGTCGCGATCAGCGCCGCCTCGTTCACCATCGGGCGCATCGGCGAATACCGGCGGTCGATATATATCCTGCGCGGCAAACTGCGCCCGCCTTGCGAAGCCGAAAACGGGTCCGCCACATTGCGCGACACCGCGGCGAAGAAATCCGCGACGCACGGGTGGTAGTCGAACTCTCCATGCACCGTCCAGGGGAAAACCAGTTCCTCCACCTGCAGGGAGGTGGCGTTTGAGACGGCGATACGGCGCAGCGCAAGCAGGCAGCTCGCAACGCTCCAGCGCAGACGCGGCGCCGGGCGCATCTGCCGAGAACAGCACGCCGTCCGCTGCCTCGATTAGCGCGAGGGGATCATGCTGAGGCGGACGACGCCCTCCATCATGGCATGATAATAGTTGCTGCCGGCGCCGGCGAGCAGGCTGATATACCTGCCGGAGAGAGCGGCCGGCTGCCTGCCGCCTTGCAGCGTGATCCCCGCCTGCGTGGCCGTATAGAAGTGCAGCGACGGATCGGTATGCGCCAGGGTGTCGGCCAGCACCCTTGTCGCCGATGGTCAGTATGCCCGCCGCGGAATGCAGGCCGACGTCGCGCAGGATGAAGGTCGCCGGCGCCATGGAGTCGTAGAACGAGCGCTGCCAAAAGGCGCCGGCGGGACGCTGCACGATCGGCCAGAGATCCAGGAAATGCGACCCGATCGGCAAATCCGAGAGTTCGATCCGCACCGGCGCCATCGAATGCGCGTGAAAGATGCGCGCGTGGGGCAGCAGCGCTTCAGGATGCGAGGCCAGATCCAGCAGGTTGACCGGCGCGTAGAACGCCTCTCCCACACCCGCGGCGCGCAATGCCTCTTCACGATCGGACTGGCTCAACGCACTCCGTCCTCCCCGCCTAGTGCCGTTCGCCTCCCACAACGCCTCTTGTCGGGCGCCAGAGCAGCCGTCACGATAGAGGAACATGGCCGAAATCACCCGCTTCTTCTCGCTTCGCCACCTGCGCAGCGAAGCCTCCAGCAACATCATCGTGTTCCGCCGTGGCCGCCGCATACGCGCCGGGCGCGGCCTCGCCTTCTGGTTCTGGCCGGACCGCACCAGCATCATGGAAATCCCGGCCGACGACCGCGACACCGATTTCGTGTTCCAGGCCCGCTCGCGCGACTACCAGGTGGTCACCGTGCAAGGCACCATTACCTGGCGCGCCGCCGACCCCGAACGCCTGGCCGATCGCGTGGACTTCACCATCGATTTGCGCACCGGCCGGCTGCGCGCGGACCCGCTGGAGCGCATCGCCAGCCTGCTCATCGGCCTCGCCCAATACCAGAGCGCCCGCTATATCGAACACCGCGATATCCACGAGCTGCTGACGGAAGGTGCCAGCCTCATCCAGGCCGGCATCACCGCAGGCCTGGGCGAGGGCGAGCGCCTGCAGGACATGGGCATCGCCGTCGTCACCGTGCGGGTGGCCGGCCTGAGCCCGAGCGCGGACCTGGCGCGCGCGCTGGAGGCGCCCACCTTCGAGCGCGCCCAAGGCACCGCCGACGAAGCCTCCTTCGCCCGCCGCGCCGCCGCGGTGGAAAAGGAGCGCGCGATCGCGGAAAACGAATTGTCCACCAAGGTCGAGTTGTCGCGCCGGGAAGCGGCCCTGATCGCCCAACAGGACGCAAACGCCCGCCGCGTGGCGGAGGGTCGCGCGGAGGCGGGCCGGATCGCGGCGGAGGGCGATGCGGCGCGGATACGCATCGTGGAGGCGGCCAACAATGCGGCGGAGGGGGAGCGCCTGGCGCTGCTGTCCTCGGCGGATCCGGCGGTGCTGCATGCGATTACACTGCGTCGATTTGCGGAGAAGCTTACCAAGATCGAGACGCTGAACGTTACGCCGGATCTTACCGGGGCGCTTACCAGTTTGTTGCGCGCTGCGCCGGTTCGTGAGTGAGGCAAGGCAAGGCCTTCTTTTCTGAAGAAAAGAAGCAAAAGACTTTTGACTCCGCTGTCGCGGCCCACTGGATAAATGCAGGTCCGCGCATCGTAATATACCAAAGCGCCCGCGCCACCGGGGGAGCAAAAGTTTTTTGGTCCTTTTTTTCAAAAAAGGACTGCTTGCTTCCTTTTGAGTCACCACCCCGATGACCGGCGCCCTAGGCCCAAGACTTGTCATCGTCACCCGCGAGACCGAATACGACCAGCTCATGGCCCGCCACGCCACACGCGGCCAGGCAGCCGTATTCCTGCGCCGCCGCGCGCAAACCCTCGACGGTCTGGACGCCGCCCGCGACCAGGTGCGCGAAGCGGTGGCCCAGATACGCGCCGGCGTGCCAAAGGACTGGCGTATTGCCGCCGTCCGGCGCGCCGAGCTGGACCGGTTCCTGTTCGCGCCGGAGGATTTGGTGGTCGCCGTGGGCCAGGACGGGCTGGTCGCCAACGTCGCCAAATACCTTGCCGGCCAGCCGGTGATCGGCGTGAACGCGGACCCCGCGCGCAATCCCGGCATCCTGGTGCCGCATCGCCCGGGCGACGTGGCCGCGATGCTGCCGTTGGCCGCCGCCGGCAAGCTGGTCACCGACAAGCGCACGATGGTGCAGGCCGAGCTCGACGACGGCCAGCGCCTGCTCGCGCTCAACGAGATCTTCGTGGGCCATGCCAGCCACCAGTCGGCGCGCTACACCATCGCCTATGCCGGCCGCGAGGAGGCGCAATCGTCGTCCGGCGTGATCGTGGCGACCGGCACCGGCGCCACCGGCTGGGCGCTGTCGATCAGCCGGGCCACCGGGGTCAGCGTCGATCTGCGGCCGGACGACGCGGCCGCGGTGTTCCTGGCGCGCGAGCCTTGGCCGAGCCGCGCCACCGGCGTGGAGATCGCGCATGGCCGGATCGGGCGCGGCGACATACTGCTTCTGGTCAGCCGGATGAACGAGGGCGGCGTGGTGTTCGCCGACGGCATGGAGGGCGACCGGCTGGATTTCGCCTGGGGGCGCACGCTGCGCGTGTCGGTATCGGACCGGCAATTGCGTTTCGTGCCGTCGCGCAATCCTGCGGCCGCACCGGCGCCGAAGCCCGCCACCACGTCGTCCGTACGGCGGAGCGCGCCCGCCAGGCCGGCGGTGGCGCTGCCGGTTGCGGCGAACGTATCGGTCGCGCCGCGCGTGCTACGTCCTGCGCGCCTGCTGCGTCGCGTGCGGCTTTTGGCTGGCGTGATGATACTGGCGCTGGCCGCGCTTTCTTATGCGTGCCAGGGGCCTGATGTGGGTAAGCAGAACACCGACTCTGTCGGGAAATCCCATCACGGGCCGTGAGAGAAGCAGCAAGGCAAGGCCTTCTTTTTTGCAAAAAAGAAGCAAAAAACTTTATCCCGTGCTGTCGCGCCCAAGCTGGAAACGGGCTTCACCTGGTTAAAGGCGCAGGCGCCTGCCCCAGCGAACGGAGTCAAAAGTCTGGTCCTTTCTGCAAAAAGGACTGCTTGCCTTTTCTGCCTTCCTAGCGCGCCTACAGGCATCTACACTGCAACGAAACAAAGCCCAAAAAAAGGTCCGCCATGCGCCTGCTCCCCATCCTCGTGGCGACCAGCCTGATCTCCGCCGGCGCCGGCTTCCTGGCCGGCCGCGCGATCCAGCCCGCCAGGCCCACAAGCTTCCCGGTCCGGCCGAACGTCGCCACCATGCCCGCCCCCGCGCCAAGCGGCATCGCGGTGAAGCCCGCCACCGGCCAGCAGACCGCCACCGCCACCCCCCCTGCCCCAAGCGGCGTCCGCGCCCTCAACATCAAGCGGGTGGCGCTCGACGCCAAAGGCAACAAGGCGGAAGCCTGCCTGGTGTTCAGCGGGCCGATTTCCACCGCCGCGGATTTCCACCCCGCCGACTATTTGCGCATCACGCCGGAGATACGTCCCGCCTTGCAGGTGCGCGGCGAGCGGCTGTGCATCGGCGGGCTGGCCTTCGGAGTCACCTACCAGCTCACCGTGCTGGCCGGCCTGCCCGGCGCGGACGGCGCGCGCAAGCTGGCCGACGAGACGCTGCCGCTAGGCCTCGGCGACCTGCCGCCGAACACCGATTTCGCCGATGACGGTTTCATACTTTCGCGTGACGCAACCAAGGGTTTGCCGATCGCCACGGTGAACGTGTCGCACGTGCACATGCGCGTGGAGCGCATCACCGACCGCGTTCTGGTGCGCACCCATCTCGGCGCGGATTACAGCGACAACAATCCGGACAGCTACGATCCGGTGACGCAGCGTTCCGTCGACACGCTGGGCGTGCCGCTCTGGGAAGGCGACCTGACTGTAAAGGGCGCGCGCAACGAAAAGGTCACCACCGCCTTTCCGCTCGGCCAGATCCTGCCGCACCGCCTGCCCGGCGCCTACCGGATCAGTCTGCTGACCAAGGAGCAATACGGCCGCGCCAGCCAGGAGTGGGAGGTGTCCGGCACGCGCTGGGTATTCGACACCGACCTGATGCTCACCACCCATCGCGGCGCGGACGGGCTGCACGTGTTCGTCCGCTCTCTCGCCGGCGCGCAGCCGATCACCGGCGCGGAGATCTCCCTGCTCGCCGCGAACAACGACGAGCTCGGCCGCATTGCCACCAACGCGAACGGCGAGGCGGTGTTCGGCGCCGGCCTGCTACGCGGCGCCCAGGGCCTCGTGCCACGCATGGTGATGGCCTATGCCGGCGACGATTTCACCGCGCTGCAGCTCGACAAGCCCGGCTTCGACTTCTCCGACCGCGGCGTCGAGGGCCGGCCCGATCCGGGCCCTGTCGACGGCTTCCTCTACACCGACCGCGGCATCTACCGGCCAGGCGAGACGATACAGCTCGGCACCATCGTGCGCGACGGTCTGGCCAAGCCGTTGCCGGACGGCCAGGCGGTGAGCGTGGTGCTGCACCGGCCGGACGGCGTAGAGGCCGGGCGACTCCGTCTGGTGCCGAACGCGGTGGGCGTGGCCGTGCAGGCGATCCCGCTGAACGCGACCGCGCCGCGCGGCACCTGGCCGCTCGAGGAGATGCTCGCCGGGACCAAGACGGTGATCGGCTCGCTGAAGATACAGGTGCAGGATTTCGTGCCGAACCGCCTGGCGGTGGAGCTGGCGCCGCGCAGCCAGCGCATCACGGCGAGCCAGCCCGCGCTCATCGACGTGGCGAGCCGCTATCTCTACGGCGCGCCGGCCGCCGACCTCGACGTGTCCGCCCACGTGCAGTTGCAGCGCGACACCGATCCGGTGGCCGAGCACGGCTGGGTGTTCGGCCGCGCCGACGAGGCGCTGAACGCCGACGCGCAGGATATCGACGGCCCGAAGACCGATGCGCAGGGCCATTCCGAGCTCTCGATCGACGCGGCCGCGCTCAAGGCGCCGCAGACCAGCGCGCCGCTGCGGGCGGACATCACCGTGTCGGTGGCCGAGCCGGGCGGTCGGGCGACGGAAACGCGCACCACGCTGAAGGTGGCGACGCACGACGTGCTCCTCGGCCTGCGCGCGCCGAACGAAGAGGCGCTGCTGCCGGAGGATCGCGCGAGCGCCGTGTCCGTCGGCGCCTTTGGCCCGGATGGCGCGCGGCTGGCGCGGTCCGTGGTGTTCCGCCTGGTGGAGCAGGTGACGGAGTATAATTACTTCGCCGAGGACGGCGCCTGGAAGTGGAAGACATCCACCCACGACCGGCCGGTGACGTTCGGCACGATCGCCGTGCCGGCCACCGAAGGCGGCGCGCCGATCGGGCTGCCGCCGTTGCAATATGGCAGCTACCGTCTGGAAGTGTCCGAGCCGGGCGGCGCGGATGGTGCGTTCACCTCGATGGCGCTGCATGTCGGGTTTTCCGGCGGCGACGGCACCGAGCCCAGTCCGGAAAAGGTGGCGGTCAGCCTGCGCGGCCCGGCGCCGGCGGCCGGCCAGGATGCGATCCTGCACATCAAACCGCCATTTGCCGGCCAGATGCTGATCACGGTGGAGAACAGCCGCGTGCTGGCGGTGCAGACCGCCAGCATACCGGCGGAAGGGGCCGACATCACCGTGCACGCCGATGCCGGCTGGGGCGTGGGCGCCTACGTGATGGCCAGCGTGTATCGCCCGGCCGCGCAGATCTCCGGACATGCGCCGGTGCGCGCGATGGGGCTCGCTTATGTGAAGCTGGATGCCGGCGCGCGCACGATCGGCGTGGCGATGACAGTGCCCGCCGTGCTGCGGCCGCGCACCCATTTCGACCTGCCGGTGGTCGTGTCGGGCGCCGCCGCGCAAGGGTCCGTGTGGCTGACTCTGGCCGCGGTCGACGAGGGCATACTGGACCTCACCCGCTTCGCCAGTCCTGATCCCGCCGAGCACTATTTCGGCAAGCGTCGTCTCGCGGTGGATGTGCGCGACGACTACGCTCATCTGATCGACGGCAACGGCGCCGCGGCAGGCGAGATACGCGCGGGCGGCGATATGGACGGCGCCGGCCTCACCGTGGTGCCGACGCGCACCACCGCGCTGTTCTCCGGCCTGGTGGCGGTGGGCGCGGACGGCCACGCGACCGTGCCGCTCGACCTGCCGGACTTTACCGGCGGGCTGCGGCTGATGGCGGTGGCGGTAAGCCCCGCGGGCTTCGGCCATGCCGAACAGCAGGTTCCGGTGCGCGATCCCGTGGTGGCGCAGGTGAGCCTGCCGCGCTTCCTCGCCCCCGGCGACGCCGCCCGGCTCACTTTGCTCGCCCACAACGTGGAGGCGCCCGCTGGCACCTACCACGTGCATCTGAGCGCCGAGGGCGCGCTCGGTATGCAGCCGGTCGACGACGATATCCACCTCGACGCCCGCCAGGCGCTGGTGCGCACCTACCCGCTTGCCGGCGGCGCGGTCGGCACCGGCCGCGTGGTGCTCACGCTGACCGGGCCTGATAGCATGAACATCACCCATGACTGGCCGATGGAGGTGCGCACGCCGTTCCAGTCCGTCACGCTGGTGACCAAGGCGGACCAGGCGCCCGGCGAGACGGCCACGTTGTCGCGCCGGCGCTGGCCACCGGACTGGTGCCGCAGGGCGCCACGCTGCGGGCGAGCTTCTCGAATATCGGCAATATCGACCTGCCCGGCCTGCTCACGGCACTCGACGAATACCCGTTCGGCTGCTCCGAGCAGCTCGTCAGCCGGGCGATGCCGCTGATCTATGTGGAGCAGGAGGCCAGGCTGGTCGGTGGTGCGCTGCCGCCCGATCTGCGGTTCCGGGTGCAGGATGCGGTGGACAAGCTGCTCGAGCGCCAGGACGACAACGGCGCGTTCGGCCTATGGCGCGCCGGCGATGGCGAGGCAGAACCCTTCCTCGGCGCGATGATCGCCGACTTCCTGACCCGCGCGCAGGCGCATGGCTACACCGTGCCGCAACACGCGCTGGTCAGCGCCCTGCACGTGCTCACGGAGACCAATCCGGACGGCTACCAGCTCCATCGCTTCTGGTTCCTCACCGAGAAACCCGACGAGACCGACGATGCGGTCAAACGCGCCGGCCGTGCCTACACGCTCCTGCTGGCCGCGCGCACCGGCCAGGCCGACGCCGCCGATTTGCGCTACATGCATGACAACGACCTCGACAAGATGGAGCCGCTGGGCCAGGCGCAGCTGGCTGCAGGCCTAGCCATGCTCGGCGACCACCCGCGCGCCGTGCACGCCTTCGACCTGGCGGAAGCCGGGCTGCCGCACGAGCGCGACGCGCTGGCCTGGCGCATCGGCGATTTCTACCGCACCCGGCTGCGCGACACCGCCGCGATGGTGGTGCTCGCCGCCGAGATCGGCGACCGTCCGCGGGTGCGCCGGCTGCTCGCCACGCTGGACCGGCTGGACACGCGGACTGACGCGCTCACCACCCAGGAGCAGGGCTGGCTGGTGATCGCCGCCGGCGTGCTGCTGGAGCGCGCGGGGCCTGCCAGCGTGTCGGTAGACGGTGCCGCCCAGCCGCAGGCTGCCGTGGTGAGCCTGCGCCGCGACGTGGTCGGGTTGCATCCGGTGGCGGTGCGCAACACCGGCGCGCATCCGCTGACACGCATCGTCAGCGTGCGCGGCCTGCCGCTGCGCGCGCCGGACGCCGGCAGCAGCCACGTGACGATCACCAAGACGATCACCGCTTCGGACGGCAGCGACGTGGACCTGGCGCATCTGACGCAGAACCAGCGCCTGGTGGTGCATCTGTCCGGCGACGTGGACGACAATGCGTATCACCAGACGATGCTGGTGGATCCGCTGCCGGCGGGCTTCGAAATCGAGCGCGTGGTGCCGATCTCGACGGAGACCGAGGGCAACGGCCTGGACTGGCTGGACGACATCACGCCGACGCGGCTTGCCGAGAAGCGCGACGACCGTTTCATGGCGGCGATCGATTTCGGCCGTCCGTCCGAGGCTTCGAGCGAGGACGACACGCCGGCCGCTTCGGACGACGCCGACAAGAAGGCGGCGCCGCCGGACCCGCATCATTTCAACCTGGCCTATGTCGTGCGGGTGGTTTCGCCCGGGCGGTTCGTGCTGCCGGCGGCGAGCATACGGGATATGTATCGGCCGGATGTGCAGGCGCGCACGGCGGTTGGGTCGGTGACGATCGAGATGGCGCAAGGGAAGTAAGGAAGGCCTTCTTTTTTGAAAAAAAGAAGCAAAAAACTTTTGACTCCGCTGTCGCGGACCTTTCCGGCGAGCGCGCGACAGCGGAGTCAAAAGTTTTTTGGTCCTTTTTTTCAAAAAAGGACTGCTTGCTTACTTGCCTTACTTTTTACGATCTGGGCGCTAGACCGCCTCTGCCCGCCAGACCTGTCGCGATTGATTGGTTCCAAAGAGGTATTAGCCTCGGACGGCCAGCTCCTGCGCCCCTTCCCCGCGCACGGCATGTGGCGCCTGCACACCGGCGTGTCCGACGTGGACCCGCGTTATCTCGCTCTGCTGGTGGCTGCCGAAGACCGGCATTTCCGCGCGCATGGCGGCGTGGATGCGGGCGCGCTCGCGCGGGCGGCGTGGCAATATGTGCGCATGGGCCGGATCGTGTCGGGCGGGTCCACGCTGAGCATGCAGACGGCGCGCCTGCTGGAGCCGCATCCGCGCAGCCTGGCCGGCAAGCTGCACGACATCCTGCGCGCCTGGCAGTTGGAGGAACGCTACGGCAAGGACGCGATCCTTTCGATGTATCTCACGCTTGCGCCGTTCGGCGGCAACATCGAGGGCGTGCGGGCGGCGAGCCTGACGTGGTTCGGCCATGGGGCGTCGCAATTGTCCGAGGCGGAGGCGGCGCTGCTGGTGGCGATCCCGCAGGCGCCGGCGCGGCGCCGGCCGGACCGGCATTTCGCGGCGGCGATGCGGGCGGCGGACCGGCTGGTGGCCCGGCTGCGCGCGGCGGGATCGTTGCCGGCGGCGTGGTCGGACCGGGTGGCGCTGGCCTGGAGAGCGGCCCCGGTGGTGCGCCACGCGCCGCCGCGCCTGGCGGCGATGTTCTGCGCCGGGCTGGCGCGCGCGGCCTCCCCCGGCGCCGTGTTGCGCAGCACGATCGATTTCGCGCTGCAGCGCCGGCTGGAGGCCCTGTTCGGGCGCGAGCTGGCCGCCGAACCGCCGGCCGTGGGTGCGGCCGCGATGATCGTGGACAACGCCACGCCGGCAAATACGCGCGAGCCTGGGCGGCCGCGGGCCTGGCCTGCCGGGCGCCGATCTGGACCTGACGGCATCGCGCCGCTCACCCGGCTCGGCGCTCAAGCCGTTCCTCTACGGCATGGCGTTCGATGCCGGGCTGCTGCATCCGCTGACTCTGATCGGCGACGCGCCCGGGCTGATACCGGGCTACGCGCCGCATAATTTCGACGACCTCTATCATGGCGCGATCACCGCGCAGACCGCTTTGCGGCAATCCTACAACGTGCCGGCGGTGCAGGTTCTGCAGGCGATCGGGCCGGACCGTTTCGTGGCCGGACTGCGCCAGGCCGGCGCGCGCGTGGCGATGCCGGGGCGGCAGGCGAGCCTGGCGGTGGCACTCGGCGGGTTGGGCATCAGCCTGTCGGACATGGTGATGCTGTATGCCGCCTTGGGCGATGACGGGCATGCGGCGCCGCTGATACGCACGGCCGGCGCGGCGCCGCGCAAGGTGGCGTTCCTGGGTCGGCTCGCCGTGTATTATTTGCGGCAGGTTCTCGAGGGATCCCCGCCGCCGCCTGGCGTGGCCTATGCCGCGCTGACCGGCGGGCGGGCGATCGCGTTCAAGACCGGCACGTCCTACGGGTATCGCGATGCCTGGGCGGTCGGCTATTCCGCAGCCTCGACGGTGGGCGTGTGGACCGGCCGGGTGGAGGGCACGCCGCGGCCGGGCAGTTTCGGCCGCGCCACCGCGGCGCCGCTGATGCTGCAGGCGTTCGGCCTTTTGCCACCCGAGACGGACGCCGCACCGCCGGCGCCGGCGGAGGCGATACAGGCGGACAGCACGGCGGCCCTGCCGGTGGCGCTGCGACGGCTCGGCGGCGGCGCCGGACATCCTGCCGCGCCGGCCGGTGCTGGATTTCCCGCCGCCCGGCGCCACGATCGACCTCGATCGCGCGCCTGGGTCGACGGCGTACCTGCCAGTGACGTTGCGGGTGCGCGGAGGGACGGCGCCGTTTCGCTGGATCGTCAATGGCAGGCCGCTGGCCGGGCATGAGCCGGAGCTGAGCTGGCAGCCGGACGGGCCCGGGACGGCGATGATCACGGTTATCGGGGCGGACGACCTGGCGGTGCATGGCAGCTTCCGCCTGGAGCCGGATTCGCCGTAAGGCCGCGATCACAGGCTCGCGGTGTAGCCCAGCGCGGGGAGGGTGACCGCGAGCACCTCGTCGCAGCGCATCGTCCATTCCTGGACCTGCCGCCTGAGGCTTTCCAGCTGAGCAAGCGCCATGGCAACCTCCTGCAGCGACGCCTGGAACAGCGCGGCGCGGCGGGACAGCATGTCGCCCATGGCACCATGGTCCGACATGTCTTCCAGGATGGCCAGCGTGGTGACCTCTACGGAGAGGGTCCCCTGCAGGCGCTCCAGCGCATCGGCCGCGGCGCTGACCTGGTCGACGCGCAGCAGCAACGCATGGTGCAGGCCGGCGACCTGGCGGGCGGCGGCGTGGGCATCGAACGGTGCGAAATTGGCCAGCAGGCCGAGCAGCGAGGCCTGCCGCTTGCGGGCGCCGTGCGCGCGCGCCGCTTCGACCACGCGCAGGAGGATGGACTCCGCGTCGATCTCGGCGAGGCGCCCGTTCAGCGTGGCCACCTCACCCATGGCGGCGGCCGCACGTTCGAGCGTTCCGGCGCCGAAATTCGCCAATTTGTCGAAATCCAGCGGCAGGAGCTGGTTGAGGTTGTTGCGCACGAGGAAGCCGGCGTTTTGCATGATCGCGGGAAAGCGCGCCGCGCCGCGCGCCATCGCCTGGGCCAGGCCGGCATGGTCGCCGTCGCCAATGGCCGAGACCACGCGCGATGGCGCGGGCGCCGGCGGCGGCTCGTCACCCAGATCCAGCCGGCCGACGACGACCCCGGGCCGCGCCTGTGGCGTGCCGAAATCGTCGTCCTCAAACAGCGGCCGGGGATCGATCAAGACGCTGACCTCGAAAGGCCGTCTCTTCCTTACTCCTCGTCCGCCGCCTGTAGCCCATAGGCGGTCAGGAAAGACGCCAGCCCCTTTTTGTAGCCGGCCCCGATCGCCTTGAAATGCCAGTCGCCGTTCTCGAGCACGTAGCTGCCCATCTGCACGGCGGTGAAATCCGCATCGTCCTCGGTCAGGCGGAATTCCGCGATGCGGACATTGGTATTGGCGTCGATGATGGTCGCGGTGGTGTGGTTGATATGGCCGAAATTCTGTCGGCGCTTGATGCCCTCGTAGATCTCCACAACCAGTGAAATTTCATCGACGGATTTGTTCTGGCTGGAAAGGATGTCGAGATCGATGGTCATCGCGTCGTCGCCATCCTGCCAGTCGTCGGGATTATGCGACACGGCGCCGGTCGGGTCCTGGCGGTTATTGTAGAACACGAAATCCTCGTCGCGCGCGGCCAGCGGCTTGCCCGTCTTGTGGTTGAGCAGAAACGCGCTGACGTTTATCTCGAACTGGTCGAGCCGGCCCTGGGCCGCGGTGTTGATGTCCCATTTCGTGTCGACCACAAAGCGCCTGACATGGGCGTGGTCTTTCGACAGGTTGATGCTGCCGCCTTTTTGTAGCTTGATCATGCGTGGCTCCGGCTGTTGTTGCGGTTATTGCGGCGGGTGCTGCTTGAGCCAGCGCACCAGCTTGGCGCTGACGAGTTCGGCATACAGCATGTCGTCCGACAGGCCGAGATCTTCCAGATCGACGAACTCGGCATCGGGAAACTCGCGGTCCATCTGTTTGAGGAAACCGAACGCGTGCCGGCCGACGCCGACCAGCGACCAGAACACGGGGTATGGCGCCGAACGCTGGATGGCGATTTCGGACGGCCGATGGTCCTCGTTGTCACCATCCGTGATGAGCAAGCCCAGCACGGGGATTTTGGCCATTTCCGGGTCCAGCGGCGGACGCGCCTGTTCGTGATGCAGCAGGCGGCTGAAGAAGCCAGCCTTGTGCTCGCGATGTTCGGTGTGATCGGGATGCTCGCCGAAATAGTGGTCCTGGAACTTGTGTATCACGCCGGCATATCGCGTGGTGCCGAATTTCGGAATCTCGTCTTCCGTCATGATCTGCCGGTCGACGTAATCGTGGTAGTTCTGCGGCGTTGCCGGTATCGGCAATTGCGCGGATTTGTCGTCGAATACGAAGACATCGAGCCGGTGGGTCGGATCGAACGCCATCGCCAGGCCGAGCACATGATTGATCACCTCCTGCACGGTGCCGTTGGTGTAGAGCGTGCGCATCGAGCCGGAGATGTCCATCATCAGGCCCACCCGCAGCCTTGGCGGATTTCCGACGCCTTGCTTTTTCAGCACGATACCGGCGCGTTCGGCTTTCTTGTGTAGGTCTACGGCCATGGGGACTCCTGGGTGTTGTTAGGCTAAGGCAAGCAAGCAGTCCTTTTTTGAAAAAAAGGACCAAAAAACTTTTGCTCCCGACGGCTGCATTCGGGCACCACATCTTTTTGCAGGCGCGTTTGGTTGCGCTGGGAGCGCGGGCTTGCGTGCAGGCGGGGAGATAAAAGTTTTTTGGTCCTTTTTTTCAAAAAAGGACTGCTTGCTTTCTGCTTTCACCCCGAAAAACGCGCGAGCAAAAGTTGCTCCGTCCGCGTGCGATTGGCAGCGTCCGCAAGCCGCGCCTGGCGCCCGGCCTCCTGTATCTGTCGCACCTTGGCATCCGCTGCCTCCAGCATCGTCTCGCATTCCAGCAGCGTCGTCGTGCTGATCGCCGCGTTCTGCTGCAGGGACGCCACCGCCACCGTGTTGTCGCCGACCAGCCTGGCCTGCGTGCGCAAGGCGGCATCCAGCGTGGAGCGCAGCATCGCATCGGTGTCGGCCGCGTGCTTCTGGTCGATCTGGATCAGTTGCTGCGCCAGTATGCTCTCCAGCGCCGGCACCACCAGGGTGATCGCCTGCTCGAACTCGTAGAGCAGCGCCTGGGAGTTGCCGCTTTCCATCTGGATCGTCAGCGCCTCCTGCTTGGCCAGCGTCATGGCATTGCGGAAATCGTTGACCGCTTTTTCCAGCCGCATCGCGTTCTGCTGCAAAGCCGCGCGTTTGGGCGCGGCGAAGCTGTCGGTCTCGTCCACCGGCACCGCGAGCGCGGCCCTGACGGCCGCCAGCCACTGCTCGCCCTGCGCGGCCGCCGCCTTCATCTGCTCGTGGTAACGGAAATTCGCCGCCTGCAGCTCCGCCAGCGAGGCCACGTGCCGCCGCTCAAGCGCCACCATGCCATCGACCTCGTGCTTGACGGTATCGAGTCGCTGACGGGCGGTCTGCATGCGGGTAAGCAACTGCTCGCGTTCGTCGTGCAGGAACCCGAATGCCCGGTCCAGCAGGCTGTGGCGGGATTGCCTGGGGTCCAGCCCCTTGGCCACCGTGACGAGTTCGGTGATCTTGCCGCTCATCTCACCCAGGTCGGACGCTTTGTGCTCGTCGAGCACACGCGCCGTGACGGACGCGTATGTGCTGCGGCTTTCGGCGCCCAAATGGCTGATCTCGTCGTCTGTGGGCACCTTGCCGGCCGCAGCGACGACGGCGCCTTGTACCGGCGTGTCCGGGCCTGGAGGGTCATCCTGGAACAACGCCGAGACGCTGGGTGTATCGGTCATGTGCACCTCTTTTCGTGGGCCTTGCGGGTCGGCCTGGCCGATCGGTCCGGCTTTCTGCAAGCAGGATCGTTCCAGTTTGGGCTGGACGCAAGCCAGGCGCGCCGCCGGGCTGGCCGGCCGAGCCGCCGCCCTTTCCCCCGGGGCGACGAAAAGGACTGCTTGCCTTTGCCGGCCTGCGCAGGCGACATCGGCCACAGGCTCGCCTCACCCGGTTTCCACAGCGACCAGACGGGCCAGAACTTTACAGGGAAAGCGACATGGACGTACGCGCAGCAGTGGCCTTCGAAGCCGGAAAACCCCTTACGATCGAGACGGTGCAACTCGAAGGGCCCAAGGAAGGCGAGGTCCTCGTCGAGATCAAGGCAACCGGCATCTGCCACACGGACAAATACACGCTCTCCGGCGCCGATGCGGAAGGGCTGTTCCCTTGCATCCTGGGCCATGAAGGTGCGGGCGTGGTGGTCGATGTGGGGCCCGAAGTGCGCCACCTGAAGAAGGGCGACCACGTCATTCCGCTGTACACGCCGGAATGCCGCAACTGCAAATCCTGCCTGAGCCGCAAGACCAATCTTTGCACGGCGATACGCGCCACACAGGGCAAGGGCGTTATGCCGGACGGCACCAGCCGCTTCAGCTTCCAGGGCAAGCCGCTGTATCACTACATGGGCTGCTCGACATTCGCGAACTACACGGTATTGCCGGAGATCGCGCTGGCGAAAGTGCGCGAGGACGCGCCATTCGAGAAGATCTGCTACATCGGCTGCGGCGTGACCACCGGCGTGGGCGCGGTGATCTTCACTGCCAAGGTAGAGCCCGGTGACAACGTTGTGGTGTTCGGGCTCGGCGGCATCGGCCTGAACGTGATACAGGGCGCGCGCATCGCCGGCGCGGACATGATCGTGGGCGTGGACATCAATCCCGGCCGACGCGAGCTGGCCGAGAAATTCGGTATGACGCACTTCGTCAATCCGAAGGAAGTCGGCGGTGATCTCGTGGCCCATATCGTCGAACTGACGAAAGGCGGCGCGGAGCACAGCTTCGAATGCGTGGGCAACCCGACGCTGATGCGCCAGGCACTGGAATGCGCGCATCGCGGCTGGGGCAAGTCGACGATTATCGGTGTTGCGGCCTCAGGGCAGGAGATCTCGACGCGGCCGTTCCAGCTGGTGACCGGCCGGGTCTGGCAGGGCAGCGCGTTCGGTGGCGCACGCGGGCGGACCGACGTGCCGAAGATCGTCGACTGGTACATGGACGGCAAGATCAATATCGATGATCTGATCACGCATGTTCTGCCGCTGGAGCAGATCAATGAGGGGTTTGAGCTGATGACGCGTGGCGAGAGCATACGGTCGGTGGTGGTTTTCTAAGGAAGAAAGCAGTCCTTTTTTGAAAAAAGGACCAAAAAACTTTTTCTCCCCCGGTTGCCCGGGCACTCCAGCTCGTTCTGCAAGCGTATGCGCCTGCAAAACGAGCGCGGGCCTCCGTGCAGGCGGGGGGGAAGTAGAAGTTTTTTGGTCCTTTTTTTCAAAAAAGGACTGCTTGCTTACTTACCCGCCTGCAAAGCCCGCGCAAAAAGCCCAAGCCTGCGCTCCATCGCCGCCGGCGCCTCGCACGCATACCGCATCGTGTGCTGCGTCTCCTGAAACGCCCGCACATCAAAATCACGCTCACCAGCAAGCTCGTCGTGCCTGGGATCAGTGGCAGGCGTGATATCCACCTTGGTGCTGATCGCGGCGACGACATCGCCCATCCTGCGCTGGCGCAGGCCAAGCTGCTTGATGCGCTGTATCAACAGGCTTCGCTCGTCGTTCGTCTGGTCCACGAGTGCGCCGAACAGGATCGGGATCGTGGTGTTGCGCTGGTCCGCCGGTATGGCTTGCACGTAGGCGGCAAGCTTACTCAGGGCGTCGGCATCTTCCGTGTCGCGATCGACGATGTCGGTCACCAGCGGAAACATCTTCTCGTCATCGCGCCAGGCGGCGTGGGCGGGAACGGGCCCCTGCCAGTATGTGCCTGCCGTGAGCGTCGGGACCAGGCGCTGTGCGCAGGGCCAGTCCGGGTCCTGCCCCGGATAGGCCGCATGCGCAGCGCTGGCCGAAATCAACATGGCGGCTAGTGCGAGTTTATGTATCATGTCTGCCTGCCGTAAATACGATGTTATTCGCCCCTGCGCGCCAGCATGCCCGCGGCCAGGATCGTAGCCGATGACGGAAGCCGCCATGAACACCGCCAGAAAGGCGCAGACCACCAGCGCTGAGACGGCGTTCAGGCGATCGTAAAGCGCGAAACGGATCAGTTCGACCGCATGGGTGAACGGGTTGATTTCGCTGAACCAGTAGAGCGTCAGGCTGCCCTGCTGCACGCGCCATAACGGGTAGAGCGCCGACGACGTAAAGAACATCGGGAAAATAACGAAATTCATCACCCCGGCGAAGTTCTCGAGCTGCTTGATCAACGAGGACAACAGCAGGCCCAGAGCACCCAGAAGGAGCCCGGACAGAATCAGCGCCGGCAGGACAGCGATATAGCCGGTGAGCGGCGGCCGTATGTCCCAGAACCAGGCGATCGCGAGAAAAATATACACCTGCACGATAGAGACGGAGACGCCTGCGAGCAGCTTGCTCAGCAACAGGAACCAGCGCGGGAACGGACTGATCATGAGCGTGCGCATACTGCCCATCTCACGGTCGTACACCATGGAGAGCGAACTCTGCATGCCGCTGAACAACTGGATCATGCCGACCAGGCCTGGTGCGATATAGACCTCGTAGGGAATATAGGTGCGATAAGGCGGACTGATGGACACACCCAGCACGAAATGAAAGCCGGCCGCGAAAGATCACCAGCCACACCAGCGGGCGAACGAGCGCTGAGATGAAGCGGCCGCGTTGCTGAAGCCAGCGCAGCCCCTCGCGGCGGATGATGCCGCCCATGCAGCGGCCGTACGCCGCGGGTCCCAGGCGCGAGGGTGCATCCGACACGATCGTCATGCGGCTTCGCGCACCAGCCGGTCGAAACTTTCCTTCAGCGTGGCGGGCGGCGGGGCTACGGCACGTATTGGTCCGTTCGCCAGTATGCGCCCCTGGTGCAGCACGATCACGCGGGCATCCGGGCCCGCCTCGTCAATCAGATGCGTGGCCCAAAGCACGCCCACATGACCGTCGCGGCACAAGGAGCGCACGTGCTCCACAAGGAATTGCCGGCTTTCCATGTCCAGCCCCACCGTTGGCTCATCGAGCAGCAGGAGCGATGGTCGGTGTATCAGCGCGCGTGCCAGTTCCACACGCCGGCGCTGTCCGCCCGACAGATCGCGTGCGCGGTCGTTTTGCCTTTCCCTCAGGCCAACGCGCGCAAGTTCCTCGACGATGCGGCCGGCCGCTACAGTGCGCGTGATGCCGTGCAGAGCCGCGTGGTAGAACAGGTTCTGTGCAACAGTCAGATCCAGATCCAAGGTCTGCTGCTGGAACACCACGCCGAGTCGCGCGAGCGCGCGACGTGGTGCCAGGCTCATGTCGTGACCGAACACCGCGATGCTCCCGCTGCGCGCGCTGAACAGGCGGGTGATCAGCGAGAACAGCGTGGTCTTACCGGCACCGTTCAGCCCGAGCAGCACGGTAAAGTCACCCTGGTCGACGGCGAGATCGACATCGCGCAGCACGCGCCTCGCGCCAAAGGCGTAGGACAGCTTGCGCACACAGAGCGCATGTGTCTGCTCTTCACGGCGCAACGACTATTCCCCAGGGCGATTGTCCGACCGGCACGGATTGCGTCACGGTCTGTGCCTTCACATCGATCACCGACATGTCGTTGCTGATGCCGTTGGCGACATACAGCGTGGACTGGTCTGGTGAAAAAGCGCCATGCCACACGCGCTGGCCGACGAGCAGGTATTTTTCGACCTTGAACGTCGCGGTATCGATTACGGCCACGCGGTTGGCGGGCCCGAGATCGACAAAGGCGGTACGGCCATCCGCGGTAAGGTTTATGCCGACAGCCTGGATCGCGGTAACAGGCACGTCGGGCAGGTCGAAGCTGATCGTGTGCAATATGCTATGCGTTGCCGCGTCGATCACCGCGACGGTTCCCGCCACTTCCGAAGATACCCAGACCCGTGCACCATCCTTGGTGAACACGGCGAAACGCGGCCTGGTGCCGACAAGTACGCTGGCGACGACCTTGTGGGTCGCGACATCGATGAAATGCGCCATGCTCGTCGTCTCCGACGTGCACAGCACCGTGCGGCCATCCGGGCTCACCGCCATCCCCTCCGGCTCCACACCCACCGGGATCTCTGAAGCAATACGCCCTGCCGCGATGTCCAGCACCGACACCTGGCTGTTATCCTCGTTGGCGACGTAGAGCGTTTGGCCATCGACGCTGAGCGCCATGTATTCGGGATCGGGATTGCTCGGCAACACGCGGGTGACGGTCAGGCTGGCCAGATCCAGCACCTCGATATGGTCGGCGTCCGACGTGCAGATATACAGGCTCTTGCCATCGCGTGACAGGACGATGCCGCGCGGCCTTGCACCTACGGCCACCGTCTGCAGTATTTTCAGTGACTTGCCGTCCAGCACGGTGATCGTGTTGTCTTTCTCGTTCGAGACGAAAAGGCGATAGGCTTGCGCTGGTGTTGACAGGAGCGCGGCTGACGAAACGGTCAGAAAAGCAAGCAAGCAGTCCTTTTTTGAAAAAAAGGACCAAAAAACTTTTGTCTTCTGGGGGTGGTTATGGCGAACCATCGGCCTCAATGAGAATGGCATGCGGTCTCCGGTCGGTCGGACCCTAGAGAATCCAGGTCGTTTGTCTGGTGCAGGAAGCCGGGCTGCGGCGAGACCGACACCAGGGAACGATCATCTGCCAACAACACCGGCTGGCGCAACTGGCCGTCCCAATCCCGGAAGCTGAACTCGGGGCCCTTATAGCCGGACACGGTGAACTTCGGGCCATGCAGATACGCGATGATCGCCGCCTGATCCGCGGTCGCCGCCCGTGTCGCGGCTTCGCCGATCGCGCGCACGGCCAGCCAGCCGCCATAATCACGATTGGTCATTGCACGTTTCGCAAGCCGGCGAAAACGCGTCTGCAATTGCGTGCTGGCATATTCGTCCATGACGCGAGACCAGGCAGACGGAACCAGCCCCTGTGTGCCGGCAATCGGCCGCGGCGTGTCCGTGCGATAGGCGAGATCGTCGCCGAAATTGTCCGCCTCGTCGGCCACTACGAGAATGTCGTAGCGCACGCCCTGGGTCGCCTTGCGCCACTTCGTCATTGACCTGATAGTGCCCGGTATCGGCCTGCTGGGCTGCCGGATTGAACGCCCAGCGCTGATCCTGCGCGATAGTGATACCGAACTTTTCCGCGGCATGGCGTATGGCCTCGGCATACAGCGCATCGGCGGGATCTCGACCGGTCAGCAGCATGATACGATGCCAACTCTTTGCTGAGAGGAACTCCATCAGACCGTCTGCCAGCATGGCGCGGCTGGGCAGGACATGCAGCGTATTCGCGCGGCAATCCGCATTGCGCAGGCGATCGTCGGCGGTGGTCGCATCGAGCAGCACGGCATGCTCTGCGCCCGGCATGTCCGACAGCTTCAGCAGAACATCTGGCGGCACGTCGGTTACGAACAGCTTCTGCCCCGCTGCCAGATCCTCCGCCACAGCATGCGTCAGCGCGGCAGGATCGCGTTCCGATAAAACGCGCAGCTTGAACACCTGGCTGGTGAACTGGCCGGTCGTATTGGTATCTGCCGTAGCCAGTGCGGCGCCGGACAGCCCGGTATCGGTGGGCGGTGGATCGAGCGCTGTAGAGGGCGCCGGCTGTGCTGTCTCCAGGCGGACATAGTCGATCGTGATCGTTGCTGCGCGCGACGACGCACCCGCCCCGAGCATCATCGCGACAAGGCTCGCCTGCCCGAGGCGACGGAGCATCGACTGAGCGCTATTTCAAAGTCGATAGATAGGCGATGATGTTTTGCCTGTCCGTCTCATTCGGCAAACCGGCGAAGATCATTTTCACACCAGGGATCTTGGCGCGCGGATTGGTCAGGTAATCGCTGAGAGTCGTCGGATTCCACACACGGTCGGCATTCTTCATCGCGTCGGAATAGGTGTAGTCGGGTAAGCTGCCGGCTTTCCGGCCGACCACGTTCCACAGGCTCGGTCCGATCTTGTTCTGCCCCTGCACCGGCGCATGACACAAAGCGCATTTCTGGCCAAACAAGGCTTTACCTGCGGCTTCGTCAGCGGCGTTCGCCGACGAACTCGCCAGGCCAACGAGCAGTGCGACCGCGCCGAACTGCAGCAAGGCGCGTGTAGCGGAATATGTCATCGTCCCCCCTGGGGTGAAATTCTCTAACTGCAAGTACGGAGCGCTTGATCATTGTCAAGCACGGCCCAACGATGCGCGGTATTTGCTGCATCGCACAATTCCAGGCGTTGGTTCAGGCGCCGCAACGCAAATTGGCCTCTGCCTGAGCGCGGCGGAGTGCTTCGAGCGTTTGCTTAGCAACCGGCGTGTCGCGGAATAGGCCGCCACGTGGTCCCACGGCCGCCTGCTGCATACTCATTACCGTGTCCGCGTTCTCGTAATCCTGGTAGCTGAGGCGATCGGCGATCACGTCGATAGCACACGCACATTTATCCAGCAGGCTGTGCTGGAAGCCATTGGCCGCTAAGCAGCCGAGCACGTAGTCGGCACGCGCGGAGGTCGGGTAGTTGTTCCGCGGCACCTTGGCATCCTGCGCACACAGAAGTGTACTGAGGCAACACAAGGCCACAGCTACGCTCGTGATCGTAAACAACCGCCTAAGCATGTGTTTTCACCTTGTTGCAGCCCGGTCCGGCAGAGACAATGCGCACCGGCCAGCCGGACGCTGGTTTGCTGGCTGCACCGCGCCGGACACTCTTCGAGGGGATCGTCATGATCGAATTGGTTATCGTATATTGCCTGGTGGCTGACGCCAAGACATGCACAGAAAAACACTTGGCTCTAGACAGGTTCGAGTCGATTGTCGGCTGCACGATGAGCGGCCAGATGCGTGCCCAGGAGTTTCTGCAGGAACACCCCTCCTTCACACTGAAGAGCTGGCGCTGCGAGATGAATGTGCCACGCCAGACAAACAACGATGTTGCAGCGCAGCACAACGTTGCCTAATTGGACAGGATTTCGCCGTGCCGACACTGCCCACCAATTCCATAGGAACTTTTCTCGACGTTACGTGAATTTCGGGCAAAGTTTCGCTTGCACGAACCTACTGTAATGTTGTCAGGTATCGACTGCCGAGTTTGGGACGGTCCCTGGGCTACACCGCACCGCAATCTTGTGCAGCGCAGCAAAATAGGTGGAGAACGTGGGTTTGACGATCCGTTTTCCGCCTTATGCTACGGCCCGCGTTTGAAGTTCAAAGATCCTGCACCGGCAGGCCAGATATACCGTGCCTGAGAAATCTTGGGACGGAACGACCTGGGGAACCGGGCGAAACAAGAAGTCAGGGAGACCTCCATGAGAAATCTTTTGTCACTCACAGTTTGCGCGGCGGCGATGGTTGCTGCTTTCAGCACCTCGCCGGCGCGCGCCAACGACGCGCTGCAGAAAGCCTCGACCGACTCCTCGCAATGGGTCATCCCGCTCGGCAATTATGCGTCGCAACGTTATAGCGACCTGCACCAGATCAACGCGACCACGGCAAAGAACCTGCATCCGGTTTGGACTTTCTCGACCGGCGTGCTGCGCGGACATGAGGGCGGTCCGCTCGTCATCGGCGACATGATGTATCTGTCCACGCCGTTTCCCAACACCGTGTTTGCGCTCGACCTGAACGACTCCGGCAAGATCGTGTGGAAATACGAGCCGCACCAGGATTTGAATGTGATCCCCGTCATGTGCTGCGACACCGTGAATCGCGGCGTCGCCTATGGCGAAGGCATGATCTTCCTGCACCAGGCGGACACGTCGCTGGTGGCACTCGACGCGAAAACCGGCAAGGTCGTCTGGACAGTGAAGGACGGCGATCCGGGCAAGGGCGAGACCGGCACCTCTGCGCCACTCGTCGTGCATGACAAGGTCATACTCGGCGTCAGCGGCGGCGAATTCGGTGTGCAGGGTCGCCTGACCGCCTACAATATCAAGGACGGCAGCAAGGCATGGGTAGCCTATTCTTCCGGCACCGACGACATGATCAAGTTCGATCCCGAACACACGATGTCAATGGGCAAGCCGGTCGGCAAAAACAGCTCCACCTCCACCTGGCAGGGTGATCAGTGGAAGCATGGCGGCGGCGGCACCTGGGGCTGGCTGTCCTACGATCCGAAGCTCAATCTGATCTATTACGGCTCGGGTAATCCCGGGACCTGGAACCCGACGCAGCGCCCTGGCGACAACAAGTGGTCGCTCTCCATCTTCGCGCGTGACGCAGACAGCGGCCAGGCGAAGTGGGTGTATCAGATGACCCCGCATGACCAGTGGGATTATGACGGCGTAAACGAGATGGTGCTGGCTGATCTGCCAGTGCACGGCGTGCAAACCCATGCCCTCGTCCATTTCGATCGCAACGGTTTCGCCTACGTGCTCGATCGCGGCACAGGGAAACTGCTTGAGGCCGAGAAGTTCGATCCGGCCGTAAACTGGGCGAGCAAGATCGATCTGGCGAGCGGCCGGCCCGTCCTGGTCAACCAGTATGGCCCGGGCGTACAGGGTGCAGACCACAACACCAAGGGCGTCTGCCCCGCCGCGCTCGGCTCTAAGGATGAACAGCCTTCGGCCTACTCGCCGAAAAACCACATCTTCTTTGTGCCGACGAACCACGTCTGTATGGACTACGAGCCGTTCAAGGTGAGCTACACTGCCGGCCAGGCTTATGTCGGCGCTACGCTGTCGATGTTCCCGCCTGCCGGGCAAAAGAACCTGGGTAACTTCATCGCCTATGATGCGAACCAGGGCAAAATCCTCTGGTCCGATCCGGAAACCTTCTCTGTCTGGTCCGGCGCGTTGGCCACTGCCGGCGATGTTGCCGTGTATGGCACTCTCGATGGCTACCTGAAGGTCGTCGACCAGAAGACCGGCCGCCTGCTCTACAAGTTCAAGACGCCGTCTGGGATTATCGGAAACATCAACACCTACACGCATAACGGCAAGCAATACCTTGCCGTTCTGTCCGGTGTCGGTGGCTGGGCTGGTATCGGCATGGCCGCCGGACTGTCGGAATCCACTGCGGGCCTCGGCGCTGTCGGCGCGTATCGTCAGCTCTCCAACTACACACAGCTCGGCGGCGTACTGACTGTGTTCGGTCTGTCCGACTAAGAACTGCGCCAATCGTCCTGCCCCGCTTGCAGAAATGCAGGCGGGGCTTATTTTATTTTACGACCTTCGTTATCTGAAGATCGCGACACTGGAGGCCAGAATGTTTTCACGCCAAAGTCTGACAGCGTTTTCTGTCGCCGGAGTGGCGCTAGCCGTGATCTTCGTGATTGGCCAACCGGCATCAGGCGCCACTGACTCAGCCCCGTCTGCCAAGCCTTACACCGTCAAGGACGGGGACAAGGTGGACATGAATACCTATAAGGGTTTCCTGTATTACGGCGACGCCTGCATGCGGTGCCACGGCCCTGACGGACTCGGCAGCTCCTATGCTCCCAACCTGACACAGTCGTTGAAACGGCTCAGCAAGGAGCAGGTGGAAAACACCATCATCAACGGCAAGAAGGAGGTCAGCCAGGCTAGCGATCTTGTCATGCCGTCCTTCGGAACCAATGAAGACGTCGTCGATAACATGGAAAATATCTACGCCTATCTGCTCGCGCGTTCCGATGGCGCTCTTGGGCGCGGGCATCCTGAACACATCGAGCAATAATCGGGTGATGATCCGAGTGGCCGCGGCAGCGCTGGTAAGTGCTGCTTTCGGAGCGGCCTTTCCCAATCGCGCTGTCGCACAGCAGACACCCGACCTGGTATCTCAGACCGAACTGCGCGTCTGTGCCGATCCGCACGACCTGCCGTATTCGAATCAGCAGCAGGAAGGGTTTGAGAACAAGATCGCATCGCTGGTTGCGCATGATCTCGGCCTTAAGCTGTCTTACACTTGGTTTCCGGACTCGCAGGGTTTCGTGCGTGCCACGCTGATGCAGCACCGTTGCGACGTGGTGATAGGCACCGTCGCCGGCGTGGACGATATGGCGACAACCGAGCCGTATTATCACACCGGCTACGTCATGCTCACGCGCAAGGCTGACAATATCGATAATCCCCGCGTAAGCGATTGGAAGATTGCTGGCCGGCGTTTTGGGCTCGTAGCTGCAACCCCGCCAACCGAATTGATTATCAACCGCAACCTTATGGACCAGACATCGATCTACGCTTTGATGGTAGATACCCGCGTAGAACAGCCAGCCTATCAAATGGTTAAGGACATTGCCGAAGGACACGTTGATGTCGGCCTGATCTGGGGGCCTATCGCGGGCTTCTATGTCAAGCACGACCATTTGCCGCTACATTTGGCGTTTCTCGATCCGGAAAATGCCAAAGTGCGTATGGATTACCACATCGCTATGGGTGTGCGACAAGGTGACGTTGATTTCCGCCATAAATTGAATGCCGTTATCGCCAAGGAAGAACCGCAAATCCTGAAGATTTTGCGCGACTACAATATCCCTCTGCTCGACGAGCAGGATAAGCCCCTCGCACCTGACGCGACCTCGCCGTGAATGCTAAATGTGTTCGTACGCGCGTAGCAATGCAGGCATCCGCGGCGATCATGATGCTCAACCTTGCCGCCACGGTTGCATACGCCGCGCCCCCCACCGTTGCTGTAGCTGACTTCGTGTACCAGGATTCTTCGGGCGAGGTGCGCGATCAGGTAGCTGCCCACGCCGCACGGCTCGCCGCCTACAAGGCGGGCATCCTGGACATGCTCGGCAAGAGCACAAAATTCATAGCCGAGCCACTACATTGCGCCACCGCCCCCTGCTCCGTTGACCGTCTCGACCAGTCCGCGATGACCGAAGCCGCACGCGCCGGGCATGCGCAATACGTGGTGTTCGGCGCCATACACAAGATCAGTTCGTTGATCCAGTTTGGGGATGTCGAGGTGATGCGCGTGTCCGACGGAAAGTCGGTCCTCGCCCGCACTGTGTCGTTTCGGGGCGACAGTGAAGATGCCTGGCGGCATGCCACGGTATTTGTGGGCGAGATGGTGATTGCCGCTATAGGCTGAACAGCTCGCGTATGTTGGCCGGGAGTAGTTCTAACCCAAGGCGCGAGGCCTGTATTGCCTTCCAGGCGCCGTCGCCGCACGCTCTGAGCGCCAAACCACATTCGGGTGCACACATGGTTGAAACGCTATCTCAGAACCGCAGCTTCGGCGGCGTGCAATACGTCTTCCGGCACCAATCTGCAGAAACAGGGACACCGATGCGTTTTGCGGCGTTCGTTCCTGGGCAAGCCGAAAACACGAAGCTGCCGGTACTGTGGTTCCTCTCCGGATTAACCTGCACGGAAGAGAATTTCATCGCGAAAGCGGGCGCGCAGCGCGTGGCAGCCGAACTCGGTCTGATCCTGATCGTACCGGATACCAGCCCGCGTGGCGAAGGCGTACCGGGCGATCCGGCAGGCAGCTATGATTTCGGCCTTGGCGCCGGTTTCTATCTTAACGCGACACAGGCCCCCTTTGCCGCAAATTACCGCATGCGCGCATATCTGGAAACCGAACTTCCCGGCGTAATTGCAGTGACGTTGCCGGCCGACATGGCACGGCAGTCCATCTCCGGCCATTCGATGGGCGGCCACGGCGCGCTCACAATTGCCCTGCGCAATCCCGGCCGCTTCAAATCCGTATCTGCGTTTGCGCCGATCGCCTCGCCGATCAACTGCCCCTGGGGCCAGAAGGCGCTCGGCGGCTACCTCGGTCCGCAGTCGCCGCTATGGCGCGAATACGACGCCACGGCGTTGATCGCGGACGGGCACCGCCTTCCGGGATTGCTGGTCGATCAAGGGCTAGCTGATAATTTTCTCGAAGCGCAACTCAAGCCAGAGCTACTGGAAGCGGCTTGTGCAAGCGCCGGGATCTCGCTGCAACTCCGGCGCCAGCCCGGCTACGATCATTCCTACTACTTCATTGCAAGCTTTATCGAGGATCACCTGCGCTACCATGCGGCCGCGTTGGCCTGACCGGCAGACCTCCGCCGCGAAATGCCTGAATTTCCCCGGTGCGGGCCTGCATGGTAGCATACGGCACGGCCCAAGCTTCAAACACTATGGAGGTCACTATGTCCGATAAAGTCATGATCCATCCCGCGGTCGATGACGGCGTGCCGAAAGGCGGCGCAGGCGAATTTTCCGGTGCCACGCTGGCTTGTCACTGCCAGTCCGAGCCGGTGAAAGTGCGCATCACCGCACAATGCGCCCACAACCATGTTTGCGGCTGCACAAAATGCTGGAAACCGAAGGGCGCGATATTCTCCCAGATCGCAGTTGTGTCGCGTGATGCCGTGGAGGTGCTCGAACACGGCGAGAAGCTCCACGTTGTGGACGCAAATGCCGCAATCCAGCGCCACGCCTGCAAGGCATGCGGTGTGCACATGTTTGGCCGGATCGAGAACAAGAACCACGCGTTCTATGGCCTGGATTTCATCCACACCGAACTCGCCGACAAGCCGGGTTTCGCAACGCCCGGTTTCGCTGCGTTCGTGTCTTCGATCATCGAGGGTGGTGTGCCGCCAAGCCATACGACGGCGATACGCGCACGGCTCGAAGAGCTTGGCTTGCCGCATTATGACGTGCTGTCGCCGCCGTTGATGGATGCGCTGGCGACACAATCGGCGAAGCTGGCGGGCACGTTGGCCGCCTAAAGAAGAGGCCCCCGCAACGCGTGTTGTGGGGGCCTCGCGCGCTTGCCTCAGGCGCCCTCAAACTGCCCGGGGTATAGGACCTGCCGCCCAGCGATCATCCCCCGTGGCGGTAGCCTCAGCCGATCCCTGGATCAGCATGATCCAGGACGGCAAGTCTCCAGAAACGACAGATATTTCGGCGTCGAGTCGAACACCCGTTCGGAAATCACCACCTGGCCGACATTGTTCAGCGCAACCGAGAGGTTGGTCGTCGCGTCGTAATTCCCTATGCTGACAACGCTCGCTCCGTCATAGAAAAACGCGTGTTGGACATTGTTGGCATCGCTCGTGTAGGTGCCGACCACCCAGCCCTTGTCATTGATTGCGGATATCTCGACGTCGTAGGTGAGCACCGGCATGTCAAAGCTCGTGTAGCGCCCTGCCGCGTAAACGAAGCCGTGGGCCACGTTCATGGCATCCGAATAGCTGCCGGCCAGCTTGCCTGCAACGTTGGAAAAGCCGCCGGACGCAGATATCGCGCCAGGTGGCGCTATCGACCGGAACGTTTTACCTTTGCCCAGAAAAATCACTTTTGGGCCCATTTCGTTAAACGCGGTTCCGGACACCATGCCTGTTTTGCTGAGACCCTTGATAGTGTTGAACTGCTTGATAGGCGCCACAGTGTGGAAGTTCGGCGGCGTTCCGTATTCCGGCACGTTCGGCAAGGTCCGTGAAATCACTCTGGTAAAAAACACCTTCGATCCCACAAGGCCAAGTGTATTTACGCCCAGAACGCCAAAAGAGCTGCCATAGTCCAGCGCGATCTCGTAATTCGGGTCAATGACGCCGGCGCGCGACACAAACATTTGATGGCCACCGACAAAAGTTTGCACAGACCCGATTATCGTTCCGTCGTTGTAGATGGAGGTCGGTTGCGCCGGCCCGCCGATACTATAAGGAGCAGGTATTGTCGTAACGGATTGCTGCGTCACCACAACACCAGACGGCGCCGCAGTGATCGGCGCGTAAAGCGTGCCGACCATTGTGCCGCTGTCGTTTATTCCAGTAACTTCGAAATCCTGATTCCCTTGCACCACGATCTGGCGCTCCACGAAATGCGGCGCCGCCAAAGCGACTGCAGGAATACCGGTCGCCACGCAGACAGACATGCAGATATCGCGCAGGTGTTTCATGGGATCTCCGATCTAAATTCTGTTAACACTGGCACGAAGCACCATCGGCCGACAAGGGACCGGAACTGCTGACGCGCAACAGGTTGTAATTGCTCAGTGGTAACAACCGCATCCGCAGCATCTTGCCAGGCAGCAACGCCTGCGGCACAACTGGCTAACATGGCTGCGCGCGCTTTGCGGCACAAGGAGTTTTTCGGTATGGTCAATCGGCGAATATTGCTGCTCTCCGCTACAGCGTTGGGCCTGGCCACCGGCTCCGTCCATGCACAGTCCCCGGTTATCACCGATGCCGTGCACACGCAGACCAGCGTCGAGATCGCAGGCAGCGTAGCTGCCCCGGTCGCTTTCGCAGCGGATAAAGGCAGTCTGCCGCAGGGCCATGTGTTGTCGCATGTATTGCTTGGAATGAAACGGCCCGCCGCGTCACAGGCGGCGCTCGACAAGCTGCTCGCCGCCCAGCAGGACCGGACATCGCCGCAATACCACCATTGGCTGCGCGCCGCCGATCTGCGCCGGTTCGGACCGGTGCAAGCCGATATCGACAAGGTGGTGAGCTGGCTCAAATCGGCGGGCCTGTCTATCAATGCCGTCTCACCGAGCGGCATGTCGATCGATTTCTCCGGCACTGTAGCTTCGTTATCCGGCGCGTTTCATGCCGGCATACATGCGTATCAGCTGAAGGGCGTATCGCATATCGCCAATACCACGCCGATCTCGGTTCCCGCCGCACTGGCACCGGCGATCGATGGCGTTACGGTCTCTAACTTCTTCCCGCAGCCGCAATACGTTCCAAAAACCAGTTTCACCGTTCCAACAGGCGCCGGCAACCTGCCGTTCTATGCCGTGGCGCCCGGTGATTTCTACACGATATACAATCTCGACCCGATCTACAGCGGCGGCGCTGGCCTGCCAAAATCGATCGATGGCAGCGGCGTCACGATCGCCGTCATCGAGCAGACAAACATAATCCCCGCCGACTGGACGCGCTTTCGCAGCGCATTCGGCGTGGGCGTGGTCCCCGGCACGTTCTCGCAAATCCACCCGGCCGGCTGCGCCAATCCCGGCCACACGGGCGACGAGATAGAAGCTGCAATCGATGCAGAATGGGCAGGTGCCGTCGCGGTCAATTCTTATATCGTCAACGCATCCTGTGCGGCAACGGAGACCACGTTCGGGGTCATGACGTCGTTGCAGAACCTAGTCGAAAAGATGGACTCGGACGCTTCGATCTACAGCATAAGCTATGGCGGTTGCGAGCAGGAGAACGGCCTCGCATTCCTGAACATGTGGTCGAACCTTGCCGAAGAAGGTGCCGCGAAAGGCATCTCGATCATCATCTCGTCCGGCGACAGCGGTTCGAGCTGCGATCGCGACGTGATCGATTCGGACGGACTTGGCGTGAACGGACTTGCCGCAAACCCTTACGTGACGTCGGTCGGCGGGACCGACTTTGCCGACACGGCAAAGGGCGAAACGTCCTCGTACTGGTTCGCCAGAAACGAGTTCGGCGTGCATTCGGCGCAGTCCTACATTCCTGAAATACCCTGGAACAATTCCTGTGCGAGCAGCATAATCGCTGCAGCCGCCGGTGCGGCCAGCGGAAGCGCTTACTGCAATTCCGGCACAACGCCAGGGGTGCAGAACGGTGTTGGTGGCACCGGCGGCGCGAGCCTGGTTTATGCGAAGCCGTCCTGGCAATCCGCTACGCTGAAAGGCATGCCGGATGATGGCGTACGCGACCAGCCGGATGTCGCATTCTTCGCCGCCAACGGATATTGGGATCATGCCTATCTGATCTGCATGTCCGATACGGCCGAAGGCGGCAGTCCCTGCAACTACAAAGGCATCAATGCGCTCAACCAGGCATTCGGCGGCACGTCTGTTGCAGCACCGGCATTTGCCGGCATGCTCGGGCTGGAAACCGAACTTGCCGGTAGCCGGCTCGGCAACGTAAACCCGCGTCTCTACGAGCTTGCGGCTCTGCAATTTGCCAGCCCGGTCCTGGCAGGCGCCTGCGACGCCAGCAAGGGCCGCGACATCTCCAAAGCCTGCGTCTTCAACAACGTGACGCATGGCGACAACACCCAGCCCTGCTACGCCGGAACGCCGGATTGCCATGTCGCCAAGAAGTCGGACCAGATCGGCATATTGTCGGCCCGGAATGGCGCGTCCGCCGTCCCAGCCTATCAGGCGCACCAGGGCTACAGCCTGGCCACCGGGCTCGGCTCGATCAACGGCACGAACCTGCTGACCAACTACTAAAGCCTCGGAGAACGGCCGCATCTCAAAACGGCCGTTCTCCAAATGACTCTCCACCTCGAAAAATCGTAGAGCAATCGCGGGCGCGTAACCGGGGCGCTGAAGAGAGGACGCCGCACGATGCCGCAGCAATCTGTCATTCCCGTGCTCCTGGGCTCCGTCAGGCGAGACAGGCAAGGCATCCGCGCAGCCCGGATGATCATGCGCGCGCTGTCGTCGCGCGGGCAGAAGCCCGTGCTGGTCGATCCGATGGACCTGCAGCTCCCTCTGCTCGACCGCATGTACAAGGAATACCCGAAAGGCGAAGCGCCGCACGCGCTCCAACACCTCGCCGAACTCTACGGCCGGGCGGACGGATTTATCATCGTCTCCGCGGAATACAACAACGGCATCCCGCCCGCCCTGAAGAACCTGCTCGACCATTTCCTCGAGGAGTATTTCTGGCGCCCATCGGCGATCGTCTGTTACTCCGCCGGACAGTTTGGCGGCGTGCGTGCGGCGATGCAGTTGCGCATGACTCTGGCGGAACTCGGCATGCCAAGCATACCCAGTGTGCTGCCCATCCCGCACATACAGAATGTGCTGTCCGAAAACGGCGAACCGTCGGCCGGCGGCGAGGTGCACGGCCTAAGCAGGTTTCTTGACGAGTTCACCTGGTACGCCGACGCGCTGCGAACACAGCGCGCCGCAGCCGGCACGCCATACTAAGCCAGGCACCTGCGAGGGTGCCACCTTCAACTCAGCGCGTGGCGCAAATCCGCGATCAAATCGTCCGGATGCTCCACGCCCACGGAAATCCGCACGAGATTATCCAGCAACCCGAAGCGCTGCCGCCGCTCGCGCGGAACGCCGATATGCGTCATCGCCGCAGGGTGGGACGCCAGACTTTCCGTCCCGCCCAAACTCACCGCCAGCTTGATGATCGTCAGCCGGTCCAGAAACGCAAAGGCTTCCGCCTCGCCGCCCTTCACATACACGCTGATCGTGGAGCCCGGCCCGCTGCACTGGCGCGCATATAATTCCGCCGCGCGCGAGCCGGATGGCAGATGGCCAAGGAAACCCACGCGCTCGATCGAGGGATGGTGCGCCAGAAAATCCGCCACGCGCCCGGCATTCTCGCCGGCGCGTGTCATGCGCAATTCCAAAGTCTCCAGGCTGCGCATCAGCAACCAGCCGGTATGCGGGTCGCTCATGGTGCCGAACGCGCTGCGCATGGACCGTATCGGCTTGAGCGCCGCATGGCTGCCAAGCACGGCGCCTGCCACAACGTCACTGTGTCCGCCTACGTATTTGGTGAGCGAGTAGATCACCAGATCGGCGCCATGCGCCAAAGGCGATTGCCAGAGGGGGCCGAGGAACGTGTTGTCCACGATCACGGCGGGCCGGCCGCCTGGCTGGTCGGCCAGTGTGGCGGCGAGCTCCGCGCAATGCGCGATGTCGATGAGGTCGTTAGTGGGATTGGCCGGCGTCTCCAGCATGAAGGCGGCGATGCGCGCGCCAGGCGCCAGGCCGGCGCGTGCTTCGGCCAGGCGCGCGGCGATCATCTCGGGTTCCAGGCTGCCGGCGAACTCCACGCCCTGTATGCCGAAACGCGGCAGCACCTTCATCAGCAGCGTCTCTGTGCCGCCATAGATCGGCGCATTGTAGAATATCACGTCGCCAGGCCGCGCCACCGTCAGCAGCGTGGTGGCAATCGCCGCCATGCCGCTGGCAAATACGAGGGCGGCTTCGGCGCCATCCCAAACGGTCAGCCGGTCCTCGAGGATTTCCAGGTCCGGGTTGTTGAAGCGCGAGTAAATCAGGCCGGGCTGCTCGCCTTCGCGCAATTCGCGCAGTCCGGCGACGAGTTCGAAGAACTCCTTGCCGTGCTGCGCGGATCGGAACACGAATGTGCTGGTCTGGAAGATCGGCACTTTCACGCTGCCTTCGGATAAGGCGGGATCGTAGCCGAAACCCATCATCAGGGTTTCGGGATGCAGCGTATGGCCGGCCAGAACGCGCTTGTGGTGGTTCATCGATGAAGTCCCGATCAGGGAGAGAGGAGCCCGCAGAGCAGCGGGGCGCAGGCCACACTCCTAGCACGTCCTGGTAGCAACAAGCGCGCCTCTTGCGACCGGTCTGCTACTGAAACCCGGCCACCCGCCGCGGCACATACGCCGCCTCCAGCGAAGCCGTCTCCTCCGCCGTCAAATGCAGCGCCAGCGCCCCCAACGCATCCTCCAGATGCGACATCTTGCTCGCGCCGATGATCGGCGCTGTCACGCCCGGCCGGGCCAGCACCCAGGCCAGCGCCACCTGTGCCATCGGCACCCCGCGCGCCTCAGCCACGCGCTGCACCGCGCCCACCATCGCCCGGTCGCTCTCCTCGCCACCCTTGTAGAGCGAACGCCCGAACTGGTCCGTCTCGGCCCGCTTCGTCGGCGGTGCCTCGGTCCACGGCCGCGTCAGTTTGCCGCGCGCCAACGGGCTCCACGGTATCACGCCGATACCTTCCTCCAGACACAGCCCCATCATCTCGCGCTCCTCCTCGCGATAGAGCAGATTGAGGTGGTTTTGCATCGAAACAAACCGCGTCCATCCGTTAAGCCGGGACAGATACAGCGCCTTGCAGAACTGCCAGGCATGCATCGACGACGCGCCGATATAGCGGACCTTGCCGGCGCGAACCACATCGTGCAGCGCCTCGAGCGTCTCCTCGATCGGCGTCTCCGGATCGAAGCGATGGATCTGGTAGAGATCCACGTACTCCATCCCGAGCCGCGTCAGGCGAAGCGTCGATCTCGCCGCAGGATCGCCTTGCGCGACAGCCCGCCGCCATTCGGCCCCTTGTGCATCGGCCCATGCACCTTGGTCGCCACCACCACCGCATGCCGCGGCACATCGCGCAGCGCGCGGCCGAGGATCTCCTCGCTGGAGCCTGCCGAATACACGTTCGCGGTGTCGAAGAAATTGATCCCGGCCGCCAGCGCGCGGGCGATGAACGGGCGGGATTCCGCTTCGGGCAGCGTCCATTCATGGGTGCCGCGGCCGGGCTCGCCATACGTCATGCAGCCCAGGCAGAGGCGGGAGACTTTCAGGCCGGTGCGGCCCAGGTTTATGTAATCCATCTGGCAATCCCTAAGAAGTAAGGCCTTCTTTTCCGAAGAAAAGAAGCAAAAGACTTTTGGTCCCTGTCGGGGAGTGCTGAAACACCCGCCGACAGGGAGCAAAAGCTTTTGGTCCTTTTTCTCGAAAAAGGACTGCTTGCCTTGCCTAGCACAGTGGGCACATTCAATGCATGTCCCTCTCCGCCCCCTTCATCGCGCGCCCGATCGCCACCTGCCTGCTCTCCATCGCGTCCTCCTGGGCGGCGCGCTGGGCTATAGCGCGCTGCCCGTCAGCGCCCTGCCGCAGGTCGATTTCCCCACCATCGTCGTCACCACCAGCTATCCCGGCGCCGGGCCGGACACGATGGCGACCCTCGTCACCGCGCCGCTGGAACGCCAGCTCGGCCAGATCAACGGCATCACCACGATGCAGAGCCGTCCGCCGTGGGCACCAGCGAGATCACGCTGCAATTCGACCTCACGCCGCAGCATTGATGGCGCGGCGCAGGACGTGCAGGCGGCGATCAACGCCGCCGCAGGGGGTGCTGCCATCCTCCCTGCCCTATCCGCCGAGCTATAACCGCGTGAACCCGGCCGACGCGCCGATCTTGAGCCTGGCGATGACCAGCGACACCGTGCCGATCGACCAGGTGGCCGATGCAGCCGACACCTTGCTGCAGCCCAAGCTGAGCCAGATCGACCGGCGTGGGCCGCGTGGTGGTGCAAGGCGGGCTGAAGCCGGCGATACGCGTGCAGCTCGATCCCGCGCGCCTGGCATCCTACGGCCTGTCGATGGAGGATGTGCGGACGCGCGATTACGGGCGCCAACGTCAGCGGCGCCAAAGGCAGTTTCAACGGCCCGCACCTGTCCTACGCCGTCGGCACCAATGACCAGCTTCTGACACCCGGAAGCCTATCAGCACGCTGATCCTGGCCTGGCGCGCCGGCGCGCGCGGTGCGGCTTGGCGATGTGGGCACCGTGGTGCACGGTGTGGAGAACGATCGTGTCGCCGCCTGGTTCAAAGGCCGGCCGGCGGTGCTGCTGGATGTGCAGCGCCAGCCCGGCGCCAACATCGTGGAGCACGGTGGACGCGGTGCAGTGACGAGCTGCCCGAGCTGACCCGCGCCCTGCCGCCCGGCATCAATCGAAGTCTCCGGCCGATCGCACGGCAGACCATACGCGCCTCGGTGGCCGACGTGCAGGGAACGCTGCTGCTGGCGATGGTGCTGGTCGTGGGCGTGATCTTCCTGTTCCTGCGCAGCTGGCGCGCCACCATCATCCCCGCCGTCGCCCTGCCGCTGAGCCTGATCGGCACGTTCGGCATCATGGACTGGCTCGGCTACGGGCTGGACAATCTGTCGCTGATGGCGCTGACCGTTGCGTCCGGCTTCGTGGTCGATGATGCGATCGTCATGATCGAGAACGTGGTGCGCTATATCGAAGACGGCGTGCCGCCGCTGGAAGCGGCGTTCCGCGGCGCGGGGCAGATCGGCTTCACCATCGTCTCGCTCACCGTGTCGCTGATCGCGGTGTTCATCCCGCTGCTGTTCATGGGCGGCGTGGTCGGGCGGCTGTTCAAGGAGTTTTCCGTCACGCTGTCGGTGGCGGTGGCCGTCTCGGCGGTGATTTCGCTGACGCTGACGCCGATGATGTGCGGCCGGTTGCTGAGAGCCGCACAAGGCGGGCCCCGCCTCGCGGCACCGACCGCTTCTTCGGCGGCCTGCTGGACCGCTACCGCCGCAGCCTGGTCGTCAGCCTGCGCCACCAGCCGCTCGTGCTGGTCATCGCCGTGCTGACGCTGGCCGGCACCATCCTGCTCTATGTGGTGGTGCCGAAAGGCTTCCTGCCGCAGCAGGATACCGGCGCCATCGTCGCCACCACGGAGGCGGCGCAAAACATCTCGATACCGGCGATCGCCAAGCTGCAGCTGCGCGCGGCCGATATCGTGCAGCGCGATCCGGCGGTGGACAGCGTGGCCTCGCTGGTCGGCGCCGGCAGCGTGAACCCCACGCCGAATGTCGGCCGGCTTTCCATCACGCTGAAACCGCGCCGCCAGCGCGATGCGATGGGCGTGGTGATCGCGCGGCTGCAGATCACACTTGCCGGGATGCCGGGCTCGCGGTGTATATGCAGCCGGTGCAGGACATCCAGATCGGCGCGCGCGTCAGCCGCACGCAATACCAATACACGCTGACCGACACCGATGCCGACGAGCTGGCGTTGTGGACGCCGCGGCTGATCGATCGCCTGTCCCACGCGCCCGATCTGGACCACGTGACGAGCGACCAGCAGGAGAGCGGATTTGCCACCGAAATCGTGGTGGATCGCGACCGCGCGACGCGCCTTGGCGTGACCATGCAGGCGATCGAGGACGTGCTCTACGATGCGTTCGGCCAGCGCCAGGTGAGCACGATCTACCAGCAATGCAACCAGTATCGCGTGGTGATGTCGGCCGATGCCGACTGGATCGCCGACCCGGGATCGCTGGAGAAACTGCGCGTGCCTGGCACGGTTGCGAGCTTCGGTGCCAATGGTGCCGCACAGGTGGCGACCACCACGGTCGCCACCACCAACACCGTCGCGCAGGTGCCGCTGATGGCCGTGCGCGCATCTGGTGCGGCGGGTCGCGCCGCTGGTGATCACGCACCAGTCGCAGTTCCCCTCGGTGACGCTCAGCTTCGACGTGCGGCAGGGCGCCTCGCTCGGCCACGCGGTGGCCGAAGTGCAGCAGGCGCAAGCCGATATCGGCCTGCCCGCCACCATCATCGGCGCCTATTCCGGCGATGCGGCCGAATTCCAGCGCAGCCTGGCCGCCGAGCCGTGGCTGATCCTGGCCGCGGTCGCGGTGATCTACATCGTGCTCGGCGTGCTCTACGAGAGTTTCATCCATCCGGTCACCATCTTGTCCACGCTGCCCTCGGCCGGCATCGGCGCTTTGCTGGCGCTTGATGTTCACCGGAGTCGGATCTTTCCGTGGTGGCGCTCGTCGGCATCGTGCTGCTGATGGGCATCGTGAAGAAGAACGGCATCCTGGTGGTGGATTTCGCGCTGGAAGCCGAACGCACGCGCGGTCTCTCGCCGGAGGAAGCGGCGGTGGAAGCCTGCGTGCTGCGCTTCCGCCCGATCATGATGACGACGGCGGCCGCCCTGCTCGGCTCGCTGCCGCTGGTGCTGGATCATGGCACCGGCTAGCGAACTGCGCTGGCCGCTGGGCGTGGCGATCGTGGGCGGGCTTGCTGCTGAGCCAGGTGCTAACGCTTTACACGACGCCGGCCATCTATGTGGCGTTCGAACGCGCACGGCGACGTTATGCGACGCGGCCTGAGCTTGTGGCGACGGCGGCGGAGTGAAGAAAGCAGGCAAGGCCTTCTTTTTTGAAAAAAAGAAGCAAAAAACTTTTGCTCCGCTGTCGCCGGCTGCGGCAACGCCTTGTTTGAGATAACCGAGGTAAACCTGGTATGGAAAACCGGTCGATCATGAAGGTAAGCCGAAAGGCAATTGCAATTTTGTTGCTGCTTGTATCAGTGGCAGCAAGTGCTTTTATTGTTTACGACAAGATAAAATGCCTCAAGTCCAATCACGATCTCTATTCCATACCCATTCAACAGATAGCAGCGCTTGCGTTTTTTCTTCTTGCTTTTAAAGGACACGAAAAAACCAGTCAGCTTTGGATGCGGCAGACTGTAGGTTTTATTATTTTATCCCTCTTGCTTCGCTTTGTAATTATGGCGGCAATCTTCGGGGTCACGGCAGCCAACACCGGTGAGATGAGCTTGCTGACGATGGCCTCTGGTCTTTTCATTATATCTTACATACGGACGGCTGTTACCGCATCTAAGCAAACAAAAAGAACCCTCGAACCTAACGATAAATCGACTGCAGACCCGCGGGTTGTGCTTTGAAAATGGCTGCTGTTCGCAACTACCCCACTCCGCACCAATCTTGCCTCTCACGCACCCGCCACCATAAACACGCACGCCAGCCACAAACCCGCGACAGCGGAGTCAAAAGTTTTTTGCTTCTTTTTTTCAAAAAAGAAGGCCTTGCTCCCTGCCCTGACTGTAGCGCCCCATGAACTTCTCCACCCTCTTCATCAACCGCCCCGTAGCGACAATCCTGCTCTCGCTAGGCCTCCTCCTGGGCGGCATAGTCGCCTACCAGTTCCTCGGCGGTGGCAGCCCTGCCGAATGTCGACATCCCGGCCATCGTCGTGTTCGCCGCCCGCCCAGGTGCCGATCCTGCCACCATGGCAAACTCGATCGCCGCCCCGCTGGAACGCCGCATCGGCGAGATCGGCGGCGTATCGGACATGTTCTCCACCAGCTCCGTCGGCAACGCCAATGTCATCGTGCTGTTCGATTTCGGCAACTCCACGGACGATGCCGCGCGCTCCGTGCAATCGGCGATCAACGCGGCGCAGACCGATCTGCCGAGCGGATTGCCGGTCCGGCCCACCTACAAGAAATTCAATCCCGCCGACCTCGCGATCATGACGATCGCGCTATCGTCGGACCAGCTCAACGTCGGCCAGATCTACGAGGCCGCCGACACCGTGCTGCAGCAGCGGTTCAGCCAGGTCGAGGGCGTGAGCCGCGTGCAGATCGATGGCGGGCAGACGCCGGCGATACGCGTGCAGCTCGATCCCGGTGCGTTGCGGGCGGCCGGCATTTCGGCCGACGACGTGCGCCAGGCGATCGTCAACGCCAACGTGCTCGAGCCCACAGGCAGTTTCCAGGGTCCGCACCGCGCCGAAGAGATCACCATCAACGGCCAGATCAGCCGTGCGGCCGCTTATGGTCGCGTCTGGTGCTGAAGGCCAGCAACGGCGCGGTGCTGCGCCTGTCGGACGTGGCAAAGGTGATCGACAGCGTCAGCAACGTTCGCCTCGCCGCCTGGAACGGCCACAAACCGGCCATCCTGCTGCGCATCTACAAGATACCCGGCGCCAACGTGATCGACACGGTGGACCGTGTGCGCGCGTTGCTGCCGCAGGTGGCGCGTTGGATCTCGTCGGACATACACATCACCGTGCTCGATGACCGCACGCAGACCATACGCGCCAGCACGAACGATGTGAAAATCACCCTGCTGATCACCGGCGCGCTCGTGCTGGTGACGGTGTTCATCTTCCTGCGTCGCGTAGCGGCCACCGTGGCTGCCGCCGTCACCGTGCCGCTGTCGCTGGCGGCCACGGCGATCGGCATGTGGGCGTTCGGTTTCTCGCTGAACAACTACTCGCTGATGGCTATCACCATCTCGGTGGGCTTTGTCGTCGACGACGCGATCGTCATGATCGAGAACATCGCGCGCCTGCGCGAACAGGGCATGTCCCGCCTGGAAGCAGCCCTGGTCGGCGCACGCCAGATCGGCTTCACCGTCGTCTCCATCACGCTTTCCCTGATCGCGGTATTCATCCCGCTGCTGTTCATGCCGCGGCATACTCGGGCGCATCCTGCATGAATTCGCCTGGACGCTGACGATCGCCATCGTGTTCTCGGCCATCGTGTCGCTGACGCTCACGCCGATGGTGTGTGGCCGTCTCGTCGATCACGAGCCGCGCGGCCGCCTGGCGCGGGTGGACCAGTGGTTCGAGCGCGGCTTCGCCAACATCACACGACGCTACATGGTAGGCTGCGACTGGAGCCTTCGCCATCGCTGGACGATGCTGTTCGTCACCATACTGACCGTGTTCGTCACGTTCTATCTGTATGGCGCGGTGCCGAAGAACTTCGTGGCGGACCAGGATACCGGCCTGCTGCGCGGCACCACGGAGGGGCCGGCGAGCGCGTCGTTCCAGCAGATGGTCACCGAGCAGCAGCGCGTGGTCGATATCATCCTGCGCGATCCCGCAGTGGCCGCCGTAGGCTCCACCGTCGGCGTTTCGAACGGCTTCGACCTGGCCAACCAGGGGACGCTCATCGTGTCGTTGAAGCCGCGCTCGAAGGCCGGCCGAAAGCCCAGTGCGGTCATCGAGCGGCTGCGCAAACAACTGGACTCGATCGCCAGTCTGCACACCGTACTGTTCGCCCCGGGCGATTTCGGCGGCGGCAACAAGCAGGGCGCCGGCGGGCAATACAGTTTCGACGTGCTTGGCGACAATCTCGAACAGCTCAGCCTGTGGGAGAGCCGCATCGAGACGCGCCTGCAACACGAGCCGGGCTTTATCGACGTCACGTCCGACGCGGACTCCAACTCGCCGCAGGTGACGGTCACCGTCGATCGCCAGGCCGCCTCGCGCCTGCAGGTATCGGCGGCCGCGATCGACATCGCGCTCGGCAATGCGTTCGCGCAACGGCCGATCTCGACCATCTACAGCCAGCGCAACCAGTACAGCGTGATACTGGAGACGCTGCCCTGGCTGCAGCGCGATCCGCATTTCCTCGACCATGTCTATGTCGGCGCCAATACCGGCCTGCCGGTGCCGCTCGGTGCCGTCGCACACATCACCTACGGAATCGCGCCGCTGAACGTGGTGCATGACGCGCAAAGAGTTGCGCGGCGAGATCAGCTACAATCTGAAATCCACGCTGGCGATGGGCGACGCCGTGAACCGCGCGAAAGCCATCGTCGCCGAATTGTCGCCACCGCCAGGCATACGCGTGTCGTTCGAGGGCGACTCCAAATTGTTCCTGCAATCGCTCTCCGCAGAGCCGGCGCTGATCGGCGCGGCCCTGCTGTCGATCTACATCGTGCTCGGCGTGCTCTACGAAAGCTTGCTGCACCCGATCACCATCATGTCCACGTTGCCGTCGGCAGGGCTGGGGGCGCTGCTGGGCATACTGGTCAGCGGCACGGAGTTCGGCGTGCTCAGCGTGATCGGCATCGTGCTGCTGATGGGCATCGTCAAGAAGAACGCCATCATGCTGGTGGATTTCGCGCTGGATGCGCAGCGCGTGCGCGGCATGACTCCGGAAGCCGCCATACGCGAAGCCTGCGTGGAACGGTTCCGCCCGATCATCATGACCACGTTGACGGCGTTGTGCGGCGCGCTGCCGCTGGCGCTGGCATTCGGCACGGGAAGCGAATTGCGCCGGCCGCTTGGCATCGCGATCGTCGGCGGCCTGGTCGTGAGCCAGGCGCTGACGTTGTATACCACACCGGTGATCTACCTGATCCTGGAGCGGCGGGCGCGCGGCACGCGGCATCGCATTGTGCATGGGATCGTGGCGTCGCCTGCCGAGTAGAGCAAGGCCTTCTTTTTTGCAAAAAAGAAGCAAAAAACTCTTGCTATGACGCCTGGACGACGTTCCCCCACATATCCTGCGAAACGCGTATTTCCCCCCGCGCCGCGACAGCACTCCCAAAAGTCTTTTGCTTCTTTTCTTCAGAAAAGAAGGCCTTGCTTCCTATCTCACTCCGGCGCCCGAGCCACACTCTCCACCACCAGCCCCACCACATCCGTATTGACCAGCACCTTCCCCGCATTCTCGAAATTCACCGTCACCCGCGGCCCGGCCACCGACTGCACCTGCCCCATGCCCCAGTCCGGACACCCGGGATGGCTGACAAACTGGCCAGGCTCGTAGGTTGCATCGTATGCGGACATGGGCTGCTCCCGGGAGAATGATGTGTCAGAGACGGACAAGTTAGCTTTCGCAGGCGTGGTGTGCGCCAGGATATGCCACGATCTGGCCGGCACATTGGGTGCGCTGGCCGCGTCGCTGGACATGATGGCGGAGGCGCCCGATCCGGAGGCGCTGGCTTTGGCGCAGGATTGCGCGCGCGAGCTGACCGACAGGCTGCGCGTGCTTCGCGCGGCCTGGGGCGCCGGCGCCGAGGTAGGCGATCTGGCGGCCTTGCTGCCCGGCCTGCCGAATATCGCAAAGCTGAAGGTGAGTCTCGAGGCGGTCCTGGAGGACGATTCGGCGCGCCAGTTCGCCGCCTGTCTGCTGCTGGCCGCTGCCGCGGCCCTGCCGATGGGCGGCGCGATCTGGTTGGGCGGGGCGGGGCGGCACCTGCGCGTGCGCGTGGAGGGGAGGCGCGCCGCCTGGCCGCCCGGACTGCTCGATTCGCCCGATCCGCCGCTCGAGGCGCGCGGCGTGGCGGCGGCTATGGCGCGACTGCAGGCCGGGTCGCTTGGCGTGGTCCTGCGCCTGGTATCAGAGCTGGAGATCGAAGCGGCATAACCACGCAAGCTGCAGAGCCGGCCCGTCTGTTGGTTTACGGTTTCTTCGTCCAACGCCGTCATGGTGGCGAACGGAGGGCCCATGGACGATCTACTGCCTGAATTCCTTGCCGAAACGAACGAAGCGCTGGCCGATCTGGATCTGGCCCTGGTCAAGCTGGAGCGTAACCCTGGCGACCAGGCCACGCTCTCGCTGATCTTCCGCCTCGTCCATACGATCAAGGGCACCTGCGGCTTCCTCGGCCTGCCGCGCCTGGAGCGCGTGGCGCATGCCGCGGAAAACGTGCTCGGCCGCGTGCGGGATGGCGAACTCGTGGCCAGCGCCGCGGTGATCAGCCTAGTGCTGACCGGGCTGGACAGGATAAAGGCGATCGTCGCGGCACTTGGCGTGGCGGGAAGCGAGCCGGAGGGCAGCGACCAGGATCTCATCGCCGAGCTGAATCGCGTGGCATCGGGCGAGACGGCCGAGCCGGTGGCGGCTGCGGTCGCGGTCGCCAAACCGGCGCGCAAGACGCGTAACAAAGCGCGCGCGGACATGCCGGCAGCGCCGCCGCCGCCGGTCCCAGAGCAGGCTCCTCCGGTGATTGACCAGATCGCATTCACCCCGCCCATCAACCAGCCATCAGCAAGCGCGCCGGAGCCCGCGGCCCAGACCATACGCGTGACCGTAGATGTGCTCGAAGAGCTGATGACGCTGGTCGGCGAACTGGTGCTCACACGCAACCAGCTCCTGCAGATATCGCGTGCCGAGACAGCGGCGCAGCGTGCGGCCAGCGCGTTCAGCGCCCCGCTGCAGCGTCTGTCGCAGATCACGTCGGACCTGCAGGACGGCGTGATGAAAACCCGCATGCAGCCGATCGGCACGGCGTGGAACAAGCTGCCGCGCCTGGTGCGCGACCTGGCGCAGGAGACCGGCAAGACGATCGTGCTGGAGATGCGCGGCCAGGATACCGAGCTGGACCGCCAGGTGCTCGAGCTGATGCGTGATCCGCTCACCCACATGGTGCGCAACAGCGCCGATCACGGGCTGGAGACAGCCGCGGTGCGCCGCGCCGCAGGCAAGCCGGATGCCGGCCGCATCCTGCTCAACGCGTATCATGAAGGCGGCCACATCATCATCGAGATCAGCGATGACGGGCGCGGTATCGACGTGGCACGGGTGCGCGCCAAGGCCCTGGCGCAGGGCCTCGCCACAGAGGCCGAACTCTCGGCGATGACGGAGGCGCAGATACGCGCGTTCATCTTCCGCGCCGGCTTCTCCACCGCGGAGGCGGTCACCGCCATTTCCGGCCGCGGCGTGGGGATGGACGTGGTGCGCTCCAATATCGAGCATATCGGCGGCACCATCGAGCTGGCCAGCACGATGGGCGCGGGCTCCTGTTTCAGCGTGAAAATACCGCTCACTCTGGCGATCGTCTCCGCAGTTATCGTCGCGGCGGGCGGAGAGCGTTTCGCCATCCCGCAGATAGCCGTGCGCGAGCTGGTCAGGGTCGGCGCGAGCGGGCCATCTACCGCGCCGAAATCCGATGCAGCGGCCGGATCGAGCGACGGCACGGCACGCGAGGTGATGATCGTCGAGCAGGTCGGCGGCGCGGACGTGCTGCGCCTGCGTGACGAGCTGCTGCCGCTCATCCGGCTCTCCAGCCTGCTGCGGCTCGATCCGGCGGACCGCGCGCCGAATTCGCACACGACGGTGGTCGTCACCGCCGTGGGCAGCATCAAGCTGGGTATCGTGGTCGACGAGGTGTTCGACACCGAGGAGATCGTGGTCAAGCCGGTCGCACCCGTGCTGCGCCACGTGACGATGTTCAGCGGCAACACCATCCTGGGCGACGGCTCGGTGATCATGATCCTCGACCCCAACGGCATCGCCCGCAGCGCCGGCATCGCCGCCCGCGCCGCGGCCCATGCCGGCGCGGATATCGCATCACCTAAATCCGGCTCGGAAGATCAGATCGCCCTGCTGCTGTTCCGCGCCGGTTCGCTGGGCGGCTTGTATGCCGTGCCGCTGAACCTGGTGGCGCGATTGGAGACCATCCCCGCCAGCCGTATCGAGCAGTCGAGCGGCGGCCTGGTCACCCAGTATCGTGGCCAGCTCATGAAGCTGATCGGGATGGAAGAGAGTGGCGCGTCGCAGGAGACGCAATCTGTCCTGGTATTCTCCGACGGTCCGCGCAGCATGGGCCTGATGGTCGATACCATCATCGACGTTGTGCACGCCCGATTGCACATCGAGCTCGGATCGGCGCGGGCCGGCGTGTTGGGCACCGCCATCATCGCCGGCCAGGCAGCCGACGTTCTCGATACCGGCCACTGGCTGACCCTCGCCTGGCGGGACTGGTTCGTGGCCGCAGCACCGCGCGCCGGCGGGCGCCGCCGCGTGCTGGTGGTCGAGGACAGCGATTTCTTCCGCCAGTTGCTGGTGCCCGCTTTGTCGGCGGCCGGCTACGACGTGACGGCTTCAGACAGCGCCGCGGCGGCGCTCGCTCTGCGGGAGAGCGGCCTCGAGGTGGACGCCATCGTGTCGGATATCGAAATGCCCGACATGGACGGTCTGGCCTTTGCCCGCGCGGCGCGGCAAGGCGGCGCCTGGGCGAACACGCCGATGATCGCGCTGAGCGCGCATGACGGCGCGTCAGACAACGCACAGGCCCTGGCGGCCGGCTTCTCCACCTACGTGCAGAAATCCCAGCGCACCGCGCTGATCGAAGCGTTGCGCAGCTGCCTGTCGCAGCCTGCGCACGCACAAGAACAGGTCTGAGGAGCGCCGATCATGGATTCCGCCTACGTGACCCTGACGTTGGATGGCCAGCTTTGCGGCCTGCCCGTTCTGGCGGTGCGCGACGTTCTGGCAGGCCAGAAGATCGCCCGCATCCCGCTGGCGCCGCGCGAAGTGGCCGGCAACCTCAACCTGCGCGGCCGCATCGTGACGGCGATCGACCTGCGCCGGCGCCTGCATCTGGACCCGTTGCCTGACACCGCCACGCAGATGGCTGTCGTCACGGAGCACGGCACCGAACTCTACGCGCTGATGGTCGATCAGGTGCACGAGGTCGTGACACTGCCGGCGGCAAGTCTGGAGCCGAATCCGCCCACGCTGCCGGCCGTCTGGGCTGCGCACAGCCAGGGTATCCACCGCGTGGCGGACCGCCTGCTCGTGGTGCTGGACATCGCGATGCTGCTGCGCCTCGAGCTGGAGCTGGCGGCATGAGTGCGCCGACTCCCAAAGCCTTCCTCATCGTCGACGACAGCAGGACCGTGCGCCGCGTGGCGCGACGCATCCTGGAGCATTGCGGCTTCGCGGTGGACGAAGCCGAGAACGGCGCGCTCGCCCTGGAAGCATGCCGCGCGCATCTGCCCTCGGCGATCCTGCTCGACTGGAACATGCCGGTGATGAACGGCATCGAGTTCCTCCGCGCGCTGCGGGCGGAGTTCAGCGCGGACGATCCGATCGTGCTGTTCTGCACCACGGAGAACGACATTGATTTCGTGGAGCAGGCGATCGAAGCCGGCGCCCAGGAATACATCATGAAGCCGTTCGACGAGACCATATTGCGCGGCAAGCTCGAGCAGGTCGGCCTGTTGTGACAGCCCTGGCAGCCACTTCAGCCGTGGCGCCGCACGCCGCCAGGGTGATGATCTGCGACGACTCGGCGGTAATACGCGGCGCCATCGCCAACATCCTGCGTGCCGAACCCCGTATCGCGGTGGTCGCCCGCGTGGCCAACGGTCAGGCCGCGCTGGACGCGTTACGCGTGTACGACATCGATGTCGTCGTGCTGGATATCGAGATGCCGGTGATGGACGGCATGACGGCGCTGCCTCTCCTGCTCGCCGCCTCTCCCGGGCTGGCCGTAATCATGGCCTCGACTCTTACCACGCGTGGGGCGGATATCTCGTTGCGCGCCTTGCAACTGGGCGCTGCCGATACGCTTTCAAAGCCGAGTGCGGCAGAGCTGGCGCCAAACCACCGTTTCGGTGACGAGCTGGTGGCAAAGGTGCTCGGCCTGGCGCGCCTGCGCCGCAGCCGAACTTTCCAGGCGCCTCCCCCGGCAGCCGCCGCGTCCGTCGCCAAGGCTGTCCTGCGGGCAGCCCCCGCTTTGCCGCCGCGCCTGCTGGCGATCGGCAGCTCCACCGGTGGGCCGAATGCGCTGTTCACGCTTATACAGGCGCTGCGCCCCGGCCTGCGCGTACCCGTGGTGATCACCCAGCATATGCCGCCGACTTTCACATCCATACTGGCCCAGCATATCGACAAACTCGGCGTGCTGCCCTGTGCCGAAGCGCAGGATGGCGAGCCGATCCTGCCCGGCCGCATCCTGCTGGCGCCGGGCGGGCGCCATCTCCTGTTGCAGAAGCGCGGCGCGCAGATCGTGGTGCAGCTCTCGGACGGGCCGCCCGAACAGTTCTGCCGGCCCGCCGTGGACCCGATGTTGCGTTCGGCAAGCGCGGCACTGGACGGCCGGGTTCTGGTGGCGATGCTGACCGGCATGGGCCAGGACGGACTGGCAGGCTCGCGCGCCGTGGTGCAGGCGGGCGGCGGCGTAATAGCGCAGGACGAAGCGACCAGCGTGGTCTGGGGAATGCCGGGCGCGGTGGTCAAAGCCGGCCTTGCCTGCGCGATACTTCCTCTGTCGCAGATTGCCGCCAAGCTGCTCACTTTGATCGATGCGCCGGGCGGCGCACGCGCATGAGCGCCGCCTATACCGCCCTCGCTGGCACGCTCAAGGCGCGCTCCGGCCTGATTCTTGGGCCGGACAAGCTCTATCTGCTGGAAACTCGGCTGGCACCGCTCCTGCGCCGCGAAGGCCTGCGCAGCCTGGACGACCTCGCCGCCAGGTTGAAACCGGGCAGCACGCTGGAAAACGACATGGTGGAGGCGATGACCACCAACGAATCGCTGTTCTTCCGGGACGGCAAACCATTCGAGCTGCTCCGACGCGCAATACTGCCCCGCCTGCACGCCGCGCGCGCGCCCGGCCTGCCGTTGCGTATTTGGTCCGCGGCCGCGGCAAACGGCCAGGAAGCCTACTCGATCGCGATCACCTGCGCCGAACTGGCAGCGTCAATGCCGGGCCGCCGCGTGGAGATAGTCGGCACGGACATCGCTCGCGAGCCGCTCGAACGCGCCAGGCAAGGGCTGTACTCGCAATTCGAAATCCAGCGCGGCCTGCCGATGCAGATGCTGGTGCGCTATTTCGACAAGGAGGACGCGCAATGGCGGGTGAAGAAGCCGTTGCGCGATGCGGTAAGCTTCCGGCTTTACAATCTGCTGTCCGACCTCAAGCAGCTGGGCCGGTTCGACATCGTATTCTGCCGCAACGTGCTCATATACTTCGATCCTGCCACAAAAAAATCGGTGCTCGATAATCTGGCGCAGCAGATGCCGGCCGATGGCGCGCTTTTCCTGGGCGGGGCGGAAACCGTCACTTGGCATAACGGACAGATTGCGCGCCAGTCCGGACGAGCCAGGCAGCTATCAGCGCGTGCCGTGAACCCGCCCTGAAACAAGCACGGCGCGCGGTGCTGGCGCAACAATGCCGCTTGCATGATTATTCATTGCCTATTTCTTAGTCGTATTCCGAAGCCGGTTGTGCTTTGGAATACGGCATGAACGTGCCATTCGCCGCCTTCTGCGTGCTGACCATCACGGCCTCCACCGCGTTTGCGGGGCCGACCTGTGACATGGCGGGCGCGCCATCTGTTCCGGTCATCAAGGGACTGCCGTATGACCAGGCCCGGGCCGCCCTCTTATCGGCCGGCTGGCAGCTCGGTCATGGCTCCCAGTTCACCGATCTCGCCGGCAACCACTCGACCTTCCACGATAAAGGCTACACGGAACTGCAATCCTGCGACGTGACGCAGGGCGCGCCGTGTCATTTCCTGTTTGTCGGGCATGGCAATGTTCAGCTCAGGGTGGCTACGACAGGCGAGGAGAATCCGTTGCTGGATTCCAAGGCGATCGTCAGCGGGGCGGAGCTTGGGTGCGTGGAATAGCACGGAGGAAGCAAGCAGTCCTTTTTTGAAAAAAAGGACCAAAAAAATTTTGCGTTCCCGCCTGCAGTGTGGCTTCGGCTGCGTTTGGAGATTTTGCGCCTGCATACAGGAGGCGGCTCTTGGGTGGCGAGGGCGCGAACGTCTTGCCACCCAGGATTGCCTAGTGTCCGGCATTCTCCCCGGAGAAATCCGGCGCCGCCAACCCGCTGGCCGATAATTGCGCCACCAACGCCGCCTTCAGCCGCTCCAGCCCTTCCGCGGTCTTGGCCTCCGCGCGCGCGACCAGAACCGCCTGCGTGTTGGAAGCCCGTAGCAGCCACCAGCCATCAGCCGTACTGACACGCACGCCGTCGATCGCCGAAACATTCGCGCCATCCTGCCGCAGCCGCTCGGCCACTTCCTCGATCACCGCGAACTTGCGCGTGTCCGCGCAATCGAACCGCAGCTCCGGCGTGTTCAGAACATGCGGCAGCGCGCCGCGCACATCGGCCAGCGTCCCGCCCATGCGCGCCACGATACCCAGCAGGCGTATGGCCGCGTAAAGCGCATCGTCGAAACCGTACCATTTGTCGGCGAAGAAGATGTGGCCGGACATCTCGCCGGCCAGCGGCGACCCGATCTCCGCCATCTTCGACTTGATGAGGCTGTGGCCGGTGCGCCACATCAGCGGCACGCCGCCTGCGGCCTGCACCTCGTCGAACAGCACCTGGCTCGCCTTTACGTCAGCGATGATGGTAGCCCCGGGATGATCGCGCAGCACGTCACGCGCCAGTACCACGAGCAGCTGGTCGCCGGCCAGGATATTGCCCTCGTTGTCCACAGCGCCGATCCGGTCGGCATCGCCGTCGAACGCAATGCCCAGATCGGCGCCCTGGGCGCGCACTTCGGCGATCAATTGCTGCAGGTTCTTGGCCACCGTCGGATCCGGATGGTGGGCCGGAAAATGACCGTCAATCTCGCCGTTCAGCACGGTATGATGGCCTGGCAGGGACTTCACCAGCCGCTCCAGCGCCTCGCCGGCCGCACCGTTGCCGTTATCCCAGACTACATTCAGCAGACGGTCGCCGCCATCCCAGTCGCTCAGCAGGCGGGCCACGTAATCGGCCATCACATCCACGTCGCGCACGCTGCCGGGCGCGGCGGCCACCACGTCGCCGGCCGCCGCGCGGGCGCCGATATCCTGGATCCGCGCGCCGAAGAACGGCTTGTTGGCGAGCACCATCTTGAAACCGTTATAGTCCGGCGGGTTGTGGCTGCCGGTGACCATCACGCCGCCATCGGTTTTCAGCGTCATCGCCGCGTAATACAGCATCGGCGTAGGACCGCGGCCGATGCGCAACACCTCTATGCCGCTTTCGACCAAGCCGCGCACGAGTTCCGGCTCGAGATCCGGCGAGGACAGCCGTCCGTCATACCCGACCGCCACCGTCCGGCCACCCTGCCTCGCCACGATGCTGCCGAACACCCGGCCGATCGCGAAAGCGTCGGCCGGATGCAGGGTTTTTCCGACCACGCCGCGTATGTCGTATTCGCGCAGCGATGTCGGGTCGAAATTATGCGTGAAGGAATCCATCATGCGTCCTGATATTTGCGGAGGAAGCCGCGCACCTGCGGCGCCATCTCCGGCCGCTGCAGTGCAAACGCGATCTGAGCTTCGAGGAAGCCGATCTTGTCGCCGCAATCGAAACGCGTGCCGGTGTAGCGCAGCCCGTGGAACGGAGTATTGCCGATCATATGCGCCATGCCGTCGGTGAGTTGCACCTCGTTGCCGGCGCCGCGCTCCATGCGCGACAAATACTCGATCACATCTGGCAACAGCACGTAGCGGCCGATTATCGACAGGTTGGACGGCGCGTCTTCCGGCTTCGGTTTTTCCACCAGCCCGGTCACTTCGACGAGCCGGCCATCATCCTTGCCGATACTGAGTATGCCATATTTGTTCGTCTGGTCGCGCGGCACTTCGGTGACCGCCACCACGCTGCCGCCGGTCTGGTAGTAGGCCTCGGCAAGTTGCTGGGTGCAGGGCGTGTCGGCCAGGATGAGGTCGTCGGGCAGCAGGATGGCAAACGGGTCGTCGCCGATGAACGCGCGGGCGCACCAGATCGCGTGGCCCAAGCCGAGCGGCACCTGCTGGCGCACCGTCACGATGTCCCCCGGCGAGAGCTGGGCGGCGCGCAGCATCTCAAGTTCGGCGTCCTTGCCGCGCTGCTTGAGGGTGGATTCCAGCTCGTAGGCAACGTCGAAATGTTCTACCAGCGCGATCTTGCCGCGGCCGGTGATCATGCAGAACTGCTCGATGCCCGCCGCGCGCGCCTCGTCGACAGCGTATTGGATCAGTGGCTTGTCAACGACAGGCAGCATTTCTTTTGCCATCGCCTTTGTCGCCGGTAGGAAGCGCGTGCCCAGGCCCGCTACGGGCAGCACGGCTTTTCGGAGTTTCTTGACCACGGAGGCTCCTTGGATGTCGGGCGAACAGGCATGTGACGGTCGCGCGGCGCTTGAACGCACCAGCGGCGGCCAAGATCATCCGCGGCGGGAAACTGCCCCGGCTCGCCTGTGGGATCAAGCGATTGCACGGTTTCGGCCGGCTCAGGACGTGCTTGTGACGGATACGGTGTTGCAAGTCGGTTCCCGTAGCGCTAGAGGGTGCGCCCGGCCGATATGTCCCGTTCGTCTAGAGGCCCAGGACAGCGCCCTCTCACGGCGCTAACAGGGGTTCGAATCCCCTACGGGACGCCAGGCCTGCGCCGGCCGGCATCAGCGGCCAGGCACCCAAACGTAGGCGGCATCCGGATCGGGTATCCAGCTTCCGACTTGCCGTGCAGAGCGGACCTCTTCGCCGGCGCGGCTGGGCACCACATCGAAATCGATCGTCGGCACGGTCAGCCCGGGCGGCTCGCCCGACCCGAAGGTGACAAGCGCCGTATTCCGCCAGCGCTTCTGAACCACGGCCCTGTCGCCGCTATGCAGATCGACGCAACCACCTTTCGCCTTCAGCTCGGCATCGCCCGGCCGCTCCTGCCTTGCGCCGACCCTGCTGCTGCCATCCGGCAAGGTGAGCAAAGCAAGCGCCCTGAGCGATCTGCACGCGAGGCCGGGACGCGCGACGACGAGCGTTTCCGCGGAAGCCGGCGCGGCGAAAGCCACACAGGCCAGGAGTATGATCAATAGGCGCATGCCTCCCTGAAGGACCTGCCGCCGGCAAGGTTCCGGCGCCAGCCTGGCCTGGCGCTCAGAAACTGTAATAGGTCAGTAAGGCCACCACGAGCCAGATCGGTATCGCCATATATAAAGCGAGCAGGAAACCACGCGCAGGCTCGGACTCCTCCTCGTCGAGATAATCGACGGAGGCCGCCGCATCCTGCGTATGCAAAGCCTGGCGCATCGCCTCATACGAGGCGCTGCCATCCGACGAGAGCCGCAGCAGCGGGATCAGAATGGGATCGACGTCCGTTCGGCCAGGACGGCGCCGGTCGTCCGTCTCGACCGCCACATTTTCGGGCGCGTCGGACGAATTGAGAATGTCGGTTTGCATGCAAGCCCCCTGCCCGTGGTGCCGCGAGCTTGGCAGGAATGGGTAAACAACACCTCAACCGACCCCGCCACTCGAGCCGCGGGCGTTATCCCGCTTTGCGCAACGCGCTGCTACACTGGCCCGTAACTGCAAGGGGGACCGACCATGGCGCACGCAAGCGAGGAGGCGGAACAACGCATCGCGGAGCTGGAGACCCTGGTTTCGCGCACACGGCATGACGTGAACGGCGCGCTCACCCCCGCCTTGATGGTCGCCGACCGGTTGCGCGCCAGCAAGGATGCCGCAACGGCAGCCGCCGCGGAGAAAATCGCAGCTTCGATATTACGGGCCAGCAAGATCCTGAAAGATACGCGCGCAACCGTTCCTTCGAAAAAAACCTGACCCCGCCGCGTGCGGTCCAGCAAACACGCGGCGGGAGCACAGTATTTTACGCCTACACCTCCATGGCACTCCAACTATGCCCGGCGCGCGCCAGCAGGGCAGCAGCACCATTCGGCCCCTCGCTGCCGGCCGCATACATTTCCGGCGTGTCGCCGCCAAGCTGCAGCGCCGGATCGACCGCCGCCCAGCTCGCCTCGATCATGTCGGCGCGCTGGAACAATGTCGGATCGCCGATTAAGCAATCGTAGAGCAGGGTCTCATAGCCGACATTCGGCTCCAGCTTGAACGCATCCTTGTAGGCGAACGCCATCTTCACCGGCGCCAGCACCATCTTCGGCCCGGGATGCTTCGCACTGATCGCCAGTGTCATGCCTTCGTTGGGCTGCATCTCCAACGTGAGCAGGTTCTCTTCCAGGACATTCACCTCGGTGTCGCGAAATAGCGCGTAGGGCGGCTTGCGGAAATGCACCACCACCTGCGTCTGCCGGCCACCCATACGCTTGCCGGTGCGCAGATAGAACGGCACGCCGGACCAGCGCCAGTTGTCGATGCCGAATTTCAGCGCGACATACGTCTCGGTGTGGCTGTCCTTTGCGACGTTCGGCTCATCGCGATAGGCCGGCACATCATGATCGAGCACGCGGCCGGCGGCGTATTGTCCGCGCACCACATCTTCGGCGCGCACGGGGTGGATGGCCTGCAGCAGCTTGGCTTTCTCGTTGCGCACCGCTTCGGCATCGAACGAGTTCGGCGGCTCCATGGCGATCATGCTGAGCAACTGGAACAGATGGTTCGGCACCATGTCGCGCAATGCGCCGGTCGGCTCGTAGAACGCGCCGCGCTGCTCCACGCCGATCGTCTCGGCCGCGGTGATCTCCACATAATCGATATGGTCGCGTTTCCACAGCGGCTCGAATATGCCGTTGGCAAAACGCAGCGCCATGATGTTCTGCACCGTCTCCTTGCCGAGAAAATGGTCGATGCGAAAGATCTGGCTCTCATCGGCCTGCGAAAGCACCTGCGCATTCAGCTTCTTTGCCGAATCCAGATCGGCGCCATACGGCTTCTCGATGATCACCCGGCGGAACGCGCCTTCCTCCTGCTTCAGCAGGCCGGCATGGCCGAGCTGCTCGACCACTTCGCCAAAGAACCGCGCGGCCACCGCAAGATAGAAGATCGCGTTGCCGGACACATGGCTCTTCAGCTTGGCCATGTCTTCCGGCTTGGTGAAGTCCGCCTGCACATAATCGAGCCGCTGCGTGACCCAGCCCCACGAGGTCTCGTCGATCTTCTCGACGTAGAACTCGGCTGTCTTGTCGTGGGTGAAATCCTGCATGGCGGCGGTGAGTTCGCTTTTCCAACCCGCCATGTCGGACGCCACGCGATCCACGCCGATGATCTTGAACCCGTCATCGAGCAGGTGATCGCCCGCCAGGTTATACAGTGCCGGCATAAGCAGGCGCTTGGTCAGATCACCATGCGCGCCGAAGATCACCAGCGTGGCGGGTGGCGCTGCGACCACGCCGGCCTTGGCGGTCGCCTGGCCGGAACTCGTGGGCTTGGACGATACGGACTGGGCGGGCGGCGTATCTGGCAAAGCGGGCACTCCCTCGGTGATGTGCCGGAGTGATACCGCAGCGCGGTCCGTTCGGCCAACACCCCGACCGGGCTAGGTGAACGCCACCACTTCGCCGACGGCCCGGTGCGCCTGGTCGATCGCCGAATCCGTGTAGGCGGCCGCGCCGGAATCCGAGTTCGCGATCGCGATGCGCCCAAACGGCACGCGGCCGATCTCGTGCGGCGCCTGGCCCGGTGCCCAGACAGGATCGAACAGGTAATTGTATTCGTAGGCGTAGCCGTGCGGCCAGCGGTTCACCGTGATCGCGGTGATGTCGGATGCCGGATCGAAGCCGGCTGGCCCCAGCGTGCGCGCGAGCTGGTCGCGTATATTGCGCTCGAACGTCTCGAACGATGTTGCCAGCAGATCGGCGTGGCCGATGCGGTGCTGTGTGCGCTCGTCGAGCCCGGGGCGGCACGGGACGCGTGTCATGCGCAGGAGTATCGGCTCATCGGGCGATCGCACGGATCTGTATGTACCGATGTCCACCACGGGATTCAGCCACATTGTCGTGTGATACATGCCGGGCGCGTAGATCTGGTTGATGCCGAGCTTGTGGAACGCACGCCAGTTGGTCAGCGCCACCGTGGTATAGACCAGCGGTATCTTCACCAGATAATGCAAAGCGTCCTTCTGCTTCTGGCTCATCTCAGGGCAGATATACGGAATCATCATGTTGTAGCCTGCCATGATGCAGGCGCGGCCGCGCACGCGCACCACGCGCCCGGCGCGCGCGTAAGCCAGTTCCACGCCGGCCGGATTGCCGACGTTGCGCGCGCCGACCACCACGCTGCTCAGGCGCAGACGCACACCCTGCCCCGGCCGGTCCAGCTGCGCATAGTCCAGCCGGCTGGTAACGGCATCCTCCACGCTGCGCCCGGGCAGCGCAGCGGGGATCAGCCGACGGGTGAGAAGCCGAACGATGCTGGCGTTGCCGTCAGGAAAATGAAATGTGTAGGAGCTGGTGCCGGCATATCCGGAGGCCGTGTACCCCATGCGCGGCGCCGCACCGGGCGCCAGGCCGAGGCCCTGGAAGCCGGGGAAATCGAACGTCCACACATCAAGTGCCGAGACCGCATCGATGCCCACGCCCCATTCGTCCTGGCTGAGCGCCTGGTAATACGGCAGCACGCCGGCATCCGCGCCGGCCACATGCACCAGATAATTCGCGTAGCTCATGCGCGACAGGCGGGCTTTCTTCTCGTCCGACGAAAGGCCTGGCAGGTAATCCGTGCGGGCCTCCTGTATGCGCACGATATCGGCGCGCACCCGCGCCGATATCGGTGCACCGGCCAGGATCTCCGCCCATTTCCCGCCGGCGCTGCCGGGAGTCAGATGGTCCGCACCGAATGTTTCGCGATCGAAAAATACGCCGCGCGACATGCCGAGCTTGCTATAGAATCTCAGATCGGAGCAACGTTCTTCCAGTTTCACCGGCTCTATGCCGAGCGTGCGCAACAACCCGTCCGACACCGCGCTATACGGATAAGGCGAGTCGATCTCCAGGGTGCCGCCGTTCATCAGCTCCGTGCGGCCGCGCAACACGAACTCGTTGCGTTTGGCATGGCCGCCGACGTCGTCATGGTTGTCGAGTATCAGGATGCGCGCGCCGGGATGCGCCTCGCGATAGAAATACGCGGCCGACAATCCGCTTATGCCGGCACCGACGATGACGAGATCGTAGACATCCTCGCCAGGCTCGGGCGGCGGCGCGGTCTTCCAGAAAGTGCCGTCGCGCAAGCTGTGCGCCACTTCGAAAGATCCGGGATGGCTGCCGCGCATTCCGGTCAGGCCCGGCGGGTAATAGCCTGGCGCGTCCTGCCCGGTCTTGCCGCCTGGTAGCGCGGCGGCCAAGCCGGTGGCGGCGACGCCGTTCAGGAAATCCCGGCGCTGGATCGGCCGGTCGAGGCCTAGTCGCTTGTCGTCTTCCGTCACTTGGCACCTCTTCGCAGAATCACTTGCCTTGGAAACGAGCGGGGCGTTTTTCCAGGAACGCTGCGACACCCTCACGGCAATCGGGACTGCGCCCGGCTTGCTTCTGCAATTGCCGCTCCAGGCTGAGCTGGCTTTCCAGATCCGACGACAAGGCAGCCCAGGCCGCGCGCCGTATCAGCCCAAGCGCCACCGTCGGCCCCGATGCCAGCGACGCCGCCAGGCTGGCCGCCTCGGCCTCTACATCCGCGTCGGCCACCACGCGATTTATCAGCCCCCAGGAAAGTGCCGTCTCGGCCGGCAATTTGTCGCCCAACAACATCATTTCCATCGCGCGCACGCGGCCGACCGTGTGCGCCAGCAGCAGCGCCGAGCCGCCATCGGGTACCAGGCCGATGCGGCGGAAGGCCTGCAGGAAATAAGCGCTCCTGCCGGCCACGATCATGTCGCAGGCCAGGGCAACCGACGCGCCGATACCGGCCGCCGCACCGCACACCGCGGCGATGATCGGCACGCGGCATTCCTTGATCGCGCGCATCAGCGGGTTGTAGGAGCTCTCCAGGCGTGCGCCGGCATCGTCCGTGGCGGGGCCGCCGGCGGCGAGGTTCGCGCCGGCGCAAAACGCGCGCGCGCTGCCTGCAAGCACGATCGCGCGCGCGGTCGTCGCGGCTTCGTCCAGGCGCGCATGCAACAGCTCGGCCATGTCGGGATCCAGCGCGTTGAGCGCGGCCGGGTTGTTCAGGCGCAACGTGATCACATCGCCCGTCGTCTCGATCAGGATGCTGTCTGCCATGTCCGTCCTGCTGGATTCCCGCCTGACAGAAACCGCCAGGCAAGGTGCCAAGTCAAGCAAGATGCGACGCATTTCGTTCATGGCAAAATGGAGGATGCGAAGGATGCTGCATGATCTGCATCGGGAAGCATTCGATGCGGCTAAGCGAACACCGGAAAAAAGCGATCCTGAAGATAGACCTGTGGTGAAGACTGACTGACCGACGACGTCACCTGAGAGCCGAGATCGCCAACAATGCCATCATCAAAACCGGCGAAAGCCGCCTACCTCCACGCGAAAGCTTTCGTAACTAGCGGTTCGCCTGCCGTATTAACTGCGCCGCCCGTTCGCCGATCATTGCCGAAGGTGCGGCGGTATTGCCGCTAACCAGCATCGGCATCACCGATGCATCGACAACACGCAAACCCTCCGTGCCGCGCACGCGCAACAACGGATCTAGCACCGACGCATCGTCGCCGCCCATGCGGCAGGTGCCAACAGGATGGTAGATCGAGTCGGCCTCCGCGCGTATGCGCGGCTCGAGATCGTCCGTGCTCTCCTCGGCCGGCGGGCGTACCGGAACACCGGCATACATCTTCATCGCCGGCGCGCCGAGTATCCGCAAACTCTGCGCCACGCCACGCTTCAGCGTTTCCATATCACGCGGATCGCCGAAGAAATTCGGGTCGATCACCGGATCGTCGCGCATGTCCGCACTCGCCAGCCGGACCGTGCCACGGCTCTTCGGCCGCAGCACGCAGGTATGCACGGACATGCCGCGGAACATGTGCCGGCGGCGCCCATGATCGTCGACGATGCCGGTGCAGAAATGCACCTGTATATCGGGCCGCGTCCACGTCCGGCGCGCTGCGCAGGAAGCCGCCGGACTCGGCCACATTCGTCGTCAGCATGCCGGTACCGTCGCGTTTGTAATCGCGCCAGCCGCGCAGGATGTCGGGCAACATGCCAGGCGTGGCGCCGAACAGGCTGCGATGGCGCACGCGACGGTTGATCGTGTAATCGACATGATCCTGCAAATTGCCGCCCACATCGGGGCTGTCCTGCACCACGGCGATGCCGTGCGCGCGCAGATGCGCGGCAGGCCCCACGCCCGAACACATCAGCAATTGCGGCGAGCCGAACGCGCCGCCAGATACGATGACTTCGCCGCGCGCGAGCACGGCATGTTCCGGCGCCGCGCCGCCCTGGCCGGCGCCCGCAGCACCGCGCACCAGCACGCCGATCGCGCGCCGTCCGTCGAACAGGATTCGCGCCACTTCCATGTCTGTCATCACGGTCAGGTTCGCGCGCGGCCGGTCGCCGATATAGGCGCGGCCCGCACCGTAGCGCGCGCCGTTCTTCTGGCTGACCTGGTAGTAGCCGAAACCTTCCTGAACCTGACCGTTGAAATCAGCGTTCTTCGCATATCCCATCTGCCCGGCGGCTTCCACGAAAGCGGCGGCAATCGGATTCGGCGTTGCGCAGATCGGCGATGTTGAGCGGTCCGCCGGCGCCGTGATACGCGTCAGCACCGCGCTCGTTGTTCTCGGCGGCCTTGAAGCAGGGCAGCACGTCGTTCCAGCCCCAGCCATGTGCGCCGGCCGCGTGTTCCCAGCTCGTCGTAATCCTCGCGCTGGCCGCGAATATAGATCATCGCGTTGATCAGCGCGCTGCCGCCGAGCCCGCGACCGCGCGGCTGGTAGCCGCGCCTGCCGCCGAGCATAGGCTGCGGTGCGGTATCGTAACCGTAATTCAGCCTGTTGCGCTTCGTCGAAAGCACGGCAATGCCGAGCGGTATGTCGGACGCTGCACCGGCCTTGCGCGGCCCGCGCTCGATCAGCGCCACCGTCAGATCAGGCCGCGCCTCCGCCAGCCGTGCGGCCACCGCGCAGCCGGCCGGCCCGCCGCCGACCACCACATAGTCGAACGACTCCGACATCACATGCCACGCTTTTCGCGCGCCGCACGCACGCCCCGCCGCAGCTTCGCCATGCCGCCCACCCAGCGGTCGTAATTCTCTGCCTTTACCTTCATGTAGTTCGCCACGTTCGGGTGCGGCAGTATGAGAAACCTGCCTTCCCGCAAACCTTCGAGGGCCGCCAAGGCAACGTCCTCAGCCGACAGCACGCCGTCCACATCCGCGCCACCGAAGAAATCGCCGTCCTGCACGAACGGTGTGCGCACGCCCTGCGGGCACAGCACGGATACGCCGACGCCACGATCCTTTGCCGCGATCGCCAGGCTTTCGGCAAACCCGATCGCCGCGTGCTTCGTGGTGCTGTAGGTGGCCGAGCCGATCTGGCTCAGCAATCCGGCGGCCGAAACCGTGTTGAGGAACCAGCCGGATTTGCGTTCCATCATGCCTGGCAACACGGCGCGCGCGGCATATACATGCGCCATCACGTGCACAGCCCAGGCGCGCGCCCAGGCTGCATCCGGCGCGGATGCCGCATTGTCGAATTCCGGATCGAGCGTGATCACGCCGGCGTTGCTGCAGAACAGGTCGATCGGCCCCGCTGTGCGCTCGGTCTCGGCCACCAGGCGCGCGATGTCGGCCTCTTGCGTCACGTCGCAGGCATAGGCCGTGCCGCCGACCATCTCCGCGGTCTCGCGCGCGCCGGCTTCGTTCAGGTCGGCCACGCCGATGTGGCGTGCACCCTGCGCGTGGAAGAGCCGCGCCAACGCGCGGCCGATGCCGCTGCCCGCGCCGGTGATGACGATTGTTTTGTCTTGAACGTCCATTATTCGTGCCCCCCGTTTTTAGGAAGCAAGGCCTTCTTTTTTGCAAAAAAGAAGCAAAAAACTCTTGCTCCCCGCCTGCACGAACAGTCGCACCATCTCCGCAAACCTATGCATTGCAGAAACAAGGCGAGCGTGGATGCAGGCGGAGGAGCAAAAGTCTTTTGCTTCTTTTCTTCAGAAAAGAAGGCCTTGCTTTACCTTCTCTAAAAAATCTCAAACAACCCGGCAGCACCCATCCCGCCACCAACACACATCGTAACCACGCCCCACTTGGCCTTACGACGCTGCCCCTCGATCAGCAGATGCCCCGCCATACGCGCGCCCGACATCCCATAGGGATGCCCGATCGAAATGGCACCGCCATCCACATTCAGCTTGGCCGGATCGATGCCGAGCCGGTCGCGGCAGTAGATCACCTGCACCGCGAATGCCTCGTTCAGCTCCCACAGATCGATGTCGTCCACGCTCAGCCCGTTGCGCTCGAGCAGGCGCGGAATGGCGAACACAGGCCCGATGCCCATCTCGTCCGGCTCGCAACCGGCCACCGAAAGCCCACGCAGCGCGCCCAGCGGCGACAGCCCGCGGCGCGACGCCTCGGCCGCCTCCATAACCACACAGGCCGAAGCACCGTCCGACAGCTGCGACGCATTGCCGGCGGTGATCACATGGCCTTCGCCGCGCACCGCCTTGAGCGAGGCGAGGCCCGCGAGATTCGTCTCCGGGCGGTTGCCCTCGTCCTTCGCGAGCCGCACGTCCTTATGGCTGATCTCACCGGTCGCCTTGTCGGCCACCGCCATGCGGCTCTCCATCGGCACGATCTCGGCGTCGAACCGGCCGGCTTCCTGGGCCGCGGCGGTGCGGCGCTGGCTCTCCAGCGCGTATTCGTCCTGCCTCTCGCGGGTGATCTGGTAGCGCTGCGCCACCGTCTCGGCGGTGTCGATCATCGCCATGTAGATGTCCGGCTTGTGTGCCACCAGCCAGTCGTCGGCGGCGCGGAACCGGTTCATGTGGTCGTTCTGCACCAGGCTGATGCTGTCCAGCCCGCCGCCTATCGCCACCGGCACGCCGTCGAACATCACCCGCTGACTGGCGATCGAGATGGCCTGCAGCCCGCTGCTGCACTGGCGATCGACCGTGGTGCCCGACGTTGTCACCGCGAGGCCGGCGCGCACGGCCGCCTGACGTGCCACGTTGCCGCCGGTGGTGCCCTGCTGCAGCGCGCAGCCGAGGATCACGTCCTCGATCTCGCCCGGCTCCAGCCTGGCGCGCGCCACGGCCTGGGCCACGGCGTGGCCGGCGAGGGTAGCGCCCTGGGTGTCGTTGAAGGCGCCGCGATAGGCGCGTCCGATCGGGGTGCGTGCGGTGGATACGATAACGGCTTCGCGCATCAGGCGGTCTTTCCAGGTTCGGCCGGTCGCGCGCACGCGCTGGCCATGAGTGATCCGGCAACCGGCCCGGCGTGGCCCGTCTGGACCCTCGCCTGCCTGTTTGCCATAGTCGTGGTGCCGGGTGTTTACCCTAAGCCGTCAACGCGTGACGTCAACGCGGGCCGGGCGCTGACCGCTATGGAAGGTTGGGCTGCAGGAACAAGCATGGCCGACACCAAGCCGAACACGCGCGACCGCATACTCGATTGCTGCCGGGACCTGTTCAACGAGCGCGGCCCCGCCGAGGTGACGACGGCCGAGATCGCCACCGCGGTGGGCATCAGCGAGGGCAACCTGCATTACCATTTCCGCCGCAAGGAGCAGATCGTCACCGCGCTGTTCGCCCAGTTCGAGGCGGCGCTGGACCGGGCGGGCGATGGCGGCAAGGATCTCGGCAAGCTGCCGCAAGCTTATCGCGCCTATCTGGCCGGCTGGTTCAACGCGATGTGGGAGTGGCGCCTGTTCTATGCGGCCAGCATCTACCGCCTGGCGCCTGAGCTACGCCCGCGCCTCAAATACATGACGGATAAGGGCCAGGGCCAGGTGCGCCATACCCTGCGCGGCCTGACCGAGGAGGGCGTGCTGCGCGCGACACCCGAGGAGATCGACAGGCTGGTGGTGAACGCCTGGATCGTGGCGAGCTACTGGATCGACTACCTGGGCTCCCGCCAGGGCGTGGAGGTGATCACCAGGGATCATCTGCGCTGGGGGTATGCGCAGGTGGAGGCGCTGTTCGCGCCGTTCGCGCTGGCCGCGGAAGGCAGCAAGCCGTCGTTTTTCGAACGCAAGGTGCAGATCGCCAGCTCCCGCTCCTGACTTTGCGGGACGCGCCGCCGATGGTGCACAAACGGCGCCGATGCGGACCAGATGACAGGTTCCAGCGGCGTGATGTCGCGCCATCGGGCCCGATACACGCGTCGCCTACCTACCGCGGCCCACGCGCCGGCCCGGCTGCAACCGCCAGACAGAGAGACCAGACATGACCGAGATGATCCAAGTGCGCGAGCAGCATCGTTTCGACGAACACCGCCTCGCCGCCTATCTCGCGGAACATCTGCCGGAAATCGCGCTGCCTGTGGCGCTGCTGCAATTCCAGGGCGGCCAGTCCAATCCCACTTTCCTGATGACGGACGCGACGGGGCGCCGCTACGTGCTGCGCAAAAAGCCGCCAGGCGCCATCCTGCCTTCGGCCCACGCGGTGGAGCGGGAATACGCCGCCATGCGCGCGCTGGGGCCGACCGAAACCCCGGTGCCGGCGGCCCGGCTGCTGTGCGAGGACACCGATGTGATCGGCACGGCTTTCTATGTGATGGATTACATAGACGGCCGCGTGCTCACCGATCTGCGCCTAGGCTCGGTGCCGCAGGGCGAGCGCGCCGGCTACTGGTTCGCCGCCGCGGACGGGTTGGCCGCGCTGCACCGCGTCGACTGGCGGGCGGCCGGGCTCGGCGCGTTCGGCAAGCCGGAAGCCTATATCGCGCGCCAGATCAGCCGCTGGACGAAGCAGTATCTCGCGTCGGACCCCGAGCCGAACGCCGACATGGCGTCGTTGATCGACTGGCTGCCGGCGCATATGCCGCCGGACGAGCCGGCCGTGATCGCGCATGGCGACTACCGGCTCGGCAACCTGATCTTCGCCCATGAGGGGCCGCGCCTGCTGGCGATACTGGACTGGGAGCTGGCCACGATCGGCCACCCGATGGCGGACCTCGCCTATTTCGCGTCGTTCTATCACCTGCCGGAAAGCGGCGGCCCGTTCAAAGGGCTGGGCGGCGCGGATCTGGCGGCCCTGGGCATCCCGTCGGAGCAGGCGCTGGTGACGCGCTATTGCGAGGGCGTGGGCCGCATTTTTCCGGCGCAGGACTGGCCGTTCTACCTGGCATTCTCGCTGTTCCGCTCGGCCTCGATCGGCTGGGGGGTGTATGACAGGTCGCGGCGCGGCAATGCGGCGGATGCGCGCGCGCATCTGTATGGGGACATGTTCCGGGCCTGCGCGGCGATCAGCTGGAAGATCGCCCAGGGCCGGTAGCTTATACCAACCCCGATAGGGATTGACGCATCCAGGTAAGCAAGAAAGCAGACTTTTTTCGAGAAAAAGGACCAAAAAGCTTTTGCTCCGACGTCTGCCCCGAGTCCTAAGCTTGTATTGCAAGTCGATGCGCTTGCAGTCGTACCCAAATCCCGGTGCAGTCGTCACAGCAAAAGCTTTTTGCTTCTTTTTCTCGAAAAAGAAGGCCTTCCTTCCTTGCTGCCGATGAGTCAGTCCCAATACGGGTCGGTATCACACATTATCGCCCGACCTGATCCTGCAAGCACAATTGCCCACAGGAACAGATCAGGCGACAATTTGGCGAATAAAGGGTCCTTTGGTTGAAAGAAGGACCCTCTATTAATCCTTAGCGGCGGCCGACCCGGCGAAGCGCGTCGGCGGTGTAATCGTCGGGCGTCAGCGAATTGCCGTCATAGGTCGGCGCCGAGCCTTCCTCGCTGTGCAGCCCCTGCGCAAGATAACGATGCGCCTGCAGGTCGACGAATTCGTAGCCGTCCGCGCCGCAAAGCGGGGTTTCCGGCGCTTCGGAGACGAAGGCGATCGCCGTACGCCAGAGCTGGCCACGCGAGTCGTAACGGTCGGCGATGGCGGCCTGCCAGCTATCCTCGTCGATATAGAACGTGCGGCGCGCATAGATATGGCGGAAGCCGGGCTTCAGGTTGGCTTCCACGACCCAAACGCGATGAAGCTCGAAGCGCAGCAGGTCCGGGTTCACCGCCTGCGGCTTGATGATGTCCGAATACTTCACGCCCGGCTGCTGGATCTTGTAGTTGTTATAAGGAATATAGACTTCCTTGCGGCCGACCAGCTTCCAGTTGTAGCGGTCGATCGCGCCGTTGTACATGTCGTAGTCGTCGACCGTCTCGAGGCCGTCGGTATTCTGCACCGGCGTATCGTAGTTGATCTCCGGCGCGCGGCGCACCCGGCGCTCGCCCGGATTGTACGTCCAGGCTTCGCGCGGCTGCTCGGCCGGATCCTGGTGGCTGATCACCAGCGTGAGCTGGCCGGCGATGCGCGGCGGGGCGAGGACTTCCTGCCAGAACATGCTGTCCCACTTCGCGGGGTTGTTCATGTTCGGCGTGTTGTACGGGAAGATGATCTGCTCGTGCCAGCGCGTCAGCGAATAGTCGCCGGACGGGGTGGTGATCGCGTTCGCCACGGTGCGCTGCAGCTGGTGGCCGCGCCAGCGCAGAATGTGGTTCCAGATCGCCTCGTTGCCGTTATGCGGGATCGGGAACGGGATGGACAGCTTGGCGTCCTCCACGTCCAGCCCGTTGGCGGAGAGATGCGCGCGGCCGGCATTGGCGATCGCGTTGTCATAGATGAATTGCGGCGCGGCCGCGGTGCGGTGCGTCGGATACACATCCACATGGTAGCCGGGCAGCGTGCGTATCATCGCGACGGTGCCCTCGGCCAGCTTGGCCGCATAGCGGTCGACGTTCTGCGCGGTGATCACCACGAGCGGCTTTTCGGACGCGAACGGATCGCGGCGCACGCCGCCTGCGACGTAGCCCGGGCTGGACGTGGTCAATCCGCCGGTCCAGGCCGGGATCGTGCCGTCCGCGTTGCCGGCCTTGATCGCGCCCATCGGGGTGAGCGAATGGCCCAGATCGGCGGCTGTCTGCGCCTGGGCCGGCGCTGCTCCTGCCACGAAAACCGTGGCCGCAAGCATCGTCGCCGCCAGCAGTGTCTGCCTCATGTGTTTCCCATCCCTTGAACTACAGCGATTGCACGCCGGTTGCCGCATCTAAGCAACACCGCCCTAGGGTGTCCACCCTCGACACCCCGGAACCGAAAAAACGCGTGGACACGAAAAGTTGATAGGTGTTAACGTGCGATCACGAATTTGTGAGGTGTTCTATGAAACGCGTGTTGCTTGCCGCCACGATTTTAGCCGCCTCCCGTATCGTTCTCCTGCCGGCGCCCGCCTTGGCCCAGTCTGCCGGCACGTCCGGGGCCACCGACGGCGCCGCGCCGGTCAGTCACCATCACCGCAAGCACCGCCACCATGCGGCGGTCGCCGCTGCACCGGACGCCGCGGCTGCGACGTCCGTTGCCGATGCGGCGCCTGCGGCCGATCCCGTCCCGGTGCCGGCCGCTTCGCATGCGCTCTCGCCACTCGCCGCGATGGCGATGGTGCGGCTCCCCGATACCGGAACCCAGGTCGCCGGCGCCGGCGAAGGCCTCACGCCGCTCGGTGCGATACGCGCCGGCAACGAAGACGGCAGCATACCCGCCTGGACCGGCGGCCTGGTCGGCCGCGCCACCGGCGTATCGGCCCGCCTGCGCGCCGATCCGTTCGCCGACGAGCGCCCGCTGTTCCGCATAACCGCGCAGAACGTGGACCGCTATGCCGGCAAGCTCGCCGCCGGCACCGTGGCGATGATCAAGACCCTGCACGGCTACCACGTGGACGTGTATCCGACCCACCGCACCGCGGCCGCGCCGCAGTTCATCTACGACAACGCCATCGCCAATGAAGGCCGCGCGCATCTGTCGCATAATGGCGAGAGCGTGGAAGGCGAGGCCCTCTCCATACCGTTCCCGATCCCGCATAACGGCCCGGAGGCGATGTGGAACGAACTGCACCGCTGGCGCGCCTCGGAAATAACGCGCACCGTCACCAGTGTGATCTCCACGCAATCCGGCGACTACGCGTTGCAGAGATGGCGCGAAGAGGCGCTGCTTCCGTATAACACCGTGGGGTTCAAGAACCCGCGCAACCTGGATTTCATGTTCCGCCAGGAAGTGCTCGCCCCGCCGCGCGATGCCGGCGCCCTGACGCTCGTGCTCAACCATGAGGACCCGTATCAGCAGCCGCGCGAAGCCTGGAGCTACAACCCGGGCGAGCGCCGCGTGCGCCGCGCGCCGGAGATCGATTACGACACCCCGCTCATCGACACCGACGGGCTGGCGACCGTGGACGATTACGACCTCTTCAACGGCGCGCTCGACCGCTACACCTGGACGCTGGTCGGCCGGCGCGAGATGTACGTTCCCTACAACACCAACAAGCTGCAGGACGCCTCGGTGCGCTACACCGACCTGGTCGGGCGCGAGGCGCTCAATCCGGACTACATCCGCTTCGAGCTGCACCGCGTGTGGGAAGTGGAAGCCAAGCTGAAACCCGAGTTCCGGCACATCTACACCCGCCGTACGCTCTATCTGGACGAGGATAGCTGGCAGGCGCTGATCTCGGACCGTTATGACGGACGCGGCAATCTCTGGCGCACGGCGATGGCCTTCCCGCTACAGCATCCCGAATTGCCGCTGTTCGAGGCGGACGGCTACGAGTTCGTGGACCTCTACCAGCACCGCTACATGGCGCAGGGGCTGCATAGCCAGGAGAGCGTGCAGCCGACCTATAATGTGGGGTTGCTGACGCCGCGGGATTTCACTGCGGACGCGCTGCGGCAGATGGGGCACCGGTAGGAAGCAAGGAAGAAAGTAGTCCTTTTTCGAGAAAAAGACCAAAAAGCTTTTGCTATGACGCCTGCACCGTGGCCTGCGCTCTTTCTGCAAATCGACACATTTGCAGTTAGAGCCAAGGTCGTTGTGCAGGCGTCGGAGCAAAAGCTTTTTGGTCCTTTTTCTCGAAAAAGGACTACTTTCTTCCTTTAAGTCCGCTTGGCGTTACGCCTCCGACCCGTGCTCCGGCTCCAAAGCCGCCGCGATATCCTCCGGCCGCTTCTGCGGCACGATAAGATCCATCACCCCGATGATCGCCGGCAGCACCACGATCGCACCGGCCATGTTCATGAAGAACATGAACGTCAGCAGCATGCCCATATCGGCCTGGAACTGCAGCGGCGAGAACGCCCAGGTGGCCACGCCGATCGACAGCGACAATCCGGTGAAGATCACCGCGCTGCCGGTCTCGCGCAACGTCTGGATATACGCCACATCCAGCGTCTGGCCGCGACGCATATAGTACGACAACCGGCTGAACTTGTAGATGCCGTAATCCACGCCGATGCCGACGCCCAATGCGGTCACCGGCAAGGTGCTGAGCTTCAGGCCGATATCGAGCACGCTCATCGCCGCGTTCGCCAATATCGAGACCGCGGCCAGCGGCAACACGATGCAGATCGCCGCGCGCACGGAACGGAACACGCCAAGGCAGATCACGATGATCATGCCGTAGACCAGCCCGAGCATCGGCAATTGCGCCTGCTCGACGACGATGTTGGTGGCGCCGATCACGCCGGCCGTGCCCGCCGCCAGCTCCAGCCGCAGCTTGGATTTCGACGCGGTCTTGGCATACGCCTCGATCGTCTTGATCACCCGGTCGATCGTGCCGGCCTTGTGGTCGGTCAGGAAGATGATCAGCGGCATCGCCGAGCAGTCGTTGTTCGACAGACCCATCGACGGCTCGAACGCCGAGCTGTTGCGGCCCAGCACCCTGCTGTCATGCGGCAGGTAATCGAACTTCGGATTTCCCTCGTTGTACAGCACGTTCACCTGGCGCATCAAATGGCCCATGAACAACGTGCTGCGCACGCCCGGCACGCCCTGCAGGCGGTGGTCCAGATCATCCACGCGACGCATCGAATCGTAGTCGAGGCAGGAATTGGCCGGCCCTTCGGCAAACACCTCGAGCACGTCCACGCCGACCGAGTAGTTGTTCTGGAAGAACGCCGCATCGCGGTTGTTGCGGCTCTCGGGCCGCAGCTCCGGCACGCCGACATGCAGATCGCCCACCACCGGCTGGCCGAGGAACAACGCGCCACCTGCCACCGCGGCGGTCAGCGCGCAGATGATGATCGCCGAGCGCGGCGCGATCAGGCTGGCGAGCAGGCGCCAGAAGCCCTCGAAACGCGCCGCCCCGCGCTGCGCGGCTTCCACCCGCGCCATCGATATGCTGGCGAAGCTGGCGATCACCGGCAGCACGAGCAGGTTGGTGATCGCGAGCACGGCAATGCCGATCGCCGCCGTCAACGCCAGCTCGCGTATCGCGGGCACCGGGATCGTGGTGACGGTAAGGAACGTCAGCACCGCGAGGCACAACGCGACCACGCCAGGCTCGAGCAGGTTGTGGAAACTGCCGCGCGCGGCGTCGAGCGACGACATCCCTTCGCCCACCAGCCGCACGTTGGAGAGTGCGATCTGCACGCCGTGGCTGACGCCGATGGCCAGGATGAGGAACGGGATCAGCACCGAAATCGGGTCGATACCGATATGCATGATGGTGATGATACCGAGCTGCCACATCACCGCGATCAGCGAGCAGGCGAGTGCCGCCGCCGTCAGGTAGATCGAGCGCGACACGATGTAGAGCAGAACGGCGGCCACCAGCAGCGCGATGCCGAAGAACAGCACGATCACCTGGGCGCCGTGCTCGATATCGCCCACCGCCTGCGCGAAGCCCAGCACATGCACGCTGGTGTCTGCGGTGTTGTATTTCGCCCGTATGATCGAGTCGAGTTCGTCGGCGAATTTGCCGTAATCCAGATGCGCGCCGGTCTGCGGATCGATGTCGTTCAGCTTGGCGCTGACCACCGCGCTGCGGAAATTATTGGCGACGAGGCGGCCAACCAGGCCTGCCTTGTAGACGTTGGATTTCACCGTGGCGAAACCGGCCGCATCAGGCTTGAAGGTGGCCGGGATCACCGGCCCGCCATTGAAGCCGCCTTCGACCACTTCGGCAAAGCGCGTGTCCGGCGTGTAGAGGCTGCTGACATGCGTGCGGTCCACGCCGGGCAGGAAGAAGACGTCGTCGGTCAGTCGGCGCAGCGCGTCAAAATATTGCGGCGTGAAGATGTCGCCGTGCTTGGCCTCGAGCGAGATCAGCAGCACGTTGCCGCCGCCGAACTGCGCCTCCACCTTCTTGTAGGTGTCGATATACGGGTTGTTGGACGGCAGCAGCTTGTCGAACGAGGCGTCCGGCCGCGTGTGTATGGCGAAGCTGCCGAGGAACACCGTGACGATGGCGAACGCCGCGAGGATCTTGCGGCGGTTGCCGAACAGGGTGCGGTCGAGAAAAGCGATCATTGAGTCACCTCAGCCTGCGAAGCCGGCGTGCTCGCCGGATCGAGCGTGTGCACGCCGTCCTCGCCCACCACCACCCATTTGCCGCCAGCGGTTTCCGCCACGCTGGACAAAGTGGCCCCCGTCACCGGCGGCAGGGTGCGGAGCTTCTCCGTCTGCGGATCGAACAGCATCATCAGCCCGTTGCTGCCGACGAGGCCGAGAAAACCGTTGGCCAGGACCGTACCGCCGAAGATCGAGCGCTGCTCGCCTGTCTCGATGCGCTTCCACACCACAGGGCCGGGGCGCGCCACGAACAGGCTGCCGCGCAGGCCGAAACTATACATCGTGCCGTCATGCGTCGTCAGGCAGCCGAACTGCGAGCCGTCATACGGCACGGGGATCGGCGTCCACGCGGCGCCGTGGCGCAGAAAGGCATGGCCGGCCTCGCCGGTGATCACCAGATCGTCGCCCCGCGCCATCACGCAGTTCAGGTGATAATCCTCGTCCAGATGGGGCAGTTTCACCGCGGACCAGGCGGCGGCATTCGTCGTCTCCAGCATCAGCGCGTAGGAGCCGGTGGCCACCAGGTGGCCGGGCGCCAGGCTGGCCACCGAGAACAGCGCCTGGTCGGTGCCTGCGGCCGAGAACTGGGATTGCCAGTGCAGCCCGGCATCGCTGGTGTGCAGAATGGTGGAGTCCTGGCCTACCAGCCAGCCTTCGGTGGGGCTGATGAAGGTCGCCGATGTGAGCAGTTCGTCGGTGCCGCTCGCCACCGACCGCCAGCTCGCCCCCTGGTCATCCGATAGCAGGATGGTGCCGCGATCGCCGGCGGCGACCAGACGGTCACCCGCGCGCGCCACCGACAGCAGCACACCGTGCGTCTGACGCCAGATCGGCTGGTCTGTGGGTGCTGTCGGCGCGTTGGCGCTAAGCGGTGCGGCAGCTTGTGCTGCGTTGCCCAGAAGGCCAGCCAGCAAGGTGGCGCAGTAAAGCAACTCGCGGCTTTTACGGCGTGGCGCGGGGCTACGGGCGGATTGGAACAAGGGCACTCACCTCTCTACGTCGCAGCTGCTGGTGCCGCAAAGTCGTGTATCGACCTGGCACCTGAACGCACACACCCGGCAGCAGGTATGCCGCCGAGTGTGTTTGCCTCGCTTATGCGTGGGTTACAGCGCGCCGGAGCGCAGTTGTCCCGCTCAAATATCCGTGACACCGGCAGAGCGGGGCCGGCGCCCAGGATCAGAACTCGTAGGACAGGGTCGCGCTGTAGAAGTCGCGGTCGAGCAGACCGTAAGCCTTGCCGCCGTCGAACACCGGGAAGTGGTTGGTGTATTGCACGCCGAGGCTCCAGGCCTGCAGGTAGTTGAACGTGACGCCCATGCTGGCCGCCGCGGTGTTCTGCACGAAGATGTTCACGCCGACCGGGCTGGTGCCCACGAAATCATGCTGCAGCGAGATGGTCGGCTTCATGTCGATGCCGTAGGGCAGCAGGTTCGGCACGTCGATGACGGTGGCGATCGTATAGGCGGCGGAAAACTGGCTGGGCAGCCCCTTGTGCGAGATCAGGGTATTGCCGTCGACAGTCGCCGTCTCGTTGAACGCCGAGTTCACGTCCGTCGTGTAGGCGGCGTCGAATATGCCGCGTTCCTTCGGGAAGTTCGCCACATAGTCGCCGCCGATTTCGCCGATGAGCGCGATCTGGTTGATGTAGAGGCTCGGCACGGCCGGGAACAGCTTGGTCAGCGTGGTCTGCGCCTGGATCACCGGATAGCGCTTCCAGCCGTCGATGATGCAGTTGAAGCACTCCGGATCGCCGACGAGGGCCACGACGGGGTCGTTGTGGATCGCGTTGTTGTAAGCAGCCAGCACGGCCGGTGCCAGGTTCTTGGTCTGATTGATGGCAGGCAGGTTTACCGCGAGCGCCAGGTCGGACGCAGACAGCTGGATCGGCTGGTTGATGCGGCTGGACAGCTCACCCTGCACGGCGATGCCGTTCGGGCCAGTGAAGTTCCAGCTGATACCGAGGAGATGGATATCCTTAGGGTAATCAGCGAAGAAGCTGGCCGTCGCGGTATAGGTGTTCTTGGCATACGCCTTGGGCGAGCCAGGCAGAGCCAGCGTGAACGGGTTGGGCAAATCGCCGAAGGTCGGGCCGAGCACACCGGCCAGACCCGAAACGTTGGCGATGCCCGTACGATTGGAGCCGAACGGCGTGCGGCTGTCGTAGTTTTCGAAATACAGCCCGATCTCGGTATCGTCCAGGCTGGAGAACGTCTTGCGCAAGGCAAAACCGAATTCGCCGAGACCGGTCGGATGGCGGTCGCTCGAGCGGGAAAGCGACGCGCCGAAGATGTCGCCGGCGGCCTGGTTTACGCCATACCGGCTCTGGTTGTTGTCCGCGAAATCGTTGCGCAGGTTGCCCCAGGTGCCGCCGTCGAGCAACGTGTCGTTGTTGCCGAAGAAAGAACCGTCCGGCTCGAGCTTGGAGCGCGTCCAGAACGGCTGCCAGAACGCCTCGATCGTCACGTCCGGAACGATCTCGGTCTTCAGATCCACCACAGGTATCGGCAGGAACGCGTTGCGCAGCTCGGAGCCGGGCGTTCGCAAGGCCGTCACGTCGAGCGGCGTGATCGAGTTGATGCCGAACTGGATGAACGTGCTCTCGCCCCAGTTCAGCGCCTGCGCACCCACGCGCACATCGATGGGGTGGCCGAACAGGCTGGGCCGCGCGAACACATACGCGTCGAGCAGGCGAAGGTCGGCGCCCACGTCGCGCACGGTGGCGCGCGGCAGCTTCTGGAAGTCGGTGCTCTCGCTGTCGGTGATCGGATCGTAGAAACCGGTCGCGCGAATGAAGAAGCCGTAATCGTCGCGCTTGGCCTGCACCTCGGTGGTGATGCGCTGCGTGGCCGCAACAGGCGTGTTGTTCTTGTAATTGAGCGTGCCGTTGTCGTTGTTGGCGAGCACGAACTTGCCGCCGTTCGCCACGCCCACGAAATTCTGGTCGATCGGCGATGCGCGCACGTCCACGCTGGAGGACAGCGTGGTGTCGATATTGACCTGCCAGCCGCCGATCGTCGCGTCATACGCGTCCGCGCTGCCGGTTGCTGCAACTGCGAACACCGCAGCGCCCGCAAGGAGCAAACCGCGCCGCGTGCGATGATGTGCGCTGCCGGACTTCCGCAATACTGACTTGACCACGCCTCGTTCCCCTTAGATGCCGCCGGCTCTGCGGCCGGTCTGGCGGTGCCCGACCGATCCGTTTCGGCGGCGCAGCCGAACTCTGACTGATGCGCAACGGTAGGGTGCGCACACTAATCGCGTCAAGCGCACGACACAGCCGTGATGCAGACTTGTCACACCATCGGTTTCGGGTGCTTCGCGCGCATCCGCCAGCCAAGGTGCAGGCGCGGCGCCGTTTGCGGAGATCGCCGGGCGAAGGCTGCCGCCGGCCGCGCGCGCCTTGTCTGCCGGCGGCTTGTCGGCTTCAACACGGGATCGAGGCAACACAGAGGGCTCTGGCTTGACGGACGCGCCGCGCGATATCGAGCAGCCTGCGCCGCGCCTGACCGAATTATACCGCAGCCCGCGCTACGTGGTGCGGTCGCTGCACTGCAACGACGAACCCTTCGCCGTCATCTGCTTCGAATACTGGTACCCCGCCCCTTCGCTCGATCGCGAATTCGCCGCCGAAGGCTTCTTCCGGGACCGCAGGATCAACGCGATCGGCATACTCGCCGCCGAAAACGACTGGTTCCAGCACCCCGACATCGCCGGCGTGCTCGAAGCGATTCGAGCAGCCACCACGGGCTTCGACCTCATAGGCTATGGCGGCAGCATGGGCGCCTACGGGGCGATCAACTTCGCCGACGCGCTTGGCCTGCGCACCACCGTAGCCGTCTGCCCGCAATACTCCATCGACTCGGCGCTGGCGCCCTACGAGACACGCTGGCGCGCCGAAGCCGCCCGCATCGCCGCCACCTGCGGCTTCGGTTATGACCGTATCGCCCAGGTGCGCCCGCCGCAGACCGGCTGGCTGATCTACGACCCCGGCAGCGTCGACCTGCTGCATGCGCGCGCCATCCAGGCCAGCCACCTTTTCGCCGAAATCCCCATACGCTTCGCCCGCCACCAGGAGATGCGCGTGCTCCAGCAGGCCGGGATGTTCACGCCCATGCTGCTGGACATGCTGGCAGGCCGCTTCGACCCGGTCGCCTTCCGCCGCGCCTACCGCTCCGCCCGCCGGCAGAGCGCCGCCTTCTGGCTCGGCCTGGCCGATATCCTCGCGCGACGCGGCGCCTTGCCCGGGGCGCTGCGCGCGATCCGGTTCGCGCGCGCGTTGCCGCATCCCGAGCCCGCCGCCTTCGACCTTCAGGAAGCCGGCGTGCTCGGCGCGCTCGGCCGCGTGTCCGAGGCGCGCGCACTGGCCGGGCCCTGGATCGACCACCCCGGCTGGGGCAGCGATGCCGCTTCCCTCCTGGCCGGCCTGCCAGCTTCGTCCGCGCCGGCCAGGAAACCGTCGCGCGGCGCGCGGCTTTTGGCCTATCTGAGGCACAGGAGGTTCCCATGAGCGGCACGCAGGACGACAAAAAGATCGAGGATGAGGAGCGCGACGAGGCACTCGACGAGACGTTCCCGGCAAGCGATCCGGTGGCCATCGGCGGCAGCACCGGGCCAGAGGACACCAAGCCGGCTTGAAGCGGGGGCCTTGCTCATGAGCACGCTGCGCATGCGGCCGGCAGCCGGTCTCGCGAAACGGTTCGCGCTGGCCATCCTGCTCGCGCCCGCGCTGGCCCTGGCACAGCCCACCCCGGACGGCGCCAGGCCGGGCAACGTCATCGGCACCGGCCAGTCGCTGCCGAGGTCAGATAATGCGGGCAACCTCAACCCGCAGACCACGCACTCGACTTTGGCGCCGAACCTCCCCGCGCCGCCCGCCAGCGATGACCTGCAGACATTGTTGCTGGACGCCAAAGCGTCGTTGCAGGCGGGGCGGACCGGCCAGGCGCAGGAGGCGCTCGAACGAGCGGAGACCCGCGCGCTCGACCGTTCCGTGGTGCGCGGCGCCGAACGCGTGCCGGCGGGCGGCGCGGTGGTCACGCAGATTTCGGCCGCCTTGCAGGCGCTAGGTGCCGGGCGGATTGCGGATGCCATCGCCCTGATCGACGCGGCGGTTCCTGCGGCGGCGCAGGCGGATATTCCGCGGTAGGAAGCAAGGCCTTCTTTTTCGAGAAAAAGAAGCAAAAAGCTTTTGCTCCGACGCCTGCACAAAGGCCGATCTTTTATGTGCCGGGCTGGGCCGTTGCGGAAGTCGGTATGACCTCGTGCAGGCGGGGAGCAAAAGCTTTTTGGTCCTTTTTCTCGAAAAAGGACTGCTTGCCTACACCGAGTAGTACATCTCGAACTCCACCGGATGCGGCGTGTGCTCGAACCGATAGACCTCGGTCCATTTCAGCGCGATGTAGCTCTCGATCTGGTCGCGGCTGAACACGTCGCCCGCCAGCAGGAACTCGTGGTCCGCCGCCAGCGCACCCAGCGCCTCGCGCAATGATCCGCAAACCGTGGGGATATCCTTCAGCTCCTCCGGTGGCAGATCGTACAGATCCTTGTCCATCGGCTCGCCCGGATGAATTTTGTTGCGTATCCCGTCCAGCCCGGCCATCAGCATCGCCGCGAATGCCAGATACGGGTTCGCCGTCGGGTCCGGGAAACGCACCTCCACGCGCTTGGCTTTCGGGTTCGTCGCATACGGAATGCGGCAACTCGCAGACCGGTTGCGCGCCGAATAGGCCAGCAACACCGGCGCCTCGAAGCCCGGTATCAGCCGCTTGTAGCTGTTCGTGGAGGGATTGGTGAACGCGTTCAGCGCCTTGGCGTGCTTGATGATGCCGCCGATGTAATGCAGCGCCGTCTCGGACAAATCGGCATACGCGTTGCCCGCAAATACCGGCTTGCCGTCTTTCCAGATCGACTGATGCACATGCATGCCGCTGCCGTTGTCGCCGTAAATCGGCTTCGGCATGAACGTCGCGGTCTTGCCGTAACTATGCGCCACGTTGTGCACGCAATATTTGTAGATCTGCATCTGGTCCGCACTGATTACCAGCGGGCCGAACTTGGTGCCCAGCTCGTGCTGGCTCTGCGCCACCTCGTGATGATGCTTCTCGATCGGCAAACCCATCTCGCCCATCGCCGACAGCATCTCCGCGCGCAGATCGCTCTCGCTGTCGACCGGCGGCACCGGGAAATAGCCGCCCTTGATGCCGGGGCGATGCCCCATATTGCCCTCGGGATATTCCTTCATCGAGGCGTCGGGCCCTTCGCCGCTCTCCAATTTGTAGTGGCCGTAGTTGCCGCCGGTGCCGAACTTCACGCTGTCGAAAATGAAGAACTCCGCCTCCGGCCCAAAATACGCCGTATCGCCCACGCCGGAGGCCGCCACATATGCTTCGGCCTTCTTGGCCGTGCTGCGCGGATCGCGGCTGTAAGCCTGGCCGGTGCTGGGCTCGATGATGTCGCAGAACAGTATCATGCTCGGCTTGGCCGCGAACGGATCCATCACCGCGCTGGCGGGATCGGGCATCAGGATCATGTCGCTCTCGTTGATCGCCTTCCAGCCGGCGATCGAGCTGCCGTCGAACATGATGCCGTCGCGAAAGGCATCCTCGTCGATGGTGGAGATATGCTGTGCGGTGTGCTGCCATTTGCCGCGCGGATCGGTGAACCGCAGGTCGACATATTCGACCGAGTTCTCACGCATCAGCTCGATGCATTTGCTGACGGCGGATGGTTCGGCGGACTGGATCTTTTTGGCCATGTTCGGTTCCTCTTCGTTCGTGATTTCTAAGTCAGCAAGCAAGGCCTTCTTTTTTGAAAAAAAGAAGCAAAAAACTTTTGCTATGACGCCTGCACAAAGGCCTACACCAATTCTGCAATAGTCGATGTTGCAGAACCAGCGCAGGCCCGCGTGCAAGCGTCATAGCAAAAGTTTTTTGGTCCTTTTTTTCAAAAAAGGACTGCTTGCTTTCTTAAGCCGCGCTCTCACCATGCAGCGCGGTATCCAACCCCTCCATCTCCTGCTCGGCATCCACCGTAAGCCCGATGGTGAACTTCAGCGCAAACAACAACACCAGGCTCACCACGCTGCTCCACACGAGCGTCACGCCCACCGCCTTGCACTGTATGATAAACTGCGCCAGCGAACCATCCGTGCCGCCGATCGTGGCAGACGCGAATACGCCGGTCAGCAGCGCGCCGACGATGCCGCCGATGCCGTGCACGCCGAACGTGTCCAGGCTGTCGTCATACCCCAGCGCATGCTTGAGATAAGCCGCGGCCAGGAAGCAGATCACGCCGGCCGCCACGCCGATCACGATGGCGCCGCCGGGCAGAACGAAGCCGGAAGCTGGCGTGATGGCCACCAGGCCGGCCACCGCGCCGGAGATGATGCCGAGCACGCTCGGTTTGCCCTTCAGCACCCATTCGGTGAACATCCACGCCAGCGCGGCCGCCGCAGTGGCGATCTGCGTCACCGCCATCGCCATGCCGGCGCGGCCGGTGGCGCCCACCGCGGAGCCCGCGTTGAAGCCGAACCAGCCGACCCACAGGAGCGAGGCGCCGATCACCGCGTAGGTCAGGTTGTGCGGCGCCATATTGTCATGCCCGTAGCCGCGGCGCTTGCCCATCACCAGGCAGCACATCAGCCCGGCGATGCCCGCATTGATATGCACCACGGTGCCGCCGGCGTAATCCAGCGTGCCCATCGTGCTGAGCCAGCCGGTGGGCGCCCACACCCAATGCGCAATCAGGCTATATGAGAAGATCGACCAGCCGACCATGAAGATGCACATCGCCGAGAACTTCATCCGCTCGGCGAACGCGCCGGCGATAAGCGCCGGCGTGATGATGGCGAACGTCATCTGGAACATCATATAGACGGTCTCGGGTATCGCGTACGGCGCCGGCGTTATGCCAGCCACGCCGTTGCCCAGTATGAAGCCGGTATCGTCCTGTTTGGTGAAGTTGTCGGCGATGCCGTGCAACATGAAGCGCGACATGTCGCCCACATAAGCCATCATCGGTCCGGGCGGGCCGTTGGTAAAGGCCAGGCTGTAGCCTACTACCGTCCAGACGATCGTGATGAGGCAGCAGATCGCGAAACTCTGCATGACGGTGGCAAGGATGTTCTTGCGGCGGACCATGCCCGCGTAGAACAGCGCCAGGCCGGGTATCGTCATCATCAGCACGAGCGCCGTGCTGGTGAGCATCCAGGCGGTGTCGCCATGATCATAGGCCGGCGGCTTGGCAGGACCGGCTGGCGTGGTCGCCGCGGCGGGTGCCTGGGCAGCGGCGGAAGGCGGGGCCGAGACGGCGGGCGGCGCCGCGGTGGCCGGCGCGCCAGCCGCAGGTGCTGCAGCAGGAGTTTGCGCAAAAGCGGCCATGCCCCCGGAGATCGACGCGAGCAATACGGCCAGACAGGCGACTCTCGCGAGCCAAGCGGACATTTTCATTTTGCTCCCTTTCACAATGCAGCAGCGTCGAGCTCGCCGGTGCGTATCCGCACGGCGCGCTCGATTTCGAGTACGAATATCTTGCCGTCACCGATCGTGCCGGTGCGGGCGACACGCATGATGGTCTCGACGACGGCTTCCGCCTGGTCGGACGCCACGGCCACCTCGATCTTCACCTTCGGCAGGAAACTCACGTGGTATTCGGCGCCGCGATAGATCTCGGTCTGGCCTTTCTGGCGGCCAAACCCCTTCACCTCGGTAACCGTGAGGCCCTGCACGCCAAGCGGCGTCAGCGCATCTCGCACGTCATCGAGCTTGAACGGCTTGATCACCGCCATAATCAATTTCATCGCACGTCCCCATCGCCCGGGCCGGCTTCATGGCCATCCCGCTGGACATACACTTACAAGAAGCGTGCCGTTGGCCATCCTGGCACCGCAGCGCCCCTTTCGCCGAAATCTGCCCAAAAACTGTCCATATATCGAACGGGTCTGCACCTGTCCGATACTCATTAGTCTGTGCTGAGAGCGACTCGCCTGCGGGATGGCTGCACCAGCGAGGCGCAGCATTGACGGGGGCAACCCTGAGCGAAGCCGACCCAACGCTTTGCCGCGCTACCAGACGAAAAATCGACCTGTTTCGCATATCGAAAATTTATGTCCGGCCCGACTAATGTCTCGCGTGCACAAACACGGCGCGGTCGGCATGAATGTTGCTGAGATACCGAAACGGTCAGTTTCGCAGCGTGTGGCTCTGCAGCCGACGATCTTGCTGCGGCAATTTCGGAAAGAGAATCACGCGACGCGGCGGCCAAAGAACGTCGTTGCGCTGCTTTCCTAGTGTCTGGTACGTAGCGAAGGATTAAGAATGTTAAAGCTGATAACATTAACGATGGCGAGCGCATATTTCGTGTGCCTGGAGGAGCCGGCCTTTTCTCAGACACCGCCTTCCACGCCTGCGCCCGCAACAGCAGCCGCCGCCTCACCTGCTCCCGCCACCGTCACCCTGCCCGTTCCCGGCATGGCCGGTTCGCTCGCCTTTAACTCGCCGCCTTACGCGCTCGATACCGGCCCTCTCGGCAAATGGTATTTCGACGGTGTGCTGTCCGGACTTGGCATCGTGCAGAGCAATCCGCTCTCCAGCGACAAGAACGGGCTGGCCGACATCAGCAACGGCCAGGTATTCATCCAGAAGATCGACGGCATCGTGCAGTTCTACGCGCAGGTCGGTGCCTATTCGATCCCCCAGCTCGGCACGCCCTATAGCCATTTCAGCGAACTCGAGCAATGCGCTGCATAACTACTTCAGTGCCCTGCCGCAGGCTTTCCTGAAAATCGTGCCGACCGACAATTTCTCGATCCAGGCAGGCAAGCTGCCGACCCTGATCGGCGCCGAATACACGTTCGACTTCGAGAACTTCAACATCGAGCGCGGCCTGCTGTGGAACCAGGAGCCCGCCGTCAGCCGCGGCGTGCAGGCAAATTACACTGTCGGGCCGGTCGTGCTGAGCCTGTCGTTCAACGACGGCTACTACTCCGACCGGTTCAATTGGATTTCCGGATCTGCCACCTGGACGATCAACCCCACGAACACGCTGGTATTCGCGGCAGGCGGCAATCTTGGAAAAACCAATGTGGCAACGATCGCCACGCCGCTCGCCCAGAACAACAGCTCGATCTACAACCTCATATATACGTATAACAGCGCGCCGCTGACGATCACGCCCTACCTGCAATTCAGCCATGTGAACGCGAATGCGCAGATCGGCCTGGCCAGCAGCGCTTCGAGCTACAGCGGCGCGGTTATCGCCAATTACGTGTTCACGCCGAAATTCCAGCTCGCCGGTCGCGCGGAATATATCAAAACCGATGGCGGCAAATCAGCCCTGGCGCCGACGAATCTGCTCTACGGCGCAGGAAGCGGTGCGTTCTCGTTCACCGTCACGCCAACTTTCACGTTCAACCACTTCTTCGTCCGGGCCGATGCCTCCATCGTGGACATCACCAATCTGACACCGGGCGACGGCTTCGGGCATGACGGTAATTCTGCCACGCAATTGCGTGGCATTCTCGAGGGCGGAGTCATTTTTTAGGAGACACCAAAGGTGCACCCTGAAAAGGACCAGAAAGATGCTCCGCCAGTTTCCAAACCTACGTATCGTTGCAAGCCAGGCGGTTGCAACGATACTGTAGGAGCGACACGAGCCGGAACACAAACCCTTTCGGTCCTTTTCGCGAAAAGGCTCTCCTACACCGAGTAGTACATCTCGAACTCCACTGGATGCGGCGTGTGTTCGAACCGGTAGACCTCGGTCCATTTCAGCGCGATGTAACTCTCGATCTGGTCGCGGCTGAACACGTCGCCCGCCAGCAGGAACTCGTGGTCCGCCGCCAGCGCACCCAGCGCCTCGCGCAATGATCCGCAAACCGTGGGGATGTCCTTCAGCTCCTCCGGCGGCAGATCATACAGATCCTTGTCCATCGGCTCGCCCGGATGAATTTTGTTGCGTATCCCGTCCAGCCCGGCCATCAGCATCGCCGCGAATGCCAGATACGGGTTCGCCGTCGGGTCCGGGAAACGCACCTCCACGCGCTTGGCTTTCGGGTTCGTCGCATACGGAATGCGGCAACTCGCAGACCGGTTGCGCGCCGAATAGGCCAGCAACACCGGCGCCTCGAAGCCCGGTATCAGCCGCTTGTAGCTGTTCGTGGAGGGATTGGTGAACGCGTTCAGCGCCTTGGCATGCTTGATGATGCCGCCGATGTAATGCAGCGCCGTCTCGGACAAATCGGCATACGCGTTGCCCGCAAATACCGGCTTGCCGTCTTTCCAGATCGACTGATGCACATGCATGCCGCTGCCGTTGTCGCCGTAAATCGGCTTCGGCATGAACGTCGCGGTCTTGCCGTAACTATGCGCCACGTTGTGCACGCAATATTTGTAGATCTGCATCTGGTCCGCACTCACCACCAGCGGACCGAACTTGGTGCCGAGCTCGTGCTGGCTCTGCGCCACCTCATGATGATGCTTCTCGATCGGCAATCCCATCTCGCCCATCGCCGACAGCATCTCCGCGCGCAGATCGCTCTCGCTATCGACCGGCGGCACCGGGAAATAGCCGCCCTTGATGCCGGGGCGATGCCCCATATTGCCCTCGGGATAATCCTTCATCGAGGCGTCGGGCCCTTCGCCGCTCTCCAATTTGTAGTGGCCGTAATTGCCGCCGGTGCCGAACTTCACGCTGTCGAAAATGAAGAACTCCGCCTCCGGCCCGAAATACGCCGTATCGCCCACGCCGGAGGCCGCCACATATGCTTCGGCTTTCTTGGCCGTGCTGCGCGGATCGCGGCTGTAAGCCTGGCCGGTGCTGGGCTCGATGATGTCGCAGAACAGGATCATGCTCGGCTTGGCGGCGAACGGATCCATCACCGCGCTGGCGGGATCGGGCATCAGGATCATGTCGCTCTCGTTGATCGCCTTCCAGCCGGCGATCGAGCTGCCGTCGAACATGATGCCGTCGCGGAAGGCATCCTCGTCGATGGTGGAGATATGCTGTGCGGTGTGCTGCCATTTGCCGCGCGGATCGGTGAACCGCAGGTCGACATATTCGACCGAGTTCTCGCGCATCAGTTCCAGGCATTTGGACACTGCGGATGGTTCGGCGGGTTGAGCTTTCTTGGCCATGTTCGGTTCCTTTTGTTTGTTAAACTAGCAAGCAAGCAAGGCCTTCTTTTTTGAAAAAAAGAAGCAAAAAACTTTTGCTATGACGCCTGCACAAAGGCCTACACCGATTCTGCAATCGTCGATGTTGCAGAACCAGCGCAGGCCCGCGTGCAAGCGTCATAGCAAAAGTTTTTTGGTCCTTTTTTTCAAAAAAGGACTGCTTGCTTTCTTAAAGCGCCAGCTCCCCCCGCTCCCCCGTCCGTATCCGCACCACCTCCTCGATCGCCGTCACGAAGATCTTCCCATCCCCGATGCGCCCGGTCCGCGCCGCGCTGATGATCGCCTCCACCGCCCGCTCCGCCATCGCGTCGTCGCACAGCACCTCGATCTTCACTTTCGGCAGGAAGTCCACCACATACTCGGCGCCGCGATACAGCTCCGTATGCCCCTTCTGCCGCCCGAACCCCTTCGCCTCGATCACCGTGAGGCCCTGCAATCCCACCTCGTGCAAAGCCTCCTTCACCTCGTCCAGCTTGAAAGGTTTGATCACGGCTTCGATTTTCTTCATGGGTCGCCTCCGGGCCGATATTGCAATCACATGTCGCACGGGGCGCGATGTGCGCCAAGCTGACCCCCTCTTCTCCCGCGAGGCCTCCTGAATGAACACGCTGCTCTCCGAAGCGGGCACCACCATCTTCACCGTAATGTCCGCGCTCGCCGCCGAGCATGGCGCGATCAATCTCGGCCAGGGTTTCCCGGATACCGAAGGCCCGCAGGACATCGTGCGCGCCGCCGCCGACGCCCTGCTCGACCATCGCAACCAGTATCCGCCGCTCACCGGCGTGCCCGAACTGCGCGAAGCCGTGGCGGCGGCCAATGCCCGCTTCTGGGGCCTGCCGATCGACCCCAAATCCGGCGTCGTCGTCACCAGCGGCGCCACCGAGGCGATCACCGGCTGCCTTATGGCCACGCTGAACCCAGGCGACGAGATCGTGCTTATCGAGCCGCTCTACGACACCTATCTCCCCGTTGTCCGCCTGATCGGCGCCATCCCGAAGCTCGTGCGCCTCGAGCCGCCGGACTGGGCCCTGCCGCGCGAGGCGCTCGCCGCCGCGTTCGGCCCACGCACCCGCGCCATCCTGCTCAACACGCCGATGAACCCCACCGGCAAGGTGTTCACCGCGGACGAGCTCGCCTTCATCGCCGGCCTTGTCCGCGCCCACGACGCCGTAGCGATCTGCGACGAGGTGTACGAACATCTGGTGTTCCCGCCGGCGCGGCATATCCCGCTCGCCACCCTGCCCGGCATGGCGGAACGCTGCCTGCGCATCGGCAGCGCCGGCAAGACCTTTTCGCTGACCGGCTGGAAGGTCGGCTACGTCAGCGGCCCGCCGTCGCTGGTGAGCGTGGTCGCCCGCGCGCACCAGAACCTCACCTTCACCACGCCGCCGAACCTGCAGCGCGCGGTGGCGCTCGGCCTGGCCAAGGACGATGCGTATTTCGCCCAGCTCGCCGACACGCTGGCCGCCAAATGCGCCCGTCTCTCGGCAGGGCTGGCGACGATCGGCTTTCGCGTGCTGCCCGCGCAGGGGAGCTACTTCGTCACCGCGGATTTCACCCCGCTAGGGTTCGCCGGCGACGACCAGGCCTTCTGCCGCCACATCACCGAACATGCCGGCGTGGCGGCCATCCCCGTGTCTGCGTTCTACGCCAGCGAGGCGCCGCGGAATTGGGTGCGGTTCGCGTTCTGCAAGCGGGAGGCGGTGCTGGATGAGGCATCCGCCAGGCTTGCCCGGCATTTTGGGGCGCGGGCGGCGGCGTAAGGCAAGGCCTTCTTTTCTGAAGAAAAGAAGCAAAAGACTTTTGCTCCCTGCCGGGTGGTGGCGAAAGAGCCGCCGACAGGGAGCAAAAGTTTTTTGGTCCTTTTTTTCAAAAAAGGACTGCTTGCCTTGCCTTGCCAGCCGCCCCCGTCTAAATCGCCCACTCCTATGTGGCGGACGTAGCTCAGTTGGTAGAGCGCCGGTTTGTGGTACCGGTTGTCGCGGGTTCAATCCCCGTCGTTCGCCCCATCGCCCTCATCCTGGCCGGCGGCCGCGCCACTCGCCTCGGCGGCGTCGACAAGGCGCTGCTCCCGGCCGGCGACTGCACCCTGATCGAACACCTGCTCGATCGCCTGGCGCCGCAGTCCAGCCGGATCGCGATCTCCGCCAACGGCGATCCCACCCGCTATGCCGGCCTCGGCCTGCCCGTCCTGCCCGACGACGTGACCGGCCGCGGCCCGCTCGGCGGTGTGTTGCGCGGCCTAGCCTGGGCCGAGTCGCTGGGCGCAGACACGCTCCTGACCGTGCCTGGCGACACGCCCTTCATCCCGCGTGACCTCGCGGCCCGCCTCGGCGCGGCGCCGAGCTGGGCCGAGAGCCCCACCGGCCTGCATCCGCTGGTCGCCCTCTGGCCTGTCGCCGGCCGCGCTGCCCTGGCCGCCTGGCTCGCCGGCCAGCCCTCCGGCCGGGTGCGCGCCTTCGGCGCCGGCCTGGGCATGCGCGCGGTCTGGTTCGCCGACGCACCGGATCCGTTCGCCAACGTCAACACGCCGGCCGATCTTGCTGCGGCCGACGCCCGGGTGAACCTTGAGGCGTAAGGAAGGCAAGGCCTTCTTTTTTGAAAAAAAGAAGCAAAAAACTTTTGCTCCGTTCGCTGGTGCAGGCGCCTCGATCAAGCGACAAGCACAAGCGCCTATCCAGCGGTCCGCGACAGCACCATCAAAAGTTTTTTGCTTCTTTTTTGCAAAAAAGAAGGCCTTGCTTGCCTATACCTTCCACGCCCGCACACGCGGTGGGAACGTGCCCCCCGAGCGCCCAAGAGGAACCGATTAGGTGCACTGGTCCAGCCTGAACACCTTTTTCTACGCCGTCGTTGCCCTGCTGGTGATCGTCGATCCGCCCGGCACCGCCGTGGTGTTCGCGGCCATGACGCCGCACGATACCGCCGCCGAGCGCACCAGCCAGGCCCGTCGCGCCTGCCTGCTGGCGTTTTTCGTGCTGGCCATCTTCGGCCTGGCCGGCGAGAGCCTGCTCGCCTCGCTCGGCATCGGCCTGCCGGCGATGCGCGTGGCCGGCGGCATCCTGCTGTTCATCACCGCGGCCGACATGGTGCGCGGCAGCCATGCGTTGCGCGAAACCGACCAGGAGCGCCAGGCCGCCATACGCACCGACGAGGACATAGCGATCTTCCCGCTCGGCATTCCGCTGATCGCAGGTCCTGGCGGCATGACGACGATGGTGGTGCTGCACAGCCACGCCGGCGGCGACCCGCTGAAGATACTCTCCATCGAGGCGGCGGTGGCGGTTTGCATCGGCGCCACATTCGCGTGCCTGCTGGGCGCCAAGTGGATCGCCCGCGGGCTGGGCGACACCGGCGCCAGCGTGGCCGGCCGGGTGCTTGGCGTGCTGCTGGCGGCGCTGGCGGTGCAGATCGCGCTCGACGGGCTGCGTCAGGCTTTTGCCGCGAGCTGATCCCGCCCGATCCGTATCATAAACGACACGATGGCCGACGCTGTCACTACGCCACCCAACCCGGATTCATACTTGCCGCAGGGCAGGAGCGACCAGGGTTTCCCGTGAACTACCTGCGAATGAATTCCACCGATCTGCCCAAGCCGCCAGGCCTGTCGGGCAGGTTCGAGCGGGCTTCGCTTTCTAGCCGGCGCTCTATCTGGGCGGCTCTACGCTATCGACGACACCCGCCAGAGCCCGCCGCTGGTCGTCGCGGAAAGCGGCCGCAGACTGGGCTTCCGCCGCGCAGCCCTGCCCGAGATAGGCGTCGATCGCGGCCACATACGGCGCGCGGAAAGCCACGGCGCCGCCGGCGAAATTGAATTTCCCGCGTGCCTCCACCACCCGAAGCGACAACGCGTCGCAGCGCTGGCGGTGGGCCCACGGGCTGTCGTCATCCGTGACGATCACGAAATCCCGGGGGTATCCCCTCAGGAACCGCACGGTGAAATCCATGCCCGGTTGCGGATAGGAGAACGCATCCGGCACCGGATACATGTTGAATTCGTCATCCTCGAACCGCGTCATCAGGATGGTGCCGCCGTCGCGTATCATCACGTGGTAGCCGACCACGTTTCGATCGTTCGCGGAGATCGAGGTGGCGTATGTATCGATCACCTGCGCCGTCGCCGTCTGCCCGACAGTGTAGAGCAGCCGGGCGACCAGATACGGGCCGGCGAAGAAGCAGACGACCCCGAGCGTTCCGACCAGCAGCCGCCAGGCGAATTTGCGGCGCCCGGCGCCGGGCCCCACCATCCCGAGTATCAAAAACGCGGGGATCACCAGGAATTTGTTGCGCGTCAGAACCCCGGCAACATGGACGAGTATGTCCATCACCGGCGCGATGCGACGCACCCGACGTGCCGATCGCAGGCGCCGGTTGCCGCATAATGACGCGCTGCCGGAGCGATCCGTCCCGACACAAGCAGGCCACTTTCCCTAACGCGCGGCACAGGCATCCCCCAGTCCGGCCGCCAAACTTCGCCCGATCACGCCAAGCCGCCGCGCCATCGGGCCGACATCGAAGGCCTTGTCCTCGGCCAGGCGCCGGATCTCGTCGCCCTGTATGCGCGGTCCCACAGACAGAGCGCGCGCCAGCGCGGCGGCCGATTGCACGGCGGCGACCGGCACCGGCAGCACGGCGCGCGGCCGCAATCCGGCCGCCACCGTCACCGCGCGGACGAACTCCGCGTAGCGCACCGGCTCGGGCCCGGCGATCACCAGCGTCTGCGGCCCGGCCCACGCCACGCCGAGCGCCGCGCGCAGGCACCGGGTCACATCATCCTGGTGGATCGGCTGCACCAGCGCGCGCCCGCCGCCGGGCAGCGGCACCACCGGCAGCCAGCGCAGCAGCGCCGCCAGGCGCCGCACGTTGTCCTCGCCCTGCGCGCCATAGATCATCGTCGGGTGCAGCATCACGCCCGGCCGGCCCGACGCCAGGAACGCCGCCTCGCCCGCCAGCACGCCGTTGCCATGCGCATCCGGCCAGGCGGTGAATTTCCGCGTGCTGCCCAGCAACACGAACAGCGCCCCCGCCGGTGCCGCCGCCAGCACCGCCGCCGTGTGGCGGGCATGCGCGCAAGTCACCACATGCGTGGCCCCGGCCAGCGCCCGCGTCAGCGCCGGCGCATCCGCCAGATCGGCCATGCGCGCCGCCACGCCCAGCCCCACCGCAGCCCAGCGCACCGCGTCGCGCACCACCGGCACGAACGCCACGCCGTCCGCCGCCAGCGACCGGCACAGCGCCGCACCCGACCGTCCGGACGCCCCGATCACATGTGGTATCATGCTACCACACACGAAATCCCTTGACCCAGCCCCCGCTTCACCCCAAACACCGCGCTTCGCTCCATCCAGGAAATACCCATGTTGAAGACCACCCGCTCGCTGAAGCCGGCGGAGGTGACCAAAGGCTGGATACTGATCGACGCCGACGGTCTCGTCCTCGGCCGTCTCGCCAGCATCATCGCCAACCGGCTGCGCGGCAAGCACAAGCCCACCTTCACGCCCCATGTCGATTGCGGCGACAACGTCGTCGTCATCAACGCCGAGAAGATCCACGTCACCGGCAACAAGGCCGAGCAGGAGGTCTTCTACTACCACACCGGCTATGCCGGCGGCATCAAGGGCCGCACCATACGCCAGCGGCTCGAGAGCAAGCGCCCCACGCAAGTGGTGGAAAAGGCGGTCGAGCGCATGATCACGCGCGGCCCGCTGCAGCGTGCCCAGATGAAGCACCTGTACGTGTATGCCGGCCCGGAGCACAAGCACGAGGGCCAGCAGCCCAAGCCGCTCGACGTCGCTGCCATGAACCCCAAGAACAAGAGGGTCTGAGACCATGTCGGACTCCACACGGTCGCTCGCCGACCTCAAGGACCTCGTCACCGCCGCAACAGGCACCGGCACCGGCATCGGCGCCACCACCGAGACGGGCGGCATCAAGCGCGAACCCAAGCGCGATGCGCTCGGCCGCAGCTACGCCACCGGCCGGCGCAAGAACGCGATCGCGCGCGTCTGGATCAAGGCCGGCAAGGGCGACATCCAGGTGAACGGCAAGCGCGTCGGCGTGTATTTCGCCCGTCCGGTGCTGCGCATGCTGATCACCCAACCCTTCCTGGTCAGCGACCGCTATAACCAGTTCGACGTGTTCTGCACGGTGAACGGTGGCGGCCTCTCCGGCCAGGCCGGCGCGCTGCGCCACGGCATCAGCCGCGCGCTCACCTACTTCGAGCCGGAACTGCGGCCGATCCTGAAGACCGCGGGCTTCCTCACCCGCGACAGTCGCGTGGTCGAGCGTAAGAAGTACGGCAAGGCCAAGGCCCGCCGCAGCTTCCAGTTCTCCAAGCGCTGATACCAAGCCCGGGCGCCGCGATACCAGCCGCCAGCAATGGTGGCCGGCGTCCGGCGCCCGTCCCTTTTTGGGCGCCTCGCTTCCTGGCTTACCCCGTATGTTGAGCCCGCCTCTCGGTCCTGTGGCGCCGCTGTCGACCGCGCGGCTCCTGCTGCGACCCGTCCAGCCGGACGACGCCGCCGAGCTTGTCGCTGCACTCACGCCGGCGATCAGCCAGCGCCTCCTCTCCTGGCCCTTCCCGTTCACGCCGACACTGGCCCACGAGCGCATCGCCCGCGCCCGCGCCCGGGCAGCCGAAGGCCTGGCACTGCCGTTCATCATGGAACGGCGGGCAGACCGTGCGTTCATCGGCTGGCTCAGCATCACCCGCGCCGACGCCAGCGCGCCCGACGCCCTGCTCAGCTACTGGCTCGGCGAACACCACCACGGCCACGGCTACATGAAGGAGGCCGTGCCGGCCGCCCTGGCCGCCGCGTTCGCCGCGCTGGACATCGACGTGATCAAGGCCGAAGTGCAGCCGGACAACGCCGCTTCGCTATCCGTGCTTCGTAGCTGCGGCCTGATCCGCGTCAGGGAAAAAACCTCGTTCGCACCTTCGCGCGGCCGCGACGAACCGTGCATCCTCCACGAACTGCGCCGGGCGGCGCACCTGCCGGTCTGACCGGCCACGCACCGGAACTTGCCTGCGCCGGGCCACACCTGCCAGATGGGGGCGCAATGACCACCATCTTCATCGACGGCGAGGCAGGCACCACCGGCCTCGGCATACGGGACCGCCTGGCCACCCTGCCCGTCACCCTGCTCAGCATCGCGCCAGAACACCGCAAGGACCCGGCCGCCCGCCTGGCGCTCATGGCCCAGGCCGATATCGCCATCCTCTGCCTGCCCGACGGCGCCGCCATCGAAGCCGTCGCTCTGGCCGCCACGCTCGGCGCCGGCGCACCCCGCCTCCTTGACGCCAGTTCCGCCCACCGGACCGCACCCGGTTGGGTATACGGCTTCCCGGAACTCGGCCCGGCCCAGCCGACGCGCATCGCCGCGGCAACCCATGTCAGCAACCCCGGCTGCTACGCCACCGGTGCCATAGCCCTGCTGCGGCCGCTCACCGATGCCGGGCTCCTGCCGCCAGATGCCCCGGTCAGCATCAATGCGGTCAGCGGCTACTCCGGCGGTGGCCGCGCGATGATCGAGGCGCACGAGCAGACCGGCGGCCCCGCTTTCGAGCTCTACGCGCTCGGCCTGGACCACAAGCACATACCCGAAACGATGCAGCATACCGGCCTGACCAGGCGGCCGCTCTTCGTGCCGTCGGTCGGCCATTTCCGCCAGGGCATGCTGGTCAGCATACCATTGCATCTGGACAGCCTGCCCGGCCACGTCACCGGCGCGGATCTGCGACGCACGCTGGCCTTGCATTACGCGGGCAGCGAGACGGTTCGCGTGATGCAGGGCGGTGCTGGGCGTCTGGCGTCGGCCGAGCTTGCGGATACCGATCTGCTCGAGTTGCACGTGTTCGCCGAGGAGAGCGCGCGCCACGCGGTGTTGGTGGCGCGGCTGGATAATCTGGGCAAGGGGGCTTCTGGGGCGGCTTTGCAGAATTTGGCGCTTATGCTGCGGTGAAAGGTAAGAAAGCAGTCCTTTTTTGAAAAAAGGACCAAAAAACTTTTGCTCCCTGTCGGGGGTTTATTCTGCCTGTACTCGACAGGATTATTAGATGAACCCGCTTTGGTCTTTGGATGGCGTTTCGCCTCGGATCGCTTTGGATGCCTGGGTCGCGCCCACGGCCGTGCTTATCGGCAATGTCGAGATCGGGGCGCAGGCCAGCATCTGGTTCGGCTGCATCCTGCGCGGCGACACCAACCTCATACGCGTCGGCGCCCGCACCAACATCCAGGATGGCAGCCTGCTGCACTGCAATCCGGGCGAGGGCATGGCCTGCCTGGTTGGCGACGATGTGACGGTGGGCCACATGGCCATCGTGCACGCCTGCACGCTGCAGGACGGCGCGTTCGTGGCGATGGGCGCCACCGTGCTGGACGGCGCGGTGATCGAGACCGGTGGCGTGCTGGCGGCCGGTGCGGTGCTCACCCCCGGCAAGCGCATAGGCGCCGGCGAAATGTGGGCCGGCACGCCGGCAAAACTGGTGCGCGTGCTGAGCGAGGAAGAGCGCGCAAAATTCGCAATGACCGCCCCAGCCTACATACAAAATGCCAAACGTTTCAAAAACGGCCTAACCAATCACTGATGCAAGCCGATGCTGATGAAACGACACGTGGCCTTCATGCAACCACAGTGAGGCCAAAAGTTTTTTGGTCCTTTTTTTCAAAAAAGGACTGCTTCCTTTCTTCCCTTCACCGACCCAACCCCGCCCTCTGCGTCTCCCGCATACGCGCCACCCGCGCCGCATAAGGCTCCATCAAACCCGGCGTGCCGGAATGATACAACCCCGAAGCCAGCGCCCATCCGCGCTCACTGCCGCGCTTGCCCGAGCGTAACGACACCAGCAGGCGCGCCGCATAATCGGCATTCAGCGCGGGATTGAACGCGTCGGCCAGATCGGCGAATGCGCTCGCGTGTTCGCGCAGATCGACCTGCATGCAGCCGATATCGACGAAACGGGCGCCGCCTGCCAGCCGGCGTGTCGTCTCGGCCACGGCCTGTGCGCGGGTATCGAAGAACAGCGATTTGCCGTCAGCGTTCACGGCCCACGGCCAGGGCTGGCGGTCTCCGGTAACGGGCAGTTTGCGGCCGGTCTCCACGCGCGAGATTGCGGCGAGCAGGCCGGGCGGCAAGCCGTAGCGCGCGCCGGCATCGGCGATCGCCACGAGGCACAGGGCCGATTGGCGCGCCATCCAGGTGCGCCGTGCGGCAGGCTGCGTCTGTGGCGGCAGCACGGTATCGCCTGGAAGCCCGTGCCCCGGGGCCGGTGGCACGGCGGAAGCGGCATTGGCCCAGAGCAGGACTGCGCCCGCCAGAGCCGCATGCCGGGTGGTGGCGCGTGGTTCAGGCGCGGCCGGGCTTCTCGTCATACACCTCATAGGCGAGCTTTAGCAGACGTTGCGCCGGGCGGCGCAGACCGGCGCGGTCCGCATCCTTGGCGAGCGTGAGCAAGCGATCGGCCAGCATGAGGGGGCTGACATAGGCGGCGTCGACATAGGTGAAAGAGGCGGACATCGGATTGTCTCCACTCGGAACACCCGGTTTTTCGGGTGAGCGGACTTTGCAGTCATTCTGGTTGCGCATCCGTTAACGGGAAGACGCAAGAGTATCGTTAACGAAATGAAAACCCGGGCGCAATCGAATTACAGCCCACCATGCAAAAGAACCGGACCGGTGCGCCTATGCCGCCATAGGAGGACCGCCGCGCGCCGCGCCAGCCCGAGCAAGCGCCCAGACCCGCAACGCGGACGCGAGCGACTGCGCCGGCGCACGCTCCGCATCGATGGCGGCCACGATCGCCAGCAACGATGCCTCGGACGCCGCCGCTGCCGTCTCCAGCGCATCCCAGAACGCCGGCTCCAGGGCCACGCTCGTCCGGTGCCCGGCCAGCGAGAAGCTGCGCTTCGTCAGCGCCGTCATTCGGCCAGCCTTGGCCGTTGACCGGCCCGCCGCGGCCGCGCGCACGGAAACCGCCGGCGCTCCACAAGGAAAACCATCACCGGCCTACAGGCGCCCGGCCGCCCACTGGGCCGCCTCGGCCACCACCGGATCGGCGTCCGCCGCCAACGCCTGCGCCACCGGCCGCAGCGACGTATCGGCGGAGTTGCCGATCGCGGTCAGAACGTTGCGCACGAAGCGTCCGCGTCCGCTGCGCTTGATCGGCGACCCGGAGAACTTCGTCCGGAACGCCGCATCGTCGAGCATTGCCAGCTCCGCCAGGCGCGGCGCGGCAAGATCGGCGCGCGCGGCCAGCTTGGCATCCCGCCCGGCCGCCGCGAACTTGTTCCACGGACACACCGCCAGGCAGTCGTCGCAGCCATAGATGCGGTTGCCGATCGCCGGGCGCAAATGGTGCGGAATCGGCCCGGCATGCTCGATGGTGAGGTAGGAGATGCACCGCGTGGCGTCGAGCTGGTACGGCGCCGGAAACGCGTCGGTCGGGCAGGCCGCCAGGCAACGCGTGCAACTGCCGCAACCGCCGCCGGACGGCGCCGATCGCGGCAGGTCCAGCGTGGTGAAAATCTCGCCGAGGAACAGCCAGGACCCGTGCGCGCGCGAGACCAGATTGGTGTGCTTGCCCTGCCAGCCCAGCCCCGCCTCCTGGGCCAGCGGCTTTTCCATCACCGGCGCGGTATCGACGAAAACCCGCGCGTCGCCGCCGAACCGGCTGACCACGAATTGCGCGAGGTGTTTCAGCTTTCCCTTGATCACGTCGTGGTAGTCCCGGTGCCGGGCATAGACGCTGATATTGCCGCGGTCCGGCCTGGCCAGGGTTTCCAGCGGATCGCCCTCCGGCGCATAGCTGAGCCCCAGCGCGATCACTGTACAGGCTTCCGGCCACAGCGCCTGCGGGTGCGCGCGCTGTTCGGTGCGCTCGGCCAGCCAGCCCATCTCGCCGTGGTGGCCGGCGGCCAGGAACGCGGAGAGGTGCGCTCTGGCTTCCGGGCCAAGGTGGGCTGGGGCGAAGCCTATGGCTTGGAAGCCCAGGGACAAGGCTTTTTCGCGTATGCGGGATTCAGGCAAGGAAGGCCTTCTTTTCTGAAGAAAAGAAGCAAAAGACTTTTGCTCCTGACGGCTGCACCGAGAAATGCGCTCGTCTCATGGGCGTTAGGGCCGCCCGCAGGCGTTCAGCCACGGCCGCGATATCCTGGAACGCCTTGCTCCGGTACCCAGGTGCCTTCAGGCGGCAGGCCGCTTTGCCAGAACACGTCGATCGGTATGCCGCCCCTGGGATACCAGTAGGCGCCGATGCGGAACCACACCGGCGTCAGCAGCTCCATCAGCCGCTCGGCGATCTGCATCGTGCACGCCTCGTGGAACGCGCCGTGGTTTCGGAAACTCCCCAGGAACAGCTTGAGGGATTTGCTCTCCACCAGCCAGTCCGACGGAACGTAGTCGATCACCAGATGCGCAAAATCCGGCTGCGCGGTGAGCGGGCAGAGCGACGTGAACTCAGGCGCCGCAAACCGCACAACGTAATGCTTGCCAGGTGCAGGCGCCGGAACGCGCTCCAGCGTTGCCGCCTCCGGCGATTGCGGCCAGGCGGTTGGCTGGCCGAGTTGCGTCAGCTTCGGTGGTGGCGTGTCGGACACCTGGGACTACTGCCTCGTAAAGATCGATGGAAATCACGTGTGTCAGGCTGCCTTGCGTATCGCCGCGGCTTTCACGTCGTCGCCGACCGACCCGGCGAAACTCGCGAAATTCGCCTCGAACCGCGACACCAGATCGGCCGCCTGCACATCGTACGCGGCCGGATCGGCCCAGGAGCGGCGCGGGTCCAGCACCTCGTTCGGTATGCCGGGCACGTCGCGCGGGATCATCAGGCCGAAGAACGGGTCCGGACGGAACGTCGCGTCGCGCAACGACCCGTCGAGCACGGCGCGCAGCAGCGCGCGGGTATGTCCGATCGCCATGCGCTTGCCGGTGCCGTATTTGCCGCCGGTCCAGCCGGTGTTGACGAGCCAGCAGGCCGCACCGTGCTGCTCGATCAGCTTTTCCAACAGGCGGCCGTATTCCTCCGGGCGGCGCGGCAGGAAAGGCGCGCCGAAGCAGGTGGAGAACGTCGCTTGCGGTTCGCTGCCGAGGCCCTTTTCGGTGCCGGCGACGCGGGCCGTATAGCCGCTCAGATAATGATACATCGCCTGCGCCGGAGTCAGCCGCGCGATCGGCGGCAACACGCCAAAAGCATCCGCGGTCAGGAAAATCACGTTCTTCGGCTGGCCGCCGCGGCCGGAGAGCGCGGCATTCGGGATGAACTCGATCGGGTAGCAGGCGCGCGTGTTCTCGGTGTAGGCGGCGTCGGTGAGGTCCAGATGGCCGCACGGATCGGCCACGACATTCTCCAGCACCGTGCCGAAACGATGCGTCGCGTTCCAGATCTGCGGCTCGGCTTCGGCCGAGAGATTGATCACCTTGGCGTAGCAGCCGCCCTCGAAGTTGAACACGCCGTCCGGGCCCCAGCCATGCTCGTCATCGCCGATCAGGGCGCGCGCGGGATCGGAGCTCAGCGTGGTCTTGCCGGTACCGGACAGGCCGAAGAACAAGGCGGTGTCGCCGTCCGCGCCTATATTGGCGCTGCAATGCATCGGCATCACACCCTCTGCGGGAAGCTTCCAGTTCATCACGGTGAAGATCGATTTCTTGATCTCGCCGGCATATTGCGTGCCGGCGATGATGATCTGGCGCTCGGCGAAGCTCAGCGCGATGGCAGTGCTGCTGCGCACGCCGTCGATCGCCGGATCCGCCTGGAAATCCGGCGCGTGCAGGATGACGTAATCCGGCTTGAAGTTCGCCAGCTCGGCCTGCGGCGGGCGGATGAACATGTTGCGCGCGAACAGCGTGTGCCACGCGCTGGTGCTGACCAGGCGCACGCAGACGCGACGCGCCGGGTCGGCGCCGGCGTAGAGGTCCTGGGTGAACAGCTCGCGGCCCTGCATATAGGCCTGCACGCGATGCTTCAGGGTGGTGAAGGATTTGACCGGCAGCTTCTGGTTGATCTTGCCCCACCAGATATCGGCCGTGGTCTCCGGCTCGTCGGCCACGTATTTGTCGGCGACCGAGCGGCCGGTATGCACCCCGGTGCGCACGATCATCGCACCGTCGGCGGACAGGCGGCCCTCGCTGCGCCGCAGCGCATGCGCCACGAGCTGCGGCGCGGTCAGATTGGCGTGCACGCTCGCGGCCGAATGCACGCCTGAGCAGCCCAGCGGCCCTAAGCCGTGGCCGGGGGCGTCGCTCTGGTGGTCCACGTGCGCATCCATCTCTATCCGTCTCTCCAGAATTGTCGTTCGCCCCCTGCCGGGCGGGCCGGGCGGCCGGCGAAGCCACGCAACGCGCGCGGCCGCTACTTGTCGCAGCATAACGGCATATCATCCGGCATCGGGGCCTCCTTTGCCAGGCCGAAAGTGTCCGCTATGGCGTTTCTGCGGGCTGAGGACTGAGGGTAGGCAGGAAGAAAGGCCTTCTTTTTTTGAAAAAAAGAAGCAAAAAACCTTTGCCTGTTGCTGTCGCGGGCAGGCTGGATGGGGGTTGAGCGCTGCCGGCTCCCGGGCACGGACTTGCCAACCGCCTGGCCGTATGGTTCGCCTGACCGATGGGCAGCACGCCGCATCGCCCCGGAACGTCCCGCCATGAAGCACACCATCGCCCTGGTCGATGACGACCGCAACATCCTCACCAGCGTAAGCATGACGCTCGAGCAGGAGGGCTACGCAGTGCGCACCTACACCGACGGCGAGAGCGCGCTGCAGGCGATCAACGCCAAACCGGTGGATCTGGCGGTGCTCGACATCAAGATGCCGCGCATGGACGGCATGGAGCTGCTGCAGCGCCTGCGCCAGCGCACCCAGATGCCGGTGATCTTCCTGACCAGCAAGGACGAGGAGGTGGACGAGCTGATGGGCCTCCGCCTCGGCGCCGACGACTACATCACCAAGCCGTTCAGCCAACGCCTGCTGCTGGAGCGCATACGCGCGCTGCTGCGTCGCAACGAGAGCAGCCGTGCCGAAGGCTCCGGCGCGCCGGCCGGCGGTATTCTCACGCGCGGCGACCTGGTGCTCGACGAGACCAAGCACCAGTGCATCTGGAAGGGCGTCGATATCCAGCTGACGGTGACGGAGTTCCTGCTGGTAAAGGCGCTGGCGGCGCGGCCCGGCATGGTGAAGAGCCGCGACCAGCTCATCGACGCGGCGTATGGCGAGAACACCTATGTCGACGACCGCACGATCGACAGCCACGTCAAACGGGTGCGCAAAAAGTTCCGCCAGGTGGACGGCGAGTTCAACGCGTTCGAGACGCTCTACGGGATCGGATACAAATACAAGGAATAGGCTTCGGATGCAGGGGTGGTTCAACTTCTATGCCGTCATCGGAGCCGCGGCGGCGACCTTGACCGGCCTGTTGTTCGTGGCGGTGTCGGTGAATGCCGTCGCGGTATTGAACAGGGGTCCGCAAGGATCGCGCCGCCTCGCCGAGCAGGCTTTCGAAAACTACCTCGCCGTTCTGATGGTGGCGTTGCTGGCGTTGTTCCCGGACATGCAGCTCATCACCTTTGGCCAGGTCGTTCTTCTGGTGACCGCCACCTGGACCATCCTGGTTGTGGTTCGGCTCTACAAGGCGGCGGCTGAACACTCGGTGTATGAGACGCGGCTGGTGGCGACGCGCCGGCATGTATCCACGCTGATCGGCTTTGGTATGTTGATCTATGCCGCCGCCCGCATGGCGATCGACGGCACGGACAAGCGCGCCCTGCTGGCCGCGGCGAATATCGTGCTGCTGTTTTCCGCCACGGAAAAGGCCTGGGGGCTGCTTAACAGGATTGCTCTGGTCGATCGGGAGGACGGATAGCGACGGGGCTTGCGGCTGATGGGTTGGCGGCAAGGAAGAAAGTAGTCCTTTTTCGAGAAAAAGGACCAAAAAGCTTTTGCTATGACGCCGGCACGAAGATTGCGGCTGCGAGTGCAACCGTATCGATCGGCGGAACGTGCGTAGGCCGTGATGCAGACGTCGCAGCAAAAACTTTTTTGGTCCTTTTTCTCGAAAAAGGACTGCTTTCTCCCCTGCCTTTCGCGAGAGGCAACGTGATCAAAAACGGCCTGAGGTCAGGCTAATTCTCAGAGATGCCCAGGCTTCCAGTCCGGCACGAACCCGAGGCGGTTCGGCATGCGGACCTGCTTCAGGGTATGGGCGTCCATGACCGCGGTATCGGCCACGATATGCGCGCGGTTCAACACATAGGCGCTCACCGCATAAACCTCCTCATCGCTCAGCGAGCCGGGCGCGTTCATCGGCATGGCGCGCCTGACATAGTCGAACAGCGTGGTGGCATAAGGCCAGTAGCTCTCGACGGTCTTGAGCGGTTTCGTCGCCAGTGTGCCTCTCCCACCGACCAGAGGTGGCGCGCCGAGCGCCTTGTTGCCCTGCAGGTCCGCGCCGTGGCAGCCGGCGCATTTCGCACTATAGGTCACGGCCCCCTGCGCCACGCTGCCCTGGCCCGGCGGCAGGCCGGTGCCGTCCGGCGGAACCGAATACATGCCCGCCAGATCGGCCGGGGTCAGCTTCGTGCCGAGGCCGATCGCCGCATTGTCTGCCCGGGCCGGACCTGCCATCGCGACCGTCGCGATGCACGCCGCGAAAAATTCAAGCCGCATGACGCACGCTGCCATCTTCCGCCACGCTCCAGGGGAACATCGCATTGTAATGATAGTAGTAGTTCGCGCCGCGATCGTGCAGCAGATCGGCGTGCGACGGCTGCACGTAGCCGGTCTCGTCGACGCAGCGGCTTTGCAGCACCACCGGCGTGCCGTCCCAGCGCCAGGGCAGGCTGAAACGCACCGTGCACATGGGCTCGGGCGGCTCGCTCAGCGCGGCATCGTGCCAGGTGACGCCTGCATCGGTCGAGACCTGCACGGTTTTCACCCGGCCGCGTCCCGGACCAGGCGAGACCGGAGATCTCGTAGAACCCCGGCCCCGGCAGGCGCATCTCCCCCGAGGGAAAGGTGATCACCGATTTCGCTTCCATGGTGAAGACGAACTGCCGTGCGATGCCGTCCGCCATCAGGTCGGTATATTTGGAAGTCTCCTCGCGTGTCATGAAAGGTTTGTCGCTGACCTGCAGCCGGCGCAACCACTTGATGTGGGTGTTGCCTTCGTAGCCGGGCAGCAGCAGGCGCAGCGGGTATCCCTGCTCGGGCCGTATTGCCTCGCCGTTCTGCCCATAGGCGAGGATGGCGTCGCGCATCATCTTTTCCATTGGAATGCTGCGGGTCATCACCGCGGCATCGGCGCCTTCCGCGAGAACCCAGGCAGCGTCCCCGGCGATGCCGACTTCGCGCGCCAGCACGGCAAAGGAAACGCCGGTCCATTCGGACGTGCTCAGGAGGCCGTGCGATGTCTGCACGGTCTTCAGCGGCCCGTCCTGATACGCCGCGCTGGTGTTGCCGGAACATTCGATGAAGTGGCGCCTGGTGACGCGCGGCAGACGCTTGAGGTCCGCCATCGAGAAACGCTTCGGCTGGTCCACCAGGCCGTGCACCGTGAGGCTGTGGCGCGACGGGTCGATCGCCGGAATGCCGGCATGGTGGCGCTCGTAATGCAGGCCGGAGGCGGTGATATTGCCGATCTGCTCGGCGAGCGGCGTGAACGTCCAGGTCGTCTCGCGGCTCGGCGACGGCCCCAACACGCGGCGTGCGGTCTCGAGCGGCGAACGCGTTCCGTATCCGCCGTCGCTTCCCGTAGCCCGGCCCGGCTCGCGCGTGGGGTCCGCCGGCGCCGGCGGGGCAGCACGCGCACCGAAGCCGGCGAGCGCCGCCGCCATGCCGGTTCCCGCGCCAAACAGGAAACGCCGGCGCCGGCCGGCCGCGGGGAACATGCCTTCCGTGCAGGGGCAGTTCTGTGCGTCGTAGCCGTCTGGACCGACCATCCCAAATTCCTCCTGAACCGCCCGCTCTGCCTGTATGTTGGCACGGGCACCTTTTGTCGATCCAGACCGCCGGCTGCGACCTAATGCCCCGCGGTCGGCTTCGCCCCGGCGCCTGGCTTGAAATTCGACAGCAGCAACGTGAACGGTACCACGCAGAACGCCGCCACCGCGCAGATATGGAACACGTCGGTATAGGCCAACACCGAAGCCTGGATGCGGAACGTCTGATACACCAGCCCCACCGCCGTGCTTTTCGCCTCGGCAGCCGAGTGCCCCATGCTGATCAGCGCCGCCTGGTTCTGCGCCACCAGCGCGTTATACGGCTGGTTCAGCGGCGTCATCCAACGCGACAGATACGCCTCGCGCACCTGCGTGCGCGTGGTCACCAAAGCAGTCGCCACCGAGATGCCGATCGAGCCGCTGACGTTGCGGAACATCGTGTAGAGCGCGGCCGCGTCGCCGTTCAGCTCGCGCGGCAGGGTGGAATACGCGATCACCGAGATCGGCACGAACATGAACGCCAGGCCGAGTGTCTGCGACGCGCGTATCAGCGCCAGGTTGGTGAACGTCATGTTCGGCGTCAGGATGGCGGAGAACATCAGGGCGCAGCCCATGACGGTGAAGCCGATGGTGATCAGCCATTTCGTTCGCACATACGCCAGAACGCGCGTGATGATCGGGATCAGCACGATGATCACCACGCCGCCCGGCGAGAGGATCAGCCCGGCAAGCGTGGCGGTATAACCCTGCACCTGCTGGGCGAATTGCGGGATCACCACCGCGCTGGAATACAGGATGAAGCCCATCGCGGCGATGCACATCACGCCCAACGCGAAGTTCTTGTTGCCCATGACGTGTAAGTTCACCACCGGCCGTTTCGCGGTCAGCAGCCAGCCGATGGCGCCGGTGATGCCGAGGAAGGCCAGCAGGAACATGATGCGTATGAAGGGCGAGCCGAGCCAATCCTCGTCTTCGCCGCGGTCGAGCGCCACCTGCAGGCAGCCGAGGCCCAACGTGATTAGCGAAATGCCGATGAAGTCGATGCCGCGGCTGCGCCGGTTGGCCACCCAGGGCGGATCCTCAACCAGCGTGGCCACGCCGAACAGGCCGAGCGCGCCCACCGGGATGTTGAGGAAGAAGATCCAGCGCCAGCTGTAATTGTCGGTGATGTAGCCGCCCAGCGTGGGGCCGATGATCGGCGCCACGATTGTGGCGATGGCGACCACGCCAAGCGCCTTGCCGCGCTGGCTGGCATCGAACGTGTCGAGCACGATGGATTGCTGGTTAGGCTGCAATCCGCCGCCGAAAAATCCCTGCGCCAGCCGGAAGAAGACCAGTTCGGGCAGCGACGTGCTGGTGCCGCACAGGAACGAGCAAACGGTGAACATGCCGATGCAGATCATGAAATAGCGTTTGCGGCCGAGCAGGTCGGACAGCCAGCCGCTGATCGTCAGCACGATGCCGTTGGCCACCAGGTAGCTGGTCAGCGCCCAGGTCGCGTCGTCGTAGCTGGACGACAGGCTGCCGGCGATATGGGGCAACGACACGTTGACGATCGTGGTGTCGAGCACTTCCATGAAGGCCGCGACGGTGACGACGACAGCGATCAGCCAGGGGTTGGCTTTGGGTTTCCAGGCGCGGTCGTCGGTGTCGCTCATGTGGCGCGGCTTTCAGGCAAGTAAGAAAGCAGTCCTTTTTTGAAAAAAAGGACCAAAAAACTTTTCCTCCCTTGCCTGCACACAGGCCTGCGCTCTTTCTGCAAATGCGAGCCTTGCAGGAAAATTGCACACCGTCGGGCCAGCGGGGGAGCAAAAGTTTTTTGGTCCTTTTTTTCAAAAAAGGACTGCTTGCCTTGCCTCACTTCAGATCAACCGTAGGATCAACAGAAATCCCGAGCGGCAAAGGCAGCCGAGGATCGAGCCCGCTATCGATATCGATCTTCACCGGCACACGCTGCACGATCTTCACGAAATTGCCCGTGGCGTTCTCCGGCGGGAACGCGGTGAACTTGCTGCCCGAGCCCAACTGCACGCTGTCGATATGGCCGTCGAGCTTGAGCGACGGATAGGCGTCGACCAGCAGCTTCACGTGCTGGCCGGCGCGCATGCGGGAGAGCTGGTTCTCCTTGAAATTCGCGGTGATCCAGATCTCCGGCGACACGATGGAGAATATCTGCTGGCCGGGCGTTACGTAATTGCCCTTCTCCACATTGCGCCGGGTGATCCAGCCGTCCTGCGGCGCGCGCACGATGCACCATTCGAGGTTCAGCTTGGCCTGTATCAGGTTGGCATCCGCCTGGCTGACGCTGCCCTGGAGCTGCTTCACCTGGGCGCCGGATTGCGCGATGTTCGGCTTCACCGGGGTGGCCACCTGCACGGCGGCCTGGGCCGAGGCCACCTGCGCCTCGGCTGAGCGCAAGGCCGCGGTGGCGTAATCGACCTGCTGCCCGGAGGTGGCGGCGCGCGAGATGCTCTGCTGGCGCCTGTAGTCGCTCTGCGCCTTGAACAGGGTGGCCTGCGCGTCGAGCAGTTGCGCCTTGGCCGATTCCAGCCGCGCGGGGAAGCTCACCTGCGCCACGTCCAGCGCGTGGCCGGCGGCAGAATACTGGCCCTGGCTGGCGGCGAGCTGGCCCTCGGCCTGCTCCAGGGCGGCCTGGTATTGCCGCGGGTCGATATGGATCAGCGGGTCGCCCTGGTGGACAAACTGGTTGTCGTTGACGTCCAGCGAGACGACCTGGCCGGTGACACGCGGCGAGATGGTGACGGCGCGGCCATCGGTATAGGCGTCGTCGGTGGTCTCGATATCCTTGGTGGATTGCCAGTAGTAGAGCCCGCCGGCGATCAGCCCGACCAGCACGACGACCATGGCGATACGCACGAACGGCCGGGCGCGCGAGCGGCGCTGCTCCTGCTTCTTCTCGGCATCCGCCTGCTTGCGCTTCTCCGCGTCGTCCTTGCCGGTGTCGGGTTGGCTATCGGCCATGATGGGAGCCTCGTGTCTCTGACCGATCGGTTCGGTCAATATGGCGCTTCTGTAACGCGGGAAAGCGAGCGGAAGGAAGGCCTACTTTTTCCTGCGAGACCTGCACGAGAATGATGCCTCGATGTGCAAGCGCCGACGCCCGCAAAGGCAGCGCAGACCTGAATGCAGGCGAACGGAGCAAAAGTTTTTTGCTTTTTTTCAAAAAAGAAGGCCTTCCTTCCTTACTCCCCCACCAGCTCGGGCTCCGGCGCAAATGCCTGCGTGCGCACTAGCCGCGCATAGACCCCGTCTGCCGTCATAAGATCGGCATGCGTCCCCTGCTCGATCGCCCGCCCCTCCGCCATGGCAACCACCAGGTCCGCATCGCGCACGGTGGAGAGCCGGTGCGCCACGATGATCGTGGTGCGCCCCGCGCGAAGGCGGGTGAGCGCCAGTTGCACGGCGGCCTCGCTCTCCGCATCCAGTGCGGAGGTGGCCTCGTCCAGCAGCAGCACCCGCGGGTCCCGCAGCAGAGCGCGCGCGAGGGCCACGCGCTGGCGTTGCCCGCCGGAGAGGCGCTGGCCGCCGGTGCCGACGCGGGTCTCCATCGCCTCGGGTAGCGCGCGTATGAAGCCGGCCGCCGCGGCGGCCTCTGCCGCGTCCCAGATCTCGGCCGTGGTGGCGTTCGGGCGGCCCATGGCGATGTTGGCGCCCACTGTGTCGTCGAACAGCATCACGTCCTGGCCGACATAGGCGATGGCGTCGCGCAGGCTGGCGATGGCCACGCTGCGCAAATCTGCGCCGTCGAGCAGGATGGCGCCGCCGCTGACGTCCTTCAGGCGCGGGATCAGCGTGAGCGCGGTCGATTTGCCGGCGCCCGACGCGCCCACGAGCGCCACGGTGAGGCCGGGCCGGGCCTCGAAGGTGAGCCCGTCCAGCCCGATGCGGCCGTCCGGATAGACGAAGCGCACCGCCTCGAAACGGAGGTGGCCGTGGCCGGCCGGCAATGCGGCCGCGCCGGGCTGGTCGAGGATCTCGGCCGGTTCGTCGATCACGCCGAACACGCGGACCAGGCCGGCCATGCCCTCCTGCAGCGCCGCGTTCAGGGCGCCGAGCGCGCGCACCGGGCGGGAGGCCAGCAGCAGGGCGGCCACGAAACCGGTGAAATCACCAAGCGTATTGCCGCCATTGGCGGCGCGCCAGCCGGCGAAGCCGAGCACGGCGGCCACCGCGGCGCCGCCCAGAACTTCGAGAAACGGGTCCACCCGGGCGCGGCTGCGGTTCATCTTCAGCAGCGAGCGGTACAGCGCCTGGAACATCGCGTTGGCGCGGCGGCGCTCGCTGTCCTCCAGCCGGTAGGCGCGCACGGTGCGGGCCTGGGCGAAGCTCTCGTGCAGCAGCGTCGCGGTCTCGCCCATGCGCTCCTGCATGCCGCCCGAAGCGCGGCGCACCCGCTTGCCGACGCGCTGTATGGGCAGGGCGGCGAGTGGATACAGGCAGGCGGCGACCAGGCTGAACTCCCAGTCCAGGTAGAACATGGTGCCGACGAGGCCCACCACCGTCACCACGTCGCCGATGGCGTTCACCGCGCGTATCATCGCCTCGCGTATGGTGGTGGCGTCCGTGGTGAAGCGGGCGGCGAGTGCGGCGGGCGCCTCGCGCTCCAGCCGGGTGAGGTCGGCGCGCACGAGCTGCGCGAACATGCGCTCCTGCAACTCGCGTATCACGATCAGCACGAGCTGCTGCACCAGTACCGTCTGGCCGTACTGCGCGGCGGCCTTGGCTGAGGTGATCGCCACTACGAGTGCCGGGATCTGGTAAAGGATCCGGCTGTCATGCGCCTCGAACATGCTGAGCGCGCGCTGGATCACCACGGGATAGACGGCGGTTAGGCCCGCCATCACCGCGGTGAGCAGGAGCACGAGCAGGAGGCGGCCGCGGTGGTGGCGTATGTGCTCCCGCCAGAGCCGCTGCATCATGGCCCGGGTGGTTGTGTCGTCCTGCATGCCGGGGGTTTATCACGCGCCGGCCGGGGCGCGAAGCTGAGGCGGGCGCGTTCCCCGGCCCAGGCGCGTCCGGGACCGGACCTCATACGCGTGGGTGCGCCAGGACGTTGTTTCGCCGTAACGCAGTTCGTTTGGGCGTGCGGGTGGCTAGTGGTCCTGGCGCTCGCCTTCGAGCGGCGCGTCGGTGCTGCGCAGGTGCCACAGCCGCTCGTGCGACGCCATGAGCGGCGCCACGATCGCATCCCGGCGATCGGATCGGGGTGCGACGCGCAGCAGCACCAGTTCGAGCGTTACGAGAAGGTCGCTCGCGACGGTCAGCTCGCCTTCTTCGCAGGCGTGGTCAAACGCCGCCTGAATCTTGTCGCTCAACCTGCGGCTGTAGCGTTCCTGGTCGGGCGAGGCGGTTGCGGCAGTTGTTTGGGACATGATGTGTGTATGACCGGACCATTCACAGCGGGCGCATATACCAGAAAGCACGGTCGCGTCCAAGCATCACGATAGCGCAATGGGTCGGCGATGCCAAATCATTTCGGCACCGAGAGGTTTCAACAATGCGGCGACGGGCGCAGATCGAATTGCGCGAGCCGCCCGTCCATCTGGAACTCGCCGAAATTCATCGCGAGCTGATCGGCCACGCCATTGGCGAAATACGTCATGCCGATCTCGTAATCCGGCGTCTCGGCCGCGTGGCTGCGCGCGAAAAACGCGATATGGACGCGGCCGTAAGGCAATGCGGCCAGCGCCGCCCATTTCTGCTGCGGGTCCGCGCCGGCCGCCTTGTGCCAGTTCTCCACCGTCACGAAGGTGTCCTGCGCGCCATCGGCGCCGGTGCCGTCGAACAGCGGCACGCTGAGGAAGCGCTTGCCCGCCTCGGCCGCATCGATGAGCGCGCTGGTGTGGGCCATCGGCAGCAGCGTGCCGTCGGGCAGCAGCAGCGTGGTCTTTTGCGGGCTGGTGAAATCCACATGGCCCGATCCGCCGGAACGGCTGAGCGTGGCGGTGCCGTCCACCTGCTCCGTCACCGCGGTGTCCGTCACCTGCTTGCTGTGGAAATCCAGGTGCGTGCCGTCCTTGCTCTCCAGCGTTGCGTAGTCGGACACCATGTGGACGTCCTGGCCGCTCTGGTTGGTGAGGTCGATTACCAGATGCTGCGACGTGGTCCAGCCGCTGCAGGCGTCGACCACGTCGTACGTCATGGTGCCATGGGCTGCCATCACGCTCTGCGCCTTGGCAGCGTTGAGGGTCAACGCATAAACGGCGTGGTGGGCGGCCAGCGGGGCGGCCTGGGCCCGTGCTGCCAAAGGAACCTGTGCGGCCAGCAGGAGCGGCGCGAGCAGGACGGGAAGGGCCAAATGGCGCATGCGCAAGGGCGGCTCCGGAGCTTCAGGCCGGCAGACATAGGCGGTGCGGCCCGGACGCGCCAGCTTTGGGCCGCCCTGGCCGTGCGATGACGCAAAAGCTTGAACGCGGCGCCGGCAACCCCGCGCCGCGGCTGCCGTAAGCGGTGGCTTGCGATCAGGAGCAACACATCAATGCCTAAAGCCACCGGATACGCCGCCCAGCACTCGTTCAGCCGCCTCAAGCCGATCAGCTTCGAACGCGACGACCCGAAAGCCAACGAGGTCGCGATCGAAGTGCTGTTCTGCGGCGTATGCCATTCCGACATCCACCAGGTGAAGAACGAGTGGTCCAACACCGTCTATCCCTGCATGCCCGGCCACGAGGTGGTAGGCCGCGTGACCCGCGCCGGCGCCAGCGTCACGCGCCACAAGGTGGGCGACATGGTGGGCGTGGGCTGCATGATCGACAGTTGCCGCCATTGCGAGCCGTGCCGGAGCCACGACGAGAATTACTGCGAAGGCCCGAACAGCTGGCTGGCCACCTATAACGGCCCGATGGTGCCGGCGGCGAAATCGCCGGACAAGAAGAACTCCTACGGCCGCGACAACACCTATGGCGGCTATTCCAGCTCCATCGTGGTGGCCGAGGATTTCGTGCTGAAGATACCGGACGGGCTGGCGCCGGACGTGGCGGCACCCATCCTGTGCGCCGGTGTGACGACCTATTCGCCGATGAAGCACTGGGGCGTAAAGTCTGGCGACAAGGTCGGCATCGTCGGTTTCGGCGGTCTTGGTGACATGGCCGCGAAGATCGCGCGCGCGATGGGCGCCGAGGTGACGGTGTTCACCCGCACGAAGGAGAAGCTGGCGGAAGCTACTAAACTCGGCGTGACCGGCGTTCTGGAGAGCGACAAGGATGGGATGGCGAAGCTGAAAGGCAGTTTCGATTTCATGCTCAGCACGATACCGGAAAAGCACGACGTGATGCCGTTCGTCGAGCTGCTGAAGCGCGACAAGACGCTGGTCGTGGTGGGCGCGCTGGAGCCGCTGGCGCCGGTGAACAACCAGGAGGTTGCTTTCCACCGCAGGAGCGTTGCGGGATCGTTGATCGGCAACATCGCGGATACGCAGGAGATTTTGGATTTCTGCGCGAAGCACGGGATCGGGCCGGATATCCAGGTAATTCCGATCCAGGAAATCAATCACGCTTATAAGGAAGTGATCTCTGGTGATGTGCGGTTTCGGTACGTGATCGATATGGCCAGTCTGGCGTTGGATGATGCCGGCTGAGTTTTAGGCAAGGCAAGTAGTCCTTTTTCGAGAAAAAGGACCAAAAAGCTTTTGCTCCGACGACTGCACGTTGGCCTGGCTTCATTCTGCAGGGCGATGCGCCTGCAGCCAAAGCCACGGTCTTCGTGCAGGCGTCGGAGCAAAAGCTTTTTGCTTCTTTTTCTCGAAAAAGAAGGCCTTTCTACTCTTCCGCCTTTTGGCCGTTACATACCCTCGACTAGCACCACACGGTAGTCCGCACCGCGCAGACGATGCGGCTTGGCGTCCTGATACGCGGGGCTGTTGTACCAGCCTTTAGCCGCTGCCATGTCCGGAAATTCCAGTATCACGACGCCGTCCACTTTCGGCCCTTCAAGCGTCTCGTTAGCGCCGTAGAAGGCGAGCGGCTTGACGGCGACACCGCTGGTCGAGGCGCCGGCCTTTTCCCCATAGGTCTTCATCTCGGCTTCATCGGTAATGCGGTCGCGTATGAATACGGCGTAGGCTGTCATGGCATGTGCTCCCGGTGTCGCCGTCAGACTTCACACGATGCGCCGCCAGCATCAAGCCAGATGACAGCCCGACATACCCGCTGCCCGGGAGCACCAACCGGGGCGTCCCAGCAAAAGTTTTTTGCTTCTTTTTTTGCAAAAAAGAAGGCCTTGCTTGCCTGCCCTACTCAGCCGCTTCGGCATAACTCGCAACCGGCGCGCACGTGCAAGCCAGGTTCCGGTCTCCATAAGCATTATCCACGCGCTTCACCGGCGGCCAGTATTTTGCACCCGACGAACCCGCAGGATACCCCGCCACCTCCCGGGAATATGCGTGACGCCAGGAAGAAGCGGCGATCTCGGACGCGGTATGCGGTGCGTTTCGCAGAGGATTGTCTGCCCGGTCGAAGCGGCCGTCCGCAATGGCGGCGATCTCGCCGGCGATGGCGATCATCGCATCGCAAAAACGGTCGATTTCCGCGCGGGGTTCGCTCTCGGTGGGTTCCACCATAAGCGTGCCGGGAACGGGCCACGACATCGTGGGCGCGTGGAAGCCGTAATCCTGCAGGCGCTTGGCGATGTCTTCGACCTGTATGCCGGCGGTGGCCATGAAGCCGCGGCAATCGAGTATGCATTCATGCGCCACGGTGCCCTCGCGGCCGCGGTACAGGATCGGGTAGTGCGGGGCCAGGCGCGTGGCGATGTAGTTGGCGGCAAGTATGGCGATTTCGGTGGCGCGTTTCAGGCCGGCGGCCCCCATCAGGCGGATATAGGCGTAGCTGATCGGCAGAATGGTGGCGCTGCCGAACGGCGCGGCGGAGACGGGTCCGAGGCCGGTGGCGGGGCCGGCATCCTTGCGGCCCGGGTGGTTGGGCAGGAAGGGAGCGAGGTGCGCGGCCACGCCGATCGGCCCTATGCCCGGGCCGCCGCCGCCATGCGGAATGCAGAAGGTCTTGTGTAGATTCAAGTGGCAGACGTCGGCGCCGATGCGGCCCGGGCTGGTGAGGCCGAGCTGCGCGTTCATGTTGGCGCCGTCCATGTACACCTGGCCGCCGCTTGCGTGCACGATGTCGCAGATCTCGGCGATCTGTTCCTCGAACACGCCGTGCGTGCTCGGGTAGGTGATCATCAGCGCGGCCAGCGTGTCGGCGTGTTTGGCGGCTTTGGCGCGCAGGTCGGCGACGTCGATATTGCCCTCGGAATCGCAGCCGATCACCACGATCCGCAGGCCGGCCATCGCAGCGCTGGCGGGGTTCGTGCCGTGCGCGCTGCTGGGGATCAGGCAGATACGACGCGCCGTATCGCCGCGCGACTCGTGGTAAGCGCGTATCGCGAGCAGGCCGGCGAATTCGCCCTGGCTTCCGGCGTTGGGCTGCAGGCTGACGCTGTGGAAGCCGGTGGCGCGCGCGAGCCAAGTGGAGAGGTTGGCAATCAGCGTCCCGTAGCCTTGCGTCTGCGACGGCGGCGCGAAGGGGTGGATGTTGGCGAAGCCCGGCCAGGTGATCGGCATCATCTCGGCGGTGGCGTTCAGTTTCATCGTGCAGGAGCCGAGCGGGATCATGCCGCGGTTCAGCGCGATGTCGCGGTCCTCGAGCTGTTTGAGGTAGCGCAGCATCGCGTGTTCGGCGTGGTGCGCGGTGAAGACCGGGTGCGACAGGATCGGCGTGGTGCGCGCGAGGCTGATCGGGAAGGAGGCGGGTGCGGCGTCGGGCGCCGCACCGAACAGGGCGCACAGGCGGTGCAGTTCGTCGCGGGTGACGGTCTCGTCGAGCGCGATGCCGACCGCATCGTCGTCGAGGCGACGCAGGTTGAAACCGGCCGCCAGCGCGCGGGCGATAAGGGCGTCGGTGCCGGCACCGGACTCGATCGCCAGCGTGTCGAAGAAATCGACGTGGCGTAGTCTGTGGCCGGCGCGCGTGGCGGCGTCGGCCAGCAGGCGGGCCTGCAGGTTCACCCGGCGGGCGATGCGCTGCAGGCCGGCCGGGCCGTGCCACACGGCGTAACAGCCGGCTATCACGGCGAGCAGAACCTGCGCCGTGCAGATGTTGCTCGTGGCCTTTTCGCGGCGGATATGCTGCTCGCGGGTTTGCAGGGCCAGGCGCAAGGCGGGCTGGCCGGCGGCGTCGATACTGCGGCCGACGATACGGCCGGGCATCTGCCGACGGTAGGCGTCGGTGGTGGCGAAGAACGCGGCGTGCGGGCCACCGAACCCCATCGGCACCCCGAAGCGCTGCGAGCTGCCGACCACGATATCGGCGCTCATTTCGCCAGGCGGGGTGAGCAGGACCAGGCTCAGCAAATCCGCGGCGACGATGGCGAGCGCGCCGGCTTCATGGGCGGCGGCGATCTCCATCTGCAGCGGACGCACGGCGCCGGTGGTGCCGGGGTATTGCAGCACCACGGCGAACGGGTTGGCCGCACCGATCGCGGCTACGTCGTTCGGGGCGAAATCGACCAGAATCCAGTCGAGCGGCCGGGCGCGGGTTTCCAGCACGGCGCGGGTCTGCGGGTGCAGGTCGGACGCGACGGCCACCACACGCGAGCCGGTGCGCGAGATTCCGAACGCCATCGCGACGGCTTCGGCGGCCGCAGTGGCTTCGTCGAGCAGCGAGGCGTTGGCGATCGGCAGGCCGGTGAGGTCGGCGATCATGGTCTGGAAGTTCAGCAACGCTTCCAGACGGCCTTGGGCGATCTCCGCCTGGTAGGGCGTGTAGGCGGTATACCAGCCGGGGTTTTCCAGCACGTTGCGCAAGATCACCGGCGGGGTGTGGGTGTTGTGGTAGCCGCAGCCGATCAGGCTCTTGGTGTGGCTGTCGTTCTGCGCGGCCAGGCCGGCGAGCTCGGCCAGCACGGCAGCCTCGTCGGCGGCCGGCGGCAGGTCCATCGCGCCGGCGGCGCGTATGCCGGCGGGGATGGTGCGCGCCACCAGGTCGTCGAGCGAGGTGGCGCCCACCTCGCGCAGCATGGCCAGGATGTCGGCATCGCTCGGCCCGATGTGGCGGGCGACGAATGCGTCAGGCGCTTCGAGCGAGTCGAGATCTGCCAGGCTGCTCATTATTTATAGCGTCTCCAGGAAGGTCTCGTAGGCTTCCTCGTCCATCAGCGTCTCGAAGATGTCGTCGTCGCCCGGCTCCATGCGCCAGAACCAGCCTTCGCCGGCGGCGTCGCGATTGATCAGCCCGGGGTCGTCGACGATGTTCTCGTTGGTCTCGGCGATGCGGCCGGCGAGCGGGGCATAGACGTCGTTGGCCGCCTTGGTGCTCTCGACCGTGGCCACCGTCTCGCCCTCGACGATCTCGCGGTCCACCGCCGGCAGCTCGACGAACACGATATCGCCGAGCGCCTCCTGGGCGTGGTCGGTGATGCCGATGGTCAGCGTGCCGTCATCTTCCAGGCGGACCCACTCGTGATCCTTGGTATAACGTATCTCGGCCATGTGTTTGCTCGCTTATCTGACGAAACGGTGGGGGACGAAGGGGAGCGTTGCCACGATCGCGGGCAGGAGCTGGCCCCTGACCAGCAAAGCGAGCGGCGTGCCTTCGGTTGCAAGATCGCGCCGCACGTAGCCCATCGCGATCGGCGCGCCGAGGGTTGGCGAGAAGCTGCCCGACGTGACGGTGCCGGCGCCGGTGCCGTCCTGCGCCGCGATCGTGGTGCCGGTGCGGGCCGGCGCGCGGCCGTCCGGGCGGATGCCGACGCGCTTGCGGTGGGCGCCGTGTGCCAGGTGGTCGGCGATGGTGGCAGCACCGAGGAAATCCAGTGCAATGCGGCGGCGCTTGGGGATGGTCCAGGCGAGGCCGGCTTCGACGGGGCTGGTCAGCATGTCGATATCCTGGCCGTAGAGGCAGAGGCCGGCTTCCAGGCGCAGCGTGTCGCGCGCGGCAAGACCGGCGGGCGCGCATTCCGGCTCGGCAAGAAGCCGGGTGGCCAGCGCCTCGGCATCCTGGGCGGGCACCGAGATCTCGAAGCCGTCCTCGCCGGTGTAGCCGCTGCGGCTGACCCAGCAATCGATGCCGGCCACCGGGCACGAGGTGACCCCGAGGAACGGCAGGGCGGCGGCGGCCGGCGCCAGGCGGGCCATGATGGCGGCGGCGGCCGGACCCTGCAGCGCCAGCAGCGCGCGATCCTCGTGCAGTTCGGGCTCGACGCCGTGCTGGCGCAGATGGCGGATATCGTCCTCAGCGCGCGCGGCGTTCAGCACCACGAACAGGCGGTTTTGCGATTTGGCGACCATCAGGTCGTCGATTATGCCGCCGAGCTCATTGGTGAGCAGGGTGTAGCGCTGGCGACCTGGGGCGAGGCCTACGATGTCCCCGGGGACCAGTTTTTCCAACTCGGCGGCGGCGTCCTGGCCGTGCAGCGAGATCTGGCCCATGTGGGAGACGTCGAACAGGCTGGCGGCGCTGCGGGTGTGGGCGTGCTCGGCGAGCGTGCCGGCGAATTGCACGGGGAGCGACCAGCCGGCGAAACCGGTCATGCGCGCACCCAGGCGGCGGTGCAGCGCATCCAGCGGGGTGGCGCGGGGTTGTTCGTCGATCAAGTCGGACATCGGGTTAGCTCCGGGCGCACGAGGTCAGGTCCGGTTGCCCGGTCGTCTGACCCCCCTCTGTCACGTAACCTGAGAGATTTGGGCGGCTGGGCCCTTTCTCCGTCGGTGCGGCGATGTTGCGCCGGCTTTCCAGAGGTTCCGATCTCTCGCGGTCCTTGGTGCCTGAGCGTTTCCGGGGGCCGGTTGCGCCTTCGGCGGCGGGGCGGGGCCCTGCTGCTCTCCCGCGAGGGATAGTGGAACACGGGTTTTATGGGCTGGGGGGAGGAAGAAAGGAAGGCCTTCTTTTCTGAAGAAAAGAAGCAAAGACTTTTGTCCCGACGGCTGCACCACGGCCCACCTTGATTTCCGCCATCCGGGGCTGCGAAGGGAGCGTAGGCGTTGATGCAGGCGTCGGGAGCAAAAGTCTTTTGCTTCTTTTCTTCAGAAAAGAAGGCCTTTCTTCCTGCTTTCCGTCGCCCTAGAACCGCCACATGCGCTTCACCGTAGACCGCCTCGACCACATCGTGATCACCGCCCACGAGGTGGAGATCACCGCCGCCTGGTATCAGCGCGTGCTCGGCATGGAACGCGAGGATTTCGGCGCCGAACGGCGCTGTGCGCTCAAGTTCGGCGGCCAGAAGATTAACGTGCGCCCGGCCGACGCGCTGGGCTGGAACAGCGGCCGCGAGAGCCAGCCCGGCACCCAGGATCTGTGCTTCATCACCGCCGTGGGTCCGCTGGACGTGGTGGCGCATCTGCATAGCTGCGGCGTGGCCATAGAGGGCGGGCCGTCGAAGAAAGAGGGTGCGCTGGGCGAGATCAACAGCGTGTACTGCCGCGATCCGGACGGCAACCTGATCGAGATCGCCTCCTACCTCGAGTGATCCCCTCCCCGGGCGAAGCCGCGACGGAGGCTCCGCTGCACACCGCCGATTTCGATTTCGTGCTGCCGCCCGGGCTGATCGCCCAGCATCCGGCGGTGCCGCGGGAATCGGCGCGGCTGCTGTGCGTCGATGCAAGCATGGCGGACCGCCATGTGCGCGACCTGCCGGACCTGCTGCGCGCCGGGGACCTGCTCGTCGCCAACGACACGCGGGTGATCCCCGCGCAACTCTGGGCAAAGCGGGGTGCGGCGCGCATCGGCATCACGCTCGATCGGCCGCTGGCCGACGGGACCTGGCATGCCCTGGCCCGCAACGCGCGCCGGCTGCATTTGGGCGACCACCTGGCCTTCGAAGGCGGTGATGGCTTTTCCGCCGAGGTGACCGCGCGCGACGACGATGGCGGCGTGGCGCTGCGCTTCGATCGTGCTGGCGCGGCGTTCTCCGCCGCCTTGACGCCGCCGGCGCGCTGGCCCTGCCGCCCTATATCGCGCGCCCGGACGGGCCGACGGCGCAGGACCGCGCGGACTACCAGACGGTGTTCGCGGCCCATGATGGCGCGGTGGCGGCACCCACCGCGGGGCTGCATTTCACGCCGGCGCTGCTCGCAAGGCTGGCGGCACGAGACGTCTCGCGCGTGACGCTCACTTTGCACGTGGGCGCCGGCACGTTCCTGCCGGTGCGCGGCGACACGCTGGCCGGGCACCGCATCCATGCCGAGCGCGGCGTGCTGGATGCGTCGGCCTGCGCGGCGATCAATGCGGCGCGCAAGGCGGGGCGGCGCATCGTGGCCGTCGGGACCACCAGTTTGCGTTTGCTGGAGACGGCGACGGGCGAGGATGGCGAGACGCGGCCGTTCGACGGCGAGACGGATATATTCATCCATCCGGGGCGGCCGGTGCGCGGCGCTGATGTGCTGCTGACGAATTTTCATCTGCCGCGCTCTACGTTGTTCATGCTGGTGTGCGCATTTGCCGGCACGGCGCGTATGCGGGCGGCGTATGCGCATGCGATCGCCGCAGGATATCGGTTTTACTCATATGGAGATGCGACTTTGCTTGCGCGGGCAGACCAGTGAGGAAGGCCTTCTTTTCTGAAGAAAAGAAGCAAAAGACTTTTGTCTGTTTGCTTGCGCGAAAGCCCGCGCTCGTTCTGCCAATGCGCGTATCGGCAGAACGAGCGCGGGACTGCGTGCAGCGGGGAATGCAAAAGTTTTTTGGTCCTTTTTTTCAAAAAAGGACTGCTTGCCTTGCCTGACCCTTTCTCCTGGCAACTATCCGCCACAGACGGCCCAGCCCGCGCCGGAACATTGCATACCGCACATGGCGAGATACAAACGCCGGTGTTCATGCCCGTGGGCACAGCCGGGACCGTAAAAGCAATGACCGCCGACGCGGTGCGCAGCACGGGCGCGGGTATCGTGTTGGGCAACACCTACCATCTGATGCTCAGGCCCGGCGCAGAGCGGGTGGCTGCATTAGGCGGGTCGCATCGGATGATGGACTGGCCAGGGCCGATCCTGACCGATTCCGGCGGGTTCCAGGTGATGTCGCTCGGCAAATTGCGCACGCTCGACGAGGGCGGCGTGACGTTCGCGTCCCATCTCGATGGCAGCAAGCATCGCCTCACACCGGAGCGGGCGATCGAGATACAGCATCTGCTCGATGCCACGATCACCATGGTGCTCGACGAGTGCACGGCTTTTCCGGCGACGCACGCGGCGGCCGAGGCGAGCATGGCGCTGTCGATGCGGTGGGCGGCGCGCTGCCGGGCGGCTTTCGTGCAGCGCGCCGGCTATGCGCTGTTCGGCATTGTGCAGGGCGGCGTCTATCCCGATCTGCGCGCGCGTTCGGCCGAGGCGCTGCTGGCGGTGGGGTTCGAGGGATATGCAATCGGCGGGCTGGCGGTGGGCGAGGGCCAGGCAGCGATGTTCGACACGCTTGAAGCCACGATCCCGCATCTGCCTGGAGACCGGCCGCGCTATCTGATGGGCGTGGGCACGCCGGACGATCTGGTGGGCGCGGTGTCGCGCGGGGTGGACATGTTCGATTGCGTGATGCCGACACGGGCGGGGCGCACCGGCCGCGCTTTCACCAGCCGCGGCGTGCTGAACATGCGCAATGCGCGGCATGCGGACGATGCCGGGCCGATCGATCCGGTTTGCGGCTGTCCGGCCTGCACGCGGCACAGCCGGGCCTATCTGCACCATCTGTTCCGCTGCGAGGAGATGCTCGGGCCGATGCTGCTGACCTGGCACAACATCGCGTATTACCAGTCGCTGATGCGTGGGTTGCGTTCGGCGATCGTGGCAGGGGCGCTAGCCGGGTTTGCGGCGGAGGTTCGGGCCGGGTGGCTGGCGGAGCGGCTGGGGCCGGCGGATGTGGCGGAGGGGGTAAGGCAAGGCAAGTAGTCCTTCTTCGCGGACAAGGACCAACAAGCTTTTGCTTCCCGCCTGCACCGTCGGCCTGCGCTCTGGCGCAGATGCGAACGCTTGCAGGATGCAGGCGAAACGCCAGTGCCGCCACGAAGAGCCAGTCCGGCCGAATTCTCTGACGGTAGTCGGAAGGTGTTCTTCACCGCCGCCCTGCTTGGCCGGACAACCCTGCCCAACTTGGCGCCGCTCGATCGACATTTTTTGCAGACGCCGCACTTTGCGGTTCGCCCCCCGCCGCTGCATAATCTCTTCTGGTGCTCATCCAAGAAACTCGATTGCACCTCTTGCTCGACTGCAATTAGAGCGTCCTTCAGGCTAGCCACCGGATAAACTCTGACAGCGGGTAAATACCTTTGGGTCGGTGGGCGTGCCGTAAGAGCCAAGTGTACACAGCACCACACTTGACGCCTTGCGTATCAGGATGGCGGAGCCGCCCAGCCCTTCGTTGAGGCTGACGACCTCGTAACCATCCGCAATGAGGTCAGGCAAGGAACGGTCCACGGACGGCAATGGAAGCGGTTTGGCATCCTTCGGCAGTATAATTCCCTGCGCCTCAGACTGGCTGCACAAACCAATTACGCAGGCAACAACCACGAGACAAATCGTTGTGGTACCGAAACGCCTTCGACCTACCGCACTTCGCACGCCGCGTCCCCCGCCTCAGTCGTATCTTGAAACAAGTTGAGAATAAGAGCTTAGTTGCCACAGCCAGAGAACCAATTTGCAAAATCGATCGGACCTTACGATCCAACCTGGCCAGTCCTGCCAGGTCGGCACCGCCAGCACCGCCGCCCGCCGTCATCAGCCCCGCCAGGCCGGGCCAGCAGCAGCCAGCCACCCGCAACAGAAAACCGAAACTGGTTCTTCTTCCCAGGCCGGGAATCGCCTACCTGCTCTCTCCCATGAGCGACACCCTGGCCATCCCGCCCAGCCGACAGCGCCTCGTCGCGGTCATCGTCGCCTGCGCGCTGTTCATGACCAACCTCGACGGCACCGTCATCGCCACCGCCCTGCCCGCCATGGCGCGCGCCTTCCATGCGGACCCGGTCCACATGAACGTGGCGCTGACCGCCTACCTCTTCGCCGTCGCCGTGTTCATTCCCGCCAGCGGCTGGATGGCGGACCGCTTCGGAACGCGCCAGGTGTTCCGCGCGGCCATCGCTGTGTTCACCCTGGGCAGCGTGGCCTGCGGGCGCGCCGACTCGCTCGGCCTGCTGGTCGCCGCCCGCATACTGCAAGGCGCGGGCGGCGCCATGATGCTGCCGGTCGGCCGCCTGGTCCTGCTGCGCACCGTGCCCAAGGAGCGGCTGATCGGCGCCATGGCCTGGGTCACCATGCCGGCGCTGATCGGGCCCGTGATCGGCCCGCCGGTGGGCGGCTTCATCGTCACCTATTTCAGCTGGCGCTGGATCTTCGACATCAACGTGCCGATCGGCGTCGCCGGCTTCCTGCTGGTGAGCCGCTTCATCGTGGACATGCGCGAGGCCAACCCCGGCCGGTTCGATTTCGCCGGCCTGCTGCTCTCCGGCCTGGCGCTCGGCGGCTTCATGGGCGTGCTCGAAGTGGCCGGCCGCCACCTGGTCCCCGGTGCGGCCGTCCTGGCGATGGCGCTCACCGCAATCGTCGCCGGCACCGCCTACGTGCTGCGCGCCCGCCACCAGGCCCGCCGAGCCGAGCGCGCTCTGCTCGATTTCACCCTGATGCGCATACCCACCTTCGCGGTATCGGTGTTCGCCGGATCGCTGTTCCGCGTCGGCATCGGCGCCGTGCCGTTCCTGCTGCCGCTGATGATACAGGTGGGCTTCGGGCGCACCGCGGCGCAGAGCGGCATGATCACCTTTGCCAGCGCGATCGGCGCCATCGGCATGAAGCCGGCCACCCAATGGGTGCTGCGCCGCTTCGGCTTCCGCAACGTGCTCGTGATCAACGGCGTCGCCTGCGCGGTCGGCCTGGCAGCCTACGCCGCCTTCCGCCCCGCCTGGCCGCTGGCCGCGCTCTACGCCGTGCTGGCGCTGAATGGCGTGATGCGCTCGATCCAGTTCACCGCCTATAACGCGGTCGCCTACGCGGACGTGCCGCCGGCCCGCATGAGCGCCGCCACCACGCTTTACGCCATGCTGCAACAGGTCTCGCTCACCATCGGTATCCCGGTCAGCGCCGGCGTGCTGCAGCTCGCGCGCGCCGGCGCCGGCCACGCCGCTCCCGTCACCGCCGATTTCGCGCTGGCGTTTCTGGTGGTGGCCGGCATAAGCGCGCTGGCCGCCCCGGCCTCCCTGCTCTTGCCACGCGAAGCCGGCCAGGAGATGTCAGGCTGGAAGAACGGAGCCGTCCGATGAAAAGCTGCCTCGCCCCCCTGCTGGCTCTGGTGCTCGCCCTACCTTCAGCCACGGTCCGCGCCGCCGAACCCAAGCCGCTGGTCGTGTTCGCCGCCGCAAGCCTCACCAATGCGCTGCAGGATGTAGGCAATCTCTGGACCGCCGCCGGCCACGGCCCGGTGCGCTTCTCGTTCGCCGCCAGCTCCACCCTCGCCCAGCAGATCGAGCACGGCGCGCCGGCCAACGTCTTCATCTCCGCCGACGAGAAATGGATGGACGACCTCGCCCGCCACCACGCGATCGCCGCCACCACGCGCGAGGACCTGCTCGGCAACAGCCTCGTCCTCGTCGAGCCGAAAGAGACGCTGAAGCCGATCGCCCTCGCCCAGGGCGTGTCGCTGGCCGATGTGCTGGGCCCTACCGGCCGCCTGGCCGTCGGTGACCCCTCGCACGTGCCGGCCGGCATCTACGCCGAACAGGCTTTGCGCAAACTCGGGCTGTGGCCGAGCCTGCAGAACCGCCTGGCCCCAGGCGGAACTCCGTGCGGTCCGCGCTGCGCCTGGTGGAAGTGCACGAGGCGCCGGCCGGGATCGTCTATGCGACCGACGTTACCGTTACGCCGGGTCTGGGCGTCGCGGGCGTGTTTCCGCCGGCCAGCCATGAGCCGATACGGTATCCGGCGGCGGTGGTGTCCGACACGCCGGCTGGGCGGGCTTTTTTGATTTTCCTGAGTTCTCAGCAGGCTCAGGACGTTTTCGAGCATTATGGGTTTGTGCGGCCCTGAGGTGAGTAAGGAAGGCCTTCTTTTTTGCAAAAAAGAAGCAAAAAACTTTTGACTCCGCTGTCGCGCCGTGTGGCCGGATTGCGCGTTTGACCTTTGATGAGCGGGAAACCGTTTTTCTTACCCTGAATGTCGCTTTGCGTGCGGTGGCGTTCGGCCTGCCTCTCGCTGTACTTGCCGCGACTTTGCTTTCGCGCACCCGTTTTCCCGGGCGCTTCCTGCTCAACATCCTTGTCCACCTGCCGCTCATGCTGCCGCCCGTCGTGACCGGATGGCTGCTGCTCCTGGTGTTCGGCATCGACGGCCCGGTCGGTGCGCTGCTCCAACGCTGGCTCCACGTACGGCTGGTGTTCACCGAAGCCGGCGCCGCCCTTGCCTGCGGGGTCATGGTGTTCCCGCTGATGGTCCGCGCTATACGCCTGTCCCTGGACGCGATCGATCCCCAGCTCGAGCAGGCCGCCCGCACGCTCGGCGCCTGCCGCCTGGACCGTTTCTTCAGCATCACACTACCCCTGGCCGCGCCCGGCGTTCTGGCGGCCGCGGTGCTGGGCTACACCGCGTCGCTCGGCGAATTCGGCGCGGTGATCACGTTTGCCGCCAACATCCCCGGCCAGACGCGCACCCTGCCCTTGGCGATCTACAGCGCGTTGGAATCACCAGGCGGCGAGGCGCAGGCGGCGCGGCTGGCACTCATGTCCATCGCGCTGGCGGTATTTGGTTTGTTGCTGGCGGAAGCAGGAAGGCCGTCAATCTTGCGGAAAAAATCCGGTGCCGCGCTGTGAATACGGTTCGCAACGCAAGTAGTCAGCCCGCGACAGCACATAGCAAAAGTTTTTTGCTTCTTTTTTTCAAAAAAGAAGGCCTTGCCTTCCCACTCACCCCATGACCCTGCGCGTAGCCGTAGAGCACAGCTTCCCTTCCGCCTCGCTGGCCATCACATTCGAGGCCCCAACCCCAGGCATAATCGCCCTGTTCGGTCCCTCCGGCGCCGGCAAATCCAGCATCATGCTGGCCATCGCCGGCCTGCTCCGCGCCGACCACATACGCGTCGAACTCGACGCCAAGGAGCTGCACAGCCTCCCGCCGGAAGAGCGCGGCATCGGCTACGTGTTCCAGGATGGCCGCCTGTTCCCCCACATGTCCGTGGCCGATAACCTGCGCTACGGCCTGCGCCGCGCGCCCGCCGGCCGCTTCGCCTTCGCTGACGTGGTCGAGCTCCTCGCGCTCGGTCCGTTGCTGCGCCGCCGCCCGGCTACCCTGTCCGGCGGCGAACGCCAGCGCACCGCCATCGGCCGCGCCTTGCTCAGCCAGCCGCGCCTGCTGCTGATGGACGAACCGCTCTCCGCCCTGGACCAGCCCCGGCGCGACGAGATCCTCCCCTACCTCGCCCGGCTGCGCGGCGCCTCCGGCCTGCCCATCGTCTATGCCAGCCACGCGCTCGACGAGGTGATGCGCCTGGCGGACACGCTGGTGCTGCTGGACGGCGGCCGCGTGACCGCGTGCGGGAAGCTGGGTGACCTCGCCACCGACGCGCGCCTGCCGCTCGCCGCGCGCGACGGTGCGGGCGGGGCGCTGCGCGGACGCATCGCGTCGCACGCGCCGGAGCGCCGGCTTAGCGCGGTGGCCTGCGGGGCGGACCTGCTCTGGGTGCCGCTCGCCGACGCGCCTATCGGTGCGGCGGTGCGCCTGCTGATCCCGGCGCGCGAGGTGGTTCTGGCGCTGGAGGCGCCGCGCCTGATCAGCGTGAACAACATAATCCCGGCCGTGATAATCGACGTGGCGCCGGACGAGGCGGCCCATGCCGCGCTCGTCAGCCTGGAGCTCGGCGGCGGCCGTTTGCTTGCGCGCGTGACGCTGGATGCCGCGGAGCGTCTTGGTCTGCGGCCCGGGCGGGCGGTGCTGGCTCTGATCAAGGCGATGTCGCTGGACTTGCTGGAGGACTGATACCAAGCTGGACGTATAGGCAGGAAGAAAGGCCTTCTTTTTCGAGAAAAAGAAGCAAAAAGCTTTTGCTGTGACGCCTGCACGCAGATTTCGACTGTGTCTGCAGGCGCATCGTCTTGCAGGATGTAAGTAGGCGACGGGGCAGGCGTCACAGCAAAAGCTTTTTGGTCCTTTTTCTCGAAAAAGGACTACTTTCTTGCCTGCCTGAAACGGGTGAACCCCGCCAAGAGGAGAGAATCGACCATGAACCAGATGACTGAACTCGCGACCGAACAGACGATCCGCCGCGACCTCGCTGCCGCCTACCGCCTGGTGGCGCTGCATGGCTGGGACGACCTGATCTTCACCCACATCTCCGCCCGCGTCCCCGGCCCGGAACACCACTTCCTGATCAACCCGTATGGCTACACGTTCGACGAGATCACCGCGAGCAGCCTGGTGAAAGTCGGCATGGATGGCCAGGTGATCGGCCAGTCCGACTACAACGTGAATCCTGCCGGCTTCACCATACATTCGGCGGTGCACGAGGTGCGCGAGGATGCCGGCTGCGTCATGCATGTGCACACACCGGATGGCACCGCGGTCTCCTCCTCGCGCGAGGGCCTCAAGCCGCTCAACCAGACCGCGCAGCTGATCATCGGCGACCTCGCGTACCACGACTACGAAGGCGTGGCGCTGGATCACGACGAGCGCCCGCGTCTGCAGCATGATCTCGGCACCAAGAACCTGATGCTGCTACGCAACCACGGCACGCTGACGGTGGGGCGCACGCCGGCAGAAGCGTTCATGCGCATGTATTACCTGGAGCGCGCCTGCACGATGCAGGTCCGCACGCGGATACTCGGCACCGACGACTACCCGACGCATCCGGAAGTGATCGACAGCAACGGGAAGATCGGCACGGCGGCAGGGTTCGGCACGGTGGCGAACAAGCTGTTGTGGCCGGCTATGCTGCGCAAGCTGGAGCGCATCGATCCTGGGTATAAGAATTAAGCAGCCAGGCTTCAGGAAAAACTCTTCGCCAGGAACATGATCTCCGGTGCCGGAACCGCCGTTTGATCATGTTCCAGATTGAAGTCTTGATCGACATGGCAATGACGGTCAGACCGCCCGCTCGGCGGCCCAGATCTCGAATATTTCGGCCTTCATAGGACGAGCGTCCAAGTAACCTTGCACCGCGTCGCATCCGGCGTCGGCGGCAATATGCCGTTGTGAAGGCGTCTCCACGCCTTCCGCCACGACCTTTAGGTCCAGGCCATGCGCCAGTTGCACGACGGACTTCAGCAGGTGGGCACCGCCGGCGCTTTTAGTGGCATCAATGATAAAGCTCCGATCCAGCTTGACCAAAATGATAGGCAAGCGAGGAAGCTGCGACAAGGAAGAGTAGCCGACGCCGAAATCATCCATCGCCACGGCAAACCCCATCTCCCGCGCCCGCTGCAAAGACAACAGGGCGCTTGCGTCCGCAAAAGCACCTTCCGTGACCTCGATGCAGATAGCGCTCGTTGGCAGACTGTATCGGTCTAACAAGCGTTTGAGCTCGCCAACAACGTCGCCCACGCCGAACTGAAGTGGCGAAATATTGAAGTTAATCCGGGGCGCGTTTAAGGCATAGCGATCTCGCCAGATAGCTGCTTGCGCCACAGCAAGCGCCATCAGCTTCGAACCGAGCGGGATGATCAGTCCGGATTTCTCCGCGACCGGAATGAACCGTCCGGGCGAAACCGCACCAAGCTCCGGATTGGTCCAACGCGCCAACGCCTCGACAGCCAGAAGTTGTCGGGTTTTCAGATCAATGATTGGCTGAAACGCCAAACCTAACTCGTTATCCTGCTTCAACGCCGCGAAGAGATGTTGTTCCAGCTCGATCTGGTACTGCCTGTCTCTGAACATCGGATCTTCGAAGATCACCACCTGGTTACCACCGCGGCCTTTGGCTACATGCATGGCGCTGTTTGCAGCCGCCTGCAGGCGTGTGTCTCCCGCGCTGTCGCTGTGGGCAACGCCCACGCTGGCTGTCAGGTGGAACGTGCGGGCCTGTATGGCAAACGGCATCGAAAGAATTGCCGTGACGCCTGAGCCGATCTGCTTGGCTTCTTCGAGGGTAATGTCCGAGCAAACAACGGAGAATTCATCGCCGCCGAGGCGACCCACCGGGTAAGAGCGCGCGACCGTCAGCAGCCTGCGACCGATCTCGACGAGGAACGCGTCGCCCGTGCTATTTCCAAAAACGTCGTTGACGGTGCGGAACCGGTCGAGGTCGATGAAAAGCTCCGCGGTTCTAGGCGGCGACCGGCCATGGTCGTCCACGATCCGGTGTTGTTCCAGCCTGTTGCGGCTGAGCAAGCCGGTCAGGGTGTCCGTTGCCGACGCGACCGTTAGCAAGGCTTCGACGGAACGGCGATGCCGGTCGATCAAATCCGATCTGACCGTGGCCCTGATAACCAGGGTCGAGCTGATGATGATGATTGATGCGGTCTGGTAGGCGATAAGAGGGCCAGCTTCCGCCGCCACACCGTATGCGCGCGTATAGTGCACAGTCAGCCCACCGATCAGAAAGATGAGCGGAGTGGACGAGCAGAGAAGACGCCGGGCTATGCGTCCGGGGTCTGAATCGGCGGTGACCGGCTGGATGAACCCGACGTTCTTGGTCGACGCGAGTAACGACAAAGCCAGCAACAACGCTCCGACGATCGTCCGCGGCGCCATGGTGCCGTAAAAATTCGGCAGGCCGTAGGCGTAGCCCATGATTCCCATGAGCAGCAGCGTTACCGCGCCGCAGACAAAGATTTGCGACAACATGGGGCGTTTGTGCCCGCGTGCCACTTCACCAGCTACAAGCATGAGCAGGACGTGGGCGGTATGTATTCCCATGGTCACAGCGTGCCCGCCCGCCAATTCGGCTCGCAACACACCTCGGAACGGCGTGACAGCGTCGAAAAGCGACGAGAAAACGACCGGTGTCATAACCCGCAATGCGGCAACACACGCTGTGGCAAAAACGGCGGCACGGCCGGCGAACCGTATAGCCGCGTTGGGAGATCGATTAACATACAAGCCGAAGCCGAGCAGAAGCAGGCAGACTGCACTGAGAGGGTGAACGGCCGGCATGCCCCCCTCCAGCGTATAAGCCGGCCGGTAAGCTATGGCGTAGCCGACCAGTACAGATGTGCTTAGGATACCCGCCCCAAGCGCCGCAAAATCCGCTGTCTTTGACCGGCGACTAGCTTCGAGATTGTTCATCACGCTCATAAAATTTTTATGAGATCGTAACTACCATACAATCAGCGGAAAACCTTGACAACTGCAGAGTCAAACCCATGAAACGCAAGAGAAAAGGGTTTTAATGCTACAAGGGCTTCGCTTCGCTCGTTGTCTTTCCACCAAAGCTGTCGAATAAAACGTGACAATCATTAGCAAAATTAATCAGTGATCCTATTACGCGATTATCTCCATGCTGTCGGGGCGGCTGAAACACACTTCGAAGATGAACGCCTGCCGTTCAACTGACTTCCAAGTCGTCGTCCGGCTTAAAGCAGGTCCTCCACCAATATCGGTGTCTTACGCACCCGCACCCCAGTCGCGTGATAAACAGCGTTGGCAATTGCCGCGTTCATCCCGACGATACCTATCTCGCCCACGGCTTTCGCGCCGATCGGGTTAACCACGGCATCGTCTTCGTGGATGGTCTCCACGACGACGTCGCCGATATCGGCATTCGTGGAGATATGGTACCCCGCGAGATCCGTATTGGCGAAGCGGGCGCGCGGCCGGTCCACCTGGCTTTCCTCGAGTAGCGCGAAACTCGCGCCCCACACCATGCCGCCGGCCAGATTGCTGCGCGCCGTGCGCGGGTTGATGATGCGGCCGCACGCGAACACGCCGACCATACGCGCCACGCGTATCGTGCGCAGCAGCGGATCGATATGCACCTCGGCGAATTGCGCGCCGAACGAGTAGCTCGCGTATTTTTCTGTCGTCGGGCCGGAAAACGCCATGCCGCCGGCCAGGCCGGCGCGCATCTGGTCGTCGCTCAGCGCTGCCGGCTTCCAGTCCGCGGTCTCCTCGATCACGCCGCCTGTCATCGTGCCGAGCACCTCGGTCACCGGCCGGCCCTGCCCGTCCGGCCCCACGACCTGGCCGCCGACCAGCCGCCAGCCGGTGGCATCGCCCTTGCCAGCAGCGCGGAGCAGCGCGTCGCGCACGGCAAGCGCCGCCATGTGCACCGCGGCACCTGACGAACCGGTGGTGATCGAGCCGCCGGCGACCGGACCGGAGGGCAGCGTGCTGTCGCCCAGATGCACGCGCACCAGCTCGTTGGGCACGCCGAGCACATCGGCCGCCACCTGGCCCAGCACCGTATAGGCGCCGGTGCCCAGATCATGCGCGCCGCAATACACCACGCAGGTGCCGTCCGACGACAGCCGCACGCGCGCCGAGGACGGCGCCATCGCGGAGGGATAGGTGGCGGTGGCACACCCCATGCCGATCAACAGGCCGTCGGGCGTGGTCATCGAACCCACGGCAGCATCGCGCTTGGACCAGCCGAACAGCTCGGCACCGCGACGGAAACACGGCACCAGAGAGCGGCTGCTCCAGGCGAGCCCCTTTACCGGATCGCGCGCCGGCTCGTTCTTGATGCGCAGCTCGACAGGGTCCATGCCGAGCTTGATCGCCAGCTCGTCCACCGCGCTCTCGAAGCCGAAGAAACCTGGTGCTTCGGCCGGGGCGCGCTGGAAGCCGGGCGTGTTTACGTCCGTGGCAATAGTGGCCTCGCGCATGCGTATGTTCGGCGAAGCGTACATGCGCGCGGTGACGTCGGTGGCGGGAAACGCCACGTGGTCGATCACCGCGCTCTGGCCCACTTCATCGTGCAGCACGGCAGTCAGCGTGCCGTCCTTCCTGGCGCCGAGGCGGACGCGGCTGCGCGTGGCGGGGCGGAACGAGCCCACCGTGAACATCGCCTCGCGCGGCACCACCAGCTTTACCGGGCGGCCCAGCCGGCGCGCGGCCATCGCCACCAGCACGGTATGCGCCAGCAAGGTCGCCTTGCCGCCGAACCCGCCGCCGATGAATGGCGATTTCGATATGCACATCCTCCATCGGGATGCCGAAAATCTTGGCGAGCGCCGCCTGCTTGCCGCGCACCCACTGGCTCGGCGTGTTCACCAGCAGCTTGCCGTCGCGCCACACGGCGGTGGCGGCATACAGCTCGATCGGGTTGTGGTGCTGCGCCGGCGTGAGGTACGTGGCGTCCACCGACACGTCAGCGTCGGCGAACGCGGTGAGCGCATCGCCCACGTCGATCGCTTTTTTCTCCATCGGCTCTTCTTCGTGGCCGGGATCGTCCATCGCGGCCGAAGCGTGCTGGGTCGCGTAATCCACAGCCACGAGGCCGGCGGCCTGCTCGGCATCCTCCTGCGTATCGGCAATCACCAGGCTGACGATCTGTCCGGCGTAATGCACCTCGTCCGAGGTGAGCGGCATGAAGGAGGACTGCATGTGCCCGCCCTTCATCGCGAAGGTCTCCTCGCCCAGCCCCTCGTTCAGGCTGTGATGGGTCAGTATCATCTGCACGCCGGGGACCGCCTCGGCGGCCTTTGTGTCGATGCGGGTGATGCGGCCGCGGGCGATCTTGCTGGTGACGAGCGCGGCGTAGGCCGTGCCGACATGGGGGAAATCAGCCGCGTATTGCGCGACGCCGCTGGCTTTGGCCGCCGCATCCCGGCGGATGACGGGTTGGCCGATGCTGCCGTCCATGTCCTAAATCCTCTTGCTTGCGGTAAGTGCAGCGCGGGCCACCGCACGGCGTCCGAGTTCGATCTTGAAGGCGTTGTGGCGGCGCGGCACGGCGCCTTCGAACGCGGCCGCACCGGCCTCCAGCGCCACCGCTTCGGTGAGCTTGCGGCCGGTCAGCGCCGCCTCGGCCGCCGGCGAGCGCCAGGGCTTGCTGGCAACCCCGCCCAGCGACACGTGGGCGCGCGTCACCGTATCGCCCTCCATCTCCAGCGCCACGGCGGAGGATACCAGCGCATAGGCGTAGCTCTGCCTGTCGCGCACCTTCACATAGGTGGAGCGCCGGCCGGCCGGGGTCGCCTGCACGGTGATCGCGGTGACGATCTCGCCTGGCCGCAACACGGTCTCAACCGCCGGATCGTCGCCGTATGGCAGATGGAATTCGGCGAACGGCACCGTCCGTGTGCCGGCGGCCGAACGCAGCTCGACCGCGGTATCGAACGCGGCCAGGGCGGTGCCCCAATCGCCGGGGTAGTTGGCCAGGCATAGGTCGGAGGTGCCGAACAGCGCCATTTCGCGATCCTCGCCGTCCAAAGCCGAACAGCCGGATCCGGGCAGCCGCTTGTTGCAGTCGGACACGCCGTTGCGGAAATACGGGCAGCGGGTGCGCTGCAGGATGTTGCCGCCCAGCGTGGCCGCGTTGCGCAGTTGCTGGGAGGCGGCGAGCTGCAGGCTTTCCACCAATGCCGGGTAGTCGCGCTTGAGCGCCGCGTTCTCTGCCACGTCGGCCATGCGTGCCAGCGCGCCGAAACGCAGCGCCGGGCCGTCGGTCTGCACCTCTGCCAGGCCGGGCAAATGGCCGATATCGACGAGGCGGGTCGGGAAGGCGAGCCCGCCGCGCATCATGTCCACCATCGTGGTGCCGCCGGCCAGTAACGCCGTGCCGGGCGCGGCGGCTTCGTGCAACGCTTCGTCCAGGCTGGCCGGCGCAGATAGGTGAAGGGCTGCATCTCAGGCGGCCGCCACGTGGCGCACGGCGGCGACGATGTTCGGATAGGCCCCGCAGCGGCAGAGATTGCCGGACATGTACTCGCGTATCTCGTCATCCGTGCGGGCGTGGCCCTCGGCCACGCAGGCCACCGCGGACATGATCTGGCCCGGCGTGCAGTAGCCGCATTGCAGCGCGTCGTGCTCGGCAAACGCGGCCTGCATCGGGTGCGGCGTGCCGTCCGCAGCGGCCAGGCCTTCGATCGTGGTGATCGCATGGCCCTCGGCTGCGACGGCCAGGGTCAGGCAGGCGAGCTGCCGGCGGCCATCGATGTGGACCGTGCAGGCGCCGCAGGTGCCGTGGTTGCAGCCGACCTTCGTGCCGGTCATGCCGAGATGTTCGCGTAGCGCGTCCAGCAGCGTCGTCCGGGTGTCGAGCGCGAGCGTGTGGTGATGGCCGTTTATGTCGAGCGTAATCGTGTTCATGTGGCCCTCATTGTAAGAAAGCAGTCCTTTTTCGAGAAAAAGGACCAAAAAGCTTTTGCTCCCTGTCGGGGCTCTGCTGGATAGAACGCCGACAGGGAGCAAAAGTCTTTTGCTTCTTTTCTTCAGAAAAGAAGGCCTTGCTTACCTGTCGACGGCGACAGCAGACACGCTGTTATACGGGCTACCCTCAGGCGTAAGCGCCTGCGTGGACCACACCAGATACACCAGAACCCGCTTCTCCTTGTCCCACATGCGGGTGACGCGGATTTCCTTGAACAGCCAGTTGGCGCTCGCACCGAACACCACCTCCTTGTCCGGAAGCTGGCCCGTCACCGTCACCTTTCCAGTGGCGCGGCAGGCAATCGAGAACCGGCTGGGATCGGTGGCGAAGCCGAGGCTGCCCTTCACCCCACCCTTCTCCGCGCGCGACATATAGCAGCTCACGCCGTCCACCTTCGGATCGTCGTAGCGGTCGATGACGATCTGGTCGTTGCGGCCAAGCACCCGGAAGGTGGTGCTCACCTCGCCGATGCGCGTCGGGTCGCCCGAGCCGGCGAGCGCCGGCGAGGCGAGCGACGCCGCCAGCAGGCCGGCCGCCAGAGCGCGCCTCACGCGGCTTTCGCCTTCAGGCGGTCGGCGAACTGCTTGTGGAACTTGCGGACTTTCGGCGCCACCACGACCTGGCAGTAGCCGCTGCCCGGGTTGCGGGCGAAGTAGTCGTCGTGCTCGTCCTCGGCGGGATAGAATACATCCAGGGGCACGATCTCGGTCACCAGCTTGCGGTCGAACAGGCCGGCGGCGGTGATCTCCGCCATCACCTCGCGTGCGATGCGCGCCTCGTCGTCATTGGCCGTCATGATCACGGAGCGATACTGCGTGCCCACGTCGTTGCCCTGACGGTTCGGCGTGGTGGGGTCGTGTATGGTGAAGAACACGCGCAACAGGTCCGCATAGCTCAGCACGCGCGGGTCATAGGCGACGCGTATCACCTCGGCATGCCCGGTGTCGCCGCCGCACACATCCTTGTAGCGCGGATTGGCCAGGTGGCCGCCGGCATAGCCGGATTTCACCGCGTGCACGCCGTCCAGGTCGCGATACACCGCTTCCACGCACCAGAAGCATCCGCCGCCCAATACGGCTATCGCCAAACCGTTTTCGTCCATCTTGCTTGCCTCCCAGGATGAGGGCGGAGATGGCGATGTTCTTGTTGGAAGGAAAGACCTTAGCGCCTGGGAAAGTCTGGCTAGCAAGGAAGCAGTCCTTTTTTGAAAAAAAGGACCAAAAAACTTTTGCTCCTTATTGCTGTTTGGATGCTGCGTTTCTTCTGAGGCGGTTATTCGGGACGGATGGAGGCGGCTTCCGGGCCTTTCTGGCCTTGGGTGATCTGGATCTGCACGCGCTGGCCTTCCGCCAGCTCTACCAGGCCGGCGCGGCGCAGCGCGGAGGCATGCACGAACACGTCCTTGCCGCCATCCTCGGGTGCGATGAAGCCGAACCCCTTGGTGGCGTTGTACCATTTCACCGTGCCGGGCTGCTCGGGGCCGGACGCGCCGGGCGACGCATCGAACGCGCGGCGCGGGGCGCTGAAACCGCCACCGCCGCCGAAACCGCCGCCGGCATAGTCGCCGCGATCCTGCCTCGGCGGGCGCGGCGCGGACGGCATCGCGGCGCCGGCGGTGCTCTCGTCGACCTCGATCACCTCCATCACCTGCGGCCCCTTCTGGCCCTGGCCGGTACGGACCTTGAGCGTGGCGCCCGGACTCACCGCAGTCACGCCGGCGCGTGTCAGCACGCTGGCGTGGAGGAAAACGTCGCCGCCGCCATCGATGATCTCGACGAACCCGAAACCCTTTTCGGCATTGAACCATTTCACGATGGCGGTGCTCTCCGGGCCGTCCGCCATCGGCATCGGCGCCATCGGCCGACGCGGGTATGAGGGCGCCGGTGTCACGGGGTCTGGGGCGTATTCATCGAACCCCTTCTCGGACCGACGCCGTCTTTGCCAGTTTTCCGTCTTCGGCATGAAATCGTCCGCGCATGATGTTGCATGAGCGTAGCCGCGCCGCCAAGGCGCATCGCCCATGTAAGGGGAGCATACACCGGAAACGCATCGGATAAAGCCCCGTTCATAAGTATCGCGGATCGACCGCCGGGATATTCCGATGCCGGCGCAGCCTGCTATCGATGCGGCATGTCCCTTTTGCGCGCATTTGCCGGCCATCCTTTCGCGCATACGCTGGTGGCCCTCGCGGCGGCGTTCGTGCTGGGCGCCGCGATCGGCCTGGAACGCCAGTTGCGACAACGCAATGCCGGGCTGCGCACCAACACGCTGGTGGCTTTGGGCGCCGCCGCGTTCTCCGATCTCGGGCTGCGGCTGGCGGGCCCGGACGGCGCCACGCGGGTGATCAGCTACGTGGTCTCCGGCATCGGCTTCCTCGGCGCCGGGGTGATCCTGAAGGACGGCACAAACATACGCGGCCTGAACACGGCGGCCACGCTTTGGTGCTCGGCGGCTGTGGGCACGTTCGCCGGCGCCGGCCTGCCCGGCGAGGCCACGGCGCTGACGGTGCTGGTACTGGCCGGCAACACGCTGCTGCGCCCTGTGGTGAACTGGATCAACCGCCGGCCGATCAGCGCGGATGTCACCGAGGCGGAATACCGCGTGCACGTCGTCTGCCGGCCGGAGGATGTATCGCGCACGCGCGACCTGCTGGATGCCGAGCTGGACCGGGCGAACTATCCGGTGCGCGAGGTGGAGACGCTGTCGGAGAGCGACGGCCAGGTGGAGCTTGCCGCCGTGCTGGTGCCGAACACCGCAGCCGACGCCGAGCTGGACGGCGTGGTGGCAGCGCTGGCGGCGGCCTCGTTCGTGCGGTCGGCAACCTGGTCGGTGGAGACCACGGCGTAACTACCGAAGGCCAAGCATCTTGTGTGTTTGCGCACTGAGCCGCCACTTCGGATGCGCCAGGCAATAGGCGATCGCCGCCTGCGTGTTCGCCGCCGCGTCCGGCCCGTCCATGGGCTGCAGGAGGAAGTGGCGGAATGCCAGATGCGCGAACAGGGCCGGCTCCGCGCCTGGCTGGGGGAATACGAGCTTGCATTCGTCGCCGCCGGCCAGTGCCAGCGGCGCGCGCGCTTTTGGGCTCACGCACACCCAGTCCAGCCCGGGCGGAAGCGGCTGCGTGCCGTTCGTCTCGACCGCGATCTCGAACCCGCGCTCGTGCAACGCGGCGGTGAGGCGCGCATCCACCTGCAGCAGCGGTTCGCCGCCGGTCAGCACGACGAGGCGATCCTGCGGGCCACCGACCCAGGCCGCTTCGATGGCGGTGGCGAGCGCACCGGCATCGGCGAAACGGCCGCCGCCGGTGCCGTCGAGGCCCACGAAATCGGTGTCGCAGAAGCGGCAAATCGCAGCGGCGCGGTCGCGCTCCAGGCCGGACCACAGATTGCAGCCGGCGAAGCGGCAGAACACGGCCGCGCGGCCGGCCTGCATGCCTTCGCCCTGCAAGGTGAGGAAGATCTCCTTGACGGCGTAAGACCGTGCGGCCATCGCGGGCTGCCCCGCGCCCAGCGTGTCGCGGCGCGCATCGGCCAGGTCCGCATCAGGGAGGTCAGGCGGGGGGATGCTCGGATTTCTCCAGCAGGCCCTTGACCTCGTCCATCGCTTCCTTGAAGCGCTCGCTCAACACCGAGAGCGCCTCGCCGTTGGAGCGCTGAATGAGGTCGGACAGGTCACGTATGTTGGCCACCGCGCGCTCGTAGGATTTCCGCACCAGATCCGCCTGGCGGGCGGCCTTGGCCTGCGGGGTTTCCGGCACGGCCAGTTCGCGCATGTGCTCGGACAGCTCCGTCATCGTCTGCTGCATGATCTCCATGTGCCGGCGGGCCACGGCCTGGGCGCCTTCCAGCGCCAGCCGGTTCGCGTTGGACAGCACTTCCATGTTGCGGCGATGCGCCGCGAGCAGCGCCGAGCTGTCCGGGATCATCGTCGGGAAGCGCATCTCGGTGAAACGCCGGGTCATTTCGGTCAGGATGGAGGCAGGATCGGCAGAGTCGGCCATGTAACTTTCTCCCTGGGACGCGTGCGGCTTGCCGCCGCTCGCGTGTACAATGCGGCCGGGATGGAAGGCGGGAAAGGTGTTTTTGCGGTGGGGCGCGCAAGGACCAAAAAGCGTTTGCTGTTACGCCTGCACGTTGGCCTGCGCTGTGTCTGCAAGCCGTTCGCTCTGTCAGACAGGGCGATGCCAAGATGCAGGCGTCATAGCAAAAGCTTTTTGGTCCTTTTTCTCGAAAAAGGACTGCTTTCTTGCCTTAAATAGCACCAGCCTCCGGCGGCGGCATATCGGCAGCCCCGCTGATCGCCGCAGCAACGGCGGCCGCATCCTCAGGATCGGGCTCCGGAAACGGCTTGGGCTCATGCTCCGCCTCGGAAGCAGCCGGCGTATGATATAGCCAGCCGGCCAGCCGCTCGGCGCGTGTCAGCGCGCGGTCCAGCGCGGCCATGGTGCCGGACAGATCGACGGACTCGTCGGTCCGCCAGGCCCGCAGGGTGTAGAGCCACACGCCGACCATGCCCTGCGACGCCACCGCACCGCGCCACCCGGCCGCCGGCACGCCCGCCGCCTCGAGCATCCACGCCATGCTGTTCGTGGTGGCCCCGGCCAGCCCAATCGCGGTGGCTGGGTCGGTGGTCAGACCGTCGAGCAGAGCGAGCACGCCGGCGCGGTGCTGCTGCAGGCGTCGAAGCGCCGCATCACCACGTCGAACAGCCGCTCGCGCACCGGGCCGATATCCAGCGCGTCGGACAGCGCGTGTTCGTCGGCGAGCTGGCCGAACCGCAGCAGGATGGCGTGCGCGTTGGCGAAGCGGGCGCGCGCCTGCTCGAGCTTCAGCCCGCCGGCGCGCGCGGCCGCGGCCGGGGTCACCGCGGCCCAGCCGGAGGCGGCGGCCAGGGTGAAAGCGGCCGAGATCAGGGCCTGGTCGAACTCTTGGTCGGTCATCTGGGGCGGCTTCCTGCTTCGGCTGGCGGACAGATTGGGCCGGGTTGGATTGCCGGTAGGGTGGCGGAAAGCAAGCGGTTCTTTTTCGCCGCGCGCTGCAGCCTGGCTAGCGCGCGAGCTCGCGGGAGCGCGCCACCGCCGCTGCCAGGGCGCGCGCGATGGAAGCGGGCCAGGCTGCCGCCTCCATCAACACCGCGAGTGCACGTTCCGTGACGCCGTTCGGGCTGGTGACGTCGCGCCGAAGCTGTCCGGACTCGTCGGCCGACGCGGCCAGCAAGGCGCCCGCGCCCGATACCGTCTTGCGCGCCAGCTGCCGTGCCAAGGCGTGCGGCAGGCCGAGGGCGATGCCCTCTTTCTCCAGCAGCTCGGCCAGCAGGAACACATAGGCAGGCCCGCAGCCGGAAACCGCTGTCACCGCGTCGATCAGGGTCTCGTCGCCGAGCCACGCCAGCTCGCCGCACGCCGTGAGCAGGCGCGCGCACAGATCGTGCTGCGCCGATGATACGCCCGGGCCGGCGACGGCGACCGTCATGCCCTGGCCGATCGCGGCCGGCGTGTTCGGCATCGCGCGCACCACGGCGCGTCCGCCGCCGAGCAGGTCCGCCAGCCGCGCGATCGGCAGGCCCGCGAGTATCGACAATACGATGGTATCGGCCGGCAGCAGGCTGCACAGCACCGGCAGCAGGCTTTCCGCTATCTGCGGCTTGATCGCCAGGATGGCCGCTTTTGGCGCAAAGCCGGCCGGCAGGTCCGCGATGCTGGCGACTAGCCGGTCCTGCGGGCGGGCCACGTTCGGCGGCAGCGCGGGGTCCACCAGCACCGAGGAGGGCAGTCCGAGCCCCGCCCAGCTGGCGAACATTGCGGCCCCCATGCGGCCGGCGCCGAGCAGCAGGATCGCCGGCAAGCCCTGGTCGGTCATGCGCCTGGCCGCGCTCAGGCTTCGCCCACGCATTCCAGCATGGCGGCTTCCAGCGCGTCGGCCGGCGTCTTGCCGCCCCACAGCACGAACTGGAACGCCGGATAGAAGCGCTCGCACTCGGTGATCGCGATATCGACCATGTCTTCCAGGCTCTCGGCCGACGCGCCGGGCGCGCCGCGCAGCAGGACCGAGTGGCGGAACAGCGGCATGCCATCGTCGCTGTCCATGCCGAAATGGCCGATCCACAGGCGCTCGTTGGCGCGTGCCAGCAGCTCGTAGAGCGCGGCGCGGCGCGGCGCTGGCACCTTGAGGTCGAACGTGCAGGTGAAGTGCATGGCCGAGATCTCGGCCGACCAGCTGAAATACAGCCCGTAATCGCACCATTTGCCGGGTGCCTCCGCGGCCATCTCGGCGTCCGACCGGCGATCGAACGACCATTCGTTTGCCGATACGATCTGCTCGACGACGTCGAGCGGGTTGGCGGCGGCGCTGGCTTGCAGGCTTAGGGACATGCGGGGTCTCCCCAGGAGGCAGCTTCCTGGCCGGGATGCCGGCTGGTGCACTGACTTCAATACGTTAGGGGGCGTAGTGGAGTCGGGGCAAGAGGATGACGACCCTGTTGGCAAGAAACGTCTCGGTTTTTTGGGAATTCGCCGCAAAAAAGTGCGCGGGCGCGCGCGGGGGGATGAGGTCCCGGTCCCGCAGCCGCCTGCGGGACCGGATCGCGCCTTACGTCAGGTGTATCGAGGATGCGGTCAGGTTGGTCACGCCGTACACCACGATCTGCGTGCCGTCCTGCAGGTTGAGTATGCTGTCGCCGTAAGCGTAGGTGATGGCCGGTGCTGCCGTGCCGAAGCCGGACAGGTTCAGCGAGTCCTGGCCCACCACGAAGCCGCCGATCGTATCGTGCGCGTCGTTGCCGTTGAGGAAATCGAAGGAATCGTGTCCGCCGCCGCTCTGCAGCAGCGCGTGGCCGGTGCCGCCCTGGAACACGTCGGTGCCCAGCCCGCCCCACAGTGTCTCGCTGCCGGCGCCGGCGTTGAACAGGTTGGTGCCGTCATTGGTGCCGCCGTAGACGAACGCGCCGGCAGCGCCGGATACCGTGTTGTTCGAACTGCCGCCCAGCCAGACGTTCAGCCCGCCATTCGCAGCGATGTTGTTGTTGCCCTGGTTGACCACGGCGACCGAACCGCCGGTGGCATTGGTGAGTATCAGGTTGCCGGAGCCGCCGAACACGTCCACCGGGCCGGCGCCGCCTGAGACGTAGGTGGTCGAGGAGCCGCCGACGATATTCGCGGCCCCAGTGCCGCCGAGATATTCGACCGCGCTGCTGTTGGCGAACAGCGTGGTGCCGTTGCCGGCGCCGCCATACAGGTTGATCTCGCCCCCATTGCCCACGACGATGGATTGCGTGTTGCCGGCGTGGAAATTGAGCGAACTGGAGCGCGAGGACGGGCCGAATGCATAGTTGGCGCCGAGGCCCACGGCGGCGTTGACCGTGACGTCCACCGACTGCCCACCGCCGCAGATCACCGTGTCCGCGCCATTGAGGGTGACGGTGGCGTCCGATCCCAGGAAAAGGCGGCTGTTGCCGCCGCTGGTGGTGATCGCCGCGGTGTCCGCGTTGGTGTAGTACGTGTCGTTGCCGCCGCCGTGGATGAACACCTCGTTGCCGTTGGTCAGGTTGGTGGCGCCGGTCAGGTTGGACGAGAACGTTGTGTTGCTGCCCAGGGCGCCGACCAGCGTGTCGTTGCCGGCATGGGCGTAGATCGTGTCGCCGCCGGCATTGCCGACGATAAGGTCGCCGCCCGCGCTGTTGTCCACCAGGATCAGCGGCTCGCCGCCTTCGGCGATGAGCGCATGGAAATAGACGGTACCGGGCTGGCCGTCGGCCCCGTTTTGCGGCACCGCGATCGCCGAGAGCGGCCCCACGCCTGTGGGTCCGGTCTGGGTCAGCGGGCCCACCACCTCGAGATAGCCCAGGAAGGGCGCCCAGTTCGTCGAGGTCGCGGGTGGTGCCTGGCCGTCCGCGGAGAACCATTCGTTGAAGCTGGCGCCGCCTAGGAACGCGTCGATCTCCGGCAGGGCGTAATCCAGCCCGGCTGCCTGGAGCATCGGGTTCATCTGCTGCTGGTTTGTCTCGAAACTGCTGTCGACCGATGTGCTTGGCATTATAATGCTCCCTGGCCCGGACGTATTGTCCGGCACTGCTGTAAGGATCGTGCCGCCGCCCGTTGATGCGGCGACGGTAAACTCAAGGCCGGCCTGGACGCCCAGCAGCGTGAGCTGGGCCAGGACCTGCGCTCCGGCCTCGATGGTGAGCACGCCGGTATTCGGCGCGGTCTGCGCATAGCTGGCCGAGGTGGCGCCCCCGGCGGTGAGAAGTATCTGGTCGCCGACGCCGAAATCGGCGATCTGCGGTGCCGTGGCGAGCGCCGGCTGGCCCAGAGCGAGCGTGCCGCCGCCGGCGAAATCGGCGGTGAGCTGGCTGCTTGCGGCACCGGTGAGCGCCAGTTCGGCGCCCACGCCGACCAGCATCGTGCCTGAGCCGGACACGGCGCCGAGCGACAGCGTGCCGCCCGCGGCGGTGATGGTGCCATAATCGACGATGCCGCCAGCCGCGGTGATATTGCCCGCACCGGACAACAGGCCGCCGGCATCGATTTGCACGCTGCCGGCGGCCGCGCCCTGCAGGCCGCCGATCTCGATACTGCCCGCATCTCCCGCCAGCACGGCGCTGCCTGCCGCCGCCAGGAGAAGCGCGCCGGCCGTGGCGTTGCCGGAGACCACGTCGAGGAACCCGGTCTGGCCCGCCATGCCGAGCACCAGCGTGCCGCCCACCGACAATGCGCCGCCATTGAGCGCGATGCCGCCATCGACCGCGGCTGTGCCCGCGGCCACCGTGGCGCCGCCACCCAGCGCGAGGATACCCGTCCCGCCACCGCCGCCGACCGCCAGCGTTCCGAACGAGAACGCGCCGGCCAGCGCCACCGTGCCGCTCAGGCTCAAGGCCGCCGCGTTTGCCGGCCCGTCGATGAGCAGCGCGTTGCCGTTGCCGCCAGCCACCGACACGAGGTTGTTGAGCCCCGGCGCCACCAGCGCCGGGAGCTGTCCGCTCGTGGCATCGGACCAGTTTCCGGCGGTCGACCAGAGCGGGCCATGGCCGCCCTGCCAGACATACTGGTCGGGCGTGGCGGTGCCAGGCGGCGGACCGCTGGCCGCCTGGGTGCCCAGGCTGATCTCGGTGCCGCTGCCATCCGGCTGCACGGCGAAGAACGAACCGGCGAAGGTGCCGGACACCAGGAGCTGGCCCACCACCTGCCCGGCTTCGCCGAGCGTGAGGGTGCCTATGCCGTTGGTCCCCGGCTGGTAGCTCACGCTGTCGATGGGCGTATCGCCGAGGACGATGCCGTCGCCGGTCTGGAAACCCGAGATGATCCCGGTGGGCAGCGCGGCACTGTCTATCGCCAGGGTGGCGCCGTTGCCGGCGAAGCCGATCGCGGAGCTATCGGCGGCAAGCAGCGCCAGCGTGGCGCCGGTGCCGATCTGCAGCACGCCCGCGCCGCTGACCGGGCCCACCGCTAGCGTTCCGCCCTGGGCCAGGATCGTGCCGTTATCGACCACGCTGCCAGGGCTGAGCGCGCCGCTGCCGCTTGCCAGCGCGCCGAAATCGACGGTGATGGCGCCCAGGGCGGCCCCGCCGAGCGTGCCCACCTCGATCGAGGAGACGCCATCCAAGGTGACGGCCCCGCCGCCCAGCGCCAGCGTGCCGCATTGCACCACGCCGTGCGACGTGGCGTCGAGCACCGCGCCCAAGCCGACAGAAACTGTGCCGGACACCGACAGCAACGCCCCGTTGCCGCTGGTCAGCATGTCGGTGCCGGCAAAGGCGGCCTGGGCTGCGGTCAGGGTGGTGCCGGCCCCCAGCACAAGCGCGCCAGCCCCGCCGGTGAGCTGCCCGGTAGCAAAGGTGCCGGAGAGTATGGTGTTGCCGCTGGCCGAAAGGCTGGCGCAGGTGCCCTGCCCGGTGATGTCCTCGAACACCGTGCCGCCCGGCCCGGCGATGATCACCGGCGTTTGCGGGCCCGGCGGGGCGGTCGCCGCGTTGCCGGTGGTGTTGTCCGTCCAGGTCGCGTTGCGGCCCCAGGCGCCGCTGACCGGGTTCGCCCAGGCGAGCTGGTCCGTGCCGGTCTGCTGGTTGCCGCCGCCGCCGCTGGTGGCGGTGGTGAGCGAGATCATGGTGCCGCCATTGCCGTCCGGCAGCAGCACGAAACGTTGGTTGGCGAAGCTGCCGGACACCGCGAGGCGGGCAACCACCGCGCTGCCGTAAAGCAGCACGAGCGTGCCGGTGCCGCCGCTGGCCTGCGAGAACTGCACGGCGGTGAGCGGGCTGCCCTCGAGGTCGAGCGCGTCACCAGGGAGGAGCCCGGCGATGGTTCCGGTGGGTGCGGCGCGCGCATTGGCAAAGGCCAGCACGGAGCTGCCGCTGTTGATCGAGCCGAGCAGCGTGATCGGATCCGCGGTGGCGGCCAGCAGCTCCAGCGTGGCGCCCACGCCCACCAGCAGGCTGCCGGTGCCGGAGACGGTGCCCAGCGAGAGCGTGCCGCCGGACGCCAGGATGGTGCCGTTATCGACGATCAGGCCATACGGGTTGATGCTGCCGTTGCCGTTGAGCTGGGCGCCGGCATCGACGGTGAGCGCACCCGCAGCGGCGTGGCCGGCGGTGCCGATCTCGATCGCGCCGGTCGGATCGGTGACGATGCTGTTGGCCGATCCGCCGCCGATCTGCAGGGTGCCGGCCTGCACCGCGCCGCCGGACGTCACGTCCAGCGCGGCGGTGGGCTGGCCCACGCCGAACGGCGTGCCGCCGATGACGAGCGTGCCGGCGACGCTCAGGGCGGACAGGCTGCCGGCCACCGAGAGTTCGCCGTCCGACACGGTAGCCGAGGTGGCGGCGAGCGTGGCGCCGGAGACAAGGTCGAGCGTGCCGGCGGCATACGCGCCTGCGGTGTTGCCGACCGCAAGGGTGGTCGCGGCGATGGCGCCGGTCAGTGCGACCTCACCGGTGATGGTGAGGCTGGCGGCATTGCCGGGGCCGGAGATCACGTCGAACGCCGCCTGCTGCCCGGCGATGGTCACCAGGTCGTGCACGCCTGGCGCCAGATTGGCCGGCGACTGGTTGCGCGTGACGTCGCTCCAGTAGGCCGCCTGGTTCCAGCGGCCGGAGGTGAGCGTGCCCTGGCCGGTCCAGACATACTGGTCCGGCGTGCTGGTGCCCGGCGACGTGCCGCCGTTTCCGGACGCACCTGCGGCCACCGTGATCAGCGTGCCGCCGGCGCCGTCCCCTGCGGTGAGGAACACGTCGTTTGCGTAGTTGCCGGCCAGCAGCAGCCTGTCGGCGACCTGGGTGCCGTAGTAGAGGGTGAGCGTGCCGCCCGATTGCGACGCGGCCACGAAGCTGGCTTGCGAGATCAGGCTGCCTTCCACGTCGATCGCGTCGCCGGGGGCGAACAGCGCGAGCGTTCCGGACGGCGCGTCGAACTCCGCCTGCAGGGCCAGCGTGGCGTTTGCCCCGGCGAAGCTCACGCTCTGGCCTGGCCCGCAGGCGCCATCCAGTGCCAGGGTGGCGCCGGCGCCGATCACCAGCGAGCCGGTGCCGGACAGCGTGCCCACGGCCAGCGTGCCGCCCTGGGCCGAGATGGTGCCGTTGTTGACGACGGCGCCGAATTCGTTGGCGTTGCCCTGGCCGGCGAGCAGGCCGCCGGCATCGATGGTGAGGCGGCCCGCCTGGCCCTGCCCTGTGCCGCCGACTTCGAGTATGGAGGCGGTGTCGACATAGATGCTGTCCGCCCCGGCGCCGAGGAACAGCGACATCACGGATGCCATGCCGCCGCCGGTGACGTTGAACGCTGCCTGGCCGCCGCCGCTGCCCAGGCCGAGCGTGCCGCTGACCGAGAAATTGGATCCGCCGCCGGCGAGCAGGCTGCCCGACACGATGTTGGCGGTGCCGGATTGCAAAGCGGTACCCGCGGCGAGCTCCAGCAGGCCGCCGGCCGCGCCCTGGCCGAGCGTCAGGTTGGCGATCGAGAAGCTGCCGGACAGCAAGCTGTTGCCGGTGAACAGCGCGGCCGCGGCCAGGCCTGGGCCGGTAATCGTCTGCACCGCGGCACCTGTGGGGCCTGCCACGACCACGCTATCCTGGGCGCCGGGCGCCAGTAGGGACGGGCTGGTGCCGTCCGTCGTGTCTGCCCAGTTGGAAGCCAGTCCCCACGCGCCACCTCCGATTGAAAGCCAAACGAAACTGCGTGCCGTCATGCTGTACCTCTCGCGTGATGCGGGAGGATACGTTTTGGACACGTAACCCTAAATTGCAGTTAAACGTTTCGCTTGCAAGAGAATTGCGCGCGGTTGCAGGAGGCGCGAAAAAGTTCCCTCACGATTGCGTCAGGGCCTGTTTGGTTGCGCTTGCCGCGCCTGCTACCACCCGGCCAGGAACCGGCGCCGGTCAAAACCCTTTCGTCCCAGGAGGCACCATGACAGCTTTATTCCAGCCATCGGCCGGGTCGCCTGCCGCGCCAGCCAGCCGCACGCATGCCAGCCTCGCCGATGCCTACCGCAGCGTCCGTGACCACACCGAGGCGCTCGCCGCAGCGCTGTCGCCAGAGGACCAGTGCGTGCAGTCCATGCCGGACGCGAGCCCGGCCAAATGGCACCGCGCCCATACCACGTGGTTCTTCGAGACGTTCGTCGCCGCGCCGCACGTGCCCGGCTACACGCCGTTCGACCCGCGTTTCGGCTTCCTGTTCAACTCGTATTACGAGGCGGCCGGCGCTCGGCATCCGCGCCCGGCGCGCGGCCTGCTGACACGCCCCTCGGCCGATGAGGTGGGTGGCTACCGGCGGGCGATCGACGCCGCGCTGCTAGGCTGGATAGACGCCGCGCCGCCGAGGCCGCCAAGCTGATCGAGCTCGGCCTGCATCACGAGCAGCAGCACCAGGAGCTGCTGCTGACAGACATGCTGCACGCTTTCGCGCAGAGCCCTCTGCTGCCGCCAGTGATCCCAGGCTGGCGCGAACCTGCGCCGGCGCCAGTGCCCACGCGTTTCGTGAGCCTGCCGGGCGGCATCGGCGCGCTCGGCCACCGCGCGGCCGACGGCTTCTGCTTCGACAACGAGACGCCGCGCCACCGCGTCCTGCTGGCCCCTTGCCAGCTCGCCACGCGGCTGGTGCGCAACGGCGAATACCAGGCGTTCATGGCCGATGGCGGCTACCGCCAGGCGACACTCTGGATGGCGGATGGCTGGGACGAGGTGCGCCGCGAAGGCTGGGAGGCGCCGATGTATTGGCGTCGCACCGCCGACGACGCGCCCTGGCGCCAGATGACGCCGGGTGGCCTGGCCGACCTCGATCCCGACGCACCGGTGCGGCACATCAGCTGGTATGAGGCGGATGCCTATGCGCGCTGGGAGGGCTCGCGCCTGCCCACCGAAGCCGAGATGGAAGCCGGCCACGCACTGGCGGGCGACGACGCACTGGCCGAGTTGACCGGGCATGTCTGGCAGTGGACCAACAGCGCCTACCTGCCCTACCCCGGCTTCCGCGCGGCACCGGGCGCGGTGGGTGAATACAACGGCAAGTTCATGATCAACGCGATGGTGCTGCGCGGCGGATCCGCGGCCACGCCGGCCGGGCATACGCGGCCGACCTACCGCAACTTCTTCCACCCATCGAAAAGGTGGCAGTTCACTGGCGTGCGGTTGGCGCGCGACGCTTAGATACGGCAGCCAACCACCGGCGGCGGCGCCCAATCGAGGCTACACCCTATTCTGCCGGACCTGGTCCGGCAGAATAGTTGTAAAGGCACTACTAGACGTCGGCCTTACGGTTCGCCTTGGCCGGCGTGAGCTTCCGCTCACCCTGGTCGGACGACCGATCCGGGAACTCGCCCAAGTTCTCCTGGATGAAGGATTCCTCGACAATCTGCGCCCGCTCCGGATGGCTGGCGGGGTTCGGCAGCTGCCCTGTCCCCGCACTCTCCTCCATGCCGGTCAGTTCCTGCGCGCGCTCCCAGTATTCGTCGTGCCGGCCGTGCGGGCTGCCGTCGGCTTCCCACAGATGATAGGCGCGCTCGCGTATGCGCTGCTGGCGGTCCTGGTTGCTATCGTCGAGCGGGTTGTCAGACATCGCGGTCTCCTCTGGTTTGCTGTGCGGTATCTCGTCGTTTGTAACGCCGCCTCAAGGTCCCCGTTCGCGCAAGCTGACCCAAGCTGGACGATTTGCCGCGGCGGCGCGAGTATTGTGATGCGGGCGATGTGATGCCCGGGAGAGGGTGAGCTCATGGACGCGCAGGTCGCCACCAACAGCCTGGACGCCTTCTGGATGCCGTTCACGGCAAACCGGCAGTTCAAGGCGGCGCCGCGTCTGCTCGTTGCCGCTCGCGATATGCACTACACCTCGCATGACGGCCGCCAGGTGCTCGATGGCGCGGCCGGGTTGTGGTGCGTGAATGCCGGGCATTGCCGGCCGCGTATCGTGGAGGCGATCCAGCGCCAGGCCGCGCAGATGGATTTCTCGCCGGCGTTCCAGATGGGCCATCCGCTGGCCTTCGAGGCGGCCGCCCGGCTCTCGGCGATGCTGCCGGAGGGGCTGGACCATGTGTTCTACGTCAATTCTGGCTCGGAGGCGGTCGATACCGCGCTGAAGATCGCGCTCGCGTATCACCGGATGCGCGGCGATGGGGCACGCACCCGGCTGATCGGGCGCGAGCGCGGCTATCACGGCGTGGGGTTCGGCGGCATCTCGGTGGGCGGCATCGGGCCGAACCGCCGGCATTTCGGCACCATGCTGGGTGGCGTGGACCATATGCCGCACACGCACGACCTGGCGCGCAACGCGCATAGCCGCGGGCAGCCGCTGCACGGCGCGGAGCTGGCCGACCAGCTCGAGCGTATCGTGGCGCTGCACGACCCCTCCACGATCGCCGCGGTGATCGTGGAGCCGCTGGCGGGCTCCACCGGCGTACTGGTGCCGCCTGTGGGCTACTTGGAAAAGCTCCGCGCGATCTGCACGAAGCACGGCATCCTGCTGATCTTCGACGAGGTGATCAGCGGCTTCGGCCGGCTGGGTTCGCCGTTCGCGATCGACCGGTTCGGCGTGGTGCCGGACCTGATCTGCCTGGCAAAGGGCATCACAAACGCCACCGTGCCGATGGGTGCGGTGGTGACGAGCACGGCGGTGCACGAGGCATTCATGGCGGCACCTGCCGGGATCGAGTTCTTCCACGGCTACACCTATTCGTCGCACGTGCTGGCCTGTGCCGCCTCGATCGCCACGCTGGATACCTATCGCGACGAAGGGCTGTTCGAGCGCGCGGCGGAGCTTTCGCCGTATTTCGAGGAGGCGGCGCACAGCCTGGCGGACCTCGATGCGGTGATCGACATACGCAATCTCGGCATGGTGGCCGGGATCGAGCTGGCGCCGCGCGCCGGGGCGCCTGGTGCGCGCGGCTACGAGGTGTTCGTGGCGTGTTACGAAGCGGGCGTGCTGGTGCGGGCGACCGGCGACATACTGGCGATCTCGCCGCCGCTTATCATCAGCAAGGAGCAGATCGACGAGGTGTTCGCGGCGTTGCGCACGGCGATCGCGAAGGTCGCCTAGCGGCAAGACGCGCGCGCCACCTTCACGATGAAACGGCTTATCGTCTATGGCAGCTGCCAGGTTCAGGAGATGGGCCGGATACTCGAGCGCTCGGCGGCCGTCCGCGCGGAATACGATGTGCGCATCCACTGGATCGGCGAGCAGTTCGCGAACACGGAGGCCTGGGCCCACGAGATCGCCGAGGCGGACCTCGTGCTGCTGCAGGACGTGCCAGAGCTGGTGAGCTATCCGCTGTGGCATTGGAACCAGTCGCGCGCCCGCTTCATCCGCTTTCCATATCTCACTTTGCCGGGATTGTGGCCGTTCGACAGCATGCGCGGCGGGGTGGATGCAAAGGCGCTGGCGATGCAGGCGGCCGGGCATGGCGGCGGGTTCCAGTTCCAGGACCGCCTGCTCAGCCGGATGCGCCTGTATATCGCCGATCCGGACGAGCGGTTCGAGGCCTACCGCACCCTGTCCGCGCCGCGATACCCGCAGGTGGCGGCCTATCTGGCTAAGTTCGAGCCGGCGTCTTTCTTCGCGCAGCGCGCCGCGGCGCTGCGCCGGCAGGACAGGCACCACGAACTGTCGATCGGCGGCGCGATCCTCGGACAGCTCGCGCATTCCGCGGTGTTCCACACGCCGACCCATCCCACGGCCACGATATTGCGGCGGCTCACCGGCGAGCTGCTGGGAAAGGCCGGCATCCAGCTCGAGCCGCAATCCGACCTCTCGGACGGGTTCGCCCATTACCAGATTCCGGTGCATCCGGCGGTGGCCCGCGCGCTCGGCCTGACCTGGGCCCCCGATGCGCGTCTGTGGCGGTTCCACGACAGGCGGGTGACGTTCGAGGAATATTACCGGCAGTATATCGCTGTTTTCGGCTGAAATTGGCTGCAGCCGGCGCCGGTCAGCTGGCGGCTACGAGCAGGCGCGCTGTCGCCACCTGTACGGCAAGAAAGCAGTCCTTTTTCGAGAAAAAGGACCAAAAAGCTTTTGCTCCGACGCCTGCCCCACAGCCTACGCTCGTATTGCAAGTCGGTGCGATTGCAGAAATAGCCAAATTCCCGTGCAGGCGTCATGGCAAAAGCTTTTTGCTTCTTTTTCTCGAAAAAGAAGGCCTTCCTTCCTTGCTGTCGATGTCTCAGCCTGAAGCGGCGGGCCAGACATCATCCGCCCGATGCCAGCCGCGCCAGCATCGCCTGCGCCGCATCGGGCGCGCGTTCCTTGTCGCCGCTGATGAAGAACGCGAAGCAGGGGCGCTGCGCGGACCAGCCGCGCAGGCGTTGCGCCCATTCGTCCAGCGCGTCCGACGCGTAGCCCTCCGGGGCATCGGCTGCGTTGCGTTGCAGGCGCGCGTAGACGAAGTCGGAAGTGGGCTCGGTGCGCAGCGCCTGCTTGTCGCTGTCGATGATGGCGACGGCGACGTTGTAGCGCGCAGCGAGCGCGGGCCAGGCCGGGTCGAGGAAGCTCGCGTGGCGCGCTTCGACGGCGTGGCGCAGCCTGGTCCCGTCGAGGCTTGCCGGCAGCGTCGCCAGGAACAGCTCCATCGCATCGGGGTCGAACTTCTTGGTGGGCGCGAACTGCCAGAGGATGGGGCCAAGCTTGGGGCCGAGCTCCGTCACCCCGGAGCGCAGGAAGCGTTCGATGGCGGCGCCGGAATCGGCCAGGTCGCGGCCCTGCGTGGTGGCGCGATGGGCTTTTACGGCAAAGACGAAGCCTTTGGGCGTGGCATCGCGCCAGGCGGCGAAGCTGGCAGGGGATTGGTGGCGGTAGAAGGTGCCGTTGATCTCGATGGCGGTGAGCCGGGCGCTGGCAAAAGCGAGCTCCTGGGCATGCGGCAGGCCGGCGGGAAAGAAGCGGCCGCGCCAGGGGGCGTAGGTCCAGCCGCCGATGCCGATATGTATGGGGGCGCTCACGGCCGGGGCGTGCCCGGCAGCCGCGTAAAGGCGCCGAGCTGGCAACTGGAATGAGTCGTGTTGGTCTGGATGGTGACCAGGTTGTCGCAAATCTCGTCGGTGCCCGGATTGGTGGGCTCGTAGGTGAAGCCGCGCGGGTCCAGGCGAAGGCCGGTGCAGGTGAACGGCAGGGTGTTCCGGTAGGTCGTGTGGTCCGCCATGGTGAAGAGGATGGTACGGTCATCCGGTATGTCCGTCCGGGCTATCAGGTAGCTGCGCAGGCAGATCGGCGCGGCCGAAGCAACGCGGGACCGCGGACCGGACTGGCAAGCAGCCAGGCAAAGCAGAAAGCCGATCAGGTAAAGCTTCATGCCCGAACCGTGCCACGCCCTGCGGAAGCCGCCAACACACCCTGTCCAGAACAGCCGGCGACAGCGGACCAAAAGTTTTTTGCTTCTTTTTTGCAAAAAAGAAGGCCTTGCTTCCTTCCCAACCGCCTCAGGTTGCCCAATCCCCCCAGCCAGCCTATGTAGCGGCGCCAAGGCAGCGAAAGCACGGCGCCCATGGCCCCCGACCACATACTTCCAGACATGTCGCGCATCGCAGAGGCGCTGGCGTTCGACGACGTGCTGGTGGTGCCCGCCTACTCGCAGGTGATGCCCGGCCGCACCGACACGCGCACCCGCCTCACCCGCACGATCTCGCTCAACATTCCGCTGCTGGCCGCTGCGATGGACACGGTGAGCGAGGGGGCGATGGCGATCGCCATGGCGCAGCAGGGCGGCATCGGCGTGATCCACAAGAACCTCACCATCGAGGAGCAGGTGGCGCAGGTGCGCGCGGTGAAGAAGTTCGAGTCCGGGATGGTGGTGAACCCGGTGACGATACGCCCGGAGCAGACGCTGGCCGAAGCGCGCGCGCTGATGGCGCAGTGGCACATCAGCGGCATCCCGGTGGTGGAGCATGACGGCAGGCTGGTGGGCATACTCACCAACCGCGACGTGCGGTTCGCCACCAACCCGGCGATCCCGGTGCGCGAGCTGATGACGCGCGAGGGCCTCGTGACGGTGACCGGCAATCCCGGGCCGGACGAGGCCAGGCGCCTGCTGCACCGGCACCGCATCGAAAAGCTGCTGGTGGTGGACGAGGCGTTCCGCTGCGTGGGCCTGGTGACGGTCAAGGACATGGACAAGGCGCAGGCGCACCCGCTGGCCAACAAGGACGAGCTCGGCCGGCTGCGCGTGGCGGCGGCCACCGGCGTGGGCGATGACGGCTGCGCGCGCGCCGAAGCGCTGATCGCCGCCGGCGTGGACGTGATCGTGGTCGATACCGCCCACGGCCACAGCCAGGGCGTGCTGAGTCAGGTGACGCGGGTGAAGCAATTGTCCAACGCGGTGCAGGTGGTGGCTGGTAACGTGGCCACGCCCGAGGGGGCGGTGGCACTCATCGATGCCGGTGCGGACTGCGTGAAGATCGGTATCGGGCCAGGCAGCATCTGCACCACGCGGGTGGTGGCGGGCGTCGGCGTGCCGCAATTCTCCGCGGTGATGGAGACGGCGGCGGCCTGTGCGGCGCGCGATATCCCGAGCATCGCGGATGGCGGGATACGCACGTCCGGCGACATCGTAAAAGCGATAGGCGCCGGCGCGGAATCGGTGATGATCGGAAGCTTGCTGGCAGGGACTGACGAAGCACCAGGCGAGGTGTTTCTGTATCAGGGGCGTTCGTATAAATCGTATCGCGGGATGGGCAGTATTTCGGCGATGGCGCGCGGTTCGGCGGACCGGTATTTCCAGCAGGAGATAACCGACAGTTTGAAGCTGGTGCCTGAAGGCGTTGAAGGTCGCGTGGGTTACAAAGGGCCGATGAGCGGGGTGGTGCACCAGCTCGTGGGCGGGCTGCGCGCGGGCATGGGCTATACCGGGTCTGCGACGATTGCGGATTTGCGGGCGAATACACGGTTTCGGCGGATTACCGGGGCGGGGCTGCGGGAGAGCCATGTGCATGATGTGGCTATTACGCGTGAGGCGCCGAATTATCGGCAGGAGTAGGAAGCAAGGCCTTCTTTTCTGAAGATAAAGAAGCAAAAGACTTTTGGGGGTGCTGTCGCGGGGAGGCGGGCAACGGCGCTTCGATTAACAAGATAGAACCGCGACAGCGGAGCAAGAGTTTTTTGCTTCTTTTTTTGCAAAAAAGAAGGCCTTCCTTCCTTACAGGTATCCCCCACAATTGACCCCCTCCGCCCGCCTGCTAGCCGCGATAGAACTACTGGAAGAAATCGATTCAGCCGGCCGCAAACCCGCCGACGCCGTCGCCAACAACTTCTTCCGCGAACGCCGCTTCATCGGCTCAGGAGACCGCCGCGCCGTGTCGGACCGCGTGTGGGGTGTTTTGCGCGCTAAACGACGGCTCGGCTGGTGGCTGGCCAAGGCCGGCGCGTATCCCGCGGCAAGGTTGCTGGTGGGCGCTGCGTTGTTGCTGGAAGGCTGGGAGTTCGACGGCGTGCTGCAGGGCTATTCCGGCGGGCAGTTCGCGCCGGCGCCGCTGGGGCCGAGGAGCGCGCGGTGCTGCGGCCGCTGGCCGGGCGGACGCTGGATCATCCGAGCATGGGCGAAGCGGTGCGGCTGGAGATACCGGACTGGATATTGCCGCATCTGCAAGCGCGTTTCGGCGAGTCGCTGGCTGGCGAGATGGCGGCGATGGGCGAGCCGGCGCCGCTCGACCTGCGGGTGAACCTGCTTAAATCCGACGTGGCGGCGGCGCAGGCGGCCTTGCTGGCGGAGGGGATCGAGGCCGCGGCGACGCCGTATTCGCCCTGGGGGTTGCGGGTGGCGCATCGCCGTCCGGTGACGAGCGGCGCGGCGTTCCAGAGCGGCGCCGTGGAGATACAGGACGAGGGCAGCCAGCTGGTGGCGCATCTGGTGGGTGCGGCGCCCGGCATGCGCGTGGCGGATTGGTGCGCGGGCGCCGGCGGAAAAACGCTGGCGATCGCGGCGCTGATGGAGAATCGCGGGCATGTGGTGGCGTGCGACGTGAGCGAGGTCCGGCTGGAAGGTGCGGTGAAGCGGCTGCGTCGCGCCGGCGTGCATAACGTGGAGCGGCACCTGACGGTCGACGGCGACAAATGGGTGAAGCGGCGCGCGCAGAGTTTCGATCGGGTGCTGGTGGATGCGCCATGTACGGGCACCGGGACGTGGCGGCGCAATCCGGACGGGCGGCTGCGGCTGAGCGAAACCGACCTGGCGGAGCTGTTGCCGAAACAGGCGCATATCCTCGATACGGCGCAGCGCCTGGTGCGGCCTGGCGGCAGGCTGGTGTATGCGACGTGCTCGTTGCTGGCCGAGGAGAACGAGGCGCAGGTGGAAAGCTTTCTCGCGCGCCATGCAGGCTACCGCGTGGTGCCTGTGAGCGAGGCGTGGACTCTGTCGGCGGCGGTGCCGTGCGCCGATCCGTATCTGGTATTGACGCCGCGCCTGCATGGCACCGACGGGTTCTTCGGCGCGGTGCTGGAGCGCGTCGCCTAAGCGTGCAGGCACGGACATCCGCGCCTCGCGCCTCGCGGTTCTCGACAGGCGCGGCCGCGAAAGCTTGTTGGTTTTTCAAACATGGGCGGCTTGCCTGGCCTTGCCACGCCTGCCGCGTTTATGCCCAATCCCACCAACAGACCGGGAGCGCGCGGTGCAGGGGTCGCCGATGATCAACGTTCGCCGGGCTGAGCTGACGGACGCGACCGCGATCGGCGCCGTGCACGTGGCGGCCTGGCGCAGCGCCTATCCGGGGATCTTGCCGGACGACTACCTGGCGGGTCTGTCGCCCACGCGCATGGCGCTGCAATACCGGGCGACCATCGCGTCCGGTGCGACGGTGATGGTGGCCGCCGCGCGTGGGCGCGGGCCGCGCATCGTGGGGTTCACCACGGCGGGGCCGCCGCGCACGCCCGGGCTGGCGGCCGCCGAGATCGAGACGTTGTACGTGCTCGACGATTGGCGCGACCACGGGCTGGGACGGCTGATGCTGCAGGGCGCCGCTCGCGCATTGGCGGCGCGCGGCTTTGGCTCGGTGTTCGTCTGGGTGCTGCGCGACAATCCTGGAAGGTGGTTCTACCGGCATCTGGGCGGCGAGGTGGTGGCGGAGGGGCAGACGCGGCTGGCGGGCGTTGCGTTGGCGCAGGTGGCGTATCGCTGGGACCCGATCGCGCGCTTGTCCGGCGACTAGGCTGAGAAGGGCGTCCGCAGCGAAAACAGCAGCGGATGCCCTGCGGTAACGTAATCGCCACGTCTGCAAGCATATAGGCTGGCAAGGTATATTCCGGGCGCCGCCTGCTCCCTTGCCACGAGAAAGCAACGAATATGCGCCGGCTCATCTGGGCGACACATCGCTATTGCGGCCTGGCCATCGCGGTGTTCCTCCTGGTCGCGGCACTTACCGGATGCCTCCTGGTGTTCCGCCCGCAACTCGACGCGGCACTCAACCCGCATCTGCTGCGTGTCGCCGCGCGGCCGGGCCAGCCGGCGGTGGCCGTCGTCGAGATGGTCAGGCGCGCGCATCCCGACTGGCAGATCCAGGCCTTCGACCTGGCGATCCCGCCCGGCGACGCGCTCTGCCTGACGCTGGCGGCGCTGGCCGACGGGTCCGACCAGGCTTGCGTGGATCCGGCAGACGGGCGGCTGACCGGGTTGCGCAGCACGCGCGCGGCCGCCAGCCGGGCCGGCCTGCTGCAGGCCGTGTTCGTGCTGCATTACACGCTGTTTGCCGGCACCGCCGGCCGGTGGTTCATGGGCGTAATGGCGCTCGCCTGGCTCGTGCTCAGCGTGCTGGGCGTGCTCATCACCGTGCCGCGCCGCCGATGGCTGGCGGTGTGGTGGCGGGCGGCCCTGACCTCGCGGCAGGCCTGGCGCCGTCGGCCGCTACCGGAGCTGCACCGGGTGGCGGGGCTCTGGCTGGCCCTCCTGATGTGCGGGGAGGCCTATACCTCGGTGGCGATGAACTTCTTCGACGAGGCGTTCCGGCCGCTGGTGGAAGCCGTGTCGCCACCGCGCGCCTCTCCGTTCGACGCGCCGGTGCCCGCAAGCGCCCCGGCCGGCACGCAGCCGGCGATCGGCTTCGCGGCGGCCTTGCGGGACGCCGTGGTCTATGCGGCGGCGCACACGCCGGCGCTCTCGCCCGTGTCCATCGCGGAGGACCGGGCGCACGGGTTCTACAATGTGGGTTTCTCGCCGGGCGGGACGCTTCTCTACGAGGGTTTCGGCCGGGTGACGTATTCGGTCGGCCGCACGGACGGCCACCTGGCGTGGATCGACCAGCCGAAGCTGGACGGCGTGGGGCGCCTGCTCGTCCGGTCGCTGTATCCCTTTCACACCGGCCAGGTTTTCGGGCCCGCCGGGGCAGGTGGTGGTGCTTGTCGTGGGGTTGGCGACCTGCGTGCTGGTGGTGACCGGCGTGCTGCCCTGGTGGCGGCGCTGGCGGCGCGGCCGGTCGCGGGCCTGAGCTGCAGTCGATGCGGTTGGAGCCAGGCGGGATCTACCCGCGAGTTCAGCAAACTTGCAATTGATAATCATTCTCATTATTAGGCGTGGGACCGACGGTCGGCACCCTTCCCTGGGCGCCGGCGTCTCCAGGAAAGGTCTCCCGTGCCGCGTCCCCTCCTTTATTACCGGGCAAGCCTGCCCTGCTGGTTGCTGATCGCTTTCGTGGCGCCCGGAGCGCAAATCGCCGCTGCGCAGACTCCGGCTCCGCTGCCCCCGCCGGCAGCGGGCAGCGCCGAGCCGGTCAGCGGCGCCGTGCCCGAGCTGATTTCGGTGATCGCCCGCCGCCGGCCCGCCATCGTGGCGAAATCCTCCACGGCGGCGACGAAAACCGACACCCCGCTGATCGACACGCCGCAATCGGTATCCGTGGTGACGCGCGCGCAGCTCGACCTGCAGGATGCGCGCACGCTCGGCGAAGCCTTGCGCTACACGGCCGGCATCGCCAGCGAGAATCGCGGGTTCTCCACGCGCTATGACCAGATCAGCATACGCGGCTTCAACGCCGTAGCTGGCATCGACGAGTTTCTCGATGGCCTGAAACTGTTCAACGGCGCCTTCTACCTGACGCAGCAGATCGATCCGTTCCTGCTCGACCGTGTGGACGTGCTGCAGGGCCCGCCCAGCGTGCTCTACGGCCAGGCGAGTTCGGGGGCATCGTGGCGCTCACCTCCAAGCTGCCCACCGCAGAGCCGATGCATATGCTTTCGATCGAGGGCGGCACGTTCGGCTATGTACGCGGCACTGCCGATTTCGGCGGAACGCTCGATCCGGACGGCAAACTTCTCTACCGGCTGGCCGCGACCGGCTTCACGTCCGGCAGCCAGGACGAGCATACCCGATCAGAACGCTATGCCGTGGCGCCTTCGATTTCCTGGCGCCCGGACAGCGACACCACGCTGACGCTCGACGCGTTCTTCCAGAAGGATCCGCGCGGCGGCGGCTACGGTTCGCTGCCCGCCGTGGGGACCGCATTGCCCAACCCGAACGGCCGTATTCCTGCCAACACCTATGTGGGCGACACCGGTTTCGAGACCTTCGACAGGACCCAGGCCGCGATCGGCTACCAATTAAAGCATGATTTCAGCGCCGACTGGACCGTGCGTTCGGTGGCGCGCTACGCCAATGCCGGCAGCTTCTACCAGCAGGTATATGGCGGTGTCCTGGACGCCGACGACCGCACCTACCCGCGCAACACCGCGGCCTCGAAAGAGCATTTCGACACGATCTCGCTGGAAGAGCAGTTGCTCGGCCATTTCGACACCGGTATCGCGCAGCATACGCTGCTGCTCGGCGTGAACTGGCAGAACCTGCGCGACTCCTATGATTTCGATTTCGGCAGCGCGCCGCCGATCGACATCTATCACCCGCTCTCGAACCAGGTGATCCCGCGCGGCGCGCAGACCACGAGCCAGCGCGTGAGCACCAACCAGGAGGCGATTTTCGCCGAGGACCAGATACGCATCGGCCGGCTGCACCTGCAATTGGGCGCACGCGAGGATTTCTCGACGATCGACACGCGTAACCTGCTATCCCCTTCGAGCGACTTCAACCAATTTGATCGCGCGTTCACGTGGCGCGCCGGCCTGCTCTACGCCTTTCCAATCGGGCTCTCGCCCTATTTCAACTACGCGCGCTCATTTCAGCCGGCCAATTCGGTGGATTACGCCGGCAAGCCGTTCTCGCCGACTTTGGGCAAGCAATACGAGGCCGGGCTGAAATATCAGCCAGGCAATCTCGACGGGTTCATGACCGCGGCGCTGTTCGACCTCACGGAAACCCACGTTCTGGTAGCCGACCCCAACCCCGCGCATCTTTTCGCCAGCATACAGACGGGCGCGATACACTCGCAAGGCGTGGAGCTGGAAGCGCACGCGCGCATCAACCGCCAGCTATCCGTGATCGCGGCCTATACCTACCAGCACGTGGTGTACGAGGGCGACAGCGGCGCGCTCTCCGGCAAGCGGCCGACGGAAATACCGGCACAATATGCGTCGCTATACGGCGACTACACGGTGGCGGATGGCAGGCTCGCGGGATTGGGCGGCGGCGGCGGCGTGCGCTACGACGGCAACACGCTCGGCGACCAGACGAATGCGTTCGTCACGCCGAGCTACACGCTGGTGGACGCCCAAGTGCATTACGATCTGGGGCGGCTGTCGCCGGGTCTGCGGGGTGCGGCGTTTCAGGTCACGGCGCAGAACTTGTTCGACCGGTACTATGTCGCTTCCTGCTTTTCGCAGGCGTTCGGGTGCTTTGCGGGTGCGGGGCGTAATGTTATCGGGCGGCTGACTTATCGGTGGTGATGGAAGGAAGGCCTTCTTTTTCGAGAAAAAAGAAGCAAAAAGCTTTTACGGTGACGCCTGCCCAGGAATTCGGGCTCTGTCTGCGAGCGCATACGCCTGCAGCAATGAGGTGGAGCCGCGATGCAGGCGTCACAGTAAAAGCTTTTTGGTCCGTTTTCTCGAAAAAGGACTGCTTGCTTGCCTAGTCTCCCGCCGCCTCAGCCATCCCCGCCGCCAACCGCGGCATGCGCCGAACCGGCTTTGGCGACAGCCAATGGGACAACTGGTCCAGATACAGGTAGATCACCGGCGTCGTGTAAAGTGTCAGCGCCTGGCTCAGGATGAGCCCACCCACCATCGCATACCCCAGCGGCTGGCGCAGCTCGCTGCCCGCCCCATGTCCCAGCATAAGCGGCAGGCCGGACAGCAGAGCCGCCATCGTCGTCATCATGATCGGCCGGAACCGCATGAGGCACGCCTGGCGTATCGCCTCGAGCGGTTCCATGCCGCCCTCGCGCTCCGCATGTATGGCGAAATCCACCATCATGATGCCGTTCTTCTTCACGATGCCGATCAGCAGGATGATGCCGACGATGGCGATCACCGAAAGGTCGAACCCGAAAATCATCAGCATCAGCAGCGCGCCCACGCCGGCCGATGGCAGGGTGGAGAGGATCGTCAGCGGCAATATGTAGCTCTCGTACAGAATGCCGAGAATGATATACACGCTGATAAGCGCGGCCGCGATCAGGTAAGGCTCGCTGCTCAATGACGACTGGAACGCCGCGGCGTTGCCCTGGAACGAGCCCTGCACGCTCGGCGGTGCGCCGATCTGCGCGCGCGCGCCATCCACCTGCACCACGGCATCGCCCAGCGACGCACCGGGGGCCAGGTTGAAGCTGATCGTCACCGCGGGGAACTGGCTCTGGTGGTTCACCGCCAGTGGCGAGATAGGCACGGTGCTGCGATGGACCACCGCCGAGAGCGGCACGGCGGTGCCCGAGGTGCCTTTCACATACAGCGAATCCAGCGTGTGCACGCGACCCTCCAGATCGGGCGGCACCTCCTCGATCACGTAGTAGGAGTTGAGCTGGGTGAAATATTGCGTGACTTCGCGCTGGCCGAACGCGTCGTAGAGCGTGTCGTCGATCTGCTGCGGCAATATGCCGAAACGCGAGGCGGCGTCACGGTCGATCTCGAGCGTGGCGGTGGTGCCGGCAACCTGCTGGTCCGATGTGACGTCGCGCAGGATGGGCACGGTCTTCAGCTTGTCGAGCAGACGCGGCGCCCAGTGGTTCAGCTCGGCCGGATCGGCATCCTGCAGCGTGTATTGATACAACGTGCGCGACAGCCGGCCACCGACCGTGATGTCCTGCCCCGGCTGCATGTAGAGGCGGAAACCCTCCACGCTTTTCATTTTCTCGTTGAGCCGCGCGATCACCTTCATGATCGGATCGCGCGTGCCCCACGGCTTCAGGTTGATGAAGATGCGCCCGTTATTGGCGGTCTGCCCCGCATTGCCGGCGCCCACCAGGGAGGCGAAGCTGGCAACCGCGGGGTCGGCCGCGATGATGGCGTTCACCTGCTCCTGCTTCTGGTACATCGCGTCGTACGAGATGTCCTGGTTGGCTTCGGTGATGGCGATCAGCAGCCCAATATCCTGCTGCGGGAAGAAGCCTTTCGGGATGATGATGAACAGGAACACCGTCACGCCCAGCGTGGCGAAGAACACCATCAGCGTGATGAAGCGGAACCGCAAAGCCACATCGAGCGTGCGGCGGTAGAAGCCGAGCATGGCGTCGAACATCGCCTCGACCGCGCGATACAGCCGGCCGTGCTTGTGGTCCTCCGCCTTGAGGAAACGCGCGCACATCATCGGCGTCAGCGTGAGCGATACGAAAGCGGAAATGATCACGGTGAGCGAGACCACGACGGCGAACTCGCGGAACAGCCGCCCGACGATGCCGCCCATCAGCAGAAGCGGAATGAACACCGCAATCAGCGACACGCTGATGGACACGATGGTGAAGCCGATCTCGCCCGCCCCTTTCAGGGCCGCCTCGAGCGGCGCCATGCCATCCTCGATATGGCGGTAGATGTTCTCCAGCATGACGATCGCGTCGTCCACCACGAAACCGACCGCGATGGTGAGGCCCATGAGCGACAGATTGTCGAGGCTGTATCCGAGCAGATACATCGCGGCGAACGTGCCCACGAGGGCCAGCGGCACCGTCACGCTGGGTATGATGGTGGCCCAAAGGCTGCGCAGGAACAGGAAGATCACCATCACCACGAGGGCGATGGAGAGCAGCAGGGTGAACTCCACGTCGGCCACGCTGGCGCGTATCGTCTGCGTCCGGTCCACGATGGTCTGCACATGTATGGAAGGCGGGATGCTGACTTCGAGGCGCGGCAGCGCGGCGCGCAGCCGCTCGACCGTGGCGATCACGTTGGCACCCGGCTGCTTGTACACGATCAGCAATATGCCGCGCCGCGAGTGGCCGTTGGTGGCCTGCCAGGCGGCGAGCTCGCGGTTCTGCGGGCCGCGCACGGCGGTGCCGATATCGCGTATGCGCACCGGCGCGCCGTTGCGATAGGCCACGATCAGGTTGTCGTAGGGCTCCGGCGTGGTGAGCTGGTCGTTGGCCAGCAGGGTGAAAGCCTGGCGCCTTCCGTCGATGCTGCCCTTTGGCGAATTGACCGTGGCGTTGGTGAGAACCTGGCGCACGTCTTCCATCGTCATGCCCATGGCCGCCAGGCGCGCCGGATCTATCTGCACGCGTATGGCGGGTTTCTGCTGGCCGCCGATGGCTACCTGGCTGATGCCGCTTATCTGGCTGAGCTGCTGGCTGAGCACGTTCTCGGCATAATCGTCGACCGTGGTGAGCGGCAGGTCGTCGGACCATACGCTGAGCAGGAAGATCGGGCTGTCCGCCGGGTTCACCTTGCGGAAGGTCGGCTGGCTCGGCAGGTTTTTCGGCAGCTGGCCCTGCGCGCCGTTGATCGCCTCCAGCACGTCGGTGGCGGCGGCGTCGATGTTGCGGCTGAGGTCGAACTGCACGGTAATCGTCGAGGTGCCCAGCACGTTGACCGACGTCATCTGGGTCAGCCCGTTGATCTGGCTGAACTGCGTCTCGAGCGGCTCGGCGACCGAGCTTGCCATCACGTCCGGGCTGGCGCCGGGGTAGTTGGCGCTGACCGATATGGTGGGGAACTCGACCGTCGGCAAAGGCGCCACCGGCAGCAGCGGGTAGCTGGCGATACCCACGAGGAAGATCGCCGCCATGATGAGCGACGTCGCGATCGGCCGCTTGATGAAGGGAGTGGAAATGCTCATGGCTGACCGCCCGTAAGAAGAGTCCGCCACAGCGGAGTCAGAAGTTCGTCGCTTCTTGTCTGCAGGAGAGCAGGCCCGTCCTGCCTAACTGGCCGGCCTGGCATCCACCTTCATCCCGGGCTGCACCCGCAACTGCCCGGACAGGACCACCGTCTCCCCGGCCGACAGTCCCGACGTGATAACCGCCGCCCCGTCATCCTGGTACCCGACCTGCACCGGCGCGCGGCCGATCGTGCTGTCCGGCTTGACGGTATAGACGAACAGCCCGTCCGGCCCGTGCTGCACCGCCTGCGGCGGCAGCGTGAGCGCGCCGCGGTCCACCCCAAGTTGCAGCCGTCCGGTGACGAACTGGCCCGGCCACAGGCGGTTGTCGGTGTTGGCGAACTCGGCCTTGAGCGCGATCGTGCCGGTCGTCGTGTCAATGGTGTTGTTGATGGTGATGAGGTGGCCCTGCGACAGGATGGTGCCGCCGTTCTGGCTGGTGGCAGCGACCGGGGGATTGCCGCCGGCGGCCGCCATCGCGGCACGCACCGCGGGCAGCGCGTCCTGCGGAAGGGTGAACACCAGGCTGATCGGGTGCACCTGGCTGATGGTGACGATGCCGGTGGAGTCGGTGGCGTGTATCAGATTGCCGACGTCGATCAGCCGCAGGCCGACCACGCCCTCGATCGGCGCGGTGATGCGGCAGTAATTCAGGTTCAGCGCGGCCGCGGCGATCGCGGCGTTGTCGCCCTGCAGGTTGGCCTCGTCCTGCGCCACCAGCGCCTGCTGGGTATCGACCTGCTGGCGGCTGGCAACGGCGGTGCGCACCAAGTTGCTATAGCGCTTGAGGTCGAGCTGGGCATTGTCGATCATCGCCTGGTCGCTGGCGCGCTTGGCCTGCGCCTGGGCAAGGACGGCGGCGTAGGGGCGCGGGTCGATTTCGGCGAGCAGGTCGCCGGGGTGTACTTCCTGGCCTTCGCGGAAGGCGATGGTGTCCAAATTGCCGTCGACGCGGGCGCGGACCAGCACCTGGCGGTAGGCCTGCACGGTGCCGATGCCACGCATGTATTCCGGCAGGTCCTGGCGGGTGACATGGGTGATCGTGACGGGCGTGTCGCCGCCCTCTTGCTGCGCCAGAGCGGGCGCGGCCAGGCTACAGGCGAGAAGGATGAGGCAAGCCGCCGGACGCGACACGCCGGGGCGATGGGATAGCGGACGCAAGCGCGGCCTCCTGACTGCGGCGCCGGCTCGCCACCTTTGAGGCCGGTTGGGCATGGCGCGTCAGCCGCGGCTCTGCCGATCCACAAAAGGCGCTTCGAAGGCGGGCCGTCAAGCGGCCGGCTTCTTCTCTACGCGCCTTTCAGGAGCCTGGCGCGCGCATCGCAAGGCGTATCGGCACCTGGCGATAGGCGGCGAGCGACCGGCCGACAGGGCCGCCGCCATGCGCGCCGGGGAACACGGTGGCGCCCATCACCGGCGCCCTGCCGATCGGCCCGGAGGCGACCATACCCTGCGCGACCGATGCTGCCGGCGCTTCGGCCTCCTGCGTCGCGGGATCGTTATGCGGCGCAGGCGGTTTTGCCGTGTGGATACGCGGGTGGGACGCGGCGGCCATCGAGTCAGGGGTCGCCCATTCGGCGAGAACCCGGCGTTCATAAGGCGCGCCGAGCGTCGGCGTCTGCGAGTGGTAGGCGGCGGCGGCAAGCGGCCAGCTGCCTGTCTGCCGGAATAGCGCGGAGAGGAAGCCGGCCGCATAATTGGCGTTGGTGACCGGATCGAACGCCTCCTCGAGCGAGGCGAACGCGTCGGGATGCTGCAGCAGGTTCACCTGCAGGCAGCCGACATCGATGGAGCGCACGCCGCGGGCCTGCAAGGCGCGCACCGCGGCGATGGCCTCTGCCTTGCTGGCATAGAAGCTGCCGATGCCTTCGGCATTCACCGCCCACGGCCAGGCCGTGACGATGCCTGTTTCAGGGTCCGCCCGGCCGGACTCGACCTTGGCGATGGCGGAGAGAAAAGCGTCCGGCACCCGCAGGGCCGCCTCCGCCGTGGCGATCGCGGCGCGGCAGATCCCGCCCGAAGCGGGCGGGAGGGCGCCTACGAGCGCGCGCGTATCCGCAGCCTGCGCGGAGGCCAGGCACAGGAGCGCGCTCACACAGGCGACGAACAGACCGGCGATAAAGGACGGCATGGCCGCCACCTTGCCGGCGCCAGGTTTCCGCAACCTTAATACGCCTTGTCAGACGTCCGTTTCGCAGACGCCGTAGGGCCAGGGCCTACCCTCGCAGCAGGCTCGGGACAACAATGCTGCAATGCAAAAAAATGCTTGCAGTCGCTGTCCCGGAAGCATAGCTTTCCCTTGTGGCGCCGCTTCGGCCGCGCCGCATCTTGGACGTTTCCTCCCTAAACTTGGCGGTGCCGCAAGGCACCGCCTCTTTTTTTGCGAAATGCGCTTCCGATCGGTGTGCGCACCCGCCGGTTAAGGGACGAGTAGCTATTTTCCGGCATATATGTTCTACTAGCGTCACGATCTGGCCGATGCGGCTGGCCCGTCCGCGTAGAAACCCATGGGAAAGGCCCGCAGGTGCGTCATTTGAACTGGCAGGCGGAGCGAGCCATGCTGCTGCGGCCCCGCCTTTTGCGCGGCGATCTGCGCGGCATCACCGCGGTGGAATACGGCATCGTCGCGGCGTTCCTCTGCCTCTCGCTCCTCGGTATCTTCTCCAGGTTCGGCGCCGTGCTGACCGCGATGTTTACGGTGGCGACGAACGGCATTTGATCACCAAACGGCGCGGACAGCCTGCCTTCTGGCTTCAGCCCAGCATCAACCCGTCTGCCTGATCGGAGAGAAACGCCGCAAGCGCCGTCATGTCCGCCTGCACACGCGCGAAGCCAGGCCGCCGCACCAGCGTCGTCTCGTCCATATAGAGCCCGCGCGCGATCTCTATCTGCAAGGCATGCATGTTGGCGGCCGGGCGGCCGTAATGCCGCGTGATGAAGCCGCCGGCATAGGGATCGTTGCGCCTGACCACGATAGCCGCGGCGGGTCAGGAAGCCCTCGACCGCCCGCAGCGATCGCCGGCGCGCAGGCAGCACCATGCGCATCGCCCAGCACGATGTCGGGCACCGGCCGGCGGTCCGCGCAGGCATGCGCCGGCATCGAGTGGCAATCCACCAGCAGGCAGGCGCCGAAACGCGCGCGCGCGGTATCGGCTTCGGTGGCGAGCGCGTCATGATAGGGCTGCCAGCAGGTGGCCACACGGCGCTGCGCATCGGCAAAGCGCAGCCTTTCGCCATAGATCGCCTCGCCGCTCGAAACCACGCGCGCCAACGTGCCGAGCCCGGCCGACACCCTGGTGCTCGCGGTATTGACCCAGGCGGGCAGCGGATCCGCGAACATCGCGGGATCGAGCTCCCAGGCCTCGCGGTTGGCGTCGCACCAGGCGCGCGGGAAACTCGCAGCGACCAACGTGCCGCCATGGTCGGGCACGGCGGCGAAGATCTCCTCGATGTAGCAATCCTCGCTGCGGCGCAGCGCCAGCGGGTCCAGCCGGGTGAGGCCGAGGAAATCCTGCGTGTAGTTCCGGCCGGAATGCGGCGAGGAGAACACCAGCGGTCCCGCCTTTTTCGGCGGATGGCGGATGGTGCAGGCGGGCGGGTCGGCTAGGCGGTCGATCAAGTATGTCCTCTACCCGCCAGGCGCACAGCCGCGCCGTCGGCTGAACAACGCCGGGAGTTCCGATTATAGGTGCTAATGCCGCGATTTCGCCCCTGTCGCGCTCTCGTCAATGGCGCGTGGGCTGGCGGCGGGCTGGTGGGCGCGACTGGGATTGAACCAGTGACCCCTACCATGTCAAGGTAGTGCACTACCGCTGTGCTACGCGCCCGTTTGCCGGGACGTCTCCTACGGAAAACTGCCGGGCAAGGCAAGCCTGCTTGCGGTCGGGGGGCGCCGTCTCGCGCCGGGCAGGCTTGTGGCCACGTCGCGTGCAGGCCGCACCTGGCCGGCCCGGCTGTCATGGAAGCTTCACAAATTTGCAATAGTGCTGACGTGGCCGCCCGACTAGGTTCCGCCCGTCAGCGCCTGATACCACCCCTGGACCGCCGCCTGCGCGCCGTCCGACAGGAGATTCCATGTCTTTCACCGCAATGTCGACCGCCACCCTGTTGCGCGGCGCAACCGCCTGCGCCCTGCTGGCCGGCGCCACCGCCGCACATGCCGAAGCGATCACCGGCGCCGGCTCCACCTTCGCCGCGCCGATCTACGGCGCCTGGGCGGATGCCGCCAAGACCGCCACCGGCATCACCCTGAACTACCAGGGCAACGGATCGGGCGCCGGGCAGAAGATGGTGACGCAGCGCACCGTCGATTTCGGCGGCTCGGACGCGCCGATGGCAGCCGACAAGCTGGCCGCCGCCAAGCTGCTGCAGTTCCCCTCGGTGATGGGCGCGGTCGACATCGCGGTGAACGTGCCGGGCGTGGCGGATGGCCGCCTGCGGCTCGACGGCACCGTGCTGGCCAACATCTATCTCGGCACGATCAGCGCCTGGAACGACCCGGCGATCGTGAAGCTGAACCCTGGCGTCAAGCTGCCGGCCTGGCGATCGCGCCGGTCTATCGCGCGGACGGTTCGGGCACGACCTATGTATTCACCAGCTATCTCTCCAAGGTGAGCCCCGACTTCAAGAGCAAGGTGGGTGCGGACAAGGCGGTGAGCTGGCCGGCCGGCACCGGCGCCAAAGGCACGGCCGGCGTGGCCGGCGCGGTGAAGAACACGCCGGGTGCGATCGGCTACGTGGAGAGCGCATATGCCACGCCGGAGAACCACCTGACGACCACGCTCCTGCGCGACCATGACGGCGCTTTCGTCAAGCCGAGCCTGGCGAGCTTCGCCGCCGCCGCCGCGCATGCCGACTGGGCCGGCGCGCAGAATTTCGCGGTCGACCTGAACGACCAGCCTGGCGCGAATGCCTGGCCGATCGTGTCGGCCACGTTCGTGCTGGTGCCGACCAACCCGGCAGACGCCGCCAAGGGCGCGGCGGTGATCAAGTTCTTCGACTGGGCGTTCACCAATGGCGACGCCACCGCGAAGAGCTGCAATATGTGGCGCTGCCGGCAAGCGTGAAGGCGCAGGTGCGCGCCGCCTGGAAGGATCGCGGCTGCCCAAGTGAGGCGGGACGATTGCGTTCTGACGGGGACCTCGATGATGTCGTGCACCACCGGCAAGGCGGCACCGGGCTTTGCGTCGATCTTCGCCGTTCACGCGGCCGGGCTGTTCGTGCTGGTGCTGCTCGGCACCATCATCGTCAAACTGTTCATCGGCGGATTGCCGGCCTTCCGTGCCTTCGGGCCGGGATTTCTGTTCTCCTCGGCGTGGAATCCGGTGACGGAGAAATTCGGCGCTCTGGTCTCCGTCTATGGCACGGTGGCGAGCTCGATGTTGGCCCTGCTGATGGCCGTGCCGCTGGCGTTCGGGGTGGCGTTCTTCCTCACCGAGCTGGCGCCTAACTGGCTGCGCCGGCCGGTGGGCACCGCGATCGAGCTGCTCGCGGCGGTGCCCTCCATCATCTACGGCATGTGGGGCTTCTTCGTGCTGGCGCCGGCGTGAGTGCAACGATCAAACCCTGGCTGATCGCCACGCTCGGCCATGTGCCGGGCGCCGCCGCAATGTTCCGCGCCGCCCCCGGCGACAGCAGCATCTTCACCGCCTCGCTCGTGCTGGCCATCATGATCATGCCGTTCATCGCGGCCACCATGCGCGATGTGTTCCTGACCGTGCCGGCTATCTTCAAGGAATGCGCGTTCGGCCTGGGCTGCACCTCGTGGGAGGTGATGCGGCGCATCGTGCTCCCCTACACGCGCGCTTGGTGATCGGCGGCATCATGCTGGGGCTCGGCCGCGCGCTGGGCGAGACGATGGCGGTGACCTTCGTGATCGGCAACACCAACCGCATCAGCCCGAGCATCTTCGCGCCCGGCAACACGATCGCCTCGCTGGTGGCGCTGGAATTTCCCGAAGCCGAAAGCGGCAGCCTGCATCTGTCCTCGCTGCTGGCGCTGGGCTTTATCCTGTTCGTGATCATCGTTCGTGGTGCTGGCGATTTCGCGCGCGCTGCTGCGCAGCGGGTGCGCGGCCTGATGCGAGTGTGACGCAACTGCACGCAGCGTACGGCCTATGCGTCGCCGGCGCGCAACATGCAGATGGCCCTCGCGCGCGGCCGCAGCCGGCGCGTCAGCGACCGCATCGCGCGCGTGCTCGCCTGGTCGCCACATTGGTGGCTCTGGCGCTTCCTGGCCTGCATACTTGTCACGTTGTTCTATCTCGGCGTGCCGGGCTTCGGCCTGCACGTATTCACCACGATCACGAAATCGCCCGGCTCACATGGGCGGCCTTGCCAATGCCATCGTCGGCAGCCTGGTGCAGACCGGGCTGGGCACGCTGATCGGCACGCCGATCGGGCTGATGGTGGGCACCTATCTGGCAGAATATGCCGGCCGCTCGGCACTCGGCAACGCGGTGCGCTTCGTGTCGGACATCCTGCTCTCCGCGCCCTCCATCCTCATCGGCCTGTTCATCTACCAGATCCTGGTCGCACCGTTCGGCGGCTTTTCCGGCATCGCCGGCGCGGCTCGCGCTGGCGATCATCGTGATTCCCATCGTGGTGCGCACCACCGAGGACATGCTCCGCCTGATACCGATCAGCCTGCGCGAGGCCTCGATCGCGCTTGGTGCGCCACGGTGGAAGACCATCGTTTTCATCTGCTACCGTGCGGCGTTGGACGGGCTGCTGACCGGCGTGCTGCTGGCGGTCGCGCGGGTGGCCGGGCGAGACGGCGCCTCTGCTGTTCACCTCGCTCGGCAATTCGGGTTATTCCGGCCTCGGATCGGCCATGGCCAGCCTGCCCGTCACGATCTACCAATATGCGGCGTCGGCGTTCGACGACTGGGTGCAGCTCGCCTGGACGGGCGCGCTGCTTATTACGCTTGGTGTGCTCGCTATCAATATTGCGGCGCGGCTTCGTGGTTCGGGGGCGCTGAGATGCGAGAAAGCAAGCAGTCCTTTTGAAACAGGACCAAAAAACCTTAGCGCTGCGGCGAGTTGTCCGGCGGATTTTTTGTGCCTCGAATGCTTTCTGAGATGGACAGGTATCTCAGGTTCGTCCGGTGGCGCAGCGGTGAACGCCACGCCGGCGCAGGCGCGGCTTTCCATACGCAATCTCGATTTCTTTTACGGCACCAACCGCGCGCTGAAATCGCATCGCGCTCGACCTGCCGGAACGCCAGGTGACCGGCATGATCGGACCATCCGGCTGCGGCAAATCGACCCTGCTGCGCGTGCTGAACCGCATGTACGATCTGTATCCTGGCCAGCGCGCAACAGGCGAAGTGATGATGGACGGCACGAACATCCTGTCGCCGAATATCGACCTGAACGCGCTGCGCAGCCGCATCGGCATGGTGTTCCAGAAACCCACGCCGTTCCCGATGTCGATCTACGACAACATCGCCTTTGGCGTGAAACTGCACGAGCGGCTGTCACGCACGGATATGGACGGGCGGGTGGAATGGTCACTGACGCGCGCCGCCTTGTGGGGGGAAGTGCGCGACCGGCTGCAAAGCCCGGCTGCGGGACTTGTCGGGCGGCCAGCAGCAGCGTCTGTGTATCGCGCGCACCATCGCCACGCGGCCGGAAATCATCCTGCTCGACGAGCCGACCAGCGCGCTGGACCCGATCAGCACGCTGAAGATCGAAGAGCTCATCGACGAGCTGAAGCGCGATTTCACCATCGCGATCGTGACGCACAACATGCAGCAGGCGGCACGCTGCGCAGACCAGGTGGCGTTTTTCTATCTGGGCGAGCTGGTCGAGGTCGGCGCCGCCGGCGACATCTTCACCGCGCCGAAACAGCGCCGCACCCAGGAATACGTGACCGGCCGGTTCGGCTGATGGCGGCCAACATGGCGAACAGCCCACATATCGTCAAGAGCTACGAGCAGGAACTCAAGCGGCTGCGCGACCTGCTGGTGGAAATGGGCGGCCTGGTGGAAAACCAGGTGGCCGCCGCCACCGTCGCCATCGTGGAGCAGGACGTCAATGCCGCAGCGAGGACGGTCGAGCAGGATCCGGCGGTCGATGCGCTCGAGCGCGAAGTCGAGAGCTTCGTGATCCGGCTGCTGGCTTTGCGCCAGCCTGTCGCACAGGATCTGCGCCAGATCGTGGCCGCACTGAAGATGACGAGCGATCTCGAGCGAATCGGCGACTACGCAGCCAATGTCGCCAAGCGCAGCATCGTGCTGAGCCAGTTCAACCTGCCGTTCAAACTCACCGGCCTGGCCATCATGGCCAGGCTGGTGCAGGAGAATCTGAAACTCACCGTCGATGCCATCGGCGAGGCGGATGCCGACAAAGCGATCCAGGTCTGGCGTTCCGACCAGGCGGTGGACGATATCTACAACGCGATCTTCCGCGAGCTGATCACCTACATGATGGAAGATCCGCGCAACATCACGCCATGCACGCATCTGCTGTTCATTGCGAAAAACCTCGAGCGGATCGGCGACCATGCGACCAACATTGCCGAAACGGTGCATTTTGCCGCGACCGGCGATGCGCTGCCGGAGAGGGCGCCCGAAAGGCGATAGTGCGAACTACGCCGTATGCGGCCGTGCGAGCCGCGCGACGACGACACACCAGGCAAGGAAGGCTGAACGCATGTCGGATATCCGCAAGTCTGCCAAACCGCTGGTGCTCGTCGTGGAGGACGAAGCAGCACTTGCCACGATGCTGCGCTATAACCTGGAAAAACAGGGTTTCCGCGTCGATGAGGCGGCCGATGGCCAGGAAGCCCTGACGCGCATCGCCGAAGCACAACCCGACATCGTGCTGCTGGACTGGATGCTGCCGGTCATGTCCGGCATCGAGGTCTGCCGCCAGATCCGCCGCCGGCCGAACACGCGCGATCTTCCGGTGATCATGGTCACCGCACGCACCGAGGACCAGGACGCGGTGCGCGGCCTCAACACCGGCGCCGACGACTACATCACCAAGCCGTTCAACATGGATGCGCTGCTCGCCCGCATGCGCGCCCTGCTGCGCCGCTCGAACGCTGTGACCACGAAAGGCAGGCTCGCGTTCCACGACATCGCCATGGACCTCGCAGCGCACCGCGTGCAGCGCAATGGCCGGGCCGTGCATCTGGGCCCCACCGAATTCCGGCTGCTGGAATTCCTGATGCAGCATCCCCGCCGGGTATTCTCGCGCGAGGAACTGCTGGATGCGGTGTGGGGGCCGGACATCCATGTCGAGCCACGAACGGTCGATGTCCACATCGGCGGTTGCGCAAATCCATAAACGGCGACGGCGAACTCGACGTCGTGCGTACCGTAGAGCCGCAGGATACGCGTTGGATACCGAACCTGTATAAGCAGCACGGTCAAAGCGTTTCAGGAAGCGCGCGACAGCGGAGTCAAAAGTCTTTTGTTTCTTTTCTTCAGAAAAGAAGACCTTGCTTTCTCTTCCCTGACCTAAAACATTCCAGCATCCCGCAAGAACCCCAAAAGATCCCCCCCAGGAAACAGCAGACTACGCATCCCCGCCGCCACGCCCGCCGCAACATCGGTATCCTTGTCGCCAACCATCACGCAATGGCGCACGTTGAGATCCCAGGCCTTTACCAGATCGTTCAACATCCCAGGTGCGGGCTTGCGCCAGTCGCTGTCGCGCCGATACGCGTCGATCTTGCCCTCCGTGTGATACGGGCAGAAACGCCAATCATCCAGCGTGCACCGCCCGCGCGACGCAATTCGTCGGCCACCCAGACCTGCAACGCGCCCATTTCCGGCTCGCCGTACAGGCCGCGCGCGATACCGGCCTGGTTGGTCACGATGAACACGTGCCAGCCATGCGCCGTGGCGGCCGCCACCGCCTCGCGCGCGCCCGTCACCCACTCCCAACGGTCCTGGCTGCCGACATAGCCGTGATCGACGTTCAGCACGCCATCGCGGTCCAGGAAGAGTGCCGGCCGGTCCATGCAGGCGGCGAGCTCGCGTCGCGCGTGGGCCAGGTCGGCCGGCACGCGCAGATCGGCAAACCAGCCATGCTGCACGGTGGCGCGCAGGGCACCGGCTTCGGCCATCGGCGCCAGCAAATCGTGCTCCAGCGCGCAGCTTGCGGAAAGGTGTGCGCAGATCCGGCGGTCAAGTGCCATGATGCCAGCGGACGCCAGCCCGGTCGCGCCGTCCGGCGCATTGCTGCGCCAGGCAATAACGCGATCGCCGTCGAGTGCGAGGCCGCCACCGGGGCTTTCGCGCACCACGATGCGCGCGAGGCTGTCGGAAGGGTCTGACGCGAAGCCGGCGAGCAGGGCCGCGATGTTGCAATCGAACAGGGACGCGCCGTCGCAGAGCAGGAAGCGCTCGGCCAGATGTGCACCGGCGTGGTGCAGCGCGCCGCCGGTGCCGGTCCCCTCGGGATGCGTGGCAAAGCGCAGGGTGACGCGTTTGGGCAGCGCATCGCTCGCGGCAAACACTTCATTCTGCAACGCGGGATCCAGGCGTGGGCTCAGGATGAGAAAATCGTCCACCCCGAAGCGCAGCATTTCGCGCATCTGCCATGCGAGGAACGGACGGCCGCCGACTGCAAGCAGCGGGTTGGGTGCCACACCGTTCGCACCGGCCAGACCATCCGCCAGGATCACGCATTGGTGCAGGGTGGCCGGGCGGATGTGCATGATGTTCGTGTGCGTCAAGGCAAGGCAACAAGGCAAGCGCTCGTTTGCGGAACGGCCCCGGGCGTTTGCTTTCGCATTTGCAATGTCTCGGCTCCTGCGCATACATCTGGAGCATGCCGGACCGCGACCTCCTCTTCCTCAGCCACCGCATCCCCTGGCCGCTGAACAAGGGGGAGAAGATACGCGGCTGGCATCTCGTCGAACATCTGGCGCGCGACTATCGCATCCATCTCGGCTGCGTGGTGGACGATCCGGCGGACATGGCGCATGTCGCCAAGATGCAAGGCCTATGCGCGAGCGTGGGCGCTTTCCCGATCGATCGTCGCGTGCAGAAACTGCGTGCCCTGCTGCGCGCGCGCCCCGGCCGCCCACTGATGCCGGATTTCTACTACGCGCCGGCGCTGCAGCTTTGGGTGGATGCCACGATGGCGCGCACGCGCATGGACGTGGTGTATATCTATTCCGTGGCGATGGCGCCGTATGTGATCGGCGTGGACGGTCCGCGCAAGATACTCGACGCGATCGACATAGATTCGGAGAAATGGGCCGAATACGCGCTTGATGCGAAATACCCGATGCGTTTCGTCTGGGCCCGCGAAGCGCGCAACCTGCTGCGCTACGAGCGGTCCTGTGCCGCCGCGTGCGACAGGACATTCTTCGTGTCGCAACCTGAAGCCGACCGTTTCGTGGCACTTGCGCCGGAAGTCGCACCACGCGTGGCAGCACTCGAGAACGGTGTGGACCTGGAACGGTTTTCTCCGCATCATACCTTTGCGTCGCCATTCGGCGATCTGGCGCCGAACGTGGTTTTCACCGGCAACATGGATTACTGGCCGAATGCGGATGCGGCGATCTGGTTTGCACAGGAGGTCATGCCGCTTCTGCGCGCGCGCGTCCCGGGTATCACGTTCTGGGCGGTCGGCGCGAACCCCACGCCGGAGGTGAGTGCGCTGGCGGCAGTTGCCGGCGTGCGGGTGACCGGGCGCGTGGAGGATGTGCGTCCCTACGTGGCGCATGCGGACGCGATCGTATGCCCGTTGCGCATCGCGCGCGGCATACAGAACAAGGTGCTGGAAGGCATGGCGATGGGGCGGCCGGTGATCGCCTCGCCCGGCGCGTTCGAGGGCGTGCGGGCGCAGGCCGGCACCGAATTGCTGGTGGCGGAAGGTGCTGCGGATTTCGAACGCTGCGTGTGCGAGGTGCTGGCAGGCGGGCATGCCGGCGTGGGATCCGCCGCGCGCGCCGCCATGGAGCGCGGCTACGCCTGGCCGGCGGTACTTGCCAAGATGGATGCAGATCTGCGTCCCTAAACCCCGTGCGTTCAACCCGGTCAGGCGAAGCTAACATGCCCATGTCCGAACCCACGCCGTCCTACAGCATCGCGCTCCGCCGCACCCCGCAACGCGCGGAACGCCGCGCACTGGCGGCCGTGCTCGACCTGTGGAACGAGCGCCGGGTCGGCCGCGAGCAGCCGATGAGCTCGCTGGCCTTGCTGGTCCACGACAAGCTCGGACAGATCACCGGCGGTCTGTGGGCGGACACGTACTGGGACTGGATGTTCGTATCGATGCTGGTGGTGCCTGAACCTTTGCAGGGCAAGGGCATAGGTTCGGACCTGCTGGCACAGGCGGAGGCGGAGGCGGCGCGGCGCGGCTGCATCGGCGCCTGGCTGGATACGTTCTCGTTCCAGGCGCAGCCGTTCTACGCGCGGCTCGGCTATGCCGTGCTGGGCGAGATCAAGGATTATCCCGCGCCGCACAGCCGTTTCTTCATGGTCAAGAGGTTCTAGGGTCGGGCGCGGCCGCAGGTTTCTGCGACGCACGCCGCCACCGGCCCAGCGCGTGTCGCAGGATCTGCAAACCCCCGCGCGCCGTCAGCGGATTCGCCAAAAGTAACCCGACGCGCTGGCGACGCGCCTGGGCCCATTGCTGCTTGTACTCGTCGTCGCCGCGCCCGAAATCGATCTCCGCGATGGCGTCGTGCTCGAGCAGATGGCGGATCACGAGGCCGGTCAGCACGTTTCCCGGCGCCCAGGCCTTGTGCGCCTCGTGGTAGGCCAGCTTTAGCACGCCGGCCCAGCCCCGGTGGACGATCCACAATTGCGCGGCGATCGGTTCGCCGTGCAGGCGGAGGATGCCGAGGCGCAGCGTGCCGTTCTGCGCGCTGGCCCGCATCAGCGCGGGGTTGAAGGCGGGATACGGCTCGGGCTGCTTCCAGCTCGCGTCGAACACGGTCTCGTAGTCGGCGATCGCCTGGTCGAGGCCGGCCGCGCCTTGGACCAGGGCGAACGCGAAGCCGGGCGCCGCGGTCAGGCGGCGCGTCTGGCGCGTGATCGCGGTGCGCAGGCGGCGCGGCCGGCCGGCGAGATAGGCGTCCCACCCCTGCCCAGCCACGCGCTCGTGCCAGTTGCCGAAATGCGCGTACGCAAGGCCACGTAATCCACCTGCGCGCAGCCCCGCGAGCAGCGCGTCCAAAGCCGAGTCGCCGGCCGGCATCGCTTCCAGACGGACCGTGCCGTGGCGGCGCCAGCCGCGCGCAAGCACGCCGCCGATCGCGTGGAGCTGCCCTTCAGCGAGGCCGGGCGCCAGCAGCGGTTGCCACAGGCAGGTATAGGGCGTGGCCAGCGCCGAGAGCGCGCTGCCCTGGCGCAGCATCGGCAGCACGGCGAGCGTCTGGCCGCCGGCCTCGACGACCTGGAAGGCGGGCCGCGCCCGATCCGGCAGGCCGGCCGCCAGCGTGGCGCGATACCAGGCGAGGGTGGAAAACGCGTCCTGCCCGAGCAGCGCCAGGGCGTCCGCCGACAGGGCATCGGGGTCGGCCACTTCGCGCAGGGTGAGGGCCGCCGCGTCAGGCATGCAGGGCGTACCAGGCGCAACCGATCCACTCGTGTATGGCCCAATAGCTCTGCTGCCAGGCGCTGATACGCGGCACCAGGCTGGCCAGCGCCAGCCTCGGCGACACATCCGGCTCGGCGGGCGCGGCCACCACAGGGAAGCCGGCGGCGCGGAAGGCGATCAGCGCGCGTCGCATGTGCCAGGCGCTGGTGACGACATACGCGCTGTCGATGCCGGCGGCGCGCAGGATGGCGGCCGAGCGCGCGGCGTTCTGCCAGGTGTCGAGCGAGCGGTCCTCCAGCCATTGCGGGGCGAGCCCGAAATCATTGTGCAGGCTCAGCGCCATCAGCACCGCCAGACTGGGCGCGCCGCGGCGTATCGCGCCGCCGGAGACCAGGATCGGCAGGCCCACATGCCTGGCCAGCGCAGCCCCTGCCCGTTCGCGCTCGAGCGTCAGGCTGCCGACGGTGAAGCCCACCCCGCCCGGCACTTCGGCTTGGACGGCCACCAGGTCCGCGCTCAGGATGATGATGGCCTGCGGAGGGGCCGCCGCGTCCGGCTGCGTCGGCAGGCCGCCCTCCAGCGAGACGATCAGCAGGCCGGAGACGAGCGGCACGGAGAACACCACCAGGCCCGCGAGGCCGCAGGCCAGCAGCACGCGGCCGGCGCGGCGGCGGTGCAGCACGGCGCCGGCGCAGGCGGCCACCAGGCAGTTCAGCGGCGGAATGAGCAGCAGCGAGGGCAGATCGGCGAGCGACATGCGCGTGGCTGCGCCCGATCGCCCGCGCAAGGCAAGGCCTGTGTTGCGCGGGCGATCAGTCCCGGCGCGCCGTCCGGGTGTTCGCGCGATATTTCAAAATGGCGGCGCATGCCTTACTTTTGCTTGATGATTAGGCGATACGATCGGCTGGTTTGCAGCGCATCACCGTAGAGCCCATCGGCAATCCCCACACACTTGCGCAACGTTGGCAGGCGGTGGAGTCGCGCGCGGACGCCGGGTTTTTCCGGAGCTGGACGCTCCTCGGCTGCCTGGCCGAACAGCGCTTCGCCCAGGCAAGGCTGCTGGCCGTCACGCAGGATGGCGCGGATGTGGCGCTGGCGCTGCTCGGCGCGGGGCGGCACCGGACCTGGCTGAACCAGACAGGGGACGCGATTCAGGACGGCATCTTCATCGAGCATAACGGCCTGCTCGCGGTGCGCGGGGCGGGGGTGGATATCGCGGGCGCCTTGCGGGTGGCGCGCGGGCGCGGGCGGCTGGTGCTGTCCGGCGTGGACGACGCCACTTTGGCCGCAGCCGCGCGCGCCGGCGCGCTGCAGGTGGAGCAGAGTCGCTGGGCGCCCGCCGTGCGGCTGGACCAGCTCGGGCGGCCGTATCTCGAAACGCTGAGCGCCAATGCGCGGGCACAGATCAGGCGGTCTATGCGGCTATACGGGCCGGAACTGACCCTGGTGCGGGCCGGCACGCTGGAAGCGGCGCTGGCTTCGTTCGCCGAGATGGTGGAGCTGCACCAAGAATCCTGGCGCCGGCGGCGGCAACCCGGCGCGTTCGCCGAGCCGGCGATGCGCCTGTTCCACGCTGCGCTGATCGCCCGCGCCTGGCCGCGCGGCGAGGCGGACCTGTTGCGCATCACAGCCGGCGGGCAGCATGTCGGCACGCTGTATAATTTCGTGCAGGACGGCGTGGCGTCGAGCTACCAGAGCGGGTTCGCACCCACGGAAGACGCACGGCTGAAGCCGGGCCTGGTGTGTCATACGCTGGCGATTGCGCATTACGCGGCTTTGGGCGCGCGCGTCTACGATCTGCTCGGGGGCGCCGAGCGCTACAAGCTGACTCTCGCGCAAGGCGGCCAGATGCTGCATTGGGCGACGCTGCACCGGGCCTGGTCGGGCGAGGCACTGGTACGGCGGGTGATCGGGGAGGTGCGGCGGAAGGCGTTCGCGTCCTGAGCGGGTGGGCGCCGCCAGGTCAGAAAAGCGGATTGCCCTTCTGGCCGCTTTGTGTTGCCAGGAACGCCCGCAAGCCCTGGCCGCCATCGGACCCGCTCGCCTGCCACGTGACCGCCACCGCCACGGACGGAGACGCCCGCGTTGCCAGCATGTCACGCGCCATCTGCAGCCGATCCGACAGGCCGCCGAGCATCGGCCGGCCGTCCACCCAGACCGCGTAGGCGGATTGCTGGCCGGTCTCCTTGACCGTCAACAGCATCCAAGGCGCACCGGACGGCGCCCGCCAGGCTTCGCTGTCCGCCTCGCCGTCCAGCGGTGCCAGAGCCGGCACGCGCGCCGCGGCGAGTATCCGGCTGGGGTTGGCGGCCGGCGGCAGCGCGGTGGCGATCACCCGCACGGTGGCCTGGCCGCACCGCAGAACCTGCGTGCTGGTCGCACCTTCCGTGATGGCGCTGTCGACGCGGCAATCGGCCGGCAGCGTGAGGCGGGGCACGCGCGCGGCGAGTGCCGCAGACGGCCGGGCGTCGAGTGCCGCCAGGCCGAGCGGGCCCACCAGCCCCAGCAGCAGCACGCCGGCGGCGGCAGCCAGCAACGTCCGCCGCCGGTATGGCGGCTGGTGGCTGGGCGGCGCGTCGGCCAGCGGCACATCCTGGCGGAACGGCAGGCCGGACAAAGCGAGCATAAGAATGATGAAGGAGAAGAACACGTAGCCGTAGATCAGGTGATCGGCGGCCCCGGCCTCGGCGCTGCCGAGCGTATGGCCGAGCAGGACGATGCCGAGCCCCCGGAAGCCGTTTGCCACCACCGGCACCACGCAGGAGACCGCGATGAACGCCGCGCGTCGCCACGGCGAGCGGAAGATGGTCACCGCGTAAACCACGCCGAAGGCCACGGATGCGATGAGGAAGCGCAGGCCGGCGCAGGCTTCGGCGACGTAGAACACGCCTTCCGGAATGGTGATCTGGAAGGTGTCGGCCTGGAACGGGATATCCAGCAGCGTCAGGCCGCCGAGTATGAACCCGGTGGTGAAGCGCTGCAGCGCCGGCGTGAGAAAGGCGCCGAACGGCACCAGGAACACCAGGTATAGGAACGCCGCGGCAAGCGACCACCACAGGCGCCAGCCCAGGCAGGCGATGAGCAGCAGTTCCGCAAACCCGACCAGCGCGAGCTGGCGGCCTTCCATCAGGCCGAGCCAATCCGCCACCACCCAGACCAGGACCACCGGTATCGCGGCCAGCGCCGGCCAGGCCGCGGGACGTACGGCGCCGCCGAGCAGCGGGCGACGCTCCCACAGCAGCCAGGCCACGATCGGCAGCACCAGCCAGCAATGGCCATATGCGGTGCTCCGGTTCCACACATGCACGGCGGCCGCCACCTCCTGGTGGAACGCCGCGCACAACAGAACGAGGCAGGCTGCGGCGGTGATCCAGGCCGGGCGCGCGGCAGCCGGGATCATCCGACGCCGCGCACTAGTATCGGCCCGAGCGCGTTGGCGACCGGGATCGGCAGGCGCTTCCAGGCGGCGATCATCAGGCGGTATTTCGGGTTGAGCGGGTTGATCTCGGGTATCGTCTCGCCCGGCGCGAGCTTGAAATGATAAGGCAGCTTCTGCGGCGCGAAGCCCCAGTTCTTCTTGAACGAAAACGCGCCGGTGCCCTCCTTGCTGCGGCCGAAATCGAACAGCCTGGCGCCGCGCGCGGCCGCGCGGCGCATCACTTCCCAATACATGAAGTCGTTGCCGAAGCAGGCGCGCGCCGCGGTGGTGCCGCCGCCGTAATACGGGATCACCTCGTCGCGCCAGCGGAAGTTCATCACCGACGCCACATCCTGGCCGGCATCGGAGATGGTGACGACATCGAGCGCCTCGCCGAACGCGTCCGCGAGCAGGCGGAAATATTTGCGTGCGAAGACCGGGGTGCCGAGATTGCGCACGCTCTGGGCATAGATCGCATGCAGCGCATCGACGTTGCGGTCCGTCCTGGCGGTCAGGCCGCGCTCGATGCCCTTGCGCACAACGGCGCGCTGCTTGCGCGGGATCGCTTTCAGGTTGGCCTCGTCATCCGCCACGATGGCGCGGCGGAACGTGACATAGAGCGCGCCGCGTTCCTGCCAGCCATCGCCCAGCCAATCGTCGGGCGGTGCTTGCAGGAAACGGAACTCGCAGGCCTTGGCGCCGGTTTTTTCACGTAGCGCGGCGGCGTGGTCGGCCAAAGCGCGGGCGGCTTCGGCATTGGCCGCCAGCGGACCGCCGTACACGCAGAACGGGTTGCTTATCAGCGTGTGGCCGAACAGGCGGGTTTTTACTTCCACCAGCGGGAGCACACCGACGATTGCGCCATCCTGCTCGGCGGTCAGGTAATGTGCGCGGTGGGAAAAGGCGGACTCGATCACCTGGCGCCAGGCGGCCAGGTGGAAGAAGGTGGCGTCGGGCTGGGCCTGGACGAAATTGTCCCAGGCTGCTGTGTCCGGGCCTAGTGGTTTTATTGCGATCATTGAGTCAGCCTAAGGAAGGAAGCAGTTCTTTTTTGAAAAAAAGAACCAAAAAACTTTTGCTCCCTGTCGGCGGGTCTTCCCCGACACCCGACAGGGAGCAAAAGTCTTTTGCTTCTTTTCTTCAGAAAAGAAGGCCTCACTTGCCTAGCTCGCGGGCGAACACCGCATCCACCCGGTCCCACGCGAAATCCCGCAGCAATTGTTCGATACGCCCCGCATTGCGCCCGATATTCACATAATGCCGGAACTTCGCCATACGCGGCGCCGCCGCATTGCGCGGCTGGCCGGGATCGATTTCCCAGGGATGCGTGTAGAACATGCCGCTTTGCGTGCGATTGACGCGACGCAGGCCGGTGCGGAAAACCGCATACGGCAACAGGCGAAAATACCCGCCACCCGCGCAGGGCAGGTTGCGGCCGCGCACGCGCACGGTGGTCATCGGGATTTCCAGCAGCCGGCCATCTGCCACGCGATGCGGCGTGCGCGGCGCGTCCGGCATGCCGTAGAGATCGTGCCGTATCGGGTAGATGCTGGAACTGTAACTGTGCCCCTCGTCCGCCAGGATGCCGAATGCCCAGAGATTGCGCGTGTTGATCGAGAATGTCGGCGCGCGATAGCCAACCACCGCCGTGCCGCCCACATCCTCCAGCAGCCGGCGGGCGCGGCCGACGTCTTCGCGGAACGCCGCCGGCGTCTGCTCGGTGGCCAGGCGGTGCGCGTAGCCGTGGCTGGCGAGCTCGTGCCCGGCGGCCACGATGCGGCGTATCAGCGCCGGATGGCGGTCGGCGACCCAACCAAGGGTGAAGAACGTGGCGTGGACGTCAGCCGCAGCGAACATCGCCAGGAAACGGTCCGTGTTGGCTTCGACGCGACGCGGCAGACTGTCCCAGTCGTCACGCGAGATGCTGCCGGCGAAGGCCTGCACCTGGAACCAGTCCTCCACATCCACCGTCATCGCATTGACATGCGTGGTGGCGGAGGCCTCGCCGAGCCAGTCCTGGACCTGCATCAAAATTTCTTCAGCGCGCCGATGATGATCGTGGACTCGTTGCCGCTCTGGCCGTCATAGCCGGTGGCAGCAAAGGCGGAGCCGCCGATCGTGTAATTGCCGCCGAAACGCACATACCCGTTGATCTGGCGGGCAAACGTTTTCTCCACGCCGGCGGAGATGCTGATCGTGTCGCCGTCGCCGGACGATGTCAGCCCGGTACGGTTGCTGCCGTATTGCAGGAAGCCGGTCAGGCTGATCGTCTCCGTCAGTTGATGGCGCTCGCTGACACTGGCGAAGATGCCGCTTGTGGTGATCGGCGCCAGGGTGCCGACCTGGCGGCCAACCGGATCGCTGGTCTGCCGGTGCACCGATAGCGTCACGGTGTCGTAGTCGCCGAGATAGGTGGCGTTGGCATCAAGCCGGTGCAGCAACTGCAAGTTCTGGTTGGCGCCGAAGAAATTGCTGGTCGAGAGCAGCGGGCCGGCCTGCAGGGCGGAGGCGGCCACGCCGGTGATGTCGTCGCCGCCATCCAGCAAGGCGTTCGTCTGGTCCTGGTCGAACGTGGTGATGCTTTCGGAATAGCCGCCGAAAACACGTATGCGCGGCGTCGCCTGGGCGGAGATTTGCGCGAAGATGGACCCGAACCCATCGGTGTAGCGGTATTCCAGCGTGGCCGAGCTGTTCTGCGCGAAGGTGAGTTTCACGCCGCCCGAGCCGACCGGGCCGATATAGCTGTAGCCGCTCCTGGGATAATCGAGGCTTTCGTAGCCGGCCTCGGCGAGCAAGGTCACGCGCCGGTTCACCGCGTAGCTGGCATCGTCGGTGGCGAGCACGCGTCGGCCACCGGCGAGCGCGCCGGCACCGGTGTAGAAACTGGCGTCGAAACCCACACGGTCCTGCAGGCGGCCGTAATTCTCGCCGGTGGTGAAGTTTGCGTAGGCGCGCTCGGTGCCCTGTTCGGAGCTGCCATACGCGCCCAGATTCTGCTCGAACTCTTCCTGGGAGAGCTGGGACTGCATTCCCCTTGGCTGGCCCGCCAGCGCGTTGAGCGAACCCGGCACGTCGGTCGCGCTGTAGCTGTAGCTCACGCCCGCCTGGACCGTTCCTGTGCCGCCGAAGAGTACGCGTGATGTAGGGCGATACGGAAAAGCTGCTCGTCGTCTCGCGCTCCGCGGGCGACAGCGTGACGGTGGTCGATGGGCCGACGCCGCCGAACACCGATTGCTGGGCGATCGAGCCGCGCACGTCGAAATACAGCCAGCCAGGCAGCAATGTGGCGAGTATGTCGCCGGTGCCCTGCTCCTCGAACTGCGAAAAACTGCTGTTCTCGGCGTAGATTTGCGCGATCGGGTGATAGTCGATGTTCACCTGCAGGCGCTGCGAGGTGTCGGTTATGACCAGGCCGGGCTGGAACGCGGTGATGAAGTCACCGCCGGCCACGTGCACGCCCGAGCCCACCACGGCGCCGGCATTGTCGGTGTATTCTTCCGACGCGCCGAACTCGCCGGTGATCTGCAGGTTCGGCGTCGACACGCCGGGGGCGGCTGGCTGCGCGTCGCCATAGGCGGTCAGGAGGTGCTCGCGCAGGTCGGAGATCGAATTGTCTATGCCGGTTCTGGGTAGCGCGGAGTCGGTTGCCGGTGGCGGGGTGGGGGTTTCTGACTCCTGGGCTTCGGCTTGCCGCGCACCCAGCAGAAGTAAGAAAGCAAGGCCTTCTTTTTTGCAAAAAAGAAGCAAAAAACTTTTGACTCCGCTGTCGCGGACCAGTTGCGAAAACCCGGCGTTGGCCAAGGTCGGCGACAGCGGAGTTAAAAGTTTTTTGGTCCTTTTTTTCAAAAAAGGACTGCTTGCCTTGCCTTCCCGCACCCCAATCAATCCGGCCGCTGCGGCGGCGGCGCATTCGGCTTGGCGTAATATTCGCCGGTATAGCTGTAAGCGCCGAACGACGAGCGGTTACGGCCGGCCTGCTTGTTGAGCAGCAGCACCACCTTCGGGCACGCCTTGATCATTTCCAGCGCGGCTTCCAGCTCGTTGCGCTGCGTGCGGCCGGCTTCCACCACCATCAATATCTGCGACGCGGTCGGCGCCAGAACGCTCGGGTCGGACGTCGCCAGAAGCGGCCCGGTATCGATCACCACGGTGGAGCTGGCGAACCGCCTGGCGAGCTGCTCGGCCGCACTCGGCAGCGGCTGGCTGCGTTCGCCCGGCTCCAGGCCGGCCAGCGTATCGCCGAGCGGCAACAGGAACAGGCCCGGCACAGGGGTGGCCACCACCATGCGCTCCGGCTGCAGGCTGTCATCGGCCGCAAGATCGAGAAGGCCTGGCGCCCCGGCCAGGCCCACCAGCTCGGACAGGCAACGCACCTTGGCGTCGGCATCGACCAGGAGCACGGAGCGCGAGCCGGTTCGCGCCAGCGAGGCGGCCATGTTCAGTGCCGCGAAACTCTTGCCTTCGGACGGGCGCGTGCTGGTAACCAGCACCATGTTGCCGCAGCGCTCCCCCGCGGCGATGGAGCCCTTCACCACGGTGTGCAGGCGGCTGGCGGCGATGCGGAACTCGTCGCCCAGGCGGGTGCGGCCCTCGGACTCGATGATCAGGCCGGCGCGCGCCATGTCGGCCAGCGTGCGTGCCGGGGGGCCGTCGATCATCTGGGGGTTGTGCAGGTCCATCTATATGCGCTGCGTGTAATGCAGCAGCACGCCGCCCAGTATCACCACGAGCAGCCCGATCGCCGAGCCGAACACCGCGGCGTGGCGCAGGCGCATGGCGATCGTAGGCGGCAGCGCCGCCAGGGAGATCGCACCTATCACCGGACGGCCCATCGTGCGCAGGTCGATAATGCTGTGGAACGACTGGTCGAGCGTCATCATGGCGAACACCACGCCCACGCCGGCGGCCAGCCCGGCAAGCAGCACGCCGATCGACAGCATGACGCGGGCCGGCGCCACCGGCGCTGCGGCACTTGCGGCGGGTCGATGATCACCATCTTCACGTTGCTGGCGCGCACCTGGGCGGCAGTCGCGATGCGCATGCCTTCGCGCCTTGCGAGCAATTCATCGTAGTTCTTGCGCAGCACGTCGTAGTCGCGATTCAGGTCGACGGATTTGGCTTCCAGCCCGGGCACCTTTTGCGCGATGTCGAGCAGGCGGTTGCGGTCGAGCGTCGCATCGTCGAGCTGGCGTTGCAGGCTCTTTATCAGCGCATCGTTCTCTACCTGGCGGAGCTTCAACTGCTCATAAACCGGGTTCGACACCGATTTTCCGCTCACGGTGGCAGCGGGCGCGCTGCCGCCCTTGCGCAATTTGTCCACCGTCCGCTTCTGCGTGACGACCTCTGGATACTGGTCGGTATAGACCTGCTGGAGCTCGCGCAGCCGCGCCTCGGCCGCATGCAGTTCGCTGCGCGAGTCGATCGCGGCACCGCCGGTGGCAGCTTCCGTGCTGACCGTCTGGTTCGTGGTGGCCAGCGTTTTGGCCAGGACAGCGCCGCGCGACTGGGCGTCGATCAACTGGCCCTTCAGCGTGATCACCTGGGTCTTCGCCTGCTCGAGCCGGCTCACGCCGCCATCGCCCGGAAGCTCATCCACATATTGGCGGCGGAAGCTGGCGCGCGCCTCCTCCGCGGCCTTCAACTGCTTTTCGTAGCTGGCGATCTGCTCGTCCAGAAAGGCGCTGGCCTTTTCCATGTCGTCGCGATTGTCGCCGGCGCGGTTCTCGATGTAGCTGGCCAGCACCGCCTGCACCACGTCGTAAGCGAGCTGGCGATCCGGATTGCGGAACGCGATGGAGAAGATGTTCCGCGTCTGCGCGTTCACCTTGATGGTGCTGCCGAGCCGGCTGACCATCTGCTCCATGTCCGTGGCGGTTTTTGTATCGAGCTGGAGGTCCGTCTTGGCGATGATCTTCTCGAGATTGGGCCGCGACAGCAGCATGTGCTGCAGCAGGTCTATCTGGTCGGTCATCGAACTGTCCGCGGCGATGCCGCGCAGCAGCGGGGTGAGCACCGCATCCGCATCTATATAGACGCGCGCGCTGGCCTCGTACTGGTTCGGCAGCGTGGCCACACCGATCCAGCCGGCGATGCACAGCACCCAGGCGGCGGCGACACCCCACCAACGGCGGCGCCACGCGAGCGCGCCATAGCGGAGGATGAGATCTGGTAGGGCGTCCATTTGCCTGCCTGTTATCGGCTTAAATCGTAAACGAAAATGTTCGGCACGCGACTATATGTCAGCCGGGGCGCGATCCGGCCAAGGGCGGACCCGCCGTTCTGCTTTGCGGGAAAACACTGGCCCGCTATCCCTCACGTCAGAAAAAGCTTTGCGGGATGATCAACGTGTCGCCCGGCTGCATCATCATGTTCTGGCTGATGTCACCGTCCTTTATCAGGTCTGACAGATGCACGTGTATGCGCTTCTCCGCGCCGCCCGCCTTGCGCACGATCACCGCCCGGTTGCCGGCGGCGAACTTGGTCAGCCCCTTGGTGGCGATCATCACGTCCAGCAGGCTCATGTTCTCGCGATACGGGATCGCCTGCGGGTCGGTCGCCTCGCCGATCACCCGCACCTGGCGGTCCGACGGGCCCTGGAAGCTGTGCACCATAACCGTCACGTTGGGATCGTTGACGTATTTCTTCAGGCTCTCGGCGATATCATGGCCGAGTTCGGTCGGTGTCTTGCCGGCGGCGACCACGTCGGGCACCAGCGGCACCGAGATGCGGCCATCGGGGCGCACCGGCAGGTCGGTCACCGAGAGCGGCGGCGCCTGATACACGAAGATCGACAGGATATCGCCCGGGCCGATCACATACTGGCCCGCCGCTTCCGCCGGCACGCCAACAGCAGAACTGGCGGACGGCGCGGACGCAGCGGGTGCGGCGCGGCTTGCGCTGCAGCCCAGCAACATGGTGCAGCAGCCGAGCATGATCGTGCCCAGCAAGGGCGCGCGCCTGGGGGAAAGGCTGGTAGGCGCGGAAGGGATCGAACCCCCAACCTCTGCTGAGTAGGAGCAGCGCTCTGCCATTGAGCTACACGCCTTTTGCCGCGCGCGGAGCGCCGGCCCCCAATGGGCCAGGTTCCGCAACGGCGGTTAAACCGTTACGACCCGTATCTAAAACCGCACAACGACACGGGCAAGTGCTTTTATTTAGCCGAACCGGCCGCCCGCCCGGCCCGCCTGCTTGTCCCGGGCCGCGCCCTGCAACAATCGCGCGAGACGTTGCTGATGTGTCACAACCGAACCGGTAAACGGTTACAAGGCGGTTCAACGCCCGGCCATGACACGCTACAACACCGCAAAATACCACTCGCGAGGCGTCCTCCATGCGCAAGGCTTTGCTGTTCGGTCTGCCCGTGCTCGCCTTGGCGATCGCCGCGGGCGCCAGCCTCTACGTGTATGCGCATCGCGACCCGATCGCTTCGGCCAAAAAGCTGATGGCACGCGAGAACATGGCGGGCGCGGAACAATATCTGCGCCAGGCGATCGCGCGCCATCCGGACAACGCGGAAGCCGCCTTCCTGCTCGGCAGGGTAGACCTGTCGCTGGGCAATCCGGTGGCGGCCGAGCTGGAGCTGCGGCGCGCCCGCACCCGCGGCTACAACCCGGCCGCCATCGTGCTGCCGCTCGGCCAGGCCTACCTGCAACAGCGCCATTTCACCGAGGCGCTACAGGATTTCACCACCGAGACCGCACCGCCCGGCGCCCGCGCCGACACGCTGACCATACGCGCCGCCGCCCAGCTCTCTTTGGGCGACACGAAGGGCGCGCGCGCCACCAGCGCCGAGGCGGAGGCCGCTTCGCCGAACCAGCGCGAGACTCTGCTGACCGCGGGACGCATCGCGCTGGCGGCGGACGATCTCGATGGCGCGTCGGCCCGCACGCAAAAGGTGCTCAAGGCCGAGCCGAACCAGCCCGAGGCGGTGCTGCTAAACGCCGAGATCGCGATGCGCCGCAACGATGCCGCCGGCGCGCTGGCGGCCGCCCAGCAGATCCTCGTCGCCAACCCGACGCGGCTGGACGCGCGGATGATCGAGGCGCGTTCGCTGGCCGCCCTCGGCCGCTCGGAGGCCGCCCGCGCGTCGGTCGAGAAAGTGCTGCACGCCACGCCGAAGAACGTGGGCGCCAACTACCTCGAAGCGATGATGGCGATCCAGATGGGCGACTATGCCGCCGCGGACGCCGCACTGACGGCGATCTCCACGGTGATCGGCCAGTTGCCGCGCGGCTTCTACTTCCTGGCGGTGACCAAGCTCGGCTTGAACCAGCCGGCGCAGGCCGAGGAGGCGGCAACCAAGTTCCTCTCCAAGTCCCCCGACGATCCCGGCGGTATCAAGCTGATGGCGTTCATCGATCTGGCGCGGCTGCATCCGGACCGCGCGCTGGCCGTGCTGCGCGGCAGCAAGCTCGGCGCCGATCCGGATGCCGATACGCTCGATCTGGAGGGCCGCGCGCAGGCGATGGCGGGCGACGCACGGGCCGCCACCAAGAGTTTCGCGGATGCCAGCAAGCTGGCGCCCAAGGATGTGCAGATACTGAACCGCCTGGCCGCCGCCGAATTGAGCATGGGCGATGCCAAGGATGCCGAGGCGGAGCTGAAGCGCTCGCTGGCGATCAAGCCGGCGCAGCGCCTGGCCGGCGAGGCGATCGTGCAGGCGGACCTGGCGCGCGGCGACCTCGCGGGTGCGTCGGCCGACGTGGAGCAATTGCGCCAGCGCATCGGCAACGCCGAGGAAGTGGGCGTGCTGTCGGCCCAGGTGCGCATGGCCGGACTGGACATTGCCGGCGCCGAGGCCGAGTTGCACGACGTGCTGGCGCGTTTCCCCGACAGCCGGCCCGCCAAGCTGAACCTCGTGCGCCTCTACGGACTGCGCGGCGATGCCGCCGACGCCGAAAAGCTCCTCGAGGATATCCTGCGCAACCACCCCGAGGATACGGGCGCGCTGGACGTTCTGCTGCCGACGCTGTTCGCCGACAGGAAGGTGGAGCGGGCGGTGGCGGCGGCCGAGGCGGCCCACCAGGCGGCGCCGAACGATCCCGGCATTACCGCGGCACTCGCCGCCACCTATGTGCGCGCCAAGCAGGCATCGCGCGCGGTGGCGCTGCTGGACCGTGCGAGTGCGGACAACAACCCGCAGCTCGACATGCTGCGCGCCCGCGTGCTGACCCAGAGCGGCAAGACCGACCTGGCCGAGCAGGCCTACCGCAATGCCATACGCGAGGTACCCGGCAACCTGCAGGCGCGCACCGAACTGGCCGGCCTGTTCGTGTTGGCCAAGCGCTACGACGACGCGCGGGCGGTATTGCGCGAGGGCCTAGAGCTGGCGCCGGGCAACGAGGGCCTGCAGGGGGCGCTCGTCGGCGTCGATCTGCGCGAGCAGGGCATCAAGGGCGCGCTGGCGGGTGCCGCGGCGCTGCGTGCGGACCCGCGCAACCTGCCGGGCGCCTACGCGCTCGCGGGCGATGCCTGGCTGACGCAGGCCGCTTCCGAGCTGCCGGCGGCTCCGGCCGGGCCCGCCGCCGCACAGAAGGCGGCGCAGCAGAGCGATCTCAAGCAGGCGGCCGCGGCATTCCTGGCGGCGTTCCGGACGGCGCCGTCGAGCGAGCTGGCCACCAAGGCGGCCAACGCGCTGTCGCGCAGCGGCGACGCCAGCCAGGCGATGACGCTGCTCGCCGCCTGGGTCGCCAAGCACCCGGACGACATGGCGGGCCAGTCGGTGCTGAGCTCGCTCGACCTAGACGCCGGCAAATTTGACGAGGCCGAACCGCATCTCGAGGCGGTGCTGGCGGTGCGCCGCACGGATCCGTCGACGCTGAACAACCTGGCGTGGATCAAGCAGCAGCAAGGCGACAAGGCAGCGGCGAAAAGCCTGGCGGAGCGCGCCTATTTCCAGCAGCCGAACCCGGACGTGGCCGACACGCTGGGCTGGATACTGGCCCAGCAGGGCGACATTGCGGCGGCGTTGCCGCTGCTGTCCCAGGCGGTGACGAACCTGGCAAAGGGGGAGGCTGGTTCGCCGGCCGAAGCGAGCAAGGCCACGGCGCAATACCATTACGGCTGGGTGCTGAACAAAAGCGGCCATACGGCGGACGCCCGGACGCAGTTGCAGGAAGCAGTAGCGGCAAAGGCGGATTTCCCCGGCAAGGCGGATGCAACGAAATTGTTGTCGTCCCTGAAATGAACCCGCATCCGGGCGCGAATGCCCTCCATGCAGGCGCAGGTGCCAACCGGAGAAACACGGGCCCCGGAGCAAGCAGGAGTCAAAAGTCTTTTGCTTCTTTTCTTCAGAAAAGAAGGCCTTTCTTCCTCCTGAGGTCAGGTGCCCCCTGCTGAACCTCCTGACCTTCTCCACCCTGTTCCCCAACCCGGAACAGCCCAACCACGGCGTGTTCGTGGAGAACCGCCTGCGGCACCTGGTAGCCACCGGGCAGGCAACCGCCACGGTGATGGCGCCGGTCGCCCGCTTCCCCGGCCGCAGCATCCACGCCCCGGCCGAAGAACACCGCCACAGCCTGCGCGTGCTGCATCCGCGATGGACGCCGATCCCAGCCATCGGCATGCGTATCGCACCGTGGCTGCTCTACAGGTCCGCCGCGCGCGCGCTGCGCCGCCTGCTGGCCGAGGGCGCCCGGTTCGACGCCATAGACGCGCATTACTTCTACCCCGACGGCGTGGCGGCGACCTGGCTGGGCCGGCGTTTCGGCCTCCCCGTGGTTATCACCGCGCGCGGCTCGGACGTGACGCAGTTCCCGGACTACGCCGCACCGCGACGCATGATCATCAGGGCGATCGCGGACGCGGCGGCGGTGATCACGGTGAGCGCCGGCCTGCGCGACACGCTGCTGGCGCTCGGTGCGGCACCAGGCAAGATCACCGTACTGCGCAATGGCGTAGACTTGGCGATGTTCCGTCCGGCGGACCGGGCGGCCGCGCGCGCCGCGCTGGGCATCGAAGGCAAAACGCTGGTGTCGGTGGGTGCGCTGATACCGCGCAAGGGCCACGAGCTGACGATCGCCGCGCTGGCGCATCTGCCCGGCTGGCGCCTGCTGATTGCCGGCCAGGGTCCGGAGCACGGCAGGCTGCTGGCGCTCGCGGCGGCAAGCGGCGTGGCGGACCGCGTCAGACTGCTAGGCCCCGTGCCGCATGCGGAACTGCCCGTGCTTTACAGTGGCGCGGATTTGTCCGTGCTGTCGTCCGAGCGGGAGGGATGGGCGAACGTGCTGCTGGAATCGATGGCTTGCGGCACGGCGGTGGTGGCCAGCCCGATTGCCGGCAACCCGGAGGTGGTGGCGGCACCAGAAGCCGGCGTCATCGCCGCAGCACGCTCGGCCGAGGCGATCGCCGCCTGCGTGCGCGGCTGGGAGGCTGCGCCGATCGACCGCGCGGCGACCCGGGCTTATGCGGAACGGTTCGGCTGGGAAGATACGAGCGCCGGACAACTGCGCATCTTCTCGGAAGTCGCGAACGCCCGGCAAAACCAGGCTACTTGAACGAAGCGCGTCTGCCGGATGCCGGCACCCCGGCACCCGACAGACGCGATCACGCTGCCTTTAGCGGTGCGGCTCCTTACCGCCGCCGCCGTGCTGCTGCGGCGCGGGACGCGGTGCTGCCTGCGGACGCGGCGCCTGCATCGGATGCGGCGCGAACCCGCCCGGACGCTGCGCCATGGCAGGATGCATCTCGCGCTGCGGCGCTCTTGCCTCCGGCGCACGTGCTTCAGGCGCCCGGCTCTCGGGCGCGTGGGCGACCGGGGTATGGGCGACAGGGGCACGTGCCGTGTGCTCGGCCGGGGTGTGTTCGCGCTGGCCAGCGACGTTGGCGCGCTCACCGGCGTGGTTCACCCGTTCACCCGCAACGTTGGCCCGCTCGCCCGCAGTGTTGGCGCGCTCGCCTGCGGTGTTTGCCCGCTCGCCCGCAACATTGGCATGCTCGCCATGCGTGTTCGCGCGCTCGGCCGCGGTGTTCGCCCGCGTCTGGTTAGCGTTGGCGCGGGTTTCCGCCGCGTTGGCACGCGTTTCTGCGGCGTTCGCACGCGTTTCGGCCGCATTGGCGCGTATCACGCCCGGGCCCTTGAGCTCGCCTGCGCGTTGGGCTGCAGCAACTGCCGGCACGCCGTGGTTGTTCGCAAAACGCTGCTGCGGATCCGCCGCAGCCACCTCACGATGGTGCAGCTGCTGCTGCGTGGGCGGGATATGCTGCTCGTGCTGGAAGGCGGCTTCCTGCGGGGTGGGGCGTGCGGCGATACCGCCCGGGCCGTTGAAGCTGACGCGGGTGATGTTGTTGTTGATGACGGTGTTGTTCACATACGTGTTGTGTATGCCGCCGAAGCCGCGATAGCCGCCGCCGAACGCCGCGGTGTTGTAGAAGAAGCCGCCGCCGCGCCACTCGCCACCGCCATAGCCGATGCCGCCATAGCCGAAGCCGTAATTGATGCCGCCGTAGAAGCCGACATGCGGGCCCCAGTAGCCGCCATTGAAGCCATAGACGCCGCCATTATAGCCCCAGTAGCCGGGCGTCCACAGCAGGCCGACCGAAGGCGGCTGGACCCAGACGCCGGGCACGAAATAGTAGCCGGCCTCGCCGTAATTCCAGTAGCCGGGCGTGAAGATGTAGCCCGGGCCTGGCAGCGGCGGCGGCTCGTACACCGGCAGCGGCGGAGGTGCGATGGTGATGTTAAGGCCGATGCCGATCTGCGCGTTCGCCGGGGTCGGCGCCAGCGCAATCGGTGCCACGGCGAGGGCCACTGCCAGGGCAGAGGCGAAAACCGGTGTCCACGTAGAGGTCCTGAGTGTGTTTCGGAACGCGCGCATGATCGTATCCTTGTCGATATTACCGAGATTGTGCGGGGGCTGGCCCGTTGCAACAAGCGCAAGCCGAACGAAGTGTGTCGGAATGCCGCTTTGTATCAGGGCGTTACGTGGCGGGTACTTGCGTTTTAGGCGCTACAAGCAACAAAGTTGCATTGCTGCAGGAATAAACCCGTCACGATCCGGTGACAATCCGCGGCCTGCGCAGGCGCGCCATCAGGCTGGCGAGCATTCCGATCAGTTCGGCGCGCTCGGCGCGCTGCAGATAGGCAACCCACGATATAGCAAGGAAGGCTGCAAACAACAGGCAGTCGGCGCCGATCCCGACAAAACGGTTCTGCAACGGCAGCATCGCGCGCACCCACAGGCAGGACCCGGAGAGCAACAAGATGAAGGCGAGCGGCCAGGGTTGCATGGCGACCTTGTGCTGGCGCCAGGCGCCGGCCCAGGAGACCGCGCAATAGAAAGCCCAGGTGCCGAAGGTGGCCCAGGCCGCGCCCCAGATGCCATAGAACGGGATCAGCGCCGCATTCAGCGCAAGGTTCAGGATCGCGCAGATTGCGGCCAGGCGCCCGACATTGCCCGATCCGGTGCCGATCAGCAGCATGGAATTGAAGAAGTCGCCGACTTCCCTGATGAAATAGGCGAACACCAGAAGCGGTAGCAGAAGCATCGGCGGGTCGTAGCTTTCCGGCACCATCAGCACGAGCACGTCGCGGCCGAACAGCGAGATGCCGATGGCACCCGCGCCCAGCACGAACACCAGCCAGCGGCCGACCTGGGCGAAACGGTCCTGCCAGCCGTCGCCGGAGGCCAGGCTATAGAACGACACGCCCCACACCTTGTTGAAGCTGTCGCCGAAGATCGTGCTGATCAGGAAGGCGAAATTGTAGGCCAGCGCATAGACGCCCACTTCGGCGCGGCTGACGCGCGCGAGAAACAGGCGGTCGGAGAAATGGATGGCGAAATAGCAGCCGGCCGAGACGATGAGCGGGCCGCCGAAGCGCATGAGCGCGCGCGCGAGGTCTGTGCGCCAGGCGATGCCGACCGCGCGTATGGTGCGAACCCCCAGGAACACGGAGCCGCAGAACGCCACGATGAGCTTGCTGAGAACGAAGCCTTCCACGCCCAGCCGCGCCACCCCGATCAGCAATATGTTCATCGACAGCGAAATCACGAGAACGGCCGTCGAATATGTCAGGTAGAAGCCCACGCGATTCTGGATGCGCTCGTAAATCAGCACGATTTCGATGATGCTGCTGAAGAACATCGCCGCGAACGCCATGCGCAACACGCCGACTTTCGCGCCCAGGCTGATTGCGGCGGCGATCGGGCCGGCTGCCGCAATCGCCAGCAGCGCCACCGTACCGGAGAGTACGACGGTCGCGACCAACGTGGTGGACATCGTGGCGCGCCGCACGGCCGGGTCGGAATGGTCGTTGTACAGCCGTGTGAGCGACGGGCCGAAGCTTTGTATGCCGAAGCTGATGCTGACCAGGGTTATGGCCAGCTCGATGAGGTTTGCCGCACCGTATTCGTCCGTCGAAAGATACCGCGCATAGAACGGTATCATTACGAAACCGATCGCCTTGGCCGCCAGGTTGCCGGCAAGGTACAGCGAGGAGTTGCGCACCAGGCTTTGCGGCGGCGGCACTTCGGCATCGGGAATGATGGCGACGTCCATGTCGATAGCCATTCGTCTCCCCCAATTCTGCGCGCGGACGCAGGTTCCGATGCAGGCTGAATGGCACAATCGGGACGGCAGCGCAAAGACCCCGCAATCCGCCGGCGCTCTGGCGACTTGAGATGCGTGCGGCCACTCGTTACACGTATGGCGTTAACCAGAGGTTTGCGTGACGATTCCAGCCATGCCCGACCGCGCCCGTCCGCGTCTGCTCAGCGCACTCACCGGTGGCGGCTTCAGCTTCGAGACGTCCGTGCTGCTGCGCGACCTGGCCGCCGATTTCGACCTGGTTTTCCTGCGCACGCAGTGGGGCGGCGTTCCGGGGCAAGACGGTCTGCCGCCGGGCCGCGCCTACGATGTGCCGGCATTCGAATCGGTGACCCGCCCGTCCCGCCGGCAGAGCGCGCTGGCGTTTGCGCAGACGTTCCGGCGTAGCCTGCAGGTGTTGCGGGCCGAGCGCATCGGCGTGGTGGCCGTGGTGGGTTGCAGCCATGCCGTGCCGATGCTGCTGGCCGCGCGCCTGCTACGTGTGCGCAGCGTGTTCATCGAAAGCATCACGCGCTACGACCGGCTCTCCAACACCGGCCGCCTGGTGCTGCGGCTCCGCCTCGCGTCGCGCTGCGTGGTGCAGTGGCCGGCCTTGCGCGACGCCAATCCCGGCACCGAACTGGGCACGCTGCTTTGATATTGGTGACGGTAGGCACCACGATGCCGTTCGACGAATTGCTGGCGCAGGTCGATAAGCTCGCGGGCCAGGGCGCATTCGGCGCGGAGGCCCTGGAGATACAGTCGGGCCAATCGGCCTACCGGATGACCCACGGCCACCAGTTCAGGGCGAAACCGTCGCTGGCGCAGTCGATCGGGGAGGCCTCGCTGGTGATCACCCATGGCGGCGCCACGGTTATACAGTTGCTGCTGGCGCGCAAACCGTTCGTGGCGTTTCCCAATCCGCGCGGCGCCGGAGACCACCAGCGCAGCTTCCTGGCCGGGCTGGCGGAAATTGCCGATATCTCGTGGAGCGCGGATGTGGGTGACCTGGCGCGGCTGTACCCGAGCGGTGCGGCGCGGGTCCGGCCGCCGTGCGTACGCAGTGGCCGCGCGCGGCGGAGATCGTTCGGGCGCTGGCGCTGGAATAGCTTTCGCCTACTGCACGGCCGCCCACACCGCCCGCAACCGCCGCGCCACCGCTTCCGGCGAACACTCCGCCACCACGAAGGCGCGCGCCGCCGCGCCCAGCTGCTCCCGCGCCGCACGATCGGCAACCAGCGCCACGATGGCCTGGCACAACGCCGCCGCGTCGCCGGGCGGCACCAGCCGGCAGGTCTGCCCATCTGCCACGTATTCGGCCAGGCCCTCGGTGCGGCTCACGATAACCGCCTTGGCGCTCGACATCGCTTCCAGCAACGTCGAGACGCCGCCGGCATGGATGGAGGGCCGCAGCGGCAGCACCACGCAGCAGGCGCCGGCGATCAGGTCGCGATATTCGCGGGTACTCAGGCTGTGCGAGAGTATCTCGACATGCGGCAGCGCGGGATCGGCGGCCACGAGCCTGCTGCGTATGATCACGCGGCGCCCAAGCGTGGCGCAGGCGGCGAGCAGGGTCGGGTAGTCGCGCGAGGCGTCGTCGCCCACCGCAAGTATGTAGCCGTCCGGCTGGTCGGCGGCGGCCACGTAGAAATCGGGATAGGTGGCGGTGCGCACGGGCTGCACGCGGCCAGGCGGCGCGCCGAGGGCCACCAGCCCCGCCACTTGCGCCGTGCCGAGCGGCAGCAGGCGGTCGGCGCGCGGCAGCACCAGGCGCAGGATCGTCGCGCGGAGCTTCCAGCCGCCGGCCACGCCCACATCGTAGATCACCACACGCCCGCGAAAGCCGAGCACGCGCCGCAGCAGCAGGATGATCAGCACGCTGGACTCGAAGAAGCCGATGACGAGGTCGGTGTCGCGATGCAACAGCAGCACGCGCAGGGCGCGCAGCGGATCGATGGCGCCCATCACGCTGTGCGCGCGCGCCCACGGGTTCCAGGGAAGCGGCAGCGTATCGAAGCGCCGCGTGGACCAGCCTTCTGCCGCCAGGAGACGGTAGGTTTTCTCGACGTCCGGCTCGCCGGGGTCGGGCGGATCGGTCCACGGCGCCCAGCGCGCGTGCGGGGGAAGCAGGATCACACGCACAGGACTTTTCGTCACGCCAGCGGGCCTGCCGACAGCACCACGTCCTTGGATTTGTATTGCCGCGGCAGGTCCGCGCTGAAATCAGCAGGCAACACGGTGACGATCGTGTCCGAGCCGTATTCCGGCAGGATATGTATCTGATAGCCGGCATCGCGCGCCAGCTCGGCCAGCAGATCGCCGAGCAAAATGGCCTCGGGAAGCACCTCGATCAGCAGGGTGGGGCGCGTGGCTAGCAGCATGTCGCGTATGTCGGACAGCAGTGCGGCCTCGATGCCCTCGGCATCGATCTTGATCAGGTCGCGCCCTTGCGCCAGCGTCCGGATCGCCAGGCCAGGCACGGTGATACGGCCGCGGCTGTCGCGCAACGCCACTTCTACACCCTCCACAAGATGCGCGCCCACGCCGACCGCCCTGCCCTCGTCAGGCAGGTTTAGCTCCACCGCGCGCGCCGCGCCCGGCACCACCGCGGCCTGCAGGATCTCCACATGGGTGATTTCGTTACGGGCCAGGTTGGCGCGCAAAGTCGCTGCGACCATCGACACCGGTTCGACCACGGTGTAGGCGGCTGCCCCCGCGCGCGCGCCGATTACAGTAAACAGGCCGAGATTGCCACCGATCTCCAGCACCGAGGTCGCATTCGCGCACAAGGTCGTCCATACCCGCGCGACGGTACCCTCATAGCCGCGCACGCCGAACCAGTAGATCGCATCGGCAACCATCGAATCGGACGGCTCGAAGCTGAGATCCGGCCGGTCGAGCGGGCGTATCTCGCGCAGTCTGTCGAGAAGGTGCTGCCGGTGCGCGCGCGCGGCGCGCTTCAGCAGAAGGGTGGACGCAATGCGGACCGGGTTGCGCCGGCCCAGGCGCACGATGGCGTGCCGGAACGGCTGGTAGGCGGCGAGCGGGAGGCTGCGCAGCAATCTGTCCATCATCGGCCAATCCTGCAGACACAATGGTAATAGCCAAACACGAAGGAGCGTTGGCGAGCAACACGCGGCGTCGCCTCTGCCAGTTTCCGCAACAGCCAGACAGCGTCACGTATGCTGCAGGAAGCCCGCCTCGTCGCCGATGTCCCAGGGATCGCCGCGCCGTACCGCGGCGACAGGAACCAGCATCGCTTGCGAAACGATGCGGCCGCAGCGCGATACGACAGCCACCAGCACATAGACCAGTTCGAAATACCCCATGCTCAGGGCGGCGCCGGTCACCAGGTAGATCACCAGGCTGATCTGCGACAGCCGCGCGAGATCAGGGCCCAGACAGATCGGGCCGGTTTCGCGTGCGCCGGACGATCCTGTTGCATTTCCAAACGACGCCGCAATCATGCCGAGAAACAGGAACAGGCCGACAAAGCCGAGATCGCCGAGTATCTCGAAATAGATGCTGTGCGCCGCATGCGGCGACACATCGGGCGGCGGCGTGGTGACGAAATTCACCGTGGGCAGGAATGGCCTGTAGGTGTCCCATACGATCAGGTGCTGGACAGCGTGCGGGCCGCCGCCGAACAGCGGATGATCCAGCGCGATCAGCAGGCTCATCTTCCAGGCGACGACGCGGCCCATGAAGGAGCCGTCATTGTCGGCGTCCTTGATGGTGCTCAGCCGCTCGAACCAGGCTCTGGGGCCAGCACATAGTGAATACGCCGGTGAGCCGCGACCGCGCCCATCGTCGCCAGCTTGTTGCGGCTGTTCTTGACGATGAAGCCGCCGAGCAGCAGCAGGCCCACGAAGCCGCCGCGCGAGAACGTCATGATGACGGTGATCACCGCCAGGCCGGCCGCGCCGAGCAGGGCGATCCTGACCGCGCGCACCGCGGAATACCGCGCCAGGTAGAACATCAACGGAATGATCATCAGCAATGCGGTGGCCAGCGAGTTGTTGTCACCCACGCTGCCGGAGCCGAGGATCTTGTGTCCGCCGGCGGTGAGTATGGAGATCAATCCCTCTTTCACCGCGAGAAAACCGAGCGACAGCACGATGATAAACACCAGCGCATGCAGGCGATGTCGCGTGGTCATTACTGCGGTGATGATAAAGGCGAGCACGATCTCCTTGATCAGCTTCTGGTAGAGTTCAGTGCTCTCGTCGCCGGGCGCCAGGCCGGTGTACCAGGATATGGTGGCCGACGCGCCCAGCATCAGGAGCAGGAGCAGCGCCGTATCGACGTAGAAATCCTTTTTCTCCCGGCTGGCGAACATCAGGCAGACCGTCGACAGCGCCACGATCTTGTTCAACGGCACGCCTGACATGAAGCCGGACAGCATTTCGTTCGGCGACAGCAACGCAACCCACACCCAGAGCATGACGCCGACATGGGCGGACATCAGGCTGAGCGGCAACAAGGCCAGCCAGACGAACGCGAACATCGCGTCCCTCATTGCGGACGGCTCCCGGCGCGGTCCCAATCTGCCCAGGCGGACCCTGCGGGATCGCTCGCCGCCGGCATTTCCGGGATCGGCGGCTTTGCCGCAGCAGCAACCGGCTCGTCACGCAAACGGAACAGGCTGGTATGCGGCATGCCGGGCGGCAGCCTGTCGTCGCGCAGGCCCATGAACACCATCAGTACCACCGCAATCGAATTGAGCATGAATAGCAGCGCTTCCAATGTCCGTTCGCCTCCTATCCTGCGGACACCTCTCTATCGGGCGAGATGGTTGAAGTGAAGCGCTTCTTTTTTGGATTGCGTCGCCGAAAGAAACGGACGCGCGCCATCCCGGCGCGCCGCCGTCACACAATCAGCCGTAATGCGAAACCCCCACCAGCTCCACCTGCGCGCCGCCGGAAAAATGCAGCCAGTCCGACCCACCGACCACGCTCTGCGAGGTGATCGCCGGCGCCGCCTGCCCGGGCGTGACCAGGCTGTCCTGGCCGGACCAGTTGTCGATCACCAGCAAGCCGCCCGCAGCCGCGGCCACCTGGAACACATCGGCGCTGCCGCCCTGTACGGTGAGCATGCCCGCGCCAAGGCTGACCGTGTCATGGCCGCCAAGCGTGATAAGCGCCTGGCCGCTGCCGCCCACGAAGCTGTCCTGCCCGGCGCCGCCCATCAGCGTCACGTTGCCCGATCCGGCCGTCACCGTATCGCCGGCGCCGAGTGTGGCCTGCAGGCTGGCATAGCTGCCGGACGACGCGGACACGGTGGCCGCCCCGCCGCTCAGCGACAGCGACGCCGTCCCGCCGGCCAGGCTTTCGCTGACGGTCAGCACGCCGCCGGCCATTTTCAGTACGCTCACATCGTCGAGCCCCGCCGAGGCGACTGTCACATGCGCGGCCGCACCCACCGTCACCGCGGCCGCACCGGCGGTGGCCAGGCTGTCGGCGCCTTGCAGCACGTAGCTGTCGAAGCCGGCGGCCGGCGGTGATGCCGGCGGCTCCCGTCACCGTCATCTGGTTGTAGCCGCCGGCCACGCTGATCTGGTCGGTGCCCTGGCTCAGCAGCATGCTCTTGCCGGCCAGGCTGATGCTGTCCACCGCACCCTGCGCGGAGGCGACCGTATCGTACTGGCCGGCCAGGTTCGCGGCCAGGCCGCCGGCCCCGCCGGTGATCGAGTTGCCGCCCACCGCGTCGCTCACCGTGAGCAGGCCGGCGCCACCCTGAACCTGGTTGTTGCCGCCCAGCAGGGACACCACGGCCGCAGATTGCTCGGTGATCTGGTTGGTGCCGGCCGCCACCACCTGGTCGGTGCCGGCGCCGGTCAGCGTGTCCCAGCGCGACAGAGTGAGCTGGTTGGCAGAACCCGCCTGGGTTGCGATCACGTCCGTATCGGCCGCGGCCAGCGCCAGGCCGCCGGCGCCGCCGGAGATGGAGTTGTTGCCGGCATAATCCTGCACGGTGAGCAGGGTGGCGCCGCCGGCCAGCACGTGGCCGCAGCTGGCGAGCACGATGGTGCCGCTGGCCGGCGCGACGGGTGCCGCCTGCCCGATGGCGGCGCCACGGGTGCCGATCCGGACCCGGCGGGCGCGCCGTAGCCGGGCAGCGCCACGCCGGCGAAGGTGACGCTGGTGCCGTCGGACAGCGTCAGCACGGTGTTGCCGCCGGTGACCGCGCCGGAGGCGATCGCCGGGCCGGTGAAGCCCTTGAACACCGCCGAATCCTGGCCCGTCCGGAACCCGTTGATCACATCCGTGCCGTGCTGGCCGGCCTGGAACACGTAGGTGTCCAGGCCGGTGCCGGCGGTGACGGTCGCCGAGCCGGTGCCGAATGCCACGCGGTCCGCGCCGCTGCCCAGCATGATGCTGTCAGAGCCGGCGCCGGCGGTGATCGCATCGGCCCCTGCCCCGCAAGCGATCGCCACGAGGCCGTTGCCGGCCTGCACCGTGGCACCGCTGTCGCCCAGCGTGAGTGCCACGGAGCCGCCATGCGAGAAGAAGCCGGTGGCGGCGCCCGAGACGGTGGCGGTGCTGTCATCCGGCGGCGCGGCGCCGGCCTGGTCGCTGATCGCGGCGTGGCCGCCTGCCAGCTCGGAGAAATTGAAATCGCCGCCGGTGATGGTGATTTCGGCCCCGCCGCCGGCACCCACGGCGATGATGCCGCTGCCGCTCGCCGTCAGCCGCTCGCCCAGGCCGTTCAGGTTGTAGTCGTTGAAGGCGGAGCCGGTGATCGTCGAGGCGCCGGTGACATACACGTCCTCGTAGAAGCCGGGTGCCGCGATATGGTCGTTGCCGGCGCTGTGCAGCACGGCGTTGCGGCCGCCCAGGATCAGCGCGTCGCTGGCGCCCGCGGCGGTGGAAATCGTATCCCAGCCGGCGCTGTCGGTCAGGTTGATGCCGCCCGCGCCGCCGGTGATGGTGTTGCTGCCGGCGCTGTCCATGATGGTGAGCTTCGCCACGCCGCCGGTCACGCCGTGGTTGCTGTTCGTCAGGTTCAGCAGTTCCGGCCCTGGGGCCAGCGCCAGGATCGGCACCGCGGTGTAAGGCGAGGCGGTGCTGGTGACCGGCTCGCTGGCAAGCGTGGTGTTGGCGCTCAGCGTGCCGTGGCCCGACAGCAGCTGGCCCGGGCCGTAGCCATAGAAGCTGTTATGGGCGATCTTGGCTTCCACATCGAGGTTGTTCGCCCAATCCTGGTTGAGCACCGCCAGCCCGGTGGGGCCGGCATCGTTGAGTATCGTGTTGCCGGTGACGGTGAGCGCGTTGTTGGCATAAACGAATTGCTGCTCGCCGCTGTAATGGATGGCATACACGTTGGACGATAGCGGGCCCTTTTCGATGACGTTGTTGGTGATGGTGGCGACACCGCCGTTCGGCAGGTCGATGTCGTAGCTGCCGGTGCCCGTTGGGCCGTCAACGATGACGTTGTTGGAAATGTTGGTGACGGCAGCACGGGACTTGATCTCGTGGCCGACATTGGAGGCGGTGAAGTAGCTGTTGGTGATGTTCAGCGACGCGATCGCGCCGGCATAGATGTTGTGGCTGTAGCCGTCGCCGGAACCGTTTCGGGCGAACTCGCTGTGGTCGATGGTGATGTTGCCCGCCGCATTGGCACCGGCCAGCAGGCCCTCTTCCATATCGTGAAAGTAGCAGTAGGACACGTTGAGGTTGCCGTTCTGCAGGCGGATGCCGGAGACGTTGCCGTCCGGTGAGCCGTCCGATCCGCCGGTGAAGGTGAAGCCCTGTATGGAGAGATTGGCGTTGACAAGCAGCAGCGCCTTGCCGTTCGGCGGCTCCACCGTGGCAACCTCGTTCACTAGGCCGCCCATCGATACGATCTTCAGGGCCACGTTGGTGGTGGTGAAATCGTTGACGTAGGTGCCGGCTTCGACAGCGATGGTGTCGCCGGCGACCGCCGCGTTGCAGGCGTCGCTCAGGGTTGCGAATTCCATGCCTGCGCCGACGGTGAGCACTGTGCCGGAGGAGGCTTGCACGAGTGGGAGCGCGGTGGTGTTGGTCATAAGACTGATCCCCGAAAACCGTTCTTGGTCTCAGTTTGCGGGACACGTATTTTGGAAAGGTTAACGGGCGCGCAGAAAAAGTCGGCGGAGGGGCTACCTTGTTTCGGACGGTCCTGGAGGTTCGCCAAGCCAGGAAGAAAGGCCTTCTTTTTTGAAAAAAGAAGCAAAAAACTTTTGTCAGTGCTGTCGCTTGCTGGCTGGATATAGCGTTTGCTTTTGTTGGCTACCTCCAGCACTCGATCTTTGTGGTGAACGCACGCGCACGGTCCGCCACCGTTGCCGGATCCAGGCCCGCAGGGCCGCCGGCCTGCTCGCTCAGCGTCACGTTGACGCCCGCCAGGTAATCCCGCGCGACATCGGATTTGGTGGCGAAATTCACGTTCTGCGGCATCGACACGCCGGCGGCCGCAGCGATCGCCGCGTTGAAGTTCAGCACCGCCAACGCGATGCCGACCACGCGCCCGGAACTGTCGAGCACCGGGCCGCCGCTGTTGCCGGACTGCACCGGCGCGCTGAACTGGAACACCCGGGCGTTGCCCTGCAGCCCGGACAAGGCGGTGAGCGAACCCGTGGTGACAGCCATCTCCGGCGAGACCAGCCCGCTGAGCGGGAATCCGGTGGCCACAAGCGTTTCGCCGGGGCGCAGGGTCTGGCTGTCGCGGAAACGCGCATGCGCCGGCGTCCGCTCGCCGGTCCGCAGCAAGGCGAGGTCCAGCTTGGCGTCGTTGGCCACCACGGTGGCACCGACCGCCGGACCGCCCGAAGCGCGGGTGACGCGTATGTCCGGGCAGTTGTCGATCACATGGTTGTCGGTGAGGACATGGCCGGCGCCGTCGATCACGATGCCCGAACCGGAGCTTGCGGGATGGCCGGTGCGCGCGATCCGGGCGCTTATGCGCGGCCCCTCCGTCAGCCCGCCCGACCCGCCGGACAGCGAGGCCGCGTCCTCCTGTGCGCTGCGCACGAACGACATCACGCGCGGCGGCCCCGGTGGGGTGCCGGGATCGATACTGACCGCAAGCGGCGCGGTGCCGCGCGCGCGGCGTATCTGCCAGGAGGCGGTCCAAGGGCCGGCATTGTTTGGGCGCGCGGATTGGACCTGGAACCACAGCACGTAATCGGCGCCGGCCGCATCCGGCCACGTCGTGTCGTTCTGTTCGACGATATCGGCCGCAGCAAAGGCCCGGCTTTGCACGATCGCGTCGGCGAGGAAATGCAGGTTCAGGCGCTGTGCCTCTGCCGCGAACTCGGTGGCGCCGCCTTGCAGATTGTGGGTGGCCTGCAGGGATAGCACACGCAGCCTGTCGTGATCGGCAATGACGATGTGCAGCCGCCCCGGCGTCGGGTTGGCGACCGGGGTGATCTGGCCCACCACCAGGGCGTTCTTCTCCACGAGGTAGCGGAGCGCCTCAGCAGGCGGATACGTCTGACCGTTGATCGCGAATTGCGGCATGCCGGTATAGTCGTAGGTGCCGGGCTGGGCCGAGGTCGGCCCCGGTTGCGCGCCGGGCGGCGGCCGATAGTCGTTCGTCGTACTGATATTGACCCTGAAAACGACGCTGCGAGCCGGCATGGGCGCACAGCCAGCCAGGCCGAGGATACCGACCGCACACAGCACGAAAGCCAGTCTCGTCGGCATCGTCATCGCGTCAGCCCGCTCCGAGGTTCCGGATGACGATACGGCAGCGTAGCGTAATAACAAGTGCACCGCAGTAACACGCTTCGCAAGAAGAAAGCGGCAAGCGGGGTCATGTCCAATCCAGGAACGAACCGGGCGTAGGAAACATATGAAAAGCATCCACCCCAGCGAAAGGAGCCAAAAGTTTTTTGGTCCTTTTTTTCAAAAAAGGACTGCTTTCTTTTATCCTTTCAAGCTCCCGCCCAAATCCAAACCTCAGATGATAAAACTCCACCGCGGCGCATCCTCGCGCAGCCGCGCCACCACGCTCACCGCCGCATGCGCCGCCTGCACGCGTATATCGGGCACCGCCACGCATTCCCAGAACACGCCGCGCACGATCGGCCCGAGCGCCCAGATACGCTCCGCCGGCGTGCCGTCCGCGCGCACCACGTTCAGCCCGTCCGTCACGTCCAGGCCCAAACCCTGCGCATCCACCCGCACCAGGCCGCGATCGAGCAATCGCTGCATCAGCGGGTCGCGGGTGCGCGAGATATGCTCCACGCCGGAAGCGAGGATCACCCGCTGCACGACGATTTCCGCGTCCGCGGCGCCGTCGCGCACACCGTAGCGCACATGCACGCCGTCCACCGTGTCGGTCATGCTGCGTATGCGGCCGCGCACCACGCGCAGGGTGCCCTCGGCGAGCATCTCGTCGATCATCTCGGCATGCGGCGGGGCCAGCCGGTGGCGATGCACGTCCCAGAAACGGCGGGCATGGCGCAGGAAGCGGCGACGCTCGCCGACAGGTAGGCGCATCCAGATGCTGCTGGTGATCGGCCGCATGCTGTCGATCACCGCGCGCCAGTCCACACCGGCCTCCGCGGCGGCAAACACCTCGTCGCGCAGGCGCGCCATCAGCAGTGGCAGGGAGGATTCCTCGGCCATGGTGAAATGCGGCGTGGGCCAGGGTCCGGCCACGGCGGCGTGGCGCGCGGGCAGCAGGCCGCCGCGCGAGAGGGCCACGATACCGCCGGTGAAGCCGCGGCGGCGCAGGCGAGATCGCCACGTCGACCATGGTGAGGCCGGTGCCGACGACGAGCACCGGCCGGTCCGGATCCAGCGCGCGCCAGGCTTTCTCGCCCCAGGCGTTGCGGCAGATGTTCGGATCGTCGCTTTCCTCATGCGGCAGGTTGCCCACCGCGAGCACCACGCCGGCGACCGGCAGGCGCTGGCCGCTGGCGCAGACAAGTTCGTAGCCGCCATGGTCGGCCGAGAGCACATCGAGCACATCGTCCGGCATCAGGCGCAGCTGGGCGTGGCCGGCCGTCTCCCGCATCACGTAATCCAGGATGGAGCGGAGATACTGGCCATACAGGCCGCGCGAGGCGAACAGGCCGGCCGGCGTCTCGTGCAGCCCGTCGGTGCCGCCCACTTGGTTCGCGCGCCGCTTCAGCCAGTCCTGGAAATGCAGCGGCTCGTCGCTGAGCGCGCTCATATTGGCCGCACGCACGTTGAGCAGATGGTTGTTGTCGCCGGTGGCGTAGGCGATGCCGCGGCCGAACTCCGGCGAGCGCTCGCAGAGCAGCACCGGCTGGTCCTGCGGCAGGCGGCGCAGCAACTGGAGGGCGGCGATGGTGCCCGAGAACCCGGCGCCGATGACCGCGATCGGGCGCTTGCCGGCGGTGGCGGCGGCAGGCTCCGCCGTGTCGGGGAACAGGGGCATGGACATTATGGCGTCAACGGTGTCCGACGCTGCGGGTTCTGTGTCTGGCATGCGCGAATGGATCCGGATGTCGGGCGCCGGCATATGTGCGGTGCCAAATGGTCACAGATACCCTAGCAGCCTGGCCGGCTATTTCATAGCGCAATGATATGACATCTTCCCAGGAGATGCATGAACCTCCAAATTGGCACGTATGGGCGCGGCGGTGATAGAGGGCGTGAACCTTGGGGAGCTTCGGGACAGGTTTTGCTGACCAGCCGCGCCAAATATGCCGTCCGGGCCAGCATGATCCTGGCCGAACGCAAGCCGGCCAATGGCTGGACCAGCGCCGGCGACCTGGCGGAGGCGGCCGACGTGCCGCGCAAGTTTCTCGAAGCGATCCTGACTCAGTTGCGCGATGGCGGGCTGGTGGAGAGCCGGCGCGGTCCGTCGGGGGGGCATCGTCTGGTTCGGGCGCCGGAGTTGGTGTCGATGGCCGAAATGATACGGGTGATCGACGGGCCTCTGGCGATGACGCCTTGCGCCAGTGCCACGGCGTTCCGGGCTTGCGACGATTGCGTGGCGGTGGAGGATTGCCGGCTGCGGGTGCTGATGCGGCGGGCCCGGGATGCGGTGGCTGCTGTCCTGGAGGCTTGCACCCTTGCGGATCTTTGTCGGGAGGGCGTTGGGGCTGATCTCTTAGGGTAAGAAAGGCCTTCTTTTCTGAAGAAAAGAAGCAAAAGACTTTTGACTCCCCTGTCGGGGTGTTTCAGCTTTCCAGTTCGGAGTCCCAGTAGAGGTAGTCGCGCCAGGAGCTGTGCAGGTAATTGGGGGGGGAATGCCCTGCCATTATCCTGCAGCTCCCAGGTTGAGGGCTGGCAGGGCGTCAGGCGGGGATGCATGTGGCACTCCCGGGGCAATTTGCTGCCCTTACGCAGATTGCAGCAGGCGCAGGCGGTGACGACGTTTTCCCATGTGGTCCGGCCGCCGCGGCTGCGCGGTATCACGTGGTCGAAGGTGAGATCGTGGGTGGGGAAACGCTCGCCGCAATACTGGCAACTGAACGCATCGCGCAGGAACACGTTGAACCTGGTGAAAGCCGGCTTGCGGGCGCTCGGGATATAATCCTTCAGCGCGATCACGCTGGGCAGCCGGAACGCCTGGCTGGGCGAATGGACCTCGAAATCATATTCCGAGAGAACCGAGACGCGATCTAGGAACACGGCTTTCACCGCATCCTGCCAGCACCAGACCGACAACGGAAAATAGGAGAGCGGACGGAAATCCGCGTTCAGGACCAGAGATGGATAGTGCAGACCGCCGTCCGGCAAAATGCGCTCCTTGCTTGGAGGTGCATCTGGGTGCTTGCCGCCGATAGTCGAGCAGCAAAAGTGAGATGCGCCGCCGAGAACGCCTGGGTTATGACAAACGGTGCGGGGTGCCGCAAGGCAGGCGACCGGGATCGGACGGGTTTCATGGGTTTGTCATGGTCGAGGTGAGCGTTGCCGCCGGCGAGGTCGTCACGCGGTTCGCGCCCAGCCCTACGGGGTATCTGCACGCGGGGCATGCGCTGGCGGCGCGCACCGCCTGGCAGCGGGCGCGGGCGGCCGGCGGGCGATTCCTGCTGCGGCTGGAGGATATCGACCCGGAGCGGTGCCGCCCGATCTACGCGGCCGCGCTCCTGGACGATCTGCGCTGGCTGGGGCTCGATTGGGACGGCCCGGTGCTGCGCCAGTCCGCGCGGTTCGCTTTGTATCGCGTGGCTTTGGACGGGCTGGCGGCACGCAAGCTGGTATATCCGTGCTTCTGCAGCCGGGCGGAGATCGCGCGCGAGGTGGCGCGCTCGGCATCGGCGCCGCATGGGCCGGACGGGGCCGTGCTGTATCCGGGAACCTGCCGGGCCCTCCCGGCGGCGGTTCGCGCCGCCCGCCTGGCAGCAGGCGCGCCGCATGTCTGGCGGCTGGATTTGGCAGCGGCTTTGGCGGGCGCGCCGGTTCTGGAGTTCTTCGACGAGGGGTGCGGCATCGTGCGCGCCCGGCCGGAGATGTTCGGCGACGCCGTGCTGGGGCGACGCGACATCCCGGCGAGCTACCATCTATGCGTGTGTTTCGACGATGCGGCGCAGGGGGTGACTTTGGTGACGCGCGGGGCGGATTTGCTGGAGGCGACGCATCTGCACCGGTTATTGCAGCACCTTATGGGGTGGGCGGTGCCGGCTTATGCGCACCATGCGTTGGTGGTCGGGGCGGATGGGCGGCGGCTGTCGAAACGGGAGGGCGCTCGGCCGTTGCGGGAGAGGAAGGAAGGCCTTCTTTTTTGAAAAAAGAAGCAAAAAACTTTTGCTATGACGGTGGCACAGCAGCTTGCGCTATTTCTGCAGCGCGCGGTCTTTGCACGTTAAGCTCGGGCGTCCGTGCAGGCGGGGAGCAAGAGTTTTTTGCTTCTTTTTTGCAAAAAAGAAGGCCTTGCCTAAAAGTGCAAAGCCCGCCCGTAAGCATCCAGCACCGCCTCGTGCATCGTCTCGCTCACCGTCGGATGCGGAAATACCGTGTGCATCAGCTCCTGCTCGGTCGTCTCCAGCGTGCGGGCGATCGCGTATCCCTGAATCATCTCGGTGACTTCCGCGCCGATCATGTGCGCGCCGAGCAGCGCGCCTGTCTCGCGGTCGAAAATCACCTTCACCATACCTTCCGGCTCGCCCATCGCGATCGCCTTGCCGTTGCCGATGAACGGGAAGCGGCCAACGCGTATGTCGTGGCCTTCGGATTTGGCGCGCGCTTCCGTCAGGCCGACGGAGGCGATCTGCGGGCGGCAATAGGTGCAGCCGGGGATGTTCGTCCAGTCGATCGGATGCGGGCTCAGGCCGGCGATTGCTTCGACGCAGATCACGCCTTCATGGCTGGCTTTGTGGGCGAGCCAGGGCGCGCCGGCGAGGTCGCCGATGGCGTAAAGACCGGGCTCGCCGGTGCGGCAGAGTGCGTCGATCACCACATGCGTGCGCTCGATCTCGGGCTTTGGTGTTTTCCAACCCCAGCCCCTCGGTGTTGCCGACGATACCAGCGGCCGAGATGACTCGGTCGACCGTGAGTTGCTGGCTGGCGCCAGCGCTTTCGATCGTCACGCTGACCGTATCGGCGGATTTCTGCGCCGCGGTGACTTTCGCGCCGAGCAGGAACTTCATCCCCTGTTTCTCGAATGCCTTTTGCGCAAACGCGCTGATTTCGGCGTCCTCGACGGGAAGGATGCGGTCCATCAGTTCGACGATGGTGACCTCGGCGCCCATATTGCGGAAGAAGCTGGCGAACTCGATGCCGATGGCGCCTGAGCCGATGACGAGCAGGCGTTTCGGCATCGATTTCGGCACCATCGCATCCTTGTAGGACCAGATGAGCTTGCCGTCGGATTCGAGGCCGGGCAGTTGGCGCGCGCGCGCGCCGGTGGCGAGTATGATGTGCGGGGCGCTGAGCCTGATCTCGGGCGCGCCCTGTTTGGTGACGACCAGCGTGTTGTTGCCGGCAAGTTTAGCGGCGCCGTCGAACACCGCGACCTTGTTTTTCTTCAGCAGGTGGCCGACGCCGGAGGCGAGTTGCTTGGCGATGGCGCGGGAGCGTTTGACGACTTTTTCCAGATCGTAGCGGATGTTGTCGGCGGCGAAACCGAACTCGCCGAGATGGGCCAGCAGGTGGTTGATTTCGGAGCTCCGCAGCAGCGCCTTCGTCGGAATGCAGCCCCAGTTCAGGCAGATGCCGCCGAGATGCTCGCGCTCGATAAGTGCGGCCTTCAGGCCGAGCTGGGCGGCGCGTATCGCGGCCACGTAGCCGCCAGGGCCGCCGCCGACGATGGCGATATCGAATTTCTGGTCAGACACTGGCAGGGCTTTCGGCAAGGCGGGCAATGGCGCCGGTGGTCAGGCGCTGGATCGTCCAGTCTTCCAGGCCGGTGGCGCCGAGCGCGCGATAAAAGGCGATAGCCGGCGCATTCCAGTCGAGTACGGACCATTCCATACGCTGGCAGCCATCCTGCTGCGCGCGTTCGGCGAGCGCACGAAAAAATGCCCGGCCGATCCCTGCGCCGCGATGCGCCGGTTCCACGAAGACGTCTTCCACATACAGGCCGCGGCGGCAGACAAAGGTGCTGAAATTGTAGAACCAGATGGCCACTCCCACAACGCGCCCTGCCACTTCGGCGACCATGGCGTGGGCGGCAGGATGCGGGGCGAAGAGCTGGGCGTGGAAGTCGGCGCCGCTCGCCTGTGCCTCGGCGGCCAGTTTCTCGTAGTCGGCGAGCGCGCGCACCAGCCTGGCGATGTCGTCGCAATCGGCTGGCGTGGCTTGCCGGAGGGCGAAGCCCCCGACGGTCTGCGTGTCCCTCACAAAAGCAGCCCGAGCGGGTCCTCGACCAGGGATTTGAACACGCCGAGCCACTCGGAGGCGAGTGCACCGTCGATCACGCGATGGTCGACGGAGATGGTGCAGGTCATCATCGTGGCGATCGCCAGCGCGCCGTTGCGCACGATGGCGCGCGGCTCGCCTGCGGCCACCGCGAGTATCGCCGATTGCGGCGGGTTGATGATCGCGGCGAATTCGCGCACGCCGTACATCCCCATGTTGGAAATCGAGAACGTTCCGCCCTGGAACTCGGCTGGTTTTAACTTGCCTTGCTTTGCGCGTTCGAACAAAGCGCGGCCCTCGCGTGCGATGGCGGCCACCGATTTGGTATCGGCGTTGCGTATGATCGGCGTGATCAGGCCGTCGGGAATGGAGACGGCCACCGAGATGTCCACATTGTCGTAGAGGAATATGCCGTCTTCGGTGTAGCTGGCATTCACGTTCGGCACGCGGCGCAAGGTGGCAGCGCACGCCTTTATCAGCATGTCGTTGACCGAGAGTTTGTAGGCCTGGCCGCCATCTTTCGGCGAGCGGGCGTTCAGGTCGGCGCGCAATTTCAGCAGCGCGTCGAGTTCCACATCGATGCTGACGTAGAAATGCGGCACGGTCTGCTTGGCCTGGGTGAGGCGACGCGCGGTGATGCGTTTGACGTTGCTGAGCGGCACCAGGCGGCCGGGTTCGGTGATGGCGGATGCCGGCACCGCGGCCGGCGCGCTCGCCTGTGGTGAGGCGGGTGCGGCCGACGCGGACGTGGCGGGCGTTTGAGCGGCGCCGGGACGGGCCTGCTCCACGTCCGCGCGCAGGATACGGCCGTTCGGGCCGCTGCCCTTCAGCGAAGCGAGATCAATTCCCGCCTGCTGGGCCATGCGGCGTGCCAGCGGCGATGCAAATATCCTGCTGCCAGGATCAGGCGAATTGGTTTGCACCATGACCGGCGGTGAAGGAGCGGTGGCCGGAGTGGCTGCGGTCTGCACCGGGGCGGCAACTTCGCCCGCCTCCTGCTTGGGCGCGGGCTTTTCCGCGGCCGCAGGTGCAGCGCCGGACTCGTCGTTTAGTATGGCGATCGTGTCGTTCACCTTCACGTTCGCCGTGCCGTCCGCCACGAGTATGCGACCGAGCACGCCCTCGTCAGTGGCCTCCACCTCCATCGTCGCCTTGTCGGTTTCGATCTCCGCGATCACGTCGCCGGCGCGTATGGTGTCGCCCTCCTTTTTCAGCCAGCGCGCGAGGGTCCCCTCCGTCATCGTGGGCGAAAGCGCAGGCATCAATATGTTGGTGGGCATTATATTCTCAGACGATCTTGCGCACGGCGTCCACAACCCAGCCAGGTTGCGGCAGCGCCAGTTTTTCCAGGTTTGCCGCGTAGGGCAGCGGCACATCCAACCCGGCCACGCGCACCGGCGGCGCATCCAGCCAGTCGAACGCATGCTCGATCACCTGCATGGTGATTTCCGAACCGATACCGGCATACGGCCAGCCCTCCTCCACCGTCACCAGGCGCGACGTGCGTTTCACGCTTTCCACCACCGTGCCGATATCAAGCGGACGCAACGTGCGAAGGTTGATCACCTCGGCCTCGATCCCCTGCCCGGCCAGCGTTTCCGCCGCCTTCAGCGCCACGCCGACCATTATGGAATACGCAACGATCGTCACATGCTTGCCGGCACGCTCGATTTTCGCGCGCCCAATCGGCACGGTGAAATCCGCGTCGGTCGGACACTCGAATGTCTGGCCATACAGAATTTCGTTTTCCAGAAACACCACAGGGTTCGGATCGCGTATCGCGGTGCGCAACAGCCCCTTCGCATCGGCCGCGGAATACGGCGCCACCACTTTCAATCCGGGGCAATGCGCATACCAGCTCGCATAATCCTGGCTGTGCTGTGCGCCGACGCGCGAGGCAGCACCATTGGGACCGCGGAAAACGATCGGGCACCCCATCTGACCGCCGGACATATACAGAGTCTTAGCCGCGGAATTGATGATCTGGTCGATCGCCTGCATGGCGAAGTTGAACGTCATGAACTCGACGATCGGCTTCAACCCGTTCATCGCGGCACCCACCGCCATGCCGGTAAAACCATGTTCGGTGATCGGCGTGTCGACAACGCGCTTCGGCGCCGAACTCGTCGAGCAGACCCTGGCTGATCTTGTAGGCGCCCTGGTATTGCGCCACTTCCTCGCCCATCAGGAACACGTCTGCATCGGCGCGCATCTCTGCGGCCATCGCGTCGCGCAACGCCTCACGCACGGTAGTCGGCTTCGTCGCGCCCCAATCGGCTTCGGCCGCCACTGGTGCAACGCTGGCCGGCGCGCGCGCGGCGGCAGCCTGGTCGGCGATCTCGCGTTCACCCTCGCCTTCGGCCGCCACTTTCGGCAACGCCGGCGCGGCTTTAGCAGTGGACGCTTCGCCCTCTGCCGCAAGCACGGCGATCGGCGTGTTCACCGCAACGCCGTCGGTGCCTTCATCCACCAGTATCTTCGGTCAGCCGCCCCTCATCCACGGCTTCGACTTCCATCGTCGCCTTGTCGGTCTCGATCTCCGCAATCACGTCGCCGGCATGCACGTCATCGCCGACCTTCTTGAGCCAGCGTGCAAGCTTGCCTTCCGTCATGGTGGGCGACAGCGCCGGCATCAACACCTGCGTCATGAGCGCGCACTCTCCAGCAGGATGTCGGTCCACAATTCCGCGGGGTCCGGCTCGGGGCTCGCTCTGCGCGAATTCCGCGGCGTCGTTTATCAGCGCCTTGGTCTCGTCCTCCACCGCTTTCAGCTCGGCCTCCGCCACGCCCAGTCGCAGCAGTTCGGCGCGCGCGGCGGTGATCGGATCGTGGTGCTCGCGCATCTCCTGCACTTCCTCGCGCGTGCGGTATTTCGCCGGATCGGACATCGAGTGGCCGCGATACCGATACGTCTTCATCTCCATCAGATACGGGCCGTTGCCGCGCGCGGCAATGCGCCACCGCAACCTGCGCCGCCGCATGCACCGCCAGCACATCCATGCCGTCCACCTGCACGCCAGGGATGCCCCAGGGCGCGCCATTCTGCGACAAATCGCGCGACGCGGACGCACGCTCCACGCTCGTCCCCATGCCGTAGCGATTATTCTCGATCACGTACACGCAAGGCAATTTCATCAGCGCGGCCAGATTGAAACTCTCGAACACCTGGCCCTGGTTCGACGCACCCTCGCCCATATAGGTAACGGCAACATGGCTGTTGCCGCGGTAATGGTTGCTGAATGCCAGCCCGGTGCCGATGCTGACCTGCGCGCCGACAATGCCGTGCCCGCCGAAAAAATTCTTCTCCCGGCTGAACATGTGCATCGAGCCGCCCTTGCCGCGGCGAATAGCCGGTCGCGCGCCCGGTCAGCTCCGCCATCACGCCGCGCGGCTCCATGCCGGTCGCCAGCATGTGGCCGTGGTCGCGGTAGGCTGGTGATCACCTGGTCGCCCGGCTCGAGCGCCATCTGCACGCCGACGACGACCGCTTCCTGGCCGATATAGAGGTGGCAGAAGCCGCCGATCAGCCCCATGCCGTAGAGCTGGCCGGCCTTTTCCTCGAAACGGCGTATGCGCAGCATGTCGGCCCAGGCGCGCCGGAGGGCTGCGGCGGAGTCGGGAGTGGCCAGGCTGGTTCCATCTGGGGGCATGGTGCAGAGCTTAGCGCAGGGGGGCGGTCCGGCAAGGGTGGACCCGCTTTTCGCCCCCGTGGGCTCCGCCGTGAACCCCGACGTCAGGCCGACCTAGAACAGCTTTCTCCCTGCCCGTACGGCACCACCACGTCGTTCGGATCCGCCAGATTGAGCATCGCCCGCGCCCGCTCGTCCAGCGTATCGGGGTCGATATGGTTGGCGCGCAGCCCGGCAACTCGCGTCTCCCAGGCCACACGCTCCGCCTCTGCCGTCTTCTGGTCCGCGGTGGCGCGTATAAGCTGCTGCTGGCGCAACGCATAGGACCGCAGGCCGTGATCGCCGCGCAGGGCGTTCCAGCCGAAATAGCCGGTGAGCGAGAGGAACAGCACGGGGGGAATGGCGGCAATGGCAAGTCGCTTGGCGGCGCGGACTATGTTCACGCTGGTGTCTCCCGGGCTTGGCGGGACGGTAGCTGAAACGCTGCGGAAAGAAGAAAGAAAGGCCTTCTTTTTTGAAAAAAAGAAGCAAAAAACTTTTGCTATGACGCCTGCACGAAGGCCTGCTTTCTGGCGGCAATATCGATCTGGCAGAACCAGCGCGGGCGGCCCGGCAGCGGGGAACGCAGAAGTTTTTTGGTCCTTTTTTTCAAAAAAGGACTGCTTGCCTAGCCTCCCAAACGCCTCCCGCATCCCCAGCCCGTCCAAGCGCCAGCAACCCAAGCTCGATCGTCGCCACCACCCGCGCCTCCGCCTCGCTCCCCGCCGCACGCCCGCACCAGACATCCGCGATATCCGGCTCCTCGCCGTCCGCGCCCACCTCCATCGCCGGCAACGCCCGCTCCGAGCGCCCGTCCGTCAACGTCCAGAGATACGCGGTGGTAGGCCGGCGCGGGTTGCGCTCCGCCTCGCCGCCGCCGCCCTTCAGCACCAGCAGGCGCGGCCGGGCCAGGCGTTCGGCCACCGCCAGATGCGTCTCGATGTAGGGCGGGTGGAACACGCCATCCACGCCCGCCGGCGCGCCGGCCGGATCGAGCAGCCGCGCCACCGTGTTCATCGGCGAGCGCAGGCCCAGCAGCCGGCGCAGGCCGAGCAAGTGGGCGAGCGCCGGGCTCAGCGTGGCCACCGGCACATAGGCAAAGCGGTCGCGCGCCAGGCGGGCGGCGGCGTCCGCGGCGCTGGCCGCCGGCGCCAGGCCCAGCCGCGCGAGTGCGTCCGGCACGGTGATGCCACCGGTGAACTCGTTGGTGCCGTGCATCAGCACGCGCAGGCCGGACTGCGCCAGTGCGAGCGCCGCAAGCAGGAACCAGGGTGCCCCGCGGGTGCGGCCGGCGCCGTAGGAGGGCCAGTCCAGGTCGGCCTGCGCGCCGGGAATGCGGGTTGCGGCGGCAGCACCTTGCACCAGGCCGGTGATCTCCTCGGGGTCCTCGCCGCGGTAGCGCAGCAGCATCAGAAAGGCGCCGATCTGGATCGGGTCGGCCGCACCGGCCAGGAGCAGCGCCATCGCGTCGGCCGCCTCGGCGCGGGTCAGCGCGCGCGAGCGGCCAGGGCCGCGGCCCAGCGTGGCGACGTAGGTGGCGAAGCGGGTCGTCTCCGGCGTGGTCATGCAGCTTCAAGCGCGGGCAGCAGGCCGGGTTCGCCATCCCAGGCGCCGGCGAGCCAGGTGCCCAGCACGTCGAGCGTGTCGGTGAGCAGAAGCAGGTCCGCCTGCAGCCCGGGCGCGATACGGCCGTGCGACGCAGACACGCCGAGGAACGAAGCGGGTGCGACCGTGGCCAGGCCAAGCGCCTGGGCGGATGGCAGGCCGAGCGCGCGCACGCAGAAGCGTACCGCGTCGGCCAGGCAGATATCCGCGCCGGCGAGGGTGCCGTCCGCGGTGCGCAGAGCGCCGCCCGCGCGATGGATGAACCGGCCTTGCAGGTGGAAGCCCGTGGCGTCGGTGCCGGTGGGCGGCATCGCGTCCGACACCAGCAGCGTGCGGTCTGGCCTGGCGGCGAGCAGCAGGTGCAGCATGGCAGGATGCACGTGGATTCCGTCGGCGATCACGCCGCACCAGGCATCCGCGCTGGCCAGTGCGGCGGCGGCGATGCCGGGCGCGCGGGCGGCGAGCGGCGGCATGGCGTTGAACAGATGGGTGAAGCCGGTGATCCCGGCGGCCAGCGCGTCCGCGGTGCGCTCGTAGCTGGCGGCGCTGTGGCCGGCCGAGAGGATCACGCCGGACGCGGCCAGGCGGGCGAGCTGCGCATCGGCGACGCTCTCCGGCGCCACGGTCAGCATCACGCGGGTGCGGCTGGCCAGCGATATAAGGAAAGCGAGGTCGGCTTCGTCGGGTGTGCGTATCAGCTCGGCGCGGTGCACGCCCGGCCGCTCCCGGCTGAGGAACGGCCCCTCGAAATGCAGGCCCAGTATGCCGGGTTCGGCCTGCACCGCGGCGGCGGCCTGCATCGTTTCGGGCGTGTCGGTGATCAGCGTCGGCAGGATCGAGGTGGTGCCGAGCCGGCGGTGTGCGGCGGCAATGCGGCGGGCGGTGGCCTGGTCCGGCTGCGCGTTGAACAGCGCGCCACCGCCCCCATTCACCTGCACGTCGATCAGGCCAGGGCACAGCAGCGAACCCGCCGGCAGCGCGATCCGCCGCGCGGCCGGCTGGGCCGCATCGGGGAGGATCGCCGCGATGCGTGCGCCCTCGACCAGCACGCCGTGGCCGGCCAGCCAGGCGCCGTCGGCGAGCAGCTTTGCGCCGGTGAGGAAAAAGGCGGGCATTTGCGTGTCCGTGGTCGGTTTACACCGTTATGCCACGCCGTTACCGTCCGGCCGAGTTCACCAGAGGAAGAAATCATGAGCGTAGCCGATATCGAGACCGCGTTCGGCGGCCGGCTGGAGCAGTTCAGCGAGTTGGACGCCAAGCTGAAGTTCGACTTCGGCGAGGACCGGCTGTTCATCGACGGCACGCAGAAGCCGGCGGTGATGAACCATGACGACAGCGACGCCGATTGCACGCTGACGATCAGCCCGGACGATCTGACGAAGATCATGAACGGTCAGTTGGACGCAACGATGGCGTTCATGACCGGCAAGCTGAAGGTGAAGGGCAACACTGCGATCGCGATGAAGCTGGCGACGGTTCTGAAGTAAGGCAAGGAAGCAGTCCTTTTTCGAGAAAAAGGACCAAAAAGCTTTTACTATGACGCCTGTATCGCAGCCCGCTCCCGTTCTGCAAGCCAATGCGCCTGCAGAGGCAGCCTGGGCTTTTGTGCAGGCGTCGGGATAAAAGCTTTTTGGTCTTTCTTGAAACAGGACTGCTTTCTTCCTTGATGTTGCCGTCTCAGCCGAGCTCGCAAAGGTTTTCGTTTTAGTTCGGCAAAAGAGGCCTTCTATCTCACTCACATGACCTATCGACCCTTCGGCGCCTTTCGTTTTCTCCTGGCAATAATGGTGCTGCTGCAGCACGGCCTCCTCTTGCTGCCCAACGGCGCGAGGGAAACCTTTTACCAGCTCGAATTGGGCGCCGTGGCCGTGGCGGTGTTCTTCGCCATGTCCGGCTTCATCGTGGCCGAGGCCACCGGCACGTTCTATGCCGGCCGCCCGGCCGCGTTCCTGCTGAACCGGGTGCTGCGCGTGGTGCCGCCCTATCTGGCGGCACTGGCGTTGTCCGTGCTCATCGACAGCTGGCTGTTCGCGGCCGGGCGCCTGGTGCCGCTCGACGCGCCGGTGATGCTGGCGCCCTGGCGCTGGCAGGTCCTGCTGGCGGCCGTGCTCGAGATCGTGCCCGGTTTGCCGGCGTATCGGTTGAGCGGCCAGGATTTCTCGTTCATCCCGTTCGCCTGGACGCTACGGGTGGAGTTCGCGTTCTATCTTGTCGCCTTCGCCACCTGCTGGCTGATGGCGCGCGGCGGCGCCTCGACCTGGCGCCGACGCATAGGCACGGCGGCCTTTGCGGCCGGATACGCGTCGTTCGGCGTGTTCCTGTGGCGACACTGGCGGTTCGGCGCCGCGGGTGGCGGCTTGCAGCTGCTCAACATACCGTTCTTCGCGTTCGGCGTATGCGCATTCCTGCTGTTGCGCGACCGTAGCCGGACGGCGCGTCTGCATCTCCTGTTCGTGGCGGCGCTGGTGCCGGAAGCGTTCGTGCTGTGCGGCGAGCGCGGCCATCCCGTGCTGGCCTGGCAATTACCGATATTGATGCTGCTGTTTGCAGGCCTGCTTCTGCTGGCGCGTGCGCCCGCGCCTGGCGGTTGGCTACGGGTGTGGGACAAGCGGCTCGGCGAGCTGTCTTACCCGCTCTATATCAGTCATGGGATCGTGTTGACGTTGCTGGCAAGCTTGTCGCCGGCGCGCGGAGCCGGACCTTATGGGCTGGCGGTTGTGGGCGCGTTGGTTCTGGCGTTTTGGCTGCATGCGCTTGTGGAGCAGCCGATGCGGCGTGTGCGTGATCGGGTGCGCGGGGCGACAGTCGGGTAAGGCAAGCAGTCCTTTTTTGAAAAAAAGGACCAAAAAACTTTTGCTACAACGCTTGCACCGCGGCCCGCCCTCATTCTGCAAATAGATGCGCTCGCAGAAACAGCATGAACCTGGGTGCAGACGTCGCAGCAAAAGCTTTTTGCTTCTTTTTCTCGAAAAAGAAGGCCTTCCTTCCTTAACTCAGCTAGGTATCAGCTTAACCTTCCCGGACGGCACAGTGAAAGTTGCCAGCGTGCTCAACGTGGACGTAAGCGACTTCACCGTGCTCGGCGACTTGAACACGCTGACCATGCGCTCCGGCGTGAGGGTGAGTATGCCGTAGCCCCAGGTGCTGCCGTTCCAGAACACCATGTGCGGGTTCGCCGCCAGGATGTAGGGCTCCAGCGAGTCCTGCGGCAGGCCGAGTTCGGCCAGCTTGCGGGCGGCGATCGGGGTCGAGGCGGGCGCCGGCTTGTCGATCCCGGCATCGAGGTAATTGCCAGAGCTGATCGCGCCGACCATCAGCTCCACGCCCACCGGCTGCGCATGCAGGTCGTTGTAGTCGGTCTTGAGATACGAGGCCATGAACAGATGCGCGTCGCCCGAGAGCGCCACGAAGTTCTTCACCTGTGCGGCCTGTATCGTCGCGAGTATTTCGGCGCGCTCGTCCGGATAGCCGTCCCACTGGTCCAGATCGAAGAAGATCGGCACCGGGGAGAGCGGCGGGCCGAACTTGTATTGCGCGAGCATCACCTCGTTGGCCCATACTTTCCAGGTGCGCGTCGAGCTGGTGACCTGGTCGAGGAACCAGGCTTTCTGGGTGGCGCCGAGCATCGTGCGCGACACGTCGAACTGCGCGGGACAGCCGAGCGTCTCGTAGCGCTCGCCTATGTCGACGTCGCCGCAAGGCGGGCCGTCACGATACAGGCGCTCGTCGGTGACGACGAGCTGCATCAGCGTGCCGAAATTGAAGTTGCGATAGACGATGATTTCCTGCTCGAAGGTCAGCGCCGGATTATAAGGCGTCACGGCCAGGCTGTATTCGGTCCAGGCCTGGGTTGCGGCCTTGCGCAGACGCGGCTGCGGGGTCAGCGCGGATTTGCCGGCCGGATTGGTGTCCTCGTGGTAGTCCTGGTGGCAGTCGTTGAAGTATTCGTGGTCGTCCCACAGCATGATGAAGGCGAACTGTTCGTGCGCCGCCTGGATCTGCGGGTCCGCGCGATAGGTGCGCCACAGATGGCGGTAATCCTCAAGGCCCTGCGGATACTGCCCGCCGAGCGGGTAAGGCGGCACCACGCGGACCGGGCCGTTATCAGGGCCGCCCACGCCGTCGTTCAGATATTCGTAGATATAATCGCCGAGGAACACGACCACGTCGACTTCTTCCTGCGCCAGGTAGCCGTAGGCGTTGTAGAAGCCGTTGCTGTAATCCTGGCAGACGACGTAGCCGATCTTGAGCTCGTTGATGGCGTCATCCGGCATCGGCAAAGTGCGGAACCGGCCAGGGTTGCTGGCCACGCCATTGAACACGAAGCGGTAGTAATAATGGGTGAACGGCGACATCGCCGCATTCTGCAGCGGCAGCGACACGGTATGGTCGTGCGCCGCGAGCACATGCGCGGTGCCCTCGAGTATCACGCTGTGGCCATCGAAATCCGGCGTCGTGGCAACCTGCCAGGCGATCGTGGTGGTTGTGGCCTGGCGCAGGGCGGCGGGCGATACGCGCGTCCAGATCACCACGCCGTTAGGGTTCGGATCGCCGGATGCCACACTTTGCGGGTAGGTGGTGGCGGCCTGCAGCTTCGTGCGCGCGGCATTGACCTGAAAGAGCGCGCGGTCGACGGAGTCCCGGGCCGCGGCATCGAATTGCACCGGGTCCGCGTAAGCCTGGTTTGCCAGGCCCGCCGATTTCGAAGGAATGCCGACGGCCCAGCCGATCGCACCGGCCGCCAGGCCGCCCAGTAATCCGCGCCGCTCCATGTATCGCTCCCTGCGTCAAAATCTGACGGCAAACTGACAGAAGCGGGGCCGCAGGCCAGCGAAGGTAGCGTTAAGGATTTATGTCGTTCGTGTTGCAGTCAGCGACGGATCGGCGGACCTCGACCGTCAGATGCGAAAGCGCGGTGTAGCCGGCCAGCCTGGCGCGGTAATAGGCGCAATCGCGCGCTTCGGACGTCTGCACGCTGACGATCGCGCCGAGATGGCCTGGCCCCAGGCGCCAGAGATGGAAGTCCAGCAGGCGGTCGCCACCCGATTCGATTGTTTTGCGCAATCCGGCGGCGAGGCTGCGATCCGGATTCATGTCGAGCAGGATGGCGCCGGTATCGCGGACCAGGCCCCAGGCCCAGCTTGCGATCACCACGGCGCCCAGAATGCCCACGGCCGGATCGAGCCACTGCCAGCCGAGCCAGCGCGCCATGAACAGGCCGACGATGACCAGAACGGAGATCGCGGCATCGGCCGCCACGTGGACCAGGGCAGCGCGCATGTTGTTGTCGCGCCCGGTGTGGCCGTGCTGGTCGTGGCCGGCATGATTGTCGTGCGCGTGGCCCGCGTGGTCATGCGCACGACCGGCGTCGTGGCTGTGACCGTGCCCGTGCCCGTGATCATGTCCGTGCTCGTGGCCGCCGCCGAGCAGCCATACGCTCAACACGTTCACCGCCAGCCCCAGGCAGGCGATCGGGATAGCTTCGGAGAAGCGTATCGGCACCGGGGCGAAGATACGCTGCACCGCCTCGTAGCCGATGAGCAGCGCCACCATGCCGAGCACGATGGCGCTGGTGAAACCGGCGAGATCGCCAAACTTGCCGGTGCCGAAGCTGAAGCGCGCATCGCCGGCATGGCGCCGCGCATAGCGATAGGCCAGCGCCGCAAGCAGCAGCGCGCCGGCATGGGTGGACATGTGCAGACCGTCGGCGATGAGTGCCAGCGAGCCGAACAGCCAGCCGCCGGCGATCTCGGCAGCCATCATCGTCAGGCAGAGCCAGATGACGGCCCAGGTGCGGCGTTCGGCGCTGTCGTGGGTCGGGGCCAGGAAATTATGGTGCTGGTCGGGCATGCGGCGAAGCAAGGCCTGAATTTTGCCGAAAAAGCAGCAAAAACTTTGGGCTATTCCGCGTTGGCTGGCGGTAATGCCACGCCGGACAGCAGATCGGCCTCGTGGCCGCGCTGAGACTGGCCCACGCGCCGCGCAACGGCCAGGCGAGCCGGTCGCCGGGTCGGCTCAGGCTGCCTCGGATTTCAGCGGGTTGTGCAGCCGGAGCAGCAACTGGTTCACGTCGGCCGAGGGAACGGGCCGGCTGAAATAATATCCCTGAACGCTGGTGCAGCCATCAGCGGTGATCTGCTGGAGCTGCTGTGCGGTCTCCACGCCCTCGGCCGTCGTGGGAATGCCCAGGCTGACGCCGAGTGCGGCGATCGACCGCACAATGGCACTGTTTTCCAGCGACGTGTCGCTCGGGCTGATGAAGGAACGGTCGATCTTTATCTTGTCGAAGCGGAACCGGCTGAGCTGGCTCAGCGAGGCATAGCCGGTGCCGAAATCATCCAGCACCAGCCGCACGCCAAGCGCATGCAGCGCCGCCAGCGTGCCCATCACTGTGCCGGTATCGCGCAGCAGCAGGTTCTCGGTGATCTCGACCTCAAGTCGCGCGGCGGCGAGCCCGGTTTCGGCCAGCGCATCGGTCACGCAACGCGCGAAATGCCCTGTCTCGAACTGCAGCGGCGAGGCGTTCACCGCGACTGTAATGTCAGCCGGCCATTTGGCCGCCTCCCTGCAGGCCTCGCGCAGCACCCAGGTGCCGATGTCATCGATCAGGCCAATCTGTTCGGCGAGTGCCACGAATTCACCAGGCGGCACCAGGCCACGCTGCGGGCTGCGCCAGCGTATCAAAGCCTCCAGCCCGGTCACGCAGTCACGCGAGACGTCGACCTGCGGCTGGTAGAAGAGCTCGAATTCGTTTCGTTCCAACGCGAGGCGGAGGTCTGCTTCGAGCGCGCGACGCTCGCGGGCGCGCTGCGTCAGGACAGGGTCGAAAAAGCGCAAGGCGGCCGCGCCGCGCGTGGTGGTCTCGAGCAGTGCCAGCCCGGCATTGGCAATCAGCGCGTCCGCGGTGTTGCCATCGGCAGGCGCGCAGGCGATGCCGATATGGGCGTTGATCGAAACGGTCTGCCCATCGATCACGTAGGGCCCGCCAAGCCCGGCGGCGAGCTGGGCCGCGAAATTCGCCAGCTCCGCCCGGTCGCTCAGGCGGTTGATCGAAAGCGCGAACTCGTCACCCGAAAGCCGGGCGAGCATGTCTTCCCGGTGGGTGAGCGCGAACAGCCGGTCCGCGACCAGCCGCAGCAGCGCATCGCCCGCGGCGAGCCCGAACGTGTCGTTGACGTGCTTCAGCCGTTGCAGCCCAAGCAGGAACACCGCGCCGGTGGACGCCTCGGCCCCCGATGTGAGCTGGTCGTGCAGCATCAGCAGGAAATGCTGGCGGTTCCACAGGCCGGTGACCGGGTCCGACGACGCGTGTTCCAGCAGCCAGTCCTGGGCTTGCCGCGTGGTCGTCACGTCCTCAAGGGTCAATACCCAGCCGAGCGTGCCGGCGGGCCGTATGTCGGCGGACAACGTGCGCTGGCCCGACGGGCTGGCGACCGTCAAGAAGATGTTCGAGGCGGGGTCTATGTCGCCGGCAAGCGCGGCACGCAATATCGGAAGGCTTTCGGCCGTAAGGGACCGGCAGTCGGCGAGGATAGCCCATATCGGGGTTCCCGGCGCACCGGAATTGCATGCGCAGCCGAGCAAGGCGGCGGCGCGCGCCGTGACGAGCCGAATGCTGCGATCGGCGTTGATGACGATCAGGCCTACGGGAGCTGCGTCCAACGCGGCGGCGAGCAGTTGGTCCAGCCCAAATACCGGCGGTTTCTGGATCATCAGGTATTCTGGCATCGGATACTCATGAGGTCGAGGATAACCGTGCAGGGTTGCGGAAAGGTTTCCACAAGCGAGCGCGCCCTTCCCGGCCCGGGCGTCAGGTCCGCTACTTTTCCGCCAGCACCGCGCGCGCCGCATCCAGCCGGTCGCTATAGGCATTGAGCGCGGCCGCCGTGACGCCGACATACCGATCGGCATCCGCCCAACGCCGCTCCTCGATCGCCTCGCGCACGGCCGGCAGCGTTTTCGCGTCGTAGCCGGTGAAGCGCCCGGGCGCGAAGATCAGGTTGCGATACCAGGGCCGCCCCGGCAGGCCGGTCTGCGGCGCCAGGGTCTGGTCTATGGTCAGCATCAGGGCGTCGAGCCTTGCCAGGCGGTCCGGCGGGAGGGCGGCGCCGGCATGGGCCAGCATCGCGTCGTAACCATGGGCACTGCGCGTCAGCCGGGCAGTGGCATTCTCCAGCGCGGCGAATTCAAGAAAGGGTACCGGCCCAAGGGCTGCCGGCGGGTGGTCCGGTTTGGTGGGGTCGGCGGCGAGCTGGTAGGCGTGATCGCGCAACAGCCCCGCCTGCGCCTCTGCCGCCTGGCGCTCGGCGTCGGCAAGCTTGCGCAGCTCGGCCAGATAGCCGGCCACCGCCTCGGCGAAATCGCCGGCCCGCTGCAGCGGGAGCGGTGCGTTGGCGGCGCGCAGCACGGCGCGACCCACCGTCCTTGCCAGCAACGCGTCATAGACGAAGCCGGGATCGACGAAGCGGCTGTGATGCTCCCAGGTGTCGTAGGCGGAATGATACACCCCGCCCATCTCGCCCTCGCCGCCATAGCCGAAGTTCAGCGCGGGCAGGCCAAGATGCTGCAGGAAGCTTGAAAAATCCGACCCTGAGCCGAGCGCCGCCAAGGGTATGTCGCGCGCCGGATCGGCCGCCACCTTCGCCTCGGCCCGCTCGCGCTGTGTGGCACTCGGCTCGCTCGCGTGGACGCGGAGATAGGCGCGCAGGCGCGCGGCGACCGACACCTTCGTCTCCGGATCTGTCACGTCGGCGGCGACGCCGCTGACGAAATGGCGGAAATCCGGGCTGCCGCCGACGTCGAGCACGCCGCGGCCGTTCTCGTCGGAGTTGATATACAGCACGGCATGGCGGCGCAGCTCGTCTTCATGCGTCTCTGCCCATTCTGTGGAGCCGATAAGGCCGGGCTCCTCTCCGTCCCAGCTCGCATAGATGATCGTGCGCTTCGGCTTGAAGCCGGCGCGCACCATGCCGCCGATCGCCTGCGCCTCGGCCAGCAGGGCGGACTGGCCACTCAGCGGGTCGCTGGCGCCGAACACCCAGCCGTCATGGTGGTTGCCGCGCACGATCCACTCGTCCGGCAGCTCGGCGCCGCGCAGGGTGGCGATCACGTCGTAGACCGGCTTCTGGCTCCAGTCGGATTTCACCGCCAGATGCACCGGCGTGGTGCCGGGCCCAACACGGTAGGTGATCGGCAGCGCGCCGCGCCAGCCTTCGGCGGCCACCGGGCCCGCGAGCGTTGCGAGGAAATGCTGCGCGTCGCCGTAGGAGATCGGCAGCGTGGGTATTTTCAGGATCACCTTCGCGTCCGCGCGGGCGAGCCGCTTGGCGCCATCCGTGGCGCCCACGCCCGGCGTAAGCGGATCGCCGGGGTAGAGCGGCATGTCGGCCACCGAGCCGCGCTGTATGCCCTGCGGCGGGCGCATCGGGCCGTCGGGGTAGGTGCCACCCGTAGCGTAGCCGTCGTCGGCGGGATCGGAATAGATCAGGCAGCCGATGGCGCCATGGTCCTGCGCCAGTTTCGGCTTCAGGCCGCGCCAGCCATGGCCGTAGCGCGCGATCGCGATGCGGCCGCGCACGTCGATGCCCAGGCGCTGCAAGGCGAGGTAATCGTCCGGCATGCCGTAATTGACATAGACGAGCGGCGCGGTGACGTCGCCGTCGCCCTGATAGGCGACATAGGCCGGCAGGGCGCCGGCGGTGCGCGCCGAGGTGGCGTCGCCTGCCACGGCGGGTTCCTGCAGGGTGGCGCGGAACGGGCTGGCGCCGGTGATCTCGAGCACTTCGGAGACCGGCGTCGGATAGAGCACCGAGAATTTCTCGATATGAGCATCCCAGCCCCATTGCCTGAACAGGCCAAGCTCGAACTCGGCGTTGGCGCGGTCATGCGGCGAGCCGACCTGGTTCGGCTCGCTCGCCATCTGCTTCATCCAGCCGCTGATCTCGTCCGGATAGATCGCGGCATCCAGGCTGTGCTCGACGCTTGCCTCGTCCAGAGCAGGATCGGCGTAAGAAACCTGCGGCGGGAAGAAAGGCAGCGTTGCCAGGAGCAGGAAACGGCGGCGCATCGGATTACTCCAGGAAAATGAGCAAGAACGCCCCACCCCCGTCGCGTGAGTCGTGCTCACCCAGAAACGGTGTGGTGGACAGCAAAGGCGCGAACGCTTTTTGCTCGGAAAAGAAGGCCTTACGCCCGTCTGCCAGACGCCAGGATCGTCATCGGTTCAGAAGAACGGCTCCCACTGGCCATAGAGCAAGCCGTTGGCGAAATGCGCTAGCATCGGGGAGACCACGAGCTGCAGCAGCAGCAGCGCCACCAAAGGGCTGAGGTCCACGCCGCCGAGATTCGGCAATACGGCGCGCAGCGGGCGCAAGGCAGGCTCCGTCACCCGATAGAGAAAATCGGCGATGCTCCAGACCATGCGGTTGCGCGTGTCGAGCACGTTGAAGGCGATGAGCGTGCTGACGATCGCGGAAAGGATGATGGCCCAGGTGAACAGCTTGAGCAGCGTGAACAGCACGGTGAATACGATCGACGTGAGCAACCTGGGGCCTCCGGGAATGGCGGGCGGACCGTAGGCTTCGGGGCGGACGGAAGAAAGGCCTTCTTTTTGCCGCAAGCGGGCGAAAACGGCAGGCAAACGCGCAGCGTGTTTGCGGGCAGAACAGGCGAGACAAGTTTCGACACAGCTCAACGCCGCAATGTCCTGCCTTGACGCAGAACCAAGACCCTGAGCATTGTCCGCCGCCTGCACGGCCTGCCGTGCGCCCCTGGCGGTTCTGGGGGGCTGTAGCTCAGTTGGGAGAGCGCCTCGTTCGCAATGAGGAGGTCAGCGGTTCGATCCCGCTCAGCTCCACCACCGCCATCTACGCCAAATCGCCCGAGAGCCGCGCGTTTTCCGACGCGATCTTCGGCTGGCGTATCCGCATTCGCGGCTTGCCTGTCCGCCTCGCCCTTTTTTCCCGCCGGCCTTTTAATGGCCAGGCAGTTCCCCCCCCCATATCGATCGCAGACCGCAACTTTATTGCCAAGGTGAGCCTGGGCGGCATGTCCGAGGTGCAGGCCGGGACCTTGCCGCGACCCAGGCCATCCGCGACCAGGGCACGACGGTGCAGCCCGATCAAAGCCTCCTCGGTGCGCGTCTGAAGAGCACGGCCGCCTCACCAGCACCCAATTTCCCGACAGCTCTCGCCGAGAATCTTCCGTAGAAACTCACAGCACTGACGCTGAAGACGGTGCCGCGTTCGCGAAACAAGCCGCGAGCGGGACAGATGCAGGCTTACGCGCATTCGCTCCGGAGACGCACCGTATCGTTTTACGTCATATCTGTGAACTAAATGCGATAGGCGCCACATAATGCTGACTATTATGCCACATACGTCAGCGTTGTCGCGCCCTCGCAAGTTCGTGTAGTTTCTTTATTTCCAATTCCACGCAATTTGCAACCTGTGGTTTTACAGGGGTTTTTTTTGGACATTTTGCTCGTAGAGGATGACGACCTCGTACGGGATTGCCTTTACGAGGCGTTGCTGGAAGCGGGCTTGCGCATTGAAGGACGTGGCTCGGCGGAAGCCGCGATGCATCTGCTGGATGCCGGTGATCCGCCGGCCGTTGTCGTTACCGACATCAATCTCGGGCCTGGCATGGATGGTCTGGCCTTCGCCCGTGCGGCGCGTGAAATCTGCCCTGGACTTCCCGTGGTGTTCATCAGCGGACGCTACTCCGAGCTGCGGAACATGATGCCTTACGAGCGGTTCCTGCCGAAGCCGTTCACCACCCCTGCCCTGCTGCGCGCGATCGAAGATGTTCGGGCGGCGGTAAAGGCCTGAGCGCATCAGGTATCTGCGATGCTGAGACCGTGAGCGTTAAGGATTGAACGTGACCCTGCTGCGGGTTAAAGCTGTTTGCCTGTTTACTGCTTTGCAAAGGCGGTGAGCGTCACCCAGCGGCCGCGCGAGTAATTGAAACCCGCCACTTCGCCTAGCGCGCGTGTCCCCCCGCCCGCCGCGGCAAAACGCCCCAGCTCGGTGCCTGCTACCAGAACGATACGCGCCGAGCCGGATTGCAGCGCGGCAGCGGCGGCTGTGCCATTTGGCAGCAATTGGGTGTGTGTGCCGCTCAGAAACACCAGGCTCGGTTCGGCGTAACCGGCGATCGCCAAGCCGTCTCCCATCTGGTTCCAGCCCGGCCAATCCTGTTTCAGCATCGCCAATGCGGGCGGACCGATCCAGAGCGGGCGCAGGCCCGGCAACTCGAATTGCAGGATGCTGGTGTAGAGCGGTACGCAGGCGAGCAGCGACCAGGTGACCCGTCTGTGCCAGGCCAGCGCGCCCACCAGCAGAGCGGAGCCCATGGCCGGGGCGCCGAGCCACCAGGGCATGTGCAACACAAGCGGCAGGGCGAGTGACGCGGCTGCCAAAAGAAGCGCGGCGACAGCGAGCGCGCTCAGGCCGATCCGCCGCGGCCAGGCCGGTATGGGCAGCGGCAGCATGCGCGCGGCGAGCAGAAAGAGCGCCGGGTAGAGCGGCAGCGTATAGTGCGGCAGCTTGGTCGGCACCGCCTCGAACACCAGCCAGGCCGGCACCGCCCAGGCGATCAGGAAGCGTGTCGCCGGCTCGCCGCGCCGCGACCAGGCGGCCGGTAGCGCCACAAGGACAGGCAGCGTGGCGGGAAACGCGAGCAGCGGCAGCAATAGAAGGTGCAGGCCGGGAAAGCCGCCATGGGCTTCGGCGCCCCCGGCGAGCTTGGACGCGAGGTCGCCGCCGACGGCCTGGGCGAAGAACGCGCCGTGGGTGGCGAGCGTGATGGCGACGAACCAGGGGGCGGTGCAGGCGAGAAGCAGCAGCGCGCCCCATGCCGGGCGAAGGGCGAGCAGCCAGCGGGCGCGGCGCTCCCACGCGCAGAGCGTGACTGCCGCCAGCCCGGCGACCATTGGCGTGATCGGCCCTTTGAGCAGGATGCCAGCCGCAAGCGCCAGCCAGAAGATGACCGCGCGCCAGGCGCCGACCGGGCGGTTCAGCCAGGCGCGCGCCAGCACGGCCATGGCGATCGTGGTGGCGCCGAGCAGGGCCGCGTCGGTCTTGGCGATGTGGGTTTCGGTGGTGAGCAGGACGCAGGCGGCGAGCATGCCGGCGGCGAGCATCGCCTGGCGCCGGCCCGAGGTGAGCGACAGGCCGGCCTGGAAAGTGGCGAGCACGGCCGCGAGCCCGCCGAGCAGCGAGGGTATGCGATAAGGCCAGATCGGGTTCGCGATGCCAGGGCCGGCCAGGGCTGCGAACGGCGCCTGCAGCCAGTAGATGCCGATCGGTTTGCGCAGGCGCGGCACCGTGCCGTTCATGATGCGCACGTAGTCGCCGGTCTCGTTCATCTGCTTTGTAGCCTGGGCGAACCGGCTCTCGTCGCGGTCGGTCGGCGGCAGGGCGAAGAACCCGGGCAACCAGAGTGCCAGGCAGAACAGCACCAGCAGGCTGCGCATCCGCATTGCTGAAAGCGCGGCGTGCTTCCGACCCGTAGGGAGAGGCCCTGGCGCCCCGGCGCTTTCTTCGTTCGGCATATGGCGGGCGGGGTATCACGCCGGGCCGCCTTGCGCCATTTAGCGCCTGATGGACCGTCTTCTCGCCTTGCAGCTCCTGCGCGCCGTCATCGACCAGCACAGATCCCTTGACGAGGCGCTCGATCGCCTGTCCGGCGACGCCCGCGACCGCGCCGCGGCGCACCGGCTCGCGGCCACCGTGCTGCGACGGTCCGGCACGTTGGATGCCGTGCTGGAGCCGCATCTGAAGCGGGCGCCGCCAGATGCGATACGGCTGATACTGCGCATGGGTGCCGCGCAGTTGCTGCTGCTCGGCACGCCGGCGCACGCGGCCGTGGCCACCAGCGTGGCGCTGGCCCGGGCGCAGAAGCTGGCGCCGTTCGCCGGGCTGGTAAATGCGGTGTTGCGTCGCGTGGCGGAAGGCGGACCGGCGGTGCTGGCGGAGCTCGACGGCCCGCGGCTGGATACGCCCGGCTGGCTGTGGGCGAGCTGGGGAGCGAAGCGCGGGCGATCGCGCTGTCGCACCAGCAGGAGGCGCCGCTTGATCTCACGGTGAAGCCGGGCGTGGTGGTGGCGGACGGCGAGATGCTGCCCGGCGGCTCGGTGCGGTTGCCAGCCGGCACGCGGGTGACGGATCTTCCGGGGTTGGCCGAGGGCGATTTCTGGGTGCAGGACGCGGCGGCGGCCTGGCCAGCGCGGCTGCTCGCGGCCCAGCCTGGCGAGCGTGTGGCCGATCTCTGCGCGGCGCCGGGCGGCAAGGCGGCACAGCTGGCGCTGGCGGGCGCGCAGGTGTTCGCGGTGGACAGCAGCGAGAAGCGGCTGCCGCGGCTGCGCGAGAACCTGGCGCGGTTGCGGCTGGCAGCCGAGATCGTCTGCGCCGACGCGCTGACCTGGATGCCGGACGCGCCGCTGGATGCGGTTCTGCTGGACGCGCCGTGCTCCGCGACCGGCACCATACGCCGCCATCCCGACCTGCCGCACGTCAAGCAGGCAGGCGATCTGCCGGCGCTGATCGCAGGGCAGGACCGCCTGCTGGCCGCCGCGGCGGCAATGCTCCGGCCGGGTGGCCGGCTGGTATATGCGGTATGCTCGCTGCAGGCGGAGGAGGGTGTGCAGCGGGCGCACGAGGCCTGTACGGTTCGGGTTGGCGCCGGCGCCGTTCAGCCTCGAGGAGATGGCCGGGATTGCCGAGGCGCGTACGGCGGAGGGGCATCTGCGGACGATTCCGGCGATGTGGGCCGAGCGCGGCGGGATGGACGGGTTCTTCTGCGCGCGATTCGTCAAGGCTTGAGTGCCCGTCCCTTTTGCAGCGCCCGTAAGGGTCTGACGCGCAGATGGAGCGCGCATGCGGGTCGGCTTGCGTCGGGATGCGACGGGCGGTGACGGCGAGCTCCTCTACGTCACCGTCGGCTTTGGCGAAGACTTGCGTGCTGTTGCCGAAGTCGGGCGCGCGTGACGGTTCCAGGGTCAGGCCCGGCTGGGTCGGAGAAAGGGAGCGGCTGCGCAGAGGGTGATCACGGCTGCGCAGGTCAGGGTGGACATGACGGCCAGCGTTGCGAGCGGGAACAGTCTGGCAGGCGATCGGCTGGATAATTGCCGGGAGCGCTCCGGCGCTTTGAGATGGCGCGGGCTGCTCGGGAAAGGCGCCGCGCTGGCGCTTCTCCAGCACGCACAGCGCTGGCACGGTGGAAATCGGCAAAGACGACCGCCTTTCCTGGTTTCTGTGGCCCCCGCATTGCCCGCCCACACTCCGTCACACTAGAACCAGCGGATGCCGCAACACCCCACCCTGATCGCCCCCAGCCTGCTCGCCGCGAATTTCGCGCGCCTGGCCGACGAGGTCGCCGCGATCGAGGCCGCCGGTGCGGACTGGCTGCATCTTGATGTGATGGACGGCCATTTCGTGCCGAACATCAGCTTCGGGCCGGTGATACTGAAGGCACTGCGATCGCTGACCCGCCTGCCTTTCGACGTGCATCTGATGATCGCGCCGGTGGATGCCTATCTGGCCGCCTTTGCCGAAGCCGGCGCCGACCACATCCTGATACATGCCGAGGCGGGGCCGCATACGCACCGGTCCCTGCAGGCGATCACCGGGCTGGGCTGCAAGGCGGGGCTGGTGCTGAACCCGGCCACACCGGCGATCGCCGCTGCGCCCGTGCTGGACATGGTCGACATCATATTGGTGATGTCCGTGAACCCCGGCTTCGGCGGCCAAAAGTTCCTGCACAGCCAGCTGGACAAGATCGGCGAGCTGCGTCGGATGATCGACGCGAGCGGGCGCGACATACGGCTCGAGGTGGATGGCGGGGTGGATGCGCATACCGCGCCGCCATGCATTGCGGCGGGTGCGGATACGTTCGTGGCGGGCACCGCGGTGTTCGGCGCGCCGGATTATGCCGCAGCGATCGCGGCGATCCGGGGCGTGCCCGCCGCGTGACGCCGTCGCGCTCCTTCCGCGCCTTGCGGCTGCGATTGGCCAGGCTGCCGAGTTTGCGCATGTCCGTGCCGGACGCGCCGGCGGTGCCGGTGCGCGATCCGTGGCCGGGCGATCCGGCGCGCGGGGCGCGGCTGCTGAAAGGCGAGCTGACACTCTCAGGCGCCATGCGTGTGTTGAAGCCGGGCGGCTGGGCCGATACCGGCGGGCATCCGGTGATGCGCGCGCATGCGCATGGGTTCACCTGGATGCGCGACTTGCGGGTGATCGGCACCGATGCCGCGCGTATGCGGGCGCGCGCGCTGGTTGGCGACTGGATCGCCGGTGGCGACGCCGACCCGCTGGCGCAGCGGCCGGATGTGGCGGGTAGCCGGATCGCCGCCTGGCTGGGCCATTACGACTTCTTCGCGGCGAGCGCGGACGACGACTTCCGGCGCCGGATGATGTGGCGGCTGGTGGCCGATGCGCGGGTGCTTGCCGCAGCCCTGCCGGCCGAGGAGCAGGACGGGCGCGCGCTGACGGCCATCAAGGGGCTGATCGCGGCGGCGATCGCGTTGCCGGAGCATGCGCCGTATCTGAGCCGTGCGCTGCGGTTCCTGCCGCAGGAGATCGGCCGCCAGGTGCTGCCCGATGGCGGCCATATCGAGCGCAGCCCGGCCGCACACCTGGTGGCGTTGCGCGACCTGATCGAGACGCGCGCGCTGCTGCATGTGGGCGGCTCGGCGGCACCCGCGGCACTTGGGTCGGCGATCGACAGGTTGTCGCTGGCGCTGCGCACTCTACGCCATGCCGATGGCGGGCTGGCACTGTTCAACGGCACGCGCGACGAGCCGGCCACGCTGATCGAGCTGGTGCTGAGCCAGGCAGGTCGGGCTGGACGGGCGCCGGCGGCGTTGCCGGATACCGGCTTTCACCGACTGCAGGCGGGGCGCACCGTGCTGATCGCCGATGTGGGCGCGCCGGCCCCGCTTGGGCAGGACCGGATGGCGCATGCCGGGACACTGAGCTTCGAGCTTTCCATCGGGCGCGAGCGGCTGATCGTGAATTGCGGGGCGGCACCGATCGGCGCCGCGGCCTGGACCGATGCGGCGCGCGCCACGGCCGCGCATTCCACGCTGGTGATTGCCGACACCAGCAGCTCGGAGCTGAAGCCGGTGGGGCTCGGGCGACGGCCGGAGCGGGTGACCGTGGAGCGGCAGGAGGCCAATGGCGCGCACTGGCTGGAGGCGAGCCAGGACGGGTGGCGCAAGCCGTTCGGCGCGGTGCATCGCCGGCGGCTCTACCTGGCGGAGAGCGGCGAGGACATACGCGGCGAGGATGTGATCGAGGCCGATATGCCGCAGCCTTACGCGATACGCTTCCACTTGCACCCCTCGGTGATCGCCAGCGTGCAGCAGGATGGCGAGGCGGTGCTGTTGCGGCTGCCGACCGGCGGCTGGCGGTTGCGGGCGGAGGGCGCCAAGGTTTCGCTCGAGGAGAGCGTGTATCTGGGCGGGCTGGAGCCCCGGCGGTGCGAGCAGGTAGTGCTGAGCGGGCCGCAGGACGGGGCTCAGCATGTGAAGTGGGCGATCACCAAGGTTGGCTGAACCGGCGGTCTGCTTCGTGAGGCGGGCGGGCGTTGCGCGTTTGGTGCGGGGCGGGTTCGCGACGTCCGGCGCGGCTGGTAAAGCTTTGCCATTGTTGCAGGCGGGCGATGCGATCTTCACGCTTTTGCCTGCTGACGGTGCGGGTGCGCGGGGATGCCGGCCGATGTTGCGCCCGTGAAGATCATCGAGATCACGAACGTGGATTTCTCGCTGCGGCACTTCCTGTTGCCGCTGATGCGGGGGTTGCGCGCGCGCGGGCATGAGGTGATCGGGGTTTGCGCCGAGGGGGCGCTCCTGGACCTGGTACGGGCGGAAGGGTTTCGGGTGGAGACGCCGCCTTTGGCGCGCAGCATTTCGCCGGTGGCGCAGGCGCGGGCGTTCTGGGCGCTGTATCGGCTGTTCCGGGCGGAGCGACCGGACCTGGTGCACGCGCATATGCCGATCAGCGGGTTCCTGGCACGCTTGGCGGCACGCGCGGCGGGAGTGCGGCTGGTGGCGTATACGTGCCACGGATTCCTGTTCAACCAGCCTGGGCCTTGGTGGCGGCGCGCAGTGTCGTTTGCGATGGAGTGGGTGGCGGGACGGATGACTGACGTGTTCCTTACCGTTTCACGTGAGGAGGCTGCGGATGCGCGGCGGCTGGGGATTTGCAGACATGCTGTTGCTGTCGGCAATGGTCGGGATCCGGTGGCGTTTCGTGCGGATGCGGTGGCTCGGCGGATTGTGCGTGGGGCGCTTGGTGTTCGGGATGATGCGGTGGTGGTGACTGTCGTTTCGCGGCTGGTTCGGCATAAGGGCATTCCGGAGTTGCTTGAGGCTATGCGGGATGTTGACGCTATGCTTTGGGTTGTGGGGGAGCGGCTGGCTTCGGATCATGGGGAGGATATGGAGCCGTATTTCGCGCGGGCTGGATTGGGGGGGCGGTTGCGGCGGCTGGGGTATCGCGATGATGTAGCGGGGGTGTTGGCGGCGTCCGATGTGTTCGTGTTGCCGAGCCATTTCGAGGGGCTGCCGATGTCCGTTATCGAGGCGATGCTTTGTGGTTTGCCTGTGGTGGCCACGGATATTCGCGGGCCGCGGGAGCAGGTGGTGGATGGGGTTACCGGGTTTTTGGTGGCGCCGCGGGATGCTGGGGGACTGGGGGCGGCGTTGCGGGTGTTGGTGGGGGATGCTGGGTTGCGGGCGCGTATGGGTTCGGCTGGGCGGGCGCGGGCGGTGGCTGAGTTCGACGAGGGCGTGGTGTTGGCGCGGACGCTTGCGGCTTTGGGTGTTCGGACGTTTGAAAGTCCGTAGGCTGGGTCTGCAGGAGTTGGACTTGCAGACGCAGACTACTGCGGATGGGCGGTTGGGCGCAATTGGTTTTGGTTAGGCCAGGTTGAAGACGACTTTCACGCAGTTGTCTTTCTTGTCGCGGAAGGTCTTGTACAGGTCTGGGCCGTCGGCGAGGTTGGTGCTGCGGTGGGTGATCAGGAAGGTGGGATCGATTTTGCCGTCCTGGATCAGTTTGGCTAGCGGTTCCATGTAGCGTTTTACGTGGGTTTGGCCGGTTTTGAAGGTTAGGCCTTTCTGCACCACGTTGGCCATGTTGATGGGGATGGGGCCGGCGTAGACGCCTGGGATGGAGACTATGCCGCAGGAGCGGACGGCGGTGATCATCTGCTCGAGCGCGTAGGGGCGCTGCATGCTGGTTAGGGTTGCCTGGACTGCGGCTACCGCGCCCATGATGCCGTGGCCGCCGCCGCTGGCTTCCATGCCTACGCAGTCGATCACCGCGTCTGGGCCTTGGCCTTTGGTGATTTCCTTCAGGCGGGCGAGGACGTCTTCCTTGGTGAAGTCGATCGTGTGGGTGGCGCCGGCTTTGACGGCGAGGGTTAGGCGTTCTGGGATGTCGTCGATTGCGATTATGTGTTCGGCGCCCATGATCTGGGCGGATTTGATGGCGAAGAGGCCGACGGGGCCGGCACCCCAGATGGCGATCGTGTCACCGCCCTGGATCTCGCAATGGTCGGCGGCTTGCCAGCCGGTGGGGAGGATATCGGACAGGAAGAGGGCCTGTTCGTCGGACATGCCTTCGGGGACGATCATGGGGCCTACGTCGGCCATCGGGACGCGGACGTATTCGGCCTGGCCACCCCAGTAGCCGCCGGTGAGGTGCGAGTAGCCGAACAGGCCGGCGGTGGGGTAGCCCTGCATTTCGGCCGCCATCTTGGCGTTTCGGTTGGAGTTCAGGCAGCAGGACCAGTTGCCGAGTTTGCACATGCGGCATTCGCCGCAGTTGATGTTGAAGGGGACGACGACGCGATCGCCTTTTTTCAGTTTGTGGTTGGGGGAGCCTACTTCGACGACTTCGCCCATGAATTCGTGGCCGAGGACGTCGCCTGATTCCATGGTGGGCATCTGGCCGTCCATCAGATGGAGGTCCGAGCCGCAGATGGCGCAGGCGCTGACTTTGAGGATTATATCTCGCGAGTCTTCGATCGTGGGGTCGGGGACGCTGTCGCAGCGTATGTCGCCTTTGCCGTGCCAGCAGAGTGCGCGCATGTGTTTGCTCCTGGGTTGTGGTTTGTCCGTGATCGGATCGCGCGGGTTCGCGGTCCTGATCTTCGCGGGCGCACAACGCGGGGTTTGTGGGCGGGTTGGGGGTTGCCGGTGCTGACAAGCGCGTGACGGGGCGGGTCAGTCCGGTGGTGGGGGGTGATCTGGGGGGCGGAGCTGGCTTTCGAGATGTGGGGGGAGGGCGAGGCGGTCAGCCGCGATATCGAGGGCTTCGCAGACGCGGTGGAAGTGGGTGGAGACGTGTTGGTCCGGGAAGGCGGTGAGGCTGTCGTTGACGATGTCTCGTATGGTGGCCTGGAGTTCGGTGCGGTCTGGGTGGGTTTCGGTTAGGTGGTAGGTGGCTTGGACGAGGTTTGAGCGGGTTAGCCAGGCCATGCCGGATTCTTGCTGGTCTTGTGGTTCTTCTTCGTAGTCTTCTTCGTCTTCTTCGGGCGGTGTTGTTGTATTGGGTTTGGGGGTGGGCGCGGGCGGATTGGGGGCGTGGGGCGAAGGCGTTGTTGGCGATCTTGTTTTCGAGCGTCATGGTTTGGCGGACGCCGCTGGCGTGTCGGGCGTAGGTGAGGTCCGGGTCTATGGGGTCGGGGGTTGGGGCGTCGGGTCTGGGGTTTTCGGTTTGGGCCTGGGCCTGGTCGTCGGCCTGGAGGGCGCGCCTGTAGGCTCGGCGGGCGAGTTCGGTGCCCATTTCGAGGAATTCCTGGCAGACGAGGAGGTGGCGCGCGCGGCGCTCTGCCTGTTCATAGTCGTCTGTTTGGCGGGGTGGGATGGCGTTCAGGTTGGTTGGTGTTCCTGGGGGGTGGGGTGTGTGGGAACATTTGTAGAACGCGGGTGGGAGGTGGGCAAGGGGTTTTGGTGGTGTTTGGCCGAAACCGGAACGGTCGAGTTCTGGAGCAATATAGGTAGCTAACGGACGCTCACAATTCGTCGGGCTTCGGCGGCATCGACCCAAGCCGGTCGCCGGAGGACCGGGCGAGTGATCTTTAGAGCGGTCGAAGGCTGACCAAAACTGTTGGGCGAGGCCGTCTTACCCATCAGCTTCAATCGGTCTAATTTGAAGCGTCAGCAACTCGGGTTCGGTCAGTTAGGTAAATAATGGGCAAGAGCATGCTTTTTTTGATGAACGGGTGGAGCAGCTCTGCGGGAGGCATCCAGACTGTAAATCGCGAGCTAATCCTTTCCCTTGCCCGGCTTCGAACTGATATCACCTGCATTGCAGTCGTGACCGCCGCCTCAGACGCCGAAGTGGAGCGCGACCACTTCCGTAGCAATGTCACCCTGATCCGCGGTGACACACTCGGGGACTGGACCTCCGTCCTGTTGTCACGTGACTTGCAGGCAATAGGTCCCACAGATGTCCTTGCCATTGTTGGACATAGCTATTTCTCAGGTGGCGCGGCCAAATCAACGCGGGACCGCTTCTCCCCTGAGGCACTCCTTGCGCACTTTGTTTAGCATGAATCCCATGCGGGTTGAAGAAATCAAAGAGCATAAGAAGGACAGCTACATTGCCGAGCGCGAGGCGAAGCTGAAGCGAGAAGTCGAAGTTGCTAGGCAGGCCGACCTTGTCTTCTGCGTTTGGACCTCGCTTTACCATATATGCGCGATCAGTTTGCTTCTCGCAGCGAGAATGTTGGTCGCGTCCATCAAATCAATTGTGGCCTCTCTTCCGAGGTCCAACCCGAGACGGTGCCAGCCTGTTGAGCCTACCGTGCTCTGCCTCGGCCGGACTGAGAGCCTTGGCGTGAAGGGCCTAGACATCTTCGGTTACGCAGCCGGTCTTCTGCATGTTGCCTGGACGACGAACCCGCTGACCAAAGGTCGGTCGGTCAAGCCAAAATTTGTGGTTCGGGGTGGGAGAAGAACCCTGAGGCTCTGGAAGCCACTTTGAAGGCATTTGCGAACGAGGTCGGGGGTAATCCAACAATTCTCAGTGCGACCATATACAACTGATATGGATGACCTGACCGCGGACCTACGAGGCGCGAGTGCCTTTCTCATGCCCTCAAGAGAGGGAAGGATTTGGCTTGGTGGCATGTGAAGCCTTGTCGGTTGGCACGCCGATTTTGCTTTTTGGCCGAAAGTGGCGTTGCCGGAACTGATTAAGGAGGTGGCCGGTGAAACCGGCCAAGCCTTTAACTCTTGCATTTCGATTTAGCGGGAGATGCCAGGGTTACAGCACAGCTCTTCTGCGACGCGACACTCCCTCTTCTTGCGGGCGACGGTGCTGATAACGGTTTCTATCCACGACTAAAGGGCCATCTGCTCCCGATATGCTCGTGGGAAGCGGGAGCGCAGTGTTTGATAGCGACGATCGAGGGAGAAGAGCGCACACGGCGGGGGAGTGTTTCGGCTTCGGATATCAAGGTTTCTGCTCGTCAAGCGCAACAACCGCTCTCAAAGAGCATGGATAGGTCGCTGTCGGACTTAGAAGTGATACTTAAGACCGAACGCAAATCGATCCTCGACATAGAGGGCGTTGTCGGTGTCAGTTTGAAGCACGCCATAGTCGTTCTGGTCGAGCGAGGTGTCAAACCTCAGGTTCCCAGACGAGATTGCCGGAGTCCAGGTTATTATCCGAGAAATTGAAGAAATTAGACTATCGTCGGCGTCGAACGGTCATGGATACGAGTTGCTCGTCGACGGTCACCGCCGGGCAACGGTTGGTTTGTTCGGGATCGATGATGAGGGAATTCTTTTCGCAGTGACGGTCGCGCACGCGTTTTCATCCGACAATGTGTCAATCTCCATTCGGACCGGTAATGGGATAGTTCCAGTCCAGATTGAGCGGCTTGACAGCGAAAATGATTGGGCAGTGTTGCGGATGCCGGCTGGCTTGTGGACGCCAATCAATCGGCATCTCTCCCGTCCTGATCTAGGAACAGCTGTAGTGATCGGGTTACCGGAAATGGTTCTAGAAGGCACCGTCAATACGATTGAGATGACTGCTGGGATCGTCGGGAACGGAGATGGCAAACGAGTTTATGAAGATTTATTTGGAATATCGACGACAAGCGAAGTGCCTCTAGGGGGCTCCGGTGCCGTTATTTCGAGTAAAAACGGCGAGATACTGAGAGTCTTGGTTGCGTCCATGATGACAAAGGAGGGAAATAGAACCCTTCTTGCAAGGGACGTAGGTGTTCTTGCTAATTATCAACTCCGCCCGGCAACTATTGTTCACTCTTCAGCACGGGCCACAGTTGGTTTGATTATCACTGATGATGGAACAGCCGACGCGGTGCTCGAGCCGACTTGTGAATGTTCGTCGATTTACCAGGGGAAATCGACTTTACTTCCGGGGCACGAGCAGTGGTGTCCCCATTATCTGTTCGGCTCTTCACAATGGTGGAAACATCAACGCGGTAATCGCGACTCGCACGCTGGTGACGGAGAATGAAATCAATGCAATTTTCGTCGTTGGCCCTTGTGTTGGGCTGATAGACGACCAGAAAATTGGTGATGTTGTAGTCTCGTCTGAAATGGTCTTCTATGATTTTGGTCCAAAAAACGACAATGCGGATCATCTGTGGCCCGCAGCTTCCGGCATCACACCTTCGCAACTTAAAAGCTTAGCAGGACAAATCGCTCAAGGTAGTGGCGGTCCAATAGCTGTACATGTCGGGCCTATTGCTTCGGTAAGCAAAGTCACGTCTAACTCACGTAGCGTCGAGGAGATGCTGACAAACTGGCCCAAGCTTCTCGCAGCCGATATGGAGAGCGCTGGCGTAGCGCAGGCAGTCGGCATTTCAGGCATCGACGTTCCCGTTGTGGCGGTTCGAGCCATTGTAGATGTGCCAGGAAAGAGGGAGAGAATAGATAGAGCCCAAGCTTTAGATAATGCAGCAGATGTCGCCCTGGCGATGATCTCACGCTTAATGCCGTCAGAGCCTCTCGATTTCGAAAAATTGGTAACTGAAGCACTTAGGAAGGAGTTTCCAGGGTTTGCAATTGAAACACAGAAAGTAATCAAAAGCGTATCAGGTCGGCGATACGAATTGGATGCCCTGATGACATCCAACATAGTTGATATAATAATAGAAATAAAAAATCCTCAGCGTGTGTCTTCGCTTAGAAAGGTTATATCTGATGCCGTTGTGCAGGTTAAACGGTTTAGTGACGCTTATATTAACACGCTGGACAAACCGAAATGGATTGAAACGGTCATCGTAGTTCCGGAAATTGGTGATGTTTATATTGACACAATTCCCGTGGGTGTTGGTAGTATACTTGTTTTTGACCAAGATAGGCGTGCTTTCAAAAACAGCAGCCGCCTGCACGATCGGTTAATGGCGGGATATAGGCTTTAGGCGGCAGTGAAGGCCAGCGGTCCGCCCTCTACTTTGCTTTCTCAAGCAGTTTGTTACGTCGGCCAAGCCCTGCTATGGGCAGGAAATGTATAATTCCCGACATGAGCCTCAGAAAGCTGATGGACTAAGAAAATCCACTCAACCCTGCCATTGCGACCTCTCGCTGCCTGTGTCCGGTTCCTGGAACACATAGGAAGTGTCGTAGTGTCCGAGATTGGCGCAAAGCAGACATTCTCTTAGCTGAGCCTGTGATGGATGTGCAAAAGCTGGTGTATCAGAGGCTGATCGAGGCGGGAGCAGGCGACAGGAGCAAAAGTTTTTTGCTTCTTTTTTTCAAAAAAGAAGGCCTTGCCTTGCCTGGCCTTCTCTCCACCGCCCCCTCCCCTACGCGAGTGCAGGTTCGCGCAAATGCACCGGCACCATCCAGCCGTGGGCGTCGTTGGTGGCGCCGTATTGGATGGCGGCGATGGCGTCGTAGAGGCGTTGGGTGAGTTCGCCGGTGGCGCCGTTGTTGATCACCATTTTCGCGTCGCCGAAGCCGAGTTCGCCGATGGGGGAGATGACGACGGCGGTGCCGGTGCCCCACATTTCGGCGAGCGTTCCGTCGGCGTGGGCGCGGCTGATTTCGTGGATCGAGATCATGCGTTCTTCGACCTGGATGCCCCAGTCGGCCAGGAGCTGGAGGGCGGAGCGGCGGGTGATGCCGTCGAGGATGGTGCCGCCGAGGGGGGGCGTGATCACGGTGTCGTTGATGCGCAGCATGACGTTCATGGAGCCGACTTCCTCGAGGTATTCGCCGTGTTTGGCGTCGAGCCAGAGGACCTGGGCGTAGCCGCGGGTGCTGGCGTTGCGGGCGGCGTAGAGGGAGGCTGCGTAGTTGGCGGCGGTTTTGGCGCTGCCGAGGCCGCCGGGGACGGCGCGGACATGCTCGTTGGTGGCGAGGATGCGGACGGGGGCCAGGCCTTCCTTGTAGTAGGCGCCGACGGGGCTGGCGATGACGTAGTAGCGGTAGGTGGCAGAGGGGTGGACGCCGAGGAAGGTGTCCGTGGCGATGACGGTTGGGCGGAGGTAGAGCGCGGTGCCGCGGCGGGTGGGGACCCAGTCGGCGTCCGCGGCGGTGAGCGCTGCGAAGGAGGCTTGGACTAGGGCGGGGTCCAGTTGGGGGATGCAGAGGGCTTCGCAGGAGCGGTTGAGGCGCGCGGCGTTCTGGTCCGGGCGGAAGAGGCGGATGGCGCCGGCGGCGTCGCGGAAGGCTTTCAGGCCGTCGAACACGGCTTGGGCGTAGTGCAGGACGCAGCAGGCGGGGTCCATGGTGAAGGGGGCGTAGGGGATTATGCGGGGGTCGTGCCAGCCGGCATCGGGGCTGTAGTCCATGACGAACATGTGGTCGGTGAAGGTTTCGCCGAAGCGGAGGTTTTCGTCGGCCACGCGGGGTTTGGGGGATTGGGTGCGGGTGACCGGGATATCGTGCATTTCGGGCGCCTTGGCGTGGGGGGGTTGGGGGGCGATTCATACGCTGGGGGGTGTTGGGGTGGAAGGGGCGGGCTGGCGGGGCGATGGGGTTGGCGTGCGCTTGTGGGGTGGGCCGGGGGGGGCGTGGTGGCGGGGGCACAGACGCCGAGACGTCCATTATTGGATCGGCGCGGGGCTGGGTGGTGCGGCTGGGCGGGCTGACGGGGCGCTGACGATGCGCACTCCGGCTTGGCGTGAGCGTGGCGATCGACAGGGCGGGCCGGTGGCGCGCTCGTGCGGCCCGGCGCATTCTACGTTGAAGCTGCTGCATGTTTGGGTTGGGTGAGGCGGCGGAAAAGCCGGGGGCTACGGCGTGCAGAGCCCCTTGCGCGATCATCTCGGGGTTGGTGTTGCGGATGGCGGGCAGGTTCCGGCGGCGCGCTTCCGGGATTTCGGTGGAGCCGGGCTGGGGGCTGGCCCTTGCTGGATCGGGTTGGCGTTGTTTGGCGGTGGGCGCGCGCGCCGCGTTGTGGCGCGCGCTTGCGACGCACGGATGGCTTGCTGGCCAGGGGAGCTTTCCGGCTGTTGTCTACGCGCGCGCGATACGCGTTTGCGATGCGGCGGCGGTGGCGGTTGATGGGGGCGGGGTTGGCGGTGTTTCATGGATACGGCTGGCGGGCTTGTCGTTCGGGTGGTGATTGCGTGGTTTGTTTTTGCGATTGGGCCGGTGCTGACGCGCCTTCAGCCGAAGACCACGACTTCCACGTAGCCGGGGCCGCCCATGGCGGCTGGGTAGCGGTTGCGCAGGACGAGGTGGGACGGCTTGCGGCGGCAGGTTTCCACGCTGCAGCGTAGCCGGGGGACGAGCATCACGAGGGTGCGGTCCGGTCCGAAGCGTTCCACCAGGTTTCGTATCATCAGCACCCTGTCGGCGCGGCAGGCGGAGCAGGAGGCGAGGAGCTGCCAGGTGACGAGGTCTCCGATGGGGAGCCGGAGCAGTTTGTCGCGGCGGCCCTGGTTGTGAACGCCGTCCGGCATGGCGCGGGCGCTAAAGGGTGAGCTGTCGCGCATCGGCGGGTGCCCGGACGACGTGGAAGCCGGCATCGTTGAGTGCGGCGGCGAGGTGCCATCCGGCGGCGGGGATGAGGTAGGGCGGGCCGCCGCGGGCCTGCATGGCGGCTTCGTCGAGGACGGCGGCGACTTCTTCGAAGGGGACGGGTTCGGGGGTGGGTTGGATGATCGGCATGGGTGGAGGGAAGCACAGGAACGAAGCGGGAACAAGAGTGCGGAGTGGGGGTTTGTGGAGGGGGTGCTCCGGCGGTACTTGGGTAGGGTGTGGCGTGGCGGGTTGGTGGGTGGAGATGAGCCGCGCGGTCAGTGACTCAATGCAAGGGGCCGGCGACTTTCTGACGCTGCGACAGGTTCAACTGATGACAAGCCTACGCCTTAAAGCGTACATATATCTTCTATGTTCCGCACAATGTCGCTTTGAGATGATCGGAATTTATAAGCGCACAAGTCCAGTTTATCTGAAAAATTATTAAAGAGAATAGCTTCAGGCAAGTGCTTTGCCGCTTCGGAAGCAAGATCAAGAGCGGCGATAAGCGGCTCAACATCCCACATGGTTACTGCGGCTACTAGATCTTCAGACGTGCATCTCTTTGACTTTTCTTGTTCGTACCGCCGATGGGCTTCTTTCAGCTGATTTGCCTTTGAGGAAAGATCTAGAGCGAGGCAGTAGATGCTTTGTGTCTGGAAATATGGGTCACCTCATAAGTTAACGCAGACCAGTCTCTTTCACGGAACGTTAGAAAGGCTGACAGCACATCAAGCTTTTGGGTTATAAGCGTCATTGGCGCGTGGGCAGCTAAATTAGAAACATTGAGAATATGATCCCCCTCTTCGCTGATCTTGAAAATAGGGGGTTCTGGTTTTTTCGTTTTGGTCTCATCCGGAGGCCCAATTCGGTGTTCAACACCGCTTGTCGAAGTGAGCCTCTGCATAAAATAAACCCAAGCGCCTACAGTGGCTATTGCCAAGCCACCTTCGACCCACCACGGAGTACTAAAGAGCCACAAAGCAAGTTTTGACGCAAAGCTGTCCGGGGAGCCAAGAGACCTAATCATGTCAGCCCTCGACGCGTTGTCCAAAATGGATTTGAGCAGCGAGACTGCGGTGAGAATCCCGCCACCAAAGACGGAGCCTGCGGCAAGAATATATCGTTTAAGCATTCTGCCACCCTATCTGGACTTCAAAATCTCCGTCGATAGCCGTCGCTCGCATCGCCTCACACAAGGTAGTCACCATTTGGCGCGCGCACGCGATGATGTGTAGCGCTAGTGCAGCCGCTTCCCACTCAGTTCTGCTCGCGGGTGCTACATAATACCGTTTTAACTGCCACCGCATCGATTGGTAGAACGGCGTAGGCCTAAATGCAGGCGTCGGAGCAAAAGCTTTTTGGTCCTTTTTCTCGAAAAAGGACTGCTTTCTTTCTACTTTTGACGCCGCACCGCAATCACCGGCGCTTGCGGAGCTGTGTTCATTCCGCGCCCCCACGGCGGTGAACGATCGGGGGGCTACCGCGCTGTAGCTCCTCACCAAGGAGCGGCCGAGATGGACGACGAGCGGATTTGGGGATCAGAGGAAGGCTTGTGGACGGGCACGCCGGAGAATTACCACGCCACCATCGACGCGCAGTGCCTGATGGTGTTGCCGGCCGAGCCGTTCATCGTGACGGGGGCGCAGGCGGCGGATGCGGTGTCGGCCACGCCGCGCTGGACCAGCGTGTCGCTGACGGAGCGCCAGGTTGCGCGGCCGCAGGAGGGGCTGATCGTTATCGCCTACAGGGCGCAGGCCGAGCGCTCCGGCGCGCAGGCATATGAGGCGCGTTGCACGACGGTGTATCGCCGCCTGGAGCATGAGAAGTGGCGGGTTGTACAACACCAGCAGTCGCCGGTGATGCCGGTGCCGGCGAGCAAAGGCTAGGGCGGCGGGGTTTCGGCTGGTGTGAGCATGGCAAGCGTGGGGGTGGCGGCGCGCGCGGTTTGCGCGTCGGCGCCGGCGGGCAAGCGCTTGTGGTTGGCTGGCAGCGGCGGCCCTTGTCTGCCCGGCGGGCGGGCTGCAGAGATGGCTGCGGGGCGCAGGATGCGTCGACAGGAGCTGGTATGAGTATTTTCGGCGATATCATGGGCAAGATCTTCCACGCGGCCGAGGCGGCGATGCCTGGGGCGCAGGCGGCCCAGCCGGCGGCCCAGGCGGCCCCGGCGGCCCCGGCGCAGGCTGGTGCGGCACCGGCTGCTGCTGCGGCCGCGCCGGCTGCCGCACCTGCGGCTGCCGCGCCCGCTGCGGCGGCACCGGTGGATGTGGGCGCGGTGCTGACTCGCATGGCGGAACAGAAGGGTGGCGGCGGCAACTGGCAGACTTCCATTGTGGATTTGCTGAAGCTGCTCGATCTCGACTCGAGCCTGGCCGCGCGCAAGCAGCTCGCCGGGGAGCTGAACGAGCATGTGGGCGCCGATGGCACGGCCGAGGAGAACATCGCGCTCCACAAGGCGGTGATGCGCAAGCTGGCGGAGAACGGCGGCCAGGTTCCGGACAGCCTGAAGGGCTGATACGCGGGGATCTGCGGTTGTGCGCACGGGGGGCATCTGCGGATGCCCTCCGTTTTGCGCCGCGCTTTTGCATCGGCGGTTCGGGCGTGCCGTTCCGCTCGCCGCCGCGCCGGTGGCGCGGCTAGGGATCAGGGTATGCGGACCTCGTCGGTAACGATCGTGTCGATCATGGAAGACGGCGCGTAGAGCACCCGCGCCACGAGGCCGGCGATCATGGCGCCGGCGATCGGCGCCACCCAGAACAGCCAGAGCTGGCCGAGATAGGCGCCCCCGGCGAACAGAGCCGGCCCTGTGCTGCGGGCGGGGTTCACCGAGGTGTTGGTGATGGGGATCGAGATCAGGTGGATCAGCGTGAGGGCGAAGCCGATCGGTATGCCGGCGAACCCGGTGGCCGCGCCCTTCGAGGTGGTGCCGATGATGATCATCAGGAAAAAGAACGTCAGGACCAGCTCGGCGACAAAGGCGCCGCCCAGGGCGTAGTGGCCGGGGCTGAGCGCGCCGTAGCCGTTCGACGCGAAGCCGCCCATGACCCAGCCCGTCTGGCTCGAGGCGATTACCCACAGCACGCCCGAGGCGCAGATGGCGCCCACGACCTGTACGGCGATGTAGGGGAGCACGTGCTTGTTGGCGCAGCGGCCGGCCGACCAGAGGCCGAGGGTCACGGCCGGGTTGAAGTGGCCGCCGGAGATCGGGCCCACGGCGTAGGCCATCGTGAGGACCGTCAGGCCGAAGGCGAACGATACGCCGAGGAAGCCGATGCCGAGTTGCGGGTAGGACGCGGCGAGGACGGCACTGCCGCAGCCGCCGAACACCAGCCAGAACGTTCCGAAAAATTCGGCGACCACCCGCCGCAGCATGTCATCGCGCATTTCGCAAATGTCCTTTTCCCGACTGGCCCGGCGCCTTTTATCGGCTGGCGTGCCGGCGCGACAAGGGATTGCGATGTTATACCAATCCGTCTTGAGACTAACTCATCGGCAGCAAGGAAGGAAGGCCTTCTTTTTCGAGAAAAAGAAGCAAAAAGCTTTTGCTGTGACGCCTGCACCGGGATTTGGCTACGACTGCAACCGCATCGACTTGCAATATGAGCGTAGGCTGTGGGGCAGGCGTCGGAGCAAAAGCTTTTTGGTCCTTTTTCTCGAAAAAGGACTGCTTTCTTGCTTGCCTGGATGCGTCAATCACTATCGGGGTTGGTATCAGGCGAGGGGGAAATCCGGCGCGTGGGCGGGGGCCGCCGGCAAGCGCGGCCTTGGCAAGCGCCGGTTCGGCACCTCATCCGGCGCTCCCCTGTTGCCGGCCCGGCGCTGCGGGTCATTGAAAGGCAGCCGCCGATGCCAACGAAGTTCCTGATCGTGTTCTACTCCCGCACCGGCTCTACGGAGGGGCTTGTTTCGGCGGCGGCCGAAGCGGCGCGTGCGATCGGGGCGGAGGTTCGCGTGCGCCGCGCGCGCGAGGTGGTGGGGCAGGACGTGATGGCCAAGTCGAAGGGCTGGCTGGAGAACGCGCAGCGGATGAACGCGCTCTATGACGAGCCGACGAGCGATGACGCGGTTTGGGCGGATGCGATCCTGTTCGGGACGCCGTGCTATTTCGGCACGATGGCGACCGAGCTGAAGGCGTTTTTCGACCAGCTCGGACCGCAGTGGAAGAAGGGCGCGCTGGCCGACAAGGTGGGCGGGGCGCTGGCCTGCGTCTCCTGGCCGCATGGCGGCAGCGAGGTGGTGACGCTTTCGCTCTACGCGCCGATGGCGCATCTCGGCATGATCATCGTGCCGACCGGCTACACGGACGAGGCGATGCTCGAGGCGGGATCGCCTTATGGCGCATCCGCGGTGGTCGGGGCCGACAACCAGGCGCCGCGCGAGGAGGATCTCGAGGCGGCGCGCCACCAGGCAAGGCGCATGGTGAAGGTGGCGGCCTCGCTGCGGGCGGGATAGGCGGGGTGACTCCGCGGGCGCGCGGAGTGGCTGGCTAGGGCGCGCCGGACGGGGTCTGCGGGAAGTCGCCGGCCGCCTGCCTTGCCTTGCGGGCGGCAGAGTAGGTCCACCAGTCCACCGCCTTGCCTGTACGCGCCTCGTGGATGGTGGCGGCGAAGACGTCGTGGACGCAGGGGTCGTGCCGTTTGGCGGTGGCCTCGCATAGCCTTGTGTAGAGGGCGTCGGGGTGCTGGGCGGCGAGCTCGCTGACGGTGGCGATGCCGAGCAGCCGGAAATCGGCGAGCGCGGCCTTGCCGACGTTGCGCAGGCTGGCCAGGCCGGCGGGATCGCGTGCGGGCTTCGTGGCGGCTGGGGACATCGCCTAGGTCTCCGGGGTTTGCGGCCAGGTGGGCGGGGCTGCGGGGAGCGCGGCGGGCGGCCGCTTCAGTATCACGAAACCGCCCTGTTCCAGGCAGCGGACCAAATGGGCGGCGGTGATCTTGCCCATGATCTCGCCGGCGAGCTTGAAGTGCTTGCGGCCGTCGAAGCGGAGGGCGTGGGAGACCGCCTGTTCGAGCTCGTCGGGGGTGACGGGGAGCAGCCTGGGGGAGGGGTGTTCGTCCATGGCGGCAGCTTACCGCGTGGAACGGAAAGAGAACAGGGGTATGTTGGTGGCTGGCGGACCCGAAAGGATTCGAACCTTCGGCCTCTGCCTTCGGAGGGCAGCGCTCTATCCAGCTGAGCTACGGGTCCGTGCTGACCGAGGTGATATAGGCAAACCGCGCCGGGCGGAAGCGGCAAGGTCGCACTTTCACCAATAACCGCGCAACGGAGAGGCCGGAGCGGCACTCCAAACAGCCATCATAGCAAAAGTTTTTTGGTCCTTTTTTTCAAAAAAGGACTGCTTGCCTTGCCTTGCCTTCCCCTGCCCTAAGGCCAGACATCCCGACCCGTAGCAGAATCGAGCGCCACAGCAGGTGCCGCAAGGGACGCATCACCCGCCCAGGCATGGTCGGCCTTCCACGCGGCCGCGTTGATGTCCGCCCCGGAAGGCAGCCAGGCATCAGGAGCCGCGAGCCAGGCGAGGATATCTGCCTGCGGCAGGGCACGGTCCTGGTCGCGCAGGAGCAGGTGGAAGCCGTTCAGGTAGAAGCCCTGGCGCACGGCGGGCGGGGTTTTGGCCCAGGCGGCGGCGATGGCGGCCTGGGGGATCACCTGGTCGCGGCGGCCGGCGAGCATGAGGGTGTTCGGCGGCAGATGGGGGGCGGCGGCCTGGGCCGAGTCCATCAGGTCCACCAGGCCGCGCAGCATGGCGACGGTGGTGACGCGCAGTGTCAGCGGATCGTGCGCCAGGCGCAGCAGGGCTTCGCGGTTGTCACTGGCGGCGATCTGGACGGGGACGTCCTTGCCGGTGAATTGCCAGCCTGGGGCGACGGCGAAGGCAGTCCAGAGAGCGGCGCGCACGCCGGCCGGCATCTGCGCCCTGCCCCACACGGCTGGGGAGAGCAGGATGTAGGCGTCGGCGGGGGGCGAGGAAGCGGGGGTGGTGGCGGCGATGCACATGGTTATGGCGCCGCCCATGCTCTCGCCCATCAGGATCAGGCGCTGGTGGGGGTAGCGGGCGCGGAGCTGGGTGAGGAGTTCGGCCGCGTCGGCGATCATGGTGGCCTGGCCGGCCCAGATGCCGCGGTCCGCGGTGGCGCCGAAGCCGCGCTGGTCCGGGGCGATGATGGTGTAGCCGGCGGCGGCGAGGCCCGGCGCGGGGTATTCCCAGGCGTCGCGGCTGTCCGTGAAGCCGTGCAGGGCCAGGATTATGCCGGCGTGCGGGGTGCCGGCGGGGGGCTGCCAGAGGCGGGCCGGGAGGCGGGCGCCGTCGCGCATGGTGAACACCAGGTCCGGCTCGGGGGTGGCCAGAGCGGGCGGCGCGGATTGCGCGGCTTTGGCCGAGGCGGCATAGGGGCCGCTCAGGAAGAGGGCGGCCATCACGAGGATGGCGGCCACGGTTGAAACCCCGGCCACCCAGCGTATCATGCCATTCACTCTCGCATCCCCCGCAACCGTCAGGACCTAGTATGGCGTTTGGCGCCTCAACCCCAACCCCTGCTTTCGGCACCGTGGAGACTATCCTGGTGGAGAGTCGCGTGGTGGCCTGCGATGGCGGCGATGGGCCGCTTGGGCATCCCCGGGTTTGGCTGCGTATCGAGTTGCAGCAGACGTTTTGCCCTTATTGTTCTCGGTTGTTCGTTTTGCGGCCTGGGGCTGGTGGACGCTGACCACTGAGACTCAAGACAAGGCCTTCTTTTTTGCAAAAAGAAGCAAAAAACTTTTGACTCCGCTGTCGCCGTTCGGTTCTGGGTTTGAGGGGTGACTGTTATTAGCGAGAAACTGGACGACGTTGCTTCGGATCCTTCGGCTTCACCTAGCCTGGTGCTGGTGGATGGGTCCGGATATATTTTTCGGGCGTTCCATGCTTTGCCGCCGATGAATCGGGGGATGGGACGCCGGTGAACGCGGTGTTCGGGTTCACCAACATGATGGCGCGGTTCCTGGCGGCGCATGTGGGCACGCATCTGGCCGTGGTATTCGATGCGGGCAGCCATACTTTCCGCAATCGGATTTACGATCAGTATAAGGCGCAGCGGCCCGATCCGCCGTCCGAGCTGATTCCGCAGTTCAAGCTGGTGCGCGATGCTACCGCGGCTTTCGGGATCGCCTGCGTGGAGCTGGATGATTGGGAAGCCGACGATCTGATCGCGGCTTATGCGAAAGCCGGCGTGGCGGCGGGCCTGGCTGTGACGATCGTCAGTTCCGACAAGGACCTGATGCAGCTGGTGCGGCCTGGCGTGACGATGCTCGATCCGATCAAGCAGAAGACGATCGGGCCGGCCGAGGTGATGGAGAAGTTCGGGGTGGGGCCCGAGCGCGTGATCGACGTGCAATCGCTGATGGGCGACAGCGTGGATAACGTGCCGGGCGTGCCGGGAATCGGGCCGAAGAACGCGGCCGAGCTGATCAACCAGTATGGCGATCTGGAGGCGGTGCTGGCGGCAGCACCTGGGATGAAGCCTTCGAAACGGCGGGACAATCTGATCGCGCATGCCGAAGCGGCGCGGATTTCCAAGAAGCTCGTGACGTTGTGCGAGGAAGCGCCGATGCCTTTGCCGATCGAGGCGATGCGTGACGGTGGCGTTGGACCGGACGCGGCTGACCGATTGGCTGCACGCGATGGGGTTCCGCAGCACGGCTCTGCGGCTGGGCCTCGAGGATGGGCCGGCGGCAGCACCGCGCGACGACGAGGAGGTGGCAGCGCCCAGCGGGCCGGTGGTGGCTTACGGGCCGTACGAGGTGGTGGCCGACGCGGCGGCGCTTGCGACATGGGTGGCCGACGCCGTGCAGGCACGGCGCGTGGCGCTGCATGTTCAGACGGATATGGATCCGCGGCCTTGGCGCGCGCGTTTGCTGGGGATCGCATTGGCAATCGCGCCAGGGCGGGCCTGCTACATTCCGTTTCCGGTGGATGAGCTGACCGAGCCGCGTTTGCCGGCGGCGGACGTTCTGGCGGCACTGGCGCCGCTGCTCGGCGATGCATCCGTGCTGAAAATCACCGCGAATGCGAAATATGCGCGGCTGGTGCTGATGGCGGCGGGCGCGCCGGCGCCGGAGCCGCAGGACGATCCGGCGCTCATCAGCTTTGCGCAGGCGGCCGGCGCGCATGATCATGCCTTGGCCGATCTGGCACCTTTGCATCTGGGCCACACGCCGACGACGCTCGATGCGACGACAGGGACCGGGCGCAACAGGCTGGTATTCGCGGCCGTGCCGGTGGGGCGGGCGGCGGCGTATGCGGCGGAGGCGGCCGATGTTTGCCTGCGCCTATGGGCGGTTTTGCGACCGGGATTGCGGCGGCATGCGGCACTTGGGTTGTACGAGCAGATGGAGCGTCGGCTGGTGCCGGTACTGGCTGATGCGGAGCGCGCCGGCATCAAGGTGGACGAGGCGGAATTGCGAAGGCTTTCCGCCGATTTCGCCGGGCGTATGGCGGCGATAGAGGCGGATGCGCACAGGCTGGCGGGGCACCCGTTCGGGTTGGGCAGCCCGAAGCAATTGGGCGAAGTGCTGTTCGACGAGCAGGGCATGCCTGGCGGCAAGCGCAGTGCGAGCGGGCAATGGGGAACGGATGCCAGCGTTTTGCAGACATTGGCGGATCTGGGCCATGAATTGCCAGGGCGCGTGCTGGAATGGCGGCAATTGGCCAAGCTGAAATCCACCTATGCCGATGCGCTGGTGGAGGAGATAAACCCGGCGACGGGGCGCGTGCATACGAGCTACGCGATGGCGGCCACGAGCACCGGGCGGCTTTCGAGCAACGACCCGAATTTGCAGAACATCCCGATCAGGACTGAGGAAGGCGGGCGGATACGCCGCGCTTTCGTGTCGGAGCCCGGGCATTTCCTGGTGAGCGCGGATTACAGCCAGATCGAGTTGCGGCTGCTGGCGCATGTGGCCGATATCCCGGCGCTGAAGGAGGCGTTCTCGACCGGCCAGGATATCCATGCGCGCACGGCCAGCGAGGTTTTCGGCGTGCCGCTCGAGCAGATGGACCGGGTGACGCGCAGCCGGGCGAAGGCGATCAATTTCGGTATCATCTATGGTATCAGCGCGTTCGGGCTGGCGCGGCAATTGGGGATCGAGGCAAGCGAGGCCGGCACGTATATCGCGGCATATTTCGCGCGGTATCCCGGGATACGCGCCTATATGGAGCGCACGAAGGAGGAGGCGCGCATACATGGTTATGTGACGACGCCTTTCGGGCGCCGCTGTACCATCCCGGGGATCGCGGATCGCAATATGCAGCGCCGGGCCGGGGCGGAGCGGCAGGCGATCAACGCGCCTTTGCAGGGTGGCGCGGCCGACGTGATGAAGCGGGCTATGGTCCGGCTGCCTGCGGCCTTGCGCGAGGCGGGGCTGGTTTCGCGTTTATTGCTGACCGTGCATGATGAGTTGCTGTTTGAGGCGCCCGAAGGGGAGGCTGAGGTATTGGCGGCCCTGGCTAAAAGGGTGATGGAAGGGGCGGCCGATCTGAGCGTGCCTTTGACGGTTGAGACCGGCATTGGGCGGAGTTGGGCTGAGGCGCATTGAGGTTTGGCGTTTGTGTTTGCGAAGGCTGGTGCGCGATATCTTTTTAGTTTGGCGTGTTGAGCAGGGCTTTTGCCACGCGCGATGATGTCTCCCGGCCGAGCGCGGTGCAGATTTGCGTGCCGGCGACGGTGAGTTTTTCCAGCGAGACTCCGGTGTGTATGCCCATGCCTTGCAGCATGTAGACGACGTCTTCGGTTGCGACGTTCCCGGTGGCGCCCTTGGCATAGGGGCAGCCGCCCAGGCCTGCTACCGCGGCGTCAATCGTTGTTACGCCGGCTTGCAGGCAGGCCAGGATGTTGGCCAGGGCCTGGCCGTACGTGTCGTGGAAATGCACGGCGATTTCGGCAAGCGGAATTTCCTGCGCGACGCGTTGTACCAGGTGTTTTGCCTTGGCTGGCGTGCCAACGCCGATCGTATCGCCAAGGGAGATTTCCGCGCAGCCCAGCGCGCGCAGTTCGCGGGCTACTTTCGCCACCGCGTCCGGCGCGATGTCGCCCTCATAGGGGCAGCCGAGCACGCACGAGATGTATCCGCGCAGGCGCTGGCCGCGCTGCCTGGCGCGTTCGGCTACGGGGGCGAAGCGGGCGAGGCTTTCGGCGATCGAGCAGTTGATGTTTTTTTGCGAAAAGGATTCCGAGGCGGCGGCGAAGATGGCGATCTCGTCGATGTTGCTGTGTTCTGCGGCGAGCATGCCCTGCATGTTGGGGACGAGTGCGCTGTAGCACACGCCAGGCGCGCGGGTGATGCCTGCCAGCACGTCCGCACTGCCGGCCATGCGCGGGACCCATTTCGGCGAGACGAAGCTGCCGGCTTCGATGGCGCGCAGCCCGGTGACGGAGAGCGCATCTATCAGGGCGATGCGTGTTTCTACGGAGACGGCCTGGGCTTCGTTCTGCAGGCCGTCGCGTGGGCCCACCTCGACGATCTTGACGGCGTCAGGAAGATTCATTGTCGACCGCCACGAAGGTGATGAGGCGGGCGCCTTCCTGGATCAGCTCGTCGGGGCGCACGTGCACGGTTTCTACTATGCCGTCGCGCGGGGCGCTGAACGTCGTCTCCACTTTCATCGCTTCCAGAATCAGGAGTTTCTGGCCTTTTACGACTGACGTCGCCGGCGGCGACGAACACGCGATCGACGCGGGCGGGGGTGGGTGCCACCAGCTTCGCGTCGGCGGCCGCTGCTGCTTCGGGCGGTGCGAGCGGGTCTATGCGGGTGAAGATATGGTTGGTGCCGTTCTGGATGATGGTGATGGTGTCGCGGTCGCGCACGATCCGGATGTTGTGGCGCTTGCCGTTGATGGTGATTGCATCCGGGCTTTGCTGGGCGGTGAGCGTGCCGTCCGGCAGGTCGAGCGACCAGGTGTTCGAGGATGCGGCACGGGCAGCGATGTGCAGGCGGTGTTCGCCGTGTTGGAATGTGAGTTCCGTGGCCGCGGTGCCGTTGACGCGCCAGCCATCGCCGGCGGACCAGGGATCCGTGAGATCTGTACGGGCGGATTGCAGTTCGGAGAGGCAGGCGGCGGCAAGGATTTCCGGCGCCAGCGCGCTGGCCGGGTGAAGGAGTTGCGGGTTTCGGCCGATGAAGCCGGTGTCGAAATCGCCGGCTGCGAAAGCGGGGTCGGCGATTATATGTCTGAGAAGATCGAGATTGGTGCGAGGACCTGTGAGTTCGTAGGACGCGAGCGCCTGGCGCATGCGGCGCAGGGCGGTTGGGCGGTCCTCGCCCCAGACGATAAGTTTGGCGATCATCGAATCGTAATTGGGGGTGATCGTGTCGCCTTGCCGTATGCCGGTATCGATGCGTGTGTTGGCGGTGGCCGGCGGTTGGCGTAGCCAGGTGATGCGGCCGGTGGCTGGCATGAAGTCGCGCTCCGGATCCTCGGCGCAGATGCGCACTTCGAGCGCGTGGCCGGTGATTGCGAGCTCGTGCTGTAGTTTCGGCAGGCGTTCGCCGGCGGCGACGCGCAATTGCCATTCGACGAGATCGCAGCCGGTGACGAATTCGGTGACAGGGTGTTCTACCTGGAGCCTGGTGTTCATCTCCATGAAGTAGAAGCGGTCATCCTCGTAGATGAATTCTATCGTGCCGGCGCCGACATAATCCACGGCGCGTGCGGCGGCGATTGCGGCTTCGCCCAAGGCAAGGCGTTGGTCGGCGTCTATGCAGGGGCCGGGGGATTCCTCGATGACTTTCTGGTGGCGGCGCTGGATGGAGCAATCGCGTTCGAAAAGCGATACGCAATTACCGTGCGTGTCGGCGAATACCTGGACTTCGATATGCCTTGGGTGGGTCAGGTATTTTTCGACGAGCATGCGGTCGTCACCGAAGGAGGCGCGGGCTTCGCCGCGCGCGCGGTCCAGCGATTCGGCGAGATCGGCTTCGCGTTCGACGACGCGCATGCCGCGTCCGCCGCCGCCGGCGGATGCTTTCAGCAGGACCGGGTAGCCGATCTTGTTTGCGTGTTCGGTGAGTACGGCGAGGGATTGTTCGTCGCCATGGTAGCCGGGAACGAGGGGTACGCCGGAGCGCGCCATCAGGGCTTTGGCTTCGGCTTTGCTGCCCATGGCGCGTATCGAGCCAGGTTTTGGGCCGATGAAGATTATGTCGGCTGCGGCACAGGCTTCGGCGAAATCGGCATTCTCGGAAAGGAAGCCGTAGCCGGGGTGGATGGCCTGAGCACCGGATGCGCGGGCAATTTCGATTATGGCGTCGCCGCGCAAGTAGCTTTGGCGCGCTGGTGCGGGGCCGATCGCGTAGGCTTCGTCGGCCTGGGTGACGTGGAGCGCAGCCGCGTCCGCATCGGAGTAGATGGCCACAGTGGCGATGCCAAGCCGGCGCGCCGTGGCAATGACACGGCAGGCAATCTCACCACGATTGGCAATAAGGATTTTACTGAACATGGCGTTTCCGTTCGAGGGTGAGCATTTGCCCCACCCGGCGACAGCGGAGCAAAAGTTTTTTGCTTCTTTTTTGCAAAAAAGAAGGCCTTGCTTCCTTGCTGCTCACATCCGAAACAACCCAAACTTCGTGGGCTCGACTGGCGCGTTCAAAGAAGCGGAAATCGAAAGACCAAGCACACGCCGCGTCTGTGCGGGGTCGATCACGCCGTCGTCCCACAGGCGGGCGGAGGCATAGTATGGGTGGCCCTGGGTTTCGTATTGCGCGCGGATCGGTTGTTTGAAGGCCTCTTCCTCGTCGGCGGGCCAGGCGTCGGCCGGTGCGTTCGAAGCCGTCGCGTTTCACTTGTGCGAGGACGGATGCGGCCTGTTCGCCGCCCATGACGCCGATGCGGGCGTTCGGCCACATCCACAGAAAGCGTGGTGAGTAGGCGCGGCCGCACATGCCATAATTGCCGGCACCGAAACTGCCGCCGATCACCACGGTGAATTTCGGGACATTGGCGGTGGCCACCGCGGTGACGAGTTTTGCGCCGTCTTTGGCGATGCCGCCGGCTTCGTATTTCTGGCCGACCATGAAGCCGGTGATGTTCTGCAGGAATACGAGCGGTATGTTGCGCTGGCAGCAGAGTTCGATGAAGTGGGCGCCTTTCTTGGCGCTTTCGCCGAACAGGATGCCGTTATTGGCGATGATGCCGACGGGGAAGCCCCAGATATGGGCGAACCCGGTGACGAGCGTAGGGCCGTAAAGGGTTTTGAATTCGTCGAGCGTGCTGGCATCGACGATGCGGGCTATTATGTCGCGCACCTCAAAGGGGCGACGGCGGTCGGCTGAGACGATGCCGTAGATTTCGGCGGGATCGTAGAGCGGATCGACGGGCGTGCGCATTTCGAGCGCGGAGGGTTTGGTCGTGTTCAGGCGGCCGACGATGTTGCGGGCGATGCCGAGGGCGTGGGCGTCGTTTTCGGCGTAGTGGTCGGTGACGCCTGAGGTGCGGCAATGCAAATCCGCACCACCGAGATCTTCGGCGGTGACGATTTCGCCTGTGGCGGCGCGGACCAGTGGTGGGCCACCCAGGAAGATGGTGCCCTGGTTGCGAACGATGACGCTTTCGTCCGACATCGCGGGCACATAGGCGCCGCCGGCGGTGCAGGAGCCCATGACGACGGCGATCTGCGCGATGTTCTTGGCGGACATGCGCGCCTGGTTGAAGAAGATGCGGCCGAAATGGTCGCGATCGGGAAATACCTCGTCCTGGTTCGGGAGGTTGGCGCCGCCGGAATCCACCAGGTATATGCAGGGGAGATGGTTTTGCTCGGCAATTTCCTGGGCGCGCAGGTGTTTCTTCACCGTCATCGGGAAGTATGTGCCGCCTTTTACGGTGGCGTCGTTGGCGACGACCATGCATTCGCGGCCGCGTATCCGGCCGATGCCGGCGATTATGCCGGCGGCGGGTACTTCGCCGCCATACATGTTGTGGGCGGCGAGCTGGCCTATCTCGAGGAACGGGCTTAGCGGGTCCAGCAAGGCGCGCACGCGGTCGCGTGGGAGCTTCTTGCCGCGCGCGGTGTGGCGGTCTCGGGCGACCTGTCCGCCGCCTGTGCGTACGCGGGCGGCGACGTCGTTGAGGTCGGCCACGAGGGCGCGCATGGCGTCGGCATTGGCGGCGAACTCGGGTACGTGGGCGTCCATTCGTGCGGCGGGCTCCAGTGGCGAGGTGGCTGCAAAAGGTTTATTACGCGGCTGCGCAGCGTTTGAGAAACATTCGCCACGGATCAGGCGGGATAGCGGTTTTTTGCTTCGTTTCCCGTCGAAGCGCGCGTTTTCTTCCTTTCACCCAAACACAAAACACCCCACTCTACCAGTGGTGAAAATACGGTGTCCCCTTCCATGAACGGCTTGAACTTCGACCTGGGCGAGACGGCGGATGCGCTGCGCGAGACTGTGCAGCGCTTTGCCGCGACGGAGATTGCGCCGCGCGCGGCCGAGATCGATCGGGCGAACGACTTTCCCGCCGATTTATGGCGCAAGATGGGCGGGCTGGGGCTTCTGGGTATTACGGCCGACGAGGCATTTGGCGGTTCGGGGCTTGGATACCTGGAACATGTGATCGCGATGGAGGAGATCAGCCGGGCGTCGGCTTCGGTCGGGTTGTCCTATGGCGCGCATTCGAATTTGTGCGTGAACCAGCTTTCGCGCAACGGCACGCCCGAGCAGAAGGCGCGGTTTTTGCCGAAGCTGATCAGCGGGGAGCATGTGGGGTCGCTGGCGATGAGCGAGCCTGGCGCTGGATCGGACGTGGTTGGCATGAAGGGGCGCGCGGAGCACCGCGGTGACCGGTATGTGCTGAACGGCAACAAGATGTGGATCACCAACGGGCCGGATGCGAACGTGCTTGTGGTGTATATGAAGACCGATCCGCAGGCGGGATCGAAGGGTATTACCGCCTTCATCGTGGAGCGGGGGATGCGTGGGTTTTCCACCGCGCAGAAGCTCGACAAATTGGGGATGCGAGGCTCGAACACGTGCGAGCTGGTATTCGAGGATTGCGAGGTGCCGGCGGAGAATGTGCTGGGCGCTGTCGGGCGCGGCGTGAGCGTGTTGATGAGCGGGTTGGATTACGAACGCGCGGTGCTGGCGGCAGGGCCGATCGGGATCATGCAGGCCTGTCTGGATGTGGTGATACCATATGTGCATGACCGCAAGCAGTTCGGCCAGGCGATCGGAGAGTTCCAGCTTGTGCAAGGTAAGTTGGCGGATATGTACACGGTGACGAATGCGACTCGTGCGTATGTTTATGCGGTGGCGCGGGCTTGCGACCAGGGGCGGACGACGCGCAAGGATGCGGCGGGGGCGATCCTGTTTGCGGCGGAGAGCGCTACGCGGGCGGCGCTTGATGCCATCCAGATCCTGGGTGGGAATGGATATATCAACGATTACCCGACCGGGCGATTGCTGCGGGATGCGAAGTTGTATGAGATCGGGGCTGGGACGAGCGAGATACGCCGGATGTTGATCGGGCGGGAGTTGTTCGAGGAGAACAAATAACGCTTTGCGGTTAGCGTCTTGCCAGTCGGTCTGGCGAGAGTGCGGAGCTTGTGTGCGCGTCTGTGATTTGTGGACAACGCGAGCGCGTCGACAGCGATTTCACAGATGCACCATCGATAGATTTGTAATCTATTTCTGGCGAACGAAGGTGTGCTTGCGCCACGCTGGAGGAAGATTGACGCATCCAGGCACGCAAGAAAGCAGTCCTTTTTCGAGAAAAAGGACCAAGAAGCTTTTGCTCTGACGACTGCATCGGCGTTTACGTTCGTTCTGCCAGTCGATGCGGTTGCAGTGACAGCCAGCATGTCGTGCCAGCGTCGGGATAAAAGCTTTTTGCTTCTTTTTCTCGAAAAAGAAGGCCTTCCTTCCTTGCTGCCGAGGGGGTAGTTCCAAGGCAGGTCGGAATTAGAGAGCACGCTTAGCTGAACTCAGCGCGCAGCACCTTCTTATCCAGTTTGCCGACGCTGGTTCTGGCTATGGACTCGACGAACTCTACGCGCTCGGGCACGGCGTATTTCGAGATCACGCCCTCCTCCACGCTTGCCATGACGAGGGCGCGCAGGGCCCCGGCATCATTCTGGTCGCCGGGTTTCGTCACGATTACGGCGACGGGGCGTTCGCCCCAGCGGGCGTCCTTGACGCCGATCACCGCGACTTCGGACAGCTGGGATGTTCGGCGAAGATAATGTCTTCCAGCTGCAGGCTGGACACCCATTCGCCGCCGGTTTTCACCACGTCCTTGATCCGGTCGGTTATGTGCAGGAAACCGTGTTCGTCGATGGCTGCCGATGTCGCCGGTGTGCAGCCAGCCGCCGTGCCAAAGGGTCGCGGCGGCTTCGGGGTTTTCGAGATAGCCCTGGGTCAGCCACGGCGAGCGCATGACGACCTCGCCCGTGGCGATGCCGTCATGCGGCAGATCGCGCATTTCGGCGTCGACGATGCGCATATCGCCCAGCGGGACCGGGCGGCCGGCACGGCAGCGATAGGCGAGTTCCGTCTCGCCGCCATCGCGCAAGTGTCGGCACCAGCAATGCGACCGTTGCGATCGGGCCGGTCTCCGACATGCCGTAGCCGGAGAACACGTCCACGCCGCGGTCGCGCGCCGCTTGCGCCAGCGGCCGGGGCAGCGCGGAGCCGCCGATGACCACGCGCCAGCCGCGCAGATCGACACCCTCGGCGGCGGCCAGGAACATCTGCAGAATGGTCGGCACGCAGTGGGAGAAGGTTACGCTTTCCTCCTGAACGAGATAGCCGACCAGCAGTTCGGGCTAGTAGCGGCCGGGATAGACCTGCTTGATGCCGCGCACGGTGGCGTTGTAGGGATTTCCCCAGGCGTGCACATGGAACATCGGCGTGATCGGCATGTAGACGTCGTCGGGGATCGATTGCAACGTCGCCAGGCCTGACAGCGTGTGCAGCACGATCTGCCGGTGGCTGTAATATACGCCCTTCGGGATTTCCGGTCGTTCCGGTCGTGTAGAATCGTCGTCGCCTTGGTGCGTTCGTCGAACTCGGGAAATCATGGCGCGGGTCGGCTGCGGCCAGCATCGCCTCGTATTCGCCCGCCTCGAAGGCGGCGGCCGGGTGTCGGAGATTGCCGTCGTCGCTCGAGGCAGATCGAACGTCTTCGCGTGGGTCAGCTGCGGCGCATGGATTGCAGCAGCGCGCAGGAATTCTGTGTTGCACAGGATGAATTCGGCGCCGGCGTGATTCAGCGTGTAGAGGATCTGCTCGGGCGACAGCCGGATATTCACCGTCTGCAGCACGGCGCCGGTCATCGGGATGGCGAAGAAGCATTCGAGGTAGCGGTGGCTGTCCCAGTCCATCACGGCGACCACGTCACGTTGGGCGACGCCCAGGGTGTTCAGGGCGGCGCCGAGGCGGTTCACCCGTTCGCCGAATTCGCGGTACGAGAGGCGCTGAGGTCGCGATAGACGATCTCCTGGCTCGGGTGTTGGCGCAGCGGGGTGATGAGCAATTGCTTGATGATCAACGGGTAATCGTAGCCGAAGCCTTGCTCGAAGCCGGTATCCTGGTCGGCGGCGCTCAAATATCGTCTCCCTGGGCGGCGTTTTCGTTTGCGGGGCACCCTGCGGGATTGCTGTCGTGGCGGCAAGTTTGCGGCGGCGGGGGTGGGGCGTGAACTTCGTGACCAATTTTGCCGACCAGGCGGTGGTTTTGCCTCTGGCGGCTTGCGTGTTGGTGGTTTTGCTGGGGGTGGGGTGGCGTCGGGGGGCGTTGGCCTGGGGCGGCTGCGTGGGTGGGGTGCTGGCGGTGATGCTCGTGCTCAAGCTGATCACACTGGCGTGCGGGGCGCGTTTCGGGTGGTTGGGGGTGGCGAGCCCGAGCGGGCATACCGCGACGGCGGCGGTGGTTTATGGGGGGCTAGTCGCGCTGCTGGCGCCGCGGAATTGGGTTGGGGGGTGGGTGGCGGTCGTTGGTTGTTTGGCGATCGCGGTCGGGGATTGGGGGGACGCGGCTGGCGCTGCATGTGCATACGGTGGGCGATGTGGTGGTGGGGGCGGTTGTGGGGGTTGGGGGGCTTTGTTGATGCGTCGGCTGGCGGGGGCGCGGCCGCGGCGGCCGGCGGGGGTTTGGGTGTTGGTGGGGGTTTGTCTGGTGGTGGTTGGGGTGTTTCATGGGAATCGGTTGGAGGCGGAGACGCGGATAAGGTGGTTGGCGTTGGATTTCTGGCCGTTTAGCGCGTGTGAGTGAGTGCGTGACGCCTCCTTTATGACAGAAAGAAGTAGAAATTCCTGCCGTGAGCGCAAGAACGGATAGCTGACTAACCGAAGCTAGCTTTGCAAGAGCTGACTCGTAACTGCCGCCAGATTGGCGCGCCCATTTTCTAACAAGTTCCATCATCTTATCAGCGGGAACGTGAACAGCGTCATGTGGGTGCTGCATAAGACTTCGGCAGTCTAATCTCCGCTCTTTCTGTTCATTTGCGCGACGCATATCAGTGTACCCCTGCCACGCTAACAAGTCGGCGGCTTAGTTGGCGCAGACTTCTCCTTGTCAAGAAATCCATGCTCCCCATAATTAGAAGAGCTCCTCAAGGCCGGGTCGATAAATATCTTATCCATAAATCGTTGAGCTTCAGCTTGGCTAGCGTGTCCAAGAACTCGAAGAAGTATGCTATGTTTCCTTCATAATTGTTGTTTTCGATCCAGCTAATGACGCCACCGATGATCACGTGAGCTAAAAACGTATCATGGCTGCCCGACCACTTCGTTTTTCGGCATGAACTTTTGATACTCATCAACATCCACTGGTACGCACATTCCTCTAATTGTTCTACGCTTGATTAGAGCGATCATCTTTGTCTCGACGGCAATTCGTTGATCTGTTTGACAGCTTGTGAAACTCGGGCTTGTTACCGTGTGCCAGGCACTCATCCTGAAATACGGAAGGCCATACTGCCGTAGAACCGCGGCACCACTCCCTAGATAGGCGACGTGCCATTCCGTCGGTCATTAGATAACCCGCAACGCAAAGAATTTGGCGCCCGACGATACTTTTCCCGTAACTCTGTATCGATAATAAGCCTCTAAACGCGACATAGGTATATCTTATGTGGAAGCGAGATGCCGAGCATTATTAAACATGTTCCTTGATTGGGTCCTATACTCAAGTCGATTACAAATGCCGTTGCTTAAGCGCACATTCACAACTCTGACCAAGCCATTTGCTAACGAATGAGTATTACGTTCTCAACTTGTGCCCAAGTCCCGGCCGGTAAATTAATTCCAGAATTTGACGCCGGTAATAATCGCGCGCCTGAGATGTTCCTGCAAACACGCGCCTGACAAAAAAACCGCAGGCGCTAGTGCAGCCGTCACAGCAAAAGCTTTTTGCTTCTTTTTCTCGAAAAAGAAGGCCTTGCTTCCTTCCTTACCCAAACTAAACTCACTCAGGCGGCACAGTCCCCGCCCACCTATCGCGCACCGCATCGTAGTGCCGCACCGGGTCGTACACATCGCCCAGCCGCAAATGCCCAGCGTCCAGCTCGCCGATCGCGGACGCTACTTCGAGCGTGGCCAGCAGCACGTCATGCTCGGCCGACACGCTGGCCACTTCGCTGGCCAGCAGATCCTGCTGCACCACCAGCACATCCAATAACGGCCGCACGCCGGCGCGTTGCTGGGCGGTATAGCCGCGCACGGCGACCTGGTTGCCGGCGATGGCATCCTGTTCGCCGGCGACGCGGCTTCGGGCGGCGGCGAGCTGGTCCCAGGCGCTGGCGGCGGACTGGCGGGCCTGGCGGCGGGCTTCGTCGAGCAGGTCTCCCAGGCGATACGTCATTTCTTTCGCGGCGCGTATGCGGGAGTATTCGCCGCCGCCCTGGTAGAGCGGCACGTTCACGTCCAGCGTGATCTGGCCGGCGTTGTCGCGCTGGTTGAGTTTCTGGATCTGGGTATCACGCAGGCGGGCGAACAGGGCGTTGAGCGAGAGATGCGGCAGCAGGTTGGCGCGTTCCACGTCGATGCCGTGTTCGCTGGCGTCGCGCGAGGCCTGGGCGGCGAGGACATCCGGGTTGGCGTCGAGCGCCTGGGCGATGGCGCGGTCGCGGCTGGGCGGCAGGGTGGCGAGCGGGGTGGCCAGGAGGCGGGCGGTGCTGGCGAGTGGGCCCGGGGGTTGGCCCACCTGGTGTTCGAAGGCGGCTTCGGATTGGGCGAGCATGGACTGGGCGGCGGCGAGCTGGGCGCTCGCGGTGCCGAGGCGGGCGCGGGCCTGGCCGAGATCGGCGGGGGCCACGCCGCCGGCTGCCAGTTCCACGGAGCTGGCCTGCACGGTGTCGCGTTGCACGCTGACCTGGTGGGCGTTGAGTTCGACCACGGCGCGGTCCCGCACCACGTCCAGATAGGCGGCGGCGGCGGCGAGCAGGATTTCGGATTCGGTGCTGTGGAGGTTGGCGCGGCCGGCGCGCACTTCGGCTTCGGCGCGTTGGGTCTGGGCGCGTATCTGGCCGCTGGTGTAGATGTTCTGGCTGAGTTTCAGTTCGTAGTCCTGCGGCGCGCGGCGTTCCGGGTCGTGCATCTTGTCCATGTTGTCGTCGAACAAGGCGCCGCCGGCGCTGCCGGTGATGGTGACGCGGGGGCGCCAGCCGGCGAGGGCCTGGGGGACCTGCTCGTCGGTTTGGGCGAGCTGGCGGCGGGCGGCCAGCAGGCGCGGGTTGGTCTGGTAGGCCAGGGCGAGCGCTTCGGTGAAGCCGAGGGGTTCGGGGGCGGCGGCGTGCGCCGGTGGGGTGCTGGCGAGGGCGGCCAGCGGAAGGAGCGCCATTACGTGGTGCCGTGGTGCGAACGCACGACGCAACAAGGCCGGAACAGCGTCGGCTGGTGCGAGCGGAAGCCCAAGCGATCGGAACACCCGACACGCCGGCCCACCGACGGACGCGACAGCGGAGTCAAAAGTCTTTTGCTTCTTTTCTTCAGAAAAGAAGGCCTTGCCTTTCGCGCAACAGAAAACGCCGAAACCACTCAAACCGAGACACCACCCAAAGTCGCCACGCCCGCCCGCACCATGTATTTCGAACCCCTTGGCAGGCGCGTCGTTACCAAGCGCCGGTTGGAGTTACCATGACGCGACTGCTTACGATCCGGTTGCCCTGAGGTGGCAGACGCGCAACGCGCCGGTTTTCGGGTATTCCTGGTGCTGCTGGCGGTGCTCGTAGGTGTGGGCGCCGTGGTGATCTGGCTGGCCGGCTGGGACGCGCCTTTGGCGGCGCGGCAGAATCCGGAAACGGAGGATGCGTATGCGGACGGGGCGACGACCCCGTTGGCGGCGCGCGAGGCCGGGTATCTGAAAACTATGCTGGTGGACGACAACCAGCCTGTGCGCGCGGGCCAGGTGGTGGCCGAGATGGAGGACGAAGATTACCGCGCCGCCGTGGCGCAGGCGGAGGCGCAGCTTGCGGCGTCCGAGGCAGCATTGCAGGCGGTGCAGGACCAGCGGGCGGTGGCTCTGCTGCAGGTGCATGCCACGGTGGCGCAGGCGGCGGGCACCGGGGCGGAGCGGGTTCGCGCCGGCGAGGAGGCGGCGCGGCAGGCGCGGCTGTTGCCGACGGCGCTGGGGGAGCGGCGGACCTACGACGACGCGGTGGCCGAGGACCGGCGGCTGGCGGCCGATACGCGCGCGCAGGCGGCGCAGGCCGAGGAGCGCCGGCGGCAGGTCGATGTGCTGGCGGCCCAGGCGGCGCGGGCGGCGGCCGATGTGGAGGCGCGGCGGGCGACGCTGGATCTGGCGCGTATACGGCTGGGCTATACGCGCCTGCGTGCGCCGTTCGACGGGGTGGCGGGGACGCGGCAGGTTAGGGTGGGGACGCTGCTGGCGGCCGGCACCGAGGTGATCCCGGTGACGCAGCTGGCGGGCGTCTGGGTCAACGCGAACTTCACCGAGCGGCAGCTGACGTATATCCGGCCCGGGGCGGATGCCGAGGTGCGGCTCGATGCGTATCCGGGGGTGGTTCTGCGCGGGCATGTGGCGGGGATTTCGCCGCTCACGGGCGATCAGCTCGCCGCGGTGCAGGCGGATAATGCGACGGGGAATTACACCAGGGTGGTGCAGCGTGTGCCGGTGAAGATCGTGCTCGAGGCGGGCGGCGGGGTTCTGGCGGGGCGGATACGGCCGGGCATGTCCGCGCTGGCGCGGGTGCTGACAGGGGCGGCGGCGGTGGGCGTGAGGCCGGCGCGATGAGTGGCGAGGCGGAGGGGAAGTCTGAGGAAGAGAAGCGGGAGGCGGCGCGGTCCGCGCGGCGGGCGGCTGTCGTCCGAGCGATATTGGCGACGGCGGCGCTGGTCGTGATGGCGGTGCTGCTGATCGACTGGAACGCCATCCGGTTCGAGGGCGGCCAGGCGGGCACGATCGATGCGCAGTTGCGGGGCGATCCGGTGCAGATAGAGTCCCGGGTGGCGGGGTATGTGACGCGGATCGGGACGGATGACGACCAGCCGGTGCGCCGGGGGCAGTTGCTCTACGAGATCGAGCAGGATGTGTATCGCGCGCAGGTGGCGCAGAACCAGGCGGCGTTGCACCAGACGCAGGCGCAGTTGGGCGAGCTGGACGCGCGGCTGGCGGCGCAGCGCGCGGTGATCGAAAGCCAGGCGGCGGCGGTTTCGGCCTCGGAGGCGGGGCGGGTGCAGGCCGGGGCGGAGCTGGCGCGGCAGCGTGCGCTGCGCGGGACGGAAGGCGGGGTGCTGCGCGATTACCAGCGGGCGGCGGCCGATGCGCGGCAGAACGGCGAGACGGTGGTGGCGCGCGAGGATGCGTTGCGCGGCGCGCGGGCGCAGATGGTGGTGCTGGCGGCGCAGCGGGCGGCCGCGGCGGCCACGCTGGCGGCGCAGGGCGCGCAGGTGGACCTGGCGCGCATCAACCTCGGCTACACGCAGATCGTGGCGCCGTCGGACGGGTATGTGACGGCGCGGCTGGCGTTTGCGGGCACGTATGTGACGCCGGGGCGGCCGCTGATCACCTTCGTGCCGGCCGGGGATGTTTGGGCGGTGGCGAATTACCGCGAGGAGGCGGTGGCGGCGATGGCGGTGGGGCAGCGGGCGGAACTGCACGTGGATGCGTATCCGGGGGTGACGCTGGCGGGGCATGTGCAGAGTTTTGGGCCGACGTCTGTGGCGGATGGGAGTTTGTTGCCGCCGGAGCGGGCTACTGGGAATTTCACCAAGGTGGTGCAGCGGGTTCCGGTGAAGATCACGATCGATCCCGGGCAGGCGATCGTGGGGCGGTTGTTTCCGGGGTTGTCGGTGGAGGCTCGGGTTTTCACGCATTAGGGGTAGGAAGCAAGGCCTTCTTTTTTGAAAAAAAGAAGCAAAAAACTTTTGCGGTGTGCTGTCGCGGGCAGGCCGAATCCGCCGCGCATGCGCCGCAGAAGCGAGGTAGGCCTTCATGCCGGCGAAGGACGCAAAAGTTTTTTGGTCCTTTTTTTCAAAAAAGGACTGCTTGCTTACTTCAACTCCGCCAACCGCGCACAAGCCGTCTCTAGATACGCCAGATCCATCTCGATCCCAATCCCATGCGCGCCCTCGAGGCAAGCGGCAACAAGCGTGGTGCCGGTGCCGGCGAACGGGTCCAGCACCGTGGCGCCGGGCCGGCCGTGCAGGCGGATGCACCAGCGCGGCAGGTCGATCGGGAACGTGCCGGGATGGTTGTATTTCTGCGCCCTGGTCTGCACGGTGCGGTACGGGATGAACCAGGTGTTGCCGCGGCAGCGTGCGTCTTGTGCGTGATTGCGTCGGGCGATGTTGGATTTGTCCTTGAACGGCACGCCGATCGCGAGGCGGTTCAGTTGCACGTCACCTGACAGGGTCAGGTGGAAGATGTGTTCGTGGTTGTGGTTGAGGAAGCGGCGGCCGGCGACGGGTTTGTGGTGGCCTGCGCTGTCCTGGTCGATGCTTATGGCCTTGATCCAGGTGATGTGGTTTTGCAGCACGAAAAGCGGGCGCAGGCGGGTGACGAGTTCGAAGGGGAGCCAGGGGCGGCTGTTGGAGCCGGCGATGTTGAGGAAGAACGAGGCGTCGGGCCGCATGACGCGGCGGAGTTCGGTGCAGATCGTGGTCAGCCAGTCGAGATAGGCGTTTTCGGATTTGGTATCTTCGTAGGTTTTGTAGGCAAGGTTCAGGTTGTAAGGGGGCGAGGTTACGATCACGTCTATGCTGGCGGGAGCGAGCGTCGGGAGTATCGCCAGGCAGTCGCCGTGATGGAGTTCCTGGCCTGCGATGGTTGTGGGCATGCAGCGAGGTGGCACGCGGCGGCGCGTTGGCGCAAATGCGTCGCGGGCCTGGGGGGTGGTTGGGCGGCGGGCCGGCGGCCTATTTCGGCAGGATATCGCGTATCTCCGCGAGGAAGGCCGCGATATTCGCGGTCGCGCGGCGGTTCGCCTGGTAGAGCGCGCTGACGGGCACTTCGAGGGGTGCGAATTTGCCCAGTAGGGTGACGAGGCGCCCCGCGGCGAGCGGCTCTTGCACCTGGTAGGACAGTGTTCGTGTGATGCCCAGGCCGGCTTGGGCGGCGGCGATCGCGGCGTCGGCGGTGGTGACGATCAGGCGCGGGCGCAGGCGGGTCGTCTGATCGCGGAATCGCCATTCGTTTGTCTGGCCCATGCCTTCGAACACGATCAGGCTGTGGTTCTGCAGATCGGCCGGGCGCTGCGGCGCAGGGTTGTTGGCGAGATAGTCGGGGCTGGCTACGACGACCTGGCCCATGGTGCCGAGGCGCAGGGCCACCAGGCTGCTGTCGGCGAGCGGGCCGATGCGTATGGCGACATCGATGCCGTCTTCGGCGACATGCGCGTTGCGGTCCGACAGCAGCAGGCGGACGGTGAGCGCCGCGTGTTTCCGCAGCAGGGATGTGATCCTGGGCAAAACGTGCAGGCGGCCGAAGACCACCGGGGCGGCGATCACCAGTTCGCCGCGCGGCGCGCCGATATCGCCGCGCAGGGCACGTTCGGCGTCTTCGAGTTCCTCGAGTATGCGGCTGCAACGATCGAGATGGGCCGCACCCCGTTCGGTCAGGCGGACAGAGCGGGTCGTGCGGGTAAACAGTTGCGCGCCGAGCTTGTTCTCGAGTTGTGCGACGCCGCGGGTGGCGACGGAGGGTGAGAGGCGCAGGCGGCGCGCGGCTTCGGCGAAGCTGCCGCTTCGGGCGACGGCGACGAACAGGCGGATCGAGTCGATATGGTCCATGAGTTATACCAGACACGATATCCGGGCAGGCAAGAAAGTAGTCCTTCTTCGAGAAAAAGGACCAAAAAGCTTTTGCTCCGACGCCTGCCCCGCAGCGTACTTTCGTTCTGCAAGTCGATACGCCTGCAGTGGCAGTTAGCCTTTCGTGCCAGCGTCGGGATAAAAGCTTTCTGGTCCTTTTTCTCGAAACAGGACTGCTTCCTTGCTTGCTGCCGATGAGTTAGTCCCAAGACGGGTTGGTATCATTGCTACCTTGGCAATAGTGAAATGCCAAGATGGGCGATTACGCTTTCAGCAGGCATGGTCCATATCAGGCTCCATCAACCCAGGAGCACATCATGTCGCGTATTCCCGTCCCTTCCCTCGATGCCGTTCCCGCCGAGTCCAAGCCGCTGCTCGATGCGGTGCAGAAGCAGCTTGGCATCGTGCCGAATTCGTTTCGGGTGCTTGGGCTGAGCCCCGTCGTGTTGCAAAGTTTTCTTGGGCAGAATGCGGCCCTGGGCAAGACGCTGGATCTGAAGACGCGGGAGCGGATTGCGATTGCCGTGGCGCAGGTGAACGGGTGCGATTATTGCCTGTCGGCGCACAGCTATCTGGCCGCGAACATGGCCAAGCTGGATGCTGCGGAAATCGCGCATAACAGGCAGGGCGGCTCGGGCGATCCTAAGGCGAATGCCGCCGTGGCGTTTGCCGTGGCGATCACGGAAAACCGTGGCCATGTCAGCGACGGCGATTTCGCGGCCGTGCGGGATGCCGGGTTTTCCGACAGGCAGATCGTCGAGATCGTGGCCATCGTGGCGGAGAACGTTTTCACGAACCTCCTGAATACGGTCACGGGAATCGAAATCGATTTCCCGGTCGTGACCGCGAAAGCCGCCTGAGCGCATCATGGCCTATAGCTTCCTTGATCTTCTTGCCACGCCGAGTGTTCGCGCCGTGCAGGCGGAGCAGGGAAGCCTGGGCCTGTGGGAGGGCGCGGGCGACCGGATTTTCGATCGTTTCGGCGCGCAGGAGGCCGGCTTCATCGCCGCGCGCGACAGCTTCTATCTTTCGACGGTGTCGGAATCCGGCTGGCCCTATGTGCAGCATCGCGGCGGGCCGCCGGGCTTCCTCAAGATGCTCGACGCGACCACGCTGGCATTTGCCGATTATCGTGGTAACCGGCAATATATCAGCGCCGGTAACGTGAAAGCCGATGACAGGGTCTGCCTGATCCTGGTCGATTATCCGCACAAGGCGCGGCTGAAGATCCTGGCGCACATGCACGCGGTGGATCTTTCGGCCTCGCCCGAGCTGGCGAGCAAGCTGGCGGAGGCCGGCTACCGCGCGCGGGCGGAGCGGGCTTTCGTGTTGCGTCTGCAGGCATTCGACTGGAACTGTCCGCAGCATATCCGGCCGCGCTACACTGTCGATGAGATGGCCGAGAGGATATCGCCGCTTCAGGCACGCATCGCGGCGCTCGAGTTGGAAAATGCCCGGCTTGCTTTACAAGCGGCGCGTCACACAGACGGGGATAGTTGAACTTGACCGACGAGGCCCGGCCGCCGTTTCCGCCGTTCGACCTGGCGAGCGCCACGCTCAAGACCCGCCGCGCGGAGGATGCGTGGAACAGCCGCGACCCGGCCCGGGTGGCGCTGGCGTATACCGCCGACAGCCGGTGGCGGAATCGCGACGAGATATTCCAGGGGCGTGCGGCGATCGTGGATTTCCTGACGCGCAAATGGGCGGTCGAGGCGGAGTATCGGCTCGTAAAGGAGCTATGGGGGTTCCGCGAGAACCGCATGGCGGTGCGGTTCTGCTACGAGTGGCACGATGCCGGCGGTGCTTGGTTTCGCAGCTATGGCAACGAGCTTTGGGAATTCGACGAACGCGGGCTGATGCGCGTACGGCATGCCAGCATCAACGACATCGCGATCGCGGCGGGCGCGCGACTGTTCCACTGGCAATCGGGGCAGCCTCGGCCGGAGGATCATCCCGGGCTGCGCGAGCTGGGGTTGTGAGGGCGGCTTACGGCGGCGGGGGCGCGAGGCACGCGTGGATGTAGCGGGGCTGCTCGCATCGCCGTGGCTGGTCTGGGCGATCGTGGGCGCAGCGACCGCCGGGGTGATCGTGCGGCCGTTCGCCTGGCCCGAGTGGATCTGGGCGGTGGGCGGCGCAGTGATGCTGGTGGCGCTGGGCCTGCTGCGCCCTGGCGCGGCGTGGGCCGGGGTGGCCCGCGGCACCGACGTCTATCTGTTCCTGACCGGCATGATGCTGCTCTCCGAGCTGGCGCGGCAGGAAGGGCTGTTCGACTGGGTGGCCGCGCGTGTGGCGCGCCTGGCCCGGGGGTCGGCGGCAAGGCTGTTCACGCTGGTATTCCTCCTGGGCACGGTGGTCACGGTGTTCCTGTCCAACGACGCCACGGCCGTGGTGCTGACGCCGGCGGTGGCGGCGGCCGCGCGCGCGGCAAAGGCGGAAAAGCCGTTGCCATATCTGTTCATCTGCGCGTTCGTGGCCAATGCGGCGAGCTTCGTGCTGCCGATTTCGAACCCGGCCAACCTGGTGATCTATGGCAGCCACATGCCGCCGCTTCTGCAGTGGTTGCCGCGATATGGGTTGCCTTCGTTGCTGTCGATCGCGGCCACGTATCTCGTGCTGCGGTGGACGCAGCGGGGCGATCTTGCGCAGGAGATATCGGAGGATATCGCGGTGGGCGAAGTGTCGCCGGCGGGCAAGCTGGCGGCGTTCGGTATCGTGGCCACCGCGATCGTGCTGCCGGTCTCGTCGGGTTTCGGGATCGCGCTCGGGTTGCCGACTTTCCTGGCGGGGCTGGGGACCGCGATCCTGGTCCTGAGCCGGTCCAGATCGGGCGTGCTGGATGTTGCGCGCAATATCTCCTGGGGCGTGCTGCCGCTGGTGGCGGGGCTGTTCGTGCTGGTGGAGTCGCTGGAAAAGACCGGCGTGATGCGCGCGCTCTCGGCGCTGCTGCAGGCCGGCGTGCGGCATTCGGCGGTCCTCGCGGCCTGGGTATCCGGCGTGGTGGTGGGCGCGGGGTGCAACCTGGTGAACAACCTGCCGGCCGGGCTGGTGGCGGGCCGCGTGGTGACGCTCGGGCACGTGCCGGATCACCTGCGCAGCGCGATCCTGATCGGCGTCGATCTCGGGCCGAACCTGTCCGTCACGGGCTCGCTGGCGACGATATTGTGGCTTACGGCGTTGCGGCGGGAAGGGCAGAGCGTGAGTGCCTGGGCGTTTCTCAAGCTCGGCGCGCTGGTGATGCCCCCTGCCCTGCTGCTGGCGATCGCCGGCGCGTTCGCGTTCGGCTGAACAGACTTGGAAAGATAGACATGCAGAATATCGGCGCGGCCTGGCTCTACCCGCTCATCCTGCTTGCCGGCGCCCTGCAGGCCTGGGGGCCGCCGATGAACGGCGCGCTGCGCAAGTCGCTGGACAATCCGTGGCTTGCCAGCACCATCTCGTTCCTGCCGATCGTGGCTTTCCTGCTGGTGCTGTTCCTGTGTCTGCCGAACCCGTTGCCGACGGCCAAGGGGCTGGCGACCATGCCATGGTGGGCGCCGCTCGGCGGCCTGATGGGCGCGCTGGCGGTGATCATGGGCTTGCTGTTCGTCGACAAGATCGGCGCCGGGCCGTTCGCCGGGCTGACGATCACGGCGAACATCCTGATGTCGCTGGTGGTGGATCATTTCGGACTCTTCGGCATCGCGCAGCATAGTTTGAATATCTGGCGTATCTTGGGCGCGGCGCTCATGACCGGCGGTATCGTTTTGATCGCGTTGTTCTGAGGGTAAGCAAGAAAGCAGTCCTTTTTCGAGAAAAAGGACCAAAAAGCTTTTGCTCCGACGCCTGCCCCACGGCCTACGCTCACATTGCAAATAGATACGGTTGCAATTACAGCCAGATCCTCGTGCAGGCGTCATAGCAAAAGCTTTTTGGTCCTTTTTCTCGAAAAAGGACTACTTTCTTCCTTGCCTGTTCAAGGTGGTTCCATGCCAGAAGAAACCGGCGTAACCGCGCAGGCGCGAGACGCCGGCTTCCGCCCCCGCTCGCTCGACGCGGTGAATTTCCTGCTCGCCGACGTAAGGGGCGCGCTCGGGCCATATCTCAACGTTTTCCTGGTCACGCAGCAGCATTGGAGCCAGACGCAGGTCGGCTGGGTGACGACGGTCAGCGGCCTGTTCGGCCTGGTGGCGCAAACGCCGGCCGGTGCGGCGATCGACGCCACCGCCCGCAAGCGCGGCGCGGTGGTGCTGGCCCTCGGCATACTCGCGATCGGCGCCCTGGCGATCTTCGCCGCACCCAAGTTCTGGCCGGTGCTGATCGCCAACACCGCGGTTGCCGTGGTGGGCGACGTGTTCGGACCGGCGGTGGCGGCCGTGACGCTCGGGCTGTACGCGCGCCGGCATCTGGCGCGGCGGCTGGGGCGCAATGCGGCGTTCGACCATGCCGGCAATGTGGCGATCGCGGCGGCGGCCGGCGGCATCGGCTATCTGTTTTCGCAGCGCGCGGTATTTCTGCTCGTGCCGGTATTTGCGCTGCTCGCCGCCGTGGCGATGCTTTCTATCCCGCGCGCGGCCATCGATGCGGACCGGGCGCGCGGGCTGGCGGAGGCGCCGGCGGCGCAGACCGGGGCCGCAAGCGAGAAACCTTCAGGCTACGCCACGCTACTGCGCAACCGTCCGCTGGTGGTGTTCGCCGTCTGCGCCATGCTGTTCCACTTCGCGAACGCGCCGCTGCTGCCGCTGGTTGGCCAGAAACTGGCGCAGGCCTATCCGAAATGGGCGACGGCGATGATGTCCTCCTGCATCATCGCGGCACAGATCATCATGTTGCCGGTGGCGCTGATCGTCGGGCGTACCGCGGACCGTATCGGGCGCAAGCCGATCCTGCTGATCGGCTTCGCGGTTCTGCCGGTGCGTGCGCTGCTCTACACGTTTTCCAACGATGCGGCCTGGCTGATCGGGGTCCAGTTGCTCGACGGTATCGGCGCCGGCATCTTCGGGGCGATCACGCCGCTGGTTATCGCCGACCTGATGCGGGGAACCGGGCGGTATAATTTGGCGCAGGGTGCGGTGGCGACGGTGCAGGGTGTTGGCGCCTCGGTGAGCGGGTTGGTGGCGGGGATGATCGTGGATCGGTTCGGCTACAGCGCGGGTTTCTTGACGTTTGGCGCGGCGGCTTGCGTGGCGCTGGGGGCGCTTTTCGTGGCTATGCCGGAGACTTCGGGTGAGGCTGCGTAGGGAAGGAAGAAAGTAGTCCTTTTTCGAGAAAAAGGACCAAAAAGCTTTTGCTCCGACGCCTGCACGAAGGCCCACACTCTTATTGCAAGTCGGCACGGTTGCAGTGACAGCCCGCATCTTCGGGCAGGCGTCATAGCAAAAGCTTTTTGGTCCTTTTTCTCGAAAAAGGACTACTTGCCTTGCCTTCCCTTACTTCCGCGGCAACAGCACGTAAGCCGTCCCAGCCTCATGCATCCGCCCCGCCTCCGCCGCGGCAACCGCCCCCGTCCCAAGGAAAATATCCGTGCGCGCGGCGCCGACGATATCCGAGCCCACATCCTGGGCCAGCAGCAGCCGGCGCCAGGGCGCGTGCGTCAGCGGATCGGTGGTGTCCACGAACAGAGGCGCGCCGAGCGGGATGCTGTGGCGGTCGATGGCCGCGGTGCGGCCGGGCGTGAGGGCCACGCCGAGCGCGCCCGGCGGGCCGCTGGCCGCCGCGGCCGGGGCGTCGGGGAGCACGCGGAAGAACACGTAATCCTCGTTCTGGTTCATCACCGACTGCGCCTGCGCCGGGTGGGCGGCGAGCCAGGCGCGTATGCTCTGCATGCTGACGCCGTCCGGCGGGAGGTCGTGCCGGGCCACCAGCACGCGGCCGATGGGGGTGTAGGGGCGGCCGTTCTTGCCGTCATAGCCGAGGCGGATCGTGGTGCCGTCGGACAGGCGGATGCGGCCGGCGCCCTGGATCTGCAGGAAGAACAGGTCGACCGGGTCCGCGAGCCAGATCAGCGGGCGGGCTTCGGCGCCCATGCGGCCGGCCTCGATGTCCGCGCGGCTCCAATAGGCGACCTGGCGGCCGGCTTCGGTGCGGCCGACGGTGGGCGGGCCGTTCGGGGCCGCGGTCTGCACCAGGTCGGCCGGGCGGGCGAGCACCGGGGTCTGATACGGGCCGCCACGCTGCAGGGCACCGCGCAGTTCGGGCTCGTAATAGCCGGTGAACAGGCCGGGCGTGTCTATGCGGTAGGGCGTGAACCAGGCTTCGTAGAAGCGGCGGGTGGCGGCCTCCTCGCCGGGAGAGAGCGCGGCCGCGGCGGCGCAGGTGGGAAGCCATTTGCCGGCCTGGCCGGCGGCGGTGGCGGCCACCCCGGTGCCGCCGAGTTGGGTATCGGCCGGGAGGGTGGCGAAGCGGTGGCAGCCGGCGCGCAGGGCGGGCAGCGTTTCGGCCAGGGTGTCGGTTTGCCAGCCGGGGAGCTGGTCGAAGGTGACCTGGGTCAGGCCGCCCGGGGTCGGGGGGATGGCGCAGCTTGCGAGCGCGATCAGGGCGGGGAGGAGGGAGAAGCTTGTGCGACCTCGGTTGCGCGAGGGTCCGTCATTGTCTGCCAGCATGTGGGCTTGCAGCACTTGAGGGTGTGTTCTTGCAAGGGGCTGGGTCCCGGCAAGGAAGGAAGGCCTTCTTTTTCGAGAAAAAGAAGCAAAAAGCTTTTGCTGTGACGCCTGCACGAAGATCGGGCTGTCAACGGCAGGCCTGGCGGCTGGCAGAACGCGCGCACGCCCTGGTGCAGGCGTCGGAGCAAAAGCTTTTTGGTCCTTTTTCTCGAAAAAGGACTGCTTGCCTTGCCTTATGCGCTGCGTGCCTCGGCGAGCCGCCAGGTCAGATCCGGCTGCCCCAGATCGCGCACGAAGCTCCACACATCGTGTATCTCGGTCACCGCATCGGTGCCGGCCACCGGCTGGTTCGCGGCGTCGCTGGTGATGTTCACCTGGCTCGACACGAAGCGGACGGTGAGCGTGGCGTGGGACCCGGCCAGCACGGCGTCCGTGATGGTGACCTCCTCGATCGCGCGCAGATCCGTGCGCTGCGTGTGGCCGGCGGCCTCGCGCGCGGCGATCACCGAGTCGAAGGCGGCGTAGGTGTCGGTGGTGAGAAGGGGGCGCAGGCGGTCGCGGTCGCCGGCGGCAAAGGCGGCGACGATCATCCGGAAGGCGTGCTCGGCGCCGGCAAGGAACTGGGCGGGATCGAAGCGGCGGTCGATCGCGGCCATCGCGGCCATCGTGCGGCCGACGGGGCCGGCGGAGTCGGGCAGCGGGCGGGGGGTTTGGGCGATGCCGGCCGGCGCGTCACGCAGGGTGGCGCCGTGCGGTGCCGGGGGTGTCACGGGGGCGGCCGCGCCGTCGAAGCCGGTGCGCCGGCCGAGTATGCTGCGCAGGCGCAGCACCAGGAAGGCCGCGATCATGGCGAACAGGATGAGGTCGATCGGGAAGCTGCCGGCCGCTTGCAAAATGCGTTCTCCGCTTGTGGGGTGGACATAGGGGCGGGGGGGCGTTGCGGCAACGCGCTTGGGTGTTGGGATCACGAAGGAAAGGAAGAAAGCAGTCCTTTTTCGAGAAAAAGGACCAAAAAGCTTTTGCTCCGTTTGCCTGCCCGCGCGCCCGCGCTTTTTCTGCCAAAGCGTGTGTTGCGGACGGTGCGCGATGCCGATGCAGGCGTCGGAGCAAAAGCTTTTTGGTCCTTTTTCTCGAAAAAGGACTGCTTTCTTGCCTACCGATTTGCCGCCGCCCGCGCCGCCCGGTAGCACACGCGCATGATCCTGATGCGCCACGGCCAGAGCGAGTTCAACCTGCATTTCTCCGCCACCAAGCGGGACCCCGGCATCGCCGATCCGCGGCTCACCCCGCTGGGCCAGGCGCAGGCCGAGGCGGCCGCGGTGGCGCTGGCCGGAATGGGCATCACCCGCATCGTGGCCTCGCCCTACACGCGCGCGCTGCAGACGGCGGCGCCCACGGCGCGGGCGCTCGGCCTGCCGGTGCGGGTGCATGCCGGCGTGCGCGAGCGCTACCACTTCAGCTGCGACATAGGGTCCGCCCCGGCCGACCTGGCGGCCGCCTGGCCGGGCCATGTGTTTGATCACCTGGACGAGGTCTGGTGGCCGCAATCCACCGAGAGCGAGGGCAGCGTGGAGGCGCGCGCGGCGGCGTTCCGGGCGGAGATGGCGGCCGATCCGGAGTCGGCGCACACGCTGGTGGTGAGCCACTGGGCGTTCCTGCTGACGCTGACGGGGGAGAGCCTGGATAACGGGCAGTGGATACGGTTCGACCCCGCTTCGTAGCCCCCGGGCCGGCGGCCAAGGCGTTTCGGGCGGTGTTTTGCGCGAAATCCGACGGCTCGCCTTCCGCCCCTCCCCTGCCCGTGCTACCGCGCCCGCCACGCTTCAGGAGCCAGCCGCAATGTCCGAGACAACCGACCCCAACGCCCCGCAGCAGGGCCTGCCGCCCCTCGTGGTGAACGTGCAATACATCAAGGATCTGTCGTTCGAAGTGCCGAACGCGCCGGAGATCTACGCCACGCTGCGCAGCCAGCCGGCGGTGCAGATCAATCTGGACGTGCAGGCGCGCGCGCTGCAGGAAGGCCAGAACGTCTATGAAGTGGTGCTCGCGGTGAAGGCCGAAGCGCGCGAGACGCCGGCCGCCGGCGCCGGCAACGGGGCCGCGGCACCTGCCGAGGGGCGGCCGGTGTTCATCGCGGAATTGCAGTATGCCGGCGTGTTCACGCTCAACGGCGTGCCGCCCGAGGCGGTCGAGCCGCTGCTGCTGATCGAGTGCCCGCGGCTGCTTTTCCCGTTTGCACGGTCGGTTCTGTCGGATGTGACGCGCGAGGGTGGGTTTCCGCCGGTGCTGTTGCAGCCGATCGATTTCGTCGGGTTGTGGCAGAGCCGGCGTCAGCAGGCTGGGGCGGCGCCGCAGGTTTCGGCGCCGAACTGATCAAGTAAGCAAGCAAGTCCTCCTTTTTCGAGAAAAAGGAGCAAAAAGCTTTTGCTACGACGACTGCACCAGCGCCCGCACATTTTCTGCAAGCCGGTGCGCCTGCGGACAGTAAGTAGGCGCCGGTGCAGGCGTCGGAGCAAAAGCTTTTTGCTTCTTTTTCTCGAAAAAGAAGGCCTTTCTTCCTTTTAGCGTCTCAGCAATCGTTCCCCTTCAAGGTCCACGCTTTCACGATATGGTTCTGCAGCTCGAACGTGGTGTTGCAGTCGCGCTGGATGATCTCCGGGCCAAAGCCGCCGCCGCCGCCGAAGCCGCCATAACCGCCGTAGCCGAAACCGCCAGCCAGGCCGAAGCCGCTATAGCCGTATCCGCCATAGCCGAAACCGTCGCCGGGGAAGGATTCGATGCGGGTCATCTGGTAGGACACGAAGCGTAGGCCGCTGGTGTCGTACACGCGGGAGGGCACGCCGTAGCTGCGCAGCAGGTCCGGCTCGGACTTGCCGACGAGGGCGTTCAGCTCCTTGACGTGAAGCGGGTTGGGGTAGGCACATCCGGCGAGGCCCAACAGGGCGGCCAGTGTCAGTATCCTGCGCATTTCGGTGGTGGCTCCTCTGGGGCGGTGATCGTCTTGTCTTTCAAGTGGGGTCGGGGCGGCTCGGCAGCCACTGAACTTCATCAATTCTGCGCGCGCCGGTGGCGAGCATCGCCAGGCGGTCGAAGCCCAAAGCGATGCCGGAGGTGGGCGGCAGGCCGTGTTCCAGGGCGGCGAGGAAGTCTTCGTCGAGGTCCCAGTCCGGGCCGGAGATGGCGTGTCGGCGGGCGCGGTCGGCGATGAAGCGGGCGCGCTGCTCCTCGGCGTCGGTGAGTTCTTCGAAGGCGTTCGCGAGCTCCAGGCCGCAGGCGTAGAGCTCGAAGCGCAGGGCCACGCGGGGGTCGTCGGGGTCTCGCACGGCGAGTGCGGCCTGGGCGGCGGGCCAGTGGGTCAGGAAGGTGGGGTGGGTTCGGCCGATTTTCGGCTCGATGCGCTCCAGCAAGAGGCGGAAGAAGAGGTCCTCCCAGCTCTCGTTCGGGCGCAGGGGGGTTCGGGCGGAGGCGGCCAGGGCCGGGGCGTCGTCCAGGGTGCCCAGAAGGTCGGCGTTGGCGTGGCGGGCGAAAGCCTCGGCCATGGTGAGGCGTTCGAAATTCGCGAGGTCCACGGTGATGTTGGCGCGGGTGCAGCGCGGGGGGAGCACGGCGCGCAGGTAGGCTTCGGTCTCGTCCATCAGCTCGGCCAGGGAAGCGCCGGGATTATACCACTCCAGCATGGTGAATTCCGGGGCGTGGGTGTCGCTGGCTTCGCCGTTTCGCCAGACGCGGGCGAGCTGGAAGATGCGGCCGGCGCCGGCGACGAGCAGGCGTTTCATGGCGAATTCGGGGCTGGTGTTCAGCCAGAGTTTGCGGGTCTGGCCGGTGGGGGTTTGCAGTTCCGTGGCAAAGGTCTGGAGGTGGGGTTCTTCGCCTGGGGCCGGGACGGCGTAGGGCGTTTCCACTTCGAGGTAGTTGCGGGCGTGGAAAAAGGCGCGGGTGGCTTGGGTCAGCAGGGCGCGGCGGCGTAGCTGGCCGATTCGGTCGGCCAGGCTTTCTGGGTGCCAGGTGGGGCGCATGCGGTGTTGGTGCCTTTTTGCCGTGCTGGTGATTGCGTAGGGGAGCGTAAGGAAGGCCTTCTTTTCTGAAGAAAAGAAGCAAAAGACTTTTGCTCCCTGTCGGGTGATTGCTGGATAGATTGCCGACGGGTAGCGAGAGGTTTTCGACTGCGCTTACATCCCTCGTGCGCGCGCTTGGCTACACCATCTTGCATTTCATTACGGCCGATCACGGGTTTTTCTGTTGTTCTGGCGCCGCGTGAGGTCCCTGCCCGGCTGCGCGCCACGTGTCCAGATGTCCATGAGACTGGGCCGAAGCTTGCTGGCACCGAAACACAGCGTCGTCTCGAGGCTCTCGCGCAACTGCCTGGCGGGGCGTGGCTCGTAAGTGTTGGCGTTGTGCTTCCACAGACGATCGCCTGTCCGGCCTGGCTCTTTACGCGAACTTTGCCGCAGCGGACACTGAGTCTCCGGTGCCGTTGCTGGATGCACCGCCGGTCTGGCTGGCCTGTCCGGAATTCGACCTCGCCGAGGATGACCGGTTCAGCGTCGATGCCGCAATCCGTGTGACCGTCGACCGGCCGCGTGGCGCCGTCCGGCTTTGCGTGATGGGGGCTGTGAGCATCGGGCCTATGCACGCGCAGATGGGTCAGTCGTTTGGGTGGATTGCGACGGGCCGCTCATGAGCCTTGTCGCGCATGGCATTGCGTTGATCGTCGATTAATCCACAAAGAGTGGCAACGCGTCGCCGTCTGCCCAGCCTGCGCGCGACAGCCCAACAAAAGTTTTTTGCTTCTTTTTTGCAAAAAAGAAGGCCTTGCTGCCTTGCCCAGCCACTCGCGATAGAGCCACCCGGAAAGCAGGCGCATATCGCCCTGAAAACGACCGCTTGCTTCCCTGCCCTCAACTGCTACGCACCGCGCCGCAATGCCAGACGGTACACTCCGCTCCCCCAACGCCCTGATCGAAGCCGGCCTCCTGCCCGAAGCCGAGCGCGACGCCCTGGCACGCGTGGCCGCGCGCTACGCCATCGCCGTGCCGCCGGCGTTCGCCCGGCTGATCGAACATGCCGACGATCCCATCGGGCGGCAGGTGCTGCCGCATCGCGGACGAGCTGGTGACCGCGCCGCACGAGCTGGCCGATCCGGTGGGCGACGCCGCGCATTCGCCGGTGCGCGGCGTGGTGCACCGCTACGCGGACCGGGTGCTGATCACGCCGCTGCTGGTATGCCCGCTCTACTGCCGGTTCTGTTTCCGGCGCGAGGTGGTGGGGCCGGAGGGCGGGCTGCTGAATGCAGCAGAACTGGCGGCGGCCGTCGATTACGTGCGCGGCCGGCCGGAGGTGCGCGAGGTGATCCTGACAGGCGGCGACCCGCTGCTGCTGTCCCCGCGGCGGTTGGGCGAGCTGGTGGGCGCGCTGGCGGCGATCCCGCATGTGGAGCTGCTGCGCATACACAGCCGGGTGCCGGTGGCCGACCCGGGCCGGGTGGATGCGGCGCTGGTGGCGGCGCTGCGATTGCGAGAAGCCGGTCTGGCTGGTGCTGCACGCCAATCATGCGCGGGAGTTCTCCGCGGAAGCGGCGGCGGCGATACGCCGCGTGCAGGGCGCCGCGGTGCCGGTGCTCGGGCAGAGCGTGTTGCTGCGCGGGGTGAACGACAGCGTGGCGGCGCTCGAGGCACTGTTCCGGGCGATGCTCCGCCACCGGATCAAACCCTATTACCTGCACCAGCTGGACCCCGCCCCCGGCACCGCCCGCTTCCACGTGCCGATCGCGGAGGGCCAGGCGTTGCTGGCGGGGCTGCGCGGGCGGGTGACGGGGTTGGCCTGGCCGACCTATGTGCTTGATATCGCAGGTGGCTTCGGGAAGGTGCCGATCGGGCCCGGGTATCTTGATGCGGCGGGTGGGGTGCGCGACCCTGGCGGGATAACGCATGCGCTTGCCGGGGTGGCGGGCAGCGGTTAGACAGCGCGGCCATCAAGCGAGGCAGCAAGGCCTTCTTTTCTGAAGAAAAGGAGGACTTTTGGTCCCTGTCGGGGAGCACTTCCCCATCCGCCGACAGGGAGCAAAAGCTTTTTGCTTCTTTTTCTCGAAAAAGAAGGCCTTGCTTCCTTTTAGACTTCGGAAGAGAGCCCATGAAGCAGCAGGCCAACCTAATCCGCGCCGGCCAGGTGATCGAGCATGACGGCCGCCGCTGGACCGTGCTGAAGCAGCAGATCATCACCCCCGGCAAGGGCGGCGCCTTCATCCAGGTGGAAATGCGCGACCTGAAAACCGGCAACAAGACCAACGAGCGCTGGCGCACCGCCGACACCGTCGAGCGCCTGGTGACCGACAACAAGGATTTCACCTACTCGTACACCGAAGGCGACAACATCATCCTGATGGACCCGGAAACCTTCGAGCAGACGGTGATCCCGCTCGCGATCCTGGGCGACCAGGCGCCGTTCCTGCAGGACAACATGACGATCGACGTAGACCTGGTCGAGGGCGAGCCGGTCGGCGCCCACCTTCCCCAGATGGTCACACTGGAGATCGTCGAAGCCGATCCGGTGGTGAAGGGCCAGACGGCCAGCTCCAGCTACAAGCCGGCCCGCCTCTCCAACGGCGTCAAAACCCTCGTGCCCCCCTTCGTCGAAGCCGGCGAGCGGGTCGTGGTGCGCACCGAGGACGGGAGCTACGTGGAGCGCGCCAAGGGGTAGCGACCAGGGGCGGCTGAGTTTATGATAAACGCATGGACCAGCAGGATACGCCCGGAGCCCCTGCCGTGTCTTTTACGGCTGCCGAGATCGCCGGGATCGAGGCGGCTCGCCTTGAGTATCAGGCCCCCGGCGGCATTCCAATGGATGAGGTTGAGGCGTGGCTCCACAGCCTAGGCACGCCCCATCCACTGCCGGAACCGCAACCTCGCAAGATTTAGGGTTTGTTGACCCGGACGGTCATCTGACACGCCGGCCGCCCTGCGGGATCGCCTGAACGTCAGAGGCTGGTTCGCCAGCCAGGATCGGGGCGCCCGGCGCGCGCCAGGCTGGCGAAACTTGAAGCGGCGATCGCCAGTCTTGCGCGATATCCGCTTGCGAACCGAACCGGGCCGCTCCGCGGAACACGCCTCCCTATGTCGCAAGATCACAAAATTCTTTACGAAGTCGAGCCGGACCTGGCTGGCGAGGCGGAAGCGGGCGACGTTATCGTCCTGCGCATCTTCGGCCCCGGCCAGGCCGACATCTGAAAGTCTCTTCCCACCATGGCCCTACGCCTCTCCCCACACATGACGATCATGCAGAACGCCGCGCAGAAAGCCTCCAAGCGGCTCCTGCGCGACTTCAACGAGGTCGAACAGCTCCAGGTCAGCATCAAAGGCCCGTCGGATTTCGTCAGCCAGGCCGATCTCCGCGCCGAAGCTACCCTCCGCGAGGAACTCACCAAAGCCCGCCCCGGCTACGCCTTCCTGATGGAGGAAAGCGGCGCCTCCGGCGGCGACAACTGGACCTGGCGCTGGGTGATCGACCCGCTCGATGGCACCACCAACTTCCTGCACGGCATCCCGCATTGGGCGATCAGCATGGCGCTGCAACGCCGCGGCACCGAGGGCGGATCCGAAGTGGTGGCGGCATGATCTACGCGCCCGCCTCCGGCGAGATGTTCTGGGCCGAAAAAGGCGTCGGCGCCTACCTGAATGACCGCCGCCTGCGCGTCTCCGCCCGCCGCGAGATGAGCGACGCCCTGTTCGCCACCGGCATCCCCTTCGCCGCCGTCACCCCCCGCAACCGCCTGGCCTTCGCCCGCACGCTCGGCGCCCTGATGCCCGCCACCGCCGGCGTGCGCCGCTTCGGCTCGGCCGCGCTGGATCTCGCCTGGGTCGCCGCCGGCCGCTACGACGGCTACTGGGAGCTCGGCCTCAAAGCCTGGGACTGCGCCGCCGGCCTCCTCATCGTGCGCGAAGCCGGCGGCACCGTCACCGACCCGGCCGGCGCCGAGTTCGTGGTGACCGACGGGCCGGACAATGACGTGGTGGCCGGCAACGCCCACCTGCAGCCAAATCTGCGCGAGCTGGTGGCCGATGGTGTGTCGGCCGCCGGCTGACGCCATGGTAGGGCGCGCAAAGTTGACGCTAGATACCACCGCATGACCCTGCCCTTCGCGTTCCCCGACTGGATGCCCTGGTGGCTGCAGCTCATCGTGGCCGTGGCCGCGATCGTCGTCGGGCTGGCGTTCCTGGCGATGCCGTTCAGCGTGTTCGGCGTGAAATCGCGGCTGGACGCGCTGGAAGCGCGGCTCGACGACATGCAGAGCGAGCTGCGCAGCCTCGCCAACCGCCTGCCCGAACCGGCAACCGGCCCCTACGACACGCCCGCCATCCTGCGCGCCGCCACCCCCCCGCTTGCGCGCGAGCTTGCCCCGCCCGCCCCGCCGCCACCCGCCTGGGAGCCCCCGCCTGCGCCCCCGCCCCGCGAACTGCGCACGCCCACGTTGCGCGCCGCTGCCCGGCTGGGCGACGCCGCGCGGGAACGGGCGGAGCCTCGGCTGGGGCGGCCTCGGTAGGAAGTTAGGCAAGGAAGCAAGGCCTTCTTTTTTGCAAAAAAGAAGCAAAAAACTTTTGCTCCGCTGTCGCCGACTGCATCATGCATTGGTCGCGGTCCCTGACAGCGGTTTGCCCGTAATATCTGGCGCACACGGCGGTAGCGATCTCTGGCACGCTGAACCGGTGCGGTGGGACGCGGCGGCCGTTAGAAGCGCCCTTGCAGCGGGCGCGGTTCGCGCACATCCTTCATGCGCATGTCGCCTGGAGATGCCCGTTGCCACGTCCGCGCCAGAAAACCCCGTCGGGTCTGCCGCACCGCGGCGGCCGACAAACGTAACCCTTCCCGAGCCGCTCCTGAATTACGCGCGTGCCTTTGGGATCAACGTGTCACAGGCGTGCGAGCGTGGTTTGGCCGCCGCCGTGGCTGAGCGCCGCCGCGCCCGCTGGCTCGAAGAGAACAAGCCGGCGATGGACGCCTGGAACGAGCATGTCGAGAGAAACGGCCTGCCGCTCGCCGTCTATCGCCAGTTCTGATGGCGCGCCTCGACATCTACCCTCTGCCCGGCACCAGCCGGCCAGGTTACGTGCTCGACGTTCAGGCGGACTTACTGACGCACCTTGCAAGCCGCGCCGTCGGGCCTTTGCTGCCGGTGGACGACGCGCCACAGCCGATCCGCGACCTGAACCCGGCCTTCGACATTGAAGGCGACACTCTCGTGATGATTACCCAGGCGATCGCCAGCATTCCGGCACGCGAGTTGAGGCGACCGGTGGCATCGCTCGTGCGGGAGCATGACCGCATCACGCGCGCGCAGGATGTATTGCTCGTCGGCTTCTGAGACGTCTTTGGCCTGACGTGCTCGCGGGCTCTGCCGGCTAACGAGCACAACGACACTGACCGGAGTTGGCCGAGGAGCGGACTGGCTGCTTGGGAACAAACTAGCCTGTATAAATACTTCGAAGGAGCAATTATGGTCCAGGAATGAGATACGTCGTCATCGACATAGAGGCATCGGGGTTCGATGGCTTTCCGATCGAGGTTGGTTGGTGCGATCAGGACGGCAATAGCGAGAGCTACCTGATTCGCCCGGCATGGAATTGGACCGACTGGGACATTCGTGCTGAGCGCATGCACGGTATCAGCCGCGAACACCTTGCAGATCGAGGAGAACCCTATGAGGCTGTTGCCAGGCTCGTCGCGGAATTGCTGGCCCGATGTCGGAGAGAGGACGTAATTATTGCGTCGGACAATCCTGACTACGACCGCGAATGGCTCATCAAGCTGCTCCAGCGGGCGGACATACAGGACCAAGTCTCCTTAGCCAACATCCAGCAGCTCTACGCGATCGCGTTGGAACCAATGTTTGCCGTCTTGCCCAAAGACTGTGACCAAGAATTGGAGGCTAATTATTTGCGCGCGCGGATCCGCGGCGATGCTATTATACAGGCGGCCAAGACCCAGGTTGCTGCGCGGCCAAAGCACCGGGCCGACGACGACGCGCGCCGGCTGCGTGACATAGTTGAGATGATCAAGGCCGAAGTCTACGCAGCCATAAAACAAAAGGGGAGGCAATAGGCCGCTGCCAAATTGGTCCTGGGATTGGCCGCCATGATGATCGCGTCGAAAACGCCCTGATCGGCCACAAGAGCGTCAAGCGCCTGTTCCAGCGGTGCTAGATATTCGCTCCAATCTTCCAATTTCCACGCAACCACCGGAAGCTCGGCGCGAAGCTTGACCGGTCGGAAGAACACTCCCTTGCTTACGTCGGTCCAGCCCTTCGTTACTACTTCATCTACCAAGTCGGCCATGTTTTTGACCTCAGTATTCATGGATTCGGCGATAAGATTGTCGAGGATGGCGCGGTAGCGGTGGGCGCGTAGAGTTCCCATTGGGGGGGGGGGCGAAAGGTCAGCGCTTACGAATCGCTTTACCGGCTACGGTCACGACCTAATGCCTGCTCTAACAATCGTCCGCAACTCCCTAAGCTCTTCCTCTATACGGGTCTTTTCGAGGTTGGCTGCTATTTTTTCGTCGAAGCGCGTTTGAGCTATGTCGGTACTGGCGCTTTATCTCTTTATTGGCTTCCAACACCATCGCGCGAAAATCCTTAAGTGTCATTTCAGACGTAGGTCTGAAACGACGGTAAGCATTGATGTCGTTCTTTAGCCCTTTGATCTTCACTTAAGCCCTCCACTCGAGCATCTGTGCAGAACGCCCGAACTGATACACTTCACAAGAGCGGCGCCAACCACGACAGGGATACACTATTTGCGATGTCGCATTGCGAAGACACGACCCTGGTGGCTTGGAGGCCAATCCTATCTCAATGCACGTCATGGCGGTGGGGCATTTGCCCTTCCTCGAACGGTTTATGCCCAATAGCCATCCGTGCGATCCCGCGGACGAGGGCCTCATATCGGACGCCAGCCTCATCGCGCTCCTCGTCGCCCCGCTGCATAGTGCGGGACGCAAAAGCCGCAAATTCGCTAACCAGCGACGCAATCGCGCTTTCATTGGCGCCGTCGACCGCCGCTTTAACGATGTTCTCGCGCCATGCATCGATCACGGGATCAACTGGATCTCTGTTACAGACTTGTGCCTACGTGCGTAGATTTTTTCAGTTAAGTTACGGTTTGTAAGCTGAAACGCAATACCGTCGCGGATCAACGACGAGCACCGAGCGAAATTATCCTTGAAAAATTGCGCGCTTACAGTAACGAATACTCCCTCAACCGAGTGTGCGGTCAATGTCAAAAACTTTATGCCAGACTGATCTGCGACGAACACGGGCTTTCCTGTCTCGCTTACACTTCGACAATGCGCGAGAAATCTTTCCTTTGCCTCTGTTTGCGAAAGGGGCGAGGGCTGCTCGTTCTTAGCCGACGAGTTGCCTGCGCGCGTTGGCTTCCTTGCCATGTGATCTCCCTAAAACAGAACCGCCGCTTCGACCGGCCATTAGAACCGGTCATCGTGACCGACAATAAACAGGAGACTGTCGCGGTCGTCAATCTTTTCCACGTCTGACTTCATGAGGGCAGCCCCTAGACCGCGCCTATTGAACGTGTCGGCGCGCCAAGTCATAGGACCGGGGCAGCTCTGTTAAGTAGATCGAAATTTCTTGCGGCACATCGTATTGCTTGCTTAATCAATTACTTAGACGACGCCGAGGTCCGGCGCGAATGTCCGCCTCCAACATCCGGCCCGCCCCAAGCGGCCCGTCCGTAGTCGGCAGCATCCCGTCAAGATGCGAAAGTTGGCTGTCGTGAGGTCGTGGCCCAAAATCGGCCAGACCGCTCACCACCCAACCCGGCCAAAGCTAACCCGGACCCTTAGGTCTGCTTCCGGGGCGCCGGCTCAAGCGCTTGTTCGACCGCCATTGGCGCAAAGCCGCCCCCCCCCCAAAAACCCATTGCCCACCTCCCCCCAAACGTTCTACTCCTGTTCCCCACACCAACCCACCCCAAAAAGGCCACCCACCCTGAACGCCATCTCCCCACAGACCCACATCAGCGAGGCGCGCCGGGAGCGCCACCTCGCCGTCTGTCAGGAGATCATCGAACTCGGCATGAAGCTCACCCGCTCCGCCGCCCGCCGCGCCCTCGAAGCCGACGAAGACGAAGCCCAGCGCCGCGCCGATGCCGCAAACACCGCCCCCACCCGCCCGGAACCCGCGCCGCCAAACCCCCGCGCGTCAGACCCCAGCCTCACCTTCCACCGCATCTCGCGCACCGTCCTGCACGCCGTCGCGATCGAGACGGAAATCGCCAACGGCACCTTCCGCGCCCCCGCCTTCAGCGCCTCCACCAGCCGCGCCCTGGCGGACGACGACCAGGCCGAAGCCCGCCTGAAAGACCTCTGCGCCGCCGCCAACCGCGGCGTCGTCGCCGACGGCCTGCGCCGCCTCGCCGAACACCGCCCGGACCGCTGGGCCCTGCACGACGCCATCGAGGACACGGTCGAAGAATCCTTCGCCGACCACCCGGACGACGCGCTCCCCGCCCACTTCGCCCGCGCCTGCCAAACCCTGGGCCTGGCCCCAACCCTGGAAGGCTTCCCCGAAGACCTGATCGAAGCCCTCTCCCCCGAAACCGCTGAAACCTGGCCCACCCCAGACGGATAACGCCCCGCTCCCCGGCACCGAAAACGCACGGCCCCCACCGCCGGGGCAGGCAGCAACACAAAAGCGTCTCGCGTCGTTTTCGAAAAAGCTAGCCAGGGACAGCAACGAGCATGCGGCGAGCAACTGCACCCGCCGGTCCCAGCGCGTCACGCCTGCGCGAGATACCGCGCCGTCAAGTGCCGCTCGAACGATTCGGCTTCCAGCGTCCGCCCGGTGGCGGCCGCCAGCAGATCCGAGAACCCCAGCCGGCTGCCCTGCGCATGAACATGCGTGCCGAGCCACGTCGTCAGCGGCGAGAGGTCGCCCTGGGCAAGCGAGCGGTCCAGCGTGGGGTGGGCGGCGCGGGCGGCTTCCATGAGCTGGGCGGCCGCCATGGCGCCGAGTGTGTAGGAAGGGAAGTAGCCGAACAGGCCATCGTACCAGTGGATGTCCTGCAGGCAGCCGAGGCGGTCGTCGGGCGGGCGGATGCCGAGATGGGAATGCAGCGCGTCGCTCCAGGCGCCGGGCAGGTCGCGCACGGCCAGGTCGCCGGCGATCAGCGCGCGTTCGAGCCGGTAGCGCATGATCACATGGGCCGGGTAGGTAAGCTCGTCGGCATCGACGCGTATGAAGCCGCGCGACACGCGGCGCCAGAGGCGGGCAAGGTTGGCCGGCGTGGTGGCCGGCCCGGCAGGATCGAACGCCCCGGCCAGAACGGCGCCTCCGGCGGGCGCAAAGGCGCCTGCGAGCTGGCCGGAGAGCCAGCCCAGATAGGCGTCGGACCGGGCAGCCTGCATCTCGATGATAAGCGACTGCGACTCATGGGCAGCCATACCGGCCGCGGTGCCAACGGGTTGGCGGGCCCATTCGGAAGGCAGGCCGCGCTCGTAGAGGCCGTGTCCGGTCTCATGCAGCACGCCCATGATGGCCTGGGCGGGGTCGGCTTCGTCGTAGCGCGTGGTGATGCGCACGTCGGTGGGGGTGCCGCCGCAGAACGGGTGGAGCGAGCGGTCCAGGCGGGCATGGGCGAAATCGAGCCCCGCGCGGGCAGCCAGGGTGCGGCAGAGGGTCTCCTGGGCGGCGGCCGGGAAGTGGCCGGTCAGCTTCAGGGCAGGCGGGCGGGTAGCCTGGAGAGCTTCGGCGCGCGGCAGGGCGTCGGCCAGGAAGCTCTGCAGACGGTCGAAGATGGGATCGAGCTCGGCGGTGGTTATGCCGCGCTGGAAGCCGTCCATCAGGGCGTCGTAGGGGGAGAGGTTCAGCGGGCCGGCAAGGGCAGCGGCGCGAGCCTGGGCCAGGCGGACGACCTCTTCGAGATAGGGCGCGACGGCCGGGAAGTCCGCGTCGGCGCGGGCGGTGCGCCAGACGGTCTCGCAGGCGAGGTTGGCGCGGGTTTCGGCTTCCACGAGGTCGGCAGGGAGTGCGGTGGCGCGCAGATGGGCCTGGCGCATGAGGGCGAGGTTGGCGGTGTTCCAAGGGTCGGGCTGGGCCTCGGCCTGGGCCAGGTCGTCGGCCACGCGGGGTTCGGTGAGCATCTCGTGGGCAAGGCCGGCGAGAACGGCGAGCTGGTCGCCGCGGCTGGCCGCACCGCCTTCGGGCATCATGGTATTGGCGTCCCAGCCCAGCAGCTCGCCGGCTTCGGAGAGGGTGGCTATACGGGCGAAGCGGGTGGTGAGGCGCTGGTATGCGGACATAGGTTGGTTTTGCCGGTTTTGTCGGGTGCTAGGCAAGGCAGGTCGTTCATCTTCTGCAGCGAAGGCGCGAAAGACTTTGCGCCCCCCCGGCATTCTGGTTTGTTCTTCAGGACTTACGCGGGCGCTGGGGTGTCGCCGACAGGGAGCAAAAGCTTTTTGCTTCTTTTTCTCGAAAAAGAAGGCCTTAGCCTTGGTGAGTCCACGTATTGGCATCGATTTCGGCGGCACGAAGATCGAAATCATCGTGTTGGGCGATGGCAACCGGGAGATTCTACGCCGGCGCGTGGCGAACCCGCGTACTTACGACGCGGCGGTAGCGTGCGTGCAGGCGCTGGTGCGCGGCGCCGAAGCGGAAGTTGGCGCTGTTTGCAGCGTAGGGGTGGGGATACCTGGGGCGATCAGTCCGGCGACGGGGCTGGTGCTGAATGCGAACTCGGTCTGGATGAACGATCATGCGTTCGATCGGGATCTGGGCATGGCGCTGGGGCGCGAGGTTCGGGTGGAGAACGATGCGAATTGTTTCGCGCTGTCGGAAGCGGCCGATGGCGCGGGCGCCGGGCACCGGGTGGTGTTTGGGGTGATCTTGGGGACGGGGTGTGGGGGCGGGTTGGTGGTGGATCGCGCGGTGTTGCCGGGGCGGCATCGGATCTGCGGGGAGTGGGGGCACACGCCCCTGCCCTGGCCTGGTGTGGAGGATTTGCCCTATCCGGCATGTTTCTGCCGCAACGTGGGATGTATCGAGCGATATATCGCAGGGCCCTCGCTGGCGGCGGATTGCGATGGGGTGGGGTTTTCGGATGCGAGCTTGTTGCCGGGGCGGGCGGCTTCGGGGGATTTGCGGGCGATAGCGGCGTTGGCGCGGCATGCGGACCGGACGGCCCGCGCCTTGGCGGTGATCGTGAATATCCTTGATCCAGACGCAATCGTTATTGGCGGGGGATTGTCGAATATGGCGCATTTGTATGAGGTGGTACCGGGGTTGATGGCGCGGCATGTGAATGCGGATGGGGCGGCTACGCCGGTTTTGCGGGCGTTGCATGGGGATAGTTCGGGGGTGCGTGGGGCGGCCTGGTTGTGGCCGGGGTGAGTTGCTGCTCGCGTGATCGATGCAGACGGATGGCTGCGACTATCCGGCTTAGCGCGTGCAGTCGGGCGTTTGCAGATTGGTCTCGAGCCTGTCGCCGCGGGTTGTTACATCGGCTGTGCGATGAAATGCGTGCCTTGGCAGCATTTTGAGCCCGAGCGCTACCCAACCTTCATAGGTGACGGAGAAACGGTTGGCGCTCGAGGCTGGTGGTCCGATGGTGGCGGTATATTCGGTCGGCTCGCAATACGGGGAAGTATTGGGAAGGGATAATGGATAGACCGCACCACCTTTGATTTTCCCAAAAGCCTGCGGACCGGAGGGGTCGAACGCCAAAACATTGATGGTGTTCGAACAGGCGTTCGAGCCGCACCATCTGTTGGTGGTGAAATACAGCGGTGATCCGCCGAAGCTGCGCAATTCTTTTTTGTCGTTTCCCGCAAACCCTGGGCCACCGACTTCGAACCAGATTTGCTCGGTTGTCCAAGTGTCGCCTGATTGGATCATGTAAGCGACAGCCAAGGCATCGAGGGAAGCGCCTCCCGCGCCCCATGTGTCGGAGGCCTCGGTGACCAGCAGGGCGAAGCGATCGTTTCCGAGCGGCACAAGCGCTTCCGGTTGAAGCGAAAAGACGAGTTGGCTTGCTTCGCGCTTTACCGGCGCAGGCTGCGCAAAGGCCGCTACGAAAGCGTTGTTGAGATCGCTCGCGTTCGCTTGCGCGGCCCCGGTGGCAACGGCGAGAAGCAGGCTAAGCTGAAAGGCGGATATCTTTATAGTCATGTTGCCGCCTATCAGGTCGCATGCGGGCCGTTCATCAGAGCAAGTCCGTCCCGCCCGTATCGCAACTTAGATATCCGCAAGCGCCAAAGATTGCAGAACACACTGTGCTGCTGATGCAGGCGTCGAGACAAAAGCTTTTTGCTTCTTTTTCTCGAAAAAGAAGGCCTTGCCTTAACTCTTGCTGTCCAGGCCACGCTGCTTGAGAAGCGGTGCGGTGTCCGGATCGTGGCCGCGGAACGCACGGTAGAGCTCCATGGGATCGGCCGTGTGTCCGGGTGCGAGCATCATGTCGCGGAAGCGCTGGCCGTTGGCGCGGGTGAGGCCGCCGTTTTCGGTGAACCAGGCGTAGGCGTCGTCGTCGAGGACTTCGCCCCAGAGGTAGGCGTAGTAGCCGGAGGCGTAGCCGCCGGCCCAGATGTGGGCGAAATAGGTGGTGCGGTAGCGTGGGGGAACGGTTGCGAGATCGATCGCGTGCTTTTTCAGGGCGGCGGCTTCGAAGGTGTCGGGGGTTTGCAGGGGGGCGCCGGCGGGGAGGCTGTGCCATTCCAGGTCGAGGAGGGCGGCGGCCAGGTATTCGGTCAGCATGTAGCCTTGGTTGAAGGTTTTTGCGCGCTTGATCTTGTCGACCATTTCGGCGGGCATGGCGGCGCCGGTCTGGTAATGGTGCGCGTAATTGGCGAATACCGTGGCGTCGAGTGCCCAATGTTCGTTGAACTGGCTGGGGAACTCTACGACGTCCCGCGGGACGGAGAAGCCGTTTTGGCTTGGATAATGCTGGTTGCTGAAGATGGCGTGCAGCGCGTGGCCGAATTCGTGGAACATTGTGGTTACGTCATCGAAGCTGATCAGAGCGGGCTGGCCAGGGGCGGGTTTGCTGAAGCTGGCGACGTTCACGACGACAGGTTTCAGGCCAAGCAGGCCGGAGGGAGGGACGAACTCGTCACACCAGGCGCCGCCCTGCTTGTTCGCGCGGGCGTAGTAGTCGGCATAGAAAAGGGCAATCGGGGTTTTGTCGGCGTCGAACACTTCGAAGACGCGCACGTCCGGCTGATAGACGGGGATATCGTGGCGTTCCTTGAAGGTGATGCCGTAGAGCTTGTTGGCGGCGAAGAACACGCCGTCATGCAGCACGCGGTCCAGCTCGAAATACGGGCGGACCTGCGCTTCGTCGAGATCGAATTTCTGTTTGCGTACCTGCTCGGAATACAGGTTCCAGTCATAGGAAGCGAGTTTGAAGCCGCCGTGGTCCTTGTCGATTATGGTTTGCATGTCGGCGGCTTCGCCGCGGGCTTTCGCGGTGGCGCCGGGGACCAGGCTGTCGAGGAGTTTCATGGCGGCAGCCGGATTCTTGGCCATCTGGTCGTCGAGCGCGTAGGCGGAGAAGCTGTCGAAGCCCATCAGTTTGGCTTTGTCGGCGCGGAGTTTGGCGAGCTGGGCTACCAGGTCGCGCACGTCGTTCGGGCCGGGGGCGTCACCGCGCGATTGCGAGGCGGCCATTATGCGGGCGCGCAGATCGCGGTTGGTGAGTTTGGCCAGCGTGGGCTGCTGCGTGGTGTTGCGCAGCGGGAGCACGTACTGGCCGGCGTGGCCGCGCGATCTGCCGGCTTCGGCGGCGGCGGCGACCTCGGCGGGATCGAGGCCGGCAAGTTCGGCCACGTTGCTGACGACGACGGCGCCGCCAGATGTGGCGGCGAGCAGTTTCTGCTGGAACGCGGTTTGCAGTTTGGTGATCTGCTGGTTCAGCGTGCGAAGGCGCGCCTGGTCCGCGGGGCCGAGTGCGGCGCCGGCATGGACGAATTGTTTGTAGGTCTGCTCGAGAAGGTAGAGGGACTTGGCATCGAGGTTGAGGCCGGCGCGCCTGTCGTAGGTGGTTTTGACGCGGGCGAACAGGGACTGGTTGAGATAGATGCCGTCCTGGTGGGCCTGCAGCTTGGGGTCGATCTCGTCCTTGGCGCGATCTAGCGCATCGTCGGTGTTGGATTGCGTGATGTTGCTGAAGATCTGGCCGACGCGGGTGAGCAGCGCGCCGGATTTCTCCATGGCCACTATGGTGTTTTCGAAATCGGGGGCGGCGGTGTTGGTGGCGATGGCGGCGATTTCGGCGTCATGCGCGCGGATGGCGGCGTCGATCGCGGGCTCGTAATCGGCATCGTGTATCTTGTCGAAGGGCGGGGCCTGGTAGGGCAGCGTGCTTGGGGCCAGCAGCGGGTTTGTGGGGGCGTCGGCATGGGCGGCGGCTAGGCTGCCGAGCACGAGAGCGGGGGCTAGGAGGGAGCTGGTCAGCGCGCGAGCGGTCATTGGTTGATCCTGGTGTTTTGGGGGAGCCTAGCTTGGGCGCGGCGGCGCGTCACCTTGCCGCCGCGGGACGGCGGGAGAGGGCGCGGGCGGCAGCGTAGATGGCCAGGCTGGCGGCCAGGACGGCGGCCAGGCCCAGGATTTCGTTTAGGGGGGCGAGGCAGACGAGAGCGATCATGGCGAGCATACCGCCGGCGGCAGCGGCGGGGAGAACGGCGAAATTTACGGGGGGGCCGAGTTGGGCGGTTTTGCGGCGGTGGAGGATCCAGGCGGCCCAGCAGCTCAGGAAATAGAGGCCGGCGGTGTTTAGCGCGGAGGCTTCGATGAGTGGGGTGAAGCTGCCGGAGAGGGCCAGGGCGGCAGCGATGGTGCTGTGGGCGATTATGGCTATGTCGGGAGTGGCGGTTTTTGGGTTTGCCCGGGCCAGCGCGCTGGGGAGCAGGCCGTCTTGGGCGAAGGCGAAGAGGATACGGGGGGCACCCAGGATGTCGCTGCCGAGCCAGGCCAGCATGGAGAGGCTGGCGCCGCCGATCAGGATGGCGCGCGGGATGGGGCCTACGCGGGCGGCGGCGGCGGCTAGTGGGGCGGCCTGGTTGGAGAGGCCGGCGCCAAGGAGGCCCTGGGCCACGAGCTGGATGGCTATGTAGAGGATGGCGACCAGGGCCATCGAGGCGAAGAGGGCTTGGGGGACGGCGCGGTTTGCGTTGGCGACTTCACCGCTGGCGGCCAGCGGCGTTTCCATGCCGCTGAAGGCGAAGACGCCGAGGATTACGGCTTCGGCCAAGCCGGCTGCGGGTTTTGTGGCCAGCGTTGGGGGCGGGGGGATGGCGTGGGTGGCGAGGATTATGGCGCCGGCGGTGACGAAGAGCAGGAGGGGGATCAGCTTCAGGGCGGTGGCCAGGGAGATGACCCAGGCGGCCTCTTTCACGCCGCGCAGGTTTATCAGGGCTATGCCGCCGATGGCGAGCAGGATTGTGGCAGCCCGGCCTGGGCCGGTGGTCAGTTGGGGTATTGCGGTGCCCAGGGTGCTGGCGAAGGCGCCGGCTATTCCGCCGCAGGCGAGCACGCTGGCCATCCAGGTCAGCATTCCGCAGAGGAAGCCCGGAAGCGGGCCCAGGGTTTCGGCCACTGTTGTGTAGACGCCGCCGGTGGCGGGCATTCGGCTGCCGGCTTCTGCGAAGCATAGGACGACCAGGGCCATGACGGCGGCGCAGAGTAGATAGGCTATTGGGGCGCGGGCGCCGGCGGCTTGGGCCATGGCGGCTGGGAGGCTGAAGATACCGGCGCCTATTACGCCGTTCAGGATGGCGGCTCCCATGCCGTAGGCGGTTATGTTGCGTTGTAGGCCGGGGGGTTGGGGGGTGGTGGGCATGGGGGGAGGAGGCACTGGTTTTTCGGGGTTGAGAAGTGGGAATGTCGGAGCGTTGAGGCGGTCTGGGTGTCTGGTCGGGTTTTCGGCGATGGATCACGCGCCGGTGGCAACGCGCAGGACAGACGACGAAGTGCAGGTGAATACTACGGCCGCTTAGCGCTCGTTACAGTTGCTCCCTCGAGCTTGGACGCATCTCCCCCAAGCGGACGTTTCGTGTCCGGCGGCGAACCTGATTCGTGGTTCTTGGTCCAAGTCGGCGCAGCGACGTGGATTTCGTCCATCGCTAACCGCATTGCACAAGTGCCAGGAGGCGCATGTGCCGCCGCCGCTTTCGTAACAATCGCCCTCAAGACGGATCGTGCGCCTGTGAAAGGAGCGTCGCCAGCTACAAGAGGACGAGCAGTTCCGGCTCGGCCGCTCCGGCGAACAATTTCATCTGCATGATAACTTCTTCGCGTGGGCTGGAGCCGATACTCGCGACTGACACGCTAGCTATGGCCGCATTGACCTGCGCGGCATGGGTGGGGCAGCGCGTTGGGCAAAGCCCGCGCGTGGCGCACGACTTCCGCGACACCCAGTGGGCCGCCGTGGCCCATGTAGAAGCGGGTGACGCCCCGCTGCACAAGCCCCTCCAGCGCGCGCGATACACGTTCCGGGTCGTCTTCGAACGGCGGCCGGATCGCGTGGCCGGTGAACGCGATGCCGCCGATCAGGATGCCTGAGGCGATCAGGTCGCCGACCAGCGCCTCGCGCGAGGCCAGCTCGATCGACACCGAACCCGGCGTGTGGCCGCCAGAATGGCGCACCATGCCGTCGACGCCGAAATCCTGCAGGCGCATCTCGTCGCCGTTACGCATCATGATATCCGGGACGAACCCCTCGTACGGTTGGTGCGGCGCCGGGGTCTTGAGAAACCATCGCCCGACCAGACCGGTGGGGCAGAAGGTCATCGGCCGCTTCCGGCTGTAGAAATCGGCGTCGGCCTCGTGTGCGAGGATGGGCGCGCCAGATAGGGTGCGCAGCCGCGCCGCACTGCCCGCATGGTCGGTGTGGGCGTGGGTGACCACGATCAGCTTGATATCGGCGAAGCAACAGCCCGTGGCGGGCCAGCACGCGCCCGATCCGGCGCTCCGATCCAGGGATGCCGGCATCCACCAGGATGCAGCCCTGAGGACTTTGGATCAAATGCGCGTTGACCATGCCGAGCGGCAGTATGGGGATACGGATGATCTTCGTGTCGGACATGGCGGGCACCTCAACTACGATCCGGCGATGGCGGTGTGGGCACCGGGCCGCCGGTGTCGACGCGGCTTCGGTCCAGCCGGGCGCGCGCCGCCGCGGCGGGGGACAGCCCGCAATATCTGCACGCCTCCCCGTCTGTGGACGGAGGCGATGCTGCATCGTCGGTCAGCGACACGGCGAAATCCCGGACCAGATTGGCCACGGCATCCGGCGCCTCGTAGGGAGAAAGATGCCCGACCCGCCGGAGCACGTGGAGCTGCGCGCGGGCCAGGTGCGGCAGCAACTCGCGTTCCAGCACCTCCGGCGGATCGACACGGTCATGCTCGCCCGAGATCACGATGGCGGGGACCTCGATGCGGGCCAGGGCCGAGACGATGTTCTCCTGGCTGGTCCGGAGCGGCCAGGCCTGCTTGGCGGCTTGCGCGCCGGCGAGGCTGTCCTCGATGACGGCTTCGAGATCCGCCTGGGCGAGGCCAACGGGCGCCAGCACGCCCGATACGGTGGCGACCACGCTTTCGCGCGTGTCGTAGGCCCGCACCATCGCCTGGCGCGCCGCAAGCGGCAGGTTCAGGGGCCCGGGCGGCGCCGGTGCGACAAGGGCCAGGCCGATCAGCCCTCGCGGTCGCCGACTGGCGATCAGCTGCGCGACCTTGCCCCCCATCGAATGCCCGACAAGAATGTATTTCTCCAGATCGAGGGCCGCGATCAGGCCTTGCGCATCATCGGCGAGGTCGTCCAGGGCGTAGCCGGTTGCGGGGGCCGCCGACCGGCCCCAGCCGCGCTGGTCGAACGTCACGGTGCGGAACTCGGGCGCCAGGCGATCCACGACGTGCCGCCACGTGCGTGACGAGCCGCCCCAGTAATGCAGGAACACCAGCGCCGGCGATCCGGCGCCGCGCTGCTCGACCTGAAGGTTTATGCCGTTTGCTGTGAGCATCATCATGGAGGCTCCCTTGGTGAGACGGTTTCAGAGCGGGCGTGGCGCCGCCGGGGGACGGCGCCACGCCTGCTCCCCCTGCGTCAGCCAGCGGCCTTGAGGATGAAATCGGCCACCGCCGCCGGCTGCGACAGCATCGGCACATGGCTGCTGTTCACATGCTTGACGGTAGCGTTCATCCGCGCCGCCATCCGCGCCTGCTCCGCCGGCGGGATCGCATGGTCCTGGTCGCCGATGAGGTAAAAGGTGGGCCGGCTGTGCCAGGCCGCTTCGCTGAGCGTGCCGCCCAGAGCTGCCCCGTTGACCGGCCCTTGGGTCGCATAGACGATGGCTTTTTCGGCCTCGTCCAGATCCTGTGCGAACAGGTCGAACGCACCGGTGTGGCTCAGCTTCAGGTAGCCTTCCGCATCGGGCCGCAGCTCGGCCCCCAGCGGCGCGGACTGGAACTTCGAAAACAGCGCGCCGGCCGATTCGCCCGCATCCGGTGCGAAGGCATCGACATAGACGAGGCGCGCCACCTTGGGGTCGTTGCCGGCCTGGCCGATCACCGCGCCACCATAGCTGTGCCCGACCAGGACCACCGCACCCTCGGCCAGCGCGATCGCGCGCTGCACCGCGGCCACGTCGGCCTCGAAGCTGGTGAGCGGAAGCTGCACGGCGGTGACCGCGAGCCCCTTGGCGGCCAGCAGCGGTATCACCTTGGCCCAGCTCGAGCCGTCGGCCCAGGCGCCATGCACCAGAATCACGTTCGAAATTGCCGTCATGTCGGTCTCCATCTTTGTCGGGCCAATGCTGGCCGTTGTTCGATGGCGAAGATCTATGCTGTGCGGCTCGCGGCAGAAATGACGTATATCCAGCCATTCCTGCCAAAGACGGAGGAAGAATGCCGCAAGCGCGTGTCCCACGGGCAATCTGGTTCGTCGTGTTTCCGGGCTTCGAGCTGCTCGACCTCGGCGGGCCGCTATGTGCGTTCAACCTCGCCAGGGACTTCCACCAGGCGGGTTATCAGATGCGGGTCGTCTCGGTTGCCGGCGGACTGGTGTCCGGCTCGTCGGGCGTGGCGGTCGACACCAGTGCGCCGGCGGCGACGGACCACGTCGATACGCTGATCGTCGTCGGCGCGCCCACGACCGAGATCCTGTATGCGCAGAGTGCGACGGCCGACCTCGTCCGCACCGTCGCGCCGCGGGCGCGGCGCAAGGCGAGCGTCTGCACCGGCGCGTTCCTGCTTGCTGCGGCCGGCCTGCTGGACGGTCATCGCGCGACGACGCATTGGCGTTACGCCGGGGAGCTTCAGCGCCGCCATCCCGGACTCACGATCGATGCCGACCGCATCTTCGTACGCGAGGACGATATCTGGACCTCCGCCGGCATCACCGCCGGCATCGACCTGGCGCTGGCGATGATCGAGGAGGATTGCGGGATCGAGATATCCAAGGCGATCGCGCGGGACCTGGTGGTGTACCACCGGCGCAGCGGCGGGCAGTCGCAGTTCTCCACGATGCTCGAGCTGGAGCCCAGGCCCGGCCGCATACGCGACGCGCTGGCCTATGCCCGGGCCCATCTGCGCGAGCGGTTATCGGTCGAGCAGCTGGCGGATGTGGCGCGTATCAGCCCGCGCCAGTTTGCCCGGCAGTTCACCGCCGAGACCGGTGAGACGCCGGCGCGCGCCATCGAGCGCCTGCGCTGCGAGGCCGCGCTGCCGCGCATCGAAGCGACGACCGAGCCACTCGACCAGATCGCCTTCCAGGTCGGGTTCGGCGACCTCGACCGCATGCGCAAGGTCTGCATCCGCATCTTCGGCCAACCGCCACAGGCGTTGCGGCGGCGGTGTCGCATCGAGAAGGCTATGGGGCTAGCCAGAACGATTCTTCGGATGCGCCAAAACTACAAGCGAAACCGTATACGCTTTGTATCGTCCAGCCGTGTCACCGAAGGGCTGCCGTCCGATCTAGTCTCGGGCCGCTTTTCAGGCGGGTGTCGTTCAAAGTGGATAGTCCGCTTTCAGCCAGATCCAGACCACTGTGGATTCTGACTTCAGCTCGCCCATCCTCGTAAGTTTCTTGGCATCGGGGCTGGATGCCGTAGCTGCAACACCTCCGCGATCTATTACGCTCACAAAATGGACTATTTCGAAGGGTCCTCGTGCTGTACGCACCGGAGATTTTTAGCTAGGAACAGAATTGTGCTTCATTTTGCAAAATAAGGCCCTGCTTCTAGTTGCCTAATGCCTTGAGCACCTCCGCCTTCAAAGCCGGCAAAACCTCCTCCGTGAACCAAGGATTAGCCCGCTCCCAAGCGCCCGTCCGCCACGACGGATGCGGCAACGGAAAATACCGCGGCAGATACCGCCGGAAATCCCGCACCCGATCCCCCATGCGCGCAGGCCCCCACCCCTCCTCTGCCGCCGCGGCGGCCTGCGCGTAACTCCCCACCAGCAAAGTGAGCCGCAAAGCCGGCATCGCGGCCAGCACGCGACGGCGCCAGAGGGGCGCGCATTCGGGGCGGGGCGGAGCGTCGCCGCCGTTGGGGAGGCGGCCGGGGTAGCAGAAACCCATCGGCAGGATGGCCACGCGGAACTCGTCGTAGAACAGCGCGCGGTCCATGCCGAGCCAGTCGCGGAGGCGGTTGCCGGAGTTGTCCCAGAAGCTGATGCCGGCGTGATGCACCTTGGTGCCGGGCGCCTGGCTGGCGATGAGCAGGCGGGCGGTCGCCGAGATGTGGAGCACCGGGCGGGGGCCAAGCGGCAGGTGTGCCGCGCAGGCGGTGCAGGCGCGCACTTCGGCGAGCAAGGCTGCAAGCGGGGCGTCGGCGGGGGCGCAAGTAGGCGCGGTCATGCCAGGGCGTATTCGACTTCGGGGGTGTAGATCGCCGCGTCGCCGCCAAGCTGGGAGCTGAACAGGGTGAAGTGGTCCACCGCGACCGGGTCGGAGCGATACAGGTTGTGGCGCTGCACCCAGTGCGCGAAGCCGGGCTCGGCGCCCGGTTCGCCCATGCGGGCGAGCGTCACGTGCGGGTGGAAGCGTCGGCGTTCGGCGGGCAGGCCGGCGCGTTGCAGGGCGGTCTCCACCTTGGCGCGCAGGTGGTCCAGCGCCGCGCTGCGGTCCACGCCGACCCACAGAGCGGTGACGCGGCCGGCTTTCTCGTGCGCGCCCACGCCAGCGAGGGTTAGCGCAAAGCCGGTGGCGTGCAGGGCGGCCAGGGCTTCGTCGATCTCCTGGGCGGCGAGGCGGGAGACCTCGCCGATGAAGCGCAAGGTGATGTGGTAGTTCTCCGGGGGGACGCAGGCGATGCCGGTGAGGTTCATCGCCAGGCTGGAGAGTTGGTCGCGCAGGCGCCAGGGGAGGTCCAGGGCTACGAAGAGGCGCATTCGCGAAAGCTGGGTCCAGGCAAGAAAGGAAGCAAGCAGTCCTTTTTTGAAAAAAAGGACCAAAAAACTTTTGCGTTCCCCGTGGCGCGAGCGTCCGTGCCCTTTCTGCCAGTGCGGGACTTGCACGGGAGGCGCGGGCCACTGGGCGGCGGGGAACGCAAAAGTTTTTTGCTTCTTTTTTCAAAAAAGAAGGCCTTGCCTTCCTGCCCCGCCACGGCTACCACCCCGCCTCCGTTGCTACACCGGCCCCGGTGGCGGAATTGGTAGACGCGCAGGTTTCAGGTATCTGTGACCGCAAGGTCGTGGAAGTTCGAGTCTTCTCCGGGGCACCAGCACTCACGGTCTATTTGGGCGAGTGATGGCTGTTCAGTTCAATTCGTCCGGACCACTGCATCTCTATCGCGACGACCTGCCGGGGGACCTGAACCTCGGCCCGGTCGTGGCCGTGGATACCGAGACGATGGGTCTGAACCCGCATCGCGACCGGCTGTGCCTGGTGCAGCTTTCGTCCGGCGATGGCAGCGCGCATCTGGTGCAGATTATCCCCGAGCGGCTGGGCGGGCGCGGCTACGATTGCCCGAACCTCAAGCGCATGATGGCCGATACCGCGGTCACCAAGCTGATGCATTTTGCGCGGTTCGACGTGGCGGTGCTGCAGCATAATCTCGGCATCACGGTGGCGCCGGTGAAATGCACCAAGATCGCCGCCAAGCTGATACGCACGTTTACCGACCGGCATGGGCTGCGCGATCTGTGTCGGGAGCTGCTGGGCGTGGAGATTTCCAAGCAGCAGCAGACGTCGGATTGGGGGGCGGCGGAGTTGTCGCCGGAGCAGATCGCGTATGCGGCGTCGGATGTGCTGCATCTGCATGCGCTTTGGGCCCGGCTCGAGGCGCTGCTGGTGCGCGAGGGGCGTATGGAGCTGGCGCAGGCGTGCTACGATTTCCTGCCGGCGCGCACGCGGCTCGATCTGCTGGGCTACGAGGAACCGGATATTTTCGCCCACCGGGCCTGAGCCGGCAGCGTTCGGCCGACGCTGCGCCGTGCACCCCGCTCGGGGCGGGCGCCATGATGTTGCGTAGCAATCGGTGACAACGGTTTGGTTGACCGGCCGAGTGGCGCGCCCCTAGGTGGAGACCGGATGTCCAGGAGTATCGCGCTGACGCAGCCTGCCGCCCTGCCCGCTCCGGCCGAATGGTCGCGGCCCGCCTTGCGCCATCGGCGCCGGCGGGCGGTGCGGGTGGCCAAGTATGTGCTGCCGGTGGTGGCGCTGGCCCTGCTGTCGAGCATCGCGCTGTGGCCCGAGCTTTCCAAGACGCTGGCGCGCGGGCGGGTGACCTGGCGCCGGCTGACCGAGCTCAACCTGGGCGCCGGGCGGATGATGCATCCGAACTATCACGGGCTCGACGAGAAGGGGCGGCCCTACACCGTGTCGGCCGATCATGCGGATCGCGACGGACCGCTGCGGCTGAACCTGGCCAGGCCGGTGGGCGACGTGACGCTGGAGAACGGCACCTGGATGTTGTTGCGCGCCAAAGACGGGGTGTTCCTGCAACACGCCAACGAGCTCGATCTGCGCGACCAGGTGACGCTGTATCGCCAGGACGGCACCACGATGACGGCGGACACCGCGACGATCAACCTGAAGCAGGGTGCGGCTACCAGCAACGACTACACCCATGCGGCCGGGCCGTTCGGCGTGCTGGATGCGCAGGGGTTCACGCTGGTGGACCGCGGCGGCGTGGTGCAGTTCCATGGGCCGGCGCATCTGGTGCTGAATGCGGCGAAGTGAGTTAGGGTCCGGCCTGGGAGCCGGGCGGGTGGCGTCTTCGGCGGGCGCGCTCGCGCGCGGCGGGCGGAGGGCGGGCGAAAGGTTGTGCGGCCTGGTTGGTGCAGCGGCTATGCTACTGTGTTCCGGCGGGGCGGCGGCGCAGGCGATCGATCTCTCGCATGGCGGGCCGGTGAACGTGACCGCACTTGGCGGGATCGACTGGGACCAGGCAGCGCAGACCGTGACGGCCCATGAGGATGCGCGGGCGACGCGCGGCACTGCCACGGTGACGGCGGACCAGCTGGTTGCGCATTATCGGAAGAAGGCGGCGGCAGCCGGGGCGTCGGCGCACGGTGCCGGGGCAGCGGGCGCGTCGCCGAATACGGGGGCGTCTGCCCTGGCTGGTTCGCCTCCGGCTAGCGGTTCGGCACCGGCTTCGGCGGCGGCGGCGGCCTCGCCTGCTGCGGTTGCGGGCAGCCCGGCGGGCGCGGCAGCGGCACCCGGCGCCAACCCGGCGGTGGCAGGTGATACCGGGAACAACGAGATCTACCGGCTGAACGCAGAGGGACACGTGCATATCTTCACCCAGACCGACCAGGCCTGGGGCGACCACGCGGTGTACGACATCGACAAGGCGGTGCTGGTGCTGACCGGCCAGGGCCTGCGCCTGACCACGCCGAACGACCTGCTGACGGCGCGCGACGCGATGGAATACTGGTCCGCCAAGCACATGGCGGTAGCGCGGGGCGACGCGGTGGCCACGAGCAATGACGGGCGTCGGATCGTGGGCGACGTGCTCGTGGGCTACACGGCGGACGCTGCCGCACCCCGGTGCAAGCGGGCCAGGCAAGCCGGCGGCACCGGGTGCGGCGCCTGGGGCCGATCCGCTCGCCGGCGGCAAGCTGCAGCGCGTCGAAGCATACGGCCATGTGGTGGTGCGCACGCCTACGGAGATCGTCACCGGCGACCGCGGCGTGTATCTGCCGGATACCGGGCTCGCCCACATCATCGGCAACGTCCACATCACCAAGGGCGAGAACCAACTCAACGGCGCGGCGGCCGTGGTGAACATGAAGACCGGGCTGGCGACGCTGACCCAGGCGCCCGGCGGCCGGGTGCAGGGCCTTGTGGTGCCGAACGGCTCGGGCGGCGCGCCGGGTGCGGCGGCGGCATCGGGCCACGCCGCGGCCCATACCGCGGCCAAGCCGGCGCACAGCAAGAAAGGCTCGCCATGACGATCGATACGCGTCCGGTGAAGGTCCGCACCACCGTGGTGGCGAAGAGCCAGGGGGCGCCGGCGGCGGGCGAGCGCGACAGCCTGCGCGTGTTGCCGGGCGCCGGCGGGCTGATCGCCACCGGCGTGGGCAAGACATATCGCAAGCGGCCGGTGGTGCGGAACGTGTCGGTGCAGGTGCGGCGCGGCGAGGCGGTGGGGCTGCTGGGGCCGAACGGCGCCGGCAAGACCACGACGTTCTACATGATCGTGGGGCTGGTGCGGCCGGATACCGGGTCGATCACGCTGGACGGCGCGGACATCACCACGCTGCCGATGTATCGCCGCGCCCGCCTGGGCATCGGCTACCTGCCGCAGGAGGCGAGCGTGTTCCGCGGGCTGAATGTGGAGCAGAACATCATGGCGGCCCTCGAGGTGATCGAGCCGGACCCGGATGCGCGCGACCAGGCCTGCGACGCGCTGCTGGCGGAATTCGGCATCGGCCATCTGCGGCGGACGCCGGCGCTGGCGCTATCGGGCGGCGAGCGGCGCCGGGTGGAGATCGCGCGCGCGCTGGCGACGCAGCCGAGTTATATCTTGTTGGACGAGCCGTTGGCGGGCATCGATCCGATCGCGGTGGGCGAGATACGCGACCTGGTGCGGCATCTGAAACATCGTGGGTTGGGCGTGCTTATCACCGATCATAACGTTCGCGAGACGTTGGAGATCATCGACCGAGCCTATATCATGCATGACGGGCAGGTTTTGATGGAGGGGGCGCCGCAGGAGGTTGTGGCGCATGCGGATGTTCGGCGTGTTTATCTGGGTGAGAAGTTCTCGATGTAAGGCAAGGCAAGCAGTCCTTTTTCGAGAAAAAGGACCAAAAAGCTTTTGCTCCGTTAGCCTGCGGTAGGGCTCCATCTCACTCTGCAGGCGGCGCGCTGGCGGAGGTAGGGCGGGCCTTGGCGCAGGCGGGGAGCAGAAGCTTTTTGGTCCTTTTTCTCGAAGAAGGACTGCTTGCTCACGCTACTGGCAGATCCATTGCCCTCACGCTGCCAAGCTGGCTCGTAAACACAAGTTCCCCATCCGACTGCGAAACCCCGCCGATCCGGTGCTCGCCGCTGTCGTAGATCGTGACGCGGCCGCCTTGCTCCACCGCCACGCGATGCGCCTGCGGGAAGCACGCGTAGCGCATGCCGTTCTGCCCGCCGGTTGCGGACGGCTTACCCAGGCCCTCCGGCCACCAATCCGAATGCGGGGATGGGGCTGCGGCAGGCGAAGGCGGCTGGCGGGCGGCGGGCTGGTCAGCCAGGGCGGCGCACAGGGCAGCCACCCGGTCACGCAACGCGGTGTCGTTCATCGCGCCGATCTGGATCATGTTGCCGCCGGACCATTGGCCCATGCCGCCCAGCTCGGGGTGGCTGAACTGCGCCATGCGGCCGCCGCCACGGCGCAAGGCGTCCTGCAGCACGTGGGCGGCTTCGGCGCTGAAACCGTGTTGGCGGGCGATGTCGTCTGTCGTGTCCATGCCAGATCTCCGTGTAGGAGCGATGAACGACAAGGCGGGGACCGGGTTCAGCCAGGCGCCTCTCCAGCCTGGGCGCGACAGCACACCGCAAGAGCTTTTTGCTTCTTTTTTCCGAAAAAGAAGGCCTGCCTTCCTTCTTCCACCGAAACGCAACCTTTGGCTTTCGCGAAACCTAATCCGCGCTAAACTCGGGGCAGAATGTCCCTGGGTCCCCGTCTAGAATTCCGCCAGTCGCAATCGTTGGTCATGACGCCGCAGCTGCGTCAGGCGATCAAGCTGCTGCAATTCTCCAACCTCGAAGTGGCCGCCTTCATCGAGGAGGAGCTGGAACGCAACCCGCTGCTCGAACGCGACGAGCGGCCCGATGCCGCCGCCGAACGCCCGGCGGCGGACCTGCCGGAGCGCCCGGCCGATGGGGCGGACTCGGCCGAGTTCGTTGCCGCGGCCACCATGCCGGAGGCCGGCGAGGGTCCGCTGGACCACGAGTTCGACGGCTACGAGGCGCTTGGCCCGGCGGACGGGCTGGCCGCGCCATCCACGCTCAGCGCGTCGGCGTCGGCGGGCGGCTCGCAGAGTTTCGACACCGACGATCGCGGGCTGGAGGAGACGCTGGCCGTGCGGCCGAACCTGCGCGACCATCTGGGCGAGCAGCTTCGCCTGGGGTTCGCGGACCGCGCGGACCGGCTGGTGGGCGCCCATCTGATCGCGTTGCTGGAGCCGTCCGGCCGGTTATCCGCCGATACGGCGGATATCGCGCGCGTGCTCGGCGCCGATCCGGAGCGGGTGGAGGCGATACGCCAGCGCATGATGGCGTTCGATCCGGCCGGCATGTTCGCGCGCAGCCTGGCCGAGTGCCTGGGCGCGCAGTTGCGCGAGCGGAACCGGCTGGATCCGGCGATGGTGGCGCTGCTGGAAAATCTGGAGTTGTTGGCGCGGCGCGACATGCGCGGGCTGATGGCGGTCTGCGAGGTGGATTGGGACGACCTGCAGGAGATGGTGCGCGAGATACGCGACCTGGACCCCAAGCCGGGTGCGAACTGGGACAGCGCGCCCCTGCCCGCGGTGATACCCGACGTTCTGATGCGGGCGGCGCCCGGCGGGGACTGGCTGCTGGAGCTGAACCCGGACACCATGCCGCGCATCCTGGTCAACGAGGCGTTCTATGCGCGGATCAGTCGCGATCCGGCGCGCGACACGCGGGCCTTTGCCAGCGAGCGGCTGGCGACGGCGAACTGGCTGGTGAAATCGCTGCAGCAGCGCGCGCAGACGATCCTCAAGGTGGCGAGCGAGATCGTGCGCCGGCAGGACGGGTTCTTCCGCCATGGGGTGAGCCATCTGCGGCCGCTGATCCTGCGCGACATCGCCGAGGAGGTGACGCTGCACGAGAGCACGGTCAGCCGGGTGACGGCCAACAAGTTCATCGCGACGCCGCGCGGCATCTTCGAGCTGAAATATTTCTTCACCACCGCGATCGCCGGCGCCGGCGGCGAAAGCCACAGCGCGGAGGCCGTGCGGCATCGGATACGCGCCATGGTTGCGGCCGAGACGGTGGCGGATATTCTGTCCGATGACGCAATTGTCGCCACCCTGAAGCGCGAGGGCATAGACATCGCGCGCCGAACGGTGGCCAAATACCGCGACGCGCTGCGCATACCCAGTTCGGTGCAGCGCAAGCGGGACCGGGCATCCGAGGCGCTGCAGGCGGCGCCGGCGTGAGGGATCAAGGGACCCGCTTACCTGGACTGGCACGGAGGTGGCTGCATGCAGATCAACGTCTCGGGCAAGCAGGTGGACCTGTCGGACTCGCTGCGGACCCGCGTGGCGCTTAGCCTGGACGGGATCGCGGCGAAGTATTTCGACCAGGCGATGGAAGCCAACGTGACCTTCGGGCGGGCGCGCAGCTTCTTCACCTGCGACATCAACGTTCATGCCGGGCGCGGGCTCACATTGCGCGGCGAGGGCGAGGCGGGCGACGCCAACGCGGCGTTCGACGACGCGGCCGAGCATATCGCCACGCGGCTGCGGCGGTATCGCCGGCGGGTGAACGAGCATCACCGGGCGCCGGCGAGCCGGGACAAGCCGCAGGCGGCGCGGGCCTATGTGCTGCGGGCGGAGCCGGACGAGGAGGCCGCGGCGGCCGAAACGGAGGTGGTGGCGCCGACCTTTGCCACGGTGATCGCCGAGGCGGCGACGCAGATCGATCGGCTGACGGTGGGTGATGCGGTGATGCGCATGGACCTGGCGGATCAACCGGTGCTGATGTTCCGGAACTCTTCCACCGGGGAGCTGAACGTTGTGTATCGGCGGGCGGACGGGAATATCGGGTGGATCGATCCGGCGCGGGGGACTGCGTAGTATTTAGGGGCGGAGGCAAGTAAGAAAGCGGTCCTTTTTCGAGAAAAAGGACCAAAAAGCTTTTCCTCCGACGCCTGCTCCGCCGCTTACCCTCGTTCTGCCAGTCGATACGGTTGCATCGATAGTCTAGATCTGCGCGCAGACGTCAGGAGCAAAAGCTTTTTGGTCCTTTTTCTCGAAAAAGGACTGCTTACTTACTTGCCGTGAGGCGCCACCGCGCGAAACCTGCCGCGCGTAACTCGCAGGCGGGGCATGTGCCGCACCCGTAGCCCCAGTCGTGCAGCACACCGCGTTCGCCCAGGTAGCAGGTATGGGTTTCGCGCACGATCAGCGCCGCGATGCCCAGCGACGCCGCCATCGCCCAGGTCGCCGCCTTGTCGATCCACATCAGCGGCGTCTCCAGCACGAAGCGCCGCTCCATGCCCAGGTTGAGCGCCACCTGCATCGCTTTCACCGTGTCGTCCCGGCAATCGGGGTAGCCGGAGAAATCCGTCTCGCACACGCCGGCGACGATGCGCAGGATGCCGCGGCGGTAGGCCAAAGCCGCGGCGTAGGTTAGGAACAGCAGGTTGCGGCCGGGCACGAAGGTGTTCGGCAGGCCGTCGGCGCCCATCGCGATCGCCACGTCACTGGTCATCGCGGTGTGGCCCAGGGCGGCGATGCCGGGGGTGAGGTCTATCAGGTGGTCGGGGCCCAGGCGGCCGGGCCAGCGTTCGGCCAGGGCGTCGCGTATCGGGGCGCGGCACTCCAGCTCGATGCGGTGGCGCTGGCCGTAGGCGAAGCCCACGGTTTCCACGTGGTCAAAGCGGTCGAGGGCCCAGGCGAGGCAGGTGGTGGAGTCCTGGCCGCCGGAGAACAGGACTAGGGCGGTTTGCATGGGGGTATCCTAAGGCAAGGAAGCAGTCCTTTTTTGAAAAAAAGGACCAAAAAACTTTTGCTATGACGCTTGCACGCAGGCCCGCCCTGATTCTGCCGGCGCATCGCTCGCAGAAGATGCGTAGGCCTGCATGCAGCCGTCATAGCAAAAGTTTTTTGCTTCTTTTTTTCAAAAAAGAAGGCCTTCCTTACCTGATGCTTCCAGACTTCACCGAACAAGAAATCACCCGCTACGCCCGACACATCCTCCTCGAAGAAGTCGGCGGCACCGGCCAGGCCCGCCTGCGCGCCGCCAGCGTGCTCATCGTAGGCGCCGGCGGCCTCGGCAGCCCACTGGCGCTATATCTGGCCGCGGCAGGTATCGGGACGATCGGCATCGCCGACGACGACACGATAGAGCTCTCCAACCTGCAGCGGCAGATCGCCCACACCACGGCGGGGCTCGGTACATCGAAGGCAAGTTCGGCGGCGGCGGCGGCGGCGGCGCTCAACCCGCTGGTGCGCATCGTGGCGCACGAGATGCGGGTGACGGCGGGCAACGTGGCCGGGCTGATCGCGCCTTACGATATCGTGTGCGACGGGACGGACAATTTCGACGCGCGCTATGCGCTGGCGGATGCGGCGTGGCGCGCAGGCAAGACGCTAGTATCGGCGGCGATCCTGCGCTTCGAGGGGCAGCTTTCGACGTTTCGGCCTGGGCGTACGGCGTCGGGTGCTGCGGCGCCGTGCTACCGATGCCTGTATCCGGCCGCCCCGCCGCCCGGGCTGGTGCCGAGCTGTGCGGCGGCCGGCGTGCTGGGGCCGGTGACGGGGGTGATGGGCACGCTGCAGGCGACCGAGGTGCTGAAGGAGGTGATGGGGATTGGCGAGGGCCTGGCCGGGCGCCTGCTCACCTGGGACGCGCTGGCGATGCGGTTTCGCACGATCGCCTTGAACGCCGACCCGGCTTGCGCGTTCTGTGGACCCACCGGTGCGCCGGGCCGGGCCGCGGACGTAAAAAGGTGAGCGTTGCGGCACTTGACGCGGACCTGCCCGAACGGCCAACCGCTGCATCTCTATTGATAATAGGATCCAACCCATGAGCGGCACGCCGGACCAGACCGCCCCAGCCCTGGGCATCCTGCTCATCGCCGGCACGCATGAGCGCGCGCAATACGCCTTTCTGCTGGCGTCCGCGGCCGCGTCGCTCGGCCGGCGGGTGACGCTGTTCGCCACCAACCATGGCTGCCGGGCGCTGCGGGAGGACTGGTCCGAGCTGGACGATGTGGGCCGCGACGCGGTGATACGCCGGCGGGGCGTGGCCGGGCTGGGCGAATTGCGCGATGCGGCGCGCGAGCTGGGCGTCCGGCTGATCGCGTGCGAGGCCGGTCTGACGGCGGAGGGGATCGATGCCGCGTCGTTGCAGGAGGGCGTCGAAGTTGCGGGCGTGGCCACCTTCCTCGAGGCGGTGGGCAGCGGGCAGATGATCTCGCTGTGATCGCCTGCTTGCGTGGCGGCGCCTGGCTGATGGCGGCGGCTTTGGTGGTGGCAGGATCGGGGGCGTCGGCGCAGACGACCACGTATCTGGGCGGGCGGTATCCTTACGGGACGCCGTCCAGCGGCAGCACGCATACGTCTAAGGTTAAGCCGGCGGTGAAGCATACGGCGACGAAGGCCGCGGCCAAGCCTGCCGGCACCCGGCCGGCGCCGGCCAAAGCCACGCACCATGTTCCCGTGGTGGCGCCGAAGCACAGGCCGCCGGCGCGCACGGCGGTGGCCGCGGCGAAAAAGGTGACGCTGAAAAAGGAGCCGCCGCCGGCGCCGCCGGTGGTGGCGGCGGCGCCCGCCAAGCCGGCGCCGCCGCCTGTGCCTGCCGATGTGGGCACCAATACGGGGCTGCATCTGCCGCGCTATGCGTCGCTGAAATCCGACGACGTGAACATGCGGGTGGGGCCTGCCGAGCGGTATCCGGTGATCTGGACCTATAAGCGGCGCGAGCTGCCGGTGCGCATCGAGCGCGAGTTCGACATCTGGCGGCTGGTCGAGGACATGGACGGCGTGCGCGGCTGGGTTCACCAGGCGACGCTGACTGGGCGGCGCACCTTCGTGGTTACCGGCACGGCCGACCGCACGGTGCGCGCCGATGCGAGCGCCACGGCGGATGCGGTGGCGGTCCTCAAGCCGGGCGTGGTCGGCCGCATCAAATCCTGCGAGGCGGGCAAGGACTGGTGTCAGGTCCAGGTGGGCGATTACCGCGGCTGGCTGCAACGCAGCGATGTGTGGGGCGTGGATGCGGGCGAGGCCGTCGGTCCCTAGGTGAGGCTCCGGATAACTCTAGGAGATCAGCGATGATCGACGTTCGGCCTTTCGGCCAGCTCGGCGGCGCAAACCACGGCTGGCTCGACACCAAGCACCATTTCTCGTTCGCCGGGTATCGCGACCAGGCCCGCGACTATTGGGGCAACATACGCGTCTGGAACGATGACGAGATCGCGCCGGCGAGCGGCTTTCCGCTGCACCCCCATGCGGACATGGAAATCATCACCTATGTTCGCGAGGGCGCGATCAGCCACAAGGACAGTCTGGGCAATAGCGGGCGCACCGGGGCCGGCGACGTTCAGGTGATGAGCGCCGGGTCCGGCATACGCCATGCCGAGTGGAACGCGGAGCCGGGTGTGACGAAGATCTTCCAGATCTGGATCGTGCCGGACGCGCGTGGCGGAGCGCCTTCGTGGGGTGCGCGGCCGTTTCCGCGCGATGCGCGCGCCGGGCGGTTCGTGGCGCTGGCAGCCGGGCCAGCGCAGGAGGGCGATGCGTTGCCGATACGCGCCGATGCCCGCGTGCTGGGCGCCACGATCAAGGCCGGGGAGACGGCGGAATACGCGCTGGGCGCCGGGCGGCATGCGTATCTGGTGGCGTCTGCGGGCCGGCTAGAGGTGAACGGCGTGGCGGCCGGGGTTCGGGATGGCGTGGCGATCGCGGACGAGGCGGTGATACGGGTCCGCGCGATCGAGGATGCGGAGGTCGTGCTGGTAGACGCTGCCTAGCGCGCATTGGTCCGGCAAGCCGCTCCGGCGGCCATCTGACGGCGATTTGCGGCACTCCGGTGCTCATGGCCACAGGAGGCCACTCCGCTCCGGTGCTCGCAAATCACCGCCCGCTGAACTCGCCGGAACGGCTTGCCGAACCGATGCGGGCCGACTGCCTGGTTTGCAAGGTTGAAGCCGGCGCCTTCGGGGTTGGCATCGGCAAAGGCGACAGGAAGCAAACGTTTTTTGGTCCTTTTTTTCAAAAAAGGACTGCTTGCTCGCTCGCCTTCCTAGCCGCCCCACCCCGCCGACGCTGCTCATAACGCGCGGTGAACGCCACATCCTGGTTCCCACCCGACTCCCCGCCGACGATACGCGCCAGCGCCTCGTCGTCCAGATCCGTCCACGCGCGGCCGCGGCTCGGGCCGAACGGCACGCGCACCAGCAAAGCGGGCTCGGCGGACCAGGCGAGCAATTTTTCGACGCCGGCGAGCGCCAGCATGTCGCGCAGATGATGCGCGGTGACGTAGGCGTCCGGGCCGGCGCGGTGGGCTGGCAGGCCGGTCGCGCGGTCCAGCCCCTCCGGGCGGCGCCAGTAGCGCAGGCCCTGGTTGGAATGGGTGGGCGCGTCCGGGAACAGGCGCAGGGCGCATTTGTAGGTGCAGATCCAGCGGGCGCGGGCGGTGAGCGCCGGGATGCACCAGCGCTCCTCGAAGCTGGCGCGGTGGGCGGCGAGCGCCACCACGCCGTCGCCTGGCTGAAGGATGGCGGGCGCGGCCTGCTGCCAGGCGGGCGCGTCGGCCACGTCCTCGTCGACGATGTGGTGTATGGCGGAGGTGGCGGGTGAGATCGGGCGGCCGGGGTTGATCAGCATCGTACCCGGGCCGCCGATCAGGCCGCCTTGCACGCCCACATCCTGCCAGCCGATCTCGACGACGCCGCCGTCGGTGAAGCTGTTGCCGGTGGTCTCGAGGTCGATGACGCGGACGAAATCGGTCAGGCTTGGGTTACTCCTGTCGGTCGGGCGGCGGGTGCCCGGCGTGTCACTCTGGCTTGGCGGTGTCCGACAGATTGGGCGTGGCGCGCGTAGCGGAAGTGTCGGCGCCGGTTTGCGCATCGCGGAAGTAGGGCTCGACGGGGCCCTGCAGCTTGATGGTGAGCGGGGCGCCGGTGCGGTCCGTCGTCTTGCCGACCGACACGCGTATCCAGCCTTCGCTGACGCAATACTCGTCGACGTTGGTCTTTTCTTCGCCCTTGAAGCGTATGCCCACGCCGCGCTCCAGCAGCATCGCATTGTGGAACGGGCTCTTGGGGTTCATCGCCAGGCGGTCCGGCAGCGTGTCATCTGTCATGCTGCCAGTGATAGCCGGGCGGCGGCGGGTGTCCAAGCCCCCGGTTGACCGCGGCGGGGGGCGCGGCGCAACCGGTGCCGCATGCGCGTGCTGGTGTTCGATTCGGGAATTGGCGGGCTGGGCGTGGCGCGCGAGATCCGGCGGTTGTTGCCCGATGCGGCGCTCGCCTACCTGATGGACGATGCGGGTTTCCCGTATGGCGGGCGCACCGACACGGACCTGGTGGCGCGGGTGTCGGCCGTGGTGGCGGTCGGCGTGGCGCGGCTGCGGCCGGACCTGGTGGTGGTTGCGTGCAACACGGCGAGCACGCTGGCGCTCGATGCGCTGCGCGCGGCACACGACCTGCCGTTCGTCGGCTGCGTGCCGCCGGTGAAGGCGGCCGCCGCGGGCAGCGCCAGCAGGGTGATCGGCGTATTGGCGACGCCGGCGACCGTGCGCGGGCCTTATCTGCGGGCGCTGTGCGCGCGTGTGGCGCCGGATTGCCGGGTGCTGACGCATGGGGCGGCAGGGCTGGCGGCACTGGCCGAGGCGCGGTTTGCCGGGGGCGCGGTGGATCTGGACTGCGTGCGGGGGGAGCTGTCGGGGCTGCTCGGCCAGGCGGATGCTGCGGCGATGGATGCGGTGGCGCTGGGGTGCACGCATTACGCGCTGTTGTTGCCGGAGCTGGCGCTCTGCTTGCCTGGGATGGCGTGGCACGATCCGGCGGCGGCGGTGGCGCGGCAGGCGTTCGTTGTGGCGGGTGGGTTGGGGGATGGCGCGGCGGCGGCTTGGGACGGGGTGGTTTTGCACACAGGCGCGGGATTTCGGTTGGGGGCGGGTTGGGTGGCGGCCGGGTTTTCCGGGGCGGTTCGGGTGGGGATCGGCTAGGAAAGGCAAGCAGTCCTTTTTTGAAAAAAGGACGAAAAAACTTTTGCTTTCCTTGGCTGCATTCAGGTCTGCGCGCTTTCTGCGATGCCTTTGCTGGCGCGATCGGGTTTGTCTTTGCCTTGCCGCTTGGCGCCGCCCTTCCTACTAGGGAGATGCCACCACCCAGGAGCCACCTTCATGGAATCACGCAGCGTCGCCACCGTCATTGGCGGGTCCGGCTTCCTGGGCCGCTACGTGGTCAAGCGCCTGGCGGCGGCGAGCCACGTGGTGCGCGTGGCGGTGCGCGATCCGGAGACCGCGATGTCTCTCCGGCCGATGGGGCGGGTGGGCCAGGTGGTGCCGCTGTATGCCAACATCACCGCGGACGGCACGCTGGCGCGCGCGATCGAGGGCGCGGATATCGTGGTGAACCTGGTGGGGATATTGGCCGAGCGGAAATCCGGGGATTTCGCGGCGATACAGGCGGAGGGCGCGGGGCGGGTGGCGCGCCTGGCGGCGGCGGGCGGGGTGCAGAAGCTGGTGCAGATGTCTGCCATCGGGGCGGATGCCGGCAGCCCGTCGCAATACGCGCGCACGAAGGCGGAGGGCGAGCGACTGGTGCGGCAGTATTTCCCGCAGGCGACGATTTTGCGGCCGTCGCTGGTGTTCGGGCCGGAGGATCAGTTCTTCAACCGGTTTGGCGCGCTGGCCACCATGAGCCCGATCATGCCGGTGATCGCGGGGGCCAGCCGGTTCCAGCCGGTGTATGTGGGCGATGTGGCGGACGCGGTGATGGCGGCGATTAATCATCCGGATGCGGCCGGGCAGACATACGAGCTGGGCGGGCCGAAGGTGATGAGCTTCCGCGAGATACTCGGCTGGATCCTGGCGCAGACTGGGCGGCACCGCCCGTTGGTGGCGATGCCGGATGCGGTAGCCGGACTGATGGCGCGCATTCCGTTCAGTGGGCTGACGAGCGATCAGCTTCTGCTGCTCAAGCGCGACAACGTGGCCGATCCGGCGTTGCCTGGGCTGGCGGCGCTTGGGGTGACGGCCACGCCGATCGAGCTGGTGGTTCCGGCGTATCTGGCTCGGTTCCGCAAGGGCGGGCTTCGGGCTGGGCAGCCGATGAGTCCGGAACGGCCCTAATCGGATTGCGGGTGGAGCAAGGCTGATCTGCTGCCGGGTAAAAAGGTGGTTTATTAGGGCAGTTATGCTGGCCTAGCGGTATTTTATGGCTCGCCTCGGGCAGGCGGCTTGCGTAATGCTGCCCTCCGGGCTGCGTTGGCGGCCATTCCAGGGATGGCGCTGATGGCTGACCGCATGCTGCAATTCACCCATCTCGAGCAGCACCAGCCTGACAAGCGGGATGCGGCCGCGCGCGTGGCTGATTTCGACGAGATCTACCGGGACTTCGCGATCCCGCGGGCGCAGGCGCAATCCAGCCGGTGCAGCCAGTGCGGCGTGCCGTTCTGCTCGATTCATTGCCCGCTCAACAACAATATCCCGGACTGGCTGAAGCTGACCGCTGAGGGGCGGCTGGACGAGGCTTACGAGGTGAGTGCGGCGACGAATAATTTTCCCGAGATTTGCGGGCGGATTTGTCCGCAGGATCGGTTGTGCGAGGGCAATTGCGTGATCGAACGGGGGTTCGAGAGCGTGACGATCGGGGCGGTGGAGCGGTTCGTGACGGACCATGCGTTTACCCAGGGGTGGGTGAAGCCGGTGTCGCCGCGGGCGGAGTTGTCGCAGTCGGTGGGGATCGTGGGCGCGGGGCCTGGCGGGATGGCGGCGGCCGAGGAGCTGCGTCGGCGCGGCTACCAGGTGCATGTGTATGACCGGCATGACCGCGCGGGCGGGCTGATGATGTACGGCATTCCGGGGTTCAAGCTGGAGAAGGATATTGTGTCGCGGCGATGGCGGCTGCTGGAGGCGGGCGGGATCGTGTTCCATCTGAATGTGGAAGTTGGGCGCGATGTTACGTTTGCGGAATTGCGTGCGCGGCATGATGCGGTGCTGTTGGCTACCGGGGTTTATCAGGCGCGCGATATTGGTGGGCCTGGGAGCGGGTTGCCGGGGATCGTGCCGTCTTTGGATTTCTTGATTGCGTCGAACAGGAAGGGATTGGGCGATTCCGTGCCTGATTTCGACAATGGGTTGCTGGATGCGGCGGGCAAGCATGTTGTGGTGATTGGCGGCGGAGATACCGCGATGGATTGCGTTCGCACGTCGATCCGGCAAGGGGCGGCTTCGGTTAGTTGTTTGTATCGTCGGGATCGGGCGAATATGCCTGGCAGTTTGCGTGAGGTGAAGAACGCGGAGGAGGAGGGCGTGCAGTTTGTTTGGTTGTCGGCGCCTGAGGCGTTTCTGGGCGACAATCATGTGAGTGCGGTGCGGGCGGTGCATATGCGGTTGGGGTTGCCGGATGCTTCCGGGCGGCAGTCGGTGGAGGTGGTTGAGGGGAGCCATTTCTCGCGGCCGGCGGATCTCGTTATCAAGGCGCTCGGGTTCGATGCGGAGGATCTGCCCGGATTGTGGGGGCAGGCGGGGTTGGAGGTTACGCGTTGGGGGACTTTGAAGGTTAATCAAGCCTCGTTTCAGACGAGTTTGCCTGGGGTTTTTGCGGCGGGGGATATTGTCCGGGGGGCGAGTTTGGTGGTTTGGGCGATACGGGACGGGCGGGATGCGGCGGCGCGGATACATGCGTATTTGCAGCCTGGGGCGCGGGTTGGTGGGTTGGCGGTGGCGGCGTAGCTATGCGCAAAACACCCTACGTTGGTATCGTTTGCTTAGCCGGGCTGGTTCTTTTCGGGTTTGTCGCCGTGCGCTCCCAAGGGCCTGGATCGGGTGCCGCGCACAGGTCGGCGCTCGCTCCGGTGCAGGCGCAAGGCGGCGAGGACTGGGTGAGAACGCAACTGGCCGGTCAACGTGCCGCGCTTTTCGGGCAGACTGCGCAAACCAGGCATTTAACGGGTGATCAGGCCGCTTTGGTGGTCGACCAGGTTTTCATGCCTGAATTTAACGCCCATGTTAGCGAACTCGGTGACGCGGTAGCCGATGCATGGTCGGCCATTTTATCTGCGCACGACCTGCGGATGCTGCAGAGATGTTGGGCGCTGCTACGGTCGGCCGGCGCCAATGGCGGGTATTTCCGGGATCAGGATGGCAACGCACTCAACAAATGCCAGACTTCGCACGTAGCCCGCGAGATGGCGGCCGAAAAGCCGCGCATCAACAGCCGCATCCAGGCATCCGCATTTGCACTCGGCCTGAAACTGTTTCCGCCGGCAGTCCGGCGGCACCGGGATCAACTCCGCCAAGAGGGTATCGTCCTCGATGAAGGCGTAACGCTATGAAAATCGCAGCACATGACCCAATTTCCGACTGGCACGCCAACGTCGCGCGCCTCGAACACACCTACTCCCCCGCGCAGGAACACGATGCGTGCGGCGTCGGTCTCATCGCGTCGCTCGACGGCAAACCCCGGCGCGCCATCGTGCAGGCCGGCATCGATGCGCTGAGCGCGCTCTGGCATCGCGGTGCGGTGGACGCGGACGGCAAGACAGGCGACGGCGCCGGTATACACATCGAAATCCCGCAGGACTTTTTTGCCGAAGCGATCGAGCGCGGCGGCGAGCGCGCACAGGACGGGCAGATCGCCGTGGGCATGGTGTTCCTGCCGAAGACCGACTTTTCCGCGCAGGAACGCTGCCGGCAGATCACCGAGACGGAAATTCTCCGCTTCGGCTACCAGATCTACGGCTGGCGCCAGGTGCCGATCGACGTGCGCGTGATCGGCGAAAAGGCCAATGCCACGCGGCCGGAAATCGAACAGATCATGGTGCGCAACACGAAGCGCAGTGCGCCGGATGTGTTCGAACGCGACCTGTACGTGATACGTCGGCGCATCGAAAAAGCGGCGATCGCGGCGCAGATACCCGAACTGTATATCTGCTCGCTGTCGTGCCGGTCGATCATCTACAAGGGGATGTTCCTCGCCGAACATCTCGCCACGTTCTATCCCGACCTCACCGATCCGCGCTTCATCAGCCGGTTCGCAATCTACCACCAGCGCTATTCCACCAACACTTTCCCAACCTGGCGCCTGGCGCAGCCGTTCCGCACGCTGGCGCATAACGGCGAGATCAATACCGTCAGCGGCAACACGAACTGGATGAAGAGCCACGAGACGCGCCTGGCGGCCGGTGAGCTCGACGCGTATATCGATGACATCAAGCCCGTCATACAGGCCGGCGGCAGCGATACCGCGGTGCTTGATAACGTGTTCGAGCTGCTGATCCACGCAGGCCGCGACGCGCCGATGGCAAAGGCGCTGATGATACCGGCAAGCACCGGAAATGTGGCGACGATGAAGCCGGCGCATGTGGACATGTTCCTGTATTGCAACGCGGTCATGGAGCCGTGGGACGGGCCGGCCGCGATGTGCGCCACAGACGGACGCTGGGCGATCGCGGGGCTCGATCGCAATGGGTTGCGGCCGCTGCGGTATTCCGTGACGACGGACGGCATGCTGATACTCGGGTCGGAAACCGGCATGGTGGCGCTGGAAGAAAGCCAGATCGTCGAAAAGGGGCGCATCGGGCCGGGCGAGATGGTGGCCGTCGATCTGGATGATGGGCGGTTCCTGAAGAACGAAGCGGTGGTGGACATGCTTGCCGCGCGTCACCCGTTCGGCGACTGGACCGCGCGGGTTAAGAAGATCGACCATATCGTCAAGACCGACGCGCCGGAACCGGTGTATTACCAGGGCGAGGTGTTGCGTCGGCGCCAGCTTGCCGTTGGCATGACGCTGGAGGAGCTCGAGACGATTCTCCACCCGATGGTGGAGGATGGCGTGGAGGCCACCGGCAGCATGGGCGATGACACGCCGATCGCTGTGCTGTCCGAGCAATATCGCGGCCTGCACCATTATTTCCGCCAGAACTTCGCCCAGGTGACGAACCCGCCGATCGACAGCCTGCGCGAAACACGCGTGATGAGCCTCAAGACGCGGCTCGGCAATCTTGGCAATGTTCTTGATCAGGACAGCAGCCAATGCGACCTGCTGCAGCTCGAGACGCCGGTTCTCAGCAACGCCGAGTTCGAGGCGATGCTGCGCATGATGGGCACATCGGCCATCGTGGTGGATTGCACTTTTCCTGTGGAGGATGGCGAGGCGGGCCTGCGCCAGGCGATACAGCGCGTGCGCCTGCAGGCCGAAGAGGGCGTGCGCGAGGGCTGCACCCATGTTGTGCTCACCGACGAGCACCAGGGGGCGGCGCGCGTGCCGATCCCGATGATACTCGCCACCGGCGCGGTGCACACGCATCTTGTCGCCAGTAGCCTGCGCACGTTCACCAGCCTGAACGTTCGCGCGGCCGAGTGCATGGACATTCATAATTTCGCCGTGCTGATCGGCGTTGGTGCGACCACGGTGAACGCGTATCTCGCACAGGAGAGCATCGCGGACCGTCACCGGCGCGGGCTGTTCGGCACGCTGTCGCTGAAGGAGGCTGTCGGGCGCTTTAAGAAGGCCATCGACAAGGGGCTGCTGAAGACGATGTCCAAGATGGGCATTTCGGTCATCTCGTCGTATCGCGGCGGCTATAATTTCGAGGCGATCGGGTTGTCGCGCGCGCTGGTCGGCGAGTTTTTCCCGGGCATGCAGTCGCGTATCTCCGGGATCGGCCTGTCAGGCATCGCGCGCCGCCTGCTGTCGCTGCACCGCGCCGCGTGGAATGCCGAGTTCGTCACACTCCCCGTAGGCGGGCTCTACAAACTCCGCCGGCGCGGCGAGACGCATGCGTTCGACGGCGGGCTGATACACATGCTGCAAACCGCGGTCGCCACGGACAGCTATCAGGTGTATCGCCGCTATGCCGAAGCGGTGCGCCGCATGCCGCCGGTGGCGCTGCGCGACCTGCTGGATTTCCGCCGCGAGCGTTGCACGCCGATTTCGGTCGACCAGGTCGAGAGCATCACCGAAATACGCAAGCGTCTGCTGGCCCCTGGTATTTCTCTGGGGGCGCTCAGCCCGGAAGCGCACGAGACGCTGTCGATCGCGATGAACCGCATCGGCGCGCGCTCGGATTCCGGCGAGGGCGGCGAGGACCCGGCGCGCGCCAGGCCGCGCGCCAATGGCGACAACGCTTCCTCGGCGATCAAGCAGATCGCGTCGGGACGGTTCGGCGTTACCGCCGAATACCTCAACGCGTGCCGCGAGATCGAGATCAAGATGGCGCAGGGCGCCAAGCCGGGCGAAGGCGGCCAACTCCCCGGCTTCAAGGTGACGTCGCTGATCGCGAAATTGCGTCACTCCACGCCGGGAGTCACGCTGATCAGCCCGCCGCCGCACCACGACATCTATTCCATCGAGGACCTCGCGCAGCTCATCTACGACCTCAAGCAGATCAATCCGGACGCCACCGTCTGCGTAAAGCTCGTGGCCCGCTCGGGCATCGGCACGGTTGCCGCCGGCGTAGCGAAAGCGCGCGCGGACTCGATACTGATCAGCGGCCATGTCGGCGGCACAGGCGCCAGCCCGCAGACGTCCGGTGAAATATGCCGGACTGCCGTGGGAAATGGGGCTTTCCGAGGCGCACCAGGTGCTGATGCTGAACCGGCTGCGCCACCGGGTGAAATTGCGCGCCGATGGCGGCATCAAAACCGGACGCGACGTGGTGATCGCGGCCATGCTGGGCGCCGAGGAGTTCGGCATCGGCACGGCGTCGCTCGTCGCGATGGGCTGCATCATGGTGCGCCAGTGCCACTCGAATACCTGCCCTGTCGGTGTATGCACGCAGGATGAGGAACTGCGCGCAGAAATTCGAGGGCTCACCGGAAAAGGTGATCAACCTGTTCAGCTTCATCGCGGAAGATGTGCGCGGCCATCTCGCCGAACTCGGCTTTACCAAACTGGAGGACATCATCGGCCGGACCGACCTGCTCGCGCAGGTCAGCCGCGGCTCGGACCTGCTCGACGACCTCGACCTCAACCCGATACTCGCCCAGGCAGATGCCGGCCCGCACGCCAAATTCTGCACACGCGAGGGCCGCAACGAAGTGCCGGAAACACTAGACGCGCAGATGATCGCCGACGCACAGGCGCTGTTCGACCGCGGCGAGAAAATGCAGTTGCAATACGGCATACGCAACACACACCGCGCCATCGGCACCAAATTATCGTCGCGCATCGTGCGGCAATTCGGCATGACCGGACTGGCCGCCGGCCACATCACCACCCGCCTTCGCGGCAGTGCCGGGCAGTCGCTGGGCGCGTTCGCCGTGCAAGGCCTGCGCATCGAGTTGATGGGCGACGCCAATGACTACGTGGGCAAAGGCCTATCCGGCGCCACGATCATCATCGCCCCTCCCCCAAGCTCCGCGCTGCTGAGCCAGAACAACACTATTCTCGGCAACACCTGCCTCTACGGCGCCACCTCAGGCAAGCTATTCGCCGCTGGCCAGGCCGGCGAGCGTTTCGCCGTGCGCAATTCCGGGGCGCTCGCCGTCGTCGAAGGCTGCGGCAGCAACGCCTGCGAATACATGACGGGCGGCGAAGTGGTCGTGCTGGGCGATGTCGGCGATAATTTCGGCGCGGGTTTCACCGGCGGCATGGCCTTCGTGTACGACAGGAGCGGCACGTTCGAGACGCGTGTGAATCCGGATACGCTGACCTGGCAGCGGCATCGCGTCCAGCCACTGGGATGCGCATCTGCGTGGCCTGGTCGAAGAACACGCGCGGGAGACCAGGAGCCGGTATGCGGCTATGATTTTGCACGATTGGTATCAGGAACGCGCGCATTTCTGGTCCGTGGTGCCTCGGGAGTATGCGAAGTATCTGCCTGTTGGGCTGGAGGGGGATGGGGCGGCTCTCAGGGCTTAAGGAAGCAAGGCCTTCTTTTCTGAAGAAAAGAAGCAAAAGACTTTTGACTCCGCTGTCGCGCCGTGGGGCGAACGCGCGTTTTAGCCGATCGGTGTGCGCCGTGGTGCAAGCGTCATAGCAAGAGTTTTTTGCTTTTTTGCATAAAAAGAAGGCTTTTCTTACGCTTCCAGCGGCGCCTCCACCTCGGAGACCGCCGCGGGATCGACCACCCGCGCCCCCGCCTCGCGCGCCCGCAGCAGCGCCAACCCCGCGGCCGCATTCGCGTCCAGCCCTGCCCCGCCGGCATCCAGATGCGCGTAGCCGGCCGCCCGCATGCGGCGCTCCCAGAACCGCTCCACATGTGCCGCCACCTCGATCGCCGCGTCCGCCGCCGGGCGGCGCCGGTAGAAGCTGGCGATCTGGTTCAGCATGGTCACAAGCCTGTCAGCGTCCAATTCGCGCACTCCCGCATTTGGCGCGAAGCGGCTGCCGATGCCATAAGCCGCGCCAATGCGCATACTCTACCACCTTCCCCTCTCCCCCTTCGCGCGAAAAGTGCGCCTCGTCCTAAGCGAGCGGCGGCTGCCGTTCGAGCTCAAGGTCGAGCGCGTATGGGAGCGCCGCCCCGAGTTCCTGACGATGAACGCCGCCGCCACCGTGCCCGTGCTGGTGGAGGATAGCGGTATGGTCATCCCCGATAGCGGGGTGATCTGCGAGTATCTGGAGGAGGCCTATCCGGACACGCCGATGCTCGGCCGCACGCTGGGCGAAAGCGTGGAGATCCGTCGCCTGGTGGCCTGGTTCGACGGAAAATTCGCCGCCGAGGTAACCCGCAACCTGCTGGGCGAGAAGCAGATGAAGCGGCTGTTCGGCCGCGGCAATCCGGATGTGAACCTGATACGAGCCGGCTATACCAATCTGCGCGGCCACCTGGAGTATATCGGCTGGCTCGCGGAGCAGCGCCGCTGGCTGGCCGGCAACGAGCTGAGCCTGGCGGATTTCGCCGCCGCCGGGCATCTCTCGGCGCTCGATTTCACCGGCGAGGTCGATTGGTCGATCAGCGCGCCGGCCAGGGACTGGTATTCGCGGGTGAAGTCGCGGCCTAGCTTCCGGCCCCTGCTGGCGGATCGGGTGGCGGGCGTCGATCCCCCGGTGCATTATGCGGACCTGGACTTCTAACCCCGCGCGCCTTTCGAGAGACTCCCCGACAGGGCGCAAAGCTTTCTGCTTCTTTTTCTCGAAAAAGAAGGCCTTCTGCCTAACTTTCGCCACGTCAAAAGGCTAACCAACCCGATCATGTCGGACACAATCTCCGGCCTCTCCTTCGAAGATGCCCTAGCCGAACTGGAGCGCATCGTGCGCGGCCTGGAGGGCGGGCAACAGAAACTGGAAGACGCCATTACCTGCTACGAGCGCGGCACCGCCCTGCGTCGCCACTGCGAGGCCAAGCTGGCCGAGGCGGAGGCGCGCGTGCAGGCTATCGTGGAGAAATCCGACGGCACGCTGGGCCTCAAGCCGGTCGAGGAGCGCGCATGACCACAGACAGTATGGAGGTTGGCCTGCATGGCACGCCCGAGACGGCCTTGCTTGCCGCCCTGAGCGAGCGCGCGGCCGAGGTGCAGGCCTGCCTGGACAATCTGTTGCCGCTGGGCGCCGGGTTGGAGGCACGGCTGATCGAGGCGATGCGCTATGCGGCGCTGGGTGGCGGCAAACGGCTGCGCGGCTTCCTGGTGATGGAAGTGGCCGGGCTGTTCAAGGTGGCGCCCGCCTGCGCGGCCCGGGTTGCCGCATCGGTGGAGATGCTGCACGCCTATTCGCTGGTGCACGACGATCTCCCGGCGATGGACGACGACGATCTGCGTCGCGGCCAGCCCAGCACCCACCGCGCGTTCGACGAGGCCACCGCGATCCTGGCCGGCGACGCGTTGCAGGCCCGCGCCTTCGAGGTGCTGGCTGAGGAGGACACCCATTCGGACCCCGCCGCGCGCTGCGAGCTGGTATGTGCGCTTGGCCTGGCGGCGGGCGCGCGCGGCATGGCCGGCGGCCAGATGATCGACATGCAGGCGGAGGGCCGCCAGCTCACCATCGGCGAGGTGTCGCGCCTGCACGCGCTGAAGACCGGCCGGCTGATCCAGTACGCGGCGGAGGCGGGTGCCATACTCGGCCGCGCGCCCTGGCAGGTGCGCACCCAGATCGCGGCCTATGGGCGCGACATCGGGGCGGCGTTCCAGATCGCCGACGACGTGCTGGACACGGTCGGCACCGCCGAGCAGATCGGCAAGACGGCGGGCAAGGACCAGGCTGCCGGAAAAGCCACAGTGGTATCAATTTTAGGGGTCGAGCGCGCCGAAGCCCAGGCGCGCATGTTGTGTGAGCAATCGAAAGCCCATCTTGATCAGTTCGGGCCGGAGGCAGACCGGTTGCGCGCGCTTGCCACCTGGGTCGTGTCGCGCCGTAGCTGAGCGCTCGAGGAGTTGAAACGCCAATCATGACCGCTGAACCCCGCATCGTCCAAACCGCCAAAACCGGCGGCCGCCCTGCAACGCCGCTGCTCGATCGCGTGAGCACGCCGTCCGACCTGCGCAACCTGTCCGACGAGCAGCTCCACCAGGTGGCCGACGAGTTGCGCGCGGAGACGGTCGATGCCGTCAGCACGACGGGCGGCCATCTGGGGGCCTCGCTCGGCGTGGTTGAGCTGACCGTGGCGCTGCACGCGGTGTTCGATGCGCCGACCGACAAGATCATCTGGGACGTCGGGCATCAGGCCTATCCGCACAAAATTCTGACCGGGCGGCGCGACCGTATCCGCACGCTTCGGCAGGCGAATGGGCTGTCCGGCTTCACCCGCCGCAGCGAGAGCGAATACGATCCGTTCGGCGCGGCGCACAGTTCGACGTCGATCTCGGCCGGGCTTGGGTTTGCCGTGGCCAACGAGTTGCAGGGCCATCCGGACCGCCATGTGATCGCGGTGATTGGCGACGGGGCCATGAGCGCCGGCATGGCTTACGAGGCGATGAACAACGCTGGCGCGCGGAAGAGTCGCCTGATCGTGGTGCTGAACGACAACGAGATGTCGATCGCCCCGCCGGTGGGGGCGATGAGCGCCTATCTGTCGCGCCTGATGAGCTCGCGGAGTTTCCTCAGCCTGCGCGACGTGGCGGCCCGCATGGCCAAGCACATCCCGTTCGGCCTGGAGAAGACGGTCAAGCGTGCAGAGGAATATGCGCGCGGGCTGATCACCGGCGGCACGCTGTTCGAGGAGCTGGGCTTCTACTATATCGGCCCGATCGACGGCCATAACATGGCGCATCTGCTGCCGGTGCTGCGCAATCTGCGCGACGCCGAGGCGCACGGCCCGATCCTGCTGCACGTGATCACCCAGAAGGGCCACGGCTACGCGCCGGCCGAAGCCACCGCCGACAAATTGCATGCGGTGGCCAAGTTCAACGTGGTGACCGGCGAGCAGGTAAAGGCGCCAGTGGGCCCGCCGACCTACACCAAGGTGTTCGCCGACGCGCTCATGGCGGAGGCGGATGCCGACCCGGCCGTGGTGGCGATCACCGCGGCGATGCCATCCGGCACCGGGCTGGACAAGTTCGCCAAGAAATACCCCGAGCGCTTCTTCGACGTGGGCATTGCCGAGCAGCATGCGGTGACCTTCGCCGCCGCCATGGCCGCCGAGGGCATGGTGCCTTTTACCGCGATCTACTCCACCTTCCTGCAGCGCGCCTACGACCAGGTGGTACACGACGTGGTTCTGCAGAACCTGCCGGTGCGGTTCGCGATCGACCGTGCCGGGCTGGTCGGCAATGACGGCGCGACGCATGCCGGCAGCTTCGACGTATCCTATCTCGGCTGCCTGCCGAACATCGTGCTGATGGCGCCTTCGGATGAGGTGGAGCTGATGCACATGGTGGCCACGTCCGCCTCCATCGGCGACCGGGCTTCTGCCTTCCGCTATCCGCGCGGCGAAGGCACCGGCCTGGCGCTGCCGGCGCGCGGCACGGTGCTGCCGGTCGGGCGCGGGCGGATGATGCGCGAGGGCGGCCGGGTGGCGATCCTGAGCCTGGGCACGCGCCTGGCCGAGGCGATGCGCGCCGCCGACGAACTGGCCGCGCGCGGCCTGCCCACCACGGTGGCCGACGCGCGCTTCGCCAAGCCGATCGACACCGCGCTGCTCGAGCAGCTGGCGCGGCATCACGAGGTGCTGATCACGGTGGAAGAGGCTTCAATCGGCGGCTTTTCGGCACAGGTAGGGCAACACCTGGCCGCAAACGGGCTGCTGGATCACGGATTGCGGTATCGGCCCATGGTTCTCCCCGACAGGTTCATCGACCATGCCAGCCCGGCGGCACAGCTCGCCGAAGCCGGGTTGGACTCGCGCGCCATCGTGGCGACCGTGCTCGGCGCGCTTGGCCGGGACGTGCGCGAGGCGGTGAACCTGTGATGCGGCGGTTTGCCGGCGTGGCGGCTGCCATGGCGATGCTGCTGGCCGGTGGCGGTGCGCTGGCACAGGCCGGCGACGTCTCCGCGCCCGTGGCCGCCCTCGATGCGGCGCTGCTCACCGCGCTGAAGTCCAGCGCGCAGCCATTCAAATCCCGCTACGACGCCCTGGCGCCTGCCGTAGATCACGCGTTCAACCTGCCGCAGATCCTGCAGACGGTGGTCGGGCTGCGCTGGGCGGCGATACCCGCGGACCAGCAGAAGAGCCTGCTGGCGACGTTCCGGGCCTACACGGTTGCCAGCTATGCCAGCAACTTCACCGGCGATCCCGGCACCGACATCAAGCTGCTGCCCGAGCACTCGCACGATCGGCGCCGACCGCGTGGTGGAGACGCAGATCGTGCCGAAGAGCGGCGACCCGACCCGTATCGACTACGTGATGCGGCAGGGCACCGCCGGGTGGCAAGCGGTTGACGTGCTGGAAGAGGGCACGATCAGCCAGGTGGCGGTGCAGCGCTCGGATTTCCGCGCTTTGCTTGCTGGCGGTAGCGCCACGAAGCTGATTGCCAGCCTGCAGGCCAAGATCGATACGATGTCCGGCAGCACAATCAAGCCGTGATGCCTGTGCTGCCGTGTGTGCCCGTCCTCGTCAGCGCGGCGCTGACCCTTGCGGGCTTCGTGCAGGCGGCGGCCGGCTGGAATGCGGTACGCGGGTTTCGCGCCAAGCCGGTGCAGCCCGGCGCGCGGACGGCGATAACCGTGCTGAAGCCGCTGCATGGCGACGAGCCGCTGCTCGAGCAGGCGCTGGCGAGTTTCTGCGCGCAGGACTACCCGCAATTCCAGATCGTGTTCGGCGTGCAGGCCGCCGACGACACGGCGGTGGCTGTGGTCGAGCGGCTACGGGCGCGTTTCCCCGCGGTCGACATGGAGCTGGTGGTCGATGCCACGTTGCACGGCACCAACCGCAAGATCGCCAACCTGATCAACATGTATCCCTCCGTTCGCCACGATCTCCTGGTGATCTCGGATAGCGACATGCATGTCGCACCCGGCTACCTGGCCAGCGTGGCGGACGCAGTGTCGGTGCCGGGCACTGGCCTGGTGACGAGTTCTATACCGGCCGGCCCGCACATGACGGGCTCATCGGGCAATTGGGCGCGGCCTACATCACGCAGAGCTTTGCCGCGGGCGCCCTGCTGGCGCGCGCGCTCGGGCGGCAGGATTGCATGGGAGCGACGATGGCGCTCACCCGCGAGACGCTGCTTCGGGTGGGCGGATTTCCCGCTCTGTCGCCTTTCGTGGCGGATGACGCGGTGCTTGGCGCGCGGGTTCGGGCGCTCGGCCGATCGGTCGCGCTGGCCGCCTCGGTGCCGGCGACCACGGTCGGCGAGACGGGGCTGCCTGCCCTGTTCCGGCACGAGCTGCGCTGGGCGCGGACGATACGCGCGGTGGAGCCGGTCGGATTCGCGTTTTCAGGTATCCAGTTTCCGGCGTTCTGGGCCTTGCTGACCTTTGCCATGTCGGGCGGGGCGGCGTGGGCCGGCTGGCTCTGGCTGGCGGCGGTCGCCTGGCGCGGCCTGCTCGGGCACAGTATCGAACGCCGGCTGGGCGCCGCACGCACGCCGCTATGGCTACCAGCGTTGCGCGATGTGCTATCTGTGGCCGTGCTGCTAAGCGCCTATATGGGTGCCGAGGTTGCCTGGCGCGGCCACACGCTGCGCACTGACGCGGATGCTCATTTCACCACCGGCCGGGCGTTTCTGACGCCCAGGCGAGGATAGACGACGATGATGAAGACATTATTCCTGCAGCCGCCCTCTTTCGACGGCTTCGATGGCGGCGCCGGCTCGCGCTACCAGGCCAAGCGCGAGATCAAGAGCTTCTGGTATCCGACGTGGCTGGCGCAGCCAGCGGCACTGGTGCCGGGCAGCAAGCTGATCGACAGCCCGCCGGCGCGCATCTCCCTCGAGACGGTGACGCAGGCCGCGCGCGAGCACGATCTTGTGGTGATGCATACCAGCACGCCCTCTTTCGCATCCGACGTGAAGGTGGCCGCAGCGCTCAAGGCCGCCAAGCCGTCGCTGAAGATCGGCATGGTTGGTGCAAAGGTGGCCGTGCAGCCGCGCGAAAGCATGGAGGCGAGTGCCGGGATCATCGATTTCGTTGCGCGCAACGAGTTCGATTTCACCATCAAGGAGGTGGCCGAGGACCGGCCCTGGGCCGGCATAGACGGCATCACCTGGCGCGACCCGGCCGGCACGCTGGTGCATAACCGCGAGCGCGCGACGCTGGAGGACATGGACAGTCTGCCGTTCGTCACCGACGTGTACAAGCAAAATCTGCATATCGAAGACTATTTCATCGGCTACCTGCTGCACCCGTATATCAGTTTCTATACGGGCCGCGGCTGCAAGTCGCATTGCACGTTCTGCTTGTGGCCGCAAACGGTGGGCGGGCATCGCTACCGGGTGCGCAGCCCGCAGAACGTTGCGGCCGAAATCGCGCAGTGCATGAGGATGTTTCCGCAGGTGCGCGAGTATTTCTTCGACGACGACACGTTCACCGACGATCTGCCGCGCGCGGAAGCCATCGCGCGCGAGCTCGGCAAGCTCGGCGTCACGTGGTCCTGCAATGCCAAGGCGAACGTGCCGCGCGCCACGCTGAAGGTGCTGAAGGATAACGGGCTGCGCCTGCTTCTCGTCGGTTACGAGAGCGGCAACCAGCAGATACTCTACAACATCAAGAAGGGCATGCGCATCGACGTGGCGCGCCAGTTCACCAAGGACTGCCACGAGCTCGGTATCAAGATACACGGCACCTTCATCCTGGGCCTGCCCGGCGAAAGCCAGGAGACGATCCAGGAGACGATACGCTTTGCCACCGACATCAATCCGCACACGATACAGGTGTCGTTGGCGGCACCTTACCCGGGCACGTTCCTCTACAAGCAGGCGATGGAGAACGGCTGGCTCGATATCAAGAATGCTGAGCTGATCGACGACCATGGCATACAGATCGCGCCTCTGACGTATCCGCATCTCGCGCATACCGAGATCTTCGACAATGTGGAGACGTTCTACCGGAAATTCTATTTCCGCGCGCCGAAAATCGCTTCGATTGTGGGAGAGATGCTGGGCAGCCGGCAGATGATGGTCCGGCGTTTGCGCGAGGGCGTGGAGTTTTTCCAGTTCCTGCGGGAGCGGCACAAGGAAGCGGCCTGACGCGGCACGGCTTTCTGAGGAGAGGATTGGCATTCCGCTCGGGTTGCTGATGTGCCTTCGCTGATTACCACCGCGGATGATTTCGGGCTCAGCCTTGGTGTGAACGAGGCTGTCATGCAGGCAGCGTCGGCAGGGATATTGACCTCCGCAAGCCTGATGGTTTCCGCGCCCGCTGCGCGCGACGCAGTGGAGCGGGCGCGGCGTCTCCCGTCGCTTGCCGTAGGGCTGCATCTTGTGGTGATCGAGGGCGTGCCGACGCTGCCGCCCGAGGAGATACCTGATCTCGTCGGTGCAGACGGGCGTTTTCCTTCCGACCAGTTGCGGCTTGGCGTGGCATATTATTTTCGCCCGCGCGTGCGTCGCCAGCTCGCGGCCGAAATACGCGCACAATACGCGGCGTTTCGCGCCACGGGATTGCGGCTCGATCATGCGAACGCCCACAAGCACATGCATCTGCACCCGACCGTGGGCGCGCTGCTGATCGAGATCGGTCGCGAATATGGTTTGCGGGCCTTGCGCGTTCCGACTGAGACACCGTTCCCGGGCGGGCCGCCGATCGTGTTTGGCGATCGACTGCTGCGGCGCTGGACGCGCGTGCTGCGTCACCAGGCACGCCGCGCCGGCTTGCTGTGCAACGACCATGTGGTGGGTCTTGGTTGGAGCGGCCACATGACTTTGCCGCGCGTAGAACTCGCTTTGGCGCAGCTTCGGCCAGGGTTGACGGAGATGTATTTTCATCCTGCGACGCATGTCGATGCGGCGTTATCGGGACCTATGCCCGATTACGAACATCCGGCAGAGTTCCACGCGCTGATGCACGCATCCGTTCCGGCCAGCACGCGCCTGACTTCGTATGGCGCCTTTATGCGGCCATAGCGACAATTGCGTGCTCAGGTAAATTTCCCGCGATTCTCAAGCCGGCGGATGAACGCCTGATGTTTACAAGCGGCAAACCGCGCCCATGTCGCCCCGAGGCACGCGTGGAGACAGTCTGCGCTGGTGAAGAGGATTTGTGTATGCCAGATAGCGGCGCCGATTTCGGCTAATTTCGGGCGACGGCTTGGAGTGCTGGTCGTAGGCCTCGGCGGGGCCGTCGCGAGCACCGCAGTGGCAGGCATCGAGATGTTGCGCGCGGGATCCAATGATCTCGCCGGACTTCCACTGGCCAATGTGAGCGTTTCGGGCATGGTGCCCTACCGCAACCTGCAATTTGCCGGATGGGACGTGCGCGGTGACGACCTGTCCGCGGCCGTTCGGGAACATCGTGTGCTTGACCGTGACCAGAGCGAACTGGTCGACGAACGGCTGTCTCACATGAAGCCGTGGCCGGCTGCGGGCCGTGGAGATTTCTGCGCCAATATTCATGGCACGAACGTGATCGAGGGTGGGCATCGTGCTGCCATTGCGCAGATACGCGCGGACATACGGCGTTTCCGCGACGAATCCGGCGTGGCTGACCTGGTGATGATAAATCTGGCATCGGTCGAGCGGTGGCCGGACCTGACCCTGGACGTGTTGCAGACACCGGCCGCTTTCGAGAGCGGACTGGATGCCGACGATGCCGCGATCAGTCCTGCGATGCTGTATGCCTATGCAGCAATCGTAGAGGCAGTTCCGTATGGCAACTTTACGCCGAGCCTGGCAGCGGACATCCCGGCGCTGACGCAGCTCGCCGAAGACAAATGCGTGCCGATCGCCGGCAAGGATGGCAAGACCGGGCAGACATTCATAAAGACCGTGCTGGCGCCCGCGTTTCGTGCGCGCTCTCTGTATGTTGAGGGGTGGTTTTCCACCAATATACTCGGCAATCGAGACGGCCTGGCATTGGACAATGCGGACAGCCTGCAATCCAAGCTTAACACCAAAGGCTCCGTGCTCGACGATATACTCGGCTATCACGTCGACGATCATCTCGTGAATATCCAGTATTACAAACCGCGCGGCGACAACAAGGAAGCCTGGGACAATATCGACCTGGTCGGGTTTCTCGGCCAGAAGATGCAGATGAAGGTGAACTTCCTGTGTCGCGACAGTATATTGGCTGCGCCTCTGGTGATAGAAATCGCACGCGTGCTCGACCTTGCCAAGCAGCGCGGTCAGGGCGGTATTCAGGAACAGCTCGGGATCTTCTTCAAGGCACCGATGACGCCGGCCGGCAAGCGCGAAGAGCACGCTTTTGGCGTGCAGGAGCGTAACCTTCTGACCTGGCTCGACGCCTGATGGATGGCGGCGCCGCCGCGCTGCAACGCGATGCGGCCGGTTTGCGCAATGGCGCCTTGCTTGCGTCTTCGCTCGCCGATCTCAAGCGGATATATGATGCGCGCGACGCCGACAGCTTAGCCACACGCGCTTTTCGTAGCGCCTGGCGGCGGATTTGTCGCGGAGAGGCTGCCGGCGCGGTTGCGGACAGTGTCACAGCCGACGCGCTGGCCGCTACGCTGTTAGGTGGTATCGATTGTTCTGTACTCTGCGACGTTGGTGTTGCAGATTGCCTGCCTGTTCTGCAGCGTGGGTTCGATGCTGCCACCCAAACGCTGGCACGGCGACTTCGCGAGCGTCTGCGGGAACGGCTGACGGTTTTAGATGCTGACCGTTTATCGCAGGCATCTGACCACCAGCCCGGATTTGTCGACAGACTTGCTTCTCAACCGAGGGCCGGTGCAACTAGCCCGGGGAAGGCCCGGATCATTCTTGAGCCTAGCGAGAATCACGCGGATCATTGTCTTGTCGTCGCTGTGATCGGGGTGATTATGGCAGACGTGTTCGGCGCCGATCCGGCGGTGGTGTTTCTTGCCGGCCTGTCGCATCACCTTCATAACGCGGCTTTGCCGGACAGTGGTTTTGCTGGCGAGATACTTCTCGGAGATCACCTTGCCCCCGTAATGCGCGGTCTGTTTGCACGGGAGTTGGCGACGCTTCCTTCGCCTGTCTCAGCCGCGGTTGCCGCCGCTTTGGCGGTGATTCCCGACGCAAGCACGCCGGAAGGCAGGGCGTTTCACGCGGCCGATGTGATCGACCGCGTGTTGCAGATGCAATATTACGAACGGGTTTCGGGGTTTCGTGCTAGCCACGCGCTGGACGATCTGAATCTGGTTCACGAGGGCCCAGTTCAAGCGTTCCACAAGATGGTTTTGGTGGAGGCCGGTGTTTTATGATCCTGCTCAGTCCACTGACCGGCGCGGTTCTGTCGCGCGAGAAACATGCGCTGGTTGCAGGCGCAGAGCGCTGGCCGGTGGTGGACGATATCGCGTTTTTGCGTGCGGACAGACGTGAACTGGCTGACGCGGCGCTCCAACGTCTCGACGCTGGTGATCACGACGCCGCTCTCGTCTGCCTGTTAGGCGACCAGGATGAGTGGGCGACCACACCGCCGCCTTCTGAGCAGGCACGGCGCGAACTTGTTCGGCGCCGCGACGAGATAACGTTTCGGGAAGCCATGTCGCTTCTGGCTTTTGGTCCAGTGGCGACTTATTTCACGCATCGTTGGTCTGACCCGACTTTTATGAGCGGGCTGGCTCTGGCGCAGGCTTTCTGCGGCGAGGAAAGCGGAATTTCCAGTAAGCCGATCCTGGAGGTTGCTTGTGGCGCGGGACATTATCTGCGTGCATTCGGCTCCGATGCGATCGGCGGTGACTTGGTGTTCGCGAAATTGTGGCTAGCGCGACATTTCGTCTCCCCCATGGCACAGCTTGTCTGTTTTGATGCAAATGTGACTTGGCCGTTTTCTGATAACAGCGCTGTCACGGTATTCTGCCACGATGCCTTCTACTTTTTGCCCGACAAGGTGTTTGTCGCGGCGGAGATGATGCGTGTTGGCCGGCAGGTTTTCGTCGGTCATATGCATAACGCTCTGACCGACAATCTGTCCGCAGGCGCACCTCTTTCCCCCGCCGAATATGCCGAGCTCTTTCCGGGCTGTCTGATGTTTGACGATGCCGAGCTTACGTCGGCGCTGGTCGAAGCGCGTGTGCCTTCGATACGCGCCGCAGCCGAGTTGGAGAACGCGCAGGCTATCGCTGTCGCCTGGGGCGTCGGCGCGCCTGGCCGTGCGGCGGGTTATCTGACCAGTCCGCCTGCCGGCGCGCACGTGCGACGTAATCCGCTTTATTGCGAGGGTAAGGTTGTCTGGCCATCTGTCCGCTATGCGCAGGAATATGGAAAGCTGGTGACCTATCCTGAAGTTTGCGACGCACCAGAGACGGCCGTTGCAGGCGCGGATTCTGCGTGTCGATGATCTTGCGCGGCGCCGTGTCTATCTCGACCTGCCGGCGCGCTGGTAGACATGCTGCGCTGGGGGATAGCGGGTTTTGGGTGGGTCGCGCGCGATTTCGCAACTCCAGCTATCGTCGCCTCGAGCAATGGCACGCTGGCGGCGATATTCGACACGTCCGACGCGGCGCTGACGGCCGCGCGGGCCGCTTGCCCGCAGGCCGTCCTCTCGTCCGACATCAACCAGATGCTTTCGGTGATTGACGCCGTATATGTCGCAACACCGAACCATGCCCATCGCCGGATAGTCGAAGCCGCAGCAAAAGCCGGCGCGGCGGTGTTGTGCGAAAAACCCATGGCCACCACGCTCGAAGATGCACGCGCAATGGTTGCGGCTTGCACGAACGCTGGTGTTCTATATGCGACGGCGTTCGATCAGCGCTTCCATCCGGCACATTTGCACCTGGCCGAGCTGATGAAGGAAGGTGCACTCGGCAAGGTATTCGCCGTGCGGATCACTTATTGCTGCTGGGTGGGTGCGGGTTTTCAGAGCGACAACTGGCGGATCGATCACGCCAGGGCGGGTGGCGGCGCCCTGATCGATCTTGCGCCACATGGGCTGGACCTTGTGGCGTATCTGCTTGGCGAACGACTTAGCGGCGGCCTCGCATCTCTCGCGCAGACTCGCGTGCAGGATTACCAGGTGGAAGACGGGGCGGTCATCATCGCCCGTACTGCGAGTGGCATCCTCGTGCAAATACACGTCGCCTATAATTGCCCGGAGGTCTACCCGCGGCGCCGACTGGAGATACTCGGCACACGCGCGCAGGTTGTGGCCACGGACACGATGGGGCAGACGCCTGGCGGCACGCTGGTTATGACCGACGCTGTAACGGGCGCCGTCCGGGAACTGCCCGTTCCGGGTGCCGATCGATCGCCGTTTCTGAACCAGATGGAGGCGTTCGCGGCTGCCTGCCTGGGCGATCGCAGTTTCCCTCATACTCCCTCACAGGATCTGCACATTATGGAACTTGTTGCTGAAGCGCAGCGCCAGGCGGAAGCAACGTTGCCGCATGCCGCTTGAACCTTACGCCTGCAGTAACTGCGGACACTGGCAGCGGTATTTTGCCGTGCCGCCGAACTGCCCGATATGTTCGGATGTCCGCAACGACCTGCCCGCAAATGGCTGGGATTTCGTAACGCCGGCGCAACTCGCGCCACGATTGTCCTATCACTGGCGTGAGGCTATCCCAGGTGTGTGGGAGTTCTGGTCCACGCCACGTTTTGGTCTGGACAGCCACGGTTGGCTTCTGACTTACCCCGACGGTAACGTCGCTTTCGAATGCGCACCATTCTATGACAGCGCCCAACTTGCGCAGATCGAGCGGCTTGGGGGCATACGTATCCTGGCGGCTTCGCATCCCCATGGCTATGGCGCGCTTTGGCAATTGCAGGATCATTTCGGCGCGGAAGTGCTGATCCAGAAAGATGATCTGCAATGGACCAAGGCGATGCGGGTAACCCTGCCTTACGATGCGGATTTCGAGATCAGGCCTGGCCTGACACTGCACCATACCGGCGGGCATTATGAAGGCCACGCTATTCTTTATGATGCGGAGCGTCGTTGCATTTTTGCAGGCGACGCCCTGAAGATCGACATGGATGATGGCGGCGCGGCCGCAGGTCTGTCCTGTCACAAGGCGTATCACAAGCAGATACCGCTCACGCCAAACGAGGCAGCGCGCTACCGGCGCGTTTTCGAGAAGCTGGATTTCGACGCGGTGTTCACCCCTTTCGAGTATGCGACGAATGTGGGAACGGCGCAGGCGGTGGCCTTGCTAGACTGGTAATACGGCATCCCAGCACACGGCCGGTCAGGCTGGCGCCATGAGCAAGCACATACTGCCGCGAAACCTGCCTGGCGCAGCCGCTGCCTATATCGCATCGCTACCCGCGGGAAGCGTCGAGATGTTCTCTCTCTCGCCGCTCGACACCACGGGTGTTGCTTGCTGGAACACGATTTTTCTGAACGATGATGGCCGGCCGTTCACCGGCGAGACACCGCATGGCGTGGGCTACGGCGATACCGATGCCGACGCGATGATTGGCGCCGCGGGAGAGTTGGCGGAAGCGGTGCATTCCGCAAGCGGCTTTGCCCGGATGAAGTTGGAGACCGGCTCCTACAAATCGATGTCCGGCAGACATGGTTCGGGCGCGGTAGCTGATCCGCTCACGCTCTGCCTGCCGGCGGGCAGCCACGTTGACCGGGAAACCCCGCTCGATTGGATGCCGGCGCAGGCCTGGCCGTCCGGCAACACGGTGTTCGTACCCGCCGAATTGGCAGCCTGCGCTCCTGGCGATATGCGGCCCGGCTACACGGCATTTACCACGCCGATCACCAACGGGCTCGGTGCCGGCCCTACGCTCGAATTCGCCATAGCGCATGGTATTGGCGAGTTGTTGCAGCGGGATGGGAACGGGCTGGGCTTCAGGGCCATGGACCGCGGCATCACACTTGATCTCGGCAAAGGCCCGGCGGATCCGCGCACCCGCGCGCTACTGCAACGCTTTGCGGATGCCGGCATCAACGTGATCCCGAAATTCGCCTCGGATGAATTCGGCGTCGCCAATGTGTATGTGGTGGGTGAGCAGGTGGGCGGCGAGCCGCAATTCCCCATAATGGTCACAGCTTGCGGCGAAGCAGCGTCGCTGGATCGCGAGCACGCGTTGCGCAAGGCGTTGCTGGAATATGCGTCCAGCCGGGCGCGCAAGGCCTTCAGCCATGCGCCGTTGGAGCGCATCGCCCATGTCGCGCCGTTTGGGTATCTGCAACGTTTTCGCGCCTATCATTCCCTTGCCGAAGAGGAGAGTCGTGCACTTTCGGCGATGAAAGTCTGGTGCAGTTCGGATGCCGCGACGCTGATGTCTCTGTTGCAACCAACCGTGCTTTCCAAACGCACGAGCGTTGCTTTTGATACGCTGCCGCAGTGGGGCGGCTCAACCAGCGGCGCGGACCAGCTTACGGAATATGCGCGCCGGCTTGCCGACGCCGGCATGAATATCTTGTTCCTGGATTTCTCGCCGCCAGACGCTGCCGGCGTGCACGTCGTCAAGGTCATCGTGCCCGGGCTGGAGGTGGAGACGATGAGCTATCACCGAATCGGCGAGCGAGGTGTCCGCAAATTACTCGATCGTGCCTCGCATCTTGTCGGGTTCGGGGAGCCGCCGGCCGGTGCCGCACCGGTGCGCCTGACGGAGGATGCGGCCAGGCGGCTGGGCGGCACACCCTGGCTCGATGTCGCCGAGATCGACCGGATCGTGGGCGAACTCTATCCCCTGTACCGCGAGCCCCTCGTGCACAGCGCGCCGATCGCCATGGAAGCCAGACAATGAGCCTACGTTTTGCCTACAACACGAATGGCACCGCCAACCATCGCCTCGACGACGCGCTCGGCCTCATCGCGGATAGCGGGTATGACGGCGTGGCACTCACGCTGGACATCCATCATCTGGATCCGTTCGCACCCGAGTTTGCTGTGCACCGCAAGGCCTTTGCGGCCAGGTTGCGAACGCTGCAACTCGGCTGCGTGGTGGAAACGGGCGCACGCTTCCTTCTCAACCCGCGTGCGAAACATGAGCCGACATTGATCAGCGCGGATGCGGAAGGGCGCGCGCATCGCGTGGCGTTTCTGCAGCGCGCGCTCGAGGTCACTGCCGATACGGGCGGAGAGGCCATGAGTTTCTGGGCCGGCATTCCGAAACCCGGTATCGATCGCGCGCAGGCGATCGCCTGGTTGCGCGAAGGCATCGAACTTGTCGTGCGGGAAGCGGAGCGTCTTGGCGTGATTGCAGCGCTCGAGCCCGAGCCAGGCATGCTGGTCGAGACCGCCGATGATTTCCGCCGACTCGGCATCGGCGGATTGAAGCTGGCCCTCGATACCGGGCATTGCATCGTGACCGGGGAGCGCGAACCTGCAGAGGCGGTCAGGATGTTTGCCGGCGATCTGGGCACCGTCGCGATCGAGGACATGAAGCGCGGCGTGCATATTCACCTGCCGTTCGGCGAGGGTGACATGGATGTGCCTGACGTGCTGCAGGCTCTTGCGCATATCGGCTACCAGAAGCTCGTCTGCGTGGAGCTTTCGCGCGACAGCCACCGCGCCGATGTGATGGTGCCCGCAGCACTCGCCTACCTGCGACAAGCAGAACAGCGCGCCGCCGCCTGAGATGCGCATCTGCTTCGTGTCGCGCCGCTATTTTCCGGCGATTTCCGGCATGAGCGTTTATGCGCTCAACCTGCTGCGCGAGCTGGTCCAGGCTGGCCATGATGTGACGATGATCAGCCAGTATCGCGGCGATGCGCTCGGCATGCGCGTCTATGGTGGCGGGCCACCACCGGCGGTGCCGGGCGTGCGCGTGATCGGTCTCGAACAAATCGGCGAGCAGGATGACGGCGATTTTGAAACCGATGTGCGCAACATGAGAGATGCCGTGCTGGCCGAACATGCGCGCGCGCCGTTCGACGTACTACATGCGCAATATGGCTATCCGTGCGGCTGGGCGGTGCTGCTTGCTTCGCGCGAAATCGGCGTTCCGAACGTCGTCTCCATACAGGGTGGCGACGGCCATTGGGTCGGCTCCTGCTGCGAAACGCACAGGCGCGCCATGGTGCGTGTTCTCGATCATGCCGGCGCGATACTGATCGGATGCCGCAGTTTCGCCGACGAGGTGTCCACGCGTCTTGGCACAGATCCAGACAGATTCACCATCGTTCCCGGCGCGGTCGATGTCGGCCGTTTCACGCCGGCGGCAGATCGCGTGGCGACCGAATGCCCCATCCTGCTGTATCACGGCCGCGTGGATGCCAGGAAAGGCGTGCTGGACATGCTTGCTGCCCTGGCTCCCCTCGCCCGCGAAGGTATTGCTTTCAGGCTGCGCATCTCCGGTATCGGCCCGAGTTTCGACGCGACGGCCGCCGCCATCAGGCGAACTCGGCCTGGCGGAACGCGCGGAGATGACGGGCTACGTCGCCTACGAGGATGCACCGGCGGTGTTCCGGCAGGCGGATATATTCGTCTCGCCGACTTACGCGGAAGGTTTCTCCAATACGATACTCGAGGCGATGGCGAGCGGGCTGGCGATCGTGTCGTGCCGCTCGGTCGGCGTGGTGGATTGCATCACCGACGAAATCACCGGGTTGCTGACAGAGCCTGGCGACATTCAAGCGCTCACCCATGCGCTGCGTCGCGTGCTGACAGACACCAGCCTGCGCACGCGGCTGGCGCAAGCCGGACTGCAGGAATGCCGCGCGAAATATGCCTGGTCGCATGTGGGCCAGCAGATCACCGGCATCTATGCGGATCTCCGTGGCAGTCAGCCGGATAATCGCTGGCCGGAAGAATTGCCGGTCGCCCCGTGCCGCTTCCGCGCGGAACCGCATCTGCTGTGACTTGCAGAACGGCGCTTTTCCTGTCGCCGCATCTGGACGATGTCGCGTTCTCCTGCGGCGGTCTCGTGGCGATCCTTTCCGATGCGGGGTGGCACACGGTCCTGGCCACCGTTTTCACGCGCACGATCCTGCCCGCGAAAGGCTTCGCCCTGGCCTGCCAGCTGGACAAGGGCCTGCCCGAGGACGTGGACTACATGGCGCTGCGCCGTCAGGAGGATCTGCACGCGGCAGCCGAACTCGGCGTGTCCGCAGTGCACTGGCTGGATTTGCCGGAGGCACCGCATCGCGGCTACGAATCGGCGCCTGCTTTATTCGGCACAATCCTGCAGACCGACACCATAGTGCATGATGTTGCAGCGTCGCTTGCCGATCTCGACCGCGCCTTGCAGCCAACCTTGGTTCTGGCCCCACAAGGGTTGGGAAACCACGTGGACCACCAGCTCGTGGTGCAGGCCGCCCTGCAGGTGTTCACACCGCCGCAACTCGCTTTCTACCGCGATGCACCTTACGTCATGCGCAACCCCGACGCGCGCGCCGTTGTCGGCATTCCCGAGACGCCGGACAGCAGCATCGCGATTGCGCGCGTGCTGCACAGGAAGATCGCCGCCTCGTCGGCCTACACGACGCAGATCGGTTTCCAGTTCGGCGGCGCGCCGGCCCTGGCGGAAGCAATGCGCGCCTTCGCCGAGCAGGAAGGCGGCGGCCATCCCGCCGAGCGATTCATCGGCCTGGCGTGTAAAGACCTGGCCTGATCGGTCCCGAGACAAGTTGATCGTCAGCACGGGTGCGCTCACCGAAATCCGTCACACCCTACGGCCCGAAACGGCAACGGGCCGGGTGGGGATACCTCCCCACCCGGCCCGCTAACCAAGCGACTGCGTAGCGGGACTTTAGAAGTCCATCCCGCCCATGCCGCCCATTCCGCCCATGCCGCCGCCACCGCCGCCGCCCATGGGCGCCGGGTTCTTTTCGGGGCGCTCGGCCACCATCGCCTCGGTGGTGATCATCAGCGACGCGATGGAAGCCGCGTGCTGCAGCGCGCTGCGCACGACCTTCGTCGGATCGATGATGCCGGCCGCGACCATGTCCTTGTAGTCGCCGCTCTGCGCGTCGAAGCCGAAATTGTAGTCGCTGTTCTCCAGCACCTTGCCGGAAATCACCGCACCATCCTCGCCGGCGTTCTCGGCGATCTGGCGCATCGACGCCGTCAGCGCCTTGCGCACCACTTCGATGCCGAAGCGCTGGTCATCATTGGCGCCCTTGAGGTTCTTCAGCACCAGGCTGGCACGCGCCAGCGCAACGCCGCCGCCCGGCACGATGCCTTCTTCCACGGCCGCACGGGTCGCATGCATCGCGTCGTCGACGCGATCCTTGCGCTCCTTGACTTCCACCTCGGTCGCCCCGCCCACGCGAATTACGGCAACACCGCCGGCCAGCTTGGCCAGACGCTCCTGCAGCTTCTCACGGTCGTAGTCGCTACGTGGTCTCTTCCACCTGCGCGCGTATCTGCGCGCAACGGCCCTTGATGTCCTCGGTCTTGCCCACGCCTTCAACGATCGTGGTGTTTTCCTTCTCGATCAGAACCTTCTTGGCGCGGCCGAGCATGTCCAGCGTGACGGTCTCGAGCTTGATGCCGAGATCCTCGCTGATCACGGTGCCGCCGGTCAGGATGGCCAGGTCCTCGAGCATCGCCTTGCGACGATCGCCGAAGCCCGGTGCCTTCACGGCCGCGACCTTCAGGCCGCCACGCAGCTTGTTCACCACGAGCGTGGCCAGCGCCTCACCCTCGACGTCTTCCGCGATGATCAGCAGCGGACGTGCGGACTGCACGACGGCCTCGAGCAGCGGCAGAATGGTCTGCAGGCTGGAGAGCTTCTTCTCGTGGATGAGGATATACGGGTCGTCGAGCTGCGCCGTCATCTTCTCCGGGTTGGTGATGAAATACGGGCTCATGTAGCCGCGATCGAACTGCATGCCCTCGACCACGTCGAGCTCGGTCTCGATGCCCTTGGCTTCCTCGACGGTGATGACACCCTCGTTGCCGACCTTCTGCATCGCTTCGGCGATCATGCGGCCGATCTCGGCCTCGCCGTTGGCGCTGATCGTGCCGACCTGCGCCGTCTCGGCTTCGGTGGTGATCTTCTTGGTGCGGCTGGCCAGCTCGGCCACAACCGCGGTCACGGCCTGATCGATGCCGCGCTTGAGGTCCATCGGGTTCATGCCGGCGCTGACGGCCTTGCCGCCTTCGCGGATGATGGCGGCCGCGAGCACGATCGCCGTCGTGGTGCCGTCGCCGGCCACGTCGTTGGTCTTGCTGGCAACTTCACGCACCATCTGGGCGCCCATGTTCTCGAACTTGTCGGCAAGCTCGATTTCCTTGGCGACGCTAACGCCGTCCTTGGTGATGCGCGGCGCGCCGTAGGACTTGTCCATCACCACGTTGCGGCCCTTGGGGCCGAGCGTCACCTTTACGGCGTCGGCGAGGATGTCCACGCCGCGCAGCATGCGGCTGCGAGCGTCGGCGCCGAATCTTACGTCTTTGCTAGCCATGTTCTTCAGTCTCCAAAAAAGGCCAAGGGCTCTGCCCCTGGACCCCGCTGGGGCCTTGAGGCCCCAGACCCCCTAAACGAAGGGCCTGGCGGGGTGATAAGTGGGGTTTTAGGCGGCTTGCTCGACCACGCCCATGATGTCGCTCTCCTTCATGATGAGGAGCTCCTGGCCGTCGAGCTTCACTTCCGTGCCGGACCACTTGCCGAACAGAATGCGGTCGCCTGCCTTCACGTCTAGGGCCACGATCTCGCCATTCTCGTTGCGCGCGCCGGCGCCGACGGCGATCACTTCGCCTTCCATCGGCTTCTCCTGGGCGGTGTCGGGGATGATGATGCCGCCACGGGTCTTCTCTTCGGCCGTGATGCGCCGAACGACCACGCGGTCGTGCAGAGGACGAAACTTCATGTTGTTGCTTCCTGAACGGTTGACGAACGGGTAGGCGCCACCTGGGCGGCACCGGCCGACGTTCTGCGGCGGGTGTTAGCACTCGATGCCTGCGAGTGCCAAGCGTTTTTGGAGCCATCCTCGTTGGTGCTTCTGCGCTCGCGCGGCTGATGCGTCGGCGTTCAATCACCAAGGACGCGAGCAGCAAAGGGCACCAAGAAGCCACTTCTCTCTCAACCCAGTGATTTCCTGGCCGAAAACCAAAGCTTCTTGGTGCTCTTGCCTGCCTTGGCGTCCTTGGTGATGAAAACCCTACTCCGCCAAAGCGCCTGATCAAGAACAGGCCCGGATCAAAACGCATAGCTGACCCGCCCAAACACGAGCCGTCCCACAACGTCGTATGTCTGCGTGCTCGTGTTGGTCTCCCCGTCGAGAAGGACCGGCGGCCGGACATCGAACAGATTGTCCACCCCCAGCATGGCCGTTACCCCCCGCGCCGAACGGGACACCTCCAGATCCTGGTAAGCCACGCCGCCCGCGGCATCATAGGCGCCCGTCTCCCCGAGAACGCGCGCCCCGGAGATGAAGCGCCCCGTCCACTGCGCCGACCACACGCCCCGCTCCACCCCTACCACGGCGCGCGACCGCACCCGCGCATAGCTCCCGCCCGCCGACAGCCCCGGAAACGATCCCGCATACTGGGTGAACCCGGCCGCGCCAGTGTCGTGCAGGCGGAAATCCAGCAGCCAGTTGGTCTGCCAGTCGAGCTTCAGCCGAACGCCTTGGCCCAGCGCGGTATCCACCCCAAGGCCGAACTCCAGCCCCTCCGTCTTGATGGTGCCCACGTTTTCGTCGCGCCCGAGTATGCTGCCGATCTGCCCGGCATTGCCGCCGCCGCCGATGCGGGTGATCAGCGCGCAGAGCGGGCTGCTCAGATGCGCGCTGGCGTAGCAGGCATCCGGCACCAGGTCCGGATCGCTATCCTCCAGCGAGTTGATCGCGTCGCGTATGCGGTAGTGGTACCAGTCCACGCTCGCCTGCAGCCAGGGCAGCGCCGGCGGCGTCAGCGTGGCGCCCAGCATCTCGTTTTCCGATCGCTCGGCGTGCAGATGCGGGTTGCCGCCGCTCTCCACCTGGATCAGCGGCGAGGCCTGGGTGAAACCGGGCCCCAGGCCCTGGCGCGCGCAGTTCGCGGCCACCACGCGGGTTGGCGCGCAGGCCGTTCGCGGCGTCGCAGGGGTCTGCCACCGGCTGCTGGCTGGCCGCGATGCCGCCGAACGATTCGGAGATCGCCGGCACCCGTCTGGCCGTGCCGCTCACCGCGCGCAGATGCAGGCCCTGCACCGGCACGTAGTCCAGCACGGCGCGCAAAGTGGGGAACGTGCCATAGCGGCTGGTTGCGGTCTCGCGCGAGGCCAGTGTCAAATCCAGCCGGCGCACCGCCCACAGATCGCGCAGCAAAGGCAACGCCAGCGTGGCAAAGGCCTCGTAGGTGTCGTAGCCGCCGGCGGTGGGTGCGGCGTCCGGCCCGGCCTGGTCGCCGCGCGCGGTGGCCGGCGGCACCGTGGTGCTGCCCGATTCACGGCGCAGCTCGCCGCCGAGCACAAGCCGGGCCTGGCCGCCGGGGAGCGTCAGCAAGGAGCCGTCCAGCCTGGCCTGCCCCACGGTTTCGGCATAGGCGGATTGCGAGCGGCCGGTGTAGCGCACATAGGCGAGCGCCTGGGGCGAGAGGCTACCCGGCCCGAACCAGTCCGCCGGCACGCAGCCCTGTCCGGCCGCGCAGGGGGCCGCGCCCACCGTCTGCAGGGCGCGCGTCAAATCGATCTCATTGTCCGACATTATAGTGTGTCAGGCTCTGGCCGCGGTCGAAGGAGAGCGACCAGCCCCAGTCGCTTATGCTGCCTTGCAGTCCGGACAGCACGCGCCACACCGGCCCGCTGGTCACCGTCCGTTGCGCGCCCGCCTCGCTTACCACCCGCTCGAACGTGACGGGCACGCCGAACGGATCGCCCGGCGCGCCGGCCGGGATGACGAAGCCGTCCGGGTTGCGGGTGGTGCCGGTCAGGCCGAGCGTTTGCGGCGGGTCCAGCGTGGTGGCGCGGCGGTCGGTGAACAGCAGCTCCACATCGGCGGTCACGTTGTCGGTGAGCATCGCGTCGACGTCGAGATAGCCGGTCGCGCGCTGCAGGCCGCCTTGCAGGTAGCGGTCGCCGGCGGGGTTGAAATCGTCGGTGGCGGGGTTGAACGGGCGGCTGGCGCCGGCGCCCAAAGCCAGCGCGTCGATGCCGGCGCCGACCGCATGGCCGCCGGTCGCCGCCGTCGAGCCGAACAGCGTCTGGCCGTCGCCCACGGAAGCGATCGGGTTGGCGGCCCAGGCGCGGCTGCTCTGCAGCACCGGGTCGCGGGAGAACACATCCGCGCCGAACGCCAGGTGGCCGCCGGGAAACGCCCGGCCGCCAAGCAGGCTGAGATCGGCGTTGCCTGCCCCGCCGCCGGTGGCGCCCGCCCCGTAGGCGTCGAGATGCACGCCGTCCACCTGGTCCTTGAGCACCACGTTCACCACGCCGGCCACTGCGTCTGCGGCGAATTGCGGCTGGGTGCCGTCGCGCAGCACCTCGACGTGGTCGACAAAGGCGGCCGGTATGTTGTTGAGGTCCACCGCCTCGTCGGTCTGTATGCCGCTGAGCACGAAGCGCTTGCCGTCGACCAGCACGAGGGTGCGGTCGAAATTCAGGTTGCGCAGGTCAACAAAATATTCGCCGTAGCCGCCGTCGTTCTGCCCGCCGCCCACACCCTGGCTGCCGAACGCGGGGAGCTGGTCGAGAAGCTGGCCCAGCGTGCCGGCGCCGCTCCTGGCGATGGTGTCGGCGTTCAGGATCACCGTGCCGGTGGCCGAGCGGTTGGAGGGTGCTGCGGTGACGGTGATGGATTCCGCCTGTTGGGCAGCGGCTTGGGCGCAGAACAGGACCAGGCAGGCTGTTTTGGCTGGAAGGCGGGATGACACAAGACGGCTCGTGCCCGGCAGGTGGGCGGGCGGTCAATGTGGAAGCATGGGTGCCGCTAAAGCTTCACAATCGGAAGGAAGAAAGCAGTCCTTTTTTGAAAAAAAGGCCAAAAAACTTTTGCTCCTCCCGCTGGCATAATCGCTTCGGTTTTTTCTGCAGGCCGCGATGGTGGCAGAAAGAGCGCAGGCCCTGGTGCAAGCGGGGGAGCAAAAGTTTTTTGGTCCTTTTCCCAAAAAAGGACTGCTTTCTTCCTTACGGTTGAACGCGACGAAACGAACCCCAACATCACGGCTCGCGTGAACGAGGACCGACGATCAAATGAGCGCGGCAGTGCTGGACGACGGCCGGATATCGACCGGCAATACCGGCCTGGACGACATACTCGGGGGCGGCCTCGATCCCGACCGGGTCTATCTCTACGAAGGCCGGCCAGGCACCGGCAAGACCACGCTGGCCATGCAATTCCTCATGCAGGGCGCGCAGCATGGCGAGCGGTCGCTCTACATCACGCTTTCCGAGAGCCGGCGGGAGCTCGAGCTGGTCGCCAAACGGCATGGCTGGAAGCTCGACGGTATCGACATACTCGAGCTGGTCTCCTCGGAGACCGCGCTGGACCCTTCGCGCGAACTCACCGTTCTGCACCCGGCCGAGATGGAGCTGAACGAGACCAGCCAGATGATCTTCGACCACGTGCGCGCCACCAAGCCGGTGCGCGTGGTGTTCGACAGCCTGTCGGAGATGCGGCTGCTCGCGCAAAGCCCGCTGCGCTACCGCCGCCAGATCCTGGCGGTGAAGCATTTTTTCGCCGGGCGCAGCTGCACCGTGATACTGCTGGACGATCTCTCGTCCGCGCAGACCGACCTCCAGCTCCACTCGATCTCGCACGGCGTGGTGCTGCTGGAACAGCTCGCGATTGATTACGGCGCGGAACGCCGGCGCCTGCGCGTGGTGAAGATGCGCGGCATGCGCTTCCGCGGCGGCTTCCACGATTTCACCATCGAGCCGGGCGGCCTCGCCATCTACCCCCGCCTGGTCGCTTCGGAACACCGCAAACCGTTCTCGGAAGGCTTTGCCTCGAGCGGCAACGCGGATCTGGACGAAATGCTCGGCGGCGGGCTGGAGCGCGGCACCAACGCGCTGCTGATCGGGAGCGCCGGTGTGGGCAAATCGTCCGTGGCACTGACCTTCGCGCTGGCGGCCGCCGCGCGTGGCGAGCGCGCCGTGGTGTTCGCGTTCGACGAGGGGCTGGGCACCATCACGGCGCGGGCCCGCGCGATGGGGCTGCACCTCGATCCGGCCCTGGAGAGCGGCCTGATCCGCATCCAGCAGATCGACCCGGCGGAGGTCTCCCCCGGCGGCTTCGCCCATCTGGTGCGCCAGGCGGTGGAGGTGGACGCCGCCCGCGTGGTGGTGATCGACAGCCTGAATGGCTACCTCAATGCGATGCCGGAGGGGCGTTTCCTCATCCTGCAGATGCATGAGCTGCTGAGCTATCTCGGCCAGCTCGGCATCTTGACCATCCTGATTCTCGCCCAGCATGGCCTGGCGGGACCGATGGAGGCGCCGCTCGACATCAGCTATCTGAGCGACGCGGTGATCATGCTGCGCTATTTCGAGATGGAGGGCGGCGTCCGGCGGGCCGCTAGCATCGTCAAGAAACGCAGCGGCAACCACGAGCATGCGATACGCGAGTTCGATTTCTCGCCGGGCGGCCTCAACGTGGGACCGCCGATCACGCAATTTACCGGCATCTTTTCCGGCACGCCGCGTTACCTCGGCGAGAAGCCTCCGCTTCTTACCGGAAGGCGCAATGACGGACCCGACGACAGTTGAGACACGCCTTCTGATACTGGCGCCGATTGGCCGCGATGCGTCCGCTATCGCCGACCTGCTCAGCCGGGTGGACCAGCCCAGCCTGATCTGCCTGACGATCGCCGATCTGATTGCCGCGTTGGAAGAAGGCGCGAGCGGGGCGATGATCGCCGAGGAGGCGCTGTTCGGCAACACCGGCCGAGCTGCTGGCCGGATGGGCCGCGCGCCAGCCGCCTTGGTCGGACATGGGCTTCATCATCCTGACCAGGAGCGGCGAGCGCGCCGAGGTGATGCGCTGGCGCCAGGACCTGCTCGCCAGTCTGCGCGGCGCGGCCTTGCTGGAGCGCCCGCTCGACACGCTGACCCTGACCAGCGCGGCACGCGCCGCCGCCCGCAACCGCCAGCGCCAGTACCAATTGCGGGCCTATGTGGCCGCCGCCTCCGCCGCGGCCGAGACGCTGGAGCGACAGGTGATGCTGCGCACCGCCGAGCTGGAGGCGGCCAACGCTGCTTTGCGCGTGCAGATGGCCGAGCGCGAGCGGGTGGAGGATGCGCTCCGCCAGTCCCAAAAGATGGAGGCCGTGGGCCAGCTCACCGGCGGGCTGGCGCATGATTTCAACAATATGCTGACCGGCATCACCGGCAGCCTCGAGCTGATGCAGACCCGTATCAGCCAGGGCCGCACCGCGGAGATCGGCCGCTACGTGGCCACCGCCGTGCTGTCGGCCGAACGCGCGGCCGCCCTCACCCACCGCCTGCTCGCTTTCTCCCGCCGCCAGACGCTCAGCCCCAAGCCCACAGACGTGGGCGCGCTGATCGACGGCATGGCCGAGCTGATACATGGCACGGTGGGTCCGGCGATACGGGTGGACCGCCAGCATAAGGCGGATTTGTGGACCGTGCTGTGCGACCCGCACCAGCTCGAAAGCGCGCTGCTGAACCTGGTGATCAACGCGCGCGACGCGATGCCGGATGGCGGCAGCCTGACCGTGCGCGCCGAAAACGGCACTGGCGACGCGGCTTTTGCGCGCGACCTGCCCGATGTGGATCTGGGCCAGTTCGCGGTGCTCAGCGTATCCGACACCGGCAGCGGAATGAAGGCCGAGGTGGTCGCCCGGGTGTTCGACCCGTTCTTCACCACCAAGCCGATTGGCGAGGGCACCGGGCTGGGGCTCTCGATGGTGTATGGTTTCGTCAAGCAATCGGCCGGGCATGTGCGTATCACCAGCGCGCCCGGCCTGGGCACCACGGTACGGCTGTATCTGCCGCGCAGCCAGGCCGAAGCGGCCCAGCCGGATACCACGGCGCAGCTCGATGTGCTGCCGCGTGCGCGCGCTGGCGAGACGGTGCTGGTGGTCGACGACGAGCCGGCGATACGCATGCTGGTCTGCGAGGTGCTGGGCGAACTCGGCTATGGGTTCACCGAAGCGGCCGACGCCAGCGAGGGTTTGCAGGTTTTGCGTTCGGCGCGGCCGATCGACCTGCTGATCACCGATGTGGGGTTGCCCAACGGGATGAACGGCCGCCAGCTCGCCGATGCGGCGCGGCGTGAACGGCCGGCGCTGCGCGTGTTGTTCATCACGGGTTATGCGGAGAACGCGGCTTTGGCGCCGGGACGGCTCGAGGCAGGCATGGAAGTGATCACCAAGCCGTTCGGGCTGCACGTGCTGGCAAGCAAGATACGCGAGATGATGCCGGCCTGATTGGCAGGTTTGCGTGCGGGGCTTGCCACGCGGGCGACTGTCCAGGCTGGCGTGGTTCTCCCCGATAGCGGTGCCTGCTTACGTCACGAAAAGCGTGGCCGTCGCATCGACGCACGGCCCGCAATATCGCCAGCCATGCTCGAATATTTCGTCGGGCGAGAACTCTGCGCCGACAACGGCGGTGCTGCGCCATTTGGCACCGCTCCAGCGCCACAGATCGCACGTCGTGCTGAAAGCGCGCGCCGCGTCCGGCGTTTCGTTAACGAACAGCAACCAGTGGAATTCGTGGTTCGTAGCACCCGGCGGCGGCGCGCAGGACAGGCGGGAATCCACCAGCCGGCGGCGCCCCTGTTTGTAGCCGACATGGGTGAGCTGGATGGTGAACTGCGATTCCGTGGCGGATGGTTGCGGCAGGAAGTTCTCCACCGGGCCGGCTTTGCCCAGGGCCGCGTGGCTATGCGGATCGAAGATATCTATCCAGCCGCCCTGGACGGTGGGCGGGCTTGCATCATGCAGGCGAACGGTAAGTTCCGTGCTGCCGGCTGATGTTTGCGAAAGCCTGCCCGCAGCGGCCAACTGGACGGCATGGTTCAGCGTGGCCTGGCGGAACGGTTTGGCGAGATGGGAATTCATGCCAGCCGCGCGGCATGTGTCGACATGGTCTTGCAGCGCCAGCGATGTCAGCCCGACAATGGGCGTTGCACCTCTGGGGCCCGGCAGAGCGCGTATGCGTTGGGTGGCTTCCAGCCCGTCGATATCCGGCATGCGTACGTCCATCAGGATGACATCGAAATCGATCGCGCCAGCGAGGGTGATGGCTTCCGCGCCGCTTGCCGCGACCGCCACCTCGTGGTCTGCGGCGCGCAGGAAACGTGTGGCGATCTCGAGGTTTACCGGACTGTCATCGACCACAAGCACGCGCAGCGCGCGGGTGTTCAGCGTGTCTTGCGCCGCCTGCAGGGCGGAGTCCCCGGTATCGAAGCTCGGAACGTTGCCTTCCGGCGCGAGCAGCGTCGACATGTGATATATGTGGTCGAGCAGTCGCGCGCCGGCGTCGAGTATGGTTTTCACGTGCACGGACTGGAAGTCCGTAAGGCCGCCGCCCAGATGCAGCAACTGCGCGCTGCCGAAGATTTCGTGTAGCGGCGTGCGCAGGTCCGGGTTCATGCGTGCCATAACCTGCACGCGCGCTTCGAAGGCAGCCTCGATCTCGCCGTCCTGGCCGGGATGTGCGATATTCAGGCGCTCTTCGGCCTCGAATTCCCCCAGGTCGCGCTCGTATCTCTCGCGCTCCCCGTCCAGCCGGCGGCACTCGGCTTCAAGCCGCTCGCGATCCGTTTCGCGGCGCGACCCACCCGGCATCGCTCCGGCAGCATGCGTTTCGGCTGCCTGGCTTTCCGAAAAGGACTTGCTCCTGTACATGAACCCTGGTCTCCAATCGCGAATCTGGTGGCGTTTCCGCAGGCCGGCACATGTCGGGCACGCCTAGTGTGTCGACAGCGCGTTACCATTTCGTGAAACCCGGCGGCGTGGCATCGGCAGGCCGGCCGACGCCGCACAGGCTGGTGCCGGTCTATGCCGCAACCAGGGCGGCAATCTCGCGCCGCGCACTGACCAGCAATTTAGCGAGATCCCTGGCGAGCGCGCCGGCAACCGGCGCCATGTCGGCATTCGCTGATGCTGCGCGTTGTTCGAAGGCCAGAGCAGAGGTGCAGATGCGCTCGAAGCCGAACATGCCGGCGCTGCCTGCAAGTTTGTGCGCGTCCGCCGCCGCTTGCCGGAGCCCGTCTGACGTGGCCAGGCTGCCCGGTAGCGAGGCAAGCAGGCGCTCGGCGTTGTCGATGATCGTCGCGATATGTCGGTTGACGTCCTGCGGCGCCAGGAAGGTGCAGGTTTCGCGGAATATGCACTGATCGAGCACGTTTTCGTCCGGCGCGACAAGGGCTGGCGGCGCTCCCCGTTCGCCAACCACGGACAGCATCGCGGGGCCGGCGCCTGCTGGCCTGATCGCCGTCATGATGGCGTTCAGCAACGCCATTTGGGTGAACGGCTTGCTGAGATGCACATCCAGACCGGCCCGGCTGCAATCTTGCACCTGGGTGCCGGAAGCATCTGTCAGGCAAACGATCGGGACCTGGCCCGCCTGGCCCGCGAGGCCTCGTATCAACGCGGCCGCCGTGAGCCCGTCCATCCCGGGCATGCGCACATCCATGAGTATTACATCGTATTCGCCGGCTGCGGCCATGCGCACGGCCGCCTGGCCGTCCTCGGCGAGCATGACCTGGTGGCCCGCCTCCCATAGCAGGACAGCGGCGATATCGCGGTTCATCGCGCTGTCGTCGACGACGAGCACGCGCAGACAACCGCTTGGATTTGTCACCACCATGGCCTCGCCTCTTTTGCGTGCGCCTGGATGTTGGCATGGGTGGGGTTCAGGAGTGGTTAAAGCGGCAAGGAAGGAAGCAGTCCTTTTTTGAAAAAAAGGACCAAAAAACTTTTGCTTCTCCCGCTTGCACGGCCGCTCCACGTGATTCTGCAAGTCCGATATTGGCATTGAGAGAATCCAACTGTGTGCAGGCTAGGGAGCAAAAGTTTTTTGGTCCTTTTTTTCAAAAAAGGACTGCTTGCTTCCTCGCCCAACTTCAGAACATCGCCCCCTCCCGCCGGCGCACCACGCTCATCCACAACGGCACCCCCAACGCCAGCATGCACGCATTCCACACCAGCGACTGCCCGTTCAGCGCGCCCTCCTGCACCAGGCTGGCCACCGCGCCGACGGTGAGCGTGGCTGCCACCGCCAGCTCCTCGCGCCGGCCGGTGCCGCGCGGCAGCTCGCCCTGCGCGGCCCTGGCCGCGAGAACCACCAGCGGCACCGCGAAACTGGCCACCGGAAAGTCCCGGTAGCGCGGGTCGAACACCAGCAGAATCTGCTGCACGGCGGCGGTCCAGGCGAACAGGAAACACAGATCCTCGAACAACCCGGCAGGTGCTGCATGGCGCAGGCGCAGGGCCTGGGTGACGCGCCTTGTGGCGTCCGCACCGTTGCGCCACGCGGCGCGCGGGATGGCGCCGGACATGCGCCGCATCATCAGGCCCGCGAGCAGTATCTGGCCGGCGAGGTTGACGGCGCCGGCGAAGCGCGCGTGCAGGTCGTAGAGCACCGGGAGCGTCTCGGCCTGTGCGTAGCCTAGGGCGGCGCCGAGCGTCATGCCGAGCAGCACGATCTGCGGTCTGGTGGCGAGCGGCGAGGTGTTTTGCGCCAGCCCAATCGCGGTGAGTATGAGGCCGGCGAGGATGGAGATCGCGGCGTCGGCCGCCCAGAGCGGGTTTTCCCGTAGTGGGCCGTAGGGCGGGATCTTTTCGGCGCGGCCGCCGGTGAACAGGCCCCAGTTCGGGCCGATGTCGCCTTCGTTCTGGTATTTCCAGTCCTCGTCGAAGGCCTGGAAAAGGTTGTAGTCGAAGCCGCGGGCGGCCGCTAACGCCATGAAGCCGCGTACGAAACGGGCCTCGTTGATGCGGCTCGGCACGGCGTCGGCGCGCTGCCGGCCGCGGCTGGGCCAGCCGGTCTCGCCGATGGCGATCTGTTTGCCGGGGAACAGGGTGGTGAAATGGGTGTACACGTCGCCGACCGCGGCGACGGCGTGGTCGATGCCGGTCGGCACGTCCTCCCAGTACGGCAGCAGGTGGATCATCACCACGTCCACATGCGGTGCGACCTGCGGGAACTGGTCCCAGAAATCCGACACGTCGGCGTACGATACTTGCTGATGAAGGCCGGCTTGTTTGAGAGCGGCGCGCACTTGCTCGATGTCGGCGATCAGCTCTTCCGGGGGCAGATCGCGGCGCAGCAGCACCTCGTTGCCGACGACAAGACGCGTGATGGTGTCGGGGTATTTGCGTGCGAGCGCGATCGCGTGGGCGATCTGGCGCGCGTTCTGGGCGCGATCGCCGCCGAGCCAGATGCCCTGCCACATGTGCAAGCCGTGGCGCTGGGCGATTGCGGCTACGTCATACGGGCCCTCGATGGCGGAATAGGTACGTATGTTGCCGGTGATCGTCGCGAGTTTTGCCATGTCCTGCTCGACCTCGCCTGGCGTGGCGAAGCGGTCGGCGGGGGGGAGTCGCCTGGCCAGGAGGGGGTGTAGGAGAGGCTGTTGAACTTGCGGGCGGTGGCGCCGGCTTGCGGGTTCTGCGGGCGGTTCGGCAACCACCAGCCGGCGGCCACGATTGCGGCCAGTGCGAGGACGAGCGGCAGATGGTGCGCGATGGGGCGTTGCATTAGGGCGGCGTAGCTTGTTGGCCCGGGTTCTGGAAGGTGGGCGGATGACGGTGGATGGGCTGGACGACGACGCAATACGCGCGATTCTGGCGGGGACGCGGCGGATTGCGGTGGTGGGGGCGAGTGATAAGCCGGCGCGGGCTTCGTATGGGGTGATGGGGGCGCTGGTTGGGCGGGGGTACGAGGTGGTGCCGGTGAACCCTGGGTTAGCGGGGCGGCGGTTGCACGGGTGTTTGGTGGTGGGGTCGCTGGCGGAGGCGGGGGTGTTGGATATGGTGGATGTGTTTCGCGCGTCCGACGCGGTCGAGGCCGGTGGTGGATGAGGCGGTTCGGTTGGGGGCGCGGACGGTTTGGATGCAGCTGGGGGTGGTTGATCTGGTGGCGGCTGGGGTGGCGCGGGCGGCTGGGTTGGTGGTGGTTATGGACCGGTGTCCGATGATTGAGTTTGCTCGGTTGGGATTGGTGGTAGGGTAAGCAAGGCCTTCTTTTTTGCAAAAAGAAGCAAAAAGCTTTTGCTCCCTGTCGGGTGTTGCGGGATCAGGCGCAACGGCGATGAATATTGGCCTTGCATAGATGTGCTATGTCGACGCTCAGACCCGAATAGCTCCAACCTTGTTGAGGCTAGCACAAAGCTCATTGAAGATATGTGAGCCTTACGCGACTTTCTTTATATACTCAGGCCGGCCAAAGATGTCATGAATATAGGACCGGTTCAACGCGGTGCTCCTGGAAAACATTCGAGGAGCCAAGCCAAAGGCAAGAGGCTGCAAACTGCCAGATACCCAGCCCTGAACTTCAGCGATGATAGCCAGTCTGCGCAAAACAACAATGCAAAGCTCAACACCGGAACGAAAAGAGCTGGCATATTTACCAAGACAACTAGACGCCAGTCGAGCAGTTACCAGGTTTGGATATCGGTCGGGTTGCATATGTTGCTGGAACATTGAGTATATACTAGGCCACAGAAAAAACGAGCACATGACAGCCAAGATTAACAGTTGCATCGTCTGCACTTTCAACCGAGCTGCGCCTCGCAGTCCAAGCCCCAAAACAAGTAACGCGGCAAACGCAAGCGTCTGACTCCAGCCTGTCGAATTTAAAACCCCTGACGCCGCTTCGAAGAAAGTTTGATTGTAGTAAGCCTGCTGAAGGTCAGCATTTCCCATATTTAACTTACCTCTGGTTTTCTCTTCTTACAATCAATGTTAGCCGACCCTGATCAACGCAGATGCAAAGACAGAAACTCTCGAAGCTGCCTTACGGTCCCCAATCGTGATGAGTGTTGCCGTGATGATCGTCGGGTAACCACCCCCGGTCAGATTGCTCCAGTCTGACCGGGACGATCCTGCAGCATTTGCTTCTCAAGCCCAGAACATCGATACAAATCCGACAAGACAGCCAATAAGGAAGACGACAGCCGAGATTACCAGCACGGCATCCATCATGGCGCAGTTCCTTATCGATGCACCTGTTTTGGCGCTGCTGATAGAATGCAAAGCTTGAGCTGCTCACACGGCAAAGATTTTTGGGCAGGCGGCTTTGCAACGCACATCGAGCCAGTTGGCGGGATCCTGCGCCTGCACGCCGGGAGTGCGCGAAGTATCGCAGCCTCGTCGCAGGCGGGCGCCCCCGACTGATGGTGAGTTCAAGCCCGCACGCGCGAAGGAGCGTGCGAAGGCGCGAGCAGTTACGAGCGCCCCAGACACCGATGTAATCAATCTGTTGAATGTAGTCCGTATATACGGCAGCCCCTGCGGACATGGCTCGCAACTGCCCAAATCCGAGTGCCTCTTCGATGGTTGTTCGACGACCGACACAAAACATTGTATCACCTGCCGGAGCGAACGCACTTTCACGGAAAACGTATACCGTCGTCGGGCCATGCATGTCCGCACAGTAGCGGCAATGACTTCATCATCGCCAGTAGTTTCGCCAATGGTGCAACGGCGCTGCCACTCATGTCCGCAGCGGCTCCAACCACAGACCACCACAAAGCGCACCCAACCCACCAACTCCCCGACAGGGAGCAAAAGCTTTTTGGTCCTTTTTCTCGAAAAAGGACTGCTTGCTTCCTACCCCCGCCCTCCCCCACAACCACCCCAAATGGACGAACCCCCCAAAACCAACATCCCAGAATACACCGTAGGCGAACTCTCAGGCGCCATAAAACGCACCCTGGAAGGCAGCTTCGGCCGCATACGCGTGCGCGGCGAAATCACCGAATACAAGCTCTACAGCAGCGGCCACGCCTATCTCAGCCTCAAGGATGAGGGCGGCAAGATACGCGCGGTGATCTGGAAAACCACGCTGCCGCGCGTCGGCCTGAAGCCGGAAAACGGCGTAGAGGTGATCGCCACCGGCAAGATCAGCGCATACGGCGACCGCTCCGAATACCAGCTCATGATCGACCGCCTGGAATACGCCGGCGCCGGCGCGCTGCTCGCGCGCATCGACGCGTTGCGCGCCAGGCTCGCCGCCGAGGGCCTGTTCGACGCGTCGGCCAAGCGCGGCCTGCCCATGCTGCCGGCGCGCGTCGGCGTGATCACGTCGGCCAGCGGCGCCGTGCTGCATGATATCATGACCACCATCGCGCGCCGTTTCCCGCGCCCGATCCTGCTCTGGCCGGTGCCGGTGCAGGGCGACGGCGCCGCGGCCAAGATCGCCGCCGCGATCGCCGGGATGGACCGGCTGCCGGCGCACGGCATCGCCAGGCCGGACGTGCTGATCGTGGCGCGCGGGGGCGGCAGCCTCGAGGATTTGATGGCGTTCAACGACGAGGCGGTGCTGCGCGCGGCGGCCGCCTGTCGCCATCCCGCTGATCAGCGCGGTGGGCCACGAGACGGACACCACGCTGATCGATCACGTGAGCGACCGTCGCGCGCCCACCCCCACCGCGGCCGCCGAGCTGGCCGTGCCGCAGCGCACCGAGCTGCTGGCCGACCTGGCGCAGAAGGCGGCGCGGCTGGCCGGCGCGCTGGACCGCACGGCGCAAACCGCGGGCGCGCGCCTGGCCGCCGCCGGCGCGCGCCTGCCGGACCTGCCCGGCATCCTCACCGCAGCGCGCCAGCGGCTCGATGACCGGGCGCAGCGGCTCGACCTAGCGCCGCCGAACCTGCTGGCGGCGCGGGCAGGCGCGCTGCACCGGGTGGAGCGCCACATCGCGGACCCACACGCGCTGATTGCCGCGCGCCGGGCGGACCTGGCCAATGGCGGACTGCGCCTGCTCGGCGCGTTGCGGCACGATCTGGCCCGACAACGCGCGGCGGCGTCCCGCGCGGCGCCGCTGCTCGATGCCGCGTTGCCGGGCCTGCTCGCGTCACGCGCGGCGGCGCTCGCCCGCGCCGAGCGCAACATACCGGACCCGCATGCGCTGATCGCCGCACGCCAGGCCGCGGTGGCCAATGCGGGCCTACGCCTCGGTGCCGCTTTGCGCGGGGAACTCGCCCGGCATCATCGGGCGGCCGGGCGCGTGCTGCCGCTGCTGACGCTCTCCGGGATCGTCGCCGGGCTGCGCGCGCAGCGCGGGCAGCTCGAAGTGTCGGCGGCGCGGCTGGATGGCGCTTCGTACGAGCGGGTGCTGGCGCGCGGCTTCGTCCTGGTGCGCGATGTGCGCGGCCATGCGGTGACGCGCGCGTCGGAGGTGCGGCCCGGCGCGAAATTGCGGCTGCGTTTCGCCGATGCGGAGGTGGCCGTGGTGAGCGAGGGGCGGCAGACGGTTTTGCCGTTTTGAGGCACGGCAGCAAGGAAGAAAGCAGTCCTTTTTCGAGAAAAAGGACCAAAAAGCTTTTGCTCCGACGCCTGCCCCGCAGCCTGCGCCCGTTCTGCAAGTCGATTCGGTTGCAGCGAGAGCCTGGATCCTTGTGCAGGCGTCGGAGACAAAAGCTTTTTGGTCCTTTTTCTCGAAAAAGGACTACTTTCTTGCCTGCCTCGGCGCGACCGGCCACGCACGATAAACCAGCGCCGCGCGCCCAGATGACACTGCGCGTGCGCGGCCTGCTGGAGATCGCGGCCGAGGGCGACATGTTGTCGCCCGCCGCGCGCATCCATCACGCGCATTCCCTGCATCCCGCCAGGACCGATCTGCCGCCTTTGCAAATCGGCGCCACATTCCTGGAGCATTGGCCGATACGCGAGGAGCCAGGTGCGATCACCTGGCGGGCGCCGGGATACGACTGCATGGCGCCGGCCACTTTCATCCTGCGCGACGTGATCGTGCACGGTTCGGGCGGGATCATCCGCATCGGCGACGACGTTGTCGCGGAGACATTGATCGGCCGCGATCCCGATGCGCACGGATTTCGCCGTACGCCGGGCGGTATCGAACTGGCCGCGCGCGAACCGCGTCACCTGGCCGGCACGCATGTCAGCGTACTGGCCGGCAGCAAACGCAACTACTTCCATTCCCTGCTCGACGGCATCATGCGGCTCGTGATGATTCCCGACTATTATCTGCATATTTCCGCCAGCCTGCTCTGCCCGCAGGACGGCGTGGCGCAGGCCGCCAGCCTGGACCTGCTCGGCCTGCCAGCCAGCCTCGCCCGCCAGGAGATAGGCGATGCGGAGGCGCTGCATATCGACACGCTGGTATTTCCCTGGGACCTCTACGGCCTCTCGAGCTTCCATCCCTGCGTCACCAGCTACTTCTCCCGCGTGTCGGAACATGTAGGTCCAGGCGGCGATTTCCCCACGCGCTTCTATATCGATCGGCGCAATGCTGTGCTGCGGCAGCTCGTCAACGAAGTTGCGGTGATCGAGGAACTCGCGAAATTCGGCATCGTGGCGATACGGCCGGAAACGCTGAGTATCCCCGACCAGGTGAGGCTGTTCCGCGGCGCGGAGATGATCGTGGCGCCACACGGCGCCGCTCTGACCAATCTGGGTTTCTGCCAGCCGGGTTGCGCCTTACTGGAGCTTCACATGGATGCTTACGTGCACTGGTGTTATCGCCATTTTGCAGCGGTATGCGGGGTGCGATACGATTGCGTCCTCGGCCGCGCCGTAGGGGCCTGGCCGGACGCGCCGGAGATGGTGCAAGCGCTGAGCTGGCAGGTTCATGTGCCGCATGTGGTTGCAGCGGTGTTGCAGATGGGCAGGTAGCAAGCAGATCCTTTTTCGAGAAAAAGGACCAAAAAGCTTTTTCTCCCTGTCGGCGAGTGCTGGAAGTCTCCCCGACAGGGACCAAAAGTTTTTTGCTTCTTTTTTTCAAAAAAGAAGTGCTTTCTTCCTTCCTGCCCAGCTGAAGAAATACCACCCATTTGACCAAGACCAGAGACAGGATCCTGGAGACCTGCCGCAAGCTGTTCAACGAGCGCGGCACCAACAAGGTCACCACAGCGGAAATCGCCGAGAGCGTCGGCATCAGCGAAGGCAACCTGCACTACCATTTCCAGCGCAAGGAACAGATCGTCGAAACCCTGTTCGACCGGTTCGTCCTGGCGCTCGAAACACACGGCAGAGGCAGCGGCTCGAGCGGACTGCACCGCGAATATCTGGACGGCTGGTTCGACACGATGTGGGAGTGGCGGATGTTCTACACCGCGATCACCTACCATCTGGCGCCGTCGTTGCAGCCGCGCCTGTCGGCGCTCACGGTGCACGGCCAGGCGCAGGTCAGCGCCAGGCTGCACGCGCTCGTGGCGGACGGCGTGCTGGCCGCCACGCCGGCGCAGATAGAAGCTTTGGTGGTAAATGCGTGGATCGTGAGCGGAAGCTGGATCGATTACGTGAGCGCGCGCCAGGGCGTGACCACGATCACCCGCACCCATCTCGAACGCGGCCGCGCGCAGGTGGAGGCGCTGTTCGCGCCCTATGCGGTGGCAGCACCCATCCGTGCCAGGCAGGCCGGCTGATCTTGACCATTTTAGGGTACGCACCCTAGAGTCGCCGCAAGCATCGAAACCGCGAGGAACACATCCATGGCTCGTCTCGACACCAAGGTCGCCGTGATCACCGGCGGCTGCTCCGGCATCGGCCTGGCCACGGTCGAATTGTTCGTGGCCGAGGGCGCGCGCGTGATGGTGGCGGATGTGCAGGATGCGCGCGGTGCGGCGCTGGTGGCGCGGCTGGGCGACGCGGTGGCCTACCAGCATTGCGACGTGTCGCAAGAGGCCGAGATCGAGGCGCTCATGCAGGCGACGGTCGACCGGTTCGGCGCGCTCGACATCCTGTTCAACAATGCCGGCGCCGGCGGGGCCGCGGACACGATCGAGACGATCACCGGCGAACTCTGGGACAGGACGCACGCCGTGCTGCTGCGCGGCGTGGCGCTGGGCATGCGCTACGCCGTGCCGCACATGAAGGCGCGCGGCGGCGCCATCGTGAACACCGCCTCGATTGCCGCCTTCACCACCGGGGCGGCGCCGATCGCCTATTCGGCGGCCAAGGCGGGCGTGGTGCAGCTCAGCCGGGTGGCCGCGGCCGAGCTGGCGCGTTACGGCATAAGGGTGAACGCGATCTGCCCCGGTTTCGTGGTGACCGACATCTTCACCAGCGCGCTGAACGGGCTGGACCTGCCGCAGGCGGCGCGCGACCGGGTGACCGACGCGCTGCGCGAGGCGGCGCCGCACGCCCAGCCGGTGCGTCGCGCCGGGGCGCCGGAATACGTGGCGCAGGCCTGCCTGTATCTCGCCAGCGACGCCTCCGCTTTCGTCACCGGCACGCAGATTGTGGTGGATGGCGGGCTGACCATCGGGCCGCGCGCGTCGTGGGATCCCGATATGCCTTCGCCGATACGGCAGCTCGTCGAGGGCGTTCTGGCCGGCATGCCGCCCGGCTAGGCATGATCATTGGGGAGCGGACGGGCGGCGGACAGGCGCGCCCGGCGCAGGGCGGCGCGCCTGGCACGTCCGGCGCGCAGCGGGCGCTGGCCCTGGGCGTGGTGGCCGCGTTCCACGTGCTGCTGCTGGTGGCGCTGACCAGCACCGGGGCGATCCCGCCGCTGCTCCCTGCGATACTGCCCGCCACGCTGATACTGGAGCGGCCGACGAAGCCGCCGCCGCCGCTTGCGCGCCTGGAGCCACGCCTGGCCACGCCGCAGAGCCTGGCCGTCCCGCTACCCGAGATCAGGCTGGCCGCCCCGCCCCCTGTGCAGCCGCTTGCCCCGCGCGCCATCGCCAGGGCGACACCTTCCGGGCATCCCGGCCAGCCATTTCGGTGCCGCCACCGATAGCGGGCTGGGACTGGACGTGGCGGCCGCTTCCGGCGGCGGCACGGCGGCGCGCAGCACGCTGGCGGGTTTCCGCCGCGGTGCGCGCCCGCGTGCTGGCCGGCAAGCACCAGCCAACCCTGGCCTGGGACCGACGCAACACCTGCGTGGTGAACTACCGCGTTTCGGTGGGGCGCGACGGCGCGCTGTCCGGCTTCACGATCGATCCCTGCGCGATACCGGAGATCAACGAAGCGGCGCGCGCGGCGATCCGGGCCGCCGCGCCGTTCCCGCCGCCGCCGGAGCTGGGCGCGGCCAGCACCGAGGTGCACGGCACGCTGATCTTCCACCCATGAGGCCGAACCAGATGAAACATCGCGCCGCAGCCCTCGCCGTGCTGCTCCCGCTGGCATCGTGCGCCATCCATCACGTGACGCCCTACGTGCCGGATGCCAGCCTCTCGCCACAGACGGCAGATGCGGCAGAGACCAGTGCCAGCTGCCTTGACGCCACCACGCGCGGCGGAGACGGCGATCTGCGCCAGCCCGGCCCTGATCGCCGCCAACCGGGCGATGATCCAGGCGCTGCAGGCCGATCTGCGGCCGGCCACGGTGTTCGGGCGCGACGCGCTGCTCGCCGGGCAGCGCGCCTGGCTGCTGGCGCTGCCCGGCGCCTGCCACCTCGGCAATGCGCCGGCGGGCGCTGCGGGATGTCTGCAGGCGGCGCTGGTGGCGCGGGCGGAGGCGCTGCTTGCCTGGCCGGCCGCGTCGCCGCCGGGCGGGGCGATCGCGCAATATGTGCGCTTCGTGCCATCCGTGGGTGCCGGGCCGCAGCCCGAGCCGGCCTTCTGCGCGGCATTCGCACAGCGCGCCGACGCGGCCTTGCGGCGCTCCGGCACGCTCGATCCCGCTGCGATGGGCTACCAGGAGGTGGCCGGCACGCACGGGCCGGCGGCAGCACCCCCGGTGAGCGTCGATCTCTACGATGCCAATGTGTTCGCCCTGTTCCAGCGCCGCGCCCGCGCAGTGGCGATCGGCGGCGCGCCGGTGCTCACCGACACCTCGCTCACCCAATTGCTGGCGGCCCGGCACACCGCGAATGCGGGCGGCCGCTTTTCCAGTTTCGCCAGCCAGACCGGCGATTACGGCGATGTCGACGTGTTCCGCGACGGCGGGCGGCTGCTTGCGGTGGCGGCCGACCCCTGGGGCTTCACCACGCCGGCCGCCCAGGGCGAGGCCGCCCATGCCGGCGTGTGGGACCTGGGCACCGGGGCGGCGGGTCCGTCTGCCTGTTCGACACCTATACGCGCCCGGCCGAGCCCGGCGTGTTCGACAGCCTGCCCAGCCTGGTGCAGTGGCGCGAGACGCTGGCGCTGATACGCGGCGCGGCCGATCTGCCGCTCGGCAATGCGTTCAAGCGCGACCAGGGCCAGTTGGCGGCCGACGCCGATTTCGTGGTGCTCCACATGCCGCTGCTGGCGATTGCGCAGGCGGCGGGCACCCGGACGCTGTGGCTGCGCGCGCGCCACGATGCGGTGCTGGACGCGCTGTTCGCGTGGTCCGCGCAGGCGCCGGCCAACAAGGCGCTGTTCGACAAGGCGTTCGCGCTGCTGCGTCCGGCGGCGGCCGACCTGGTGCGCGGCTACCAGACGGGCCAGGCGCTGGACGCCGACGAGGCACGCCAGGCAGGCGCGATCGCGATTATGGAGCTACTCTACGAAGCGACGGTGAATTTGGCGCCGGGCCTGGGGGCGGCACCCGAGCCGGTGGCGGGGTATCGGCCGCGCTACCCGATCATCGCAGCGCCGCAATAGGCGCTGGTGGAGCTGAGCGGGATCGAACCGCTGACCTCCTGAATGCCATTCAGGCGCTCTCCCAACTGAGCTACAGCCCCGTGCGCTTGCGCCGGAGCGGGGGGTATTAGCCGGGGGCCACGCAGAAAGAAAGGCCTTCTTTTTTGAAAAAAAGAAGCAAAAAACTTTTGCTCCTTGTCGGGGCCCATCCGGCCGAGTCCGCGACAGCCCGACAAAAGTCTTTTGCTTCCTTTCTTCAGAAAAGAAGGCCTTGCTTCACTTGCCCAAACCGACTGCAAACGCCGCCGAAGTCGCCGCCCGCACATCCTCCACCGACACTCCAGGCGCCAGATCCACCAGCGTCAGCCCAGGCCGCGCCACGTCGAACACGCACAGATCCGTCACGATCAGATCCACCACGCCGGCGCCCGTCAGCGGCAACGTGCACACAGGCAGGATCTTCGGCTCGCCCTTGGCGGTATGCTCCATCAGCACCACCACGCGCTGCACCCCGGCCACCAGATCCATCGCACCGCCCATGCCCTTGACCATCTTGCCGGGCACCATCCAGTTCGCCAGGTCGCCGCGCTCGTCCACCTGCAGCGCGCCCAGGATCGCGAGCTGGATATGCCCGCCGCGTATCATGCCGAAGCTCTGCGCGCTGTCGAAGAAGCTGGTCTCCGGCAGGCGGCTCACCGTCTGCTTGCCGGCGTTGATCAGGTCGGCATCCTCCTCGCCCTCATAGGGGAACGGGCCGATGCCGAGCATGCCGTTCTCGCTCTGCAGCATCACGTGCATGCCGGCGGGTATGTGGTTGGCCACCAGCGTGGGTATGCCGATGCCGAGATTGACGTAGAAGCCGTCCTGCAGCTCGGCCGCCGCGCGGGCGGCCATCTGGTCGCGGGTCCAGGGCATGGTTCAGGCTCCCTGATGCACGGCGGCCACGTCGGCGCGCTTGCGGGTGGTGCGTTGCTCGATCGGCTTTTCGGCGCCCGACAGGGCGATCAGGCGCTTGATGAACACGCCGGGCGTGATGATGTGGTCGGGGTCCAGCGTGCCGGTTTCCACCAGCTCCTCCACCTCGGCCACCGTCACGCGGGCGGCGGTGGCCATCGGCGGGTTGAAGTTCCGCGCGGTCATCCGGTACACCAGGTTGCCTTCGGCATCGCCGCGCCAGGCATGCACAACCGCCAGGTCGGCCACCAGGCCGGTCTCCATGATGTAGCGGCCGCCGCCAAAGGCGCGCTCCTCCTTGCCTTCGGCGATCTGCGTGCCCACGCCAGTGCGGGTGAAGAACGCGGGTATGCCGGCGCCGCCGGCGCGTATGCGCTCGGCCAGCGTGCCCTGCGGGTTGAACTCCACTTCGAGTTCGCCGGCGAGATACTGGTTCATGAAGGTCTTGTTCTCGCCCACGTAGCTGGCGACCATCTTGGCGATCTGCCGGCTTTCCAGCAGAAGGCCAAGGCCCTGCCCGTCCGTCCCCGCATTGTTGCTGACCACGGTGAGGCCGGTCACGCCGCTGTCGCGTATGGCGCGTATCAGAGCGTGCGGCACGCCGCATACGCCGAAGCCGCCGGACATGATCATCATACCATTGCGTAACAGGCCGGCCAGGGCTTCCGCCGCGTCCGGATACACTTTGCTCACCGTCATTCCCCGTACCAGCCTTCTTTTTATCAGGCCGGCACAATACCGAAACCGCGCAGAAAGCCCAGGAGCGGCAGCAGCGGCAGCCCGAGTATAGCGCTGTGTTCGCCCTCGATCGCGTCGAACAGATGCAGGCCGAGCGCCTCCAGCCGGTAGCCCCCGACGGTGGCCAGCACGGCGGCGCCCTCGCGGTCCAGATAGGCGGCCAGGAACGCGTCGGTGAACGGCCGCATCGTCAGGCGCGGTGCGGCTTCATGGTGCCACAGCTCGACTCCGTTGCGCAGCACCACGGTGGCGGTGGCGAGCGTGTGGGTGCGGCCGCGCAGCGCCAGCAGATGCTGGCGGGCGATCTCCAGGGTGGGCGGCTTGTCGTACCAGATGCCGTCGCACACCAGGATCTGGTCGCAGCCGATCACCAGCGCGTCGGTGTCGGCGACCGTCTGCGCTTTCAGACGGGCCAGGCGCAGGGCGGTGGCGGCGGGTGTGGCCTCCAGCACGCGGGCCTGGCGCTTGACGGCGTCCTCGTCGATCCCGGCCGCTATCGCCTCGAAGCGCAGGCCGGCGGCGGCGAGCAAAGCGCGGCGGGCGGCTGAGGCGCTGGCCAGCAGCAGCTTGGGGGTAGGGGCTTGGAAGGGGGGCATATGCGGCTGACTGGGGCATTGAGTAAGGAAGAAAGTAGTCCTTTTTCTCGAAAAAGGACTGCTTTCTTGCTGGCCTCGTCCGCCTTACGGCTGCGGGTTCCACCAATCCACCCAGGTGGGCTCCGCCGGCGTGCCGATGCTGGCCAGGTAAGCCGCGATGTTCGCGGCATCGGCCGGCTGCATGGAACTCGCGTAAGACGGCATGCCGGCGGTCGGGAAGCCGTTGGCGAGCGCGTAGCTGACCGAGGCGGCCGACGCGGTCTGGACGCTGTTGGCTATGCCGCCGGACCCGTTGAGGCCGTGGCAGCCGTAGCAATTGCCCGCCAGATAAAGGCGCCTGCCATCGCCCACCGGGCCCAAGACCGGCAGCGACCAGGGCAGCGGCGGCGGCGCAGGCAACGCCAGAGGCGGTGCGGACGGGCCGGGCTTGCCGGGTGGCCCGGGCGGCGAAGGCGGGGCGGCCGCGGCGACGGACGTCATGGCCAGGATTGCCAGCAGGGCGGTCGAGATACGCATGTTCATCCTCCTAATTTCTGAGTGGCGAGGCCGGGCGCGAGCGCGGGCGAAGGGGGGGGGCGGTGCCAGCGGGATGGCGTAATCGCGCAGGATCGCGGCGATCTCCGTCTGGTGGCGATCGAGCGCGCTCTGCAGGCGGTCACGCAGGGCAATGTCGTCCTTGCGCACGCCGATCGACATGGCGAAGGTGAACTTCGACGCAGGGTCCTTCGGATCGCCGGCTACCGGTGTGACGGCCAGGGACGCGCCGTACGGCTTGGCGAAATAGCCGCCGAACGGCCCCCAAACGAACGCGACATCGATGGCGCCGGTCTGCACGGCATCGACGATCTTGCCTTGCGGGTTGGTCTCGCCCTCGGCCCACATCGGGAAGCCCACGATGTGATGGTTCACGCCGCGCGCGCCGAGCGACATCGCCGGCGGCGTGTTGGTGCCTTCCACGCCGAGCAGTTGCACGCCGATATGCGCCGTCTGCAGCGCGGGATCGTCGAACGAGGTGAAGTGCAGCGTGCCGGCCCGCCTGGTCACCGCCACGTAGGTGGAGGTGAAATAGGGCCGCGTGGTCGCCACGATCGGCAGGGCGGTGGGCACGCTGATCACCACGTCGCAGGCATGGGCGAGCAGCGTGCGCCGGAAGAAGGTCTTGCGCTGTTCGTTCCAGGTGTAGCGCAGCTCCGCGCCGGCATCGGCGGCCAGCAGGCTGGCGATCCTGTTCTCGAAACCCTCCTGCTTCTGGTTGGAATACGGCAGGTTGTTGGGGTCGGCGCAGACGGACAGGACGGGGTGGCCGGGGTCCGCCGGCGGCGCGGCCGCGGCGCTACCGCAGCCGGCCGCCAGCAGGGCAGCCATCGCCACCCGCGTGGCGGTGGGGTTCAAACGGGACAAGTGCAGTCTCCTGGTGAGCGGGTTCGGTGGTGCTGGCGGAAACCCGGCCTCAGGGCAGCCGGAAGACGTGCAGGTAGCCGCTGGTGGGGGCCGGCGCGGTTGTGGGCGCGGCGGATTTGGCGACCACGGCTCCCTTGATTGCCGTGGCCAGGGCGGAATTGCCCGGTGCGTAGGCGTTCTCCGCCGGGCAACTGCCGCCGGCGAACCCGCCCGGCAGCCAGCCCACGCCGGTCAGCACGGCCACGCGCTGGTGTCCGTCCGGCCCGGTGTAGGTCATCGGGTTGGAAATCATCCCGCATTCGAGCTGGGTCTGAAACAGCAGCGCGCCGGTAGTGGCGTTCACCGCTTTGAACATGTGGTCGAGCGTGCCGTAGAAGACGACGTTGCCGGCGGTTGCGAGCACGCCGCTATAGAGGGGCAGCGCTTCCGGATCGCTCCAGGCCTGCTGGCCCAGCACCGGGTTCCAGGCGACCAGCGCGCCCATGTTGCCGCCTGGCCCGGGCTGGAAGCCGACGGACACGGCTTCGACCGGCGTGCCGGCGATGTAGAACGCCTCGAGCGGCTCGATGCTCTCGCACAGGTTGAAGGTGGGCAGATAGAACAATTGGGTTTTTGGCGAGTAGGCCGAGGGCAGCCAGTTCTTCACGCCGAGCGCGGACGGGCAGACGCCGGTGGTGGTGACGCCTGTATGGGTCGTCATCGCCGGCACCACGTTCTCGACGCCGGATTTGAGATCGATGCCGGTGGCCCAGGTGACGGTGCCGAACGGGTTGGCGCTGATCAGCTGGCCGGTCGCCCGGTTCAGCATGTAGGCGTAGCCGTTCTTGTTGAAGTGCAGGATCACCTGGGTGGTTTTGCCATTGATCGGCAGGTCGACCACGGTGTCCTCGTTGACCGCATCGTAATCCCAGCCGTCATGCGGGGTGAGCTGGTAGGCCCAGACCGCCTTGCCGGTCAGCGGGTTGCGGGCGAAGATCGTCGACGACCATTTGTTGTCGCCGGGGCGCAGGTCGGGGTTCCAGACGCCGGGGTTGGCGGTGCCGTAATACAGCAGGTTCAGCTCGGGATCGTAGGTCAGCCAGCCCCAGGTGGTGCTGCCGCCCTGCTGCCACTGGTTGCCGGCCCAGGTGGTTGTGCCGAGATTGGGGCCCTGGTCCTTGGCGTAGAACGGCTTGAAGCTGCCGTCGATCAGCACGTCGCTGTCCGGGCCGGTGCTGTAGGCCTTCCACACCGTCTGCCCGGTGAGGATGCTGAGCGCCTGCACCCAGCCGCGCACGCCCAGCTCCGAGCCGGCATTGCCGATGATGACGTTGGCGCCGACGACGATCGGCGCGCTGGTGATCGTCTCGCCGTTCTCGATGTTGGCGAGCTGCCGCTTCCACACCTGCTGGCCGGTGAAGGAGTTCACCGCGACCATCGTGCCGTCCAGCGCGGCATACATGATCAGGCCATAGGCATAGACGGCGCCGCGGTTGACGACGTCGCAGCAGGAAATGCCGCGGGCGAAGGGATTGGCGCCCGGATCGTACGTCCATAGCGTGGTGCCGGGATGGGTGAGGTCCAGCGCGATCAGCTTGTTGGGGAACGGCGTCACGATATACATCGCGTTGCCGACCACGAGCGGGCCGCCCTGGTGGCCGCCGGCATAGCCCGTCGGGTAGTTGAATTCCTCGACCAGCGCGCTGGCGTTCGACGTGGTGATCTCGTTCAGGTTGGAAAAGCGGGTGCCCTGCGAGGTGCCGAGCGGCGTCGTCCAGGACGACCCGGCCTGCGCGTGCGCAGGGTCCGGGTGGGCGGCGGCGAGAACGAGCCCGGCCAATGCCGTTGTGGTCAGAAGGGTTCGGGTGAGAGTGGCAGGCCGGAAGCGCATGGATGGTTTCTCCTCAACGCGAAACTAATACCACATCGCAACGGTTAAGCAGAGATAAATTTAGAGATTGGACGTTTATTTTTTGTTGCGGATTGTTAAAAGGGCTGAAGCAGCTTGGTGCTTCAGCCCTGCCTGAAATTGGCCGCCCAGACGCCCAAACGGGCCGGAGTTCAGCGAGGTGGCGGCGTGCGGGCTCTCGCGGCAGGTGCCGGACGACCCAGCGGATCGCCCGGCTGCGGCACTAGAAGCTGCCGTCGCCACCGCCGCCGGAATTGTCGTCCCAGCCGCCGCCGCTATCGCCGCCGCCGCCGCCCGACCAGGCATCGCCACCACCCGTGTCAGCCGCGCCGCCACCGCCGGACCACGCATCGCTGCCGGACGATTGGTCGGGCGCGGCCGCACCGCCGCCCGACCATGGATCGGCCCCGGCCTGGTCCGGCGCGCCACCGGCACCGGCCCACGGATCGCTGCCGCCGGGCACCCCGCCATCCTGCGGGCCGTAATTGTTCACCGTGGTCTCGTTGATCACCTCGCCACCGCCGAACCCGCCGCCGCCGAAGCCACCGCCGCCAAAGCCACCGCCGAAGCCGCCACCATGGCCGCTGAACATGCTGGTGATCGCGTCCGCCGCCAGAACGCCGCCGGCCACGCCCGCGGCCGTGCGCAAGGCCGACCCCATGAAGCCGGAGCCGCCGCCACCGCCGCCGCCGAACATTCCCGGCTGGTAGCCGGGCGGGTACGAGGGCTGCGGCGGCGGCGGCGCGTATTGCTGCTGGTAGGGCTGCTGCGGCCGGCTCTGCCCGCCGCCGAACAGGTTGCCGAACAGGCCGCCGCCGCCGCTGCTGCGCTGGCCCTGCTGGGCGGCCATCTGCGCCTGCTGCAGGTCGTATTCCAGCTTCTTGATGCGGTTCTGCGCCTCGGCCAGCGCCACTTCCTGCACGAACGCCATCTGGGTGATGCGGTAGCGCGCCTGCGGATTGGCCTGGAACTGGGCGCCGATGAAGCTGTCGGCTTCGGGATCTATGCTGGGCAGCGAGACCGGCGACGTGCCGCTCTGCTGCGCGCCACCGACGCGCGCGATGAAATGGGCGATGATGTCGCGTTCCTGGGGTGTCATGGCGGACCTCCTGGCGTGGTTTGCTTAAGACGTGGCAGTTTCGGGCGGGGGCTTCAAGCTGGTCGTGCGAGGGCGGCAGCAAGGCCTTCTTTTTCGCAAAAAAGAAGCGAAAAACGCACGGTCCGTGCTGTCGCGCCCAGGCTGGATACACGCATCGCCTGGGTCACATGGACGAAGCGCCTGCCCCGGCGAACGGAGACAAAAGTTTTTTGGTCCTTTTTGCAAAAAGGACTGCTTGCCTTGCCTTGCCCGGTCAAAACCCGTCTTTACCGCCTCTGTCGGAGAGAGGATGGCGGCATGCGGGTTTTGATCGTGGGGTCCGGCGGCAGGGAGCATGCGCTTGCCTGGGCGATCGGCGCGTCGCCGCTGCTCTCCGCCCTGTTCGTGGCGCCGGGCAACCCGGGCACCGCCGCCATCGCCACGAACGTGGCGATCGCGGCGGCCGACATACCGGCGCTGGTGGCGTTCGCGCGCGCCGAGGCGATTGACCTGGTGGTGCCGGGCCCCGAGGCGCCGCTGGTGGCCGGCCTGGCCGACGCGCTCGCGCATGTCGGCCTGCGCTGCTGCGGGCCAAGTGCCGCGGCCGCCGCCCTCGAGGGCAGCAAGGCGTTCGCCAAGGAGATCTGCGACTCCGCCGGCATCCCCACCGCCCGCTGGGAGCGCTTCGACGACGAGGCAGCGGCGCTGGCCTTTGTCGAGCGCCGCGGCGCGCCGATCGTGGTGAAGGCCGACGGGCTGGCTGGCGGCAAGGGCGTGGTGGTGGCCGCCACCGCGCAGGAGGCCGCCGCCGCGGTGCGCGCGCTGCTCGGCGACCGCGCCGGGGCTTCCATCGTTATCGAGGAATGCCTCACCGGCGACGAGGTCAGCCTGTTCGCGCTGTGCGACGGCACGCGCGCCGCACTCCTGGGTGCCGCCACGGACCACAAGCGCGTGGGCGACGGCGACACCGGGCCGAACACCGGCGGCATGGGCGCGGTCTCCCCGCCGGCGCATTTCGACGAAGCCGCACAGCACGCCGCGCTGGCCACCTTCATCACCCCCGCGCTGGCCGCGATGGCGGCGCGCGGCACGCCGTTCACCGGCATCCTGTTCGCCGGGCTGATGCTGACGCCGGACGGCGCCCGGCTGATCGAATACAATGCCCGGCTCGGCGACCCGGAAGCCCAGGTGATCCTGCCCCGCCTGCGCACCGATTTGCTGGCCGCCTTGCGCGCCGCCGCCGACGGCGACCTCGCCGACACACGCATCGACTGGCTGCAGACCACCTGCGTGACGGTGGTTCTGGCAGCACCCGGCTATCCCGGCGACGCGATGCCGGGCGGCGTGATCACCGGCCTGGTGGAGGCGGCCGCCCTGCCGCATGTGGCGGTGTTCCACGCCGGCACCGAGCTGCGGGGCGGCCATGTGGTGGCCAGCGGCGGCCGCGTGCTCGGCATCTGCGGCACCGGGCCGGACGTCGCCAGCGCGCGCGCCGCCGCCTATGCCGGGGTGGACGCGATCGGGTTCCCCCGCGCCGTGCTCCGGCGCGATATCGGCTTAAATACGATGCAGCGGCGCGACATCGCGCCGGGCGCTCCGCCCCCTGCCCCGGCAGGAGAGCCGGCATGAGCGTGCACGGCGCCACCAAACCGATCACCGTGCCCGACCTGCGCCGCATGAAGGGCACGCCGCAGGTGTGGCTCACCGCCTACACCACGCCGATGGCGCAGCGCCTGGATGCGCATTGCGACGCGCTTCTGGTGGGCGATTCCCTCGGCATGGTGCTCTACGGCCTGCCGAGCACGTTGTCCGTCAGCCTGGACACCATGATCGCCCACGGCGCGGCCGTGGTGCGCGGGGCGAAACACGCCTGCATCGTGGTGGATATGCCGTTCGGCAGCTACCAGCAGAGCCCGCAGCAGGCCTTTGCCAGCGCCGCCCGCGTGCTGGCGGAGACCGGCGCCTCCGCGGTGAAGCTGGAGGGCGGGGTGGAGATGGCGGCGACGATCGCCTTTCTGACTGCGCGCGGCGTGCCGGTGTGCGGCCATGTGGGGCTGATGCCGCAATCGGTGAACGTGGCGGGCGGCTTCCGCGCCACCGGCCGCACCGACGACGAGGCGGCGAAGGTGACCGCCGACGCGCAGGCGGTGGCCGATGCGGGCGCGTTCGCCGTGGTGCTGGAGGGCACGCTGGAGCCGGTGGCCGCCGCGATCACCCGGCTGGTGGCGATCCCCACCATCGGCATCGGCGCGTCGGCGGAATGCGACGGCCAGGTGCTGGTGATCGACGATGTGCTCGGCACGTTCAACGATTTCACGCCGCGTTTCGTGAAGCGGTATGCGGCGCTGGGGGATGATATTTCGCGCGCGGTGGCGGCGTATGCGGCGGATGTGCGGGCGCGGACGTTTCCTGGGGCGGAGCATGTTTTCCGGCGGGCGGTTAAGGGGTAAGGCAAGCAGTCCTTTTTGCAAAAAGGACCAAAAAACTTTTGCTCCGTTTGCATTTGCGGCGCTTTGGGACGCCTTTGACACCGGATGGCACGATGAAAGATTGCGGTTCCGCGCTGGCGGTTACGTGCGCGGATGTGGGGCCGGCCAGGATCGTGCGCGCGGTGGTGTTCGACCTGGATGGCACCCTGCTGGATACCGAGCGGGCCTATCGGGCGGCTTTCCTGGAGACCTTGGCGGGGTTCGGTCTCGTTCTGCCTTGCGGGGCGTATGACGAACTCGTGGGGCTCTCCACGGTCGCGCGGCGCGATCTGCTGCCCGCATTGCTCGGCAATGCTTGCGCTGTGGATCCTTTCTTGCAGCTTTATTACGCCAACCGGGCGCGCCATCTTGCAGCGGGCATCGGCGTGAAACCCGGCGCGCCGGAATTGCTCGCACTGTTGTCCGCGCTGGCGATCCCGGTCGGCATCGCCACCTCGGCCAGCGCCGCCACCGCCGCGCGCCACCTTGCGGCCTGCGGGCTGGCAGAGCGCTTTCGCGTCGTCGTCTCGCGCGACGACGTGGCGCGCGGCAAGCCGGCGCCGGACGGGTTCCTGCTGGCCGCCGCACGGCTCGGCGCCGCCCCGCGCGACTGCCTGGCGCTGGAGGATTCAGCGCACGGCGTGGCGGCCGCGCATGAGGCCGGGATGATGGTGGTTATGGTGCCGGACGTGGTGGCCCCGCAGCCCGAGAGCCTGCGGCGCTGCCTGGCCGTGCTGGACACGTTGCACGACGTGGCGCCGCTGCTGGGAAACCGCGTGCGGCAATGATCGTTCCCGGGTTCGTGTACCATGATCGATCGCCATCGCGCACACGCACCAGCCAGCGCCAGGCGCCGGGCTCCTCGATGCACGCCATAGGGCGCCCGCTTCCTTGCGCCTGATCGTGTTCGGCCTGGCCGTGAGCTCGTCCTGGGGCAATGGCCACGCGACGCTGTGGCGCGGCCTGATCGCCGCGTTGACCGAAGCCGGCCACCAGGTCACCTTCTTCGAACGCGACGTGCCTTACTATGCGGAGAATCGCGACCTGACCGAGCTGGGCGCGGGCGCCGCCCTGGTGCTCTACGGGTCCTGGGCCGAAATCGCGGCGCAGGCGCGGCGCGCGGCGGACGAGGCGGATGTGGCGATCGTGACGTCGTTCTGTCCGGATGCGCTGGCCGCCACGGAGACGATCGGCGAGAGCCGGGTGGCGCTGCGCTGCTTCTATGACCTGGACACGCCGGTGACCCTGGACCGGCTCACGGCGCGCGAGAAGGTGGCCTATATCGGCCCGAACGGCCTGGCCGATTTCGACCTGGTGCTGAGCTACACAGGCGGCACGGCGCTCGATGCCCTGCGCGACCGGCTCGGCGCCAGGCGGGTGGCCGCTTTGTATGGCTGGGTTGATCCCGGCGTGTACCGTGCGGTGCCCGCCGCGCCGCGTTACGCGTCGGATATGTCGTATCTGGGCACCTACGCGCCGGACAGACAGGATGCGCTGGTACGCCTGTTCGTGGCGGTCTGCCGCGCCCGGCCCGCGCAGCGTTTCGTGATCGGCGGCGCGCAGTATCCCAAGGATTTCCCCTGGGCGGACAACATCTTCTTCGTCCGCCACCTGCCGCCAGGCGAGCATCCGGCGTTCTACAGTTCGTCGCGCCTGACGCTCAACATCACGCGCGCGGCGATGGCGGCGATGGGCTGGTGCCCGTCCGGGCGGCTGTTCGAAGCCGCCGCCTGCGGCACGCCGATACTGAGCGATGCCTGGGCGGGCCTGGAGACTTTCTTCGAGCCGGGGCGCGAGATCATGATCGCGGCGACCACGGACGACGCGCTGCTGGCGATGGACACTTCGCCCGAGGCGCTTGCGCGCATGGCGACGCGCGCCCGCGCGCGGGTTCTGGCGGAACACACCGCGTCGCACCGCGCGGCGACGCTGATCGCGCTGTTCGAAGGCGCGCTCGACAAGATCGCGGCCTGACCCGGCATGTGGGGCATCATCCCGGCTGCTGGTAATGGCACGCGAATCCAGCCGCTGGCCTTCTCGAAGGAGTTGTTGCCCGTCGGCAGCAGGCGGGATGCGAACGGCGCGGAACGGCCGCGCGCGGTCAGCGAATATCTGGTCGAGCGTATGGCGCGCGCCGGCGTGACCAAATTGTGTTTCGTGATCTCTCCTGCCAAATCCGACATACTCAACTATTTCGGCGGTGCGATCGGCGACGTGTCGCTCGCCTATGTGGTGCAGGACAGCGCGCGCGGCCTTTGCGACGCGATCTTCCGTGCGCTGCCGCTTATCCCGCCCGGCGAGATGGTCGCGGTGGGCCTGCCCGACACGATCTGGTTTCCCGCCGATGCCCTGGCGGCACTGCCGGCCGGACAGTTCAGTTTCCTGCTGTTTCCCGTGGCAAACCCGGAGTTCTTCGACGCGGTGGAGACCGATGCGGACGGCCGGGTGAAGCGCATCATCGTCAAGCAGCCCGATCCCGGTACGCACTGGATCTGGGGCGCCTTCTGCCTGCCCGGGCATGTGCTGCACGCGCTGCATGCGCTGTGGTGCCGGCGCGGCTGCGCGGATGAATATATCGGCACGCTGGTAAATGCCTGGCTTGCCGAAGGCGGCACGGCATTCGGCGTGCGCGCCGGCGCGCATTATGTCGATGTCGGCACGCTGCACGGTTACCGCGCGGCGATGCGTCTGCTCGGCGAGGACGACACGCCGCAATTCGAAAAGGTGCAAGACGATGCCCGATGATATAACGCCGGTCCGCTGGACGCCGGAGACGATCGCCGCCCGCGCGCAGGCTCTTGGCCCCTGGTTCCACAACCTCGATCTGCAGGGCGTGCGCACCGCGCCGGAGCATTTCCTCGGCGATTTCCCGATGGTGAAATGGCGCAGTTTCGCTGCCGACATTCCGGCCGACCTCACCGGCCTGACCGTGCTCGATATCGGCTGCAATGGCGGCTTCTACTCACTCGAGATGAAGCGCCGGGGCGCCGCCCGCGTGCTCGGCATCGACGTGGACGAGGACTACCTCGCCCAGGCGCGCTTTGCCGCCGATGTGGAGGGCCTGGACGTCGATTTCCGCCGCATGTCGGTATATGACGTGGGCGCGCTCGCCGAACGCTTCGACATCGTGTTTTTCATCGGCGTTCTCTACCATCTCCGCCATCCGTTGCTGGCGCTCGATCTGATACACGAGCACGTGGCGCGGGATGTTCTGGTGTTCCAGTCCCTGCAGCGCGGCAGCGCGGACATCATGCCTGTCGAGCACGACTACAAATTCTGGGACGAAGCACATTTCAACGATCCCGGCTATCCGAAGCTGCACTTCATCGAGCATCGCTATTCCAACGACCAGACGAACTGGTGGGCGCCCAATCGCGCGGCGTCGGCGGCCATGCTGCGCAGTGCCGGGTTCGAGATCACCGGCCATCCCGAGGAGGAGATTTTCCTGGCCAGGCGCGTGGAGCGGGCCGATCCGGAATTCGGCGCGGTGTATCCGGAGCGCGCCCGATGATCGAGGCGGCGATGATCTGGAACGAGCCAAACAACAAGAGCCATTGGGACATCGAGAACGATCCCGGCTGGACGGCTTTCGCGGAGATGGCAAGGCTCGCCGGTGCGGCGATCGCGGCCGAAGCGCCAGGCCTGCCGCGCGTGCTCGGCGGCATGTCACCGATCGATCCGGATTTCCTGCGCGTGCTGGAAGAGCAGGGCGTGATGACGCAGCTCGATGCGGTGGCCGTGCACGGTTTTCCGATGGACTGGAACAACTGGCTGCTGGAGGAGTGGCCGGACAAGCTCGCCAGCATCGCCGCCTGCACGAAACTGCCAGTGTGGGTAAGCGAAGTCGGCATCTCCACATTCGGCGCGGAGGAGGTGCAGGAATGGGGGTTGAAGCGCACCGCCGAGCTGCTTATCGGCCGCGCACCGCGCATCCATTGGTATAGCCTCTACGATCTTCCGGCCGCATGGCCTGCCACCACGCGCCACCGCGAGGCGGAGGGTTCGTCCTATTACCGCCATTTCCACATGGGACTGCTCGACGAGCATGGCCGGCCGAAGCGCGCCGCGCGACATTTTCCGGACTACACGCCGGAGATCGGCTTGTGCCAGTGGTTCCACTACGAGGACCATCGCCTGGACGACGCTGTGCGTATAATGCGCGACATGGGCGTCACGTATCTGCGCACCGGCCTGAGCTGGGCCGATTTCTATCGGCCCGACGCGCTTGCCTGGTTCGACCGGCAGATGCGTGCGCTCGAGGAGTTCCGTGTTACCGTCACGTTCTGCTTCACGCCGGAGGATCGCGGCATCTGGGCGCATCACACCGCGCCGCCAAAGGATCCGCGCGAATTCGCCGATTTTTGCGCGGCGATGATACGGCGCTATGCGCCCGGGCGGGCCGATGCGGCATCGCCGCAGCGCACGCTGGTGGAGCAACCAGGCTGACACCCGCGCAAAGCGTTCTGGACGCGCTTGCAGGCCGGTTGCCGATACACCTGAAGGTGGCAATCGTGGTTGCCCACCCGGACGACGAGACGATCGGCGCCGGTGCCAGCCTGCGGCTTTTCCGCGATCTTTTGCTGGTGCACGTGACGGATGGCGCGCCCGCCAACCTCGCAGATGCCACGCGCGCGGGTTTTGCCACGCGGGCCGCCTACGCGGCTGCCCGACGCGCGGAACTCGCCGCCGCGCTGGCCGCAGGCGGCGCCGCGCCTGAGCTGGTCGCGCTCGATCTGCCCGACCAGGGCGCCTCCTTCGAAATGCCGGCGCTCACCGCCCGGCTGGCCGCTCTACTTGCAGAACACGGCACGCAAGTTGCAATCACCCATCCTTACGAGGGCGGCCATCCGGACCACGACGCCACCGCTTTCTGCGTGCATCGCGCGGTCCGTGGCACCGCAATCGGCGTTGTCGAAATGGCCGGTTATCACGCGAGCGACGCTGGGCACTTGCAAACTGGCGCGTTCCTGCCTGAACCGGAGGCGACGGTGGAAGTTGCCCTGTCGCCCGCAGAGCGCGAGTTGAAGCGTGCGATGCTTGAATGCTTCACAACCCAGCGCGACACGCTTGCACCCTTCGGCACCGAACAAGAGCGCTTCCGCATCGCGCCGGATTACGATTTCAGCCAGCCGCCGCATGCCGGCAATCTATATTACGAGCACCATGAGTGGGGCTTGGTGGGGCAAAGATGGCGCGCCCTCGCGTCTGCCGTATGACGCGCCGACTTCAGCGTTCTGAGCGTCGCCTATGCGCTCGCGCCCGTCGGCCCTGACGCGGTGGGCGGTGCCGAACAGATAGTCTCCGCACTGGACCACGCACTTGTCGAAGCCGGACACCACTCCATGGTTGTTGCCTGTCGCGGCAGCCATGTTGCCGGCACCTGGATCGACACCGGCATCGACCCCGAGGCGAAGCTGGACGACGCAGCGCGCGCAGACGCCGAAGCCGCGACGCGCGCTGCGATCGAGCGCACCCTGGCCTCGGCCCATGTCGATATACTTCATATGCACGGACTGGATTTTCCGCGCATCCTGCCCTTGCACGGGCCGGCAACGCTGGCGACGCTCCACCTTCCGCCGGACTGGTATGGCACGCTGCCGTCGCGCGCCGGCCTGTATTACAACTGCGTATCGGCCGCCCAGCACGCCGCCTGCCTGTTGCTGGGCCCGCCTGACGGCCTGCTGGCGCCGATCGCGAACGGCGTGCCTGTGGAGCGCCTGGCCGCCACGCGGGTATCACAGCGCGGCTTCGCCCTCATGCTTGGACGCATTTGCCCCGAAAAGGGACAGCATATCGCGTTGCAGGCGGCCCACCGCGCGGGCGTATCGCTTCTGCTTGGCGGCGCGGCATTTCCCTATCCTGCCCACCAAGCCTACTTCCGTTCCGAAATAGCACCTTTGCTGGACGCGAGGCGCCGCTTCCTCGGCCCGCTCGGTTTCGATCGCAAACGGCGTTTTCTCGCCGCCGCATCCTGTCTTCTGGTGCCTAGCCAGGCGGCGGAAACCAGCTCGCTTGTTGCCATGGAAGCGCTCGCCTGCGGCACACCGGTTATCGCGTTTCCCGCCGGTGCGCTGCCGGACATTGTAGATAACGGGATCACGGGTTTTGTTGTGCGTGATGCGGCGGAGATGGCTTGTGCGATCGCGCGTGTCGGTGCGTTGGATCGGGATGTTTGCCGTGATGTGGCGCGCGCGCGGTTTGGATTGCGTGCTATGACGGAGGCTTATCTTGCCTGTTACGCAGGATTGAGTGAGCGAGGATGTAAGGTCTTCTCTTTTGAGCAGACGAAACAAAGTCCTGGCGGTCGCTTGAGCACACGTGATCTTGCGGCAAGTGTTGCGCCGGCATCTGTTTCCTGCGACGGTCGGTTGCCTTGTCTTCACTGACGTTAGACGTCGGGACCGACCTGAACGTTCTTGCACCGGCCTGGCGCCGTCTCTGGGATCGCACGCCCGGGACAACCCCGTTCCAATCGCCGGATTGGCAACTCGCCTGGTGGGCGCAGTTTGGAACGCAGAAGCCTGTGCTGGCCAGCCTGCGCGCGGGCAACGATCTGGTCGGCGTGCTTCCCTGCTACGTTCTGCCCGAGGACGGCGGCAAGTTGCTGCCGATAGGCGCCGGCATCAGCGACACGCTCGATATCCTGCTGGCGCCCGAAGCACCCGCCGACGCCACCGCCCAGTTGCTGGCCGCGGCGTTGGGCGCAGCAGGGCCAATTGCGCGCGCCGACTTCATCGACTTGCCGCCCGCATCGCCTTTGCGCACGGCGCCGGCACCGGCGGGTTGGCGCGACATGCTCGATCACGGCGAGCCCTGCCCGGTCCTCGCACTGAACGGCACGCGCCTGCGCGAGATCATCCCGGCCGCCGCGCATCGGAAATTGCGTATGAACCGTAACCGCGCGCTGCGCGCCGGTGGCGCAACATTGGGCCTTGCGGACGCAGGTGGTATGTCGAGGGCGGTAGACACGTTGTTCGCCTTGCACGGCGCGCGTTGGGCGGAGCGCGGTGAGCCTGGTGGCGTGTTGGCCGATCCCCGCGTCGGCGCTTGTCTGCGTGTGGCAGCACCCGATCTGCATGCGAGCGGTGCGCTTGTGTTGGCGCAGCTTCGGATCGCTGGCAATGTTGCTGCCGCCTGTATGGCTTTTCGCGCCGGGTCCGACCGTCTGCTGTTGTACATCGGTGGCTTCGATGCAGCCTATGCATTTTGCAGTCCCGGCTCGTTGCTGCTGGACGCGCTGGTGCGGCGATGTCTCGCGGAAGGTGTGCGCGAGATCCATTTCCTTAGAGGTGGCGAAGGCTATAAATATGCCTGGGGCGCGGTGGACCGCCATAATGCCACGCGCAGTTTCTTGCCGGCATGAGCGCTGTCGAAGCATGGCTGGCGGGAGAGATATCGCCGGAGGTGGCGCTCGGCCGGCTTCTTCTGGCCGGCATGAGCGCGCGCGAGATACTGGCTTCTGTGCCGGTGGGCTCGGCGCTCGCCGATCTCGCAATGCGACAGACCGGCAATCTCGAAGCGGTCGCGCGCATGCTGGCCCAGGCCGGAACCGACCATGCGGGCGCGCAGAGCCCGCAGGCGATCGCGCGCATGTTCGATTCCGCGGTGGCGCTGGCGCCAGATGCGAGCGTGGCTGCGTACACCTTGAACGATCCGGATGTGACGGCGCGTGCGACGGCGGAGATAGTCAAGTGGCTCGTGAGCCAGGGCCTGGCAATGGGGCCGGTGTTGGATGTTGGTTGCGGCACCGGGCGCATCGCGGCGGCTTTGGCGCCGCATGTCGGTGAAGTACTCGGAATCGATGTGTCGTCGGGGATGATTGCCGAAGCGCGGCGGCGGCACGGCGCCGATGCCCGCCTGCGTTTCGAAATGTCGAACGGCGCGCCGCCCACACATTTGCGCCAACATTATTTCGGATTGGTGCTCGCCGTCGATAGTTTTCCGTATCTGGTCCAGTCGGGCGTAGCGGACGGGCATGTGGCAGCCGCCCAACGCCTGTTGCGTCCCGACGGGGCGCTGGTTATCCTGAACCTGTGCTACGGCGCGGACGGGAAAGACCGTGTGAGAGCCTGGTGCGACGCGTTCGGCTTCGTGTTGGAAACCGGCTTCGCGCAACCGTTCAAACTGTGGGATGGAGAGGCGATCGTGCTGCGTCGTAACCAGATCACGGGACTGTAGGATCTCCCTACAGCAGGTGCGTCAACACCAGCTCGCATCCCATCGCCACGCCGCCGACCATCGCGATATTGGCGCCTATCCTGTGTCCGGACCGCTCCGGCATCAGCAGCATCACCGCAAACCCGACCACTGCAGAATACAACCCGAACGCACCGAAATAGGCGATCAGGCTCACGGCTTCCTGGCTCATATCGCGCTCCATCGGACCAACATGATCCAGACGCGGCGACTGACCGTTCGTTCCACGCGCAAGCAGATTGCCTGTGGTTCAGCAGCAGGGCGAAACCACAGGCTCCTTTCAGATCAGAAAACCAGAGCGGTGGCCTGCACGACGAGCGGCAAGGCGCGCACCTCCGCCAGCACCATCTCGCTCAGATCGCCGTCCACCGACACCAGGCATATTGCATCGCCGCCGGCCGCGGCCCGCCCGAGATGGAATGTCGCGATGTTGATGCCGTGCCGCGCCAGCGTATCGCCGAAGCGCCCGATAAATCCCGGCCGGTCCTGGTTTGTGACGTAGATCATCTGCGGGGCGAAATCGGCTTCGATCTTGATATCCTTGATCTCCACCAGACGCGGCTTGTTTCCGGCGAACAGCGTGCCCGCCACTGCGCGCGATCCGCGATCCGTGGTGATGGTGATACGCACCAGCGTCTGGTATTCGCTAGGCCTGTCGTGCGTCGTTTCGGATACCTCGATGCCGTGTTCGCGCGCGGCCACCGGCGCGTTCACCATGTTCACGCCGGCGAGCACAGGGGTCAGCAGTCCGGCGAGGGCCGCAGCCGTCAGCGGCTTGCGGTTGAGTGCCGCCACGGCGCCTTCGTAGTCGATGGATATCTTGCGTATCACGCCGTCCTGCGCCTGGGTGAGCTGGCCGGCAAACGCGCCCAGCCTTTGCACGAGATCCATATACGGGCGCAATCGCGGCGCATCTTCCGCACTTACGGAAGCGGTGTTGATCGCGTTGGTCACTGCGCCGGTCAGCAGGAAGTCACTAATCTGCTCAGCAACCTGCAACGCCACCTTCTCCTGCGCCTCGTTCGTGGAGGCGCCGAGATGCGGCGTGCACACCACGTTCTCCAGGCCGAACAGCGGGCTGTCCTTTGCCGGCTCCGTCTCGAAAACATCCAGCGCCGCACCGCCAACCTGGCCGGAGACGATCGCATCGGCAAGTGCCGCCTCGTCGATCAGGCCGCCCCGCGCGCAATTGATGATGTGCACGCCGCGCTTGCATTTGGCCAAGGCATCGCGCGAGATGATGTTGCGCGTGGCGTCCGTCATCGGCGTGTGCAGCGTGATGAAATCGGCGCGCGCGAGCACCTCGTCGAGCTCGAGTTTCTCTACTCCCATGTCCAGCGCGCGCTTTTCCGACAAGTATGGGTCGAACGCCACCACGCGCATATGCAGCCCCTGCGCGCGATCGGCTACGATGCTGCCGATATTGCCTGCGCCGATCAGGCCGAGCATTTTGCCGCTGACCTCGGTCCCCATGAACCGGTTCTTCTCCCACTTGCCGGCTTTCGTGGAAGCGGTAGCTTCCGGAATTTGTCTGGCCAGCGCGAACATCATGGCAATCGCGTGCTCGGCCGTGGTGATAGAATTGCCGTGCGGCGTATTCATTACGATGACGCCGCGCGCCGTGGCGGATTTCAGATCCACATTGTCCACACCGATGCCGGCGCGGCCGATCACCTTCAGGTTGATCGCTACATCAAGCAGTTCCTTTGTTACCTTGGTTGCCGACCGGATCGCCAGGCCGTCATACGCGCCGATGATTTCCCGCAATTCGGGCGGCGTCAGGCCTGGTTTCACATCAACTTCTATGCCTCGGTTTTGAAAGATCGCTATCGCTTCGTTGGAAAGCTTGTCGGAGATTAGGACTTTTGGCATTTCTATTCCTGGCGGCTTTTGGTTTTAGGCAAGGCCTTCTTTTCTGAAAAAAGAAGCATAAGACTTTTGACTCCGCTGTCGCGTGCTCAGGCGGTAGCGGCTTGGGCGGCGGCCCAGTCCAGCCAGGGTGTGAGTGCTTCTATGTCCTTGGTTTCTACTGTGGCGCCGCCCCAGATGCGCAGGCCGGGCGGGGCGTCGCGGTAGGCGCCGATATCCAGCGCCACGCCTTCTTTTTCCAACGATGTCGCGATTCTCTTTGCCGCCGCGGCCTGCGCGTCGTTGTCCAGTGCTCGGAACCACGGCGCGATAATTTTTAGGCAGATGGATGTGCTGGAGCGGTTGGCCGCGTTCTCGGCGAGAAACGCCGCCCAGTCGCTATCGGCAACCCAATTGGCCAACACAGTAAGGTTGGCCTGGCTGCGGCCGATCAGGCCTGGCAACCCACCCACGCTTTCCGCCCAGCGCAGCCCGTCCAGCGCATCCTCTACGCACAGCATCGACGGTGTGTTGATCGTCTCGCCGGCGAATATGCCGTCGATCAGTTTGCCGCCCTTGGTCATGCGGAATATCTTCGGTAGCGGCCAGGCCGGCTTGTAACTCTCCAGCCTTGCCACCGCGCGTGGCGACAGCGCCAGCATGCCGTGCGCCGCCTCGCCACCAAGCACTTTCTGCCAGGACCAGGTGACGACATCGAGCTTCGCATAGGGCAGGTCCATGGCGAACGCGGCCGATGTCGCGTCGCACAGCACCAGGCCCTCCCGGTTATCCGGAATGAAACCGCCATCGGACAAACACACGCCGCTTGTCGTGCCGTTCCAGCACAGGACCACGTCGCGCGCAAAGTCGATCTGCGCCAGATCGGGCAATTCGCCGTACGGCGCGCTCAACACGCGCGTATCGATCTTCAATTGCTTGACGGCGTCCGTGGCCCAGCCTTCGGAAAAACTCTCGAATGACAAAACATCGGTGCCACGCGCGCCGAGCAGGCTCCACATCGCGGCTTCGAACGCACCGGTATCTGATCCCGGCATGATGCCGAGATGCCAGTCCGCCGGCAGCCCCAATATGTTGCGCGAGCGGGTGATCACCTCGGCCAGCGCCGCTTTCGGCGCTTTTGCCCGGTGGCTGCGGCCGATCTGTGCGGCCTTTAGCGCATCGAGAGACCATCTAGGCCGTTTCGCGCACGGACCGGAAGAAAACTGCGGGTTATGCGGACGCAGATGTGGTTTCGTGGCGATTGCCATCTACAAAGCCCTCCCTTTCAGAAGAGAAGCGCCCCGGTGGGGGGGCGTGACCCGCGATCTGCTTACCGTCGGGCCGCGCGGAGCGCAAGAAGCCGCCCGATTCATGCGATGGCCAGTGCCGCAGCTTTCGAAAGCAACGCGGTGTTTCGCGCGCGGGCTGCGACTGTAATGCCTGTTGTCGCGCGCGGAAACCGCTTAGCTGCGCCTGCACGAAATGCGCGGAGTGCAGGTGGGATTGCTCGTCGTCGAAGACCATGAGGCGCTCCGCTCGATGGTCGCATCCCATCTGCGCGAACGTGGCTTCACCATCGATGCGGTGCGCTCCGGCGGCGAGGCGCTGGAAGCCGCCGACGTGACGGCCTACGACGCCGCGTTGCTCGATCTCGGCCTGCCGGACATGGACGGGCTGGCCGTTTTATGTGGCCTTCGCGCGCGCCCGGCATGGCGGGGCTTTAGCGCATCGTTGGTTGCTAGGCTAATACCAACCCCGATTGAGGTTTACGCGTTCAGGAAGGCAAGGAAGCAGTCCTTTTTCGAGAAAAAGGACCAAAAAGCTTTTGCTCCGACGCCTGCATCAACGCTTACGCTCGTATTGCAAGTCGATTCGCTTGCAGTCGCAAGCCAAAACTCCGTGCAGGCGTCACAGCAAAAGCTTTTTGCTTCTTTTTCTCGAAAAAGAAGGCCTTTCTTTCTTGCTGCCGATGAGTAAGTCCCAAAACAACTTGGAAATAACACGCCTGCCGCCAGTCGTGGTGGATGACCAGGCTCGGTCTCCACCAAACCGGCAGCAGGGCTTCCTGCGCCTAGAACTTCACGCCGGCCCTGAGATAGAAGAAGCGGCCGATGTAATCGTAGCTGTTGGTCAGCGAGTTGGTGGAGCCGTCGTAGTAGAATGGCGGATCCCTGTCGAAAAGATTGTTGATACCACCGACCAACGAGATCGTATGCTTGGGCACCACCTTCCAGTCATAGGTGGCCACGATATCGTGGTAGACGATCTCGCCGACACTCCCGCCATAGCTGGTATCCTCAGGCTCGCCAGGCGAGACGTAGTTGCGGGCAGGCCCGATATAGCGGACCGTCCACTGGAACGACCAGTTCGGCTGCGAATAGGCTATGCTGGTCGTTGCCTTGAAGCGTGTATAGGCCTGCGGTGTCGAGACCGAGATGATGCGGCCGAGGTCGTCGCGCACGTCGCCATTGGCGAGTTGTTCGGTATAGCCGAGCATCAGCGTATCGAGATTGCTCAACGACAGCTTGCCCCAGTTCTCCGACAGGCCAAGACGCGTCAGCGGCAATTCGTAGTTGAGGCCGAAATCCAGCCCGTTGGTGTTGATGAAACCGGCATTGGCGTTGATGGCGCTGACGGTGGTCAGCTGGCCGCCATTGCGCGCGCCGATGAGCGCGCAGTTGCTGTCTGTAAGGTTTGCGCTGGCGTAACAGGTGTTCAGGATCGTCTGCGCATCCGGCGCGGTGATCTGGTTGGCGATCTTGATCCTGTAGTAATCCACCGTGCCAGACAGGCCCGGCAGCCAGCGCGGGGTCAGGACCACGCCGGCGTTGAGCTGCCGCGAGGTTTCCGGCTGCAGCTTCGGGTTGCCGCCGAGATACGTGTAGAGCTGCGTCTGCTGCTCGCGAAAGCCGGTCGATGACAGGCCGGCTGCCGACAGCACGCGGGCGCAGTTGGCTGCGGCTGTCTTGTTCGTGCCCGCGATGCCGACGCTGGTGTCGCACGGATCGTTGACCGTATTGGCTGCCTCGTATTGTCCGGCGAACAGCTCGGTTATGCCGGGCGCGCGAAAGCCGGTGCCGGTATTGAAGCGGAACCGTACATCCTGCGTAGGCGCGTAGTTGACCGCTACGTTCCAGGTCTCCGCGTTGCCGAAATTGCTGTAGTTCGAGTAGCGCGCGGCACCGTCCACGGAAAGTTCCTTGGTGAAGAACATGTCCTTCAGAACGGGTATCTTGAACTCCAGATACGCCTCGCGAACGTCGTAGCTGCCCGAGGTCGGCTTCTGGTCGAAATCGCCATTGCCCGAGGTGATGACCGCATCGGGATTGTATTGCCCGGCCTCGCGGCGGTCCTCGCCGCCGAGCGCGAAGCTGAGCGGGCCAGCGGGAAGCTGCACGATCGGGCCGGTGATCTTGCCGAAATAGTAGCTCTGGAACACATCGACATTGTTGACCTGGGTGAAGCCGATATAGCGTGCCTGGGCCTGCGTCAGTGTGTTCCGGCCGAAGAAATCACCGACGCTGCAGCCCTGCCGTATATCGGCGGCGGCGCAGGGGAGATACCCGCTGACCTGCAGGATATGCGTCTGGTTATACTGGTTCGTGAACGAGAACTCGTCCTGCGATGCGCCGTATTTATAGCCGACTTCCCAGTCGTAGCGGTCGAAAACCGTGCCGGACAGGCCGATGCCGAGCCGGTATGTGCCGCCCAACTCGTCATAGTCCCGGTTGCCGACCTCGGCACGCCGGGTGCGCAGGGTAACCGGCACGCCATAGGGATTATACGGATTGGAGGCGGGGATGATGAAGCCGTTCGGATACTTGTTGGTGACAACGTCGCCACCTTCGGCATCCGGCCCGAGCTGCTGCTGCGAGGTATGCAACGTGTACAGCCCATCCACATTGAGATTGACGTCGGGCAGGATCTCATAGTGGCCGAGCGCATTGAAGCTCTGCCGGGTCAGCTCGGTATTGTCGTAGCCGTAGTCGCTGAGATGCAGGTCGTCCTCGGCGGCGTTATACGGCTTGAACACACCGTTGCCGAACGCCTGGTCCGCGATGAAGGGGCGGCCCGTCACCACATCGAAGGCGGTCGGGTTCTGCGCATAGCCGCCCAGCGTGCGGGTGGAACCGAGCGATTGCGTGCCATCCGGCAGGCTCTTGTTCAGCGACCAGTCGCGCCGGTCCTGCGGCAGCGGATCGCGATGGCTGTATTCGAAATTGACAATGATATTGCCCTTGTCGAAATTATGGCCGGCGGTGGCGCTGAAATCGTATTCCAGTGCATCGTGCTTGTCGGAAAAGCCGGTCTCGCTGTTGATCGAGACGCCATCGAAGTGCTTCTTGAGGATGATGTTCACCACGCCGGCAATCGCGTCGGACCCGTACACGGCGGACGCGCCGTCGCGCAGGATCTCGATATGATCCACCAACGAGATCGGGATGTTGTTCAGGTCGACCGCGTTGACCGTGTCGGTGCCGCTGGACACCATGCGCTTGCCGTCCACCAGCACCAGGGTGCGCAGCACGCCGAGGTTGCGCAGTTCGACGAACGAGACGCCTTCGCTGCCGCCATTCTGGTTCGAGGTGACGCCCTGCTGGCCGAATTCCGGGATCTTCTGCAGGTACTGCTCGACAGTGACCGTGTTGGAGGCCTGCAACTGCTTGGAGCTGATGATCGTGATCGGCGTGCTGCTGGACGTATCCTGCTTGATCTGCGAGCCGGTGACGGTGATCTCCTCGACCGGCTGGCCCACCTGCCCGGTCGGTATCGCCGGCGCAGTGCTGTTTGTCGACAGATCGGTCGGCGCCGTCTGCGAAGATGCCCGCCCGGGCCAGGCGACCGCGGAGCCCGCCATCAGGAGCATGACCGCAAATCGCGGCGTCGCGGTGAAAACCGATGACGACAGTTCGTGCCGCGTCGGGGACGAATGGTGAAGTCGCATGACGGACACTCCTGTTGCGCGCAAAATCATCTCGATGGCGGCCGCCGTGCGGGGCACGTCATCGCGACAGCATTGGCGCAATCCCGGACGACCTGCGCAATGTCACAATACGTTCTCGTGACATGAGATCAGTGCAGATTGGTAAATGTTCCCGCGCGGCGAAGAGTATCTGCTTCAATACAGTTCAGATTGCCGCCGCTTCTGCCTCCGGCGCGGGCACTCCGCCCACGCGTATGCAGCGGACCAGGTGATCCTCCGCCAGTCTATGCAGCGCCGGACGCCGCTCCTCGCAGTCCGGCACGCGCAAGGGGCACCGCGGCGCGAACCGGCAGCCGCCCGCCGTCTCTGGACGCGGCGCAGCGGCGGCCAGCCTGGTCCGCCGCAGCGACGGATGCGCCGCCGGCGCGGCGTCGAGCAGCGCGCGGGTGTAGGGATGGGCGGCCTGGCCAAACAGCGTCCCGGTCGGCGCCGTTTCCATCACCTCGCCACGATACAGCACCACCGCCCGGTCGCAGATCTGGCGTATCACCGACAGGTCATGGCCGATGAACAGCACCGAGAGCGCGCGCCGCTCCTGCTGTTCGAGCAGCAGGTTGAGGATCTGCGCCTGTATCGACATGTCGAGTGCCGCCACCGGCTCGTCGGCGATGAGGAAGTCTGGGCCGACGCCGAGCGCGCGCGCGATGCCTATGCGCTGGCGCTGCCCGCCGGAAAACTCATGCGGGTACCGGCCCGCACTCCCGGGCGGCAGGCCGAGCTCGCCGAGCAGGGCGGCGGCGCGGTCCTGCGCCTCACGCGCGCTGTAGGCATGGTGGAGCCGTAACCCCTCGGCAACCGTCTGCCCCGCGGTCATGCGCGGGTTGAGGCTGGTATAGGGATCCTGGAACACGAGCTGCATGCGCCGGCGCAGCGCCTTGAGCGCATCCGGCGCGGCGGTGCGCAGCTCCGTGCCGTCGAACATCACCGATCCGGCGGTTGCCGGCAGCAGGCGCAGGATGGCGCGCGACAAAGTCGTCTTGCCGGAGCCGGATTTGCCGACCAGACCCAGTATCTCCCGGCGTCGCACGTCGAACGAGACATCGTGCACGGCCACGATCGGCGGTGCCGCGCGCCAGGGCAGTTTCCGGCTGCCCGGAAATGCCACGGTCAGGCCGCTTACGGACAGCAGCGTGTCCGTCATGCGAGCTCCCGCCAGCGCAGGCAGCGGCTACGGTGCAGCGGTCCCGCGGCTTCGGCCGCGGGCGGCGCCTGCTCGCACGGCGGCAGCACCAGGCCGCATCTCGGCGCGAAACGGCAGCCCGGCGGCGGCCTGCGCGGATCGACGACGGCGCCCGGGATGATCTGCAGCCGCCGACCCTGGCCGGCGGGACGGTCGGCGCCGGCCAGGCTGCCCCCGCCCGGCAAACCGGCACCCGGCAAGCTGGCCATCAGGCCGCGCGTGTAAGGGTGCCGCGCGTGGTCGAACAGGGCGGCCACGGGAGCCGATTCCAGCACCTGCCCGCCATACATCACCGCCACGTGGTCCGCGATCTCGGCCACCACGCCCATGTTGTGCGTCACGAACAGCACGCCCATGCCGAGATCGTCCTGCAGGCTGCGTATCAGGCGCAGGATCTGCGCCTGCACCGTCACGTCGAGCGCGGTCGTCGGCTCGTCCGCCAGCAGCAGCGACGGGCGGCAGGCCAGCGCAATGGCGATCATCACGCGCTGACGCATGCCGCCGGACATCTCGTGCGGGTAGCTGCCGGCGCGGCGGCGCGGGTCGGCGATCTCCACCTGGTCGAGCAGGCGCACCGCTTCGGCAAAGGCCGCGCGTCGCGCGATAGTGCGGTGCAGCAACAGGACCTCGGCGATCTGCGCGCCCACCGTTCGGGTGGGGTTCAGGCTGGTCATCGGCTCCTGGAAGATCATCGCGATCTCGTCGCCGCGCAGCGCGCGCATCGCGCGCTCGTCCAGCCCGGCAAGATCACGCGCGATGCCGTCGCGCCCGCTGAACACGATCTCCCCGGCAGCGATGCGCGATACGCCGGGCGGCAGCAGGCCCATGATGGACAGGCTGGTGACCGATTTGCCCGACCCGCTCTCGCCCACCAGCGCCACGGTCTGGCCCCTGGCGACGGTCAGGGTAACGTCGTCCACCGCGCGGAACCAGCCCTGCTTTGTCCGGAACTCGGTGGCGAGGCCGCGCAGCGCCAGCACCGGCGGCGCGTCACCGGCCAAGCTCATCGCACCCGGCTCATCGGACCCGGCTCATCGCAATTGGCCGCGCCGCATCATCTCGTCCCCGATCGCGTCCGCCGGCACATGCCCGTACGACAGCAACGCATCGTGGAAATCGCACGTCGTGCCGGTCCACCGCCGGCGCATCGCCCGTATCGCGTCCACGCCAGCCCAGTACATCAGCCGGCTGCCCGGAAACATCGAATTGCGGACGATTTCCGCTTCCACGCGCTGGGGCGTAAAGCCCGCCTCCTCGCGGTAGAAACGCGCCGCCTCCTGCAGGCTCCATTCCCCCGTATGGATCCTGACATCCACCAGTACGCTCGCGGCATTGCGCCGCTCGTATTGCTTCAGCAGCAGGCATTCGGCCGGGCTGTAGAAGCCGTCCGCCTCCTCCAGCAGGTCTTCGGCATAGCAGGCCCAGCCTTCCACCATCATCCCGCCGGACAGCAGGGCGATGCCCGTGGCGCAATCGGTGCCGGCAATACGGCCCAGCACGCCAGGGCTGACGCGGGCCCGGGCATTGTGCGTGTGGTGGCCGATGCTGCCGTGATGCACGGCATGTATCAGCTTGATGGTCGCGTCGTTCTGGCTGCGCAGGAACGCCGCGTCTTCGGACGGCGGGCTGACCCAGTAGACGCTGCCCTGGCCTGGCGCGGCCGGCGGCGGGGAGCGGTAGAACAGGAAATAGAGCGCTGCCGCGGCCTGCCGGAACGGCGTGTCCAGCACGCGGTAGTCGAGCGCATAGTCCGACGCCGGCGTCACCAGGCCGCGGGCGGCGTGCAAAGCCGCCGCGTTCAGGTCGCGATAGCGCGCCAGCAGGCCGGCCGCGTCCGGATGGATCGCGGCGAGCCCGTCGATGATCTGCTGCCAGGACCGCTTCGGATCGATGCGGGCCGCCTGCTCCACCATCTCCTCGCCGAGGCGGGCAAACGCCGCCTCCGCCCGCTGCGCCAGGGCGTCCGGCCCCTCCGTCAGCCCGTGCTGGGCGGCCATGATGCGGGACAGCGTGGCGTGGCCGGCGGCCGCATCGCGATCCGCGAGGTCGCCCAGCCCGGCTGCGAACGCCTGCAGCGCAACGGAGGCACCGGCGGCATCCGGCAGCCAGTCGGGCTGCCAGGCGGCGTGGAGCGGCAGGCCGGCGGACAGGAACTGCGCCGTCGCTTCGGCCTCGTTGCGCGCGCGCGCAACCCATCCGGCGGGTGCGGCACCCGCTTCGCGCAGGCGCCGGCCAGCGTCGGACAGGAAGTCGGGTAGCGCGCGCAATCTGGCGCGCAGCGCCTCCGCGTCGAACGGTGCCGCCTGCGGCAGGAGCAAGCCGATCACCCCGAAGGCCGCCTCGCCGGTGTACCAGGCAGGGTTGTGCCAGCGTGGACGCGCCTCGAGCGCCGCCAGCCCGCAGGCGAGCTCGCCTTGCGCCACACGCAAATCCAGCCGCGCCCCTGGCGTGTCGTCAGGTCGCCTGCGCGGCCACGGCGCTCAGCCCGGCGATGGCGGCGCGTTCGTCGCCGGCAGCCCGCGCATCGGCGCGCGGCAGCAGATGATCGTGGCCGGCGATGCCCATGAACGTCGCATCCACCGGGTGGAAGGCGAGATGGTGGGCGAGAAACGCCTCACCGATGCCGGGCGCGGCACTCACCGCGGCGTCCCGGCGAGATCGACCCAGCGCCGTTCGGCATGGGCGAGAACCAGGGCGTCGACGATCTCCTGGCTCTTCGCGCCGTCATAGAACGTGCAGGCTTCCGGGCGGTCGAAGACGATCTCGTCGACGAAATGGCGTATCAGGTTGCGGTAGTACAGCTCCGGCCAGGGCGTGGCCAGCGTGGTGCCAGGCGGGAGATGCTCCGGCCCCAGCTCCACCGGCCGGAACTCGACCGCGTCGGCGGTGGCGAACCGCAACGTCTCCGCCACGCCGAATTCCGAGATCAGGCGCGCCACCGCCGCACCCTTCGATCCGTACACCCTGATCTCCACGCCTGGATAGTTGCCGATCGCGATATAGCTCGACTGCAGCAATCCCTGCGTGCCGTTGACGTATTCGACCAGCCCCACCGTGCCGTCCTCGACGGGGATCGCCTGGCGTCCTTCGGCGCCGCGCACCAGCCGCTCGGGTATGAAATTGCGCATGCTGGCGGCAACCGAGCCGAATTCGCCGCCGAGCCAGCGCATCAGATCGACCAGATGCGAGCCGTAGCCGACGATCGACGAGGGGATCAGCCGGTCGCGTGGCGCGTCGGGCGTCACCTGGCGCAGCGGCTCGTCGGGATCGAGGAATTGCGAGTTCTGCTCGAAGCCGTGGATGTGGAAGATCTCGCCGAGCGTGCCGTCGTCGATCCATCGCTTGATCTGCCGAATGGCCGGCGAGTAGCGGAAGGTGAAGCCGAGCTTCGTGCGCACGCCGCGTCGCGCCGCTGCCTCGGCCGCAGCGAAAGCGGGACCTGAAGCTGTGGCCAGCGGCTTTTCCGACAGCACGTGGCGTCCGGCAGCGATCGCGTCGAGGCTGAGCGGCAGATGCGTGTGGGTGGGCGTGCACACGTCGACCACGTGGACCGCGGGATCGGCCAGCATGTCGCGATGGTCGTGATAGACGGTGTCGATACCGAAGCGCTCCGCCATGGCGCGGGCGCGTTCGGGAACGACGTCGCAGATGGCCGCCAGATGCACGCGTTCATGGGCCGCGTAGCCGGGCAGATGCGCCTTTTCCGCCCAGTCATGCGCGCCGATGATGCCGACGCCGATGCGCGGCGCGTTCATGGCAGCGCCCGGCCGCAAGCGGCGACATAGGCTTCCAGCTCGTCGTAATTCTGCAACCCCAGCGTGCGGGTGCCGTTCTCGATCTCGTAGATCATGTCACACATCTTCTCGTTCAGGCGCACATCGGCGCCGACCCGGCGGCCGTATTCGACCAGCTTGCCGTTCGACGACCGCACTTCGGACGGACGATCGCGATAGACGATGTCCCACCAGATGCCGGAGCCCTGCTTGCGGAAGCGATAATCGCCGGTCTGGTCCTTCTTCAGCAGCCAGATCGCGTGGTTGATGTTGTCGAGCAGCCGGCGCGTATCGGCCGGCGTGTGCGGCCGGTAGTTGGCGGGGTCGAAGAAGTCGAACGCCTCGACGGTGATGCCGTTGGCATCCGCGATCTCGAGCGCTTCGCGCACGACCGCGCCGGCGATACGCGCGTAGCGTTCCACGCCGAGCGTTTCGCGTATCGGCGCGTCGACGAGCGCCGAGAACACCACCTGCGCGGAATACACCTCCTTGGCCCAGATCTGTCCCCAGATGTTGGCGGACAGTTGCACGTCGGTCAGCGCGGACAGCATGGTGGACAGCGTGTGCAGACGCGTGCTGTCGCTGCCATCCATCTCGCCCAGTTGTATCGCGCCCTCGTGCACGAATTCGATCGAGCCCGGATCGAGCAGGGCGCCGCCGTAATTGGGGATCGAGCCGATCACCTGCCGGGAGCCGCCGAGCCCGGCGCCGCTCAGCAGGGCCGCGATGTCGGGCTCGTTGAAGCCGTTCTGGAACGACACCACGAACGACTCCGCTGTGAGAAGCGGCAGGATCTGCGTCAGTGCCTCGATGGTGTGCTGCGACTTGGTCGCGACCAGCACGGCTTCGAGCGGCCCGGTCAGCCGGTCCGGCGTGGTGGCGCGGACCGGAATGGTCATCTTGCCGCGCACCCCGTCGATCGACAGGCCGTTCGCGTTCATCGCGTCCACGTGCTCGACCCAGCGATCGACCAGCAGCACATCGTGACCCGCCTTGGTCATCCAGGCACCGGCCAGGCCGCCGATGGCGCCGGCGCCGAGGATTACCAGCTTCACGACGCGGCCCCCACCGGCGTTTTCGCCGCGGGATCGAACAGCGCCAGGCTCTCCGGCGAATGCGCGTTGGCATAGAGATATTCGACGAAATCGGGCCGCGCCGCTTCCGTCGTGCGCTCCCGCACCGCACGCACCGCGACCGCGCCCGCCCAGTACGAGGCGATGAACGGGCCGCGGAACGGATGGGCGGCCATGCGCAGGCGTCCCTCGACCCAGGCCTCCTGGCCCGCCGCCGTCTCGCGCAGATAGTCCTTCACGGCTTCCGGCGCGCTTCCGTCATGCATCAGCGACCAGGCGGCGCTCGTCTGGGCGGCGCTGCGCAGGCGCCGCAATTCCAGGTGGATCGCATCGTCGTCGTCCTCCGCCCAGTCGATCAGTTCCACCGCCTCGTCGCCGATGCCCTCCTGCACGCAGCCGAGCACCGAATTCGCGGTGCAGAGCAGAACCTCCGGCCCGGCCCGGCCCTGGTCGACGCGGGCGCGGGTGTAGAGGATCTGCGTCGCGTGGCCGGGAAACACCTCGTGCGCCACGAGATGCTTGAGGGCGGCACGGGTGAAGCCGAGATCGACGTTGAGGTCCATCTGCCCGTCGGAAAAGCTGCAGCGCGCGGTGAACGGCATGTTGCGCACCGGGTTGAGCGCCATAGTGAAGTCGCCGCAATCGAAGATCATCTTCGCGGTGCGCACGCGCGCCTGGTCCATCAGCTCGTGATAGATCGTCTCGATCTGCTCTGCCGGCACGAAGCGCGAGGTCTCCCATTCGGCGATGCGCTGCTGCAGGTCGCCGCGCACGATGCCGCGCCGGCGCAGCAGCGAATCGAGCGAGCTGCGCAGGCCGTCGATCACCGCGGGATCGACCGCGCCTGTGGGCGCGCCCACGAGCTCGGCCACTTTGGCCTCGAAGCTCGCCTCCTCGCCCGCGAACAGCCGCAGCGCCATGCGCAGCGAGCGCAACATCGCGGTGGCGAACAGGGCGCGGTGATGCGGGGTGACCGACGGCAGGCGCTGCTCCAGCGCATCGAGGTCGTCCGCCGCCTCGCGCCAGGCGGTGTATTGCTTCGGCGCGATCAGGTCTCCGCCGACATAGATCGGCACCAGGCCCTCGGTATCGAGCATGCCGTTCTCCCGGGACTGATTGCGCTCGAACGCGTCGATGCCCATGGTGACCGCGGTAAGTTCGGAGCCGAAGGCGTGCGTGCCGATTGTCGCTTGGCTGCTCATGAAGTGCTCCTGGACGCGCCGGCCGGTACGAAGACCCGGCCTGCGCATGGTTCTTGCATTGTTTTGATGGGCGTCTCTTCCATCCTGCCGCGAAGCAGCAGGACCGGTTCGGAGAAGGCTAGAGCAGAGGCGGGATCGTGCAAGCGCACTAAAAGACCTGACTCCATGCAACAGGAGACTGTACCGATATGCACCGACGTCTGTTGCCATCACTGAACGCCCTGCGGACATTCGAGGCGGTTGCGCGGCACGAGAGCTTCACCCTTGCCGCGGCCGAGCTCAACGTGACGCAGAGCGCCGCCAGCCGGCAGGTCCGTGCGCTGGAGAGCTACCTCGACACGCCGCTGTTCAAGCGCACCAGCCGCCGCAACGAGCTGACCGAAAACGGCCGCGACTATTTCAACCTGATCCGCCTGTCGTTCGACCGGCTGGAATCCGGCACCACCGAGCTCATCGCCTCAGGCAAAGGCGGCGGCACGTTGACGATCGGGGTGCTGCCAACCTTCGGCACGCGCTGGCTGATCCCGCGGCTGGAAGGGTTCCGCGCGAACCAGCCGGAAATCCTGATCAACATCATCGCCACCGACGGCCAGTTCGCGACCGACATGCCGAAGCTCGATGTCGCCATCCAGTTCGGCAGCGGCACCTGGCCCGATGCGGTGGCAGAGCCGCTGCTGGCCGAGGAGGTCGTGGTGGTGTGCAGCCCGGTGCTGCTCGACCCCGACCATCCGCTGACATCGCCCGCCGATCTGGGGCATTACAAGCTGCTGCGGCATTCCACCCGCCTGCACGCCTGGCCGCACTGGTTCCTCTCTGTCGGGCTGCGGGAGGAGACCGCCCGCTGGGGCCCGAGCTTCGAGCATTTCTTCATGCTGATCCAGGCGGCCAAATCCGGCATGGGCGTGGCCCTGCTGCCGCGCCTGCTGATCGAGGAAGAGCTGGAACGCGGCACGCTGGTCTCGCCGTTCTCGCTGCGCACCGCCGGGCCTGGCGCCTACTATCTCGTTACGCCGAAGGCCAAGCAGGACATAACCAGGGTGAAGCTGTTTCGGAGCTGGCTGCTGGAGGAGGCGGCGGCGGGCGCCTGTTGAGACTGAAATAGTCAGGAAGGAAGGAAGGCCTTCTTTTTCGAGAAAAAGAAGCAAAAAGCTTTTGCTCCGACGCCTGCACCAGAGCCTACGCTCGTATTGCAAGTCGTTGCGGTTGCAGTGATAGCCAAATCCTCGTGCAGGCGTCACAGCAAAAGCTTTTTGCTTCTTTTTCTCGAAAAAGAAGGCCTTTCTTTTCTTGACCAACCGACGCCGCTCAGCGCCGCGTACCCAGCCCGTCCCCCACGACATTCACGCTCAGCGCGGTGACGAAGATCAGCAGCCCCGGCGGCAACGCCATGAACGGCGCGGTGCCGAGCCAGGGTGTGGCCGCATTCAGCATGTTGCCCCAGCTCGGCGCCGGCGGCTGCACGCCGAAGCCGAGGAACGACATCGCCGATTCCAGCAGGATGGCGTTGCCGACCGCGAGCGTGGCCGAGACGACGATGGGGCCGGAGACGTTCGGCAGGATGTGCCGCAGCATGACGCGCATGTTGCCGGCGCCGAGCGCCCGCGCCGCCTCCACATAGTCGAGCGTGCGCAGCATCAGGAACTGGCCGCGCACCACCCGCGCCGTGGTCATCCAGGTCAGCACGCCGATCACCAGCACCAGGACAGGCACCCCGGGATGCAGCAGCCCGGACAGCAGCAGCACCAGCGGCAGCAGCGGGATCGACAGCATGACATCGACCAGGCGCATCAGCAGTTGATCGACGAGCCCGCCATAGAAGCCCGCGAACGCCCCCACCAGCGTGCCGAGCAGGGTGGAGACCAGGGCGCTCGACAGCCCCACGGCGATGGAGATGCGGCCGCCGGTCAGCAGCCTGGTCAGCAGATCGCGCCCCAGCTCGTCGGTGCCCAGCCAATGCTGCCAGCCCGGCGCGGTCGGCTGGCCGATCAGTGCCAGATCCTGCGCATCGAACCGGTACGGCGACAGCAGCGGCCCGATCGCCACCACGATGCCCAGCCCGAGCAGGAGCGCCAGCGCCGCCGAGCGCAAGCGGTGATCGAGCAGTTGCCGGAGGAGCGCGAACGGCGGTGCCGCGCCATCCCCGCCGGTCACTCCCCCACTACTCATTCCCCCACTACTCATAGCGGACGCGGGGGTCGATCATCGCGCACAGCATGTCCGCCAGCACGTTGGCGCTCACCAGAGCGAGCGATCCCGCCATCATCAGCCCCATCAGCACGGGGTAATCGCGGCCATCCATGCTTTCGATGAACAACCGTCCGATGCCCGGCCAGGCAAACACCGTCTCGGTGATGACGGCGCCGGAGATCACGCTGGCCAGATCGAGCGCGATCACCGTGACCACCGGCGTGGCCGCGTTGCGCAGCGCATGCAGCAGCAGCGTGCCGACGGGGCCGCGGCCCTTGGCGCGTGCCGTGCGGATATAGTCCTGGGCCAGAACATCGATCAGGCTGGCGCGCAGGAACCGGCTCCAGGTGGCGACGGTGGCCAGCGACAGCACGCAGGCCGGCATGATCAGATGCGCGAGCCTGCCTGATCCCGCGTCGCCGAAGCTGTCGTACCCGGCCGCCGGCAGCCAGCCCAGGCGGATGCTCAGCAGGAGCTGCAGCAGGAGGCCGAGCCAGAACACCGGCATGGAGATGCCGGCAAAGGCGGCCAGAGTGAGCCCATGGTCGATGGCGGTGCCGCGATACCAGGCGGTGAGCAGGCCCACGGGCAGCGCCACCACCAGGGAGATGAGGATGGCGGAGCCGCCGAGCAGAAGGGTCGCCGGCAGGCGCTCTGCAATTTCCGTCACCACGGGCCGGCCGGTGCGTATCGAATAGCCCCAGTCGCCCACGACCATCGACCGCAGCCAGAGCAGGTATTGCGTGGGCAGCGGGCGGTCCAGCCCATAGGCATGCCGGATATGCTCCAGCGCCGCCGGCGTCACCGACGGGTTGTCGGCATACATGTCGAGCGGGCCACCCGGCGCCAGATGCACGATGGCGAACAGGATCAGCGAGATCGCCAGCAGCAGCGGCACGCAGGCCAGCAGCCGGCGCAGCAGGAAGCCGCCGCTCACCGCGCGGCACTTCCGGCGGGTGCCAGCCACCAGCGTGCGACGGCGACGAAATCCGTCATGTTGGTCGGGTTCGGCACGAAGCCGCGCAGTCGTGTGCTGCAGGCGGCCAGCGATACGGCGCTGACCAGCGGAATCGTCGGCAGGTCCTCCGCCAGGATGTGCTGCATCGTCGCCGCGTCGCGCCGGCGCGCTTCCGGGCGCATCTCGCTTTCCATGTCGTGCAGCGCCGCGTCCAGGGGCGCGCTCGCGTAGCCCTGGCCGTTATTCGGCCCGTGGGTCCCGTAGAACACGCTGTAGACCGGGTCGGCGGCGGTCACCCAGCGGCCGTAGAGCAGGTCGTAATCGCCGCGATAGCGCGCCTGGCGAAAGCTGACGCCGCTCTTGTTGTCGGCCTCGAGGCGGATGCCGATCGCCTGGAGCTGGGCGATGATGATCTGCTCGGCGATCTCGTCGTCGATCTGGCCGCTCTGCGCGGTGATGCCAAAGGCGAGGGGTCGCCCGTCTTTGGAGCGCACGCCGTCGCCGGTGCGCCGGTAACCAGCCGCCTCCAGCATCGCCTCGGCGCGTGCGGGATCGTACGCATATTGCGGCGTATCGGGGTCGTAGAGGCCGGTCAGCAGCGGCACCACCACGGAGTGGATCGGCTTCGGATAGCCGCCGGCCGCCCGGATCAGGGCGCGCCGGTCGATCGCATGGGCGATCGCCTCGCGCACGACGGGGTCCTGCAGTGGCGAGGCCCGCTTGAGGTTGAAATCCAGGTGCAGCCAGCCGAGCGAGGGGCCCTGCACGATCTCGATCCCGGGCGTGGCTTCGAGCTGCTTGGCCAGCATGTAGGGGATCAGCGGCGCCAGGCCGATCTCGCCGGCCCGGATCAGCGTTCCCAGCGTGTTGGTGTCCGGGATGATCCGGAAGATGATGCGGTCGAGATAGGGCAGCGCCCCGCCTGCCGCATCGCGCCCCCAGTAGAGCGGGTTGCGCACCAGTACCGACGTATTCGCCGCGCCGGAACGTCTCGACCATGAAGGGGCCGGTGCCGAGCGGTTTGTCGTTGTAGGCATTGTGGTTGAGGTCCTGGCCGGACAGGAGATGCCTTGGCAGGATACCGAAGGTGAACAGGGTGGCGGTGAAGGCCGGGTTGGCGCGGCGGTAGTGCACGATCGCGGTGAGCGGGTCCGGCGTGTCGATCCTGTCGATCTCCTCCGTGCCGTCCTTAGATTCGGCCAGGAAGGCCGGGTCGCGCACCGCCTCCCAGGTGAAGCGCACATCTTCCGAGGTGAACGGCGCGCCGTCCTGCCACTTCACGCCGGCCCGCAGATGGTAGGTGACGCGCATGCCGACGCCGTCCGGCGCCAGCACGATGCCGCCATTCTCCAGGGTCGGCACCTCGGTCGCCAGCACCGGCACGTAGATCGCCTGCGCGTCGGGCGCCACCAGGCCCTCGACCACCGCCGCCTCGACATGCCCCAGGAAGCCGGTGGCATAGACGTTCAGCGTATCGAGGTCGTAGCCAAGCCCCACGATCAGCGTGCCGCCGCGCACCGGCAGATCGGACGCGGCGGCGGCCGGCCTGGCGAGCACCGCCAGGGACGCGGCCAGCAGCGTGCGGCGCTGCAGGGTGGGCGGGGCGCTCAATAGCCCCTGGCGCGATCGACCACGTGCTGCAAAGGCTGCCCGGACTCGAAGCCGGCGATATTGGCGGCGATCGCCTGGATCGCGATCTCCGGGTCGGTGGGTGCTGCCACATGCGGCGACAGGAAGACGCCCGGATGGGTCCAGAACGGGTGCGCTGTGGGCAGCGGCTCCTCCCGGAACACGTCCAGCACGGCGGCGCGCAGCGTGCCCTCGTTCAGGCAGGCGAGCACCGCTTCGTCCACCACGTGCCGCCCGCGCGCGGCATTGATCAGCACGGCACCCGGCGCGAGCCGGCGCAGCAGGCCGGCATCGATGATGTTTTCGGTCTCGGGCGTGAGCGGCAGCAGGTTGATCAGGATGTTGGCACCGGTCGCCGCCGCCTGCAGGCCCTCGGCGCCCGGCGAAGCTGGCAGCACCCTCGTATGGGGTTCGCGCTGCGGCTCCAGGCCCGCACGGGAAAGCCCAGACGCACCAGCATATCGGCCACCGGGCGGCCCAACTGCCCGGCGCCGAGCAGGGTCACCGGGCGCTCCGCGGCCAGGATCTCGCGCATCGGCATCCAGCTCCGCGCGCGCTGAAGATCGCGATAGGCGAACAGGTTGCGATGCCAGGCGAGCGTCTGCGCCACCACCCACTCCATCATGCCCGCGGTCAGCCCGTGGTCCACCATGCGCACCAGCGGCACGGCGGCCGGCACCTCGCCGGATTCCAGCAGCGCCTCCACGCCGGCATTTATGCTGAACACGGCCTGCAGGCGGCCAAGCGCGGCGATGGCGCCGGGCGCCGGCTTGCCCACCACGGCGTAATCGACCGGCGCGTCCGCCGCGCCGGGATCGGTAATCACCTGGTGATCGGGCAGGGCGGCGCGCAGCAACCTGGCCCAGTTTTCAGGGTTGGACCGCAGCATAACGATAAGGGTTCGCATCGCGCGATGCTACCAGTTGCCGGTTCGGCGACAATCGACGGAATATTCGTGCCGGCATGATCTGGCGTCACGCAACCGCGGCGTGCGCGCAAATCATGCCAACACGAAGCGATTGCGCATTGATCACCTGTTGCCGCGCTACGTAGAACTTTGCCCGTGGAGCGGCTGGCGCGCCACGGAGTGCGCATGACCGACCTATCGCGTTACATACTTGATCCCGGTCCGAAGCCCGCCATGCGCGGCAAGCGCGCCGTTTGCAGTACCGACAACGCCATCGTCACCGAGACGGTGCTGCGCACGCTCGCCGATGGCGGCAACGCCGCGGATGCGGCGATCGCGGGCGCGCTGGTGCAGGCGGTGGTCGAGCCGTTCATGACCAACCATACCGGCACCGTCAGCATGCTTTGCTACCAGGCCGGCAGCGGCCGGCTGCACCAGTTGCACAGTACCGGCACCTTCCCGCCGCATCTGCCGCCGTTCCGGCCGACACCGTCGATCCCGGGCGGCCTGGGCGCCATGCCGCCCGCGGCCTGCATTCCCGGCTTCATGCCGGGACTGCAGGCGATACACGCGCGTTTCGGCAGCCTGCCCTGGCATCTTCTGTGCGCGGACGCGGTGCGCTGGGCGGAACAGGGCCATCCGGTCTCCAGCTTCGAATACGGCAACGTGTGCGGCGAGCTCGATTTCTTCACATATTTTCCGGAAGGCAGGGCCTTTTACCTGCCGAATGGCTTCGTCACCCCGGTCGGCGGCGTGTTCCGGTCGGCCGACATGGCCAGGACCATGCGGATGGTCGCCGAGCAGGGCCCCGGCGCCATGATCGAGGGGGAATGGGCCGAGCGCTTCGTTGCGGTGGCGCGCGGGCTGGGCTGGCCGATCAGCCTGTCGGACATGCGCGCCAACCCGCCGCGCTGGATAGAGCCGGTGCGCTTCGGTCATCGCAAATACGAGATCGTCAGTCTGGGCGCGCCCGAACATCAGGGCACGTTCCTGCAACTGGTGCTCGGCATATTACGCCATCTCGGCATAGCCGACATGACGGCCGGATCAGCCGATCATCTCTTCAGCATGGCGCATGCCTTGCGACTGGGGCTGATGTTGAGCGGCTTCATCGGCGATCCTCTCGTCGCACCCTACGATATGGCGGCCCTGTGCGACGACGCGATGCACCGCTCGCTGGCCCGGCTGATCGCCGGCCTGCGGCCGCATGGGGATCTCACCGGTCATGTGCGGCTGACCCATGCGGCCAGCGCGCGGTCGGACGGGCACGGACTGGCCGGCATGCCCGCCAGCCGCCTGCGCCAGACCCAGCCGATGGGAAGCTGCGAGCTCAGCGTGGTGGACGCCGATGGCAACTGGGTGCAGCTGATGAACACGCTGCAGTCGGGCGGCATCCCGGGGATGGTCGTCGGCGGCATTCCCATGGTCGGCTCGCATGCGAGCTTCGCCGGGATATCCGGTCATTTCGATCAGCGCCTCGTCGCCGGCGCGCGCATGCGCAGCATCGTCGGCCACAGTTTCGTGCTCGAGGACGGCAAGCCGATCTTCGGTCTGGGCACCCCGGGCAACGTGTATTGCACGGTGCCGCAGGTTCTCACGCATCTGCTCGACATGGGCATGTCCCCGGAGGATGCGGTGGATTCCCCACGCATCCTGCCGCTGGGCGAGGACGGCCATCTGATCTGCGAAGATCGCTTGCGTGGCGAAACGGTGACGGCGCTGGCGCGTCTCGGCGTGGGCGTATCGGTGATGCCGCCGTTCGACTGGCATATGGGCTCGTTCCAGATGTGCTTTCGCGACGAAGCCGGCGCGCTCGGTTCGGTCGCCGACGCACGGCGATGCGGCGTCGCCGGCGGCCTTCCATAGGCAGGTCGCAAATGTCCACTAAAAGGGAAGGCACACGCAATTTGGCTTCGTTTCACCTGGCGTTCCGCGTGGATGATATCGAGTCCACCAGGCATTTCTACGGCACGCTGCTGGCCTGCCCACAGGGACGCGAGGCACCGACCTGGATCGACTTCGATTTCTTCGGCAATCAGATCTCGGCCCATGTCGGTCCGCGGTCCACCGAAATCCTGTATGCCACCGTGGACGGCAAGCCGGTGCCGCTGGTCCATTTCGGTGTTCTGATTCCGTGGGATCAGTGGGATGCGCTGCACCGCCATCTGGCCGCCTCCCACGTGACATTCGTTCTCGAGCCGCAGGTGCGCTTTTCCGGTTCTCCCGGCGAGCAGGCTACGTTTTTTGTGTCTGATCCATCCGGCAACGCGCTGGAGTTCAAGGCTTTTCGAAATGAGGACGAAATCTTCAAGAGCCTGGGTGGTTCCGAGGCCCTGAAGGCCTGACCCACGAGCGGGGTTTTGCCGGTCCAGCCCCGCTTCGGGCCTTTCGACGCCATTGCTCTTCGTGCGATGGCCAAGAAGACGAAAGATGGTGCGCAGGCCGGGCACGTGCTGGCGCCGGCCGTTATATACGAGGGCGTCTCAGCCACGTGGGTGGTCGGTCGGTCAGCCTTTCAAGCCCGGCGCTCCAAGATTGCGAGAGCCTGTGACCAACGGTGGTTGACGCATCTAGGCAAGAAAGGAAGCAGTCCTTTTTCGAGAAAAAGGACCAAAAAGCTTTTGCTCCGACGCCTGCATCAAAGCTTACGCTCGTATTGCAAGCCGGAGCGATTGCACTTGCAGCCAAATTCTCCTGCAGGCGTCATAGTAAAAGCTTTTTGCTTCTTTTTCTCGAAAGAGAAGGCCTTCCTTACTTGCTGCCGATGAGCCAATCCCAAAGCGGATTGGTATTAACTCGCTATGGTCGAGGTCGTGTGCCTGCTTGCGCGGAGCCAGCCGCGTCATTTCCGCACAGGGCCGATAAAACAGAACGCGCTCAGGGCCGTCAGCAGGCAGGCCGACACGCCAACGAGGGCCGCGACCTGGAAGCCGGCGACCAAGCGCGGACCCGTGGCCGCCAGCACCGAACCGAGCAGGGCCGTGGCCGTCAGGCTCCCGGTGCGCGCCGCCGCGCTGTTCAGGCCGGAGGCCGAGCCGGTGTGGCGTGCGTCCACCGCACTCAGCACGGCCGTGGTGAGGGGCGCCACCGCCCCGCTCAGGCCGGCGGCGATCACCAGGAGCGCTGGCAGCACCTGCGTCCAGTATGAGCCACGCACGCCGATGCGCAGCAGCAGGGCGAACCCCGCGGCCATCACGACCGGCCCCACCGTCAAGGGCACGCGCGGGCCGATGCGGCCGGCAAGACCGCCCATTGCCGGCGACAACGCGGCGAGCACCAGCGGCAGGGGCAGCAGAGCCGCGCCGGCCTGGATGGCGGAGTAGCCGGCTGCGTCGATCAGCAGGAAAGGCAACAGGACGAACATCCCGCCGAGCGCGCCGTAGAGCAGCAGAGTGAGCAGGGTGAGGCCGACGAAGATGCGGGAGCCGAACAACGACAGCGGGGCCATGGCCCGCTCGCCCATCCGTCTCTCGACGACGACGAAACTCGCCAGTAGCACAGTCGCCACCGAAGCTGCGGCCAGCGCCGTCACGGTCCAACCGGACGGACCGGCGCCGATGGTGAGCGCCATCGTGGCGGCCCCCAGGCCTGCCGTGGCGAGCAGGCCCCCCCATACATCCAGCGGATTGTCCCGCCCGTCGTGATCCGCCGGCACATGACGCCAGGCGAGGAACACGGCGCCTGCCGCCAGCGGCAGGTTGATGAGAAATATCGCCCGCCAGCCGGTCGTGTCGATGAGCCAGCCGCCCAGCACCGGACCGAGCGCGCCCATGGCGGCGCCGGTGGAGGCCCAGATGCCGATCGCGCGTCCCTTGGCCTCGCCGCAGAACGTGGCACCCAGCAGGGCGAGGCTGTTCGGCAACAGCACCGCGGCGCCGGCGCCCTGCAGCGTGCGGCCGATCAGCAGGACGGTCAGGCTCGGGGCGAGGCTGCAGACCAGCGAGGCGGCCGCGAACACGCAGATCCCGGTTATCAGCAGGGTGCGGCGGCCGTAGCGGTCGCCCGCCGCGCCGCCCAGCAGGAGCAAGGCGCTGAGCGGCAGAAGGTAGGCGTTCACCGCCCATTGGAGCCCGCCGGCGTCGGCCTGCAAGTCCCGGCCGATCGCCGGCAGGCCGACATTGACGACGGAGCTGTCCACGAACGCCAGGCTGGAGGCCAGGATGCAGGTCGCCAGAACCAGGGTGTTCGCGTTTCAGGCGTGCGGAGGAGCCCTGGCGGCCGCCCGGCAGCAGCGTCGCCAGGGTTATTCGCGGTGTTCATGGCGGGATCGCGTGGCCAGGGCCATTGGTGTCTCCGTAGGGCCTGGTGTGGCTTGTGGCGTCGTATATGCCTTTCGATCACAGTCACCAGCGACGAAACGACCGACAGGTCCACTCCGAAAGCGAACCCGATGCGCATGCCTGTTTTCCGCCCAGCCGCCGAAAGCCGTCTTCCCGGCGTGGTCCTGTTCTGCGAAATACCCCAGGTCGATGTCCCGATACGCCGCCTCGCGGTACTGTCTCTCCAGGCGATGGCGTGGGTGTCGGCGCTGTTCGGGCGCACCTTGCTCGCGGTTGCTTAGGGTGGGCGTGTTCGTCCAATCCAGGCGTCGTCGCGCGCGACCGAATTCGTCTTGCTGGCGTCTGCTGCCTTATAGGTTTGGTTGCCGTAAGCGCGCTGGCCGGGCAGCGTGGGGCGGCACACGATGAGCCCGGCGACCACAGCCGAGTGGCTGGAGGCAGATGCCCGCGGCGGCTTCGCCTCCGGTACCGTCGCCGGCATCCTCACCCGCCGCTACCATGCGCTGCTGCTCACCAGCACGCTGCCGCCGTCCGGCCGAATGGTCCTGGTCAACGCTATCGAGGCCTGGGTGGAGCAGGGCGACGCCCTCACGCCGATCAGCAGCCAGCATTACGCGCCCGATATCATCCATCCCGACCCCACGCCTCACCGCCTCGGCTTCACCTGCGTGCCCTGGCCCTGCTGGCGCTTCCGCCTCGCCGGCGGCGGGATCATCACGCAGGAAATCCTCGTCGATCCGGTGGGCGGCGACACCGTGCTGCGCTGGCGCTGCGACGCGCCCGACGCCACCCTGCATGTGCGCCCGCTGCTCTCGGTGCGCGACTACCACGCGCTGAACCGGGAGGATTCGGGATTCGACTTCGCGGCCGCCACCGCCGGCGGCAATGCCAGCTGGCGCCCCTACCCTGCCCGCCCCGCTGTCGCGTGCCTGACCAACGCCGCCTACCGCCACGATCCGAGCTGGTACAGGCAGTTCCTCTACACCGAGGAACGCGACCGCGGACTGGACTGCATCGAGGACCTGGCCAGCCCCGGCGTGTTCACCTGGGCGCCGGGCGGCGGCGATGCCGTGATGGTCCTGCGCCAGGGCGACGGCCTGGCCGTACGCGCGGCCCCTCACGCGGCCCGCGTGTTCGCCACCGAACGGACCCGGCGCGACGGCCTGGCCGACCCGCTCGCCCGCGCAGCAGGGGCCTATCTCGTCGATCGCAATCAAGGCGCCACGCTGATCGCCGGCTATCCCTGGTTCACCGACTGGGGCCGCGACACCTTCATCGCCATGCGCGGCCTGCTGTTGGGAACCGGCCGCATCGCGGAGGCCGAATCCGTGTTGCGCGCGTGGAGCGGCCAGGTGTCCGAAGGCATGCTGCCCAACCGCTTCGGCGACGGCGGCGACGCGGAATACAACACGGCCGACGCCTCGCTCTGGTTCATCGTGGCAGCCCACGAGCTGCTCCAGCACACCGGCCTGCTCCCCGACACCGAGGCGTGCCTGCGCCGGGCCGCAGAGGCGATACTGGAGGGCCATGTCCAGGGCACCCGCTTCAACATCGGCCGCGACGCGGACGGCCTGCTGCGCGAAGGCGTGCCCGGCCTGCAGCTGACCTGGATGGATGCCAAGGTGGGCGACTGGGTGGTGACGCCGCGCATCGGCAAGCCGGTGGAGATACAGGCGCTGTGGCACAGCGCGCTGCGCATCGCCGCCGCCTGGAACCCGCGCTGGGCGCCGCTCGCCGATCAGGCCGCCGCCAGCTTCGTGGCCCGCTTTGCCGCGGCCGCGACCGGCGGCCTGCCGGACCTGGTGGACGCCGACCACGTCCCCGGCAAGCAGGACGCGTCCTTGCGCCCGAACCAGATCTTCGCCGTCGGCGGCCTACCGTATCCTCTGCTGGACGGCCCGGCCGCGCGCGCCGTCGTCGACGCGGTGGAAGCCAGCCTGCTCACCCCGCTTGGCCTGCGCACGCTCTCGCCCGCCGACCCCGCCTACCGCCCGCATTACGGCGGCGGCCCGCTGGAACGCGACGGCGCCTACCACCAGGGCACCGTCTGGCCTTGGCTGCTCGGCCCCTTCGTGGACGCCTGGCTGCGCGTGCGCGGCAACACGCCGGCGGCCAAAGCCGAAGCCCGCACCCGCTTTCTCGCCCCGGTCCTGGCACACCTGGACGAGGCCGGGATCGGCCACGTGAGCGAGGTGGCCGACGGCTGCGCCCCACACCGCCCTGGCGGCTGCCCGTTCCAGGCCTGGTCGCTCGGCGAACTTATCAGGATACGCAACATGACGGACCCCACGTGACGGAGGCGGACAAGACGGCGCCGGCCGCGCTGCTGCTGACCCTCGAAGGCCAGCGCCTGCTGGCCATACGCCGCGGCGCCGGCTGGCGCCGCTGGGGCCCTTATGTCAGCGAGCGCCAATGGGGCACCGTGCGTGAAGATTACAGCCCGGGCGGCAACGCCTGGGACTACCTGCCGCACGACCATGCCCGCAGCCGCGCCTACCGCTGGGGCGAGGACGGCCTGGCGGGCTTCGGCGACGACCAGCTGCGCTGGTGTCTCGGCCTCGCTCTGTGGAACGGCCAGGACGCGATCCTGAAAGAACGTCTGTTCGGCCTCACAAACGCGTCAGGGTAACCACGGCGAGGACGTCAAGGAACACTACTGCTACCTCGATGCCACGCCCACGCATTCGTACATGCGCATGGCCTACAAATATCCCCAAGCCGCGTTCCCCTACACGCAATTGGTCCAGGAAAACGCCCGCCAAAGCACCCAGGGACCGCGAATACGGACGCAACGTTTTCCAGGGCGGCTTCCTGGGCCTGGACAACATTTCCGTCTTCGACCGCTCCGCCCCGCTGCCCACCGGCGGAGCCATGGATCAGGCGGACGGCACCGCCTGCCCAATTTCGCCGCCCGCGCCCGCTGGTTCCTCGCCCACCGCCCGCGCATGGCGGCCCTCGTCTCGCACTGGACCCAACCTGGGCAGGGCGCGCGCAACCTGCTCTCCCTGCTGCGCGGCCACCGGCTGAAATGTCTGCTGGCCCGCGCGCTTGATACCGCGGAATTCCTTTCCGATTACGGCATCCGCTCGCTGTCACGCGCCTACAAGGACCGCGAGTTCGTGCTGAACGTGGATGGGCGGGAGTTCCGCATCGGCTACGAACCGGGCGAGGCGGAACGCCCGCTGTTCGGCGGGAACTCCAACTGGCGCGGTCCGATCTGGTTTCCCATCAACGTCCTTCTCATCGAGGCGCTGCTTACCTTCCACAGCTATTACGGCGACGATTTCCGCGTGGACTTCCCCGTGGGCTCCGGCCAGACCGCATCGCTCAAGGACGTGGCGCACGAACTCTCCCGCCGGCTTGTGGCGCTATTCCTACCCGGTCCCGAGGGTCGCCGGCCGTTCTGGGGCGACGCGACACGGCTCGCGGACGACCCCGCATTTCGTGATCAGTTGATGTTTCCGGAACATTTTGATGGCGAGACAGGGCGGGGATTGGGCGCCATGCACCAAACGGGGTGGACGGGACTAGTGGCTAACCTCATCGCTTTGGGGAGAGAATAGAGTTGGATTGAGCATTGGCGATCTCACACTCAGCCGATAGCGGGGAACGATGAACATCGGAGCGAACCGCTCCTCCAGCCAAACTAGAGCAGATTCCGATCAATCCGGCTCATATCCAGCTGCGGTGAAGTAGTTGGCGCACTCGGCGGGGGTGAACCGTGGGAGGGCGTCACGGATGGAATACCACAAACTGTCGATGGTCCTTGCGGCGGCTTTACGCAGCAGGGCTTTGAGCTTGGAGAAGGCATTTTCGATCGGATTGAAGTCGGGCGAGTAGGGCGGCAGGTAACGCAAGCGGGCTCCTGCGGCCTCGATTGCCTCGCGGATGCAGGTCGCTCGGTGGGCTGGTAGATTGTCCATTATGACCACGTCGTCAGGCGCCAGTGTGGGCACCAAAACCTGCTTGATGTAGGCGCGGAAGGCATTACCGTTCATCGGACCGTCCAGCACCATGGGGGCGGTCATGCCGCGCAGCCGCAACGCGCCGGTGAACGTGGTTGTCTTCCAGTGACCGTGGGGAATGGGCGCACGACACCGCTCACCGCGTTTGGCGCGTCCTCGCATGCGCGCCATTTTCGTCGAAGCGCCGGTCTCGTCGATAAAGACCAAGTGCTCAGGGTCGAGGTCAGGCTGGCTATCGAACCAGGCCCTGCGCCGCGCGGCGACGTCTGGTCTGGCCTACTCGCTGGCGTGCGCTGTTTTTTTTGATGGTGATCGCGTGACGGTCGAGAAAGCGCCAGATCGTGCTGGGCGCGAATGCGGCGTGGTGTTCGCGGCGAAGCAGCTCGGCCAGCTCAACAAGCGTGATATCGACCTGCGCTTCGATCGCAGCCAGGATGATCGCCCGGTAAGCCTCGATGCGATGCGATCGCTGGTCTCCGCCTTTCGGTCTGGCGCAGGTGGCGCCAGCCGTGCGCCACTCGTGCATCCACCGAACCGCAGTCGCCACGCCTACGCCGAACCGCTCCGCCGCGGCGCGCCTGGACATGCCGCTATCGATAGCAACGAGGACGCGGGAACGAAGGTCCTCCGAAAGGGTCTTTGCCATGCCTGCTGGCCTCCTGGCCCAGCAAGCATGGTAAATCACGTTGTCGCCGCGTCGAGATCCCCTACAACTCGGATCATCGGATTTCGCTCTAAATTGGTCAGAGCGAGTTGAGTTAAACCAGCCCTGTTTTGCCAGCGCTTTGACCGGTTGGCTTTTGCGCGCTCATGTGTACGAGCCTCAGTAATTGCTGCGGCACATCTTCAAGGACCTACCTCTACGCATCACGTGGCGCAGCCCGCACGCGTTGCGGGCAGCTGCGCTGTGCGTTGCTGGTTGGTTGCAGCGTGTGTTTGGTAAATGCCGCAAGAGGAAGCCTGCCGACACTTTCGCTGCCGCTCAGGCCTTAAAGAGCCTGCAATCTGAGCGAAGCATTCGGACGAGCCACAATAGTCGCGTCCACCTGCTTGCGTCGCACAATCCATCGCGCCGCGCGTGATGTTTCAAGTGCTATGTGCTGTGACGTCGCTCATGACTCGTTCAACGTCGCTGTAATTCGATTTGGCGCTTAGATCATTGGGTGAGTTAGCTTTGCGTATTGCGGGTATTTACCTTGGTTGAGGATACCTAACGCTGCGACTATCAGTAACAACAGGGATAATATCATGCTTCTTTCAAAAAGAGTTCGACGTTTCCAATCTACTGCCCGCGTCTTCGGCCTTGCCGCTGCCGCTCTCTGCGTCGCCGAACTAGGTGAAGCCGCCCCGGCCTGGACCGATCTCGGCGCTGTGCCCGACAGCCAGTCCGTCCACGCAACGGTCTGGCTGAGCCGCCGGGACGAAGCCGGTTTCCAGAGCGCGCTGAAAGCCATTTACGATCCCGCATCGCCCCGCTTCCACCATTGGCTGACGGCGGCTCAATACGCCGCCTATATGCCGGAGGCGTCCAGCGTCGCCACGCTCCGCGACGCCCTCGCGCGCTCCGGCCTGACCATCGTCTCCACTGCCGAAGATGGCCGCTCGATCGATGTCAGTGCCGATGCCGCTACCATACAGCGTGCATTCGCTACGTCCATGCATCGTTTCGAGAGCAACGGCGCCACCTTCATCTCCACGACATCCAGGCCGAAATTCGGGGTGCGTCAGGCGCTCTGGTCGCGGCAGTCACCGGCCTCAACACGCCGCGCATGCACCCCTACGCCCTTCGCCAGGTGGACCCTTTGACCGGCCGTCCCGTCGCATTGGCGATGCCGCGTTCGTCGTCGCAAGCCACGGCAGGCGGCTCGCCGCTGAAACCCTTTCTGACCGATGATTGCTTTCATGGCTTCACAGCGACAAACCTCATCACTGCAGAAGGTGACGTGACGTTCCGCGGACGTCGTGAGGTCAACGGCTACTTCACGTCCGGAAGCCCAGGCGATGGTGTGTGCGGCTACGACGCGACGCAACTGCGGACACACTACAAACTCGACGCTGCGGTACGCTCCGGCTTGGATGGAAGAGGCCAGACGATCGGCATCGTTGTAGCCTATGGCTCGCCTTTCATAGTTCCTGACGTCAATGCCTACTCCACGCTCACCGGCCTGCCACTACTCGGGCCCGATGACTTCAAGCAGATAACCCCACTCGGTATCCCGCTGACGTATGATTTTGGCTGGTCCGAGGAGACCACGATCGACGTCTCGATGTCCCACGCGATCGCGCCGGGTGCCAAGATCGTTTTGCTGGTTGCTCCCACGGCCGACACATCGCAGCTGCTGAAAACCTTCGAATACGCCGTGCACCACCAGCTCGCGGATATTGTGTCGATGAGCTTCGGTGAACCGGAATACGGCTCGGACGGCTCCGATGAAATCGCCTGGGGCATCGCCACCGCCGAGGCGGCATCCTATGGCGTGGGCGTTACCGTCTCGTCCGGCGACTCCGGCGACAACGGCGCTGGCCAGCCGCAGGGCGCACCTTCGGTTCCGGCCGACAGCACCTACGTAACCTCGGTTGGCGGAACGACGCTGTCGCTCCCCACAGCGGAAGGCCGCCGTGATGTCGGCTGGGGATGGCAATCGACCTACCCGAACTCCAACCGGGCGGTGAAATCGAAGCTTCAGGTTGCCCGCGGCCAAGTATTGGGCAGCGGCGGTGGCGAGAGCGTCTATTTTGGCAAGCCATTCTGGCAGGACGCGCTGCCTGGTGAGGGGCGGCAAGGCCCCGATGTCGCTGCCATCGCCGATCCGCTCACCGGCGCGGACCTGGTGCTTACCACGGATGACTACAACTACCTCGTCCAGATCGTGACCGTGGCCGGCGGCACCAGCGTGGCAGCCCCAGTGTTCGCGGGCATCTCTGCACTCGCCAACCAACGCGCCGGCGAGCGCATCGGCCAGGTGGCGCCGCTGTTGCCCGGCTTGCAGGGCGCCCCGCTCACGGACATCGTTCCGTTTACCGCGCAGGAACCAAAGATGACGGCGACGCTGCAGGGTAAACCCGTCGATACGCCGGACGTGACATTCGACGCGTTGGCTCTGCTTCCGGAAGGAGTGGATGATATCGAGCAGATCTTCGTGGTGCGTCCGGTCTTTTCCATGACGATATTCACCTACGGCCTCGACACCTCGCTCAACACCGCCGTCGGATGGGACAACATGACCGGCTACGGCGAACCGAACGGTACCATATTCCTGGACGCGCTCGCCAAGGCGGCGAAAGCCGGCCAGCAGTAGATCCGAGGCAGCCGGTCAACCTAGCCCTGGGTTGGCCGGCGCAAGCGGGCATGCGGTGCGCCGCAGTACGTGAGCCTTCAGATTGCACGCAATGTCCGTCGTCAAACTGCCGTGGAGTGCAGAAATCAATCAAGCTCGCATTGTGGGAAACAGACTGCGTCAATGAAGTCACCCGATGCCGAACCGGCTCGCTCGCTCGCACCCTGGGAGGAAGAGAGCGCGACATGCCATTCAGGTCGGTGTTCTTACACCAGCCCGTCTGGGCTGACACACCGGCAGGCAAGGCATTCTTCTCCGACGCAAAGAAGCAGAAAGCTGTTCTGCCCAGCTTGCACCAACGGGCGTACCCACGCTGCAAGCGCAGAAACAGGCTGAACGAAAGCAGGCAGGCGCGCAGGCGGGGAGACAAAGCTTTCTGGTTTTTCGTCCCGACAAGGATTGTTTTTCTTCCCGGCTATCTATCAGTCCGCCTCGACGCAGGCCGGTCTTTCGTAGCTCTCGGCATCAATGCAGAAGAGCTTATTTGGACTCGGACAAGTTGCCGACCAAGGCCGCGCTGCTTGTTTGTGAAAATAGTTAATCCGGGCAAGGAGAAACAGTTTGCTTTTATTCTCAGCCAAGTTCCGCTGCCTTGCGAGTACATTTGCGGTCCTGGGCCTACTTTCCGTGGGCGTTATTTCGAACGGGCAAAGCGAGCCCCTACAATAACCGGGACAACCAGCCAAGCGACACTTCCGGGCGGAGGATATCTTCGCGCTCCAAGAGGCCGCGACGTCCAGATCAGTCCCGACGGACTCCATGTCGCCTACATTCGAATTGCCGGCGACATCATGACGGATCGCCGCGTCCCCACGCTGTGGGTTGTCGATGTTGCGGGAGGATCGCCCCGGGCACTGACGCCACAGGGAAGGCAACCGATCCGCGTTGGGCGCCGGATGGCGAAAACGTCGCATATCTCGCCAACAGATGCAGGCAGTAACACCGAAATATACACGGTGGCGCTGGCGACCGGCGCCACGCGGGCAAGTCAGCACCGTCCCCGACAGCCCCCCAGCAGATCGCCTTTCTGGAGCCACTCGCCGCTTTCTCTCGTCGGCCATGTCACCACACCCATATTGCTCATGGACGGCGAAGACGACCGGCGCACGCCGTTCGACCAGACGCTGGAGTTCTACACGGCCCTGACGACACGCGCTTACGTGCCGGTAGGCCTTTTCGGGTTCCGGCGCCAGCCACGAAAGTCTGAAAAGCCGTCCCTCCCAACGGGCCGCTGAAGATCTGGCCGTGCTGGACGTGGTTCGCGCGCTATGGCGGGCCGCCGGACCAGGCGAAACCGCAGGACACCCCGTGAGATCGCCCAACTCCTTGCTTGGCAGCATTTCGTTATCAGTGATTGCGGACGCCATTTTTTATCTGCAATCGCGAGGCCATGACCGCGCTCCGTGCCGAGTGCTGGTCCACAAGACTGGTCGAGCAACGGCGACCTGAACGACAGCACAGTCCAACGAAGGA
>CAWCIW010000003.1:0-332327 GCA_963795825.1 uncultured Alphaproteobacteria bacterium | reverse complement strand
ACGTCTCAAGACGTGGGAAAGTCAGTCGCCGCCAGGTCTTCCAAAGCACTTCCTACCAGTCAGGTCGAAAATACAGGTGTCGTCCAAACCCGGAACACGGCTTCTAGCTGGTCGGGAGACGGTCGAACCTGCAACGCGGGATGGAGCAGCCCGGTCAGCTCGTCAGGCTCATAACCTGAAGGTCGTTGGTTCAAATCCGACTCCCGCAACCCAATTACACGCAATCCTTATCCTAGCAGATAGTCCAGCAGCCCAAACAGGGATGCCGGACCTCTTTTGTGCTTGATGCTTGGCAAAATATGAAAGTATTCAAAAGCTTACCGTTCTCCGCTTGAGCAGCATGGCTCTGACCAGCAAGCGTATTTCCGTGCGCGTCGATCCGGCGCTCGCCGAAAGCTGGCTGACCGTCCGAGCCGATTGCCACTCATTAGGCGAAACGTACGGCGACGCGATTCTCCTGAAAGCACCACAACTCCTTGATCAGCCGATAGTCGATTGGCGGTGAACCCCTGGAAAGCGGCAGGGCTCTGCGCAATCGGCCGGAACATGTCGGCACAAAACCAAGCTGCTTCTGTAAGGCGCCAAGAATGGGCGCCGAAGCGTCGGAGACTTCGTCACGAGCCGCAATGGCGAGACGGAACATATCTGCTTCTCCTTGTGTCGCGAGCCCAGTGGCCGCCGCTTCCGACGAGATAGTCTCTCTCCAACGCGAGGATAATTCTGTATAGTTGGGAGATTGGTTCTCGTCGTTTGGTATGAGGCTGGGTCGGTGGTCTCAGCATCGTCGGCGCCGGCAGTTTTACTGCAACCAGCCGATTTCGTCGTGTGCCGCTGGCGACCCTCAGCCGCAAGGTGAACGAACGCGAGAAGCATCCCGGCACGCGGCGCTGATACGCACGACCCGCCGGGTGACGCTCACAACGCCGGAGAGCGCAACCTGTCGTGCCGACCGATAGACCGGTCAGTCTGCAACCTTCCCAACTGGACACCGGCTACGCCCGGTATACAATCGGTTGCACAACTCGGGTGCAGGTCATGATTTCAGCTTCGGCCTGGACGGGCGAACACCTGGCGAAGCTCTCGCCGGGAACCAGCAGCCGCATACCGCTGATCGGCCCGAAAGACGTCGTGGGCCATCTGAACGGCCTGGATCTGTGGGACATGTGGCCGCTCACGTCGCGCGACGGCGATCTGTGCGTGGTCGACGGCGGAACGCTCTGGTTCATCCTCTCCGCCCCCAGCCTACCCGATCCGGTGGACCGGCACGCGGTCGCACGCATACGGCTGATGTTGCACAAGGCGGATGGATGGCGGGATTGCGGCAACGCATTGCCCGACGGCTTGTCGCCCGGCAGCCGCGAATGGGCAGGCTCGGCCATATTCGACCGGCAATCGGCGAGCGTAACACTGTTCTACACCGCCGCCGGCCGCCGCGACGAGCCGGCGACCACGTTCGAGCAGCGGCTGTTCCAATCGACCGGCACACTGGACCTCGCCGGCGCCACGCCATCCATCACCGGCTGGTCGGTGCCGGCAAAGTCGGTCACAAGCGACGCCGATACCTACATGCGCGTCGATCAGGCCGATGGCGCACCCGGCACGATCAAGGCCTTTCGGGACCCCGCCTATTTCCAGGACCCTGCGGACGGCGCCAGCTACCTGCTGTTCGCCGGGTCGCTCGGGCGCTCGCAAAGCGCGTTCAACGGCTGCGTCGGGTTTGCGCGCGCCACAGGCTCCGGACCTGTCCTCATGGCAGCTCCAGCCGCCCCTGCTGCAAGCGGACGGTGTGAACAACGAGCTGGAGCGGCCCCATGTGGTCGTCAGCGACGGCCTCTACTACCTGTTTTGGTCGACGCAGACGCACACGTTCTCACCCGATGTCGCGGCCGGGCCGAACGGTCTCTACGGTGCCGTCGCCTCCCGCTTTCCCGGACCCTACCGCCCGCTGAACGGCAGCGGCCTGGTATGCGGCAATCCCGTGGAAGAGCCGGCGCAGACCTATAGCTGGCTGGTGCTGCCGACGCTCGAAGTCGTGAGCTTCATCGATTACTGGGGCCTGCAGGGCAGAAGCCTGGCGCGCGACCGCACCCTGCTACGTGCGCAGTTCGGCGGGGTGCCGGCGCCACGCTTCAGGCTGGCGCTGGCCGGCGAGACGGCGCGCATCGCGCCCTGAGCCTACAGCCCGACGGTATTGACGCGAAAGTCCGACGCGATGTTCCTGTGCTGCGGCGAGGCGCTCTACGATCTCCTGCAACAGGGGCCAGGCCTGCAATTTGCGGCCCAGCTCGGCGGATCGCCGCTCAACGTCGCCATCGGCCTGGCCCGGCTCGGGCAGCGCGCGGCCTTCCTGGGATCGATCGGCAACGACGCGCTCGGTGCGGCGATGCGCGCCAGCCTTGCGGCGGAGGGTGTGGATACCACCCTGGCCACTGCATCGTGCGAGGTCACCAGCCTCGCCTTGGTCACCATGCGCCCCGACGGCGTGCCCGATTACGCCTTTTACGGGCTGCGGGACGGCGCGGCCTACACGGTCCCTGGCGCGCTCCCGCCCTCGATACGGGCGATACATGCAGGCTCGGTCGGTGCCGCGTTCGGCCCCTCGGCACCCGCCTTGCTGGCCCTCCTGCGGGCGCAGCGGGACGTTCGGCTCATCTGCTACGATCCTAATCCCCGCCCTTCGATCATCCCGGATGCCCAGGCCTGGCGCCAGCGCGTGGAGCCGATCGCCGCCTGCAGCGATCTCATCAAGGTCAGCACCGAGGATCTGGCGTTCCTCTATCCCGGCGAAGCGCCGGCGCGTGTGGCCGCGCGCTGGCTGGCGGGCACGGCGCGCCTCGTCGTCGTGACGGACGGACCATCGGGCGCCGCGGCGTTCTCGCAAAGCCGCACCACGAGCTGCCGTGGGCATGGCGTCGTCGTGGCCGACACCATAGGCGCGGGCGATGCCTTCCAGGCTGCCCTGCTATGGGCCTGCGCCGCGCATGATGCGCTGACGGGCAGGGCGCTCGCAACCCTGTCCGCCGCCGCGATCGAGCGGATACTGTCGGTCGCCGTCGCCGCCAGCGCACTGGCCTGTACGCAGCCTGGCGCCGCCATGCCGACACGCGCCGCACTGCGGGCCTTTTCCCGCCGCGGCGGTGCGGTGCCCCGCGCTCAGAACTTGTAGGACAGCCCCACTTTCGCGGTGCGTCCATCGATCGAGCGCGCCGTCGCTATGCCATTCCTGCCTGGCGCATTGTCTATCTCGGTAAGGCCGATCACGTTGCCCGCATTGTTCATCCGAAAGGACAGGTCCAATGCCGGCGTGATCAGGTAATTGGCGAACAGGTTCACCTCCGTGTAGCCGGGCATCACCAGATCGTTGGCGTCGTCGGCATAGCTGCTCGTCGTGCCGATGATGTTCACACCGAAATTGTAGCTGTCCGCATAATACCCCGGCGTGATCTGCCAGACGAAATCGGCTTGCCGTTGCGGCACGTTTCCGGTGTCGGCCGGGGTGATCTGGTCGGCGACGATGCGCGAATGCGTGTAGGTGGCGCCGAGCGCGATGCTGAAATTCCCATAATGCAAATTGCTCTGGATCTCGAGACCCTCGGCGCCATAGCTGGCGGCTACGAACGGCTGCAACCGGTCGGTGATGTCCGCATTCGTCTCTTTGGTGTGCGCGTAGAAGGCGGTGGCGAAGATGCTGCCGAACTGGTTGCGGTATTTCACGCCGCCCTCGATCTGCTGGACGACATCGATAGCCACGTCCTGGGCCACGCCGCCGGAAGGATCCACGCCGCCGCCGAACAGGATACGCTCAGCATTGGCACGGCCGCCCTGGCTGCCACGCACGAACACGGCAAGGCTCGGATCGATCAGGTAGTTCAGGCCGATCGAGTAGTCCACATATCCCTTGGCGTAGTTCACCGGTGCTGCGGTTGCGGGATTGATCTGGTAGCCGGCGAGCAGGGGGATCGCGGGGTTGAAGGTGTCGAAGAGGGTCGCGGTGGCGCCCGTGTAGCTGCCGGCAGCCGTCGAGATATCATAGCGCACGCTGGCGTCCAGGTTCAGCGGTCCGCGTTGCCAGGTGGCCGCAGCATAGGGTGCGTCCGTGTTGTAGCGCAGGCTGTAATAGCGATCGGTATTGCCGAAGCCTGCGTTGTAGCCGACGATCCCGCGATTGGTGACGAGTTTGCCGGCGCTGTTGACCACATCGATGAGCTTGGCATCGCGGCCCTGCACGGTTTCCAGATAGGAGTTCCAGTGCCAGTCCTCGACGATCTCCTGGGTGGAATGAAAATACCCCAGAGTGAGATCGAAATTGCCGATATCGGCGTAGGATAGATGCTTGCGCAACTGCGCGTCGTTGGTCAGGTTGTCGAGATTGTTGAGCGTGGTGTTGAACAACGTGTTCTGCGACAGCAACCCATTTCCGGAGAGCGCGCCGGCATTGGCGATGCTGGTTCCCGCGAGCGGGCCGCTGGCGTAGCGCAGCGTGGCGCCAGGGCCGCCGGCGACCGAGTTCGCGAGGTCCTGCGCGCCTTCGACGGTCGCCGGATAGATGCCCACGAACGCGCCATCGATGCGTGACGCGCGGAACTTGTCGTCCACGATCAGGCCGTCATAGACGTCGTAATTGATCTCGCCGCCCACCGACAAGTCCCGCGAACTCATAGCCGGAATTGAGGTTCTGCGTGCCGTAGGCCCCGTTATGGTCGTAGAACGTATCCTTCCTGAAATTCGGCGAGAGGAACGTGCCGTATTGCGGGCTGAAGCCGCTCACCGGATTGATGTTCGGGTCCTTCGGATTGCCGGTGATCGAGATCGGCACGGGCAGGAAGGCGGGCGACGTGTCGTTGAGGTATTTCACGTAGAGCCGGACGAAGCCGTCGTCGAACTTCTTGGTGAGGTTGCCTTTGAACTGGCCGCCGTTCTGCGTCGTCATGTCCGCGCTGCGCGGCCCTTCGCCTTCGCGATAGAAGCCGCCCGCGTCGAAGAACCATCCGTTGCCAAGCGGGGCGCCGTAGTTGAAATCGAAACGGTGCTGGTCGTAACTCAGGCCCTGCTCTGTCGATATCGTGCCACCCGCCACGTCGCCCGTCTTGTCGATGAAATTGAACACGGCGCCGGGCGCGTCGCTGGTGAACGTGCTGGCCGATCCGCCCCGCACCACTTCGAGGTGATCCAGCGTGGCATCCACGCGCAGGAACTGGTCGGCCGTGGCAAAATCGATGTCGCCGAATTGCACGATCGGCAAACCGTCTTCCTGGAACTGGGCGTATTTCGAGCCGCCTGTGGCAACCGGCAAGCCGCGCACGGCGATATTGGCGTTGCCTTCGCCGCCCGATGCCTCGGCGCGAATGCCCGGCACGTCGCGCAGCACGTCGGCGGCCGATGACGGATCGGATTGCGCGATCGTGGCCGCACTCAGCGTGGTTACCGACACGCTGCTCCTGAGCTTGGTCTGCGGCGTGGCCCGCGCGGTGACTATCACCTCCTCAAGGCCCACGGCACCCGGTTGCTTGCTGGCGGGCGCCTGCGCGGCCGCGGCGGGGGCGCTGGTATCGGGCGAGGCGGCCGGCAGGGGGCCTGGCGGCACCTGCGCCGCGGCGGGAAAAGCCGCGCCCAGGAGCAGTGCTGTCTTGAGTGCGAATCGTGGCAAGCGGCGGCGGCCGATGGTGGTCATGTGCGTCTCCCAACCCGATGCGCGTTGCGCCGGCGCCATTGACTGGCGCTCGTAAGGGAAACCTTTCACAACCGGCAATGCATTGCAACAATCGATTGCATTTTCGTTGGGTGCTCTTGCAACGGCGCGGCGGAGACGGCCCCTAGGCTGCGCACCCGCCGCTTGAACGCGGCCGTGCTAGGCGCGCGAAGGCCTGGTGTATTATGACCGCGGGCAAGCCAAGCCTGCCGGAGTGTTCAATGCCGATCACCATGGACGAAATCGCCCGCCTGTCCGGCGTCAACAAGTCCACGGTCTCCCGCGCTTTGGCCGGCAGCATCACCGTTGCTTCCGCGACCAGGGAGCGCATCCAGGCCGTCGTGCGCGAGCACGGCTACGTGGTCAACCAGGCGGCACGCGGCCTGCGCATGAAGCGTTCGATGCTGATCGCCGTCCTCGTGCCCCTGCAGCACGATCTGCGCCAACCTCTGTCCGACCCGTTCTTCATGGAAATGGTCGGCCATCTGGCGGATTCGGTCACCGAGCACGGCTACGATCTCGTCCTCTCCAAGATCGCCTCGCGGTCGGCGGGCTGGCTCACGCAATTCCAAAGTTCCCGTCGTGCGGACGGCCTCATCCTGATCGGCCAGAGCATCGAGCATGCGCAGATCGCGTCGGCGGCAAGTGCCGGGATGCCGTTGGTGGTGTGGGGGGCGAAGCTGCCGCGCCAGGGTTACGTGACCGTCGGGTCGGACAATGTTGCCGGTGGCGATCTCGCGGCCTCCCACCTGCTGGAGGGCGGCAGGCGCCGGATCGCCTTCCTGGGCGATGTGCGCCTGCCGGAAATCAGCCAGCGGCACCAGGGCTACCTGCGCGCGCACGCCAGGGCCGGCGTGAAGGTGCAAACCCGCCTGACGGTGGCGAGCGGCTTCGCGCCAGACGAGGCCAGGGCCGCCGCGCGGGCGCTGTTGGATGGCAATGCGGGCTTCGACGGGATCGTGGCGGCCTCGGACGTGATCGCGCTGGCCGCGCTCCAGGTGCTCGCTTTGGCCGGGCGTTCGGTGCCCGGGGATGTGGGTGTGGTCGGCTTCGACGATATCGGGCTGGCCGCCCACACCCAGCCGACCCTGTCCACGATACGGCAGGAGATCGGAAGCGGCGCCGAATTGCTCGTCGAGGCGCTCCTCGCCAAGATCGACGGGCGGCCGGCCCGCTCCTCGCAGATCAAGCCAGTGCTGGTGGTGCGCGAGTTGAGTGTTCAGGGTCGAGGGTAGGACGCCGCTCTCGGCAGCGTCGGATTACCGGAACCAGAGTACGATGCCGAGCGTGGTGCCGAGCAGCAGCGCCGCCAGGATGCGGTAATCCTTCCAGGCGGCGGTGCCGGCCATCGCCGCCGTCTCTTCGCGGAAATGCGCGGTGGTCCACACGATCGACCTGGTCGCCGGCTTTTCCACACCGCCGGGCAGCAGGCTGCCGCCTATCAGGGCCAGCACGCTGACCACAAAAACAGCAGGCGCCACCAGCAGGAAATGCAATCCCAGGGGATGCGCGGCCGCGGTGTTCGCATATAAGAGCAGGGCGCCGAAGAGCAGGCCCACGCCAAGTGCCACATGCGCGCCACGCGCATTCGCCCGCAGCCAGAATTGCCCGCCGATGAAGATGGCGACGACAGGCGGGACGACATAGGCCAATATACTTTGCAGGTATTGCCACAAGCTCGCGAATTTGGCGATGTTCGGCGCCCAGACGACGGTGAGCGCCATGATCACGAGCGTTGCGGCCTGCCCGGCTTGCACCAGTCCGCGCCCTGAGATCGCGGGATATGCGACGCGCAGCAGATCCATCGTGACCAGCGTGGAGGCGGAATTGAACGTGCTGGCCACGGCCGACATCAAAGCGGCAAGGAAGCCGGCCACCACGATGCCGATCAGACCGTGCGGCAGCAAGGAAAACACGAGCGTGGGATAGACCTCGTCCGCCCGGTCCAGATGCGGGAACAGCAGCAGCGCGCAACTGCCTGGCAGCACCATCAGGAACAGCACGGGCAGCTTCAGCGCACCTGCGAAGAGCATGCCCCAACGGCCATGGTTTTCGTCCCGCGCGGAGAGCACGCGCTGCATCATGAACTGGTTGGTGCACCAGAAATAGAAGCCGATCAGCGGGACTCCCGTAATCAGTCCCGTCCAAGGCAATCCCGCATTGCTGGCAGGCAGGATCAGGTGAAGTTTGGCTGCTGGAACGGCGGCCATGACATGCGACCAGCCGCCTGCCTTGTCGAAAGCGAACAGCGAAATGACGACGGAGGCCGCGAGCAGCAGCACGGCCTGCACCACCTCCGTACGCATCACCGCGCGCAGCCCGCCCAGCACGGTGTAGGTTCCCGCCAGTATCGCCAGGCCGGCGATGATCCATCCGAGCGGCACGCCGGGCAGGATCAGCCTGAGCATCAGCGCGCCACCGAACAGGGTGCCCGATGCATCGACGACGATGTTGAGAAAGATGGTCAGCAACGTGAAATAGATACGCGTCGGGCGATCATACCGCCGCTCCAGCCATTCCGGCATCGTGTAGACCTGCGAGCGGAGGAGGTATGGCAGGAAGAACACGCAGAAGAACGCCAGCACGACGCCCGCCATCCATTCGTAGTCGTAGACCGCGATGCCGAAGGCGTAAGCAGCGCCGGATAGTCCGATGAGCGTGGTGGACGAAATGTTGGAGGCAAGCAGTGCCAGGCCGATCGTGGGCCATGTCGATCCGCGCGAGGCAAGGAAATACTCGTTAACACCGGCCCGGTTGCGCGACATCGCGATACCGTAGGCGATGATCGCGATGAGGTAGCCCACGACGGCAAGCCAGTCGATCGGCGCCATGGTGTTGACCGCGGGGGCCCAGGATGGTTGGTCGGCCACTGACGCGCCTCCTGCTTGGGCGTGTATCCACCCATTGGGGTGGCACGCTCGCACGGACCGCTTTCGACCGCAATCGATTGCTTAGGACGGATGGATCGTCTTCGTTCGCTTTCGGCGCGGAATGTGATCGCCACCAGGGCCGTGGCGTTCGGCGAGGCCCTGCGGCCGCGTTTCGCACCTACCGGAACGCGGTGTTCGAGAACGCGCGCGGTCCGGGTGGCACAAAGCGGCCGGCCGGGCGCGAGATCGTGACCGGCGGCAATCCTGGGCGAGGCCGCCGAAATTGCCCGGGCGCGGGCCCACCGGACGGCCAACAAGGTGCATCCCGTTCGCTCCGGGCAGCCAGGCGATGCTGCGACCGCGCAGGTTGAACAGGCGGCCGGTGCCCGTGTGCTGCAACCGCGTGCACGGTTTCCGATCTATTGACCGGGCGCCGCTTTCTGATCTCAATTCCCGCGCAGCGTTTTGCTGAATGGGAGGCTTCGTGGATTTGCCGGTGAGCAACGGCTCGGACGGCGCCATAGCGCCGGGCCGTGATCAGCATCGACACACCTTGTCGGATGCCGATATCGCGCAGGCTGCCACCCTGCTGCCGATCATCGACGTGGCGCGTGACAAACTCGGCATCCAGGCTGCCGATCTGCAACCGTACGGCCACACCAAGGCCAAGCTGGAACTGCCGTTCATCGCGTCGCTGGACAGCAGGCCGGATGGCAAGCTCATCCTGGTCACCGCGATCACGCCCACGGCGGCCGGGGAGGGCAAGACGACAACCACCGTCGGCCTGTCGGACGGGCTGAACAGGATCGGCAAGAAAGCCGCGGCCTGCCTGCGCGAGCCTTCGCTCGGGCCGTGTTTCGGCATGAAGGGTGGGGCGGCCGGCGGCGGTTACGCGCAGGTGGTGCCGATGACGGACATCAACCTGCATTTCACCGGCGATTTCCACGCCATCACGTCGGCCAACAACCTGCTGGCCGCGCTGGTGGACAACCACATCTACTGGGGCAACGCGCTGGGGCTGGATGTGAGGCGCGTGAGCTGGCGCCGCGCGCTGGACATGAACGACCGCGCGCTGCGCCAGATCGTCTCCTCGCTCGGTGGCGTGTCGAACGGCTATCCGCGCGAGGACGGTTTCGACATCACGGTGGCCTCCGAGGTGATGGCGATCATCTGCCTGTCCCGCGATCTGGCAGATCTGCAGCGCCGGCTGGCCAATATCATCGTGGGCACCACGCGCGATCGCAAGCCGGTCCGTGCGGCCGACCTCGATGCCGCCGGCGCGATGGCGGTTCTGCTGCGCGATGCGCTGTCGCCCAATCTGGTGCAGACGCTTGAGCATAATCCGGCCTTCATCCATGGCGGGCCGTTCGCCAACATCGCCCATGGCTGCAACAGCGTGATCGCCACGCGCACCGCGCTGAAGCTGGCCGATTACGTGGTCACCGAAGCAGGGTTCGGCGCCGATCTGGGTGCGGAGAAGTTTTTCGACATCAAGTGCCGCAGCGCTGGCCTGGTGCCCTCCGCCGTGGTGATCGTGGCCACGATCCGTGCCCTGAAGATGCATGGCGGCGTGGCCAAGGATGCGCTCAAGCAGGAAGACAGCGCGGCGGTGCAGCGCGGTTTCGCCAATCTGGAACGCCACGTGCGCAACATCCGCAAGTTCGGCGTGCCGCCGGTCGTGGCCGTCAATCGCTTCAGCGCGGATACCGATGCGGAGATGGCCATGCTGGACAAGCTCTGCGCCGGGCTGGGCGTGCGTTGCGTGCTGGCGGATCACTGGGCGCTGGGCGGCGTGGGCGCGCAGGATCTGGCGGCAGCCGTCGTCGAGCAGATCGAGCGCACGCCCGGCGCGTTCCGCATGCTATACCCCGACGACATGACTCCGTGGGACAAGCTGCGCACCATCGCCACGGAGATCTACGATGCCGGCGAGGTGACGGCCGATGCCGCGGTGCGCAAGCGGTTCGACGAATTGCAGGCGGACGGTTTCGGCCATCTGCCCGTCTGCGTCGCCAAGACACAGTACAGCTTCAGCACCGACCCGAAAAAACTGGGCGCGCCGAGCGGCCATACGTTGCATGTGCGCGACGTGCGGCTGTCGGCGGGTGCCGAGTTCATCGTCGCCGTGTGCGGGGAGATCATGACGATGCCGGGCCTGCCGAAAGTGCCGGCGGCCAACAGCATATCGCTGACGCCGGCAGGACTGGTTGCCGGCCTGTTCTGAGCCGCAGGATTGCCGTTCCAAGCGATAGACAACCCGCTGCGGCGCGGGGCATGCCATAAAAAAACCAAGGGAGACACACAATGTCGGGACGTCATTTTCTGCATGTTCCTGGCCCGACCAACGTGCCGGACCGGATCCTCAATGCCATGCGCGTGCCGATGGAGGACCACCGCAGCGCGGTGTTCCCGAACCTGGCCCTGCCGCTGTTCGACAGCCTGAGAAAGCTGTTCAAGACGGCCGCCGGCACGCCGTTCATCTTTCCCGCCACCGGCACCGGCGCCTGGGAAGCGGTCCTGGTCAACACGCTCAGCCTGGGTGACCGCGTGCTGTGCCCGCGTTTCGGACAGTTCAGCCATCTGTGGAGCGACCTCGCCAAGCGCCACGGCCTCGACGTCGTCATCCAGGACGAGGATTGGGGTAACGGCGCATCGCCCGAGCGTATCCATGACGCGCTGAAGGAAGATACCGCACACGCCATCAAGGCGGTCATGGTGGTGCAGAACGAGACGGCGACAGGTGTCACCAGCGATATCGCCGCCGTCCGGCGCGCGATCGATGCGGCCGGCCATCCGGCGCTGCTGTTCGTGGATGGCGTGAGCTCGATCGGATCGATCGATTTCCGGATGGACGAATGGGGCGTGGACGGGGCGATCACCGGCAGCCAGAAGGGCCTGATGTTGCCGGCCGGCCTTGGCATATGCTGCGTCAGCAACAAGGCGCTGGAAGCCGGCAAGAACGCGCGTTCGAACGATCGCCTGCGCCGCTGTTTCTTCGATTTCGACGACATGATCCGGTCCAACAAGGACGGCTACTTCCCCTACACACCGTCGATCCCGCTGCTGTATGGCCTGCGCGAATCGCTTGCGATGCTGTTCGAGGAAGGGCTCGAAAACGTGTTCGCCCGTCACCGCCTGCTCGCCGGCGGCGTGCGTGCCGCCGTGCTCGAAGGCTGGGGCCTCAAGCTCTGCGCCCGCGATCCGAAATGGTATAGCGACACGGTGTCCGCGGTCATGATGCCCGCGGGTTTCGACGGCGGCGACGTGATCCGGCGCGCGTTCAAGCGCTACAACCTGGCACTCGGCAGCGGCCTGTCCCAGGTGGCCGGCAAGCTGTTCCGCATCGGCCATCTGGGCGATCTGAACGAGCTGATGTGCCTGGCTGCCGTCACCGGCGCGGAGATGTCGATGCGCGACGTCGGCATCGAGGTGAAGCCCGGGAGCGGCGCTGCCGCGGCGGAGGAGCATTACCGCAAGTCGGGCGCCGAGAGCATGGCAAAGGCGGCCGAGTAGGCGGCAGGCGGGCGCGCGCATGGATCCCCTGATCGTCTTCCTGGACCGCGAGACCTTGCACGCGCGCCTGCGCCCGCCCGGCTTTCCACATCGGTATGTGGAACATGAAATGACCGCCACGGCGCAGGTGGTCGAGCGCCTGCAGGGGGCGGCGATCTGCATCACCAACAAGGTGCGTATCACCGGCGAGGCGATCCGCCAGCTGCCAGACCTGCGGCTTATTGCCGTGGCGGCAACCGGGACGGACGTGATCGACAAGCCGGCTGCGAAAGCGGCCGGTATCCCCGTCGTCAACATACGCAACTACGCCTTCAACACGGTGCCGGAGCACGTGATCGCGCTGATGTTCGCGCTGCGTCGCAACATCGTGGCGTACGCAAACGATGTGCGGCGCGGCGTGTGGGAAACGTCGCGCCAGTTCTGCTTCCTGGATCATCCGATACGCGACATTGCAGGCTCAACCATCGGCATTGTCGGGTACGGCGCGATCGGCCGCGCCATCGGCCAGCGCGCCGAGGCGCTCGGCATGCGCGTGCTGGCCCACGATGCGGTTCCGCGCGACGGTCTCGTAAGTTTCGACACGATCCTGCGCGAGTCCGACGTGATAACCCTGCACGTGCCGCTGACCGATGACACGCGCAACATGATCGGCGCCGCCGAACTGGCGCGCATGAAGCCGGGGGCCATCCTGATCAACACCGCACGCGGTGGCCTGGTGGACGAGCAGGCGCTCGCAGATGCGCTGCGCGCAGGCAAGCTCGGCGGCGCCGGCTTCGATGTGCTCATCGAGGAGCCGCCGCGCGACGGCAATGTCCTGCTCGGCACCGACATCCCGAACCTTATCGTGACCCCGCATATCGCCTGGGCGAGCCAGGAAGCGATGCAGATCCTCGCCGACCAGCTCACCGACAACATCGAGGCCTTCAACGCCGGCAACCCGACCAACGTCGTCTGACGCTAACCCGTCTTGAGACTGACTCGCCGGCAGCAAGGAAGAAAGCAGTCCTTTTTCGAGAAAAAGGACCAAAAAGCTTTTATCCCGACGCCGGCACGAGAGGCTAACTGTCACTGCAGGCGTATCGACTGGCAGAACGAACGTAAGCTGCGGTGCAGGCGTCGGAGCAAAAGCTTTTTGGTCCTTTTTCTCGAAAAAGGACTGCTTTCTTTCCGGAAACGCGGCGCCTCGGCGCGCCAGGATTTGACGGGACCGCAGTCCGGCGGCAGCGTCCTGGCCTTCCTGCAAAAGTAAGTGCCGCCATGCCCGCCAAACTCCTGATCCAGTTGGACACCGACGCAAACCCGAGCGTGTTCGACACCGTCGTGGCCTATGACGGCGGCGCGGAACACGTGATTGCCCATGCAGGTGTCACGCTGGAGGCCATCGGTGGCCTGGTCGAAGGCGCCATCTTCACGCGTGGCGCCAAGGAGAAACGCTTCACCGCTTTGTTCGTGGGCGGCGCCAGCATGGTGGCGGGCGAGGCGCTGCTCGATGCCGTGCGCGCCAAGTTCTACGGTGGTTTTCGCGTCTCGGTCATGCTGGACAGCAACGGCGCGAACACCACGGCCGCCGCCGGCGTCGCACTTCTGGCCAAGGCCGCGCCGCTGTCCGGCAAGCGCGCCATCGTGCTCGGTGGCACCGGTCCGGTCGGCATGCGCGTGGCGGCGATGCTGGCGCTGGAAGGTGCGAACGTGTCGATCACCGGACGCAAGCTGGACAAGACCGAGGCCGCAGCGCGCCAGATCGGCAGCCGCTTCGGCGTTCGCATCGCCGCGATCGAGGCCGCCGACGATGCCGCCCGCGCGCGCGCGGCCGAGGGGGCTGCCATCATCTATGCGGCGGGTGCCATCGGCCATCAGCTCATTGCAGAGGCGGACTGGCAATCCCTCGCATCGGCAGAGCTAGTCGCCGACGTGAACCCGGCGCCGCCTTTCGGCATCGGCGGCATCGCCGCGAACGACAAGGCACGCGATTACGGCGGCAAGCTTGCATTCGGCGCCCTGGGCATCGGCGGCCTGAAATTGCGTCTGCACCGCGCCTGCATCGGCAAGCTGTTCGAGCAGAACGACCTCGTGCTCGATGCCGAGAACATCCTGGCCATCGCAAAGGACATGGCATGACGGAACTGCGCAGCCTTCCCCTCGACGATTTCCTCGCCGCCCTGGCGAGCCGGGCGGCCACACCGGGCGGCGGCGGGGCGGCCGCCGTGCTGGGCGGGCTCGGCGCGGCCCTCTCCGGCATGGTTGCCCATCTCACCATCGGCAAGAAGAAATACGCGAACGTGGAGGCCGACATGCAGGCGCTGCTCGTGCGCGCCGACGCGTTGCGCGACCAGCTCGTGGACGCCATAGAAGCCGACGCCGCGGCGTTCGATACGCTCATGGCCGCCTACGGCAGGGCGAAGCTGTCCGACGAGGACAAGGCAGCGCGGGACGCGGCAATCCAGGCGGCGCTGGTCGGCGCCATCGCGGCGCCGCTGGAATGTGCCCGCCTCTGCCGCGAGGCGATCGATCTCGCGGTGGAAGCCGCCGACAAGGGCAACCTTTCCGTCGTCAGCGATAGCGGGGTCGCGGTGCTGGCGGCGCATGCCGGGCTGCGCAGTTCGGCCCTCAACGTGCTCGTCAACGTGAAGCTGCTGACCGACCGGGCGCGTGAAGCCGACGCTATCGCCGCGTTGGACCGGTTGACGGACGGTGCGGCGGCGCTGACGGAGCGGACCTATGAGGAAGTGCGCCGGCAGCTTCTGCGGGACGGCTGACGGCCGGGCGCGTTTTTATGCCAGCGACCGATGCGGAAGTTTTACCAACCAACGTTGAGATCGACGCATCCAAGACAGGCAAGAAAGCAGTCCTTTTTCGAGAAAAAGGACCAAAAAGCTTTTGCTCCGACGCCTGCACCGCAGCTTACGTTCGTTCTGCCAGTCGATACGCCTGCAGTGACAGTTAGCATTTCGTGCCGGCGTCGGGATAAAAGCTTTTTGGTCCTTTTTCTCGAAAAAGGACTGCTTTCTTCCTTGCTGTCGATAAGTCCGCCCCAAAGCTGATTGATATTAAATATCTCGGGAACCTTCGGGCCAGCCCTTGAGGGATTGCTCCGCGACCGCCAGCAGCGACGCCCGGCTTGCGCCATCGCGCGCGAGCACGGACATGCCCTGGATAACCGCCATGACCATCGCCGCCAGCGCCGCCGCGTCGGCATCGCGCGGGAGCCTTCCATCGGCCACGTCCAGCCCGATCCGGGCCTGCAGCTGGGCCTGGATCCGGCGGCGTATGCCGGAGACGAACGCCTGCACGTCGGCGGAAGCGGCTGACCCGCTCGCGGTGGAACTGGCGAGCAGGCAGCCTTTCGGCGAGGCATCGCCCGTGTAAGCGATCGCGGCATCGGTCAACAGCTTGCCGGCGGCGTCGCGGGACGTCGGTGCCTGCGCGATGGCCTGCGCCAGCATTTCGGGATCGCCGGCATAGCGACCGACCGCCTCGAGGAACAGGCGCTTCTTGTCGCCGAAGGCCGCATACAGGCTCGGTGCCGTGATACCCATCGCTGTCGTCAGGTCCACGATCGACGTGGGCTCGTAGCCGGATCGCCAGAACGTCAACATCGCCTGCTCGAGTGCTGCCTCGCGATCAAACGACAGCGGGCGACCGATCTTCCGGCTGGCTGGTGGGCGCGGCTGCGGGGATTTCATAGCGACCGCTCTGGAACGTATTGACATGGGGGTGGCGGACGGGCATAGGCTTTCATAGCAAACGTTATGAAAGTCTACAAGCCTATGTCACTCACCGTTTCCGCACGCTCGGCCGCTCCGGCCTGGTGGTGAGCCCGCTGGCCTTGGGCACGATGACGTTCGGTTCCGGGGCCTGGGGCGCCGACGAGGCGACATCGCGCAGCATCTTCGATGCCTATCGCGGCGCCGGCGGCAATTTCATCGACACCGCGGACATCTATTCCGGCGGGCAGAGCGAGAGCATGGTCGGGCGCTTCATCGCGGATGGCGGGAGCCGTGACGATGTGGTGCTGTCCACGAAATTCGGCTTCAACGGCTCGTCCAGCCCGCTGACGGCCAGCCAGGCCGGTGGCGGCAACCCGAACGCTGGCGGGGCCGGTGCCAAGAACATCCGCCGGGCGCTCGATGCCTCGCTGAAGCGGCTCGCCACCGATTATATCGATCTCTACTGGATGCACATCTGGGATGGCGTCACCCCTGTGGAGGAGATCGTGCAAACGCTCGGCGACCTCGTCCGGGCCGGGAAGATCCGCTATTACGGGCTGTCCGACATGCCTGCGTGGCTGGCGACAAAGGCGGCGACGCTTGCCGACCGAGCGCCGGATTCCTGGCCCCGTCGCGATGCAGCTCGAATATTCGCTCGTTGCCCGCGACGTGGAAGCGGAGCATTTCCCGGCGGCGCGCGATGGCGGCATGGGCATCATGCCGTGGAGTCCGTTGGCGGGTGGCTTCCTGACCGGCAAATACCGGCGCGAGGACACCTCGAACACGGGCAGGCTGAGCGGCGCCAACCCATTCGGCAACAGCAAGTTCGTCGATCGCAACTGGGCTATTCTGGACGTGCTCAAATCCGTCGCCGACGAAGTGGCGCGTCCCGCGGCGCAGGTGGCGCTTGCCTGGACGATGGCGCGCGCCGGGGTGGCCGCCACGCTGGTCGGAGCGAGCAAGCTGTCGCAACTGGAGGGCAACATCGCCGCGACCGACCTGGCGCTGACCGCCGGACAGATGCGGCGGCTCGATGAGGCGAGCCTGCCGGCGCCAGGCTTCACGTCCGGGCTGGCCTCGCGCCAGATCAGGCGCATGGTCTTCGGCGGGCATGATGTCGTCGGCTGGGGCGAGTAGCGTCAGCTGCCTGCGGGCGGCCGTCCAAGCCCGCCTTCCGCGCGCTCGAGCGCGGAACGATCCCATCCAGCCGCATCCGCCGCCGCCTCGTAGGTCGATTGCAGGAAGGCAAGCAGCGTCCGGTCCGGGTCGGCGGCGGCTTGGACGGCCGCATAAGGAAGGATGAACTCCCCCAACGAACTATCGAAACGAGCGTGCGGGGGCTGCACCGGGTGTTCCGCGTAGCCGGGAGGCACCGGATAGGCATAGCTATAGAAGCAGGGCCCTTCTGCGCTCTCGAGGTTCGGCCAGAAACCGGCGCTCGATACCTCATGCGAGTAGGCTTCCCGCGCGACGGCATCATCGAGGAACGGGGCGCCTCCCGGATGGCGGGGCGCCTGCCGTCCCGAGAACCGCGTCAGCGCCAGGTCGAAGGCGCCCCAGAAGAGGTGTATGGGACTTACCTTGCCCACGAAGCGCGTCCGGAACAATTGAAAGACCCGTTGGACCTGCAGGAGAGCCAGCCAGTATCGATGGGCGACCGCTACGTCGAAGGCCCGAACCTCATGATCCCGGTCGAACCGTATGGCTCCCGCAATCTCGTTCGGCATCGGATCCACCTGAACCGAGATGCCTAGGCCGCTCAGGAGGGCCAGCAGCCCCCGATGAAACTCGGCCATGCTCTGGGCCGCGAGAGGCAGGGTGGCGGTTCCTGCCGAACTGGTCCTGACGACCAGCTCGGCCTTATGGACGTCGAACTCGACCGTGAACCCGGTCGCTGGCGTCAGGATCATCCCCGTCGCGAACCCTGCGGGCGTCAAGTAGAATGGCACATGCCAGCCGTGGTTCTCCCACGGCGTCAGCATCAGCCGCACCTTGCCTACCGCTTGGCTCCAAAGGTGAAGCGTGCGCAGGGTCGGCATCAGCGCGACATCGTCGAGACGAGGCCAATTCGCGGTCGTTATCAACCGCCGATCACCTTCGCGCCGGGCCGCCCACGGAGAACTGGCGAAGGCGGATATGGTGAATGATTCATTGCGCCAGATTACTGCAAGGCACAGCGCCCGTCATCAGACGTTGCGTCATCGCGCGCACGAGTCTCCCCGCCGGAAAGCACGATGCCTGACGCTGGCTTGCCGGTTCTATCGTGATGCCAGGCGGCAAGATGCAGCAATCGACGCCGCGATCGGAAGTCGGATGCTGCTTCATGGAACGCTTCGTTCCGAATCCCGGTATTCCTCTACGGAGGCGGATCCCGCAAGACGGCGTCGCCGTGTCCCGAGATGGATGCGAAGGGTGGCGTTTCGCTGCTGCCTGGGGATGGCGGCAGCGTCCGCCGATACGGGGTGCACGCGAGCTCCCTCGTCCGCGGGAAGATCGTACGATTTCCGAACCAAGTCGTAGCGCGATAGGCCGTCGGGCCGTCCGAATGCGGCCCGCGCCTCTCCCTCGGCCGAAATCCGGAATGGACGGTCCGGATTGCCATGGCGCCGGTCGCGTTGTGGCGACGGGCCTGCAATCCCACATCCCGGCCTGGCTGCACGGCCTCCTATGGCCGCGCGCAGGAGGATGCCATGGACGACACCACGCTTCAGTTCGGCCTCGACACTTTCGGTGACGTGACCCAGGCCGGTGACGGCGGCCTGACCCCGCATTCGCGCGTGATACGCGAGATCGTCGACGAGGCGGTTCTTGCCGACGGGCTCGGCATCGACTTCTTCGGCGTCGGCGAACATCACCGCGCCGATTTCGCGGTATCCTCGCCGGAAATGGTGCTGGCCGCGGTGGCCGGTCGGACGAACCGCATCCGGCTGGGGTCGGCAGTGACGGTCCTCAGTTCCGACGAGCCGGTGCGGGTCTTCCAGAGATTCGCGACCTTGGACGCCGTCTCGGCAGGCCGTGCCGAGATCATCGTCGGGCGAGGCTCCTTCACGGAATCATTCCCGCTCTTCGGCCTGCCGCTCGAGCAATACGAGCAGCTGTTCGAGGAGAAATTGGAGCTGTTCGCGGCCCTGCTGCGGAACGAGCGCGTTGATTGGCAGGGCAGCGTGCGCGAGAAGCTGGTCGGCGCGGAGGTTTTTCCGCGGACCGACACGCCGTTGCGCACCTGGGTGGGCGTGGGCGGCAGCCCGCAATCGGTCGTCCGGGCCGCCAAATACGGCTTTCCGATAATGCTGGCGATCATCGGCGGCGATCCGGCGCGGTTCAAGCCCTACGCCGACCTTTTCGGCCGGGCTCTGGCCGGCTTCGGCAAGCCGGCGGTGCCGTTCGGCATCCACTCGCCAGGCCACGTCGCCGCCACCGACGCCGAGGCGCGCGAGCGTTTCTGGCCGCACTACAAGGCCATGCATGACCGCATCGGCGCGCAGCGTGGCTGGCCGCCCTTCGCCCGCGACGCCTATGAGCGGGAGATCGCGCAGGGCTCGCTGTATCTCGGCTCGGCGGAGACGGTCGCCACGAAGATCGCGCGCACGGTGCGCGCCCTCGGTCCGGCGCGGTTCCAGCTCAAATACAGCGCGGGGACGCTGCCGCACGCGACGATGATGGACACGATCGAGCGCTATGGGCGCGACGTGGTGCCGATGGTGCGCGACATGTTGGCGTCATCGACCCGGATCGGCCAGGCCGCGTGATGTTCGAACATGGCGGCTTCGGGTCTGGCAGCGCACACCAGGCGCGCTGCCGGTGGCGGACAGGTCGCTGACGCGGCAGCCGATCGGCGATCGGCAGGGCGGCTCGAGCTGCCTTGCCCCCCTTCGAGTGCAGTCCCGGCTCAGGACTCCCTGAACAGCGCGTCCTGTCTTTCGACATAGGGCTGGAAGGTTTGCGTAGGCCAGTTCTGGTCGATGGTCGACGTTCGTTCGAGGCATTTCCAGACGCCGCCGCGCTTCTCGAAAACATCGTCGTATGTGCCGGTGGAGACGGTTCCCTGTATCTCCTGACGCCATTTCACGACCCAACGCCAGTGAACGACGGCCTTGTCGCCGCTGCCCCTGATCTGGAACGGGCCCATGTCGTGGCTCCATTTCTGGATCGGGAAAACGCTGTGGCCGTAATCGAACATCTTCTTGAGCTCGGCAGGCCCGGCAAACGTCTGATGGCGTATATCGATGACGTTGAACTTGCCCTCCGGCCAATAGAGGTCGACGTAGGCGGCCGCCTGTTCACGGCCCCACCCCGTATCGATGGTGATCTGGTGCAGGTTCAACTGCTCATAGATGGCGAAACGGTCTTCGACCGACAGCGGCGCTGCGTCCGTCACGGGCATTCCCTCAGCTGTATCGGGACCGGTTGGTAGGCCGCGCTGCGGGTTCGCGCCATTGAACCGCGATGAACGGTGCGTTCCGATTACCGGCCGATATGAGGCGAGGCGCGCCCGGACACCGCCGCCAGAGCAGTCTCGCATTGGCGATCATGGCAGCTCCGCCGTTCCGGCGAGCCTGAGGCCTCGGGCAGGGCGCGCTTGCTTGGCTTTGAAGATAGGTGGTTGGGCTCTCGCGGCGGCGTAGCTCGGCAACTACCGCCTCTTCCCCGGCAAGGTGTAGCGGTCACGTTCGCCGGCAGTTCAGGTTTCTGGCAAATGATCGATGGAGAGCGCACCGGCTGGAAGCTGGCAGAGCCTTCCGCTTGCGTGCCGATGCGGCAACCGGGCGTGTATTGCCGGTGGAACGAAATCCTTGTCGCTGCGGGGACATGCGTGTGGCGTCAGGCAGCCTGGAAGCCGGGGCCGCCCGGACCGAGCGAACCCGAAACGCTGAACCTGTCCACGGGCCCATGCAGCTCCAGCGTTTCGATGCCGATGCCGTGCGAGGCCAGGCCGCCGGAGATGCTGATCTCGCGCGCGGACCCGCCCGGCTTCACGCTGAGGGCCGTCGCCGGAAGCTGCAAAACCACGCCTTTGACCAGGGAATTACCGACGCGGCCATACGTCTCCAACCCGTTTCGCACCACGATGCGGCCGACGGGGCGGCTGATCTGGATGCCGACTGCGCCATCCGCCCGCGTGATCACACGCTCGAACGCGGCGTCGCGGACGCCCCCGGCATACACGTTGAAACCCCTGGCCCCGACGCCGAACGTCTCGATGACCCCGTTCACCTCAAGCGTATCCAGCTCGCCGAAATTCACGAAGCCGATGCCGCTGGGGCCAAAGGAGGTGATCTTCGCATCCGCCTGCCAGCGTCCGACCGTGCCCCAGTTGTCGAGCACCATGTCGTTCGGGCCGTAGGTCGTGACGGGGCCGGTGTTGCGGACGGTGTCGACCCAGGCTCCGTGGACAACGAAGACACCTGCGGAGATGCGGTCCGGCGTGCCGGGAGGTATTCCACCGTCGCTATGTATTTCGCCCGTCTCCAGTTGGGCGATCCAGAGGCTGCCCCCGCCGGGAGTCCCACCCACGAAAATACCGCCGCCACGCACGGGGGCGCCCGGGCGCCCCGCGCTGATTGCCGTCAGGTTCGCCGTCAGGCGGCTGCCCGGATCGTCCTGCTGGTTCCATAAGGTGAATACCCCGGCGACGACCTGAACGCCGAATCCCTCGGGTCGCTGCTCGAAATCCCGCGCGTCGGCGTCGCGCACGTGGATGTTTCGGGCTTCGACATGGCCGCTTCTCACCTGTCCGGCCGCCAGCAGCCGAACGTTTCCGGTCACCGTGAGCCCGAGTAACGCGATTCGGCCGAGCGAGGCGAGATCGGTGCCGTTGGAGATGGCCTGCCGCGTGGGCGAGACGACGATCTCGAGGCCGTCCACACTGTTGTCGGCAGACAGGCGCAACCCGTCCGCCCCCGGAGCGAAGCGCAGCACGGCCGGGCCGTCACCCGAGAGCGACATTCCGGGCTTCAGGTGAAGCGTAGGCAGGTCGGCCAGGTGGCCTCTCACGCGAATGACCCCGGCGGCCTCCCCGTGGACCGCCGCAACCAGCTCGCCGCGCGTCGCGACCGTCAGTCCGCTCATCGCGTCATCTCCTCCTTCAAAGAGCGATTTCGTGAACGATGGTGCGGTATTCGACGAAATCGTCGAGCGCCGCGACGCCGTTCAGGCGGCCGATACCGCTCTGCTTGAAACCGCCCTCCTCGGATTCGTCGTAGACGACCGCCCAGTTGTTGATCCACACGGTCCCGGCCTCGATCTGCCGCGCTATGCGAAGCGGGCGATCGACGTTTGCCGACCAGATCGAGGCGGCCAGGCCATACGCGCTGTCGTTGGCGAGCGATACGGCTTCCGCCTCGCTATCGAAGGCCTGCATGACCAGTACCGGCCCGAATACCTCGTCCTGCGCGATCCGGATGGCATGATCGGGTATCTCCAGCAGCGTGGGGCGGTAGAACGCGCCTTTCGACAGCGGCCCTTCCTTCACCGGACCGCCGCGGGTGACGACCTTGGCGCCCTGGGCGATGGCCTCTTCGACGAGCCGGTCCACCCGGGCCACGTTGGCGATGTTGATCATTGGTCCCATGTCGCTGCTCGGATCGGCAGCCGGGCCGACCTTGACCGCCGCGAGCAGCGCGCCGAGCCGTTCGCGGACCTCGTCGTAGATCGAGCGCGCCACGAGCAGACGGCTGCCGGTCATGCAGAACTGGCCAGCGAAGGTCGTCAGCGCCTTGCACACCATAGGCAGGGCTCGGCCCAGCTCCGCATCGTCGAACAGCAGCACGGGCGTCTTGCCGCCGAGCTCGCCGCCGAAGCGCTTCATGTTGACGGCGCCTGCCGCCATCATCTGCTGGCCGGTCCGCGAGCTCCCGGTCAGGCTTATCACCGGCACGAGCGGCGACGCGACGACCGCGCGCGCTCCCGCGCTCCCCATCTCGGTGAACACGTTCAGGACGCCTTTCGGCAGGCTGGTCACCTGGGCGAATAGCGCGCACATCAACGCATTGGTCTGGGCCGTGAGGCCGGGCAGCTTGCCCACCACCGTGCAGCCTGCGCACAGCGCGGGCGCGAGGCTCCTGATGAACAGCACGACCGGCGAGTTCCAGGGCGCGATGATTCCGGCGACACCCATCGGCTGACGCAGTACCGTCGTATAGCATCCGGGCGATACCTCCATCGCGCGCCCATAATCCGTCAGCGCCAAGGCCGCGTAGTAGCGCAGCTTCCCAGGCACCATGTTCACCTCGAAGCGGGCTTCGGGTTTGATCTTGCCGTTCTCGAGGCTCAACATCTCGACAATCGCCTCAGAAGCGGCCTCGAAGCGGTCCGCCATCTCGTTGAGCACCTTGGCGCGCAGGCGGCGGTCCTTTCGCCAGACGCCTTCCTGGAACGCCCTGTGGGCGACGCCGACTGCTTTCAGCGCGTCCGCCGCGCTCGCTTCGGCATAGGTGCCGATCGCCTCCCCGGTCGCGGGATTGATGCTTTCGAGCCGCACGTCCGAATCGAGCCACTCACCATCTATCCAATGACGAGCGTGTGTTTTCGTGGCGATCCATGTCGGCATCCTCGGCGTGGATCTTCATCGGGGCAGCCAGGCCTCGCGGCAGCACCTTGCGTCATCCCGCCCAAATCATAACGGCCTAAACAACGTCAGATTAGCTTCTTTGCTTCCGAGGCCGACACCAACCGCCCGAGCTTGCCGAACTCGTGGAGGTCGCCGCCCACCTCGATGCGGATCGACTGCGAGATACCGCCTACGCTGATCGGCGCGAAGCCGCTGGCCGCTATGAGGGCTGCCACAACCCGGCCGGCTTCCGGATAGTCCGTGGCATAGAACAGCACCGCTTTCTCGGGTGACCTGTTTGTGGCGGACCCTAGGGAGCTCCGCACTCAACGTCCCGAACGCCTTGACGAGCTCTGCACCTTCGGGAAGCAGCCTGGACAGCAGCTCGCCCGATGACTGGTCGGCCGCTATCGTCTTCTGAAATCCGCCTTTCCCGTCCGGCTCGATGGGGTTGGACGGATCGACGACGATCTTGCCAGCCAGCGCCGCATGGTTGCTTGAGACGAGATCCCGGGCAGCCGCGAAGGGGATGGCCAGAACCAGCACATCCGCCGCGTCGAGCGCCGCGTCGAACCGCAGCGGCGTGGCGGCATTTCCAAGTTCGCCAGCCAGCGTCTCGGCTTTGGCAAAGGTCTTGTCGGCGACGATGATCGCCTGGCCGCCGCCTGCGAGGTTCCTGGCCAAGCGGGAACCGATGCTCCCGAGACCTATGATCGCGGTTTTCATTGCCTCATCTCCTTTCCTGTTCAACCGGCAGCCGTAAGGCTTGTATCCGGCAGGCGCTCGGCTGGTGTCAGGACGCGAAAGCAGCCGCGTTGGACGCTTGCAAAGTCGGCAAGCCCAGCTTGAACAGCCTGTTCGCGTTCTCGCGGCCGATACGGAGCTTCAGGCCTTCATCCAGCCGCATGTCGTCGAACCAACGCGCACCCATGTCCATCTGCTCGTAGGGGTAATCGACCGAGAAGAGCACCCGATCGGCGCCGATCTGGTCGATCGCCTCCAGCAATGGCTTGGTATGGAAGTGGCCACTCGTCGTGACGTGGAAGTTGTTGGCGAAGTAATAGCCTGGACGCCGCTTCGCGACGGCGCCTCTCTGCCCCTCGCGCTGCTCGTCGAGCCGGTGCTGCAGGCGCGGCAGCATGTAAGGCAGGCTTTCGCCGAGATGGCCCAGGATGATTTGGAGCGTCGGGTGGCGATCGAACAGGCCGCTCAGCATCAGGCGCACCGCATGGGTCGCGGTCTCGTAGAAAAACGCCCAGGCCGACCCGCCGAGCTCCGGGTAGCCCTTTATTGCGCGTGTCTGGCTGGGAAGCGGCTCGCGCGGATGCAGGTAGATCGGCGCGGAGAGCCGGGCCGCCTCAGCCCAGAACGCTTCGAGAGGCGCCTCGTCGAGATAATGCACGTTCTCGCCTTCGCCCACGTCGGTGTAGCCATTGACCAGGACACCCACGAACTCGCCGGTGCCGACGGTCCGCTGCAGCTCTTCCACGGCAGCGCGCGGGTCCTGCAGCGGAATTGCCGCAAAGGCCGACAAGCGCGCGGGATGCGCGGCCATGAAGCTCCTGGCATACTCGTTGCTGGCCCGTGCCAGCTCTATTGCCTTGCCGGGGTCCGTTACAGATTGGACGCCCGGCGAGGTGAGCGACATGATGCAACGCTCGATGCCGGCCCGGTCCATTTCGGCAACGCACTGCGCAGGATCGAGAAGCTTGCGTTCCACATCCTGTGCGTAAGCCTTGCCGTTACGGTCCTCCTCGCTTTTCGCGTTCCAGAACCGGTTGTTCAGTTCCGTAGAGAAATGCTCCTCGAGCGCGACTTTGCCTTCCAAACGGACACCCTTTCCTGGCCGACGACCAGACGGATGCCTATTCCAATTGCCTCGATGCGAGTACCCCTCCGCGCCAGAAGGTGCGTCCGGATTTCCGGCACGTAAACGCTGACTCCTGAGCGGGCAGGGGCAGGCCGATGCCGCGCAGGCGGCGGCACCGGAACAGGACATCTGCGTGGTGCCAAGTCGCCACGCGATTTCTGCCGCGCCGGTGTGGCGTCACGCAACACGATGCACGCCCGTGCAGTTTTCCCAGGCGGTGCGTCTAACCACCAAGCTCCAGCTTCGGCTCGTCGCGAACCACGTTGGTGTCCCGGCCGGCCGCCCGGGCGTGCAAACTGGTCCAACGTGCAGGCAAACACCTGACGCGCCCAGCTCCCGCATGTGCCCCACGGCCTACGCTCCTATTGCAAGTCGATGCGCTTGCAGTCGTAGCCAAAACCCCCAGTGCAGGCGTCACAGCAAAAGCTTTTTGCTTCTTTTTCTCGAAAAAGAAGGCCTTCCTTCCTTGCTGCCGATGACTCAGTCCCAAGACGGATTGGAATCGTGCTCGCCCAGCGCCGGTGAACGGCGGTCCAGCGACAGCGCGCTCGCCGAAAAGACGAGCGGCGTGCGCACGCCGGGCACGCCGTCGCACAGGATCTGCATGCCGCGATGGCGCGTCTGCGGATCGTCGAACGCCTGCGCCACCGTATTCACCGTGGCGGCGGGCACGCCGGCGGCATCCAGGCGGGCGGTGAGATCCGCGCTGGCCCAGCCGGCGGTGCGTTCGCCGATCGCCTGCTCCAGCGCCACCCGCCCTGCCACGCGGCCGGCATTGGTCAGGTAGCGCGCGTCCGATGCGAGAAGCGGCACATCCAGCACGCCGCACAGCCGGGCGAACTGCCCGTCATTGCCGCAGGCGATCACCAGGTGGCCGTCCGACGTGGGAAAGGTCCGGTAGGGCACGATATTCGGGTGGGCGCTGCCGATGCGCGTGGGCGTGATACCGGAGGCCAGGTAGTTCATCGCTTGGTTCGCCAGCACGCCGGTCATGGTGTCGAGCAGCGCCACGTCGATATGCTGGCCGCGGCCGGTCAGCGCGCGCTGCGCCAGCGCCGCCTGTATGCCGATCACGCCATACAGCCCGGTGAAGATGTCCGCGAACGCCACGCCGATCTTCTGCGGCGGCCCGTCCGGCTCGCCGGTGAGGTCCATGATCCCGCTCATCGCCTGGATCATGAAATCGTAGCCGGCCTTGCCGGCGCTGGGGCCGTCCTGGCCGAAGCCGGTCACCGAGCAATACACCAGGCGTGGGTTGCGGGCGGCCAGGCTGGGATAATCCAGGCCGTAGCGCACCAGGCCGCCGACCTTGAAGTTCTCGACCAGCACATCGGCCTGCCCGGCGAGCGCCACCACCCGCGCCAGATCGGAGGGGTCGCGGAAATCCGCGCGTATCGACCGTTTGCCGCGGTTGCAGGCGTGGAAATAGGCGGCCGACACGTCGCCGGCCACTTCGATGAAAGGCGGCCCCCAGGCGCGGGTGTCGTCGCCCTCGGGGCTCTCCACTTTGATCACGTCGGCACCCAAATCCGACAGGGTCTGGCCGATCCACGGGCCGGCCAGCACGCGCGCGAGCTCGAGCACGCGCAGCCCCGCGAGCGGCGGCGTTGCAGCTGCGGATGGATGGGCCGCCCCGGCCGTCACGCTGCGCGCCCGGTCTGCGCCCGCTCCGGTATACCCGCATGCACGTGGTGCGCGACCTCGTAGGTGTTGGCTGTCTCGAGGTTCAGCATCTGCCGGATCACATCGTATTCCAGGCTGATGCCGTTGCCCTCGTGCATGTCCCTGGCCAGGCGGGCGGTGTCAAGCGCCCCGCCGCAATCGTTGCGCGCGACGGGCGAAATCATCTCCCGGCGCAACGGGGAAGCTGCCACCTGCTGGCCGGTACGAGCGCGCTCTGCTACTTCGCCGCTGCGGACAACGGCAACAGCAAACGACCCGCAGCGCGCCCGACACGAGCCGCGCGTTTGTCCGCGCGACCACAGGAGCACGCCATGGCCGAAACGCCACCCATCATCGTCAACCTGCACACCGCGCCGGAAACCGCGGCCGACGTTCCCGAAGCCTGGGCGCATTTCAAACGCGCACTGACTCCGGCAATGAAGCAGGCCGGGCCAGGCCGTTTCGGGATGGGCCGCCTCGGCATGAACGCCACGCGTGTGCCGCCCGGCCATAGCGCGTGTCCGGCGCACACGCATCTTATGGCCGACGAAATCTTCATCGTGCTCGAAGGCCAGGGCGTGTTCCGCTACGGCGACATCGTGCACGAGATACGCCCGGGCGACTGCATCTCCTGCCCCGCGGACACCGGGATAGCCCACCAGATCGCCAATCCCGCGACCGCGCAGAACACCGGTGATCTCGTCTATCTCGCGATCGGCGCCGAGCCGCCCGCCGATATCTGCACCTACCCCGATAGCGGGGCGCTGGCCGTCGACGCGATCGGCCGCCACGGCTTCCTGCGCGTGGCCGATTATTACGAGGGACAGCCAGAACCCACCCCGCTCCTGGCGCATGGCCGCGACCCGGCTTCGTGATCCGATCGCGCGGCTACGGCGACACAAGAACGCGCACCGCGGCGGACGCCCCGGGCTGCAACGGCAGCCGCACGCGGAACCGGTGCATCCCGCCCACCAGCTTCCAGTAGAGCGGCGCCGCAGGGTCGGCCACGGCATAATCCGCCCCGTCCACCTGCCACACGATCTGCGTGATGCCCGGCGCCACGCGCGCGCGCAACGCCAGGCGGCTCAGCTCCTGCGGCACCTCCGGGTTGAGCCAGACGCGCGTGTCCGGCGCGGGAGAGATCACCGCCAGCAGCTTGCCGTCCTGCGCCGCCGCCGGCGCGCCGGAACCGGACGGCAACGATTCCGTCAGGCGCGACGGCGCACGCGCCGGCCGCACCGTTGGTGCACAATTCGACCGGGCCCTGCTGCGCCGGCGCGGGCAAGCCGCCTGCCGTCAGGTCCCCGCGCGTGACGCGATGCAGGCGCAGCAGCACTGCCTGGGCCAGCTCTGCGGCCGATTGCGCGCCGCCCAGCCTGGTCATCGGGCCGGCATCCGCCCGCCCGACCCAGACGCCCACCTCGTAGTCCTGCGACCAGGCCATCGCCCAGGCGTCGCGATACCCCTGCGACGTGCCGGTCTTCAGCGCCACGCTGAACGGGTATTCCACCGCGCCGTAGCGCTCGAAGCTCGGCAGCCTGGCCATCGGGTCCGACAGGAACAGCCCCACCTGACGCGCCGCATCCGGCGCGATCAGCGCGCGGGGCGCCGCGCGCGGCTGGCCGTCGTACCAGGCGAGATCGGTGTCCTGCCCGTCATCGGCCAGCGTGGCATAGGCGCGCATCAGCCGGTCCAGGCTGGTGGGCAGCGAGCCGATCGCCAATGACAAGCCGAACCGGTCCGCGCTGCCGTCCAGATCGGTCAGGCCGAGCGCGCGCAGGGCGTCGAACATACGCTGCAGGCCGACGCGCCGCAGCACCGTCACCGCCGGCACGTTGCGCGAATTCGCCAGCGCCTGCCTGGGCAGCATCTCGCCGAGGAATGCGCCATCCGCATTGCCGATGCCGGCGCTGATATCCGGCAGATCCCCTATCACCTGGGCCGGCGACACTACGCCGCGCTGCAGCGCCAGCGCATAGATGAACGGCTTGAGCGTGCTGCCCGGCGAGCGGTCCGCCGCGGTGAAATCGATCCGCCCCGCCGGCAGGCTGTCGAACCCCGCGGACCCGATCGCGGCCAGCACCCGGCGATCGTGCCGGCCGACCACCATGAGCGCCACCTGCTGCGCCCGGTCGTCGCGCCAGTGCAGCAGCCGCTCGCTTGCCATCCCGGCAAGCTCGCCCTGCAGCCCGAGATCGATCGCGCAGCGCACGATCGGCTCGGCGCCGGGCAGGGCGCGGCCGGCGAGCCTGCGCTGCAGGCGCAATATCGCGTGCATCGCGACCGGCGGCCGCGCCGGCGGAGCGGCCACCACCAACGCAGCGAGCTGCGCCCGCGCCGTCAGCACAGCGTCGGCCGGTATCACGCCCTGCCCGGCCAGCACGCTCAGTATGCGCGACGCACGCTGCCGCGCCGCCTTGAGCCCGGCCGGATGCAGCGGATCGAGCCGGCCGGGCGCGTGCGGCACGGCGGACAGCAGCGCGATCTCCGCCCAGCTCAGATCCGCCATCGGTTTGGCGAAATACCAGCGCGCCGCATGCGCGATGCCGTGGCTGCCATTCGCATAGGGCACCATGCGCAGATATTGCACCAGCACCGCATCGCGCCCGTAACGCCACGTCAGCGCCAGCGCCGTGCCGGCTTCCACCGCCTTGTTCCACAGTGTGCGCGCCTCGGGATGCTGCATGCGCGCCACCTGCATTGCGATGGTGGAAGCGCCGGAACGGCCGTGCCGCAGATGCTGGAACATCGCGCGCAAAACGGCACGCGCATCCACGCCCGGATGCTGCGCGAAACGCCTGTCCTCCAGCGCCAGCGTGGCACGGGCAACCCGGTCGGGGACCGCAAGCAGGTTCCAGTAGCCGTATTCCGTTCGCCCGTCTTGCGTGTTGCCGAATTGCGCCAGGAATGCGCCGTGTTGGTCGGTTAGGAGCGGGGTGGCGGCTAGCGTTTCCAGATGCGCGCGGTGCATTACCGTGGCGGAATAAAGCACGACGATAAATGAAGAGAGAACGGCGGAAACTTGGCGGAAAGTGAGGAAGGCCTTCTTTTTCGAGAAAAAGAAGCAAAAAGCTTTTATCATGTGCTGTCGCGCGCAGGCTGGATACATGCTTTGCCTTGGGACTCTGGTGTGGGCGCTTGCCCCAGCGAACGGAGTCAAAAGTTTTTTGCTTCTTTTTTTCAAAAAAGAAGGCCTTCCTTCCTTCCTCACTGCCTTACAACTACCCGCACCCCCTCGCTGCTCCCATCAACCCCCTCCTGATACATCGTCTCGACACGCGCCGCCGGCTGCGTAAAGCTGCCAGCCACCATCGCGCGCATACGCGTCCTAAAACTCAAAGTCCCACTTGGCACAGTCTGGAACACCGCCAGCACCTCGTCATCGCCGTACGACGCATAATCCGGCATTTGGCTCGGTGCCGCGGAAGGCGCCGCATTGGCCGGTGACGTCGCCAGGTTCGGGTTGAGCGGCTCCATCCCCGCCGGCAGCGGCAGGCGCAGCGCCACATTGGTGCGCGCCTCCGGGTTCACCACCTCGTCGGCCTCCTCCACCACGTCGCCGATAGCCAGGTGGATCGCGCCGTCCGCGCCAGGCGCCAGCAGCCGCATCGGGCCGTCGGGCGGCACCAGGAACAGCCGCCGGCTCACCACGAAACCATGCGCCGCCGCTTTCGCCGTGCTGCCCAGGCCGGCCGGCACGTAGGTGGTGTCCGTCAACAGGGAGAGCGTGCTGTCGCCGCCCTCCGCGCGCACCGCGATCGGACCGGGCGCGCTTGTGCTGGCCTGCTGCAGCGGCGTGGCGGCCGAGATCGTGGCGGTCTGCGGCGCGGGCTGGCCGGGCAGGGTGAAGCTGACCGGGATATCCGCCCCTGGCGGCTGCCAGCTTGCCGCCAGCGCGCGCAGGGCGCTCGCGGTGGCGTTCGTGCTGCCCCAGCCATCGGGGCCGGCGATGCGCAGCAGCCCGAGGCGGAGCAGACCCAGCCGCTTCTCGTGCGGGCTGACGGTCGCCACCGCGCGCGTCACATCGGCCAGGCCGCGCGCTTCGGAGGGCAGGATCAGCGGGTCCGCCGGGCTGTCGGTCAGCCCGCCATACACCAGTTGGCCGTCGCGCAGGCGGGTCTGCACACGCTGCCACATCTGGTCCTCCAGCCCGGGCAGCACGGCGTGGTCGGCGGCCGGCAGCTTGTCGAGCGCCACGATAACCTGCGCCAGCAACTCGCTCGCCAGCATCCCGGCGCGGCGCGCCAGCTCGCTGGCATAGGCCGGCTGCAGGTCGCCGGCTTCGGCCAGCGCCCACAGGGCGGCGGCGCGTTCGCGAACCTCCTCGCGCGCGAACAGATGTGGGTAGTCCGAGCGCAGCGCCTGCTGGAGCACGTGCTGCAGCCGCCCGCGCATCGCGTGGTCGACGGGCATGCCCGCCTGCTCGGCCTGCACCGCGAAATCCAGCGCCCAGGCGGTCAGCAAGACGGAACCGGGCATGTGCGGCCAGTAGGCCACCAGCCCGTCCGAATCGGTGTTCGCCGCGATCTCGGCCAAGGTGGAGGCCACGTCGGCGCCCATATGCCCACCCACGCCGGCCGCATCGAGGATCGGCAGGTACGGTTTCAGCGCCAGTTCGGAGCCGGCCAGCGCCATGCGCTGTTCGGTGCAGCCGAACGGGTATTCCAGCAGATAGTGCAGCCCGGCGACGATGCGCACCAGCAGCGGATCGGCGGCCACCACCACATTGCGCCGGTAGGTGCCGGGGCGCGCGGTATCGTCCAGCGCCGGGATCGTCTGGGTGGCGCGTGCGGCCAGGGTGGCGGTGGCGCGCACGTGCAGCACAGGGCGGTCCGGGCGTATCGGCAGGGTCAGCTCGGCCGCGTCGCCCGCGCCGTCGCTGTCGCGTTTTAGGGTGAAGCGTATCGTGGTGGTGCCGGCGGCGTCGCGCGGCACGGTCAGGCCGAAGCCGATGCGGGCCGGGTGGCGGCCGTCCCAGGCGAAACCCTGGCGCGCCGGCCCGTCCGCCTGCAGGCCTGTGGCGGATGCGATCGCGGTGCCGGGGCCGCCCGCCCCTTCCACCAGCCGGCCGATGACGGTGGCGGTGAACGCGTCGCCGGGGCGGACGAAGCGCGGCAGCACCGGCTGGGCGATCAGCGGCAGGCGTATCTTCAGGCTTCCGGTGCCGGCGCCGAAGCGGTCCGGCCCGCTGATCGCCTTGGCGCGCAGCATATAGACGGTGAGCGTGTCCGGCAGCCGGACGTGTATGCGCGCCGTGCCGTCCGCGCCCACCTGCACGCGCGGCAGATACAGCGGGACCGGGGTGAAATTGCGCCGTACGGAGATGTTCTCCGCGCCGCGCTCCCCGCCCGCGCCGCCGCCCGGCGACTCGCCGAGCGGGATGATGCCGAACGCCATGTTGCGCGAATCGCGCGCCACCATCCGGCTCGCCCGCTGCACGATGAAGTCCGGCAACGGATCCAGCCGCTGCTCCTTGGCCAGCGACAGCACCGCCTGGTCGACCATCCACACCGTCGCCTCGCCTGCCACCGGCCGGCCCGCCTCATCCGCCAGATGCAGCGTCAGGTCCACCTCCTGCCCCGGCCGCGCGCTGGCCGGCGCGTCGAAGCGCACGCGAAGCTGGTTGTCGACCGGGGTCACCGGCAGCCAGGCGGTGGCCGCCACCGTCATCGGCTTGCCTTGGTCGAACGGGGCGCCGGCGGCCGGGCCCGGGCCGGACAGGCGACCGCGCATCAGCAGGACGTGGACGGCCAGTTTCGGCACCTGCGCCTTGCGTATCGGCACCTGCACGCGGCCGTAGCCATGCGTCACCTCAATCCACCGGTAGCCGAACGGGCCTTCCGGCTCCTCGATCACCGCCAGAGCGCGCGCGGTCTGGAACGGGCTCTGCACCAGCAGGCTCGCGGTCTCGCCCGGCGCGTAGGCGGGCTTGTCGGGCGTCAGCACCATCGTCTGCGCCGGCGGCTGCGCCCAGGTGACCGCCGTGTCGCCCGCCACGAAGCTGTCCACCCGCACGGTCTGCGCGCGCCCGGCCTGGTCCGACGCGGTCAGCTCAACGATATAGACGCCGGATTCTTTCGCATCGAAATGCAGCGTGGCGGCGGCCGTCCCGCTGACGAGCTGGCGCTCGGCCACCGTCCGGTCGATCACCTGGGTGTCGTATTTCGCGGCACCGGCGGCGAAGTCGCTGGCCTGCAGCACGGCGTTCCAGCCGCGCCGTATCAGCCTTGCCGTCATCTTCAGGCCGGCCAACGGGTGGCCCTCGCCGTCTAGCGCCACCACGGCGGGCGCGATCTCGCCGGCGTGGTCGATGTAGCGGGCCAGCTTCACGCCGAGCACAAAGGCCGGCAGGGCCACGACGTGCTGCACGCTGCGCACCTGGATGTCGTCGTCGCCTGTCACGGTGGCTTCCACCACGTATTCGCGCGGTTGGGCGGTGGGCTCGATGGTCGGGTCCAGCACCAGTTGCGCGGCCCCGCCGGCATCGGTCTTCACCGTGCGGGTCAGCACCGCGGTGGAGCGGAAATCGGTGTCGCCGGAGAACCGGCTGTCGGACGAGAACGCGAAGCCCTCCTGGCCCGGCGGCGACCAGACATGGGGGAATTGCGTGACGGTCCAGGCGACCGGACGGTCGGCCACCAGCCCGCCGGCGAACCAGCGCGCCAGCAGGTCCACGTCGAACGGCCGGTCGAGCGGCACCGTCTGCGCGCCGGTCAGCAGCACCTCGAAGGTGGGCAGGCGGTAGGCCTCCTTCCGGAAGGTCATCTGGCCGCAGGCGGCGCGGTTGCGGTCCGGCTGGAACACCACGCCGTATTCGCCGGTGGCGTCCGTCTTGGCGTCGAACGCCACGTGGAAGCCGCCCACATCGTCGAGCGCCGCCGGCAGCTTCCATTGCTGGTTGTCCGGCCCGGTGACGACCACCGTGCCGCCACCGCCGGCAAAGGCCAGCGCGCCGGCTCGCCAGTCGCGTATCATGCCGGCGATCTGCGGGTGCTCTTCCGGCCGGTAGATCGGCCGCTCGGTGAACACATGGCACAGCAGGCGCGGCTGTTCGCCGCGGCCGCGCGTGTTGCCGGCGGCCGCCCAGCCGAGCCAGCGGCCGTCGCCGCGTCCCCAGCCGCCTTGCGTATAGGCGGGCGGGCCGTGCCTCGGGTCGAACACCAGCGTGTCCGCGCCCTTGCTCACCACCACGCGGCTCAGGCTATGGCCATCCTCGCCGGGGTCGCGGTCCGGCACGGCCCAGATGTAGTCGCCGGCGGAATCCGTGGTGCCGTGCGCCAGGTTCGCCATGCTGCCATCCTGCTGGGCTTCCTGCAGCTCGATGCGCGCGCCCGCCACCGGCCGCGCGGTCGCCAGCGACGTCACCGCGAAGCGCACCCGGCGGTCTTCCTCGATGGCGGTCAGGCTGAGATCCGTCACCTGCACGCGCATCCAGTGCCGCTGCCTTGCATCGACCGGGCGCAGGCCGAGCAGGTAGGTGCCCGGCTGGTGCGCGCCGGCGATCCCGGCGAGGAACGGTGCGAGGTCGAGGCCGAATTTCTGCTCCAGCCCGCCGGGCGTGGCCGGCAGGTCCGCCAGCGTGGAGACCGACGGCGAGCCCATCGCGCCGAGGCGCAGCGCCATGTCGTCCGGGCTGATCGCGCCCGGCTGGTCCCAGGGCGCCGGCTCGCGGCCGGGCAGCGGCGGCGGCGTGGCATCGCTGGTCACCAGGCCTGTGGCAGGGTAGGGCCAGAAATCGCGCGACAGCGGGTCGACCGGGTGGATGCGCAGATCGGCCTTGGCGTAGCCCTGGCCGCGCAACGGCACCATCTGCGGCCCGTAACGCTCGGCGATCCCTTGGGCGGCATCCCAGCGCAGCCCCGGTGGCGGTGCGGCGAACGCGAAATGCTGGTCCGCCATCGCCGCCATCGCCCGGCCGCGCGTATCGTGCAGGGCGCCGGGCGGCACCGCGAGCGTGTAGACCGTGGCCGGCTTGAACGCACCGCGGACGTGCAGCGTGGTCGCGTCCGCCACCGCGGACAGGCCATCCACATGCGGCGAGATGCGCAGCACGTCGCGCACGCGCACCGCGTCGAGCGCTTCGGGCTGGGCGGTGAACGCCAGGTCGATACCGCGCGCCGGCGCCGCGGCGCCCTCCTGGGCCGGCGCGCAGGCGCGCACGCCGTCGCCGCCATCCACGGTGGACCGGCCGAAGCCGGACGCGCACGAGGCGTCGGAAAAGGCGAACGGCACGGCGCTGTGCAGGCGCGTCTCGAACACCGGCACGTCAAGTCCGGATGCATCAAGCCGGGGCACATCCGACAGGCGCAGCCGCACGATGGCCACCTGGCCGTCCGCCACCGGGCGGTGCAGCACGACGACAACCACCTGCCGGCCGTCGCGCGCCGTGCGCTCGCCCGGCGCGAGGTCGAAATCCTGCGCGGTCAGCAGCGTGGCGCCCGCCGCGACGATACCCGGCGCGGGCCGCAGCTCGACGGTGAGCAGGCGGGCGAGCGCGTCCGTGTCCACCGGGCCGGGAAAGGTGAGGGCGATGCGGTCCAGCCCCACCACGCCGGCGCCGGTATCGGCCGGGCCGCTGGCCACCGGCACCGGCAGCAGCGGCACCAGCACCGTCGCCTGCGTGCCCACCGCCACCCGCACCCGGCGCAGCGCCTGCCACGGCTCGGCGGGACGGAATTGCAGCACGCGGGCGCCCAGCCACTGCCAGGCGCCCTCCGTCGGGGGTTGCAGCGTGACGAGACGCTGCGGCTGGTCCTCCGGGCCGCCTTCGGCCGGGCCGGTGTCGGTCGGGAAGAAGATCGTGACGGGGTCCCATTCCCGCAGGAAGTGGTCGGGGATTATGCGCGTGCCGTCGGCGCGGGCCTGTCGGTCCGGGGCGGCGAGAGCCGGGCTGGCCAATACGAGCAAGACAGCAAGCAAGCAGTCCTTTTTTGAAAAAAAGGACCAAAAAACTTTTGCGCCCTGGGCCGCTTTGCGCCAGCGCTTCGGTTCTGTTTTCATGGCTTGCGTCCGTGGGCGGTCAGGCCGGCCAGTTTTCGGTAGTATTGCACGATGTCCGGGGGTGGGCCGTCCGGCCTGGGCGACAGGCCGATGATGGCCGGACGGATCAGCGTGGCGGGGCCGTCCGGCGCGACCTTTGCCTGCAGCACGTAGCGCCCGGCCGGCAGGTCCTCCAGCATCGCGGCACCCCTGGCCATCTCGTGTCCTGCGGCGTCCAGCAGGACCAGCGACACGCCGTCCGGCTCCGCCTGCGCGCCGATGCCGATGCGCCGGGGGGTGGCCAGGGTGAAGCCGAACAGCACGCTGTCGCCGGGGGCGGCGGCGACCGCATCGCCCAGGCCGTCCTGCGCCGGGAGGACAGGCGAGGCGCTCGCCTCCAGCCGGCCGGAGAGCGGGCCGTCCTGCGCCGGGACCACCAGCAGGCTCGTATCCCCCGCCGGCACGTAACGGCTGAACACCGCGCCTGCGGGGAACAAGGCAGGGGTTTCGCCCGCGATCCCGAGCAGCACCGGCGCGGTGGTGCGCACGCGCAGCAGCGCCGGCCCGGTCTGGCTGACCGACAGGCGCATGGCGTCGCCCGTCAGCGCGATGCTGCCCGGCAGCGCCAGCCGGCTCGGCGCGGGCTGCGGCCAGGGCACGGCGCCAGGCCCCTCCAGCCACGCAGCCACCAGGCCGGTGCCGTGTTCCAGCGTCAGGCGGCCCGGCCCGGCGAGCGGCAGCCGCGTGCCGCGCTGCACCCTGCCGTCCTGCGACGTGAACACGCCGCCGGCCGCGCCGGCCACCACCAGGACCTGTCCTGCGGCGGCCGGAACCGCCAGGTCCAGCGAACCCGCGGCGCCGAAGAAGCGCCGGAACGCGTGGCCGGGGCCGAGCAGGTCCTCTTCCGCCAGTGTGTCCTGCGCCACCGAGACGGCGGCCGGCGCCTGGTTGATGTTCACCAGGAGCAGACGGCGCCAGCGCCCCTCGATCGTGTGGCTGGCGGGCGCCTGGCCGGCCCATACCGTGCGCGAATCGCGGTCCGGCCAGCCGGCTACCGCGGCGGTGCCGGGCGGCAGGGCCAGGCGCAGCAGGCGCCGCGCCGGGTCAAGCACCAGCTCGGTGGCGCTGGCGGCCGGCAGCGTGGCATCCAGGCTGCCGGCCAGCGCGCGGATCGGCGCCTGCGTCAGCGCCACAGGATTCGCGGTGATGCGCAGGCTGTCGGCATCGTCCGCCACGCGCAGGCTGGCCGTATCGTTCGCGACGATGGCGATCGCGCCACCGGCCGAGACGCCGCTGGCCGGGCCGGGCGCGAAGCCAGGCTGGCCCTGCGCCGCGGCGACCCAGGCGGTGAGCGCCCCGGCCTGGCGCGGCAGCCCCGCGATCTCGCCCTGGGCCAGCGTAAGGGTGACCGGGCGGGATGCCGGCAGCGGCGCCAGCGTTATGCGCGCCGGGTGGCTGGCGACGAGCCACACATTCGCCCCCTGCGGCGCCACCAGGCCGCCTTGCGGCACCTGCGCGGCATGGCCCGGCCAGGCGGCGACCATCACGTCCGGATCGCCGGCGATGCCCAGCAGGGAAGCGGGCGCGGCGGCCACGTTGGCCACCGCCAGCCCGTCGGCGATGCCGGGGAGGGGAAAGGGCGTGAACCGGGGCGGTCCCGCTGCCGGCGGCAGGCTGGCCAGCCGTGCGGCGGCCCGTATCGCCGCGTCCCCGCCATCGACCGGCCACACGGACAGCCGCCACGCGCCGGGTTGGGCGTCGGCCGGCACCGCCACGATGGCCGCGCGGCCCTGGGCGCCGGCGAGGCTGCGCCACGCGCCCGCGCCGTCCTGCCGTTCGAGCGAGACCGCCAGCGGCGATGCCGCTTCCGCGCCGGCCACCACGAGCTGCCCCGCCACCGGCTGCTTCAGGCCGAGATGGTGCACCCGCCCGCCGGCCAGTTGCAGCGGCGCGTCGCCCAGGGTTTCGGCCGGCGCCTCCTCCGGCAGCGACAGGGTGATCGTGGTGGCGGCTTCCGGCTGGCCGGACCCGCTCTCCTGCCGGTCCGGCGTTGCGTCGCCGCTCGGCGGCGGGCTCTGCACGGCGTCCTGGGCGGGCGTGTCGCCCTCGGCGGGCTGGCCGGGCGTGTCGCCATCGGCGACCCGGACCGGCGTGTCGCCGCCGCTGGCGTCCTGGCTCGCCGCGTCGCCGCTGGCGGCCTGGGCCGGCGCATCGCCGCTCGCGTCCTGGCCTGGCGTGTCGTCGCTTGCCGCCTGGCCGGGCGTGTCGCCGCCGCTTGCCGCTTGGCTGGGCGTATCGTCGCCGCTGGCGGCCTGGCCGGGCGTGTCGCCGTTGCCGTCCTGGCCTGGCGCGGCGCTGCCGCCGCTCGTGTCGTCGGAGCCCGGCGATGCATCGGCTGCGGCAGGCGCGCTGGCCGCAACGTCGTTGGGGTTGCGCGGGGCCGGGGCCTGCGCGGGCGGCCTGGCGCTCTCCAGGTCCAGCGTATAGGCGCCGGGTTGCAGCAGGGTGGAGATCGCCACGTTCCAGTCATCCGCGCGCGCGCCGTAGCGGCCGAGCACGCGGCCCGACGCATCGCGCAGCACCGCGCGCACCGGCACGCCGCCGAAGCTGGTCAGGCTGGCGACGCGCGGCGCGGCCAGGTTGAAGCGCACCTGGCCCGGCAGGCGCACGCTGGCCGGCAGGCCCGGCTGCAACTGCGCCGCCTGCAGGCCGATCCGGTAGTCCAGCCTGTCGTTGCGGCCCTGGCTGCGCGCCTCCAGCCGCCAGGCGCCCGGCGGCAGCGCCCCCTCGAACGGCCTGCCGCCGACGATATGCGCCGCCTGGCGGCCGTCCGCGCCGTAGAGGACCGCGTCCATGCCGTCGCTCACCGACAGCGTGACGTCCGCGGGTGCGGCCAGCGCGAACCGCCAATCGTCCGGGGTGCGCGGATCGGCGCGCCCCGCCGGTTCGCGCCACGTGTAATCCTGCGGGTCGCCGAACGGCAGCGCGTGCGGGCCGTGGCCGACGCGCACCGGCGGCGGCAGGTTTTGCGTGAGCCGTATCACCGCGCGCGCGTCTGTGGCCTGCGGCATCACCAGCAGCCGGTAGCGGCCCGGCGAGAGATCCTGCGTGGTGTCCTGCAACGGCGCGCTGGCGGCCAGCGGCCAGCCTTCGGCGTCCTCCAGCCGCGCCTCGAACACGCGATCGAGGCCCAGCAGCTCCAGCCGGTAGGAGCCGGCCTGGCCGATATCGATCGGCACCAGCAGGCCGGAGCCGGCGGCCAGCGCGGCGCGCAGCACGCGGCCGGGCTGCAGCGGCGGCAGGCTCGCCAGCGGCGCCGGCCGCGCGACCACGCCGGCATGCCCGAAGGACTGCTTCGCCGTGACGTCCACATGGTAGGCGCCGGCGCGCAGCCAGCCCTGCAGCAGCATGTTCTGCCCCGTGCCGTTGGCATCCGCGCTCTGCAGTTCAGGCACGAAATGGCTGCCGATGGTGCCGCGCATGTGCAGGCGGCCCAATGTTTCCACCCGGAACAGGCCACCCTGGGCCAGTTCGAGGCTGAAGCTGCGCGCGGTGTCCTCCGCGAAATCGAAATACCTTGGCGCCTGGTCGTGCAGCACCGGCCGCCTGCCTTCCGGCTCGGGCCTGGGCATCGCCGCCCCGCGGCGGGGGCCGGCGCCTGCCAGAGCAGCGAGATCTCGCGCGGGCGGTCGGACGCCGGCAGCTGCGCCAGGCCGTGCGCCGTATCGTAGCTGACCGGCACCGGACCGCCGCCTTCCGCCAGCGCAATGAGCGTTCCCTGGCCGGCGCGCAGTGGCACGTCGAGCTTCTGTCCGGCCGTCTGGCCCACCCGCACCGGCGCCGCCGCTTCGTCGAGCGGCAGGGTCTTCCAGGTCAGGCCGAAACGCGCATCCGGCGCCGCGTTGCCGAACAAAGTGAGCGATTCGCCCGCTGCCAGGTGCTGCACGCCGAAGGTGGCGGAGGGCGAAGCCGGCCCCGGCGCGCCCAGCTTCACGGCTGCGTCAGGCGCGCCGGGCGGCACGATTGCGCTAGGCGCGCCTGGCGGCGCGATCGCGCTGGGCGCGCCTGCCGGCTCGATTGCGCTAGGCGCGCCTGACGGCGCGACCACACCCGGCGCGCCGATCGTCATGTCGGCCACGCCCGCCGCTTTGCCCTTCGGCGATACCGAGAGCCTGTACCATCCGGCCGGCACGTCCCACGTGTCGGGCTGTCCCACCGTGGGCACCTCCGTCCCGGCGTCCAGCGCGGTCAGCCGCGGCGTGTCGGTTGGCACCCCGGATATCGTGAGCGCGATCCTGCCGCCGGCCACCGCGTGGAACAGCACGTCCACCCGGCCGCGCAGGTTGAAGCGCCGCCGCCACCCGGCGCCCGGCCCGATCTCCGGTGCGTCGGACGCCACGATCTCGAGCGGGGCGGTCTGGTGCCGTCTGGCGAGGATGAAGGTCGCCGGCACGTCGTCGCCGCCGAAACCGGTGCTGGCGGCGGTCACCCACCAGTCGCCCGGCCCGGACAGCCCGGTCGCCTGGCCGATCTCCTGGCTGCGCAGCTGGAACGCGGCGCCTTCGGCTGCGGTGACGGTGACGGTGTGGTCCTGCCTGGTCTGCACCATGGCGAGCGCGGCCTGCGGGAGGCGGGCCCTGGCGTCGATCGCGGCCTCCGCGCCGTCCGCCGTCAGCAAGGCGGGGCCTGCCATCGACAGGCGCACCAGATCGTCCGAGCCGGCGGTGGCGAACGCCTCGGTGCCGAACGGCCCGATCCGGCTGTCTGCCCAGCCCGGGCGCAGCGCCGCGCTCAGCCCGGTGCGCAGGTGGAACGGGGCGGCCGCGTCACCATCGGCCCAGGGCAGCTTCGGCCCGCCATAGGCGACCACCAGGTAGAGTCCGGGCGGCAGCGCGTCCGTCAGCAGGAAATCGCGCAACGGGTGGCCGCTTGTCGGCGCGATCTGGCGCTGCACCGGGGTGACCGCCACCAGGTCGCGTCCGTTGCGCCACACGCGCAGATCGGCCAGGGCGCGGCCGGCGGCTTCCAGCCGCAGCGCCTGGTGGTCGGTGACGGTCAGCCAGTAGGCGCGCTGCTGCAGGTCGGCGAGCGTGGTGTCGCGTTCGGCGCCGCCTCTGCGGGGCGATCTCGGTGTCTCCGGCCGGCGTGAACGGCGCCACGTGCAGGGCGACCCGGCCGGTGGCGTTCTGCGCCGGGTGGGTGCGCAGCTTGTAGGTGCCGGTGTCCAGCAGCAGGTCCAGCCGGCCGTCCTTGCTGCCGGCCGCACCGGCGAGCGGCGTGGGGCCGGTGATCATGTCCACCAGGTCCAGCGCCGTGAAGCTGGCACTCTGCGCGGTGATGGCGAAGCGCCCCGCCGTTCGGACGTGCAGCAGCGTGGCGCCCTCGGCACTGGCGGGCAGGGTGTCGGCATCGAGCGTGGCGGCCGGCGCGGCAGCCTGGGCCGCCGACGGACCGCCTGCCAGCAGCAGGGCGAACAGACCGAACAAGCGCCGCATGTGCCGCCCCGTGGTTACGCCACCGATATACTACGCCGGCTGCCCGGCGGCGAGGCGGGCCGCGGCGATTTCGCCAATGCGGGCCTGAAAGTCACACGCGGGAGATGTGGCGCGGCCTGTCGCGACGCGCCCTGTAATACCAACCCGTCTTGGGACTAACTCATCGGCAGTAAGGAGAAAGGCCTTCTTTTTCGAGAAAAAGAAGCAAAAAGCTTTTGCTATGACGGCTGCACGATGATTTGGCTATCATTGCAGCCGCATCGACTTGCAATACGGAAGTAAGCGTTCGTGCAGGCGTCATAGCAAAAGCTTTTTGGTCCTTTTTCTCGAAAAAGGACTACTTTCTTGCCTTCCTTGAATGCGGCTATCTCAACCTTTGGTTGGTATAACGCCCCTGTCGCGACGCGCCCTGTAACGCCCCTGTCGCGGCCCGCCCTGTCGCGGCGCACCCTGTAGCGGGCCAGCGCCGGGCGGCCCCGCGTCCGCAAGGCGGGACAGATGCGACGAGACGGCCTAGTCTCGCGCCTTTGACGACAGGCATCACCCACTTCTTGGGCCTGTCCCTGAACCCCAGCGCCGCGAGGACCGAAGCTGACAACACGCTTTCCCCCGTCCGACCACTGCGACGGCCGCAAATTCTTCAATCCCGGCGCGCCCTCGCCGACGCGCGGCCTGGCCGACCTGCTGCGATGGCGCCTGCAGGGCGGCACCGCGCAATGGCCCAGGCAGATCGTCGATCCGCCGTACCCGCCGCCGCCTGCGGAGGCGCCGCGCGGGTCGGTCGCCGCCACCTTCATCAATCACGCCACCTTCCTGCTGCGCGTCGCCGGCCAGGTGATCCTCACCGACCCGATCTTCGCCGCGCGCTGCTCGCCGCTGTCCTGGGCCGGCCCGAAGCGGGTGCGCCGCCCCGGCCTGGCGCTCGCCGCCCTGAAGCGGCCGGACCTGGTTCTGGTGTCGCACAACCATTACGACCACATGGACCTCGAGAGCCTGCGCGCGCTCCGCGAGGCCCACGCGCCGCGCTTCGTCACCACGCTCGGCAACGCCCGCGCGCTGGAAGCCGCCGGCATCGCCGCCACCGAGCTGGACTGGTGGGAGAGCGCGCAGGTCGGCGGCCTGCGTATCACCGCCACGCCGGCGCGGCACTTCTCGGCGCGCACGCCGTTCGACCGGGACCGCAGCCTGTGGGCCGGCTTCATGATCGACACGTCCGAGGGCCAGATCCTGTTCGGCGGCGATTCCGGCTACGGGCCGCACTGGGCGGAGATCAGGCGGAAGCTCGGCGCGCCCGGCCTGGCGCTGCTGCCGATCGGCGCGTATGCGCCGCGCTGGTTCATGCAGCCGGTGCACATGGACCCCGCCGAGGCGGTGCAGGCCCATCTGGCCCTGGCGGCGCGCCACTCGGTCGGCATGCATTTCGGCACCTTCCAGCTCACCGACGAGGCGGTGGACGCGCCGCTGCACGCGCTCGACGCGGCGGTCCGGGAGGCGGGGCTCGGCGCGGATGATTTCACCACGCTGGGCTTCGGCGAAACCCGCATCTTTCCGCTCGGCGCCTGAGCTGCCCTGTGCGACGGTAGGCCGGGTCGTGCGCGGGGGCGGCGGCTGCCGGCTCGGTCGTCTCCGCCTCGGAGCTGGGCTTATACGAACCGTTTTGGGGCTGACTCATCGGCAGAAAGAAAGGAAGGCCTTCTTTTTCGAGAAAAAGAAGCAAAAAGCTTTTGCTGTGACGCCTGCACAAGGATTTGGCTATCATTGCAGCCGCATCGACTTGCAATACGGAAGCAGGCTTTCGTGCAGGCGTCATAGCAAAAGCTTTTTGGTCCTTTTTCTCGAAAAAGGACTGCTTTCTTACTTGCCTTAATGCGTCAATCTCAAACCTTGATTGATAGTACCGCGACGGCTTCCAGGCCAGGCGTGGATCACACCTCCGGTCCGGCCGCGTTGCGCCTGGCGAGCTCGGCACGCGCCAGCGCGGCGGTCCGGTAGCGCGCCAGCAGATCCAGATACGCCTGCCCCTTCATGCCGCGCGGCGTCAGCCCGGAGAACACCAGCGCCCGGCTACGCCGGCGTATCGCGAAGCGCCAGAGGCGGCCGGTGCGCGCCGGCAGCGTGTGGTCCGGAGCCAGCCGGAAGATGGTGGTCAGCCCGCGCCCGCCGGCGACGGTTATGTGGGCCACCGCGATCCAGGGCACCGCGCCGGTAAAGGCCGGCGAGCGGAACCCCTCGGCGTCGAGCACGAGGAACGGCACGAGGCGGCGGGCGAACCGCAGGAAGCCGTAGCACGCCGCAGCCCCGCACACAGCGGAGATGATCGCGATCCAGCGTATGGCGCCGTCGGAATCGTCGCCCGTGGTTGGCGCGCCGTTCGCGAGCAACCAGGCGAGGAACCCGGCCAGCGCGAAACAGCCTGCCGCGAGCACGCCCAGCACCACCAGCATCGACACGCGCCGCTCGTAGAGTTCGACGGGCGCGTCGCCCACCGCAGCGGCGGCCTGGCTGACCTGGCGCAGATAGGCCTGCTCGCGGCCGACCATCAGCGCGCGCAACTGCGCAGTCACCGCCTGGCAGACGCCTGGCCAGTCGGCGAACAGCGCCTCCGCATCGGCCAGTTCGGCTGGGTCCACCTTCCGGGCGGCGCGTGCCAGCAGCGCGTCGTCCACCACGATCCCGGCGGCCTCGATGCGCTGTATGGTGGGCGGATGGGTGTCCGTCGGGTGCGGCTGGCGTTCGTCGAGATGGCGGGCGGGTTCGACGAAGCCCTGCGCGCCGGCGATCTCCAGCGTCTGCCGCATCAGGTCGGTCGGCGCCTCGGCGGGATGGGCGCCCATGGCGGCGAGCTGGGCGTCGACGATGTCGCTGGCGATGGCGGTGCGCAGCAGCGAGGTGGCCAGCGCGTCCGGCGACTCGATGGCGAGCGCGCCGCGGTCGGCCTCGAACTCGCGCAGCCGGCTCCAGTGCTTCACCGCCAGGTCGAAGCGGTCCAGCACGTACTGCCCCAGGGCGGCGGCGGGGCGCATCATGCGTTCGATGGCCGGGTAGCGGCCCTGCGGACGCCCCGCCACGGCGGCCATGCCGTGCAGCAGCCCGGCATAGACCGGCTGGAAATGCATGCTGTAGGCGGTGTCCTCGCCGGAGAAATGCGCCAGCTCGTGGGCCAGCACCACGCGCGTCTCGGCCCGGCTGAGCACCGCCAGCTGCGGCAGGCAGACATGCAGGGTGCGCCCGGTGATAAGCTGGCCGGACAGGTCCTGCGGGTAGGAGGTGACGAAGAAGCCCGACACCGCGCCGGCCACCACGGTCTGCGGGATCACCGCCTCCTGGTCGTGCGCGAGTTCGCGCATCAGGGCGAACAGGCCGGGCGCTTCGGCCTCCGTCACCACCTGGCCCAGCAACCTGGCGGGCTCCGGCGCGAACAGGCCGAAGGTGCTGCGCAACTGCCTGAGCGAGAGGAACGCGGCCCACAGCACGCCGCCGGCGCCCACCAGCGCCAGCATCACCAGCTTGACCTCGCCGGTGGATACCGAGCCCAGGAACCAAAGGCCGCCGCACTCGAACACCGCCACCCCGAGCAGCGCCACGGCGACGCCGGCCACCTGACAGCCGAGGGCCACCGGCACCACGCGCCGGACCTGGGAAAAGGCGCGCACCAGGATCTCGCGCGATCGCAGGCTGCGCCTGGCGGCCTGGCTCACCAGCAGCACGGCCAATACACCGCCGGCCAGCGAGAGGAGGCCGGCGCAGGCGGCCAGCCAGGCGAAGGGAAGCCGCACCCGGGCCACGATCAGCTCGGTGTGCAGCGTGTCGGCGCCATCGGCCAGCATCTGCGCCGCCAGCGGGGCCGCGTAGGATTGCTGTTCCCCCTTGAAGGTGATCATGGCCTTCGGATCGCGTTGCGCCAGCGCCTGCAGGCGGCCGGCCTGGACGGCCATCATGGCATCCCTGGCGCGGTATTCCGCGACGGTGGCCTGGCCGCGCACGATCTCCCACCCGCCGAGCCCGGCCAGGACCAGCGGCAGGAGCACGATGGCAAGTATCTGCGCCAGCGCGCCCGGCGCCCGTGAGGTTTTCTTCGGCATCGCGCGCTCCTGTCGTTCCGCGGAGGCCTACCGCAACGAGGGCGCCAGATCGACCCTGCGCACGGCCGGAGGGCCGCGCTGGCACAGGCTGTGGCCGGCGGGCCGGTATTATGCCACCCGTTTTCGGATTGAGTTATCGGCAGGAAGGAAGGCCTTCTTTTTCGAGAAAAAGAAGCAAAAAGCTTTTGCTCCGACGCCTGCACAAGAATCCGGTTTTTTACTGCAGCCGCATTGACTTGCAATACGGGAGAAGCCCTTCGTGCAGGCGTCGGAGCAAAAGCTTTTTGGTCCTTTTTCTCGAAAAAGGACTACTTTTTTGCCTGCCTTGAATGCATCAATTGCAACCTTGTTTGAGCCGCGACCGCGGCGCCCGCAGCTTCGTGCCGCGGGCGCCAGGCACCAAAGGCTAAGCCCGCATCAGGGGACCAGCCCGAACACATCCACCGTCCGGTACGCCGGCGCATACACCCGGCCGTTGGCCACCATCGGCGCCACGAACGGATTCTGTTGCTGCGTGTTGGACCAGGTGCCGGCATGCGCGGCGAAGATCGGCGCGCCCAGCGTATCGGCATTATACGCCTCCAGCGCCAGCGGCACCGAACGCCGCACCACCCAGACCACGCCGGTGCCCGCCGCAGCACCGTTGGACGACACGACTGGCGTGGCGCCGCCATATCCCGCCTGCGACGTGCCGGTGACACCCGGCGTCAGCGCCGGCGTGGCCGTCGTGGTCACGCGGAACGCGCGCATCACGTCCTGGTCCGTCTGCAGGAACACCGTGGGGCCCGCGGGGCCGTCGAAATACGCGGGCCCGCCCCACAGGCCGCCATACGGGCGGCTGGTGATCGCGATCGACTGCAGCGCGCCGCTGTCCTTCGGCTTCAGCGCGCCCAGCCGGTTCTGGTCGAGCAGATACAGCACCGCGGACTTGCCGATGCTCACCGCCAGCGGCGGTGCGGCCTGTTTGGCGATCGTGGGCAGCAGCATGACTCCGCCGGAGCCGAAATCCTCGTCGCCCGCATTAAGATTTCCGTACCAGGACGGGGTGAAATGCCCGCGCACCTTGCCCAGCGCCGGATCGAGCGACAGCACGCTCTCGCCCCAGTCCTTGCCCTGCGCGCCGTACGCGCCATTGCCGGTGACCACGAACAGATCGCCCTTCGCATCGAGCGCCGGTGCGAACCCGGTCATCCAGATGCTCGCAAGGTCGGTCCCGGAGCTCTGCGTCATTATGGTGTGGAAGCTGGCCTGCGCGGACAGGTCGCTGCCGTAGCGCAGCACCCAGCCGGACGTGGCGCCGCCATTGTTGTCGCAATGCGAACCGATGCTGACATAGACGTGGCTGCCATCCGTCGCCAGGCCGGCGCGCGACCACTGGTTCTGCGGATCGAAGCCGAGCGTGCTGCCATCGGACAGGACCGCCGACGGGGCGATCGTCGCGGGCGTTCCGATATCGTTGCCGGTCGCCAGATCGATCGCGTGCAGCGCGGTCTCAAAGGCGAAGCGCCGGGGTTCGGTCGCCGACACCACATACAGCGTGGCGGCATTGGCCGCCGAACGCAGGATCACCGGCGTGCTGGAGATGCCGTATTCCGGCACCACGTCGCCGCAACCCACATCGGCCGAGGCCTGCGGCTTGCCGAGATTGACATGCCACAGCGTGGCCAGGCTCACCGCGTCATAGGCATAGATGCTGTTGTGGCCGGTGACGATCACGAGGATATCGTGAATCGTGCCGTCGGGCAGGACGAAGCCGGAGACCAGCAGCGGCTGGGCGAACACGTTGCCGTCCACAGGCAGCGTCTTGAGCAGACCGAATTTTGCCGAGGCGACGCTCGCCTGCGTGAGATCGGTTTCGGTCTGGTTCCAGCCGGTGCGGTTGTTGTCGTAATGATACGTCAGCACATCGCGCTTCGGCCCGCTATACGGCCTGCTGACGCCGGCCGCTGCCGCCGGCAACGGCGCGGTTTCGGCGAACGGGCTGATCGGTGCCGCATGCGGCGCCCGATGTTCGACGAGCGCCTGCATGCGCCCCTGCACCGGCGCCGCGCACACCGGCAGCGCAAAACACAACGCTGCCGCTGATAGCAGCAAAGTCTGCAGATCGAGATTTCATTCTCGGGATCGCTCTCTTACGCTGTGACAGCGCCGGCATGCGGCGTGCGAAATGGTAGAGCACGGCCCGGCCGGCTTGGCTATGCGGTTCCCCGGCGCTTAGACCTCGGTTGAAGTGTCGCCTGTCGTTCGCGTGCGGCAATGTATCGCTGCGAGCAATTCGTCCTGCAGCATCGCGTTCGGGGCACGGCGATGCCATGCATATGTATGTCGTGCAGGCTTAATGATACCACTGACAAATTGCAGCCTGCGGCAGGCATGTGGCCGAGTGTTGTAGTCCGCATTGCGCGCGCGAGAAGCGGGACCGGTGATTTGCTTGCGTGTTCTACGGGCTGGCGAATCGCATGCCGCGCGACATTCGCACTGTAGGTTGCGTGCCGCCAGGCCGGCCGTCGCCTGCGGCATCACACGCCTGGCGTTGCTGCGCAGGGCGTTCCCGGCCAGAGCGCCTCCCGTCGGCGGCCTCAGGCGGCCTGCATCACCTCGTCGCCCAGAAACGCCTCGCTCGCCTCGAGCAGCACCGCCGTCGTCACCGCGCTGCAACGCGGCCCGAACCCGCCTTCGGCATCGGCCACCTGCCAGCCGCCGGCCTGGTGGCGCATCACCGTCATCGGCAGCTGACGCACCTTGGCGCCATGCGACAGCGTGGCGACGATACGCCCGGGCGCTTCACCCTGAATGCAAATGATTTCCATCCTGCCACACTCCTCGTTCCGTGCCGAAGATGCGCGCGCGAGGTTACCCGACCCTTAAGAACACGTTATGGTGGGCAGATGAAAGTCACGGTGCGTGCGCGCCTGCTGCGATTGGCAGCCCTGTTGCTGCTGCCCGGACTGGCCATCTCCACGCTCCTGACATGGCGCGTCTTCGTTACTGCCCGCGCCGGCGCCGAGACCGCCTTGCGCGAGACGGCGCACGGGCTGAGCCAGCTCGTCGACAGCCGGTTCGACCAGGCGCGCATCATGCTGCACACGCTGGCCGCCACACGCGAGCTGCAGAATGGCGACCTGCCGGAGCTGGACCGCCTGGCGCGCGAGACCACCCTGCTGGGCGGCGACATCGTGGTGGTGAACCAGGACGGGCAGGAACTGCTCGATACCGGCGTGCCGGCCGGCATGGCGCTGCGCCGGGCAGCACCCGCCGCCGGCTGGGCAAGCGAGACCCTGGGCGTCAGCTTCCTGCGCCCGCTCTCCGTCCGCCCGGGCGATACCGGGCTGAGCGCGCAGATGGTGCTGCCGGTCGGCGTGTCCGGTCGCCATCTCTACGATCTGGTGTTCGTCCTGCCGACCACCGCGCTGCAGGCCATACTGATGCACGAGAAGCTGCAGGCGGGCTGGACGGCCGCGATCGTCGATGCCGACGGCATCGTGGCCGCCCGCACCGTCCACCCGAAAACCTATGTGGGCCGCCACGCCAGCCGCGACCTCCTGACCGGCCTCGTGACCGCCGACGAGGGCGTGCGCGATGGCATGGGCATCGACGGCACGCGCGTGGTGCTCGCCTTCAGCCGGTCCGCCGGCTCGCGCTGGACGGCGGCGGTGGCCTCGCCGCGCGCTCTGGTGGCGCAGGCCGGGCTGCAATCGACCACGCTGCTGGCCTCGCTCGGCTCGGCGGCAATACTCGCCGGGCTGCTGGGCGCGCGGCGTATGGCCCGGCGCATCGCCAAGCCGGTGGAAGCGCTCGCCCAGGCGGCGCGCCGGCTGGGCGAGGACGGCAGCTGGACGCCGCTGCCGCCCGGCCTGGCGGAAACCGACGCGGTGGGGCGCGCTCTGTTCGCCGCCGCGCAATCCCTGGCCGAACGGCAGGCGGCACTCAGCGAACTCAACGCCAACCTCACCCAGCGCGTGGCGGCGCGCACCAACGAGCTGGCCCGGGCGAACCACGCGCTCGACGAGCAACGGCGCAGCCTGGCCGCGATCCTGGACCAGATGCCGGTGGGCGTTCTGGTGCACACCGCCGGGCACGCGCTGTCGTTCGCCAACCACGAGGCCCGCCGCCTGCTCGGCGCGTATGCGGGCGAGCTTCCCCACGCATCCTGGCCCGACGTGCGCCAGGCCGGCCAGCCCATCACCCGCGCGCAATCGCCCACCTCGCTCGCCTGCCGCGGCATACCCACCGAGCGCGCGCTGCTGAGCATCGCCTGTCCGGACTTGGCGGTGCGCCATCTCGAGGTGAGCGCCAGCCCGCTGCGCGATGCCGAGGGGCAGGTGACATCCGCGGTGACCATCCTGCAGGACGTGACCGCGCGGCTCGACGCCGAGGAGGCGCGCCGGCGCAGCCAGCGGCTCGAAGCGGTGGGCCAGCTCACCGGCGGCGTGGCGCACGAGTTCAACAACCTGCTGATGGCGGTGACCGGCTGCCTGGAGCTGCTGGAAAAGCCCGTGGCCCAGCTCGGCGATGCGCGGGCCGCCTCGCTGCTCGCCAATGCGGCGCGCGCCGCCGGCCGCGGCAGCCGGCTCACCACCCAGCTGCTGGCGTTCGCGCGCCGCCAGACCCTGCAGATGGAGGCGCTGGACCTGGATGCGCTGGTGACTGGCTTGCAGGAGCTGCTGGAGAGCACGCTCGGGCGCGGCATCCAGGTTGTGGTGCAGCCCGGCGCCGGCGACTGGCGCGCGATGGCGGATGCCTCGCAGGTGGAACTCACGCTGCTCAACCTGGCGATCAACGCGCGCGACGCGATGCCCAATGGCGGCACGCTGACGATACGCACCGCGCGCGTGCGCACCGGCCCGCCGGCCCGCGCCGAGGATCCGCCGGCCGGCGAATATGCCGCCGTGCATGTGAGCGACACCGGCGAGGGCATGTCGCCGCACGTGCTGGCCCGGGCGTTCGAGCCGTTCTTCACCACCAAGGCGGTGGGCCGCGGCTCCGGGCTGGGGCTGCCGCAGGTGCTCGGCGTGGCGCAGCAGATGGGCGGCGGCGTCGGCATCGTCAGCCGGGAGAATGCGGGCACCACCGTTACCGTGTTCCTGCCGCGCGCGAGTGCGGAAGCCGTCTCTCTGGCGCGGCCCGGCGCCCCGCAGGAACCGGCCGCGCGGCTGGCGCTGGACAGCGCCCGCGTGCTGGTGGTGGACGACGACACGGACGTGCGCGTGGTGACGCGCGCGATACTCGAGGAGCTGGGCGGCGTGGTGATCGAGGCGGAGAGCGGCGCCGACGCGCTGCTGGCGCTGCACACCAATCCGGTCGATCTGGTGCTGGCGGACCTCACGATGCCGAACATGACCGGAATCGAGCTGGCGGCCGAGGTGACGCGCCTGGCGCCTGGGTTGCCGGTGGTGCTGATGACCGGGTATGGGCCGGACGCTTTGGCGGACCCTGGGCCGCATATACGTGGGACGTTGCAGAAGCCGTTCCGCGCGGAGGCTTTGGCGCAGACTTTGATCGGGGCGCTGGGGATGGGGGGCGAGGTAAAGTGAGGAAGGAAGTAAGGCCTTCTTTTTTGCAAAAAAGAAGCAAAAAACTTTTGGTTGGGCTGTCGCGGCCAGGCTAAATGGGCGCTCTGCGTTAATCGTAATGAGGCAATTTCATGAGGATTGCAGGCGAGGCGTTGGCGCTGTTTGGGTTGTTGTTGCTGTTTCCGGCAATGCTTATCGGCAGCCAACTCGCGGTTGGTACCGTGAACATCAACGCCACGTTTCTTTCGCGTGAGATAATCGTTAGCGCGTTGGGAACTCGGATGCGTAGCTGCTGGCTCAACAATGACGATCCGCTTTTTTCGGCACTAGAAAGTAACGCTGCAAACTCCTGATTATCGATCGAATTTTTTGCTCGATCTCGCTCTCGCAAGCCGCCTGAGCTTGCTGCTATCCGCGCTGACCGTTACGGTCTGCGTGTGCCGGCATACACCGGAGCTTCACCTGGCATCAGACTTACCAAGCCAATGGGCACTGGAGGCATGCAGCAACAGCGGTTATCAGCGTCAACGGGCTGCGAGAAGCCTAGTTGCCCGTACGCGACCTTGGAGCGCGCCATTTTTATCCGACCGCTGGTGAATATGTTATCCAGATGTGATTGAAAATTCTATTTATTCTAGATGGAGCTAAAATGCGATGCGCCCGAATGAGTATTTTCGGTATTGGCTACATTCGCACTGTCCGGATTGCAAAGTATACCAATGCGTCGGAGACATACCGCCCAACGTGGACTGCGCGCGCCTCCCGAGCAAAAGAGCATCTTCATGCAAAATTTTAACTCAATCGAAACTTCGTTTGCTGGAAGCGCAAGCGGTCGACCAGAAATGTCTGGAGGATTTATGTAACTTTGTCGGATTAGAATACCTAGCTTTGGAATACCCTTTAATGGCGCGGGATCTTACACCGCTTACTGCTCTCAATGAACTTAGGGTTCTTAAAATTGACTCACCAAGGAATGTATCGGACTTCACACCACTTCTTGCGCTTCAAAAGCTGGAGCGATTATTCATCAAAAACGCCAAACACATCGTTGATATAGAATGGCTTCGCCCGATGAAAGGCCAACTAAGGGTATTAGGCATCGAGGGTGGAATGTATACCCCTCAGCCCATTTTGACGCTTCGGCCGCTCGAAGGCTTCGCGTTGGAGGCATTGTTTTTGGCAAATACAAGATTAGTGGAGAAAAGCTTTGCTTCCTTGCAAGCCATGAGTAGCCTGAGGTATTTAAGTACGGCTCGAAATGTTCCACGTGCTGAGTTTGAGGCCTTGCACATAGCTTTGCCGAATCTGGTTTGTGATTGGTTCCAGCCAGCGATGTGGACGAGTTTGGATGAGATACTCTCCGGCACCGTGAGGCTTCCAGATCTTCGCATACAATTGCCGGAGAGTACGCTTCGACTACCTCCCAGATTGTAGTTGCAGTCCGCATCTGTTCTCGTTCTCTTGCCCGGCCGCCTCAAGCGCAGCGAAAAGAGACAAAGTTTTTGGTCCTTTTTGCAAAAAGGACTGCCTGCCTTGTCTCTCCTCCTCAAACCGAGGCACAACCCCGATAACAGACCCCACGCAAAGCAAAGATGAACATAGAAATCGTCATCCTCGACGACCGCCTCCAAACCTGGGGCCTGCCGCGCTACCAAAGCGAGATGGCCGCCGCGATCGACCTGCATGCCTGCCTCGACGCGCCGCTACACCTCCAGCCGCAAGCCCCGGCCCAGCTGATCCCCGCCGGCTTCGCACTGCACATGGGCCAGTCCGGCATGACGGCGCTGATCGTGCCGCGCTCCGGCCTCGGCCACAAACACGGCCTGGTCCTGGGCAACCTGGTCGGCGTGATCGACGCGGATTACACCGGCCCCATCATGGTCAGCGCCTGGAACCGCGCCGCACCCGACACCCCACCGGTAACCATCAACCCCGGCGACAGGATCGCCCAGATGATGTTCGTGCCCATCCTGCGGCCGGCCTTCACCGTGGTCGATGCGTTCGCCAAAACCACCGCGCGGGGGGAGGGCGGGTTTGGCTCCACCGGTTGACTTGGCGCCGTTGGGGTCGCGCGCAGGCCCGAGCGACCCGGCGCTGCGGCCGATCGACATCGCGGCAGAGCGCACCCCCGCTTCGGCCGGCGCCACCGCGCGCGCCGTCGTCAAAGGCCTGGTCCTGCTCGCCGGCCTGCTGGCCTGCGGCTACGCGGCGCGCCAACTCGGCGCGGGACTACTCACGCACGCCAAGCCCACCTGGCAAGGCGCCGCGGCGCTGGTCGCAGCCGGCGCGCTCCTCTCGGCCGCTGGCGTACCCCGCCAGGCGGTGGCGTTCGCCGGCGGCTATGCGTTCGGCGCGTGGCACGGCGGCGCGCTGGCCCTACTCGCCCAGATGCTGGGCTGCCTGGCCGATTTCTGGTTCGCCCGCGCAGTCGCGCGCGACTGGGCGACGCGCCGCGTCTCCGGCCGCCTCGCCGCCGTGCAACGCCTGATCGCCGCCCGGCCCTTCACCGCCAGCCTGACGCTGCGCCTGCTGCCCGTCGGCAACAACCTGGCGCTGAACCTGCTCGCCGGCGTGTCCGCCATGCCCGCCTGGCCGTTCCTGGCCGCCACGCTGCTGGGCTACCTGCCGCAGACGGCGGTGTTCGCGCTCGCCGGCAGCGGCGTGCACGTGGACCGCGCCTACCAGATCGGGCTGGCCGCTTCTTTGTTCGCCGGCTCGGCGCTGCTCGGGTTCGTGCTGCTGCGGGCGGGCAAACGCGAGGGCGCATCATCGCTTTCCTGACCTACCTGCCAGGCCTGCACGACCTGGCGCCGCTGGCCGCCCTGGCCGTGGTCACGCTCGCCTTCGTGCTGATGGGCCAGCGCATCACCGGGGCCGCGCCGGAGACGGCGCTGGTGGCCGGCTGGGGCGCCTGCTGCCTGGTGCTGACCGCCTGGGCCACGCTGCTGCCGCTCTCGCTGCGCCTCGGCTTCGGCATGTTCGCCGTGCTCGCGGCTACCGGGCCCCGCGGCGGAGGCGCGCCCGCCGGCGTGCGCGGCGGAGCAGGATCGCGCGCAAGCGGCACCCCCAGCGGCCTGTGGCGCGCCGTGCTGCTCAGCGCGCCGCTGTTCCTGGTGCTGGCGCCGGCGCTGCCCAGCCAGATCGACACCTGGCTCAACCTGCTGCCCAACCTGGCCTATCTCACCGACCACGCTGGCCTGCCCAAAGACGGCGGCCCGCCGAGCTGGTCGTTCCTGCCGGCCGCGCCCTACAACACGCAGTTCGTCGGCTTCGCCATCGGCCTGCTCACCCAAAGCCTGGTCGCCAACGCGCTCAGCCTGTTCAACGCCGTGCTCCTCGTCGCCGCCGGGCTGCGACTGGCGCGCGTGCTCGCCCCGCTGCCTGGCCAACCCACCTGGTGGGCCATCGCGGCCGGCCTACTGCTGGCGATCCCGCTCAACCCCGGCTTCGTGCCGCGCGTGTTCCTCGCCAGCTACGGCGAGGCCCCGCTCGCCGTCACGCTGATGTTCGCCGTGGTGCTCGGCACTGACCTGTTCGCCGCGATGCGGGCGCGCGCCAAAGTGGGCGGGCTGCTCGCCGCACTGGCGCTGGTGCTGGCCGCGATGGTGGAGATCAAGCAATCGGCACTCGGGCTGCTGCTGCCGTTCTCCGCCACGCTGCTGGCTCTGGGCCTCGCCGCCCCGGGGATCAACCGCAGGCTGTGGACCGCCGCCGTGGGCCTGGCCAGCGCGCCGGCGCTCGCGCTGTATCTGCTCTGGCGTTGGTATGTGCTGCGCCACTTCGCGGTCGGCGAGCTGAAGATGCTGCCGATCGCCGAATGGCACCTGGACCTGCTGCCGCAGATCATGGCCGGCATCGCCTGGGCGATCTTCCAGAAAGCCACCTATTTCATCGCCGTCGGCGCCCTGCTGTATGCGGCGTGGCGGGAAGCGCGCCGCCGGCCCTGGCAACACGCCGCAATCGTGCTGGCGCTCGGCGCCGGCCTCGTGGTGGGGTTCAACGCGTTCCTGCTGTTCACCTACGTGGCGCATTTCCCGGCCGTGTGGGCGATCAACGCGCATTCCTACTTCCGCTACATGTCCCAACTCTCGCTGGCGATCATGCTGGGCCTCGCCACCTGGCTGCGCCCCGCCGCCGCTTCCTGGCTCGCGCGCTGGCCGGCCGCGTGGCGCAAACGTGCCGCGTCCGGCGCGGTGGCGCTCGTGGTGCTCCTGCCGCTCGCCGGCGCGCGGCTGCTGCGCTTCGACCTGGACGCCCCGCAGCCCTTGCTGTGGGATTTCGCGCACCGCACCGCCGCCCTGGTGCCGGACGGCGCCCGCCTGGCGCTGGTGGTGCCGCGCGACGGCGACGACGCGGTGGGCAGCCTGTTGCGCGGCGTGCTCCTGTTCACCCCGCCGCGCCGGCCGCACATGGATTTCCGCAGCGAGCTGGCGGCCACGCCCGCGGCGCTGGAGGATGCGCGGCAGGCGGGGTTCACCTGGGCGCTGGTCACCTGCGCGCCGGACGGGCTGGCGGGTCTGCCGGCCGGTGAGGGCGGGGTGTTGGCGCTGCGGGCGGGGGGCTGGGAGAGGGTGGCGGTTTGGACTTTGCCGGGTGGGATGGGGCGGTTTTCGGCTATGTTGCCGCATGGGCCGTTTTGCGGGCGCTAGGTAGGAAGGAAGGCCTTCTTTTCTGAAGAAAAGAAGCAAAAGACTTTTGTTCCGACGCCTGCACCGAGGCATACAATTGTTCTGCAACGTGGGCGCCGGCAGACGCAGCGTGGGCCTCGGGGCAGGCGTCACAGCAAAAGTCTTTTGCTTCTTTTCTTCAGAAAAGAAGGCCTTCCTTGCCTACATAGGGCACATGCAAAACCCTCTCGCCCAATTCCAAGCCTGGCTCGCCGAAGCCACCGCCACCGAGCCCAACGACCCCAACGCCATGACCCTGGCCACCGCCACGCCGGACGGCCACCCGTCCGCCCGGATGGTGCTGCTGAAAGGCGCCGACCAGGACGGCTTCGTGTTCTACACCAACACCCAGAGCCGCAAAGGCGCCGAGCTGGCCGCCAACCAGGCGGTGGCGCTGCTGTTCCACTGGAAGAGCCTGGCGCGCCAAGTGCGCGTGGAGGGGCGCGCGTCGCCGGTGAGCGCCGCCGAGGCCGACGCGTATTTCGCCAGCCGCGCGCGGGTGTCGCGGCTGGGCGCCTGGGCGTCCGACCAGTCGCGCCCGCTGGACCGGCGGGAGACCCTGGAGGCGCGCGTGGCGGAGCTGGAGCGGCGCTATCCGGACGATGCGATACCGCGGCCGCCGCACTGGTCCGGCTTCCGGGTGCGGCCGGACCGTTTCGAATTCTGGCAGGACATGCCGTATCGCCTGCACGACCGCACGGTGTTCACCCGCGCCGGCGATGCGTGGTCGTCGGAAAAATTATTCCCCTGATATGCGCGGTCACGTTCTCGGCCAGCGCGCGAGTGTGCGCCCGCACGGCGCGTTGGTGGCATGTGTCATGTCGGAGCGTTCGAGGATGGATATTACGCGTGTGAGTGCGTTGGTATTCGCGACCGTCGAAAAGGACGCGCAGCCCGGCCGTGAAGCACTTCCTGCAGCACGCGCATGACATTGACGTGAGGCAAGAACGCCTGTTGCAGGCGTTGCACGCTGGCAACGGACGCAGGGCGCGGCTGCGTTTCGGGTGACGCCGATAGTCCGTTGGGCTAGTCTGCGTCGAAACAAACGGCGGATCCGGCCCATGCGTATGTCGATTGCTACATTTGGTGTCGCCGCCGTGATGGCAGCGACGGCCCCGGCTCTGGCCGGCACCGTCTCGTTCATGCAGCAGGTGTCCGGTAGCACGGGATCGCTCACCGGTGATGACGTGAACTTCGAAATACCGGATTTCAATCCGAGCCTGGGCATGCTTACGGGTTTGAGCGTCACGTTTACCGGCACCGTCACCGACAAGGTGGTGTTCGGCGGGACGGGTGGGCCTGGTGCGCCGCCGCCGGCTGGGACCTACACGGCAGTCAACAACAGCTTCGTCGCCGGCGGCGGCTTTCCCTTCATGTATTATAATCTCGCCGCCAGCACCTTCACACTTCCGGCGAACGCGCGTTCGGCGACGTCGACCACGACCAACGTACAATACACCGCTGTGCTGAACAGTTCGGGACTGTCTCAATACGATACGGGCTTACCGCCTCATTACGAGACGACCGGCCTGGAATTCGGCTTCAAGCTGTATGATTCGCAAGGCAACATGGTGGGTGACGCGGATGACGACAGCATGTTCAACGTGAGCGCCGTGGAGACCTACACCTATACGCCGGTTCCGGAACCCGCCAGCCTGGCGCTTGCCTTTTCCGGTCTGCTGGCGCTGTCGGGGCTGCGTTTCCGGAGATCCTGACGCCGGCCTCGAAGCAGGGAAGCAAGCAGTCCTTTTTCGAGAAAAAGGACCAAAAAGCTTTTATCCCGACGCCTGCACGAAATCAGGATCTGATTGCCAGCGTATCGGTTGCTCAATGAGCGTAGGCTGCGGTGCAGGCGTCGGAGCAAAAGCTTTTTGGTCCTTTTTCTCGAAAAAGGACCGCTTGCTTTCCTTACCTCATGCCTCCGCCCACCCCGCTGCCAGTCGCAGATCGCTCACCAGCGCCGCATACTCCCGCGCCTGGCTCTCCTGATCCGGCAAGCGCAACAGATATGAAGGATGCGCGGTGATCATCGCCTGCCCGCCCTCTATGGCAATCGGCCGGCCGCGCTCGCGCGAGATCGTCACCGTGCGGCCGAGCACGGCGCGCGCCGCCGAGGCGCCGAGCAGGATCGTCACCGCAGGCCGCACCAGTGCGCGCTCCTGATCCAGCCAGAAGCGGCATACCTGGATTTCCGCGCGATCCGGCGTGGCATGGATACGCCGCTTGCCGCGCGGCTCGAATTTGAAATGCTTCACCGCATTGGTGACATAGACCGTGCTGCGATCGATGCCTGCCTCGGCCAGCGCGCGATCGAGCATCTGCCCGGCCGGGCCCACGAAGGGACGGCCCGCGAGGTCCTCCTGGTCGCCAGGCTGCTCGCCCACCAGCATCAGCCGCGCGTCCGCGGGGCCTTCGCCGAACACGGTCTGCGTCGCATGTTTGTAGAGCGCGCAGAGCTGGCATCCGGCGGCTTCGGCGGCCAGCGCGGCCGGGGTGCCGGGTTCGGCTGCAGGCGCGGCAGCCGCGGGAGCAGGGCGCGCGGCCCGCACGGGTGATACTGTCGGCGTCTCCACCATGGCCGTCGTCCTCTCGCGCGATTGGCGTATCAGTTCGGGTATCGCTGCCGCCTCCGGCAGGTTCTTCCAGTATTTGCGCGGCATCTCCGATGTCATCGCCGAGACTTTCAGCCGCGCCGGGTTGAAGATGCTGCTGAAATAGGCGCGCCAATAGGCTTCCAGCGCGTCGTCGTCCGGCACGTCCGCGCGTTGCGCACCGGCGCCGAGGCGCAGCGTATCGCCGTCCCAATGCGCGCTGCGATACGGCGTGAGTATGCTCCACGTCATGGTGGCGAAACGCCGCACGAAAAACGGCGCGTTGGCTTCCACGATGTAATGGTCAGGCTCGAACCAGGCGACGTAGCGCGTGGCGCCCTCCGCCACCACTTCGCGGAAGCGCACGAACGCGCGCATCTTATGCGTGTCCCGGCGCACCGCGGCGGCCAGGCGCATCACCCGCTGCACCAGCGGATCGGCGGCATCTTCCAGCAGATGTTTCTCGCCCTGATGCACGCGCCACACCAGTGCGTATAGCAGCGCGAAACGCTCCGGATCATTGGCCTGTATCGCGGTTTCGGCGAGTTCCACCAAGGCGCGCGGCACGGAAAAGGCGCCTGCCTGCGGCGGTGGCGCGGGCGGTTCAGCGAACAGATCCGTGGCCTCGGTCACCGACCATAACGTTTGTTCCGGCGGTATGCCATCGAGTGCGGCGGCGCGCGCGGCTTTGCGCCAGGTTTCGAAATCCGTGACGTGGTTCAGGGTTGTGGTTCGCATTGGACACCTGTCAGGAAGCAAGCAGTCCTTTTTCGCAAAAAGGACCAAAAAACTTTTGACTCCGTTCGCTGGGGCAGGCGCCCCACTAAAGTACCAAGGCGCAACTCGTATCCAGCCTGGGCGCGACAGCACGAGACAAAAGTTTTTTGCTTCTTTTTTACAAAAAAGAAGGCCTTCCTTCCTGCCCAACCGCTAAAGCAATACCCCCTGTACCGGCTTAGGCGTCATCCGCCCAGCCAACTTGGCGCAATCCAGCGTAGCGCCAGGATGATGATCCGCCGCAATGATAAATGGCATCAGCTTAGCCACCGGCAGCCGCAACCGCGACAGATCGTCCATGCGTATCCGCCGGTGCCGCCGTGCCGCCAGCAACCGGTCCACCGTTTTCACCCCAAGCCCTGGCACGCGCAGCAACATCTCGCGTGGCGCACTGTTCAGATCGACCGGGAACAGCGCGCGATGCTCCAGCGCCCAGGCCAGTTTCGGATCGATCTCCAGGCTCATGTTGCCGGCCGCATCTGTCGCCAGTTCATCGACCGCAAAACCGTAGAAACGCAGCAGCCAGTCGGCCTGATACAGCCGGTGTTCGCGCACCAAAGGTGCGGCTTTCGGCGGCAGGACCGACGACGAATCCGGTATCGGGCTGAACGCCGAGTAATACACCCGACGCAATCCGTAGGAGCCGTAAAGGTCCGTGCTCATCTGCATGATCGAGCGGTCCGAACTGTCGTCGGCGCCGACGATCACCTGCGTGCTCTGACCGGCCGGCGCGAAACGCGGCGCTTTCTTCTCGGCGCGCGCCTCGTCGATACGCAGGCGCATGCGGCCCATCGAGCGCTTGATGTCGCCGATGCTCTTCTCCGGCGCCAGCGCACCGAGGCTGGCTTCCGTCGGCAATTCGATATTGATGCTGAGCCGGTCGGCATATTTGCCGGCTTCGGCCATCAGCAGCGGGTCCGCGTCGGGTATGGTTTTCAGGTGGATATAGCCGCGGAAGCCGTGCTCCACGCGCAAGGTGCGTGCCACGCCCACCACCTGCTCCATCGTGTAATCCGGATTGCTGATGATGCCGGAGCTGAGGAACAGCCCTTCGATGCAATTGCGGCGATAGAAACCGAGCGTGAGTTTCACCACCTCGTCCACCGTGAAACGCGCGCGCTGCACGTTGGAGGAACGGCGGTTTATGCAGTACACGCAATCGTAGATGCAGGAATTGGTCAGCAATATCTTCAGCAGCGAGATGCAGCGGCCGTCCGGCGCATAAGCGTGGCAGATGCCCATGCCCTCGGTGGATCCCACGCCGGTCTTCTCGCCGGCCGAGCTGCGCTTGACTGTACCGGACGACGCGCACGAGGCATCGTATTTCGCGGCATCGGCCAGTATCTCCAGTTTGCGCAGCAGATCCATTAAGGCGGCGTTCCTGTTCGCGCTCTGTTCCAGCCGGCCTGCCTATGTGGCGTCGCGGGCCGCATCGTCAACGAAGCACGCGCGCGCGGGCATGCGGTTCCGCGCCCATGCCGCCTGGTCGCGTGATATACCCGGCCCATGAGCCCCGACTGGACGCATGCCGCCACCGCTTTGCCCGCCGCCTTCCTGGCCTCGTTCGTCGAGTTCGTCGAAGCGCTGACCGTGGTGCTGGCGCTGGGTGCCACCCGCGGCTGGGCGGGCGCGCTGTGCGGCGCGGCCGGCGGGCTGGCGACGCTGGCGGTGGCCGTACTGCTGTTCGGGCCAACGCTCGCCACCGCGAACCTGGCCTGGCTGCGCGGCACGGTCGGCGTGCTGGTCCTGCTGTTCGGCCTGCGCTGGCTGCACAAGGCGATCCTGCGCACCGCCGGCGCCGTGGCACTGCACGACGAGGCGGCCACCTACGCCCGCATACGCGCCCAGGCCCAGGGACCGCGCCGCCTGTGGGACCTCGCGGCCGTCGTCGGCGCGTTCCAGATCGTGCTGATGGAAGGCAGCGAGGTGGTGTTCATCGTGCTGGCGTTCGGCGCCACGGGCGCGGGGCATTTGCGCCCGGCCGCCCTCGGCGCCGCGCTCGCGCTCGCCGTGGTGCTGGTGCTCGGCGCCGCCTTGCACCGCCCGCTCACCCGCATCCCGGAGAACACGCTGAAATTCGCCGTGGGCGTACTCCTCGTGGCGTTCGGCACGTTCTGGACCGGTGAGGCGATCGGCGCCCGCTGGCCCGGCGGCGACTGGAGCCTCGGGCTGCTCACTCTGTTCTGGGCCGCGTTCGCGCTGGCGGTGGGCGCCGCCGCCCGCGTCCGGCAGCGCCCGGCCTGACGGTGCTCACCCGCGCGTGGAAACTGTTCGTCGGCAGCGCCTGGCTGGCGGGCGCCGCTATCGGCTGTATCGCCGCGAGTGCCGTCCTGCGGCGCCTCGGCGCTGCGCCCGGCCTGACCGCCGCGATGCTGCTGCTGAGCCTGGCAGCCGCACTCGCCCTGGCTGTATTCCGCGCGATCAGGAATTCGTGATCTAACCGCAGCGCCCGACGCATCTTCGTCGATCGACCGGCGCTATGCATGATAGAGCCGGGCACCCGGCCGAGCGCCATATCGCCCATAACTCCGCCGAAAGGGCCCACCTCCCTGCACGCTTCCAGGCCGCATCCGCCCCCAAGCTCGCCCGGCGGCCCGATGCACGCCCAAGCCGCAGGCATCTTCCTGCACACCGGCTGGCGCAGCAGCGGCACCTGGCTGTGGAGCCGCTGCCGCGAGCAGCCCAACGTGCAAGCCTTCTACGAGCCGCTGCACGAGACGATCGCCACGCTGCGGCGGTCCGACATACCGAAGATCCGCCCCAGCAGCTGGCGCTCGCGGCACGGCGAGACCGCGCCGTATTTCGCGGAGTTCGGCGCGAGCCTGGCCCCTCGCCGCGCCGGCGTGCCGCTCTATCGCAAGCGCTTCGCGTTCGACGGCTTCTTCCTCGACCCTGCCGAGGAGGATCCGGCGCTCGAGACCTACCTGCGCAGCCTGCTCGCGCCGGCCGGTGCGGCGGGCCAGGTCGCCGTGCTGAAATTCTGCCGTTCGCTCGGGCGCGTCGGCTGGATGGAGCAGCGCTTTCCGGAGATGCTGCACGCCGTCGTTCTGCGGGACCCGCTGGAGCAGTGGCGCAGCGCCCAGCGCCTGCTGACGGAGGAACGCAACCGCTATTTCACCGTGGCGCCGCTGCTGGTGCTGGCGCGCAACACCGGCCATCCGCTGGTCCGCGCCGCCTGCCAGGCGCTCGACATACGTTTGCCGGTGCTGGCCAGCACGGACATGGCTTACGGCGTGGAGACGATCTGGCGATACGTCAAACCGCTGGACCCGGCGACGCAGTATCGCGGTTTCCTGGCATACTGGACGGCCACCGCGCTGGCCGCGCTGCAAAGCCGCGCGCTGCTGATCGACACCGCGCTGCTGGCCCGCGCGCCGGCGCATCGCGCCGCGGTCGAGGCCGCGTTCGCCGCCCGGCTGGGTGCGCCGGTCGATCTCAGCTACCGCACGGTGGAGGGGACCGACCTGCCCGGCCCCGCGGCGGCCGATGTGGCCCAGGCGCATGCCGATGCCGGCGCGTTCGTGCAGGCGGAGGGGAGTGGGCTGGCGCCGCCGCGTCTGGCCAAGCTGGTGGGCTGCCTGGCGGTGGCGGGTGCCGCAGCCGTGCCGCGCCCGTTCAGCGTGCGTGCGCCTGCGATGCCGGCGGTGGTGCGCCGGAGTTTATGGGAGCGTGGCTTGGTGTCGGTGCAGGTGGGGTTTGCGCGTATGTTGCAGCCGTTGCGGCGGTTGCATGGGGGGATGACGCGGCGGGCGAAGTAAGTGAGCAGGCAAGGCCTTCTTTTCTGAAGAAAAGAAGCAAAAGACTTCTGACTCCGCTGTCGCGCCCAAGCTGGATAAATAGCCAGGCTAGCGTTGCAAGTATCCCAAATGCTGCAGGATGCATAGGCGTCCGTGCAGGCGTCGGAGCAAAAGCTTTTTGGTCCTTTTTCTCGAAAAAGGACTACTTTCTTCCTATGCTGCCTTCCTTACGCTCAGATAACGTAATCCAAAGCCGGCAAAGACTGATCCATCGTCAAAGCCGGCATGGCGGTATGCCGCACGCCCACCGGCCGCGCCGGATTGCCCACCACCGTCGTGTAAGCCGGAACATTCTCCAGCACGATGCTGCCGGCGCCGATCTTGGCCCCTTCACCCACCGTGATGCCGCCCAGCACCGTGGCGCCGGCGCCGATCAGCACGCCGCGGCGTATCTTCGGGTGCCGGTCGCCGCAGGTCTTGCCGGTGCCGCCGAGCGTCACACCCTGCAGCATGGATACGTCGTCGTCGATCACCGCGGTTTCGCCCACCACCAGTGCGGTACCGTGATCCAGCAGCAGGCCGCGGCCGAGGCGCGCGGCGGGGTGGATATCGACGGTGAACACTTCCGAGCTGCGGCTCTGCAGGTGGCGCGCGAGGTGCTCGCGGCCACGCTTCCACAGCCAGTTGCCGAAGCGGTAGGCCTGCAGCGCCTGGTAGCCTTTGAAGAACAGGAACGGGGTCAGCAGGTCGGGGCAGGCGGGGTCGCGGTCGCGCACCGCGGTCAGGTCCGCCAGGGCGGCGGCCTCGATCGTGGGGTCGGACGAGAGGGCCTCGCACAGCATGCCTTCGAGCGTGTCGATGCGTATGGCGTAGTCGCAGAGTTTGCGCGCGAGGCGGTGGGCCAGGGCGTCGGCGAAGCTGTCATGTTGGAGCACGGTGTCGCTGATGCCGTCGGCCATTACGCGGTCATGCTCGATGGCGGCCACGGCCTCCTCGCGGACGAGGTCCCAGAGGTGGCGCGCCTCGTCGGTGGCGACGCGTTGGCCGCCGCACAAGCCAAGCTCGGTCATGGGAAACTGCCCTTCGGTGTTTGGGCGAGATGGGTCGGGGATGGAGGAAAGTTAAGGGGAGGAAGGAAGGCCTTCTTTTTTGCAAAAAAGAAGCAAAAAACTTTCACTCCGCTGTCGCGCCGCGTTTCAGCAGCCGCCGACAGGGAGCAAAAGTTTTTTGGTCCTTTTTTCCAAAAAAGGACTGCTTGCTTTCTTACTGCGCCGCAGACGCCACCTGCCCAGGCGCCACCACCCGACGCGAAGGATCCCGCGTCAGCGTCTCCCGCATGATGTCGCGCGCCAGAGGAGCCGCCACATCCGCCCCCGCATTGCCATGCTCCACCACGACGGCCACCGCATAGCGCGGCGCGTCATACGGCGCGAAACAGATGAACAGCGCGTGCGGCCGGAATTCCCAGGGCAGGCTCGCGCTGTTGAAATGCCCGTGCTCGCGCGCCCAGCGGCTGACCCGGCGCACCTGGCTGGACCCGGTCTTGCCGGCCAGTTGCATCCCCGGCATGCCCAGCCGCGCATGCGGCGCCGTGCCGCCGGCCTCGTTGACCACCGCGAACATGCCGCCGCGCACCGCGGCCAGATGCTCCTCCGGGACGTCCAGCAAGGGGACATCCTCCGGCCTGGCGCCGCTCTGCGGTTTGCCGGCGACCAGCCGCGTCACGTGCGGCACCACCGCGCGGCCGGTGGCGATGCGCGAGCAGTAGGTGGCCAGTTGCAGCGGCGTGGCCAGGACGAAGCCCTGGCCGATGCCGCAGCCGATGGTGTCGCCGACCGTCCATTTGTGACCGTGACGGTGGCGCCAGGCCTGCGTCGGCATCAGCCCCATGCGGGCGCCGGGCAGGTCCACGCCGGGGTCCACGCCGAAGCTGAACAGATTGGCGGTCTGCGCCAGCGGGTCGATGCCGGTGCGGCGCGCCACCTCGTAGAAGAACACGTCGCAACTGTGTTTCAGGCCGCCATGCAGGTCCAGCGAGCCGTGGCCGTGCTTCTTCCAGCAGTGGAAACGGGTGTCGCCGAGGTCGATGAAGCCGGGGCAGTTGATGCGGTCGGTCTCGGTGATGGTGCCGGCGCGCAGACCCGCCAGGCCCACCGCCATCTTGAAGGTGGAGCCGGGCGGATACACGCCGGCGGTCGCCTTGTTGATCAGCGGCGTCTTGCGGTCGGTGGTCCACTCGATCCACTGCTTCTGCGACAGCCCGCTGTCGAACAAGCGCCGGGTCGAAGCTCGGCGTGGTGGTCATCGCCAGCACCTCGCCGTTGGTGCAGTCCATCACCACGGCGCTGGCCGCGAGGTCGCCGAGCATGGCCAGGATGCCGCGTTGCAGGTCGACGTCGATGGTCAGGCCCAGCTCGTCGCCGGGCGTGCCGTCGGTGCGGTCCAGCTCGCGTATGATGCGGCCGACGGCGTTGACCTCCATCTGGACTTCGCCGGCGTCGCCGCGCAGATCCTCCTCGTGGAACTGCTCCACGCCGGCGCGGCCCACCCGCACGCCGGGCAACGCCAGCACCGGATCATCGCCAAGGTCCGCCTCGCTGGGCGGCGCCACGTAGCCCACGATGTGCGCCAGGTCCGGGCCGAACGGGTAGTGCCGCGTGGTGCCCACATCGACGAGCACGCCGGGCAGATCGGGCGCGTTCACCTCGATCTTGGCCATCTGCTCCCAGTCCAGGAACTCGCGCACGGTCACGGGAATGAAGCGGCGGTTGTGCTTCAGCTCGCGCGTCGATGCGGGCGCGATCGTGGTCCTCCAGCGGCACCAGCTCGTTGAAGCGGGCGAGCGTGGCGGCGACGTCCGTGGTCTCCTCGGCCAGCAGCAGGGCGCGCCAGTTCAGCGTGTTGCCGGCGAGAACCTGGCCGAAGCGATCGACGATGCGGCCGCGCGGGGGGGCGATCAGGCGGGCGCTGACGCGATTGCTTTCGGCCAACGTGGCGTATTTGGCGCCTTGCTCTACCTGGACTCGGTAGAGTTTTACGGCGAGCGCGGTCAGCGCGGCGGTCTGGCCGGCCATGAGGAGGAGGGCGCGGCGGGTGAAGACGCCGTTTCTGGTGCCTTCCTGTTTCATGGAAGGAAGCAAGGCCTTCTTTTTCGAGAAAAAGAAGCAAAAAGCTTTTGCTCCGACGGGTGCATCAGCGTGTACTCTGGTTCTGCAAATAGCTGCGCCTGCAATAAGATCGCGGGCGATGGTGTAAGAGCTTCTGGTTCTTTTTCTTGAAAAAGAAGGCCTTGCTCAACTTGCCTGCTCCGGCGCCGCGAGATTGCGATGCAGCCCGATCATATAGAACGCCAGGAATGGATACAGTCCGGTCGCGATGCCGAACTCGAACGCCCCCGGCCAGTAGGGCAGCGCGTGCCACGTCAACAGGCTCACCAGCAAATATTCGAGCGTCGCGGCGCCGAGGGCCACGCCCATGAACACCAGCCAGACGGTGGCGAACCCGCTGCGCGTCAGCACGCGGCGGGTTTTCAGCGCGATCGCGTGGATCAGCAGGAGCACCAGCACCTCGATGCCGACGGGCGCCTGGGCCAGCAGATCGAGCAGCAGGCCGATCGCGAATACCAGCGGCGCGGGCATGGAGGCGGGGCGGTAGAGCGACCAGAAAAACACGCAGGCTTGCGCCCAGGCCGGCTGGAGCTGCGCCTGGGCGGGGATGCCGAGCGGGGCGGAGAGCAGCAGGAGCACGGCCACGGTCTGTACGCCGGGGAGGGCGTAGCGGGAGACGGTGTCGAGTGCGTGCCAGAGGCCGTCGCGGGGGCGGACGCCGGGAGCGCTATCCAAGGAAGAAAGGCCTTCTTTTTCGAGAAAAAGAAGCAAAAAGCTTTTGCTCCCGGCGCCTGCACCAAGGCCTGCCCTCCGTGTGCAAGCGCCTACGCCGGCAGAAAGGAGTGGAGCCCGCGTGCAGCCGGGGGAGCAAAAGTTTTTTGGTCCTTTTTTTCAAAAAAGGACTGCTTGCCTTGCCTTCGCTCAAGGCCGCACCGCCGCATGCCCCGGCGCCTCTGGCGGCACCACACCCCCAAGCCCGTAATCGAAGATACGCACCACTTCCAACCGCCCAAGATCCGCCGCCGGCGTCACCTCGAGCCGGTCGCCCGCCCCATAATGCACCGTGCCGATCAGCAGCCCCGCCGGAAACGCCCCGGCCTCGGCCGACGTCACGACGCGCTCGCCCTCCGCCGGATGCGCGCCGTCCTGCAGATACATCAGTTTCGGCGTGGGTGCGTTGGCGCCGGCCAGGATGGCGCGCGCGCGGGATTTCTCCAGCAGCACGGGGATGCGACTATTCATGTCGGTGATCAGCAGCACGCGCGCGCTGCGGGCGCCCACTTCGGTCACGCGGCCGGCCAGGCCGTTGGCGTCGAGCGCCACCTCGCCGCGGCGCACCGAGTTGTTCGGGCCCACGGAGAGCAGCACCGAGCGTGCGTACACGCCGCCGGCATCGGCCACCACGCGGGCGGTCACGTAGCTGAGCGTGGGGTCCGGCACCCAGTGGAGATTATCCTTGAGCGTGGCGTTTTCCGCGTCGAGCGCCATCGCCACGTCGTACCAGTGGCGCAGGCGCTCGTTCTCGGTGCGCAGCCTGTTGTTTTCCGCGCGGAGCTGCAGTGTTTCGTGCACGGCGCGCGCGCTGGCCCGCACGGCGCGCAACGGCGCATCCACCACGGCGTAGATCGGCGCCAGCGCGTCCGACAGGGTGATGCGCGCGCGTTCCGGCACCAGCGGCGTGGCGCGGCCGAGCAGCATGAGCGCGAGCGCGGCCACGATCAGGACGGGTAGGGTGAGGCGCGCGAGCGCCTGGCGTGCCTGGATGGAGAGACTGATCACGCTGCGCCAACCTTACAGCTCTGGTGTGTGTCTTACAGGATCGCCGGGGTTTGTGTGCGGTTTTCGCTTGGAGGGCGAGAAAGATTGCGTGTTTCCAGCTTCGGGTTGGGGCAGGCGGGGCTTTCATCACCAAGGACGCCGGAGGTGGTGCATCACGACAATGGCTTCGCCGGTCCTCCTGTCAGGATCGCCCGTCGAAGACAAAATGCACGATCGAGCCGCCTGTATCATGCCGGCGCGACGGCTCGCCTCGTGGTGCCCTTGTCTGCCTCGGCGTCCTTGGTGATGAAAGCGAAGCCGGCCCCGAACCGCGCTCAGGGACGAACCGTTCAATGACATCGTCGTCAGCACGTTCCGCAGCCGCTTCGGCTCCTCCAGCGCCCGCCCGGTCCCAAAACCACGCAGGAGAGCGGCTCCTCCGCCAGCACCACCGGCAGCCCGGTGGCCTCGCGCAACACCTGGTCCAGCCGGTTCAGCAGCGCGCCGCCGCCGGTCAGCACGATGCCCTTATAGACGATGTCGGCCGACAGCTCCGGCGGCGTGTGCTCGAGCGCCACCTTCACCGCCTCGATGATCTGGAACACCGGCTCGGCCAGGCTCTCGGCGATCTGCGCCTGGCTCACCAGGATCTCGCGCGGCACGCCGTTGATCATGTCCCGCCCGCGCACCTCCTGCCACGGCCCCTCGTCGCCGTTCTCCGCCGGACGCGCCGCCCCCAAGCCCAGCTTGATCCGCTCCGCCGAGCTTTCGCCGATCAGCAGGTTATGGTTGCGGCGGATATAGTTGATGATCGCCTCGTCCATCTTGTCGCCGCCCACGCGGACCGAGCGCGAATACACGATGCCGCCCAGCGAGATCACCGCGACTTCCGTGGTGCCGCCGCCGATATCGACGATCATGCTGCCGGACGGCTCCGTCACCGGCAGGCCGGCGCCGATCGCGGCCGCCATCGGCTCCTCGATCAGCCGCACGCGGCGGGCGCCGGCGGATCTCGGCGCATTTCCTGGATGGCGCGCCGTTCCACCGCGGTGGAGCCGGACGGCACGCATACGATGATCACCGGGGCGGCAAAGCTGCGCCGATTATGCACCTTGCGTATGAAGTGCTTGATCATCTCCTCGGCCACTTCGAAATCGGCGATCACGCCGTCGCGCATCGGCCGTATCGCGCTGATATTGCCCGGCGTGCGGCCCAGCATCAGCTTGGCCTCCTCGCCCACCGCCAGCACCTGCTTCTTGCCGCGTATCTCCGAGATCGCCACCACGCTGGGCTCGGCGAGCACGATGCCGCGGCCGCGCACATAGACGAGCGTGTTCGCGGTTCCGAGGTCGATGGCCATGTCGGCGGACATGGCGCCTAGCAGGCGGCTGAACATTCATGAACCCTATGTCGATTGGGCCGGGCCGTGGCTTCACACCCCGACCCCGCTAACACCCCGAGACCCCGCTTCGCCGCTTGGCCGGTCTGGGACAAGCGCCGGGTCTTAGCGTTCGGGCCTGCCAGCGGCAACCCTGCCGCCCGCCGGGCATTTCGATTTTGTTATTGCCGCAGGGCGACATTACCTATCGCGTTCTCATCCCACACAGGAGCACCTCATGCTGCGACGTCTCGCAATTCCGACACTTTTGCTACTTAGTCTGGCCGCCTGCGGCCAGGACATGGGAACCCGCGCCCTGACAGGTGCCGGTATCGGTGCCGGCGCGGGCGCCGTCGGCGGCGCGCTGATCGGCGGCAATCCGGCCGCTGGCGCCGTGCTCGGCGGCGCCGCGGGTGCCGCTACCGGTGCGGCGACGACGCCGGGTCGCTGAACAAACCTCAGGAGAGATCACCATGCGGACAACAGTTCTGGCGCTCGGCCTGGCCGGCCTGCTCGGCCTGACCGGCTGCGTCACCAACCCTTACGATCCGAACCAGCGCGCGGGCGCCGGCGCGCTGACCGGTGCCGCGGCCGGCGCCGGGATCGGTGCGATTGCCGGCGGTGGGCGCGGTGCGCTCGTGGGTGCGCTGGCCGGCGGCGTGCTGGGCGCAGGCGCGGGCGTAGCCACCACGCCGGTGCCTGGGCCACCGCCGCCGCCGCCGCCGGGCTATTACCAGCAGCCCGGTTATCCGCCGCCGCCGCCCGGCTATCAGCAGCAGGGCTACCAGCAGCAGGGGTATCCGCAGGAAGGCGGTTACCAGCAGCAGCAGCAGGGTTATCCGCCGCCGCCCCCGCCCGGCTATAACGGCTACTAAGGCAGGCAAGGCCTTCTTTTCTGAAGAAAAGGAGGACTTTTGGTCCTTGTCGGGGAGCGCTGAAACGTTCGCCGACAGGGAGCAAAAGCTTTTTGCTTCTTTTTCTCGAAAAAGAAGGCCTTTCTTTCTTCTACCCCGCCAAAGCCACAGGCTCGGTCCGCAACCGCTTGACCAGCAACTTGTTCAAAGCGTGCACGTAAGCCCGGGCGGACGCCACGATCGTGTCCGTATCCGACCCTTGCCCATCCACCATCTTGCCATTCTCGGTAAGCCGCACGGTGGTCTTGGCCTGCGCGTCCGTCCCTTCCGTGACCGCGCCCACGGAGAACAGCACCAGCGCCGCTTCGTGTGGGAAAATCGCGCGTATGGCGCGGAAGGTGGCGTCCACCGGCCCGTCGCCCACCTCGGATTCGGTGCTCTGCACGCCGTCCACCTCTAGCGTCAGCGAGGCGCGCGCCGGGCCGCGCGACCCGGATTGCACGTCGAGGTCGATGAAGCGGATGCGGGTGTGGTCGCGGCCGACTTCGTCATCGACCAGGGCCATGATGTCCTCGTCGTAGACGATCTTCTTGCGGTCGGCGATGTCCTTGAAGCGGCGGAACGCGTCGTTCAGCGCGTTGTCGCCCAGGCCGGTGTAGCCGAGTGCCGCCAGCTTGTCGCGGAAGGCGGCGCGGCCGGAATGCTTGCCCATAACGAGGTTCGTCTTGGTCCAGCCGACGCTTTCCGGCGTCATGATCTCGTAGGTCTGCGCGTTCTTCAGCATGCCGTCCTGGTGGATGCCGCTCTCATGGGCGAAGGCGTTGCGGCCGACGATCGCCTTGTTCGGCTGCACGTCGAAGCCGGTGATCGTGCTGAGCAGGCGCGAGGTGCGCAGGATGTGTTCGCTGGCGATGCCGGTGCGCAGCGGCACGGCATCCTGGCGCGTGCGCAGCGCCATGGTGATTTCCTCGAGCGCCGCGTTGCCGGCGCGCTCGCCGATGCCGTTGATCGTGCATTCCACCTGGCGGGCGCCGGCGCGCAAGGCGGCCAGCGTGTTGGCCACGGCGAGGCCCAGATCGTTGTGGTTGTGCGCGGAGAACACCACGGTATCCGCGCCGGGCACGCGGGCGCGCAGATCGGTGAAGATGCGTGTGAGATCCTCGGGCAATGCGTAGCCCACGGTGTCCGGGATGTTGATCGTGGTGGCACCCGCGGCGATCGCGGCCTCCACGCAGCGCGCCAGGAAGTCCGGCTCGGTGCGGCTGCCGTCCTCGGCGGACCATTCCACGTCCGCGGTGTGATTGCGGGCGAGCGTGACGGATGCGGTGACGGCTTCGAGCACCGCCTCCGGCTCCATGCGCAATTTGTATTTCATGTGCAGCGGGCTGGTGCTGATGAAAGTGTGTATGCGCGGGCGGGCGGCACCGCGGACCGCTTCGGCGGCGCGCAGGATGTCGTTCGGGGCGGAGCGGGCGAGGCCGCAGATCACCGGGCCGCGCACGTCGCGCGCGATCGCTTCCACGCTCTCGAAATCGCCGGGCGAGGCGATCGGGAAGCCGGCCTCGATCACGTCGGCGCCGAGCTCGGCCAGTGCGTGGGCCAGGCGGAGCTTCTCGGCCAGATTCATCGAGAAGCCGGGCGACTGCTCGCCGTCGCGCAACGTGGTGTCGAACATGATGATGCGGTCGTCGTCCAGACGGCCGAAACTTGGGTGGTCTATGGGCATGGCTTGGGTCCTCGGCGGGTCGGAATTATCGGATAGGCTGCCCCTGAACTACGTCAGGGGGCGATAAGTCGGAGCGCGGCGGAGGTCATGCAGGCAAGTATAGGCCAGGAAGGCAAGGCGAGCAGTCCTTTTTTGGAGAAAAGGACCAGAAAACTTCTGCTCCCTGTCGGGGCGTGCGGAGACGCACGCCGACAGGGAGCAGAAGCCTTTATTACTTACTTGGGCGCGTCGGGCGCAGGCGCGGACGCGTCCGGCGTGGCAGCGGCGTCGCTGCTGGTGGACGACTTCGCGTGGTGGTGACGATGGTGCGAAGCGTGGTGGCTGTGGTGGTGGTGGCTGGTCGTGGGCGCCGGCTCCGACGTGGCGTCGGCGGGCGGCGGGGTGGTAGCGGCCGGAGCCGAGGCATCGGGAGCCGGGGTCTGGGCGAAAGCGGGTGCTGCGATCAGGGCGGCTGCCACGAAGGCGGCGCTCATCAGGGGGAGCTTCATGGGGTCTCCAAACTTCTTTTGACTGGGGTGGGGTGGGACGCGTCGGCCATACACGACGCCGTAGCAGCATGTCTGAAACGCACGTTCCTTTGGCACCGAATGGCCTGAGTCGTCAGCTTTTTTTTCGGTAATGATAGGGCGTTTGTGGCCACGCGGCCTCAGTTCTTCGATTTATCAACCAGCGCGTTCTTTGCGATCCAGGGCATCATGCCGCGCAGGCGTTCGCCCACGCGCTCGATCGGATGCTCGGCAAGGCGTCGCCTGGTGGCGCGGAAGCTGGCCTGGTTCACTTTGTTCTCGAGGATCCAGTCGCGCGCGAACCGGCCGGACTGGATATCGTCCAGCACCCGCTTCATCTCGGCCTTCGTCTCCGCCGTGACGATGCGCGGGCCGGTCACGTAAGCACCGTATTCCGCGGTATTGCTGATGGAATAGTTCATGTTCGCGATGCCGCCCTCGTAGATCAGGTCCACGATCAGCTTCACCTCGTGCAGGCACTCGAAATAGGCCATCTCCGGCGCGTAGCCGGCTTCCACCAGCGTTTCGAACCCGGCCTTGATCAGCTCGATCAGGCCGCCGCACAGAACGGCCTGCTCGCCGAACAGGTCGGTTTCGCATTCCTCCTTGAAGGTCGTCTCGATGATGCCGGCGCGGCCGCCGCCGATGGCGCTGGCATAGCTCAGCGCGATTTCCAGCGCGTTGCCGGATGGATTCTGGTCCACCGCCACCAGGCATGGCACGCCGCCGCCGCGCTCGTATTCCGAACGCACCGTGTGGCCGGGGCCCTTCGGCGCGATCATGAACACGTCGATATCGGGCCGCGCGTCGATCAGGTTGAAATGGATGTTCAGCCCGTGCGCGAACGCCAACGCGGTGCCCTCGCGCATGTTTGGGCCGAGATGGTCGCGGTAGAGGTCGCCCTGGCCTTCGTCCGGCGTGAGCACCATCACCACATCCGCCCAGGCGGCGGCCTCCGACGGTCCCATCACGCGCAGGCCGGCGGCTTCCGCCTTCGCCACGCCGGCCGAGCCTTGGCGCAGGCCGACGACTACGTCAGGCACGCCGCTATCGTGAAGATTGCGCGCGTGGGCGTGGCCCTGGCTGCCGTAGCCGATCACGGCGACTTTGCGGGACTTGATCAGGTTCACGTCGGCGTCTCGGTCGTAGTATACGCGCATGTTTGGAAGTTCCTTGAGTTGGTAAGAAAGCAAGGCCTTCTTTTTTGGAAAAAAGAAGCAAAAAACTTTTGCTCCCTGTCGGCCAGTCTGCGGCCGGTTGTGTGTCCTTGGCCAAACGGCGGTTGATTTGCCAGGCGTCTGCGACAGCGAACGGAGCAAAAGTTTTTTGCTTCTTTTTTTCAAAAAAGAAGGCCTTGCTTCCCTGCCTAGAGTGTCCCAACCCCCCGGGCGATCGCCGCAATACCGGTTCGCGAAACCTCCGCCAGGCCCAACGGCCGCATCAGCTCGATGAACGCGTCGATCTTCTCGATCGAGCCCGTCAGCTCGAACACGAAGCTCCCGGTGGTGGTATCGACCACGCGCGCGCGGAACGCATCCGCGATACGCAGCGACTCCGAACGGCTCTCGCCACCGGCCACCACTTTGACCAGCGCCATTTCGCGCGCCACGTGCGGACCGTCGGTCGAGATCGGCCACGCGATACACCGGCACCAGCCGGTCGAGCTGCGCCTTGATCTGGTCGATCACCATCTCGGTGCCGGACGTCACCACGTTGATGCGGCTGCGCCTGCGGTCCTGGTCCACCGCGGCCACGGTCAGGCTGTCGATATTGTAGCCGCGGCCGGAGAACAGCCCGATGACGCGCGCGAGCACGCCGGACTCGTTATCGACCAGCACCGAAATCGTGGCGCTGCGCAAGCTCTGGTCCCGCTCTCCCGCCATCATCAGACCAGCATCAGCCCTTCATCGGTGATGCTCGCGGTGCGCCCCGCATCTCCGGGCCGAGGATCATCTCGTTATGCGCGGCACCTGACGGGATCATCGGATAGCAGTTCTCGTTGCGGTCCACGCAGATGTCGGCGATCACCGGGCCGTCGATCGGCCAGCATTTGCGCGATCACGTCGTCCAGCTCGCCGACGTTGCGGGCGCGCAAACCGATGCGCGTGGAAGCTTTCCGCCAGCTTCACGAAATCCGGCAGTGCGGCACTGTAGCTTTCGGAATAGCGCGACCCGTGCAGCAGTTCCTGCCACTGGCGCACCATGCCCATATATTCGTTGTTCAGGATGAATATCTTCACCGGCAGACGGTATTGCGCGAGCGTGCCCATCTCCTGGATGTTCATCAGGATGCTGGCCTCGCCGGCGATGTCGATCACCAGCGCGTCAGGATGCGCCACCTGCACGCCGGCTGCGGCCGGCAGCCCATAGCCCATCGTGCCGAGGCCGCCGCTGGTCATCCAACGGTTGGGTTTTTCGAAGTGGAAATGCTGCGCGGCCCACATCTGGTGCTGGCCCACTTCGGTGCTGATGAACGTGTCGCGCCCGGACTGCCTGCACAGTTCGTGCAAGCTTCGCACGGCGTATTGTGGCCTATTACCGCGCCCGGCGACATGTTCTGGGTGAAACGCAGGCTGTCCATGCGGCGCCAGGTGGCGATCTCGTCCCACCAGGCGGCCACCGCTTCGCGGTTCTGCGGCGCCGGCTCGTCGTGCCAGGCGGCGATCATCGCGCGCAGGATCGCCGCCGCATCGCCGACGATCGGCACGTCGACGGCCACGTTCTTGTTGATGTTCGACGGGTCGATGTCGCCATGTATCTTGAAGCTGCCAGGGCTGAACGCGGACAGGCGGCCGGTCACCCGGTCGTCGAAACGCGCGCCGATGTTGAACAGCACGTCGCAGCCATGCATCGCCAAATTGGCTTCGTAGGTGCCGTGCATGCCCAGCATGCCGAGGAAATGCGGGTCCGACGCGGGAAACGCGCCCAGCCCCATAAGCGTGTTGGTGCAGGGGAGATTGCCGAGCAGCACGAGCTCGCGCAGCAGGCGGGAGGCCTCCGGACCCGCATTGATCACGCCGCCGCCGGCATACACGATCGGCCGGCGCGCCGCCTTGAGCGCACGCACCGCGCGGGCGATCGCGGCAGGGTCGGGCTGGGTGACCGGGCGGTAGCTGCGATGCGGCGCACAGCCGGCGGGCGCGTAGGGCGCCGGCGCGATCAGGATATCCTTCGGCAGATCGACCACTACCGGGCCGGGCCGGCCGCTGCGCGCCACGTAGAATGCGTCGTGCACCGTGCGCGCCAGATCCTCGCTGCGTCTTGACCAGGTAATTGTGCTTGGTGGCCGGCCGGGTGATGCCGGTCGTGTCGGCTTCCTGGAACGCATCGTTGCCGATCAGATGCGTGGGCACCTGGCCGGTCAGGCACACGACGGGCACGCTGTCCATCAGCGCATCGAGCAGGCCGGTCACCGCGTTGGTGGCGCCGGGCCCGCTGGTGACCAGCACCACGCCGACGCGGCCGGTGCTGCGCGCGTAGCCCTCGGCGGCATGCACCGCCGCCTGTTCGTGGCGCACCAGGATGTGGCGGATGGCGTTCTGCTGGAACAGCGCGTCGTAGATCGGCAGTACGGCGCCGCCGGGATAGCCGAAAATCACCTCCATGCCCTGATCGCGCAGCGCAGCGCAGCAGCACCTCGGCGCCGCGATGTCGGTCTGGGTGACGTGATCGGCTGTGCCGGCAGATTGCGTTATCGCGTTCATGGCGCGCTCTTTAGCCCGCTATGCTGCAGGCGTCAAACGCCGGACGAATAATGTTTTATCAAATAGCCCTGAAACTATCCGGTAATTGCGCCAAAGATCATACCGCGCAACTAACCTATGCGTCTCTGCGGGGGCTGCATTGCTGCCTGGCGGCGTCAACGGCGATGGCGGAACCAGGTCGCCTGCCGCTTGGTGTATTGGCCGGTCGACGATCCACGGCGCGGCGCCCGGCCTCCGCCAGGTCGATGTCGCCGCGCAGATAGGCGGCGAGCTCCGGCACGCCGTGCGCGCGCATCGCCGGCAGCGCCGGATCGAGCCCAAGCGCCAGCAGGCCGCCACCTCGTCCAGCGCGCCGCGCGCCAGCATGGCGGCGAAGCGCCCGGCGATGGCCGCGCGCAGTGCGTCGCGCGGCGGATCGAGCAGGATGGCGCGAAGGCGACCACCCGGCTCCGGGGCGCCGGGCGCCGACTGCCAGGCGGCAAGGCCGCGCCCGGTGCCGCGCCACACCTCCCAGGCGCGCGCCAGGCGCTGGCCGTCGCGCGGGCGCAGTCCCGCCGCGGTCGCCGGGTCGACCTTCGCCAGGCGCGCGTGCAGTGAGGCCGGGCCGTTCCGCCAGCAGCGCGCGCGCCTCGGCGCGCGCCGCCTCGCCGGGGTCGGGTATCTCGGCAAGCCCGTCGGCAAGTGCGGCGAAATACAGCCGGTGCCGCCGCACAGGATCGGCACCCGGCCCGCCGCATGCGCCGCGTGCATCGCGGCCAGCGCCGCGCCGCGCCACCACGCGGCCGCTGCCCGCCTCGGCCGCCGGCCGCACGCCATACAGTGCGTGCGGCACGCGCGCCTCGTCGGCGGCGTGGGCCGGGCCGTCAGGATGCGCAGCTCGCGATAGACCTGCATGGAATCCGCGTTGATGACCACCCCGCCGAAGCGCTCCGCCAGCGTCCAGCGCCAGCGCGCGATTTGCCGCTGCAGGTCGGGCCCGGCGACGACCAGGACGGCCGGGCTTGCCCGCGTCGCCGCTCATCGCTGGCGCCCGCGACCGCCACGGAAAGGCCGCCATGAGCTACGTCCTGACCCTGGTCGCCGACCGCGCGGCACAGCCTCACCGCAGGCCATCGATCGAGCGCGTGCGCGACGCGGTGGGCGGCAGCGACGCCCGCTGATCCTCTCGCCCGGCGAGGCGGCGGACATCCCTGGCGTGCCGACCGCCGACCTGGCCGCCGCGCGGGCCGCGCTCGCCGGCGCGCCGTCGATGTGCTCGCGAGCCGCGCGCGCTGGCCGCCGCCGCGGCCTGCTGGTGGCCGACATGGACAGCACCATCGTCACCTGCGAGACGCTGGACGAGCTCGCGGCGTTCGCCGGGCTGGGCGAGCAGGTGGCCGCGATCACCCGGGCCAGCATGAACGGCGAGATCGATTTCCGCGAGGCCCTGCGCGCCCGGGTAGCCATGCTGCGCGGCCTGCGACGTCACGGCGCTGGAGGCCACCTGGGCGCGCACGGAGCTGACGCCGGGCGCGCAGACGCTGGTCGCCACCATGCGCGCAGTTCGGCGCCAGCGACCGCGCTGGTCTCCGGCGGCTTCACCTTCTTCACGCAGCGCGTGGCGGCGCTGTGCGGCTTCGCGCATCACCGCGCCAACGTGCTGCTCGATGATGGCGCGGCGCTGACCGGCGAGGTGGCCGAGCCGATCCTGGATCGCGAGCGAAATTGGCCGCGATGCGGGAGCTGGCAAAGGCGGGCGGATTGCGCCGGCCGCGACGATGGCGGTGGGCGACGGGGCGAACGACCTGGCGATGCTGCGGGAGGCGGGGTTGGGGATGGCGTTCCGGGCCAGCCCGTGGTGTCGGCGGCGGTGGCGAACCGGGTGGATTTTGCGGATTTGCGGGCTTTGTTGTTTGTGCAGGGGTATCCGGTGGGGGTTTTTCGGGAGGGGTAGGCAAGCAAGGCCTTCTTTTTCGAGAAAAAGAAGCAAAAAGCTTTTGCTCCGACGCCTGCACGCAGCGTTACAATGTGTCTGCAGGCGCATGCGGTTGCAGACTTGCGCAGGCGTCCGGGCAGGCGTCATAGCAAAAGCTTTTTGCTTCTTTTTCTCGAAAAAGAAGGCCTTGCTTCCTAAGCCAATCGAAACGGCATGTTTTTGAAAGGGCCTCAGCCCATGTCCAAAGTAGCGCTTCTGAGCGGTGCCGTTTTCCTGCTCGCCGTGGCATTGGTGGTGGCGCTCGTCACCAGGCCGACAACACCAGGCCTGCCGCAAGCGGCGCCGCCCGCGCCCCTGGTTGCGCCGGCCATTCCGGCGCCGGCCGATAGCGCGCTGGCAAAGGATTCCACGGATCCCACCATCACGGGATTTCTCGCGAGTTTCCGTGATTCGAGCATCGCCTCGTGCAAGACAAGCCTTATGGCCACGCTGAAAAGCGACGATGCCGGCGTGGCGCTCAAAGCCTCGGCCATTTGCGCCTGCGCCAGCGATCAGGTGGTGGACAGCCTGACCGTGGGCGAAGTGCACGCGGCGGCGCTGGGCGCGGTAAACGGCGACGCCACCACGAACCCCACCTTCCTGGCGATGAAATCCAGGTTCCTGGAAGCCGGCAAAACCTGCATGGCAAAAAACCAAAAGCCCTGACCACGGCGCGACAGCGGAGCAAAAGCTTTTTGCTTCTTTTTCTCGAAAAGGACGGCCTTGCCTTAACTTTCCAAAAGCTTCCGCAAAAGATCCACATCCTCCGCAAGAACGCTATCGCTCTGCATCAGCTCGGTAATACGCGAGCAGGCATGCATCACCGTAGTATGGTCCCGGTTGCCGAACTTCTTGCCGATCTCCGGCAGTGAGCTTCCGGTCAACTGCTTGGCCAAGAACATCGCCACCTGCCGCGGACGCGCCACCGCACGCGCGCGGCGCGCGCTCACCATGTCGCCAGGGCGCATGTTGTAGCGCTCCGCCACGCGACGCTGGATTTCGCCGATCGTCACCTTGTTGTTTTTCGGGTTGTTGAGGATATCGCGCAGCAATTCCTGCGTGGTCTCAAGCGTGATTTCGCGGTTGAACAGCCCGGCATGGGCGATCAGCCGGTTCAGCGAGCCCTCGAGCTCGCGCACGTTCGAGGTGATCTTGCGCGCCAGGAACTCCAGCACCGAGGCCGGCACATGTGCGCCGGCGCGGGCGGCTTTCGCCTCGAGTATGCTGATGCGAAGTTCGAAGGTGGTGGCATGAAGGTCGGCGACCATGCCGCAGCCCAGCCGGGTACGCAGGCGGTCTTCCAGGCCGGAGAGGTCGGACGGCGATTTGTCGGCGCTGACCACGATCTGCTTGCCGGCATCGACCAGCGCATTGAACGTGTGGAAGAACTCTTCCTGCGTGTTGTCCTTGCCTATGAGGAATTGCAGGTCGTCGATCATCAGCACGTCGACGGAGCGCAAATGGTCCTTGAATTCGATCGTCTGCTGCGCGCGTATGGCGGCGATGAAACGATACATGAATTTCTCGGCGGACATGTAGGCGACGGTGGGGTGTGCCGCACCTTCGCGCGTCATCTCCACGCCGATCGCGTGCATCAGATGGGTTTTGCCGAGGCCCACGCCGCCATAGAGGAACAGCGGGTTGAATTCGCGCGTACCGGGCTTTTCCGCCACGCGGCGCGCGCAGGCATAGGCGAATTCGTTCGGCTTGCCGACGACGAAGGTGTCGAAGGTGAAGTTCGGGTCGAGCGGGGCGGAGAGATCCTCCACCAGCCGGCCGACGGTGGTCGCCTGGCGCGGCGCCACCTGGGCCGACGCCGCCTGGGCCGGCCGCGCTGTCGGCGGCGGCGGGGGGTTCACCATCAGGCTCTCGGCCAGGCTTGGTTCGGTGCCTTCGTCCAGCCGGATCTCCACCTGGCGCACGGCGGGATTTTCCATTTGCCAGAGCGCGGTGATCTTCTCGCCGTAATTGCTGCGCACCCAGTCGCGCAGGAAGCGGGAGGGCAGGTGCATGGTCACCTCCTCGCCGTCCATGCCGCCGAGCGTCATCTGCTTGAACCAGCTCCGGTATTCCACCTCGCCGATTTCGGCCTGCAGGCGGCTGCGTATGCGCGCCCATTGCGCCACCACCTGGGCCGAGGCCTGCTGCTCGGAGCAAGGTGCGGCGGCAGTGCCGGGCTGCGCCAGTTTCTGGGCCGTCAGCCCGCCGCTGCCGGCGGTGGTCGCGATCTGGAAAGCCGTCCGCGTGTTGCCCGAGCTCAAGTTGACGCTTCCCCACATGTCTGCGTTCAGGCAGCCGGCCGGACGTGATTCGACAGCCTGGTCATCCCCACCAGCAAGCCACCGCACGATCGAATTCTAAGCTGCTGGCCCCGGCCAACAAGCAAAACCTAGGTCAGAACGACGGGCGTGGCAATCGAATTCTTACAAAAGATTTACGGCCAAGTATTGATCCGGACGAATACTTGTGGGGTGGGCAACGGGGATTTCCCGAATGCCTGGCGCCTATGAGGGGCCGCATGGCGCGGCCCCGTCGCTGCCCAACCCGCATCGCGGGTGGGCGGCAGCTTCCCTGCCGGGACGCTGCGATATGGCCGTATCAGGTGGCCGTTGCGGCGATGCGTTTAATGCGGGCACTCATGCGCGAGATCTTGCGGGCGATGGTGTTCTTGTGGATCACACCCTTGCCGGCGGCGCGCTGCATTTCCGGCTGTGCGGCGCGCAGGGCCTCGCGGGCCGCGTCCTGGTCGCCGCCGGCGATCGCCGTCTCGACCTTTTTGACAAAGGTGCGCATGCGGGATTTGCGGGCCGTGTTGCGGGCCGTGCGCACGATGTTCTGCCGGATGCGCTTGCGCGCGGAATTGGTGTTCGCCATAGGGTCTGGTCTATCTCGCGTTTCGCAATGTCACGCACGGAAAGCAATCCGCGGCGCCTGAGGAGGCAGGTTTCTAGGTGCCGCTCCCGGGTGAGTCAAGGACGATCGGCGCGTTGCCCCTCAGCGCTTGTGCGCGCCCCACAGCATCAGCCAGCGTACCGGCCCTACCCAGGCGAAGCCGGCGATCGGGTAATATACCGCCTGGACCGCCCAGTGCAGCGGCCGCACATAATCGCCGAGCACCGCGGCGCCGGCAATCCAGAGCAGCACGAACAGGACGATGGTTGCGGTGGCGATCGGGGTGCGCGACATGGCCTCTTTCAAACAGACGGCGAGCTTCGGTGCAAAGGCCCGACCGCCCGCTCGCAAGGCCGGGCGCCTGGGGCGTGCAGGCGCAAGCGGCAGAAACCTGGGTTGTGCCGCAGTTTGGAAAGGGCAGGCAAGGCAAGCAGTCCTTTTTGCAAAAAGGACCAAAAAACCTTTGTCTTCGTTCGCTGGGGCCGGCGCCTGGACCGCGTGACCCAGGCGATCCGTCTATCCAGCTTGGGCGCGACAGCGGAGCAAAAGTTTTTTGCTTCTTTTTTCCAAAAAAGAAGGCCTTTCTTCCTGCCACCCTCTACGGAGCACCGAAAACTTGGACCTGAAAGACCACATCCGCGCCATCCCGGATTTCCCCAAACCCGGCATCCTGTTCTACGACATCTCCACCCTGCTGCGGCACCCGGACGCCTGGCAGGTCGCCATGGGCCGGCTCGCCAGCCGGGTGAGCCGCTACCAGCCGGACCTGCTGGCCGGCGTGGAATCCCGCGGCTTCCTGCTCGCCGCCCCGCTGGCGCTCAAGCTCGGCTGCGGCTTCGTGATGATACGCAAGCCGCGCAAGCTGCCAGGCAGCACCGTGGGCCTGAACTACGCGCTGGAATACGGCTCGGACCGGCTCGAGATGCAGGCGGATGCGGTGGCGCCGGGGCAGCGCGTGGTGATCGTGGACGACCTTCTGGCAACCGGCGGCACCATGTCGGCCGGCATGCAATTGCTGCGACAGATGGGCGCCGTGGTGCCGGCGGCCGGGGCCCTGATCGAGCTCACGTTCCTGGGCGGACGGGCCAAGCTGGATGTCCCGGTCGAGGCGCTGGTCGCGTATGACTCCTAGGCCCGGCGTGTTTTTCCCCAGCACCACGCCGGAACTTTCTGCCGTACGGCGATACCCGGTGCGCCGGGCTTGCTTGCCTAGCGCGGGCCGCGTGTGTCACCACCCATGCCCGCGCGGCTTGTCGCACCACCTCGAGGACGCTTATGGCTGACCAGACCCAAACCTTGCCGGCGCGCGGAACGCTGATGGCCGGCAAGCGGGGCGTGATCATGGGCGTCGCCAACGAGCGCTCGCTCGCCTGGGGGATCGCCGCCGCCTGCGCGGCCCAGGGCGCGGAACTGGCCTTCACCTACCAGGGCGAGGCGCTCGGCAAGCGGGTGCGCCCGCTGGCCGCCAGCGTCGGCGCCACCCAGGTGCACCCCTGCGACGTATCGGACGAGGCCAGCATCGACGCCGCGTTCGAGGCCATACGCGCCGAATGGGACTCGATCGATTTCCTGGTCCACGCGATCGGGTTCGCCGACAAGGCCTATCTGCGGGGCCGCTATGTGGATACGCCGCGCGAGGTGTTCCTGCAGGCGCTCGACATCTCCTGTTTCTCGTTCACCGCGGTATGCCGCCGCGCGGCGGCGATGATGAAGCAGGGCGGGTCGCTGCTCACGCTCAGCTATCTGGGCGCCGAGCGCGTGGTGCCGCATTACAACGTGATGGGCGTGGCCAAGGCGGCGCTCGAGGCCTCGGTGCGCTACCTGGCAATGGATTTGGGGGCGGACGGCATACGGGTGAACGCGATCAGCGCCGGACCGGTGAAGACGCTGGCGGCGAGCGGGATCGGCGATTTCCGCTACATCCTGCGGTGGAACCAGCTTAACAGCCCGATGGAGCGCAATGTCGGCGTGGACGAGGTTGGCGGGGCTGGGCTGTATCTGCTGTCGGACCTGTCCACGGCGGTAACGGGCGAGGTGCATCACGTGGATTGCGGGTATCATGTGATCGGGATGAAGAACCCGAAGGCGCCGGATATTGCGGCGGTTTCTGAGGATTAGGGTTTTCCTGCTCCTGTGGCGTGCGCTTGGTGGGAGGTTGGGCTTTGAATCACCAAGAACACCAAGTCAGACAAGGGCGCCAAGAGGCTTCGGTCGATGTGGATGCAATTGCGCGCGTTAGTGTCGATGCGGGGTTGAAGGTGCATCGGACGCTTGGGCCGGGGCTTTTGGAGTCCGTTTATGAGGCTTGCTTTGAGCGCGCGCTTGGTAGTCGCGGGCTGGTCGTGCAGCGGCAGATTGCTCTACCGGTGCATTATGAAGGGCTGAAACTCGACGCAGGCTACCGGCTGGACCTCCTGGTGGAGAACGCGGTGGTGGTGGAGATCAAAGCCGTGGAGATCGTTACCGCGCTGCACAGGTCGCAACTCCTGACCTACCTCCGCCTGTCCGGCTGCAAGCTCGGCTTGCTGATGAATTTCAACACCGTCCTGTTCAAAAACGGCCTCTAGCGCCTGGTCCTATAACCTTGGTGTCCTTGTCGTCCTTGGCGCCCTTGGTGATGAAACGCTGCGTTTCCGACAGAATGCCCGTGAGCAGACGGATCACCCCCCAAGCATGAGCCACAACACCTTCGGCCACCTGTTCCGCGTGACCACCTGGGGCGAGAGCCACGGACCCGCCATCGGCTGCGTCATCGACGGCTGCCCGCCGCGCCTGGCCCTGACCGAAGCCGACATCCAGCCCTTCCTCGACCGCCGCCGCCCCGGCCAGTCCAAGTTCACCACCCAGCGCCAGGAACCCGACCAGGTGCGCATCCTGTCGGGCACCTTCGAAGGCCGCACCACCGGCACACCCATCGCGCTGCTGATCGACAACGTCGACCAGCGCTCGCGCGATTACGGCGCCATCGCCCAGCAGTATCGCCCCGGCCACGCGGACCTCACCTACGACCGGAAATACGGCGTGCGCGACTACCGCGGCGGCGGCCGCAGTTCGGCGCGCGAGACCGCCTGCCGCGTGGCGGCCGGCGCCGTCGCACGCCTGGTGCTTGGCGCGGCCACCACCATACGCGGCGCGCTGGTGCAGATCGGGCCGCACCCGATCGACCGCGCCCGCTGGGACTGGGCGGAGGTGGAGCGCAACCCGTTTTTCTGCCCGGACCCGGTCGCCGCCGCGGCGTGGGAGACCGAACTGTCGGCGGTGCGCCGCGCCGGCTCGTCGCTTGGCGCGGTGATCGAGCTGGTGGCCGAGGGCGTGCCCCCCGGCCTCGGCGCGCCGCTCTACGGCAAGCTCGATGCGGATATCGCCGCCGCGCTGATGAGCATCAACGCGGTTAAGGGCGTGGAACTGGGCGATGGGTTTGCCGCGGCCGCGCTCAGCGGCGAGGCCAATGCCGACGAGATGCGCATGGCGGACGGCGCGCTGCATTTCGCCAGCAACCACGCCGGCGGCATACTCGGCGGCATCGCCACCGGCCAGCCGGTGGTCGCGCGCTTCGCGGTGAAGCCCACAAGCTCGATCCTCACGCCGCGGCAGAGCGTGGACGCGGCGGGCGCCAACGTGGATGTGAGCACGCAGGGGCGGCACGATCCGTGCGTGGGCATACGCGCGGTGCCGGTGGGCGAAGCGATGCTGGCCTGCGTTCTGGCCGACCACCTGCTGCGGCACCGCGCACAATGCGGCTGAATTGCGGCGAGAACGGGCTGATGCCTAAATAAAACCTCACCTCACCGAAACGTGGGTATGTAGTGGCTGGGGGCGTTCCCCATTGTCTGAGTCATGAACGCTCCGGTTGTCACCGACCTTTCCGAGACTCTGAACGCACTCGTCGACCGTATTGGCCGTCATGTGTGGCAAGCCCGGATGGTGGAGCTGAAACGTGGCTGCGGCCCGACCTATGCGGGGCGCGGCCTGTGCCAGCTGCATGCGCTCGAACTCACTGTGGAGCGCCTGCGCCGGCCCGGCCGCAACACGCCGCTCACCGCGCTGGACGAGCGCATCATGTCATTGGCTGCAGAGCTGGTGGAGCTGGCCGACCAGCTCACCGCCGCCGGCCGCCGCCGGCTGGAGGAGATGCTGGCCGCGGCTATGCGCGGCGCCGGCAACCTGGTCCCGCTGTTCCACATGCTGCGCACCGCGGGCCTGCAGCGCCGCCGCGGCTTCGCTGTGGGGTTCGACGGCCTGAACGACGGCGCGCCCTACGACCTGATGCTGCAGCGCGAGACCTGCGAAGCCGAAGTGGTGTGCGACGTGATCTCCGCCGAGGACGGCCGCGACCTGCACCGCCGCGCCTGGTCCCAGCTGATGGACCGCGTGGACCCGGACCTGCAGAGCTGGCTGGCTGCCCATCCCGGCCGCTATCTGCTGAAGATGACGCTGCCGAAGGGGCTGAAGGCGAACGCTGACGGCACGCCGCCGCTGGCCGAACTGCACCGGCGCATCACCCAGATGCTCTCCGAGCACCGCCGCGCCGATTGCGACGAGGCGGCGGTGCTTAGGCTCGATCCGCTGATGCTGGCCGCCGCCCAGATGGGCGACCGCGGCGGCACCGAAAGCCTGATGCCCCGCCTGCGCCGCGAATTCGGGCCGGAGGCGCATCTGGCCGTGACGCAAGCGAGTGCGAGCGTGTTCGTGATGGCGGCACGCGCCGGGCGCGAGGATGCGGTAGCCTGCGCGGTGCATCGCCGCATGGCCGAGATCGCGCCGACGCGGCTGACCGGCACGCGCGCCGGCATACTTGCGATGTTCATCGAGGATACCGACCGGATCGAGTGGCAGGCGCTGCGCGCGCAGCTTCGGCTGGAGGCGGAGGCGCGGCATTTCATGACCAAGCCGGCGGCCAAGTCGGTGGTGGCTGTGACGTGCGCGTCGCGGCTGGAGTTGCTGGGGCCGGACGAGGTGGAGGGGCAGCCTTGTTGCGAGTTGCGGTTCCGCAATCCGGGGCATCCGGATGCTAAGCTTTCGGGGCTGGCGCCGGCTGTGGTTTCTTCGCCGTAGAGAAGGAAGGAAGCAGTCCTTTTTTGAAAAAAGGACCAAAAAACTTTTGCTATGATCGCTGGTGGGGCGCTTCGGTCTCATCGGGCAAATATCGCTGCTGGCCCAGAGGGCGCGGGCCTGGATGCAGCGGGGAACGCAAAAGTTTTTTGGTCCTTTTTTTCAAAAAAGGACTGCTTGCTTACTGACCTTTGACCGGCTCCGAAGGCACCGCCCGATGCCCGTTGATATTCAACGGCATCACCCGATAATACGCCGGCGGGTCCGGCGGCGCAGGATCCTGCCAGAACCCCGGCACGTCCGTGACACAGGCGTCGCACACAACCGTCCAAGTACCCGGGCGCCGAAGGATCGGGCGAGCGCTCCACCGTGTAGCTCGCCGCGCCCGCGGAGCCGCGCCAGACGATGCGGCCGTGTTTGGCGCTCAGTATCTCCGGCTGCGGCGTCAGCAGGTAGGAGGGCGCCAGCGTCACGTCCAGCATGGCGAAATCGAAGCGGCGGAGCGCCCGGTTGCGCGCCTGCATCGTCGCCAGATCGGCATCCGGCGTGGCCATGCCGGGAAAATACAGCGCGGACACGCCGGGCCCGGCCGCTGGCGGCGGCGGCAGGTAGCCGCCCTGGTCCGCGTGGGCCTGCAGATTGCCGGTCATCGCGCCCTGTATTAGGCGTTCGCGCACCACGTCGGCCAGCCAGGCTTCGAGATCGGCCTGGCTGTGCCAAAGCGCGGGCGACCAGCCGAAATCGTCCAGCACATAGGCGCGGCCGGCCGCCGCTGCGGCCTCGACCTGGTGTGCGAGAGCGGTGCGCACGGCGTCCGGCGCGCCGGCGATGGCGGGGCGGTCGCCGATCATGTCCACGCTCGGAGGCGCGTAGAGCGCCGCGCCGGCCGGGTTCGTGGCGGCCGGGCCGATACGGCCGGCGAACGCGCCGCTTTCATAGAGGTGCCTTGTGTCGGCGGCTTTCACCACCTGGCCGGTATGTTCGACCCAGGCGGAGACCGCGTTCGCGTGACCGGCGCCGGCGCAGGCGTCGCAGTCCTCCCAGGCCAGGATCGCCGGGTCGTTGGCATAGATCGCGCCGCTGAGGTGGTTGACGTGACCCAGTATGGCGCGCACCCGGGCGGTGAAATCGGCTTGCAGGCGCAGATCGCTGAAAAACGCGCCGGGATTGGATCTGGCGCTGGCGCAAATCACCCCTGTGGCGCCGGCGGCCGCGCAATCCTGCCCGGAATCGGCCAGCGGCAGGATAATTTTCAGCCCGATATCGCGCGCGGTCTCGAGCACGAGGTCGATCTGCGCGAACACCTCCGGGTTGAGCTGGCCCGGCATAGGCTCGAGGCAGAGCGTGCAGCCGGCGGTGGACGCCAGCCCAGGGAGCCGCACCACTTCGACGCCCAAAGCGCGCGCGGTGGCCAGCGCGTCGCGCACCTCATACGGTGTTGGGCGGCGCGGCGCGGCGCCGGCATCCTGGCGCAGGCCGAGCCAGGTGATGTTCACGCCGGCAAAGCGCGTGGGCCGGCCCTGCAGCGTGAGCGCACTGCCCGTGCGCTTGATGAAGTCGCGCGGATCGGGCTCGCCGGCCAGCGTGGCATAGCTTTGCGCGCGCGCGGTGCCGCAGATCGCCAGCGCCAGCAGCGCGCAGAGCGCCGCCTTGCGCACCAGCCGGCTCACGGGCGGCCGATGCTGTGATAGCGGAAGCCGGCTGCCTCCATGCTGGCTTTTTCGTACATGTTGCGCAGATCGACGATCAGCTCCCCGCGCATCGCCTCGCGCAGCCGCTCCGGCGCGATCGCGCGGAACTCGTTCCATTCGGTAGCCACCACGAGCAGGTCCGCGCCGCGCGCCGCATCCAGCGCGTCCTTGCAGTAGGTCACGCTCGGCGGCAGCATCGGGCGGGCCTGCTCCATGCCGGCGGGATCGAACGCGCGTATCTGCGCGCCGTCCTCCACCAGGCGGCCGACGATCGGGATGCTCGGCGCATCGCGCATGTCGTCCGTCTCCGGCTTGAACGTGAGGCCGAAGATGGCGATCGTTTTGCCACGCACCGAGCCGCCGGCGGCGGCGATCACGCGGGCCCCCATACCGGCCTTGCGCGCTTCGTTGACGGCCACCACCGCCTCGATCAGGCGGGACGGTGCGCCGTGATCCTGCGCGATGCGGACCATCGCCAGGGTATCCTTCGGGAAGCAGCTGCCGCCGAAGCCCGGGCCGGGGTGGAGGAATTTGCGGCCGATGCGGCCGTCCAGCCCGATGCCGCGCGCCACGTCGTGCACGTTGGCGCCGGCGCGCTCGCAGATATCGGCCATCTCGTTGATGAACGTCACCTTCATCGCCAGGAAGGAGTTGGCGGCGTATTTCACCAGCTCGGCGGTCTGCAGGTCGGTGAACAGGATCGGCGCCTCTATCAGATAGAGCGGCCGGTAGAGCTGGCGCAGCACCTCGCGGGCGCGCTCCGTCTCCACGCCGATCACCACGCGGTCCGGCCGCATGAAATCGGGTATGGCGCTGCCTTCGCGCAGGAATTCGGGATTGGACGCCACGTCCACCTCGAGATCGGGCCGCACGCTGGCCAGGATCTCCTTGATGCGCCGGCCGGTGCCGACGGGGACGGTCGATTTGGTGACGATCACGGTGTAGCCGGTGAGCACCTTCGCCACCTGTTCCACAGCGGCGAACACGTAGGACAGGTCCGCATGGCCGTCACCGCGGCGCGTCGGCGTGCCGACCGCGATGAACACAGCGTCCACCCCGGCGACGGCGGCCGCGATGTCGTCCCCGAAGGTGAGGCGGCCGGCGCGCACGTTGTCCGCCACCAGCGGCTGCAGGCCGGGCTCGTAGATCGGTATGCCGCCCTCGCGCAGGCTGGAGAGCTTGGCCGCGTCCACCTCGACGACGGCCACATCGTTGCCGAGTTCGGCGAAACAGGCGCCGGAGACGAGGCCCACATAGCCGCCGCCGATCATCGCAATGCGCAAAATCCAGCCTCCAGACGCGTGATACGGGGGCTATACAGGGTTAGAACCGGGCGGAACAGCGGGTGGAAACGAAATCGTGAGTGTGTGTGTTTTGGGCGCAAAAGGTTAAGCGAAGCCTTAGTTTCTGAATCAAAGGACCGAAAGGTTTTGCTCCTGTCGCTTGCCCGGCTTGCTCGTCGGTCCTGACCGGTTTCGACCTGCAAGACATCTATGCCTACGGGTATACCGGCACCTGGTCGCACTTGATCAGGACGGCATGGGGCAGCATCGCCGGGTGAGCCTCGAAATTGTCCAGCGCCTCGATCACCTGGATGTAGTGTGGGTTTCCGGTGATCGCGTTACAGGTGGCCGGTGGCGAACGAAGTGATCCCGATGCGTCTGTCATCTTAGGCAAAGCGGTATGTTGCCATGCATGGAATTTCGATTTCGCGGCAGCTGAGAATGGGCAGAGTTCGAACCACCTGGTGAGCGCGGACCGTATCAGAGCGCCGTGATGCGGGTCACCGCAGCCATCGAAGCTTTGGAACGACATGGCATATCCGATCGCAAAGGCGTTGGTATTCTCAAGCTCGCCCGCGGAATTGCGCGGTAGAGATTGTGCATGCGCTACGGTCCATGCGCACAGGTAAGCCGCCAAAGCCGCTTTCAACATCGCTGCCTCCATAAAGATTCTACATACCGTCGTCCATGCGTCAGACACGCCGGAACTGATGTGTTTCGCTGCTAATCGCGTAATAAATCATTGATCGCCGTTTTGGCGCGCGTCCGCGCATCCACCCGCTTGACGATCACCGCGCAACCCAGCCCAGGCCCCGGCGAGCCATCCGGCAGCGCGCGCCCCGGCATCGTGCCGGGCACAACCACCGCGTAAGCCGGCACGCGGCCGATGAATATCTCGCCTGTTGCGCGGTCGATGATCTTGGTGGAGGCGCCCAGGAACACGCCCATCGACAGCACCGCGCCCTGTTCCACGATCACGCCCTCCGCCACTTCGGAGCGCGCGCCGATGAAGCAGCCATCTTCGATTATCACAGGGCCTGCCTGCAACGGTTCTAACACGCCGCCCAGGCCCACGCCGCCGCTGATATGGCAATCGGCACCGACCTGCGCGCAGCTTCCCACGGTGGACCACGTGTCGATCATCGTGCCGGCGCCGACGCGCGCGCCGACATTTATGAAACACGGCATCAGGATCACGCCTGGCGCGATATAGGCGCTGCGGCGGACCACGGCGCCCGGCACGGCGCGGAAGCCGGCTTCGGCGTGGTGCTGCGCGGTCCACTCGGCGGTTTTCAGCGGCACTTTGTCGTAGGCCAGGCCTGGCATTTGCGTGCTGTCATTCAGGCGGAAGGACAGCAGCACGGCTTGTTTCAGCCAGGCGTGGGTGTGCCAGCCGGTGGGGGTTGGTTCGGCTACGCGTAGGCGGCCTGAGTCGAGGGCGGCCAGCGCTTCTTCTATGGGAGGGCGGGCTGATACGCGGTTCAGCGTTTCGCGTGATTGCCAGAGGGACTCAATGGTTTCGCGTAGGTTGGTGTCGTCCATGGTTGTCTGCTGGCTTTCTTGCGCGTGTTTGCTGTGGGATTGGGCGTTTCATCACCAAGGGCACCAAGGACGCCAAGGGCACCAAGAAGTATCGTTCTGGTGGTCGTGGCTATGGTTGGCGAAACGCAGCGGTTTTTTTGCTTGCGCGGGCTGTCATAGAGTTCTGGCTGAACTGGAAACTGGGCAATCCCGGCAGCGCGCATGCGATCGGCCGCAAGCGTGCAAATGAAACGCCAAATGCGAAACCGATCTCTTGGTGTCCTTATCTTCCTTCGTGTTCTGGTGATGAAAGACGGCGCCTCCGCAAGAAGCGCCCAGCCTCACCCCACCAGCTCGACAGCCAACGCCGTGGCCTCGCCGCCGCCGATACACAGCGACGCCACACCCCGCCGCGCCCCCTGCGCCCGCAAAGCCGCCAGCAACGTCACCAGTATACGCGCCCCGGATGCACCGATCGGATGGCCCAACGCACAAGCGCCACCATTCACGTTCACCCGCTCGGCGCCAAGGTCCATCTCCCGCATCGCCGCCATCGTCACCACCGCGAACGCCTCGTTGATCTCGAACAGATCGACGTCATTCTTGTTCCACCCTGTGCGCTCAAGCAATTTCTCCATCGCACCGATCGGCGCGGTGGTGAACCAGGCCGGTGCCTGTGCATGGGTTGCGTGGCCGCGTATGGTGGCAAGCGGCGTGATGCCCCGCGCATCGGCGTCTGAACGGCGCATCAGCACGAGCGCCGCCGCGCCGTCGGAGATGGAACTGGAATTGGCCGCCGTCACCGTACCGTCCGGCCGGAACGCCGGTTTCAGGGTCGGTATCTTTTCCGGACGCGCCTTGGCGGGCGTCTCGTCGTCGGTGATCTCGATTTTGCCCGGCACCGCCACGATCTCGCCCCGGAAACGCCCCTCGGCGGTGGCTGCGCGCGCGCGCTCCAGCGAACGCAATGCGAAATCATCTTGCGCCGCGCGGGTGAATTGCAGTTTCTCCGCGGTGTCCTCCGCGAAACTCCCCATCAGCCGGCCGGTCTCGTAGGCATCCTCCAGACCGTCTAGGAACATGTGGTCGAGCACGCGGCCGTGGCCGAGACGGTAGCCGTCGCGCGCGCGATCCAGCAGATACGGCGCGCGGCTCATGCTTTCCATGCCGCCCGCCACCATGATGGCGGCACCGCCCGACGCGATCTGGTCATGCGCGAGCATCACCGCCTTCATGCCGGAGCCGCACATCTTGTTCACCGTGGTTGCCGGCACCGCCTCGCCCAGCCCGCCGGCGAAACTCGCCTGCCGCGCCGGCGCCTGGCCCAGCCCGGCCGGCAACACGCAGCCCATAAGCACTTCGGAAACGTCGCTGGCAGGCACACCGGAATCCGCAAGGGCAGCGGCAATCGCCAGCCCGCCCAATTTTGGCGAAGCGATGCCGCTGAGCGCGCCCTGGAACGCCCCCATCGGCGTACGGCGGGCGGCGACAATCACGATCGGATCGGCAAGCATCTCTGGTATCTCCCGTCAGGCGACGACACGCGCGTCGCGCAGTTGCTTGATTGTGGCAGCATCGTAGCCCGCTTCGGCCAGAACGGAGTCGGCGTCGGCCAGTCCCGCCATCGTCGGCGCGTGGGCCGGCGTGGCGCCCATGCGCGGCGCCGGCGCCGGCTGCATCACGCCGCCCGCCGACACGAACGTGCCGCGCGCGACATTATGCGCGTGGTGCGGCGCCTCGCCCAACGAAAGCACCGGCGCCACGCAGGCATCCGTACCGTCGAACAAGGCGCACCACGCGTCGCGCGTGCGCGTCAGGAAAATCGCGGCGCAGCGCGCCTTCAAATCGCGCCAGGCGCCCGGGTTCATCTGCGCGTCGAACGCCTCATCCGCCATCCCGGCAATACGCCGCAGTTCTGCATAAAACTGCGGCTCGATCGCGCCCACCGCGAGATGCTTGCCGTCGGAGGTCTCATACGTATCGTAGAAATGCGCGCCGGTATCGAGAAGATTGACGCCGCGTCTGTCCCGCCAGAAACCGGCGCCGGCAAAACTCCACACCATGCTCATCAGCAAAGCCGCACCATCCACCATCGAACAATCGATCACCTGGCCCACGCCGGTGCGCGAAGCGGATAACAACCCGGCCAACATACCGAACGCCAGCAACATGCCGCCGCCGCCGAAATCGCCGACCATGTTCACCGGCGGCGTGGGCTTCTCCCCAGCGCGCCCGAACGCATGCAGCGCGCCGGCCAACGCGATATAATCGATATCGTGCCCCGCGGCCTGCGCCCATGGCCCGGTCTGGCCCCAACCCGTCATCCGGCCGAACACCAGTTTGGGGTTATCGGCCAGCAACAACTCGGGGCCCAGACCAAGCCTCTCCATCACGCCTGGCCGGAACCCCTCGATCAAGCCGTCCGCACCTTGCGCCAGGGCGCGCACCACGGCCACGCCTTCCGGTTTCTTCAAGTCCACCGCAAGCGTGTTGCGGCCGCGCAGAAGCACGTCCCTGTCCGCCGGGATCATGCTTTGGGCGCCCGGGCGGTCTATGCGGATGATCTGCGCACCGTGGTCGGCCAGCATCATGCCGGCGAAGGGGGCTGGGCCTATGCCGGCTAGCTCGATGATTTTCAGGCCGGTTAGGGCGGGCATTTGGACCTCGGAGAGGAAGTAAGGAAGGCCTTCTTTTTTGGAAAAAAGAAGCAAAAAACTTTTGACTCCGCTGTCGCCGACCTTTGGAGAATATTTTCTTACTTGAAGATTATGCCGGTTACTTTGTCGCCTACGGAGATGTTCAGTTTTGCGGTCAGGCCGCCTTGCAGTTCCAGGGTTGCGCGTGCGGGGCCGCCGGAGGAGATGTTCACCAGGCTTTCGGGCACGGTGTTTTCCGCGATATGCGATATGCGGCCGTCGGCGCCGATGAACACCATGTCCTCGGGGACTGGACAGTTCTTCATCCACATCGGGATGTCGCGCGGCGTGCCCCAATCGAAGAACATCCCGGTATTCGCAGGAATGTTCGTGCGGAACATCTCGCCCACCTCCTGCTGCTCGGGCGTGGTGGCCACCTCCACCTCGAATTCATGCCGCGCGCCGGATACGCTCACGATCGTCAGCTTCTGCGTAGGCAACCGCGGCTGCGCGGCCGTAGGCTCAGCCAAAGCGCCAAACGACACAAACAGCAGAAACGCAACCCCGCCCAACAAGCGCGCGACAGCGGAGTCAAAAGTCTTTTGCTTCTTTTCTTCAGAAAAGAAGGCCTTGCTTACTTCCCCCATACCACCCCCAAACAAAGCGCTGAAATCTCCGGCCGCACCATCCCTTCGCGCGGCGCATCTTGCAAGGTGGTGAACCAGTGCGCCGGCGGATTGCGCCCCGCCGCCCGATTATACCGCAATTCCCGCAGCAATGCCTCGGCCGCCGGCGGCAAAACAGCCGGCACCGGCAGGTTCACGCAGAATCGCCCAAACGCCGGCCCAGCAGCGCGCCACGCTCCAGGGGTTATAGCCGCCCCCGCCCGTCACGATCAGCCGCGGCGCCAGGTGGCGGACCGCGCGCACCACGCCCCAATGCGCGTTGTTGGACAGCGCCAGGCGACTCAGCGGGTCCTCTTCCAGCGCATCCGCCCCGCATTGCAGGAACAGCGCCTGCGGCCGGTGCGCGGCCAGCAAAGGGAGCACGGCGTCGTTCAGAAGCACGCGCATCTCGGTGTCGTTGAAGCCGGCAGGCACCGGGAAATTGCGTGCGCTGCCGCCGGCCCGGTCCGCGGCGGCCCCGGTGCGCGGCCAGCGATCCTGCTCGTGTATGCTGACGGTGAGCACGCGGGGGTCGCCTTCGAACGCGTCCTGCACGCCGTCGCCGTGATGCGCGTCGATATCCAGATAGGCCACGCGGGTGAGGCCCTGGTCCAGCCAGGCGAGCAGGCCCAGCACCGGGTCGTTCAGGTAGCAGAAGCCGGAGGCGCGGGCGGGGCGGCCATGATGCGTGCCGCCGCCCGGGCAATACACCGTGCCGCCTTGCGCGGTGAGGTGGGCTGCCAGCAATACGCCGCCGGCGGAAATCATCGGGCGGCGGTAGATTTCGGGATAGACCGGGTTGCCCTCGGCGCCGATGCGATAGAGCGCACGGTCCGCGTCGCTGACGGATTGCGTGGTCTCCGCGCGGCGCAGGGCGGCGATGTAGCCGGGATCGTGGAAGCGGCAGACCTGCGCTTCGGTGGCCATCGGGGCTTGCCGGTAATCGGCATCGTCCAGCCAGCCGAGGGCGCGGCAGAGGTCGATGACGGTGGAGACGCGCGGCACGGCGAGCGGGTGGGTGTTGCCGTAGGTGGAATGGCGGTAGATTTCGCTGCCGATGAAAACCGGGCTAGTAAGCAAGGAAGGCCTTCTTTTTCGAGAAAAAGAAGCAAAAAGCTTTTGCTCCCTGTCGGCGACTGGTTGGATAGATCGCCGACAGGGAGCAAAAGTTTTTTGGTCCTTTTTTGCAAAAAAGGACTGCTTGCCTTGCTGACCTTCGGCCGCACCGGAAACAGCTTAGCCTGCGAGCGCGACGGTTTCGCGCCGCCGGAAGACGGCTTCACCTGGTCCGTGGGCGATGGCAGCCGCCTGGAAATCGCTGCGCCCCCCGCCGGACCCGGCCAGGATCTGTTGCTGGAACTCTGCCTCAACCCCTTCACCGTCCCCGGCCGGCTGGACTCGCAACGTCTCGTAATAGCGGTGAACGGCGTGCGCGTGGCCGACGAGGCGCTGCAAGGCGAGGGCACGGTTGCCTATCGCGTGCCGGCGCGCGCGCTGCGGGCGGATGGGCGCCTGGATGTGACGCTGCGACACGACCAGGCCTGTTCGCCGGCCACGCTTGGCGTGAACCCCGGTGACACGCGGCGCCTCGGGTTCATGCTGCGCAGCCTGCGCGTGCTGCCGGTGCCGCAGGCGGCGCCCGCGGATGTGACGGTGCTCCCGCCGCGCGCCTGGCCCGTCGGTCGCGACGCGATGATGGCGGCGGTGATCGCGGCGACCGGTGTTGCGCCAGGCGACCTCGCGATGTGTTTCGAGAGCCTCGGGCATAATTGCGAGTTCGGCCTGGTGCAAAGCCATATGGGCGCCGAACCGCTGGGTATGTTGCGCTTCGCCGGGATCACGCTGGATGATTTACTGGCAGGCCTGCGCAGCGGCTTTGCCGGCGTGGGCGAGGATGTGGTGGTGCGCGACGCACCGGCGGCGGGCGGCGGGCGCGAATACCTGGTGCATGACGACCGCTACCGTATCGGGCTGCACACGTTCCGCCTCACCGGCGAGGCGCTACCGGAGCAGATACGCGCCGAGCATGGCGGACGATTGCGGTATCTGCACCGGCATTTCCAAGAATGGCTGCGCAGCGGCGATCGTATTTTCGTGTTCCAGCGCGTGGGGCAGATGACGTTGTCGCAGGCGCGGCCGTTGCTGGCGCTGCTGCGCGATTTCGGGCCGCGCAATTGCCTGCTGTATGTGGACGAGACACCCGGGATGCCGTCGGGCGCTGTGGCGCAACTGGAGGACGGGCTGTTCTACGGCCGGCTGGACCGGCTGGCGCCCGCCGACGCGCTGGACACGCTGGATCTGCCCGGCTGGTTGAGTTTGTGCGCCAATGCGCATCTTCTGTGGAAGGCGCGGCGATGAGCGAGGGGCCGATCTGCGCTGGGTGGGACACGTCTTGCGCGCAGGTTCGGCTCTTGTCGCTTCATTGACGGCGAAACGTCTGCCACCGGGCTTGTCGGCTTCAACAGGTAAATCCGCAAATCGCAGTTTCTTGCCAATCGAAAAGCTACCCGCGACCAGACGAACAACCCCGTTCTCGTTTTTGAAAGAAGCACGTCGTGTCTGCTATTTTCCGTCACCGAGCAAGAAAGCATTTGCCAGCACGCTGAGCCAAGCGTCCCAACCCGCATAATTGACATCATCCACCAGGCCCAGATGACCAAGCAGGAACCCCGGCCGTAACTTCTCCACCTCGCCCGCGCGCGTGCCGTCGCCGTGAACCGTCCATAAAAGCGTATTCGGCCCGTGCATCGTCAAGGCGCAAAACAGTGCCAAGGCTTCGGGCTCGGTCATTATTTCGGCCCGGGTTACGACGTAGATCCTGCTGGCTGCGGCCAGATCTTCGGCGAATTTGCGCTGCAAAAAACCCAGGCGCCGGCACTGCTCGGTATGCAATGCCTCAGCCGTCGTGTCCGCAGGTGTCCTGCCGGTCGCAAACCAAAGGTAATACAGCTGTTCGTGAACCTTAAACTCCGATTCGGGCGGATCGGACACGAACACGCGTACAGCATCGGGTTTTCCGACGTTCTCGAAACGCTGTACCACGCCTTCTATCAAACCATGCGTCACCATCATGACGAAGCGGAGAAGGGCCAGCGGCTCCGCACCGAACCCACGTTGTACCAGCCCGAATTCACAATTATGGCCGATGCTTTCAAATTTCAGGGCGAGCGCGGTCGGGTTGAGGCCGGTGCGCGCGGTGACGGCGCTTTGCAGCGTGCCGTCATCGAGGCTCCCCGGAATGCGCGCGCGGATTGCAATTTCGGGGGGCGCTGGTGGAACGCGGAACACGCGCAGGCGCGTCAACAATAATCCAAGCGCGCGCCCCTGGTGATCGAGGCCGGCTGGCGGACGCGGTGTGAAAGCATTCAAGTGGGAGAAAGTGAGCCAGATTTCGTTGGCCGCGTACGTCGCCACGGGAAACGGAAAGGCGAGCGTGCGGTGATCGCTGAACTGCAGCGTGGTGAGCAGCCGGCCGTTGATCGCCAGCATCACCGTTTGCGAGGGCAGGCTTGCCGCGTCGCACCAGGGAAGTGCGTCGATCACGAGGACGCAGTCGGGCCCTGGGTTTTCGACACGCAGCAGGACGCGGCTTTCCGGACCGACCGTCCAGCGATGGAATGGCTCGACGGGTCCCCAGCCCTCGGCCACGCAAGCGGAACTTCCGCCGCCGTGGCCGAAGAAGAGTTCCAGCAGCAGATCGCTCACGTTATGCCCATCGTCATGGCATCGACACTCGACGATCCGTGGTCAAGGCGAGCAGATCCCGCCACAGCCCGCGCACCGATTCGGCAAAGCCAGGTGTCAGAGCATATCCGCCGCTGATGAACGGCAGGTGAATTCGTTGTGGCCTGTAGAGGCGATCCGGCACGGCGGGCCGTACGCAGTTTGGAAGATATCGCAGGGCACAGGAAAGAACTATTTCGCGCGCGGCTGGATCGTTGTCGTCCACCTCAATGGTGCTCTCGAACGTGGCGAGGTGATCGAGCAATGCTGTCAGCGTTGACGGCGCATGGCTGAGCGTCAGAAAACCCAGGAGCCCACCGCTCGGAATCCCGGTTTCCTGTTGCAGGCAATTGAACAAGCGCATTATCTCGGTGCGGCCTGGCGTCAGCCTGGTGTTGATGGACGCAGCTTTCTGAAGCGGCAGGTCGGCGGTTTCGAGAAAGGTTTGCGCGAAGTGGGAAAACAGATCCTCCCGGCTCTCAATCAGGCTATCGTAGGAGACGAGTGACAGTGCAGTGTGACCGAAATGCTCGGCATAAACCCGCAGCGTATTGTCGATATTGATGATGTTGGAAGCCGCCGCATCGCGGAGGTTATGCACAAGGACTTCCGCAAGCTGGTGCACGGAACCCTGCTTTACGTATTCCTGCCATTCCGACGCGAGAAGATCTGTCCACCGCCGCACGTAATAAACGATGCTGACCCGGAAGCCCTCGGTCAGCTCTCGAAGCATGAGAACCTTGACCCCTTCGCGCGACATGGAAGCAAGGTCCTCGCACGATATCACAATCGTTCGGTTACCGGACTCACGCCAGGCCGCGAACACCGGCCGGAGCTCCTGCAGCCGCTCGGAATTCAACCGATGCACCAGCCCGGTATGTGACGGATTCAGCGCCGAATCTTCCCAGCATCTGGCAATGTGTATGCCGGCGCGCGCGAGCGTCACGGCGTTCAGTCGCAGGCAGGCCTGAAGATAACTGGTGCCTGTCTTATGTGGCCCAATATGAACTATGAGATGCGGTGGCTTAACGGCAGCCAAGAAAGCCGCCCGATGGCATGCAACGAGAGCATTCGCCGCGATGGATTTCGATAGAACAGAGATGCTTGCCCGGCAAGCCGACAAACCAAGGTGTTTGGCTTCTCGTTCTCAAAACAGAAGGCCCTGCCTGGCTAATCTTACCGCCCCGTAAGTATCCGCTCCATCAGCTCCCGGACGCTGGGCACATACCCGTTCGAATAAAACGGATCGCTCCCGAACCGGAAAGCATTGTGCCCGGCAAACATGAGGTTGTGGTCCAGCGCCGACTCGTTGTCGCGCTCATGCGCGATATCCTGCAGCGTTTTCTGGATGCAGAAGCTGCGCGGATCGGCCTTCTTGCCGTTGCTGAACTCGGGCTCTTCCTGGCTCCAGTTGGAGAACCGGCAGGTGGAGAGGCACCCCATGCAGGCCACCTGGTCGGCGACGATCTCTGCGGCGCGCTCGGGATCGACGAAGATCAGCGTGGTGTCCGGCGTGCGCAGCGCCTCGGTGTAGCCCTCGTATTCCCAGCCGCGTACGCGCGCATAATCGCCCGCGGTGAGATACACGGCGCGCTTGCGTGGGCCCACGCCGTACGTCTGCACGTGTTCGCCCATCGGCTCGGTGGTGTAAGCCACCTGGCGCTCGCTGCGGCCGCGCAGTTCCTGGATGAAGCCGTTATTCACCGCGCTCGAGTAGAACCCGGTGGGGCTGAAGCGGTTGAGGAACACGTCGCCCGGCTTGAGCGTGAGAAGACGCTGCTTCCAGCCGGGGCTGATGGGCGATTCCTGCGTCAGCAGCGGGCGGGTGCCGAACTGGAAGGCGATCGGGCCCAGCTCGGGATTATCGATCCAGTCCTGCCATTCCTCGAGCCACCACACGCCGCCGGCCATGATGATCGGCGTCTGGTCCAGGCCGAAGGTGCGCATCAGCTTGCGCAAGGCCAGCACGCGCTCGAACGGCGCCTCCGGCTTGTCGGGCAGTTCGCCGTTGGACAGTCCGTTATGCCCGCCGGCGAGCCAGGGGTCCTCATAGACTACGCCGCCAAGCAGGGCGGCCGCCTTCGAATAGGCCCGCTTCCACAGCGCGTTGAACGCGCGCGCGGACGACACGATCGGGTAGTAATACACGCCGAAACGCGCCGCGATGTCCGACAGGCGATACGGCATGCCGGCGCCGCAGGTGATGCCGTTGATCAGGCCGCGCGCGCCTTCCAGCACGCCGGTGATAACGCGCTCGGCGCCGCCCATTTCCCACAGCAGGTTGGCGTGTATGCGTCCGCGGCCGCCGGACACTTCGTGGGCTTGGCGCGCCTGGGTGATGCCGCCCTCGATGGCAAAGGCCACCAGTTCCTCGTGGCGGTCCCGCCGCGTGCGGCCGTGATAGACCGGCGGGATAGGGTAGCCCTCGGCATCGAAACTGTCGGGGTTGACCGCGCTGAATGTCCCGGCGCCGCCGGACGCCGCCCAGGCGCCGCAGGTCAGGCCGTTCGAGACGGCGACACCTTTGCCGCCCTCGACCAGGGGGAGGACGTCCACACCGCCCATGCGGATCGCGTTCAGGGCCTTCATCGTTGGTCTAACCTCAGCAAGAAAGGAAGGAAGGCCTTCTTTTTTGAAAAAAAGAAGCAAAAAACTTTTTTCAGGCTGTCGCGGACCTGGGTCCCAGCCGCCGACAGGGAGCAAAAGCTTTTTGCTTCTTTTTCTCGAAAAAGAAGACCTTTCTTACTTACTCCGCCGCTTCATCCCGACGTCCGCCCTTGGGCCCGACCTTCTCAGAGATGTCCTCTCCGGTCGCCTGATCAACCACCCGCATCGACAGTTTCACCTTGCCGCGATCGTCGAAGCCCAGGCATTTCACCTTCACGGCGTCGCCCACGTTGACGATGTCGGTCGTCTTGTTCACCCGGCCCTGCGTCAGCTCGCTGATGTGCACCAGGCCGTCGCGACTGCCGAGGAAGTTCACGAACGCGCCGAAATCGGCGGTTTTTACCACCTTGCCGTTATAGACCACGCCCACTTCCGGCTCGGCCACGATGCCGCGTATCCAGTCGATCGCCTTCTGGGCCGCTTCTTCTGTCGTGGCCGCGATCTTGATGGTGCCGTCGTCCTCGATGTCGATCTTGGCGCCGGTCTGCTCCACGATCTCGCGTATCACCTTGCCGCCTGTGCCGATGATCTCGCGTATCTTCTCCTTCGGCACGTTGATCACCGTGATGCGCGGCGCGTTGCCGGCGACCCCGGTGCGCGCGCCGGTCAGCGCCTTGGCCATCTCGCCGAGGATATGCAGGCGGCCGTCCTTGGCCTGGTCCAACGCGATACGCATGATTTCCGGCGTGATGGACGTGATCTTGATGTCCATCTGCAGGCTGGTGATGCCGTGCTCGGTGCCGGCCACCTTGAAGTCCATGTCGCCGAGATGATCCTCGTCGCCCAGGATGTCCGACAGCACCGCGAAGCCGCGATCTTCCTTGATCAGGCCCATGGCGATGCCGGCCACCGGACGCTTCAGCGGCACGCCGCCATCCATCATCGCCAGCGAGCTGCCGCAGACCGTCGCCATCGACGAGCTGCCGTTGCTTTCCAGGATCTCGCTCACGATACGCAGCGTGTACGGGAAGTCCTCCTTTGCCGGCAGCAGCGGGTGGATCGCGCGCCAGGCGAGCTTGCCGTGGCCGATTTCGCGACGCCCCGGGCTGCCCATGCGGCCGGCTTCACCCACGCTGAAGGGGGGGAAGTTGTAGTGCAGCATGAAGTTTTCCTTGTACTCGCCTTCCAGCGAGTCCATGAACTGCTCATCCTGCCCGGTGCCGAGCGTGACCACGCAGAGCGCCTGCGTCTCGCCGCGGGTGAACAAAGCGCTGCCATGGGCGCGCGGCAAAACGCCCACTTCGGCGACGATCTGGCGGACCGTCTTGGTGTCGCGGCCGTCGATGCGCAGGCCGGTGTCCAGGATGGCGTTGCGCACGATGTCGGCTTCGAGGTCCTTCAGCATCGGCTTGGCGGCGCCGGCATCGAGGCCCTCTTCGGTCAGCTTGGCGGTCACGGCCTTTTTGGCGGCGCCCACTTTTTCGTAGCGCTGCTGCTTGACGCGCTCCTGGTAGGCTTCGGCGATCGGGGCGCGGCCCAACGCGTCGATGCGGGCCTTGAGCGCCACTTCGGATTCGGACGGTTCGGCCAGCGTCCAAGGCTCCTTGGCGGCGTGCTCGGCGAGCTCGATGATCGCCTGGATCACTGGCTGGAACGCCGCATGGCCGAACGCGACCGCGCCGAGCATGATGTCTTCCGGCAGCTCCTGCGCTTCGGATTCGACCATCAGCACGCCTTCGGCGGTGCCGGCGAGCACGAGGTCGAGCGTGGCTTTTTCCATTTGGGCGATGGTCGGGTTGAGGATGTACTCGCCGTTCTCATAGCCCACGCGGGCGGCGCCGACCGGGCCGAAGAACGGGATGCCGGAGAGGGTGAGCGCCGCCGAGCAGCCGATGAGGGCGGCGATATCGGGGTCGTTCTCCATGTCGTGGCTGAGCACGGTGGCGACGACCTGGACCTCGTTGCGGAAGTTCTGCGGGAACAGCGGACGCAGCGGGCGGTCGATCAGGCGGCTGACGAGGGTTTCGTTCTCGCTGGGCCGGCCTTCGCGCTTGAAGAAGCCGCCCGGGATGCGGCCGGCGGCGTAGGCCTTTTCGATGTAGTTGACGGTGAGCGGGAAGAAGTCCTGGCCCGGCTTGACGCTTTTGGCGCCGACGGCGGTGCAGAGGATGATGGTGTCACCGTAGCTGACGAGCACGGCGCCGTCGGCCTGGCGGGCCATCTTGCCGGTTTCCAGGGTGAGCTTGCGGCCGCCCCAGTCGAGTTCCTTGCGGAAATAGTTGAACATTTTTGCGTCCTTCTGTTGTGTTAAGAAGGGTGCGGAAGCGCCTCGGACTGCATGGATGATGGACGATCCATGTGGCCGGAAGCGCTCGGGGGCACCCTTAGGTTAGGCAAGGTTGGGGCTCTGCCCCAAACCCCGCCAAAGGCCAGTCGGCCCTTGGAACCCATTAGTCAGGGGCGAAGCCCCAGGGGTTTGGGGCCGAGGCCCCAGCGGGGTCCAGGGGCAGAGCCCCTGGCCTTACCGGCGTAGTTTCAGGCGCCCAATCAGCAGCTCATAGCGCGACTGGTCCTTACGCTTAAGATAATCCAAAAGCCTGCGGCGCCGCCCCACAAGCATGAGCAGCCCGCGCCGCGAATGGAAATCCTTCGCATGTATCTTAAGGTGTTCGGTCAGGTTGGTTATCCGCTCGCTGAGCAGGGCAACCTGGACTTCCGGGCTGCCGGTGTCGGCGGCCTGGGCCTGGTATTCGCCGATGAGCGTCGTGCGACGCTCCGCTGTGATCGACATCGATCTTGCTCCATAAAAGGGTTGGTGGAGGCGTCCGGGCCTGGGCCCGATCACGCGTCCCTCCGCCTTGGCAAAAGCCAGGAATTTCGCCGGTCGGGGCAGGTTTTTGGCCTGGGTCCGTCGGGCTGCACGGCCGCTTTCGTCTGCCTTGGCCAGTGCCGGGATGTCGTCCAGCGCGGTCGAGGCGGACAAAAATGGTCCGGAGAGGATCGCGCGGTATCGTCCGGCCGCCGGGGTTTGTCCAGTGAAATCGGCGGCGGCACGGATGCGGGCTTGACGCCTTACGTCACGCGTCCAACATTGTAGCGTGGCAATCCAGTCGTTTGGCGACGCCGAGACGGAGAGTCTGTTCCGGACGGGCCGCTGGACCGCGATCGCGCGCGTCGCCGCGCGCAAGCTGGATATGCTCGACGCGGCGCATGTCCTGACGGATTTGCGCGCGCCGCCGGGTAACCGTCTCGAAGCGCTTGTCGGCGATCTTGCTGGCCTGCACAGCGTCAGGATCAACAACCAGTATCGCATCTGTTTTCGCTGGACGCAGAAAGGGCCGGAAGATGTCTGCATCGTCGACTACCACTGACCTCCCGAGCCGGCCGCGCACGCATCCCGGCGAGGTCCTGCGCGAAGAGTTCATGGTGCCGCTCGGCCTCTCCGCGAGCAGCCTGGCGCGGGCGCTGAAGGTGCCTCCGAACCGGATCACCCAGATCATCGCGGACCAGGCGCCCCGTGCGGTGACACCCGACACCGCGTTGCGGCTGGCGCGATGCTTCGGGACGTCGGCGCGGTTTTGGCTCAACCTGCAGATGACGCACGACCTGTCGCTGGCGGAGCGAGAGGCCGGACGGCGGATCGCCGAGGAGGTCCACGTTCTGCAGGCGGGCCAGGGCGACTAAAGGATACGCTCCGGCCGCAGCCAGCCATCCTCGAGCCGGCACAGCCCGACCACGCGCCCGCCGCCCATCGCGCGCACCAGGCCACCGGCCGGATTGGCCGCCTGCGGGATGCGGCCCATCAGCGTGACGAGGCTGATCGGCTGGCCCTGGGTGAGCTGCGCGCACTCATCCGTCGTCAGATCCAGCGCCGGGATGTCGGCCAGTGCCATTAGAACCGGGTGCAGCAGCGTGGCGGACGAGCGCCCGTCCTCCTCGGTCGGCAGCGCCTGCGCCAGGGTGATCGACTCCGCCTCCAGGAACGGCCCCACGCGCAGCCGGCGCAAAGCGGCGATGTGGCCGTGCGCACCGCAGGCGGCCGCGAGGTCGCGTGCCAGGCTGCGCATATACACGCCCTTGCCGGACTGCACCTCGAAGATCGCGGTCTCCGCATCCACGCGCTCGACCAGCTCGAAGCGGTCCACCCGCGCGGGGCGCGGCTCGAGCACCGGCGCGCGGCCCTCGCGCGCCATGTCGTAGGAGCGCTCGCCGGCGATCTTGATGGCGGAGTAGATCGGCGGGACCTGCATGATGTCGCCGATGAAGGCGGGCAGGGCGGCGCGAAGCTGGTCGTCGGTGGGCCGGGCGTCGGACGAAGCGATAACCGCGCCGTCGGCGTCGTCGGTGTCGCGCGCGTCGCCGAGGCGCAGCGTGAAGCGGTATATTTTCGTGCTGTCCATCACGTAGGGCACGGTCTTGGTGGCCGCCCCGAAGGCGATCGGCAGCACGCCGGTGGCGAGCGGGTCCAGCGTTCCGCCATGTCCGGCCTTCTGCGCGTCGAAGCCGCGTCGGACGCGGTTGACCACGTCGGTGCTGGTCATTTGCGGCGGCTTGTCGATGATCAGCCATCCGTCGAGCGGGCGGCCGCGCTTGCGTCGCATCTGGTGGGGTGTCCGGGGGAGTGGGGAGGCGCGGTGTTTCGGGGATGTGACGGCGCGGGTCAACCTTCGGGCAAGGCCGGGGCGTCTGTCCGGGTGCCGGGCGGGGGCGGGCCGGGCGCGTTTGCACAGCTCGGAACACGGGCGCATTGGTTACGCTCTGGTGTAAGGTCCCGGCGGCGCCGTCGTCCGCGCAGCTGCCCCGTCACACCAGGAACAGCGCCAGCGTGCAGCCCACGCCGGCAAACCACACCAGCGAGCGCAACGACGCCAGCCCGGCCAGGTAGCACCCGGTATAGACCAGCCGCGCCACGATGAAGCCGGCTGCCAGCGCATCGATCGTCGGCTGCGGCGTATGTTTCAGTTGCGCGATGATCACCGCGGCGGCAAAGGCGGGAAACGCCTCGAAATGGTTGCGATGCGCGGCGTCCGCACGTGCGCGCCAGCCCTGGAGGTTCGCCAGGTAGCTCGCGCGGGTTGGCATTGTCGTAGTCTTTCTGCGCCTTGGCGCCGCCTACGGTGAGGTAGGGGAGCATGGCGGCGACGAGGACCATCCAGTAGGAGATGTGCATTGCGTCAGAGAGCACGTCTTCTGTGCGTTAAGAAGTCCCCCGCGTTTACGACGCCGGTTTAGGCAAGTAAGAAAGTAGTCCTTTTTCGAGAAAAAGGACCAAAAAGCTTTTGCTCCGACGCTTGCACATTGGCTTACGTCAGGTCTGCTATTTGGTTTACTTGCAGATTGCAGATTGGATCGTCGGGCAGACTTCGAGAGAGCCTTTCAGTAAATTTTCGAAAAGGCGGCCTGTAACGACGCAGCCGAAGCGCCTGCAAAGCCGTCATAGCAAAAGTTTTTTGCTTCTTTTTTTCAAAAAAGAAGGCCTTGCTTACTTCTCTGCCCGCAACGGCGAAAAAGCCGGAGAGGAAGGCCCAGCCCCCCGAACCAGACAGGTCTCAAACGACCCACCCCCCGTGCGCCTGATCGCATATCGCGAAACCTTAGCCGGCCCCGCCAGATGCAAAGCGCCGATCAACCGATACGGCGCCAGAGGCTCGCAAAACGCCTGCGCCGCATCGTCCCACATCGGAATGCCGCGGTCGCAGATCCAGTTGTAGCGCGGCGGCAGGAAACAGGTCGGCAGATGGTCGGCGTAGATCGCGTGATTCAGCGCGAACTGGTCGTGCGGCACCAGGTCGCCGGTGCGCGCCATCGCGGCGGCGTAACGATCTGCCCAGGCCTGCCAGTGCGGCGCGCCGGCGCGTATCGCGAAGAAGCCCGCGTTGAGGTGGCGCTGCAGCAGCAGCCGCGCGGTGGGCGCGGGGCCGTAGCCGCGCAGGAAATGCTTGCCGGTCCAGCCGAGCAGCCAGGGCTGGAACCGGTAGGCGCGGGTGCGCTCGTGGGCGATGGCCATGCCGTGCGACAGGGCGCCGGCCACATAATCGTCGAACACCGTGATGTCCTGCAGCCACACATCGGAATCGATCCACAGATATACGTCGTGGCCGGGGAAGTAGCTTGGCAGGAACGGCCGCGCGAGGAACGAGAGAAGCGCCGGGCGCACGCTGGCGGCATCGACGCCGAGATGGGCCTGCGGGCGCACCACGTCCACGCCGGAGGCTTCGAGTTGCGCGCGGTCGGCCGGCGCCAGTCCGATGTCGAAACAGGCGATGCGCACCGATTGGCGGCTGAGCCGCGCCGTGATGGAGGCCAACATGCCTTGCAGGAACGGCAGGAAACGCGAATTGCTTGCGGTGACGACCATCACGCGCGGGCCGTCGGCCATGCCGGTATCCATCAGGCGGATTGCCGCGCGGCGACGGGTGGGCGCAGCGCGCGTTGCAGCCGGCCGGACACGCGCTGCGCCAGCAGGCGCCAGGTGGAGGGGTGCCGCGCCAGCGTGAGCAGAGCGGCCAGGCGCCGGCCCTCGGCCGCGCTTCTCTGCGCCGCGATGTAATGCACCATGACCCGGTATTGCCGGTCGCGCCGCAGCAGCATCGCCACGATATCGATCTCGCCTTTCGCCCGCATGCGCGCGAGGAAGATACGCGTTCGCCGCGATCGCGCCGCGGTAATCGTAGCGCCAGGCGCCGGCGCCGGTCTGCGTCCAGCTGCGCGACACGGTGCCGAACGGCATCGTCCATTTATATAGAGGTGCGGCGCAGACGACGAGGCGGCCGCCTGCCACGAAATACTCCATCAGATAGGTGAAATCCTCCGCCAGCCGGCTGGCCTCGTGATAGGCCAGCGCATGCGCGCGCACGAATTCGGCGCGTATCACCGGCTTGAGTATGCCGAAATCGAATTCCGCAAAGCTATCCGCGCCGGCGACGAACTCTGCCTTTGCCGCAACCAGGTCCGGTCCGCCGGGATCGAAGGCGGTGCGCAGAACGGTGCCGGAACCGTCCGCGCCGGGCAGGCCGGCATCGACATATTCCATATTGTCGGCCGCCATGTCGACGCCGTGGCGCTCGGCCGCGCCGACCAGGTGCGCCAGGCGGTCCGGCGCATAGGCATCGTCGGCATCGAGCACGGCGATCCAGTGCCCGCGCGCCTGGCCCACCATCACGTTCATCGCGTGTGGCTTGCCGGCGTTCTCCGCCAGGCGCAGCACGCGTATCCGCGCGTCCGTCCGCGCCACCGCTTCGGCCACGGCAGCGCTGTCATCCGTGCTGGCGTCGTCGGCCACCAGTATCTCGATATCGGATAGAGTCTGCGCCTGCGCGGAAGCCAGGCAGCGCCGCAGGGTGGACGCGCTGTTGAACACCGGCACCAGGATACTCACACGGGGCGCTGCCGTTGGGTCAGGCGTCGGGTCAGACATCGAGCACGCGTTCCGGCGCCAGGCGGCCACGCACGAGATCGACAAAGGCCAGCGCGTTGCCGAGCAGCCGGCCGCGGCGGTCGATCCATGGTTCGGACCACACCGCACCCAGCCCGTTCGCCGCCACGTTGCGCCCCACGCTGCCGAGCGCGCGCCGCCAGGAGTAGCTGCCCTTGGCCCGCAGGTAGATGGGGTTGGCCACCTGCGAGTAGCCAAGCCGGCGCCCCGAGGCACGTGCCGTCTTGGCGCCGAGATGCACGCCGCGCGCCCCGTGCAGCTTCACGATACGGCCGTACAGCTTGATGCGGTGGGCGAAATCGATGTCCTCCGACCAGGCGTAGAGCGGCAGCCGTTCGTCGAAGCGCAGAGCATGGTCGCGTACGGTGGCCAGCCGGATCGCCATGTTGCAGCCATAGGCGTGCGGCGCCGGTTCCAGCGTGGCCCGCGGTGCGGGGTCGGCGGCGATCAGCGCCAGGCCGGCCGCCACGGAAAGGCCGGGTCCTTTCGCGTCGTCGGCGATAGGCAGGCCCGTGGCGGCTACGATCGCGGGGTCCGCGGCAAAGGCGTCCCGCACTGCCTCAAGGTAGAGGGGGGCGGCCAGGAAGTCGTCGTCGAAGAACACCAGCAGATCGGCATCGCCGGCCGCATCGAGTATGACGTTGCGCTGTTTCGGCAGCCCGGGCGCGCTTTCCAGCAGGGTCACCAGCCCGCCGGCCGCGATGCCATCAACGTCAGACGGTTTCGTGTAACAAACGATAACTTTATTGGGCGTAACACTTTGCGACGATGCGCAGGCCATGGCTTCCCGGAGCACGTCGGCCCGTCCGCATGTTGCAAAGCCCACGGCGATACGCATTGAAACTACTACCTTTTTGCCGGAAGGGGCGGCGCCGGCTTCGCACCTTTCTAACACATTAAGCCGGATATTCGGATGCTTGCGGCGAGTTGAATAAAACGTGACTGCTGCACTGCACAATTTCGGTGGAAACTTCTTGGGTGGGTACCCGCTATGGCCTACGAAGCCGTAGGACCTTGTTGTGGTCGTCGGCGGGGGAGAGACCCCGGACTAGCACGGTCTTTGCAGCGTTTACCGGAGTCGGCCGATGGCAGTCGTCCAGCGCATCCAGCGCCTTTATCCCTTTCAATTCGAGGCGGCCGCGGATGGTTCCGCTGCCGCCAGCGTCAGCGAGGCCGCGCACCGGTTCGGCCGGCAGCAGGCGATCTGCGGCGCCGCGCTGGTAACGGCGGACCTGCTCGCGTTCGCGTTCGCCGTAGGCGCCGCTTTCCTGGTCTGTGCGGTGCTGCCTGGCATCCAGGGTGGCAGCGGCACGGCGGCGCAGGACATGGCGCTGGGCGCTGCGGCCCTTGCCGGCATGATAGGCTATTTCAGCTCGCACGAGCATTACGAGCACCGCGTGCCGTTCTGGGCCGAGTGCCGGGATGCCGCGCGGGCCACCGGCTTCGCGGTGATGCTGGCGGCCACGGCAGCTTTCGCGTTTTCGCTAGAGATACCCAGGGTGCCGGTGGCCGCTGCCGCCGTATCGTTCCCGCTGGCCGTGCTGGTGCTGCGCCGCCTGGCGCGCGCGGCTCTGTCGGCCGCCGGGGTCTGGCGGATGAACGTCGTTGTTGTCGGCGAGGGCGCCTGGAGCGCCCAGGTGGAGGCCACGCTGCGCGCCCAGAATGGCCTGGGCTACAACGTGGTGGCGCATGCCAGCGCCTCGATGCTGCGGGCCGGGCCGGGTCTGTTCGAAGGGGTTTGGGCCAGTCTTCTCGCGCAGCACGGCGCTCAGATGCTGGTTCTGGCGCATGATACCGAAGGCCGCCTGCCGCCGTCGCTGATCGCCAACCTGGTGCGCGAGCGCGTGCCGTATGCCCTGCTGCCGAAGCTGGACGGCCTGCCGCTCGTCGGCGCCCGCCACGCTTATCTCGGCCGCGAGACGGTGATGCTCAGCTACCGCAACAATCTGCGCAAGCCGATCGCGCGCGCCGCCAAGGTGGCGTTCGACGTGGTGGCCGCGAGCGCCGCCCTCGTGGTGCTGGCGCCGGTATTGCTGATCATCGCGGCGATCGTCGGGCTGGATGGCGGGCCGGTGTTCTATGCGCACAAGCGCATCGGCGCGCGCGGCCGGGTGTTCCGCTGCCTGAAGTTCCGCTCGATGGTGACGGACAGCGAGGCCGCCTTGCAGGCGCTGTTCGCCCGCGATCCGGCGGCGGCTGAGGAATGGGCGCGCACGCAGAAGCTGCGCCTGGACCCGCGGGTGACGTGGATCGGCCGTATCCTGCGCAAGACCAGCCTGGACGAGCTGCCGCAGCTCTTTAACGTTTTGCGGCTAGAGATGAGCCTGGTCGGGCCGCGCCCGATCGTCAGCCTCGAGATCCCGAAATATGCCGAAGACATCGCCTATTATTATGAGACGCGTCCCGGCATCACCGGCTTGTGGCAGGTGAGCGGGCGCAGCAACACGACCTATGCGCAGCGCGTCCAGCTCGACAGCCACTACGTGAAGAACTGGAGCATTTGGCAGGATTTCTCGATCATCGCCCGCACCATCCCGGCGGTGATCTCCGGCCGCGGCGCCGGCTGATACGCGCATGAACCCCTGGGCTTCCGTTCTGGCCTGGTTGCGCCGGATCTCCGGCGGCGCATCCCGCCCGCCTGCCGCGGCGGTGGCGCAGGTGATGCCGCGCGTGGCCATGCCCGCCGCGCGTGCGACCGGCCGCGCACAGGCGGTATCGCCGAACGAGATATTCACGCCCACGCGCCCGCGTGCCGGCAGGCGCGCGTTGGTCGGGCGCGAGTTCGAGCTGCAGCGCATACTGGACGGCATTCTCGACGAGACGGCCCATGTGGTGCTGTATTCCGAGCGTGGCCGCGGCAAGACGTCGCTCTCCAACCTGATCATCGAGCAGTTGCGCCGCCGCGGCGCCATAGTCGCGCGCTGCGCCTGCGAGGCGGAGACCAATTTCGACACCATGATGCGCGCTCTGGTGCGCGACCTGCCGCGGTCGCTGCTGGCGCAGGGCGATCCGGACGGCGACGACCAGGGCTGCGAGGCGATATTGCCCAGCCGCGCCATCCGCCCGGCGGACGTGGCGGCGATCCCGGCCGCGCTGAGCTGCGACCTCGCGGTGTTCGTGGTGGACGAGTTCGACCGGGTGACCGATCTCGAGACGCGCACCCGTCTGGCAGACACGATCAAGCTGCTGTCCGATCGCGGGCTGCGGCTGTATTTCCTGGTCGTCGGCGTGTCGGACACGCTGGAGCAGATCATCGGCCAGCATCCGTCGATCCAGCGCAATATCGTGGGCGTTCATCTGCCGCTGCTGCGCGACGACGAGATAGGCGATATGCTGACCAAAGGCGGCCAGCAGGCCGGCATCGTGTTCACCCCGCAATCCACCGGCGTGGTGGCCGGCGTGGCGCGCGGCATGCCGTATATGGCGCAGTTGCTCGGCCTGCGGATCGCGCAATCGGCGCTGCGTCGCGGTGCCGAAGAGGACGAGACACAGGTGATCGACGCCGATTTGCTGGCGGCCGTGCAGCGCCTTGTGGACGAGGCGCCATCTCCCGTGCTGTCCAGCTACGCCGCCTTGTCGGCTGAGCCGCGGCTCGGGACGATGCTGCTGCGCCTGGCCGGCGCGCAACAGGACCAGTTCGGCCGCATGTCGCTGTTCAGGTCGACGGACGGCGTGGCGATCGGCGGTATCAGGCTGACCCAGGCGCATTGGGAGCGCCTTGTCGAGGCCGGCGTGGTGGTGCAGCCGGAGGGCGAGCAGGGGCCGGTGCAGTTCCGCGATCGTCCGCTGATCTACCACGTGCTGCTGCTGGCGGCGCGCGATGCGCTGGAGGCGCGGATGAGTGCGCCGGCGTTGAATGTGGCGGCCGGGCGGTGAGGCAGGAAGCAAGGCCTTCTTTTTTGAAAAAAAGAAGCAAAAAACTTTTGCTCCGTTCGATGTTTCGGCGCCGTGGGTTGTTCCTCGACGGTGCGACTGCTGACGCGGTGCTGCGTCAGCGCCAGGCAAAAGTTTTTTGGTCCTTTTTTACAAAAAAGGACCGCTTCCTTCCTGCCGGCGCCAAGGAACTCCGATGGACAGCCTAGCCGAACGCGCCACCCCGCCACAGCCCGATGTGGCGCAGCCCGTGGCCCAGGTCGTCACGCTGCTGAAGCGCGCCGCAATCCCGATCGTCCTGTGCGCCATTACCGGCGCAGGCGGCGCCTTCCTGTACGCGCGCACGCTGGAGAAATCCTACACGGCAAACGCCCAGGTCGCCGTGGAAGGCGACCAGATCGCGATACCCGAGCTGCAGGGCGCGCTGCGGGCCGATAGCGGCCCGGACCCGATGCCGATGGTGCACACCGAGGTGCAGGCGCTGTCCGCCCGCCAGCTCGTGGAGCAGGTCACCGCGCAGCTGCACCTGGACCGCGACCCCGAGTTCAACGCCGCTTTGCGTCCGCCCAGTCTCACCAGCAGGCTGAAGGACAGGCTGAAGAGCCTGCTGCCCGGCTCGTCCACCGACATCACGGCGCCGAACGGCGCGCAGGCGGCGCAGGACGGCCTGATCGGCGGCGTGCAGCACAATCTGGTCATCAGCCAGGACAACCGCAGCCTGGTGATCGGCATCGGCTTCTCGGCGCACGACCCGGCGCTGGCCGCCAACTTCGTCAACACGCTGATCGCCGACTATATCGAGAACCGCGCGCAGCGCCGCACCGCGGCCGATCTGGGCGCCAACACCGTGGTGTCGCGCCGTATCGACCAGGTGCGCGGCGATATCGAGCGCATCGAGAAGCAGATGCGGGACCTGCGCGACAAGTCCGGTCAGGTGGGGTTGCCCGCCGGCAGCGTCGGCCAGCAGCAGGTGGGGGATCTGGCGACGGCCGCCTCGCGCGCCACACTCGACCGCAGCCAGATCGAGGCGAATTACGATCGCGCGCAGGCGCTGGCGGCCGGCGGCTCGTCGGACGCGCTGGCAAGCGTGCTCGGCTCGGAGACGATCTCCCGCCTGCGTGGGCAGGAATCCGCGGCGGCGGAAAAGGTCGCCGACCTGCAGCAGCGTTACGGCTCTGCCTATCCGGCGCTGAAGAGTGCCGAGGCGGATCTCTCGGCCATACGCCGCGAGATCGGCGGCGAGACGCACCGTATCGTGGCCTCGCTCGCCACCCAGCTCAAAGTGGCGCGCGCGCATGAGGCGGACGTGCTGGCGGAGCTGGCAAAGGCGCGGCAATCCGGCGTGAACGCGCAGAACACCCAGGCGCAGCTCGACCAGCTGGCGCAGGACGTCGCCACGCGGCGCGACCTCTACCGCACGCTGCTGGAGAGCGAGCAGCGGACGGCGACCACGCCTGTGAGCGACCGCACGCCGGATGTGCGCGTGCTGAGTAAGGCCACCATTCCCGGGCTGCCGAGCGCGCCGAACACCAAGATGGCCGCGGTATTCGGCGGCATGGGCGGCGGGCTGCTGGCCTGCATGGCGGCGCTCGCCTTTACCCGACGCGGCGCGGCGGCAGCGGACGGCGCGGCGTTCGCGCGCGCCGCCGGGCTGCACGTGGTGGCCACCCTGCGCGGCCGCACGGCGGGGCGGACCCTGGCCGATAAATTGCTCGCCGGCGGCGTAGGGCCGGAGGCCGACGCCATGCGGCTTGCGCGCACGCGCGCCGGCCAGCTCTCGCGCACACCGCCGCGCGTGGTGGGCTTCGTGGCCGCGCAGCCGGGCGTGGCCGGCGCCTCGGCCGCCTGCGCCTATGCCCGCGCCGCCGCGCGCGACGGCCAGCACGTGCTGCTGATCGACCAGGACGGCGAGACCGGCGCCCTGCCGCGTCTGCTCGGCTCCGCCGGCGGCCACCTGGCTGAGGTGTTCACCGGCGCGGTCGCCTGGCGGGACGCCCTGGCGCCGGACCGGGTGCCGGGGCTCGACGCGCTGGTCGGCACGCCGCGCCCCGGCCCTGCCGCGCCGCAAAGCGCCGTCGGGCTGGAGAATTTGCTGGCTGATGCGCGCGCGGAATACGACCTGATCGTGCTGGGCGCGCCTTTGGCTTCCCAGGCCGATGCGGTTCGCGTGGTGCGCAGCAGCGACGTGACGTTGGTGGTGCTCGATGAGGCGCTGTTGCGCGCGCCGGCGGCGGCCGAGGCTTGCGCGCGGCTGCGCAGCCAGTCACGCAGCCCGCTGGCCGCGATACTGATCTCGCGCAGCTGATGCTGGCACTCCTGCTTGCCGCCGCCGCCCTGCTGGCGCTGGCCGTGCATCCGTTCGTGACCTACCCGCTCAGCCTGCGGCTGGTCGCGCGCCGTCATGCGCGTCCGCTGCGCGCAGGCGTGGCGCCACGACGGGTGGCGGTCTGCGTCTGCGCGTATAACGAGGAGCAGGTGATCGCGGCGCGGGTGCAGAACCTGCTGGCGTTGCGGGCCGGCCATCCTGATCTCGACATCCTGGTGTATGTGGATGCCGCCAGTGACGGCACCGCGCGCGTTTTGCAGGATTATGCGGACCGCATAAGGGTCGTCGTATCGGCGGAGCGGCTGGGCAAGACGGCCGGCATGAACACGCTCGTCGGCATGACGGACGCCGAGATCGTGGTGTTCACCGACGCCAATGTGAGCTTCGCGGCCGATGCGCTGGCGCGGCTGGTGGCGCCGTTCGCCGATCCGTCGGTGGGCTGCGCGTGCGGGCATCTCGTATATGTCGATGCAAGCGGGGTCGATGCAACGAGCGGGGCGAGCAGCACGGCGGCGGCCGGCTCGCTCTACTGGAGGCTCGAAGAGCACATAAAGTCGCTGGAGAGCGCCACCGGTTCGGTGATGGGCGCCGACGGCTCGATCTTCGCTATACGCCGAAGTCTGCATCGCGCCCCGCCGCCCTGGCTGATCGACGACATGTTCGTCTCGCTGTCCGTGCTGTGCGCCGGGTCGCGTATCGTGCGCGTGGCCGATGCGATCGCGACCGAGGCCAGCGTGTCCCGCCCCGCAGAGGAATACCGGCGCAAGGTGCGCATCGCCTGCCAGGCGTTCAACGTGAACCGCGTTCTGTGGCCGCAGCTGGTCCGGCTGCCGGCGCTCGATCTCTATAAATACGTGTCGCACAAGCTGCTGCGCTGGTTGACGATTTTCCTGCTTGCCGGGTCCGTGGTTTGCGGATTGCTGGCGGTGCTGGCAGGCGCGGGCTGGCTGGCGTTCGGCGTGGCCTGCGCGCTGGTGGCGGCGGGATGTGCCGTGCTGGGCACCGCGCGCGGCGGCAATCTCGGGCAGTTGCGCGAGATGGTGGCGGCGTTCGTGGCCACCGGCGCCGGCGTTTTGCGCTCGCTGCGGGGTGAGAAGTTTCAGACCTGGAACCCGCCGCCTTCCGCGCGCGCGCCGGCCCGTCTGCAGGAAGCGGAGGCGCAGGCCTGATGCGCGTGGCGCTGATCGATCCGTCGCTGTTCACTTTGCCTTATGACAGCGCGCTCATGCTCGGGCTGGCGCGCGCCGGGGCTGAGGTGGCGCTGCATGGGCGCGCGCTTACGCCGAAGGACGGTGCGGCGTCGGTGGCCGTAGCGCCCACATTCTATCGTGCGGCCGGCGGCCGGTTGGTCTCGCGCCTGCCGCGGGCAGCGCGGCTGGCGGTGAAGGGCGTGGACCACCTGGCCAGCATGCGCCGGCTGCTGCGCGCGCTGCGTCGGGCGCCGCCGGACGTGATACATTTCCAGTGGCTGCCTTTGCCCGCGCTCGATGCGCGGTTGCTGCCGGCATTCCGTCGCGTGGCCCCCGTGGTGCTCACCGTGCACGACACCGACCCCTTCAACGGCAGCCCCACCGCACGGCTGCAGCGCCTGGGCTTCGTCGCCTCGCTGCGCGCCTGCGACCGGCTGATCGTGCACACAGCGCAGGGAGCGGCACGTCTGGCGGCACTCGGGATACCGCCTGCGCGCATCACGCAACTGCCGCACGGGCCGCTCGCCGGGCTCGGCGCCGATGCGGCCGATACCATGCAGGGCGAGCTCAGCTTCGTGCTGTTCGGCAAGATCAAACCCTATAAGGGCGCGGATCTGCTGATCGCCGCGTTCGCCGCCTTGCCGCAGGCGCTGCGTGACCAGGCGCGTCTGCGCATCGTGGGCCAGCCTTACATGGATCTCGGCGCGCTGCACCGGCAGGCGGCAGAGCTTGGCGTGTCGGACCGGGTGGTGCTCGAGCCGCGCTTCGTCGCGGATGCGGAAATCCCGGCGATCTTCGCGCCAGGCACGATCGCGGTGTTTCCGTATCGCGAGATCGAGGCAAGCGGCGTGCTGTCGCTGGCGCTGGCCAACGGGCGGCCGGTTTTCGCCGCGCGGCTGGGCAGCTTCGCCGAAACCATCACGGACGGTGTGCAGGGCCGTCTGCTTCCGCCGGGCGACGTGGCGGCGCTGACACGCGCGATGGCGGACGCGATCGCGGACCGTGCTCTGTGCGCACGGTATGCCGCGGCCGCGCGTGATCTGGCGGGAGCGCTGCCGGGCTGGGACGAGATCGCATGGCAGACGTTGTCGCTGTATCGCGCGACGCAGGCTGCATCTGCGAAAATGCCAGACCGCGCGCGGGCGCTGGCGTGATGAGCCCCCGCATCGCGGTAATTTTCCGCACGCATTTCTGGGACGATTTCGCCGCGCGCCAGTTCGAGCGCCTGCTGAAAGTGGCCGCCGGCACCGATGTGTTCGTGCTCGTGGACGAGACGAACGGGCCGGTCGCCGGCATCTTCCATCCGGACGTGGTGCGCGTGACCGAGACCGGTCTGCTGGCGATGGGCCTGGCGCGCGCCGGCGAAGGCAACCTGCTGTGGTTCAACGGCGATTATCCGCTCTATCGCTTCCAGGAACTGCACCCGGATTACGACTATTACGTCCAGCTCGAATACGACGTGCTGATTCACCAGCCGATCGCACCGCTGGTGGCGAAGCTGCAGGCGAAACACGTGGATTTCGTAGGCCTCACCAAGGGCGATACCGGCGCGCACTGGTTCTGGCGCGCCACCATGGCGGGCTATCCGGCAGATGACGTGCGCAACCAGCTCATCTGCCTGTGCGTGTTTTCCGGCGCGGCCCTGCGTCATCTCTGGCAGGCGCGGGTTGCGCAATCCACCGCCTGGCAGAACGGCGAACTGGCAACCTGGCCGTTCTGCGAAGGCTTCATCCCGACGGAACTGGCACGCGGCGGGTTCGTCTCGCGCGAGCTGAGCACGTACGGCACCACGGACGCCTACGATCACTGGCCGCCTTTTCTGGAAGCCGATGCGCCTGGTTTGGCTGGGAAGGATTTCGTCCATCCTGTGCTCGACGAGCCACGCTACATCGGCAGCTTGCAGAAATACCATATCGGGTTGTCGGGGTACCTGAACCCGGCGAGCCAGTTCCATCGCAAGCTTCGGCGGTTGTCGGCTTCTCGGTATCTGCGGGTGCTGGCTTCTAGTTTTTTGGGAAAGGCGCGGCGGAATCTGGGCAAGGCAAGCAGTCCTTTTTTGAAAAAAAGGACCAAAAAACTTTTGCTTCCCCGCATTTGAGGCGCTCCCTGCAGCAGGACTGAACACGCTGCTGAAAGTGCGTCGAGATAAAAGTTTTTTGGTCCTTTTTTTCAAAAAAGGACTGCTTGCTTTCTACCTCTAACGGGAACACCCACGAAAATGATCTCCGCCCAGGACTACCGCTACGTCATCGCCGGCAGCGGCTTCTTCGGCGCGGTCATGGCCGAGCGCATCGCCAACGTCCTCGGCGAGCCCGTGCTCGTTCTGGAGAAGCGCGACCATTTCGGCGGCAACTCGTTCTCCGAGCAGGATCCCGCCACCGGCATCGAATACCACCGCTACGGCACGCATCTGTTCCACACGTCGCAGACCGATGTGTGGGCCTGGATCAACCGCTTCACCGCGTTCAATAATTATCGCCACCGCGTGCTGACGCGCCATGCCGGCCGCATGTACACGATGCCGATCAACCTGATGACGCTGAACAATTTCTTCGGCGTGGACCTCAAACCGTCAGAAGCCGCCGCCTTCATCGCCGAGCGCGCCGCGCGCGAGGGGTTCGCCAACCCGGCGAATTTCGAGGAAAAAGCCGTGTCACTGATCGGCCGCGAGTTGTATGACGCGTTCATCCGCCACTACACCGCCAAGCAGTGGGAGACCGATCCGAAGCTGCTGCCGGCAGAGACGATCAGCCGGCTGCCTGTGCGCGCGAGTTACAACGATTTCTACTTCAACGACATCTACGAGGGCCTGCCGCTCGACGGATATCACGCGATCTTCGAGCGCGTATTCGCCGACAAACGCATAAAAGTCGTGTGCAACTGCGATTTCTTCGACGTACGCGACACGCTGCGCCCCGATGCGCAACTCATCTACACCGGCGCGATCGACCGGTATTTTGACTACAAATTCGGCCCGCTCGGCTGGCGCACGCTGGATTTCGAGATCGAGCGGCCCGAGCTGGAAGATTACCAGGGCGCCAGCGTGGTGAACTACCCCGACGCCGATGTGCGATTCACGCGCATACACGAGTTCCGCCACCTGCATCCGGAGCGCCGTTACACGCAGGAGCGCACGCTGATCATGCGCGAATATTCGCGTTTTGCGGAGCGCAAGGACGAGCCGTATTACCCGATCAACACCCCGACGGATAAGGGCCTGTACGACCAATACGCGGCACTGGCAGCGCGCGAAACCAACGTAGTGTTCGGCGGCCGGCTGGGCACCTATCGCTATCTGGACATGCACCAGGCGATCGGCGCCGCGCTGAAATCCTTCGAACGCGACGTGCTGCCCAGGGCCAAGGGCGAGATGGCCGAAGCCGCAGCATAGGCGGCTGGCCGCCGCACCCGGCTGAATAAGCCACACCGATACCCGGAAGCCACGCTGCGCCGCTTGTGGCCTGCCCCCCGGAACGCCTACCCTGCGCCGCGCGTAAGGTATGACGCAAGCGTGGGGTTTGTGGTGTGGATGTGATGCCGGGCCAAGATATGGCGCCGCGTGCGGGCACGACGCCGACCACGGCTGCCTTGCCGGCCCCCGTCTTCGACCAGCTCGCACCGACGGTGTTCCACCAGCCCTGGTGGCTGAAGGCCGTCACCGGTGGCGACTATGCCGAGGCCGTGGTCTCGCAAGGCGGCCGGCGCGTCGGCAGTTTTCCCTATGTGGTGTCCGATGTTCTCGCCGGCCACAAAGTCTGTGGCATGCCGATGCTGACGCATTTCCTCGGGCCGGCGATCGACGAGGGCCGTGGTGCCGCCTGCAACCGGGTGCTGCGGCGCGCCCAGATCACCCGCGAGCTGCTGGCGCAGATGCCGCGCACCAGCGGGTTCTGGCAGGTGATGCATCGCGGCACGCCGGACACGCTCGTGTACCAGGAGCTCGGCTACGAGGTGGCGGTGCGCTTCACCTTCGAGGTGGCGGCGGACAAGCCTGGCGTCCTGTGGGCCAATATGCGCGACAAGACGCGCAACGTGATACGGCGCGCCGAGGAGCAGCACGGCGTTATGGAGCTGGAGGCCTCGGCCTTCGGCGCGGTGTATAACGACAATCTGGCGCGCGGCGGCACCGCGAGCCATTACAGCCCGGCGTTGCTGGAGCGGGTGTGCCAGGCGGCGATTTCGCGCAACCAGGGGCGCATCATCGCGGCGGAGAATGCCGCCGGCCAGATCGTGGCGGCGATCTTCTACGTGTGGGATGCCGAGGCCGCGTATTACCTGCTCTCGACCAGGCGCACGGATTCGGGAAACGGCGCGGTGAGCCTGCTGCTGTGGCATGCGATGCAGGATGTGGCGGCGCGCGGGCTGATCTTCGATTTCGAGGGCGTGGTGACGTCGGGGAGCGCGCTGTTCTTTACCGGGTTCGGCGGGGTGGTGAAGCCGCGGTATGTGGTGAGCCGGTTTTCGATGGCGCATCGGGTGGCGGGGAGGTTGTCGAATCCGTTCCGGCGGAATTCTTCGGAGCGGTATCGCTAGGCGAGGAAGCAAGCAGTCCTTTTTTGAAAAAAAGGACCAAAAAACTTTTGCTCCCCCGCATTTGCGGCAGCCGCGTTTAGGCGCGAAAACTGGAGCGCTGGGAAAAGCGTCGGAGCAAAAGCTTTTTGCTTCTTTTTCTCGAAAAAGAAGGCCTTCCTTTCTTCCCTTACCCCGCCAACAACTCCACCGCCGCCCTAGCCAAAGCCTGCGCCCCCAACCCAATGCAGGCCTCATCCGGCTGATACCCGGAATTATGCAAATGGTCGTCCCGCCCCGCAGCTCCCGACCCGATCCGCAACACGAAACTCGGCACCCGCGCCGCGATCATCGCGAAATCCTCCGCACCCATGCTGGGCTCCGCCGCATCGAACACGTCGCCCAACTGGCGCGCCACGGCGGCGACCGCGCCGTCCAGCACGCGGTCCGCGTTCACCGTGGGCGGCACGCCAGGGTTCCACTCGAGCGTGGTGTGCGTGCGGAATGTGGCATCCAGCCCGGCGCAGATGCGGCGCAATGCGGCCTCCGCCTGGCCGCGCACCGCCACGCTGAGCGTGCGCACGGTGCCTAGCAATTCGCATCCGTCGGGTATGATGTTGTGCACGGTGCCGGCATGTATCGCGCCCACCGTCACCACGCAGGGTTCGAGCGGGTTGATCTCGCGCGAGACCACGGTTTGCAGGCTGGCCACCAGGTGACAGGCCGCCACGATCGGATCGACCGTGGTGTGCGGATATGCCGCGTGGCCGGACGTGCCGCGCACGGTGATGCGGAAGCGGTCGCAGGCGGCATAGGTAGCGCCGCGCACCGCGGCGAAGCGCCCGACCGGGATTTCCGGATGGTTGTGGAAGCCGAGCGCCATGTCCACGCCGTCGAGCACGCCGTCTTCGATCATCGCGGCGGCGCCTCCGAGGATCTCTTCGGCCGGTTGGAACAGCAGGCGCACGGTGCCGGCCATGTCGGGCGCCAACTGGGCGAGTATGCCGGCCACGCCAAGCAAAGTGGAGCTGTGTATGTCGTGCCCGCAGGCGTGCATCTTGCCGTCGGTGCGGCTGGCGAAAGTCGAGGCCCGTCTGCTCGTGTATCGGCAGCGCGTCCATATCCGCGCGGATCACCAGCGTGGGCCCGGGGCGGCCGCCGTGTATGGTGCCTACCACGCCAGTCTGGCCCACGCCGGTCTGGTGTTCGATGCCGAGCCGGGTGAGTTCGCAGGCGATCAGGCTGGCGGTGCGGTGTTCCTCGAAGGCGAGTTCGGGATGCGCGTGCAGGTCGCGCCGGATCTCCACCAGTTTCGGTTCTGCCTCGCGCGCCAGGCGGCCGATGGCCGAGCCGATATCGTTGATGTGCCCCATGACTGGCTCCCGCGGCGGACAATGGGCTAGCTTGCGGCAGAGCGGGCCGGACTGGCAAGCGCGGCGATTACTACGAGGTGGATTGCAGTGGACCAGCACGCGACGGCGGAGCGGAATGCAGGCGCGATGGCGGCGGGGTTGATCACGCCGATCATCCTGTCGGGCGGATCGGGCACGCGGCTTTGGCCGGTCTCGCGCGAGAGTTTCCCCAAGCAGCTCTGGCCGCTGATCTCCGAGCGCTCGATGATCCAGGAGACGGCGTTGCGCGCCACCGGCGTGGGGTTCGCGCCGCCGGTGGTGGTGTGCAACGAGGAACACCGGTTCCTTATCGCCGAGCAGTTGCGCGACGCCGGCATAAAGGGCGCGCGTATTTTGCTTGAGCCGGTGGGCCGCAATTCGGCGCCGGCGATCGCGGCGGCCGCGCTTCTGGTGGCGGAGACGGAGCCGGACGCGGTGCTGTGGATGATGGCCGCCGACGCCGCAATCACGAAAACCGATGCGTTGGAGGAGGCGCTTGGCCGCGCTGTGGCCGCGGCGCGCGCCGGCCGCTTCGTGACGTTCGGGATGAAGCCCAGATCGGCGGAAACCGGCTACGGCTATATCGAAGTGGGCGGCGAGCTGGAGGGCGTGGCCGGCGTGCACGCGGTGGCGCGTTTCGTGGAAAAGCCGGATGCGACCGATGCCGCGCGCCTGGCCGCCGACGGAAAGCATCTGTGGAACAGCGGCATGTTCGTGTTCACCGCGGCCACGTTGCTGGCGGAGATGGATGCGTTCGCGCCGCTGGTGATGTCCGCCGTGCGCGCGGCTGTGGCGGCGCGGCAGACGGATCTGGATTTTGCGCGGCTGGAGCGCACGGCGTTTGCCGCCTGCGAGAACATCAGCCTGGACTACGCGGTGGCTGAGCGCACGCGGCACGCCGCCGTGGTGCCCGCCGATCTCGGCTGGTGCGACGTGGGAAGTTGGAACGCGCTATGGGAGCTGGGCGCGAAAGATGACGCCGGCAACGTGAGCCTTGGCGACGTGCTGCTGGAGAACACGCGCCGTTGCTACGCGCGCAGCGACGGCATGCTGACCGCGGTGGTGGGCCTGGACGACACCGTTGTGGTGACAACGGAAGATGCGGTCCTGGTGATGCACCGCGACCGCGCGCAGGACGTGAAGAAGATCGTGGAGCGGCTGCGCGCGGCCGGGCGCCACGAAGCGGCCTCGCATAATCGCGCGTATCGGCCCTGGGGATTTTACGAGAGCCTGATTAACGGCGAGCGCTTCCAGGTGAAACGTATCGTGGTGAAGCCCGGCGAGAAGCTATCCTTGCAGAAGCACTTTCATCGCGCGGAGCATTGGGTGGTGGTGGCCGGCACGGCTCTTGTGGTACGCGATGCGGACCAGGTGATGGTGCGTGAGAACGAGAGCATCTATCTGCCGCTTGGCTGCGTGCACCGGCTGGAGAATCCGGGGCGGATCCCTTTGGAATTGATCGAGGTGCAGTCCGGGGCTTATCTGGGGGAAGATGATATCGTCAGGTTCGAGGATACTTACGGGCGGGCCTAAGAAAGAAAGCAAGGCCTTCTTTTTCTCGAAAAAGAAGGCCTTGCTTGCCTAATACATATGCTGCCCGCCATTAATGGAAAGCGTAGCCCCCGTCACGAAATCCGCGTCGTCGGCCGTCAGAAACGCCACCCCGCGCGCGATATCGTCCGCCCGGCCAAGACGCCCCACCGGAATACGGCCGATGATCTTCTGCAGCACGTCCTCCGGCACCGCGCGCACCATGTCGGTATCGACGTACCCAGGTGCGATCGCATTCACCGTGATGCCGAAACGCGCGCCTTCCTGCGCCAGCGCCTTGGTGAAGCCGTGTATGCCCGATTTGGCGGCCGCGTAATTCACCTGGCCGTACTGGCCGGCCTGGCCGTTGATCGATCCCACATTCACGATTCGGCCGAACTTCGCCGCGCGCATCGCGTCGAACGTCAGTTTGCAAAGGTTGAAGCAGGAGCCGAGATTGGTGTCGATCACGGCGTCCCACATGTCGCGCGACATCTTGGCCATCACGCCGTCGCGGGTGATGCCGGCATTGTTGACGAGTATCTCGATCGGGCCGTGCTCCGCGTGGATCTGCGCCACGGCGCGTGTGCATGCCTCGAAATCGCCGGCGTCGAATTTCAATGTGGCGATGCCGGTCTCGGCGTGGAAGGCTTCGGCAGCGGCATCGTTGCCGGCATAGCTGGCGACGACCTCGCGCCCGGCCGCCTTTAGTGTCTGGCTGATCGTGGCGCCGATGCCCCGTGTTCCGCCCGTTACGAGTGCGACTCGTGCCATAGTGTTTCTCCCTGGTGCGTTTTGCTTTGAGCGGTTGTCCGGCGCGTCGCTCCGGCGGGGTTGCAGGCGCGACGCCTACGGGCAGTCACTGCCGCGAATATGACGCGGCGTGGCGTGGTGGGGCAAGGGCCGCCCGGGAACGTGAAGACCGCGCGGCAAGATGCGGGATTTTCTGTTGACGACTCGGAACGGTTAAGCGGATTTTCACCCATCGACGGCATAGTCGTGCTTGCCGGGGCGTTACACCAACGCCTCGGCGCCATCCAGAACCGACTACTCCGGAACGGTATCATGACCATTTCCCGTCAGATGAACATCGTAGAGCCCTATGCCGTCGCATTCTCGATCGAAGATCTCGTCCGGGTTCGAAGCTGGGCGGAGCAGCGCGCGCTGCGCCTGACCGTGGTCACGGACCAGGTACTGGACAGTGCGGAGTTCGAGGAGCTTCTGGTGATCGCGCCGCCCGACCGCGAGCGCCGCACGCTGACCATCTGGCGGACGCATAACAGCGTATTCGCGCAAACGCCGGGTGGCCGTCCGCGTGCGTTCGCCACGGTGGCGGACCTGCTTCGGTCGTTGCGGCCGGCGCAGCTTCCGCAGCGCGCGCATTGGATGCGCCTGCTGGGTTTCGCGGGCTAGATCGCCGCGCGCAGCGCCACGAGCGCATCGCGCACGGTGTCCGCCCGCGCGTCTTCGACCGTCACCACGATCGGCCGCTCATCCGCCCGCGGCTCTTCCAAGGTTTGCAACTGGCTTTCCAGCAGGCTGGCCGGCATGAAATGCCCGGTTCGCTTACGCAATCGCTCTTCCAGCACCGCCGCGTCTGCCCGCAGATACAGCAGCCGCACATTCGGCCGGCCGCCGACCAGCCCGGTTCTATACGCGCGCTTCAGCGCCGAGCAGGTGATCAGGCCCGGCTCGCCTTCTGCCAGGCGCGCGTCGATCCACGCCCGTATGGCCGCGAGCCAGGGCGCCCTGTCGGCATCCGTCAGCGGGATGCCGTGATGCATCTTCTGGACGTTTGCCGGCGGATGCAGCGCGTCGCCTTCCTGGAACGGCCAGTGCAGATCGGCCGCCAGCGCCTCGGCGATGGTGGATTTGCCCGACCCCGACACGCCCATGACGATGACGACCAGCTTGGCGCCGGAATCGCTCATGGACGCAGGAAGCGGCTGACGCCCTCGGCGCCGGCGACCAGCGCCATCTCCGCCATACCGATGAACAACCCGGTTTCCACCACGCCCACGATCTCGCGCACCTGGCGGTCCGTGCGGGCGGCGTCCGCGATGGCGCCGAAGCCGCAATCGAGGATGTAGTTTCCGCCATCCGTCAGGTAGGGCGCGCCGTCCGGCTGGGCCCTGCGCACGACGCTGCCGGCGAGATCGGCCAGCCGGGCGTGCGTGAGCTCCCAGGCGAACGGCGTGACTTCGACCGGCACCGGCGCGGTGGTGCCGAGCCAATCGACCAGTTTCGCGCTGTCCGCGATGATGATCAGCCGCTTGGCGGCGCTGGCCACGAGCTTTTCACGCAATAGGGCGCCGCCCAAGCCCTTCACCAGGTCCAGGCTGTCGCGCTTGATCTCGTCGGCGCCGTCCACGCAGATGTCGATTGCCGTGTTATGCGCGAAATCGGTGAGCACGAGACCGCCTTCGCGCGCCTGCGCGGCGCTGCGCTCGCTGGTGGGTATGCAGACGATGCGCGGCTTGCGGGCGATCAGCGCCGCGATGAAAAAGGCCGCGGTGGACCCGGTGCCGAGGCCGACCACCATGCCTGGCTCGATGAGGTCCGCGGCCTGGTTGGCGGCTTCGCGTTTCAGGTCGTCGCGTGAGGGCATCGGAGCACCTATCTTACCGCAGCGGCATCGGTGAACCAGAGGACTTCGCCCGCCGAGGTGACGCGCGCCGCCGGTTGCGTCCTGTCACCGTCGAGCACCAGCCGCAGCACGGCCGCTTTGCCGGCGCCGGCCACCAGGAAGGCGACAAAACGGCTGCACGCGATGGCGGGATAGGTCAGCGTGAGCCGCGGCTGCGGCACGTTTTCCACCACCGGCGTTACCCAGGCGAGCGTTTCGTTCAGCGACGCGGTGCCTGGAAACAGCGACGCGGTGTGGCCGTTTTCGCCCAGGCCGAGCAGCACCACGTCGAACAGCGGCCGCGTCATGTCCAGCGATTCGGCGCGGTAATAGGCTTGCAGCGTGGCTTGGTAGGCTCGCGCGGCGGCCGCCGGATCGCCGCTGGTCGGCATGGGATGGACGTTGTCCGGCGGGACCGGCACGTGATCCAGCATCGCCAGCCGCGCCATGCGGTAGTTGCTGTCCGGGTGATCGTACGGCACGAACCGCTCGTCGCCCCAGAAGAAATGTGTGCGCGCCCAGGGGAAACGCGCCGCATTTGCCGGCTCGGCAAGGATCTCGAACAGGCGCTTCGGCGTGGAGCCGCCGGAGAGCGCCACGCTGAACGTGCCGGTGGCGGCGTTCGCCAGGCCGGTCAGCCAATCGGCCGCATGACGGGCCAGGGCTTCCGGATCGGCGAGCGTGACGAGCGCGGGTTCAGCCATGTGACGCCTCCAGGATGAAACGCTCCACGGCGTTTGCGAAACCTTCGTCCTCGCTTGAGGTGGTGACCTCTTGTGCCTCGCGCTTCACTGCGTCGCTCGCATTGCCCATGGCGATGGAGAGGCCGCTTTTCTTGAACATCAGCACGTCGTTTGGCTGGTCGCCGATCGTGGCGATCTCGCTGGGCTGCAGGCCGAGCCGTTCGGCAAGATAGCAGTATGGCACTGCCTTTATTGGCATCCGGATGCGTGATGTCGAGGTAATACGGTTGCGAGCGGGCGGCCGACGCGGTGTTGCCCAGCGCGTCCTGCACCTGCTTTTCCACGCGCTCGGCGCGCTCCGCATCGTCCGAAACGCCGACGATCTTCACCGCATCGTCCATCGCATCGTCGAAATCGGCGACCACGGTCGGCTCGAATTTCACCGTCCACGCCTCGCGCGATACGTGCGGCGCGTCCTTGTCGCGCACCAGCCATTTTTCGCCGGTATAGACCCATGCATCCATGCCGCCTTCTTTGCAGCAGCGCGAGACTGCGCTCGGCGACCTCGCGCGGTAGCGTATGCGCGGTGATCAGCGACAGATCGGGGTTCACCCACATGCCGCCGTTGAAGCCGGCAAGCGGCGTGTCGATCGCCAACGGCGCCACCAGCATCTGCATGCCGTGCGGTGGCCGACCGCTGGTGATGGCGAACTTGATGCCGTGTTCACGTAATTTCTTGACCGCCGCGATGGTGCGTTCGGTCAGGTGCTTTTCCTTGGTCACGAGCGTGCCGTCCACATCGGCGAGGAGCAGCTTTATGCCAGCCATGATCTAACCCTTTGCATTATGCGGGAGGATGTAGTCCTCCACGGCCTGCGCCCAGCCGCTGTCCTGGTTGCTGCCGGTGACGTAATCCGCGCGCGCCTGCATCGCGGCCGGCGCATTGCCCATCGCGATCTTGTAGGCGGCGACGTCGAACATCGGCAGGTCGTTCGCCATATCGCCGATGCAGGCGGTGTGCGCGAGATCCACGCCGAGCAGCCGCGCCGCCTCGCGCACCGCCTCGCCCTTGTTGGCGAGCGGGTGGGTGATATCGAGGTAGTAATCCTGGCTGAGATGCACCGCCGCGCGGCCGGCCAGGCGGCGCTGCAGCTCCGCCTCGCAGGCTCGCAATTTAGCGAAATCTTTCGACGCCGCCATGATCTTTCCAACCTGGTCCGCATAGGGTGCGAGGTCCGGAACCGTTTGGTGTTCCATGCGTACGGTGCGCTGTTCCCAGCTCACGTAATCGCCCTCGGGATCCAGCAGCAGCCATTTATCCGGCGTGAACAGCCAGGGTGAGATATCCTGCGCGCGGAGATAGTCCAGCGCCTCGCGTGCGGCGTCTGCCTGCATCAGTTCCGCGCGAAGGATGTCGCCGGCAGGAGAGATGAAAACGCCGCCATTGAAAGCCGCGCGCGGCGTCTGCAGATTCAGCGCGTCGGCGAACAGCGAGACGCCGTGTGGCGGCCGGCTGCTGACGAGCACGAGATGGATCCCGTTCTGCGCAAGCTTCTCCGACGCGGCGCGCACCTGTGGCGTCAGTTCCTTGTCCTTGGTGACCAGCGTGCCGTCGATGTCTGATACCAGGAGGCGTATCATGTTCAGCAGGGCATCCAGTGCCGCCTGTCCCGGTGCAGCAACTCGGCCGCCTCGTCCGGTCCCTGGCTGCCCGCGGCGTAGGGGTGCACATGTATATGCCCGGCATCCCACGCATCGAGCGCGGGCTGCACGATGGACCAGCCGGCTTCCACGTTATCGGCGCGCTGGAACAGCGTCGCATCGCCCACCAGGCAATCGTAGAGCAGCGTTTCGTAGCCGGTGCTCGGGCCCTCGTGGAAATAGTCCGCGTAATTGAAGTTCATGTTCACGCCGCCGAGTTTGACGCGCGGGCCTGGAACCTTCGCGCTGAACTGCAGCGTGACGCCTTCCGTCGGCTGGATGTGCAGGAACATGATGTTCGGCGTGAGCTTGTTCACCGGCGTGTCGCGGAACAGCGCGAACGGCGCCTGCTTGAAATGTATGGAGATTTCCGTGGTACGCCGCGCCAGGCGCTTGCCGGTGCGTATATAGAACGGCACGCCGGCCCAGCGCCAATTGTCGATCGCGAGTTTCATCGCGATGTAGGTCTCGGTGCTGGAGTTCGCATCCACATCCGGCTCCTGCCGGTAGCCGACCACGGATTGCGTATCGAAACGGCCGGCGCGGTATTGGCCGCGCACCACGTCGTTCACCGCCGCGCGGCCTGCCAACGGATGTATCGCCTGTATCACCTTGGCTTTTTCCGAGCGCACCGCATCGGCGTCGAACGAGGTGGGTGCTTCCATCGCCACCATCGACAGTAGTTGGAAGATGTGGTTCGGCACCATATCCCGCATCGCGCCGGTGCCTTCGTAGAACTTGCCGCGCAGTTCCACGCCTACGGTTTCCGCGGCGGTGATCTGCACGTGATCGATGTTGTCGCGCTTCCAGATCGGCTCGAAGATACCGTTGGAGAAGCGCAGCGCCATGATGTTCTGGACGGTCTCCTTGCCGAGATAATGGTCTATCCGATAGATCTGGCTCTCCTGCATCACCGCCAGCAGCGAGGCATTGAGCGCGCGTGCGCTGGCGAGATCGTGGCCGAACGGCTTTTCCACCACCAGGCGGCGGAAGGCATTTTCTTCTTCGCGCAGCAGCCCGGCGCGGTGCAGTTGCTCGGCCAGCGTATCGAAGAACCGCGCTGCCGTGGCGCAATAGAACACCACATTGCCGCCCTCCGGCATCAATCTGCCGAGCCGTTCGAACGTCTCGGGATTAGCGAAATCACCGGAGAGGTAGCTGAGCCGCGTGCTCATCCAGTCCCAGCTGGCCTGATCCAAAGTGGCCGTGCGGTCGCCGCGCCGTTCGGTGACGAAATGCGTCATCGCCTCGCCGAGATGATCGCGGAAAGCGCCATCATCCATCTCGCGCGCATCCACGCCGATGATGCGGAAATCGTCGTTGAGCAGCCCGGCAAGCCGGAGATTGTACAGCGCCGGCATCAGCAGCCTTCGCGTAAGATCGCCGCCCGCGCCGAAAATAACGAAATGGCACGGGGGCGCCTGAGGCGCTTTCGATAGGGCGGCTGGGTCGCTTAAGCCTGGGTGGGGGCTGAGCTGGTCCATTTCGGGTTCCTAGCAGGAAGGCAACAAGCAGCCCTGTGTAGAGAAAAGGACCGAAAAGCTTTTGCTCCCTGTCGTGGCGTTATCAGGCAGGCGCGCGACAGCGGAGTCAAAAGTCTTTTGGTTCATTTCTTCAGAAAAGAAGGCCTTGCTTACGTTTCAGTGCGGCTCCACGTGCCCGCCAAACTTGTTGCGCATCGCGCTGAGCATCTTCTCGCCGAATGTATTGCCCGTGCGCGACCGGAACCGCGCAAACAGCGATGTCGACAGAACAGGAACCGCAATCGCCTCTTCGATTGCCGCCTCCACCGTCCAGCGACCCTCGCCGGAATCGCTGACCTTGCCGGTGAACTCGTGCAGAGTCGGGCTCTCCGCCAGAGCCGACGCCGTCAGATCCAGCAGCCAGGATGATACCACGCTGCCGCGACGCCAAACTTCCGCAATGTCGGGAAGGTTCAGGGTGAAACGCTGATCCTCGGCGAGATCGGTCGAGGCCTTGCCTTGCAGGACGTCGAAACCTTCTGCGTAGGCCTGCATCAAACCGTATTCGATGCCGTTATGCACCATCTTGACGAAATGCCCGGAGCCGGCCGGGCCGCAATACATGTAGCCCTGCTCTGGGCGTTTATCGCCGCCCTTGCGCTCCTTGGTGCGGCCCACATCGCCCATGCCCGGCGCCAGCGTCGCGAAAATCGGATCGAGACGCGTCACCTCCTCGTCAGGCCCGCCAATCATCATGCAATAGCCGCGGTCCAGGCCCCACACGCCGCCGGAGGTGCCCACGTCGATATAGTTTATGCCCCGCTCCCGCAGCGTGGCGGCGCGGCGTATGTCGTCCTTGTAGAACGTGTTGCCGCCGTCGATGATCGTGTCGCCTGAATCCATATGCGCGGCGAGTGTCTTGATCGTGTCCTCGGTGATCTCGCCGGCGGGCAACATCACCCAAACCGCGCGCGGTTTCTCCAGCGCGCTTAGCAGTTCGGCAAGATCCTTGACGCCGATTGCACCTTCGCCAGCCACGCGCTTCACCGCGTCGGCGCTGTGGTCGTACACCACGCAGTGATGGCCGGCCCGCATTAGGCGGACGCTTATGTTTCCACCCATTCGGCCCAGGCCGATTACACCTAACTGCATGTTTTGCTCTCCATGAGATTGGGTAAGGCCAGGGGCGCTGCCCCTGTACCCCGCTGGGGCCAGTCGGCCCCAGACCCCGGCTACGCCAGTGCGGCTTCTACAGCCCGCGTCAATTCGGTGAGACCCTGCGCCACGTCTGAGCCCAGGTGCACGCGCACGGCCCGGCGGTCGCGTTCGGCCAGCACACCGAAATCGCCGCGCGCCTGCGCCGCCTTCACCGTGCTGAACGTATAGGTCTCGCCAGGTATCGGCAGGTCCGCACGGTCATCCGCCGTTATTTGCAGGAACACGCCGCTGTTCGGCCCGCCTTTGTAGGCCTGCCCCGTCGAATGCAGGAACCTCGGGCCGAACTCCGAAGCCACGGCCAGATGCGTACGGTCCCTGATCAGCAAACGCAACTTCTGCATCAGCGCCATCGTCTCCTGATCGCGCTCCACATAGGCCAGCAACGCCACGTAATCGCCCGCATGCGCCCGCTTGAACTGCGCGCGCAATACATCCACCAGGCTGTCGCCCTTCAGCGCGGCGGCATTCTTCGCATCGGCGAACAGCTTCACACCGCCGAACGTGGCGAACGGCGTCTCCTCCGGCAGCTTGCCGGTTTTCGTCACCGCATCCGTCAGCTCGCGCGTCTTGACCTTGCTGGCCTCCACATCCGGCTGGTCGAACGGATCGATTTCCATGATGCTGCCGGAAACCGCCGTGGCAAACTCCCACAGGAAGAATTGCTGCCCCACTTCCTGGTGCCCGTTGATCGCCACGCGCACAACGGCATGGCCGGCTTTCTCCAGCGCGCTAACCGCCGCATCCTGCTCCGGATCGGCCTTGTCATCGGCATGCAGATACGCAAACAGCCTGTCCTGACCGTAGGAATCCGGCGCTGCCAGCGTTTCGTTGTCGATCGGCACCAGGCCGCGGCCGTGCTTGCCGGTGCTCTCCGCGATCAATTGCGCCAGCCAGGCGCCGAGATCGGCAATGCCCGGCGAGGCGATGATCGTCACCTTGTCGCGCCCGGCCTTCTGGCACTGGCCCATGATGGTGCCGAGAACCACGCCGGGGTTGGCCGCCGACGGTGTGCCGGGCGAGCAGGCCTGCACCATCGTCTGCGTGGATTTCAGGAACGATCGCACATCGATGCCGATTGCTGCGGCCGGAACCATGCCGAAATTGGACAATACCGAATACCGCCCGCCGATCCCAGGATTGCCGTAGAAAATCTTGCGGAAACCGTCGCGCTCGGCAATCTTCTGCATGGCGCTGCCGGGATCGGTCACCGCCACGAAATGCTGGCCGGCCTTTTCGCGCCCGACAGCCGCCTGCATCTTGTCCCAGAAATATGCTTTGAGGATGTTTGGCTCCAGCGTACCGCCGGACTTGCTCGACACGATGACCAGCGTTTTCGCCAGGTCGACCGCGGTCTCAAATGTCTTGACCTGCTCGGGATCCGTGCTGTCCAGCACATGCAATCCCGGCCAGCCGGCGCGCTTGCCGAACGTCTGTCCGAACACTTCCGGCCCGAGGCTGGAGCCGCCCATGCCGAGCAGCAGCACATGCTGGAAACCGGCGCCCTGCACGTCCTTCTGGAACGCCTCCAGCTCGCTTACATGTTCGAGCCGTTCGGCAACGATATCGAGCCACGCAAGCCACTTGGCTTCCGGCCCGCCCGTCCATACCGAGGCATCGCGCGCCCACATGCGTCGCACCGTGCCGTCCTTGCGCCAGGTCTCGAGCCCGGCATCGACAGCCTTGTCGAGCGTCTCGGGCAGCGTGTAATGCAGCGACGCCACGTTGCTGCCCAGCAGCTTGGCGCGCTTCTTGGCGACAGCCGTCAGCAGCGCATCGGCCGCATCGGCAAACAGCCGCACACCGTCTTCGACAAGATGTTTGGTCACGCCGGCAAGATCGAGGCCCAGCCGCTCGGCCTCCGCCATAATATGGCGCGCGCCGTCAACATCCTCGGTAAGCGACGCGCGCACATGGCCATGGTCGCGGAACGCGTCCATCGTCGCCGGCGGAATCGTATCCACCGTGTCGCGCCCGATAAGTTCTTCGACGTAGAGAACGTCGCTATACGCCTTGTCTTTCACGCCGGTGCTGGCCCAGAGCAGGCGCTGCGGATTTGCGCCGGCCGCCGCCAGCTTCTTCCAGCGCGCGCCGGCGATCATGTCCTGATACCAGACATACGCCATCTTCGCGTTGGCGATCGCCACCTTGCCGCGAAGTTTCTTCAGCGCGTCGGCTTCCTTGTCGCCGGAAGCGACCCGCTCGTCGATCTTCTTGTCGATCTGCGCGTCGATGCGGCTGACGAAGAAGCTCGCCACGCTGGAAAGCCGGCTGATATCCTCGCCTTTCGCGTGACGATCCTCCAGCCCGGCCAGATACAATTCGGCAACCGCCTTGTAGGCATCGATCGAGAACAGCAACGTCACGTTGATGTTGATGCCTTCGGAAATCAGCGTGCGTATCGCCGGCACGCATTCCGGCGTGCCGGGCACCTTCACCATCAGGTTCGGCCGGTCCACCCATTTGTGCAGCCGGCGCGCCTCATGGACGGTGTCTTCCTCGCGCAGCGCCAGATAGGGCGAAACCTCGAGGCTCACGAACCCATCCAGCCCCTTGGTGCGCTCGAACACCGGAAGCAGCACCTTGGCCACCGCCTGAATATCGGCCACGGCCAGGGTCTCGTAGATCTCCTGCGCGTCTTTCAGGCCGCCAAGTGCCAAAGTCTTGAACTCGGCGTCGTAATCGTCGCCGGAGCCCATCGCCTTTTCGAAGATCGACGGGTTGGACGTGACGCCGCCGAGCCCGTCGGTTTCGACGAGCTTCTGCAGGCTGCCGTCGGCGATGAAGCTGCGGCGGATGAAATCCAGCCAGGGCGATTGGCCTTCGCCGAGGAGCTGCTTGACCGGATTGGCCTGGGTCTGCGCCGGCGTGTTTACGACCGTGTCCATGACTGTGGCACTCCTGAAATTACGCTACAGCAAGTAAGCAAGCAGTCCTTTTTTGGAAAAAAGGACCAAAAAACTTTTGCTCCCTGTCGGCGGCTGTTTCAGCGCGCGCCGACAGGGACCAAAAGTTTTTTGCTTCTTTTTCTCAAAAAAGAAGGCCTTTCTTCCTTACCCTCGACCCGCCTGCTTACGCGCAGCCGCAGCTACCGCATCAGGCGTAAACCCAAACTTCTTCATCAGCGCCGCCATAGGCGCAGAAGCTCCAAAACTGTGCATCCCGATCGTGGCGCCCGTAAGCCCCACATACCGCGCCCACCCCATCGTGGACCCCTGCTCCACCGAAACGCGCGCCTTGATGTGCGGTGGCAGCACGCTATCGCGATATTCTTCAGGCTGCTCCTCGAACAATTCCCAGCTCGGGAAACTCACCACACGCGCGCGAATACCCTCTTTGGTCAGCGTCTCGTAAGCGCCGACAACGAGACTTACCTCGCTCCCTGTCGCCATCAGGATCACTTCCGGCTCGCCACCCTCCGGCGGATCGGCGAGCACATACGCGCCATGCTTCAGCCCGGAAGCCGCCGCATATTTCGCACGGTCCAGCGTGGGAAGCGGCTGGCGCGACAAAATCAGGCAGGCCGGATGCTCCTTCAGCGTCACCATGTGGCGCCAGGCTTCGGCCACTTCGTTCGCGTCGCCGGGGCGTATCACCCGCATGCCCGGGATCGACCGCAGCGAAATGAGCTGCTCGATCGGCTGGTGCGTCGGGCCGTCCTCGCCCACGCCGATGCTGTCGTGGGTGAAGATGTAGATCACCGGCAGTTCCATGATCGCCGAGAGCCGTATCGGCGGCTTCATGTAATCCGAGAAGATCAGGAAACCGCTGCCGTAAGGGCGCAAAGCGGACAGCGCCAGGCCGTTGCAGATGCTGCCCATCGCGTGCTCGCGTATGCCGAAATGCAGGTTGCGGCCGCCGTAATCGTTGGGCTCGAAGCTGGTCTTGCCGCCCTCGAACGTCAGGTTGCTCTTGGTGGAAGGTGCCAGGTCCGCAGCCCCGCCCAGCATCCACGGCACATGCGGCGCGATCGCGTTCAGCACTTTTTGCGACGAATCGCGCGAGGCGAGTCCCTTGGCATCGGCCGGGAAACTCGGGATGTCGGCATCCCAGCCATCCGGCAGCGTGTGCTGGTTCATCATCTCCAGCTCGGCGGCGAGCTCCGGGTATTCCTTCTTGTAGCCGTCGATCAGCTTCATCCAGGCCGCGCGCATCGTGGCGCCGCGCTTGCCGATACCGGCGGAAAAATGCTCGTACACGCCGTCGGGCACCAGGAAGGAGCTGTCTTCCGGCCAGCCATAGGCGCGCTTGGCACCGCGTATCTCTTCCTCACCAAGGGGTTCGCCATGCGCCTTGTTGGTGCCGGCCTTTTTCGGCGCGCCGTAGCCGATCACGCTCGTCACCTTGATGAAGCTCGGCCGGTCGGTCACCGATTTCGCGTGATCCAGCGCGCGTCCCATCGCGGCCAGGTCGTTGGCGTCGTCCACATGCTGCACGTCCCAGCCATAGGCGGCGAAGCGGGCGCCCACGTCCTCGTCGAACGCCAGATCGGTGCCGCCCTCGATGGTGATGTGGTTGCTGTCGTAGATCCAGGTGAGATTGCCGAGCTTGAGGTGCCCCGCGGTGGACGCGGCCTCGGCGCTGATGCCCTCCATCATGTCGCCGTCGCCGGCCAGAACATAGACGTGGTGGTTGAACAGCTCGTAGCCGGGTTTGTTGTAGCGCTGCGCCAGGTAGCGCTCCGCCATCGCCAGGCCCACCGAGTTGCCGCAGCCTTGGCCGAGCGGGCCCGTGGTGGTCTCCACGCCTGAGGTCATGCGGTATTCCGGGTGGCCCGGCGTCTTGCTGTCCATCTGGCGGAACTGCTTGAGGTCCTCGATCGTCAGCGCCGGCGCGTTGCGGTCCTCGTGCTCGTTGACGGCGCGCACGCCGGCCAGGTGTATCAGCGAATACAGCAGCATCGACGCGTGGCCCACGGAGAGCACGAAACGGTCGCGGTTCGGCCAGTTGGCGTCCGCCGGATCGAAATTCAGGTGGTTCTGCCAGAGCGTGTAGGCCACCGGCGCCAGCGCCATCGGCGTGCCAGGGTGGCCGGAATTGGCCTTCTGCACCGCATCCATGGCGAGCGTGCGCATGGTGTTGATGCACAACTCGTCGATATCGCCGGCGTGCTGTGGGGCTTCCCTGGTGGCGGATGCTGACAATCAATTTCTCCCTGATGGGCTTCGCTGTCTGAAGCGCCTGGTTACGCCCGGGTTTCTAGTCCCGCGGCGGCGGGGATGGCGTGTGCTGCGCGTCGCCGGTCCGATTGGTACGGAAACGCGCTTTTACCCGCTCCCGTCCGGTCTGGAAAACCACATAAAGCATCGGAATCAGAAAAATTCCAACTGTGCTGGCAGCGAGCATGCCGGCGAATACGGGTGTGCCCACGTCGCGCCGGCTGGTCTCGGCCGCACCGGTGGCGATCACCAGCGGCACCAGTCCGAGCACGAACGCCACCGACGTCATCATCACCGCGCGGAACCGCATCTGCGCGCCCATTGCGGCCGCCTCGGCGATCGGCACCCCGCGCTCGCGCTGGTCCTTGGCGAATTCCACGATCAGGATGCCGTTCTTGGCGGCCAGCGCGATCAGCACCACGAGGCCGATCTGCGCATACAGATCGAGCGCCAGCCCGGCCACCGCGATGCCGATGAAGGCGCCGAGCACGCCCACGGCCACCGAGAGCAGCACCGGTATCGGGATCACCCAGCTCTCATACAACCCTACCAGGAACAGGTAGGCGAACAGTATCGCCAGCGCCAGGATGGTGCCCGTCTGCCCCGCCGCGGCCACTTCCTGGAACGCCGTGCCCGTCCACTCATAGGCGTAGCCGGGCGGCAGCGTATGGGCGGAGACCTGCGCCATCGCGGCGATCGCCTGCCCGGAGGAGGCGCCAGGCGCCGGCGATCCGTTGATGGTGACCGAGCGGTAGTTGTTGTAGCGGTTGAGTATCTGCGGGCCGAGCTTGATGTGCACGTCGGCGATCGAGCGCAGCGGCACCATCTGGTTGGTGCGGTTGCGTATGTAGATCTTCCACAGCGCCGGTATGTCGCTGCGGTCGCGCGCCTCGCCCTGGATGTTCACCTGCCAGACGCGGCCGTACAGGTTGAAATCGTTGATGTAGATGCCGCCGAGCGTGGCCTGCAGGGCGGCGAAGACGTCGGACATGGTCAGGCCGAGCGCCTGGGCCTTTTCGCGATCGATATCGAGGAACAGCGAGGGATTGTTGGCGGTGAACGTGCTGAACACCTGGCCTAGCCGGTGATCGGCATGCACCGCGCCCAGCAGCCCGTTGAGCGTGCTGTTCAGGTCGGACGGGTCCTGGCCCTCCAGCGCGTCGAGCTGGTATTCGAAGCCGCCGGCGGTGCCCAGGCCGATGATCGGCGGCAGGTTGAACGCCAGAACGTTGGCCGAGCGAATGCCCGCGCCCACGCCGAACACGCGGCCGATCAGGGCGGTGATCTGCGTCTGCGCCGTGGTGCGGCTGGCGAACGGCTTGAGGCGTATGAACATGAACCCGCTATTGGGTTCCTGCGCGCTGTCCAGGATGGAGAACCCGACGATGGCGAAGGTGTCCGCCACGCCGCCCATCTTGATGACCTCTTTTTCGACCTGGCTCACCACCGCGCTGGTGCGCCCGACCGAGGCGCCGTCCGGCAACTGCACAGAGACGAAGAAGCCGCCCTGGTCCTCGCTGGGCAGGAAGCCCGAGGGCGTGATGAGGGAGAGGCCGAAGATGCAGACGCCGCACACCGCCACCACCACGATCGCCAGGACGGACCGGCGCAGCAGCCGGCGCACGACGGAGACATAGCCGTCACGCGCCTGGTCGATGCCGCGCAGGATGCGCGCCAGCACGCCGCGCTCGCGGCGCGGCCGATGGTGCAGGAACAGGCCACACAACGCAGGCGACAGGGTCAGCGCGTTGAGCGCCGAGATCAGCATCGCGGCACTTATGGTGACGGCGAATTGCTGGAACAGCACGCCGGAGATGCCGGGGATGAAGCCGATCGGCACGAACACCGAGAGCAGCACGAGCGTGATGGCCACGATAGGCGCGGTGATCTGCCGCATCGCCTCCTTCACCGCGTCACGCGGGTCCCAGTCGGGATGCTCCTCCATCACCCGCTCGACGTTCTCCACCACCACGATCGCGTCGTCCACGACGATGCCGATGGCCAGCACGAGCGCCAGCAAGGTGACCGTATTCTCCGTGAACCCCAGCGCGAACAGCACGGCGAACGCGCCGATCAGGCTGACAGGCACCGCGAGGGTGGGGATGATGGTGGCGCGCAGATCGCCCAGGAACAGGAACACCACGACCACCACGAGCACGAACGCCTCGCCGAGCGTTTTGAGCACCTCGGCAATGGTGTCGTTGACGAACAGCGTGGAGTTCCACGTCACCTGGTAGTCCATGCCGGCCGGGAAGCGCGCGCGCAGCGAGGTGAGCTTCGCGTTGACCAGCTTCGCGGTGGCCACCGCGTTGGCGCCAGGTGCGAGGCTGATCTTCATCGCAACCGAAGGCTTGCCGTCCAGCCGGCTCTCGCTATCGACGTTCTGCGCGCCCAGCTCCACCCGCGCCACGTCGCGCACCCGCAGCAGCGAGCCGTCGCTGTTGGCACGCAGCACGATGTCGCCGAACTGCTTGGGCGTGGCCAGGCGGCCCTGCGTCTGCACGTTCATCTGGAACTGCACATCGGTATTGGCCGGCCGCGCGCCGATACGGCCGACCGGTGCCACCACGTTCTGCGACTGTATCGCGTTGATGACGTCCGCCGGGGTGAGATTGAGGTTCGTCAGCCGCGCATTGTCGAACCAGATGCGCATCGAGTATTTCTGCTGGCTGAACAGCGAGGCGTCGCCCACGCCGCTGATGCGCGAGATCTCGTCGAGCACGCTGATGGTGACGTAGTTGGTGATGAACAGCGTATCCTGCTTGCCGGACGCGCTGTAGAAATTGACGAACTCCAGGATGGCGCTGCTGGCTTTCTGCACCGTGAGGCCTTCCGCCTGCACGGCGGCCGGCAGCTCCGCCAGCGCCGTCTGCACGCGGTTGTTGACGTTTACGGTGTTGATGTCCGGATTGGTGCCGAGCGCGAAGCTGACGGTGAGGTTGTAGGTGCCGTCATTGGCGTTCGTGCTCTTCATGTAGAGCATCTTGTCGACACCCACGACGCGCGCCTCGATCGGCTGGGCGATCGCCGCTTCCACATCCGCGGCCGAGGCGCCCGGATAGGTGGCCGAAACCTGCACCTGCGGCGGCACGATGTCCGGGAACTGCGCCACCGGTATGCGGGTGAGCGAGATCAGGCCGGCGATGGTGATGACGATGGCGATGACGATCGCCAAACGGGGGCGATCGATGAAGACGGAGGAGATCATCGCGGTATCAGGCCAAACGTGGCGCGGGCCGGCAGCAGGGGCGCACCGCTCACCTTGCCGGCACCGCTGGCTCGGCGCTCGGCGGGCCGGGCACCACCACCGCGCCGGGACGCACCTTCTGGATGCCCTCGGAGATCACCGTATCGCCCTGCGTCAGCCCGCTGGTCACCGCCGCGATGCTCGCCGTGGACTGGCCGAGCTGCACGCGCGTCTGCTGCGCCCGGTTCTGCGCATCCACCGTATAGACGTAATCGCCCTGCTGGTCCGACAGGATGGCCGCGCGCGGCACGCCCAGCACCTCGATCGGCGTGATGCCTTCCACCAGCACCTGGACGAACTCGCCGTCGATCAGCTCGCGCTCGGTGGCTTTCGTGCTGGCGCCCGCCGGGCTGCCCAGCGTGATCAACGGGTTCGGCAGCACGGCGCGCGCGGTCAGCGTGTCGGTATTGGTGCTGATGGTAGGGTCCACGTAGTCCAGCCTGCCGTTCTGGGCATACATCTTGCCGTTCGGCAGGCGTACCCTGATTTTCACCGCGGCCAGCCCGCCGACGGGCGCGTAGCGCTGCCGCAGGTCCAGCGCGGTGCGCGACGAGATGGCGAACAGCACGTACATCGGATCCTGGCTCACGATGCTGGCCAGCGTGCCGCTGGTCGGCCCCACCACGTTGCCCTCCGTCACGTTGGTGCGGGTGATCCGCCCGGCGATCGGCGCCTTGATCTGGGTGTAGTCGAGGTTGATCTTCGAAGTGGCCAGGTTGGCCTGCGCGGCCAGGGCCTGTGCGGCCTGGCTGCGCTGCTGGGCCACCGCGCTATCCAGATTGGAGCGCTGGCCGGCCGGCGTGTTCAGCAGCGCCTGCTGGCGGCCGAGCGTCTGGTTGGCGTTCAGCAGCAGGGCGTTCTGCTGCTCCAAAGCGGCCTGTTTGGCCAGGAAATCGGCCTGGAACGGGCCTTCCTCGAGTTTATAGAGCAGGTCGCCCTGCTTGACCTCGGTGCCTTCGGTGAACAGCCGCTGCTCGAGGAACGCGGTGACGCGTGCCACCAGCGCCACGCGGTTCACTGCATCGATGCGGCCGATGAACTCGTCGGTTTCCGTGATGGGCATGCGCTGGGCGTGCACCACGCCCACCGCGGGCGGGCCGGCCTTGGGCTGGGCCGAAGCGGGCGTGCTCAATGCCAGTGCGAGCAGGATCAGATAGCCTCGGGCGAGCAAACCCTTACCTCGCTTTTGCGCCGGGCCGCAGGATGGTTGCGTTGGTGTCGCGGGTCAATGGGGGTGGAGGCGAAGCAGGCAAGGCCTTCTTTTTCGAGAAAAGGAAGCAAAAAGCTTTTATCATGTGCTGTCGCGCCCAGGCTGGATGCGGGCTTCGCCGTTGGGCTGCGTCGGGCGTCTGCCGCGGCGGAGCATGGTGCTTTTTGTTAAGAAGGACCGGTTGCTTAACATTTATCAACCCGTCTTGGGGCTGACTTATCGGCAGCGAGCAAGAAAGCAGTCCTTTTTCGAGAAAAAGGACCAAAAAGCTTTTATCCCGACGCCTGCACGACATGCTGGCTGTGACTGCAGGCGTATCGACTGGCAGAACGAACGTAAGCTTCGGTGCAGACGTCGAAGCAAAAGCTTTTTGGTCCTTTTTCTCGAAAAAGGACTGCTTCCTTGCTTGCCTGGATGCGTCACCCTTTATCGGACCTGGTATTAACTCCCTAGAACAAAGAAAGTTGCGGAGCCGCAATCTTCTCCGCTACCGGCGCGCTGAAATGCCGCGTCTCCAGCGCCGTCCGGTCCTCGAACCCCCATTGCCGCGCCGCCCGCTCGAACCTTTTGCCGAGCAATTCCGCATACGGCCCCTGGCCGATGAAACGCGCCCCGAAATTGCTGTCGTTCAGCGCGCCGGCGCGGGTGTCGCGTATCAGGCTCAGCACATGGCGCGCGCGGTCCGGGTAGTGCTCGCCGAGCCAGGTCTCGAACATCGCGCGCAGCTCGTGCGGCAGGCGCAGCAGCACGTAGCCGGCGAACCGCGCGCCGGCGCGCGACGCACGTTCCAGTATCGCCTCCAGCTCGGCGTCGTTCAGGCCGGGAATCATCGGCGCGGCCAGCACCGCCGCGGGCACGCCGGCCTGGCTGAGTGCCGCGATCGCGGCCAGGCGCCGCTCCGGCGTGGCGGCGCGCGGCTCCATGCGCCGGGCCAGCGCCGCGTCCAGCGTGGTCACGGACAGGTACACGCGCACCAGGCCGCGCGCCGCCATGCGCTGCAGGATGTCGATATCGCGCAGCACGCCGGCCGATTTGGTCACGATGCTGACGGGATGGCCGTAGCGCTCCAGCACTTCCAGCACCGTGCGGGTGAGTTTCAGCGTGCGCTCCACCGGCTGGTAGGGGTCGGTGTTGGAGCCCAGCGCGATCGGCTTGCACACATAACCGGGCTTGCGCAGCTCGCGCTCCAGTAGCGGGCCCACATCCGGCTTGAACACCAGCTTGGTCTCGAAATCGAGGCCCGCCGAGTAGCCCAGATAGGCATGCGTCGGCCTGGCATAACAATAGACGCAGCCGTGCTCGCAGCCGCGATACGGGTTCACTGCGCGGTCGAAGCCGATATCCGGCGAGGTGTTCCAGGAGATCACCGACTTGCTGGCGTCGCGCGTCAGCGTGGTGGGCAGCGGCGGCAAATCGGCCAGGCCGTCCAGCGTGTCCCAGCCGTCGTCGAACGGTTCCAGCACGGCGGTTTCGAAGCGGTTGGCCGGGTTGGATTGCGTGCCTCGCCCGCGCGCAGCACCCGACAGCCTGGCGTTGGTCATCGGCAGGCTGGCGGGGGCGGCAGGGCGGCCTGTGCGGATCGGGGCGACGTGCATCGAGGTTCTCGCTTCGTTCCGAGCGAGATTTGCCGCCGCTCGGACCTATGTCAAGAACAAAGTATGAACCCGCTTCACCGGTAAGCGGTGCCGTCTTGCGCGCGTGCCGGGTCGGCCACGTAGGTGCCGTCTTTGGGCACCGCGACCTGCTCGAAATCGCGCGCCAGCCGGTCCAGCGCCGCGGTCATCTCCGGCCCGGCCATCGCACGGCCGTGCCCGGTCACCGCAAGCTGCGGCTGCAGCGCCGCGAGCTTCTGCACAGAAAGGCGCGCCGCTTGCCAGTCCGGGGTGAAATACATCGGCGGCCCGTGCAGCTCCGGCGCCTGCGTGACGACCGAATACAGCGATTCCTGCGCCGTGGTGATGAACGCGTCACCAGCGATCAGCGCGCGGTCGGACGCGCGCCACAACGACACGTGGCCGGGCGCGTGGCCAGGCGTGTGCACCCATTGCCAGCCCGGCATACCGGGCACGCTGCCATCCTCCGGCAACGCATGCAGCCAGCGCTTCACGTCGATCGGCTTGCGCGGAAACAGGCCGGAAAACACCGCCATAAGGCCGCCGCCGACGGTGATGTCCGGCGGCGGATACGACGACGTGCCGTTCAGGTAGGGATGCTCGTGCACATGCGCGTAGATCGGCACCTCCCATTCGGCCGCCAGCGATTTCAACGTGCCGACATGGTCGATATGCCCGTGCGTCAACACGATCGCCGTGGGTTTCGCGGCTTTCCCGAACCGCGAGTTTATCGCGTGCTGCACCACGGCGCGCGTTCCGGGCAGGCCGGTATCGACCAGCACGAAATCGCCGCCTGGCTTGCCGGCCAGCACGATATTGACCATGCCGACGCGCCGGTAGGCGAGGTCCGGCGCCAGTTCGATCACGCCTTCGCCGGCATCGGTGCCGGTGATCGCCTTGGGGTCGATTTCGATCTGCTGCGCCATTAGATACTCTCCTGCAATTTCGGAATTATACCAACACGCGTTGGAAATGGCTCATAAGCAGCAAGCGAGAAAGCAGTCCTTTTTCGAGAAAAAGGACCAAAAAGCTTTTGCTCCGACGGCTGCATCGAAGCTTGCGTTCGAATGGCAAGTCGGTGTGGCTGCAGCAATAGCCAATTCTCGTGCAGGCGTTACAGCAAACGCTTTTTGAATCCTTCTTTGCTACCGATGAATCAGTTCCAATACGGGCTGGTATTACGCTGCGTGTTTCCGGAACGCTTACGCGCCGCCCCAGTGCATCGTGAGCCCGCCATCCATCGTCCAGGTCTGCCCTGTCACGTAGTCGCCCGACTCCGCCGCGAGGAACAGCGCCAATCCGGCGATCTCCTCCGGCCGGCCGGGGCGCTTCCACGGGATCGCCGCCATGCTCTTCTCGCGCGCGGCAGGATCGTCGAGCCGCTTCTGCGTCATCGGCGTGGCGATCAGGCCGGGCGCGATCGCGTTCACGTTGATGCGGTCGGGCGCCACCTCGACGGAGAGCGAGCGCACCAGCGAATTCACCCCGGCCTTTGCCATGCCGTAGGGCGCGCTGTTCGGCGTCGGCAGATGCCCCGCCACGGATCCGGTTATGAGGAACCGCCCGCCCCCGCCGGCGGCGCGCCGCAGTTTCACGAACGCCCGCGCGCAGAACAGCGGCCCTTTGAGGTCGGTGTCGAGAATGCCGTCGAGAACCTTGTCGTCCATTTCGGCGACCTGTTTGGGATCGCCCATGCCGAGGCCCGCATTGGCGACGAACACATCCGGCGTTCCCAGATCCTTGACCGAAGCAGCAAAAAACGCATCCACGGAGGCGGCATCGGCCACGTCGAGTTGCAGAACCTTGGCGCGCCGGCCGGCGGCTTCGACAAGGCGGGCCGTCTCGCGCGCGCCGGCTTCGTCGGTGTGGTAGCCGATCGCGACGTTCGCACCTTCTTCGGCGAACAGTTTTGCCGTGGCCTGGCCTATGCCTGAAGTCGGCGCCTGTGATGTAGGCGATCTTGCCGGTCAGCTTCATGTTTGGGCTCCTGCTTTGGAGGACAAACAGGCAAGGAAGGAAGCGGTTCTTTTTTGAAAAAAAGAACCAAAAAACTTTTGCGTTCCTTGCATCTGGAGCGCCCGCGTTACGGCGACCAGGCTATTTTTCTTTGAGGCGGGGCATCAGTTCTACGAAGTTGCAGGGTTGGTGGCGGTTGTCGAGTTGCCATACCAATATATCGTCCCACGCATCTTTTACCGCGCCGGTGCTGCCTGGCAGGGCAAATAGATAGGTGCCCCCAGCCACGCCGGCGAGCGCGCGCGACTGTATCGTCGAGGTGCCGATCTTCTGGTAGCTGAGCATGCGGAACAGCTCGCCGAATCCCTCGATACGCTTTTCCAGGACGCGGTCGAACGCCTCGGGCGTGACGTCGCGGCCGGTGACGCCGGTGCCGCCGGTGGTTATCACCACGTCGATTTCCGGATCGCGCACCCAATCGCGCAGATGGCCGGCAATCGCATCCGCATCGTCGCGGCAGATGGCGCGCGACCGCAGGACATGACCCGCCGCCAGGATGCGCGCGGCCAGGATATCGCCGGAAGTGTCGCTGGAAGCATCGCGCGTGTCGGAGACAGTCAGCAAAGCGACCTGCACCGGCAGAAAAACAATACTCTCATCAATCCGAGCCAAGTTTCGCTCCAGTAGAACCGCGACAGCGGGGTCAAAAGTCTTTTGCTTCTTTTCTTCAGAAAAGAAGGCCTTGCTTCCTTAATGCACAAGCTCGGAAGAAAACCGAGGCCAGTCCCCCAAAGCCAGGGCATCCAAACTAGGCGCCGAAACCCGGAACCGCGCCGAATACCCCCAAAGATTGGTAAGCGTGCGCTCCAGGAAATGCCGCGTCTCATCCACCGGTATGGTCTCGAGGAACAGCAAAGGATCGTCGGAGGACATATGGGCCCAGCGCGAAACCGCGTTAGGCCCGGAATTGTAGCTGGCCAGCACGCGCAGCAGGTCGTCGCCGGCCAGGCCCGGCCGGCTGAGATAGGCAAGGTAGGCCTGGCCCAGTTTCAGGTTCTGCCCCGGATCGGTGAGCGGCCGCGTGTCCGCTGCATGGCCCACCGCCAGCACCACGTCCGGCATGAGCTGCATCAGCCCGTTGGCGCCGGCGCCGGATACGGCCGCGGTGTCGAAATTGGATTCCACCCGCGCCACCGCATAGACGAGCGCCGGTTTCAGCAGGTAGCCGCCGCGCGGGCGCAGCACCGGCACGGGGAGGTCGGCTTCGGTGGCATCCACGATGCCGGAGAGATCGGCCACGAGATCGGTCAGTCCGGCGGCGCCGGCCACGAGGAACAGCGCGCGGGAGAGCGCGGGGGTGGCCTGGGAGGCGGGCCAGAGCAGGCGCAGCTCGGACTCGGCGCGGGCCGGCTCGCCCACTTGCAGCAGGGCGAAGGCGCGTCGGCCCTGCGGCGTTGCGGCCACTGCCTCGATGTCCGCTTCCGCCAGGATCGGGCTGGCCGGGGCGGCGCGTACGGTGAGGCCGAGGGTGCGGCGGGCGAGCATGCCGTGGAGCGTATGGGGCTCGGCGGCGGCGCGCATCATCCAGGGGCGCCAGTCGGCGGTATCGCCCTGCTGCAGATGGGTGCGCGCGGCCCAGAGGGCGGCGGCGGCGCGCAGGCCGGCGCCGGCGCTGTCCGCCAGGGAGGCGAGTTCGAACAGGCTGGCCGCGCTGATGAGGCGGCCGGCGCGGAAGGCGGCCAGGCCGGCCACGTAGGCAGCCTGGCCGTCGCGGTTCTGGCTGCGTTTGAAGGCGTCGCGGCCGAGCCGTTCGGCCAGGGCATCGTGGCCGGCGGTGAAGGCGGCGCGGGCGGTGGCGGCGGGCTGGCTGTCGACGGCTGCCACGTGGGCGGCCGAGCCGAGCTGGGCGTTGGCGGGCGCCGGCGGACGCGCCGCATTGGGTGGCAGCCGCCGCAGCAGCAGGGCGTAGATGGCGCAGGCGTCCGGCAGGTCCGCGTAGCGGCCGAGCCAGTCGGAGAGGGCCGGTGCGCTGGCGCGGGCGGGCCGCAGCAGCAGTCGGGCGGCCAGAATGTGTCCGAGCAGGGTGTCGTCGTTCAGCCGCGCGGTTTCGGTCACGGCCTGCGGCAAGGCACCGGCGCGCTGCAGGGCGAAAATACGGCGGATCCGCGCCGCCTCGCTGGGGGCGAGCGGCTGCGGCAGGCCAAGCCCGTTGGTTCCGGCGCCGGGGTGTATCCGGGGCACGGCCATGGCCAGGTCGTCAGACAATGGCGCCAACCCACTGCTGCCGGATCCCTGGGCGGGCCGCATCGCGGTTCCGGCCAGGATGGCAGCGCCCGCCAGAAAGGCGCGAGCGGTGGAGAGGCGGGAGATGGAGAACCCGATCCCTCGCATGGCGCGGCCCTTAACAGTGTTTGCCATCGGGGCGCAATCGCAAATGTAGTTTGCGGCCGGCCAAGCTTTGGCGCGGGGTGCGCGAGTAAGCCGCGGGCACACGCGAAAGTAGGCGTGCGGTTCGACTTCAACGGCCGGCGAAGTAAGTCTTTCGTGATCGCAGCGTTTACCGATTTCTGTTCTGCCAGCCGCGCAAGAAAACTTTTATTCTTCCGCAACAGCAACCGATCGCCCAGCGCCCGCCAGCAGGACTGGATGGAGCGCCAACCCCACGAGCAGGGAGCAAAAGTTTTTTGGTCCTTTTTTTCAAAAAAGGACTGCTTGCTTACTTACGTGCCAATCCCATCCAAAGCCCGCCGCAACAGGACAAGATCGCCCCAGGCCTCCCGCTTGAAGGCGGGCGAAGCCAGAAGCGCCCCAGGCCCGAACATAGGCAAAACCGGTATGGGTGCAGGCAGCCCAGGCACTGCCACCTGCGCCCAGCGCCCGCGCAGCTTGCGCAGCGTGTCCGTCCGTCCCGTCAACAGGCGCGCGGGCAGGGTGCCGGCGGCCACCACCAGACGCGGCCGCAGCAGGGTCAGATGCCGCCAGAGGAACGGCGCGCAGGTCTGCACCTCGGCGTCCGTGGGCGGGCGGCCGCCGGGCGGGCGCCACGGCACCAGGCTGGTCAGCAGCATGTCGGCGCGCGACAGGCCGATGCTGGCGAACATCCGGTCGAGCAGGCGGCCGGCGGGGCCCTGGAACGGCAGGCCCGCCACATCCTCCTCGGCGCCCGGCACGTCGCCCACGATCACGAGGCCGGCGGCCGGGTTTCCGTCGGCGAACACCAGCCTGGTGGCGGTGGCGGCGAGCGGGCAGGCGGTGAAGGCGGCGAGCGCCTGGCGCAGGGCCTCGATCGTGTTGGCGCCGTCGGCCACCGCCTGGGCGAGGGCGGCGGGTGCGGGGCGCGGCCCTGCCGGCGACGCTTGCTGTCGGGAGGGGGCAGGCAAGGCGGCGGGCGCCGGCCTGGCGGGCGGCTGGGCCAGGCGATCGAGGGGCGCGTCGTCGAGCGCCTCGTCGGCGCCCCATTCTATCTGGAGGCGTAAAGCGGCCAGGGTGTCCATGGCGGTGTTCTACGTGGCCGCGCCGGCGGGCAGAAGGGCCGCGTGGGCTACGGCGGCGAGATCTGATGCGCCATGCGCACTTCCACGCCCACGCCGCCGGCCGCCTCCGGGTAGCGCGCCGTATCGAACCGCCCGTGGTAGTTCGTGGAGACATACATGCTGGTCTCCGCCGGTTTCGGGTTGCCGGCCGCCATCAGCGGTGTGCCCAGCATCTGCACGCTCGCGCCGGTCGGCATCTGCTGGTTCAGCTGCACCACTGGCGCTTCGGCCAGGCCATGCCGGCCCGCATAAGCGTTCATTGCGGCGATATACGGCCGCGCCGTCGGCAGCCCGACGCGCGTCATGCGGCGCACCGCGCAGGTGTTGTAGGGCGGATCCTCGATGGTGACGACGTAGCGCGCGGTGGGCGTGGCGATGCGCCAGCCGCGGCCCGGGTCGGCATGCAGCATGGCCATTACCTCGCCGCCGCTCATTAAGTCGGCATTGTAGCCTTGCAACGCCTGCGACACCGCGGCCTGGTCCGGGAAGGCATCGAGGCACACATGGCCATACACGCCGGCCATGTCGGCTGCGGATTGTAGGGACTGGTCGTCCACGCCGCCCGCTGCGGCGTACGCGCCGGGCCCGGATAGCGACGCGCCGTGCTGCGCGCAGCCGGCCATCGCAAGGAGCGTGCCCAAGCCAGCCATTTTCCACATCTCGCCGCCCGCTCCGCTCGTTACGGGGGCAACCATAGCACGTTACGCAAACCGAATGCAGGGGGGGTGGTCAGCGCAGCTTCTGCAGCAACTCGGCCTTGCGCATGCGCGAGCGGCCGGGAACACCCGCCTGGCGCGCGCGCACCAGCAATTCCGCGCGCGACAGATCGGCGAGGTCGCCGCCGCCCGCGCGGTCGAGCGCCGTCTTACGCGCGATCTTCTCGGGCTGGGCGGAGAACTGGCGGCCGGCCTTGGTATCGGCGCGTTTCTTGGCCGTCGTCTCGGCGTATTCCGCATCGCTCAGATGCGCGCGCGCCTGCTCCGGAAGGTATCGCTCGCCGGTCTCGCCGGAGGGCGCGCCGGATTTGGTGCCCCAATGCTCTTCGGTCCATTGGTGCAGGTGGTTGTCTGCGGTTTTCGGGCCGGTATAACCGCCGCCTTCCGCCTTGTACTCGTGCACCGCAAGCTGCGCCTTGCGCGCGGACCACTGGCCGGGCTTGCCGCCTTTGTCGCTTTCCGTGACGTCGTGTTTTACTTTTTCCCAGAGTGCGGGGTCGTCTTTTTCGGCGGTGCCGGCCATTCGGTGCTCCTGTGTCGTAGAAAGGAAGGAAGCAGTCCTTTTTTGAAAAAAAAGGACCAAAAAACTTTTATCATGATGGCTGTCGGATGGCCTCGCTTTGCAACATGCACGTCGCTGTCGGCGCAACCGCATCGGCTGGCACCGGGAGTGTAAGTCCCTGTGCAGCCGTCACAGCAAAAGCTTTTTGATCCCTTTTTCTCGAAAAAGGACGACTTGCTTACTTCACACAGTCTCCTCGACACGCCCGTTGATAGACAAGCCCTCCATCCCGGCCGAAACAGTGACGGTCTCGCTCTCATGCACCGCGCCCTCGAGAAGCAGGCTGGCCAACGGGTTCTGCAGACTGCGCTGTATCACCCGCTTCAACGGCCGCGCGCCATAGATCGGATCGTAGCCCTCGTTGGCCAGCCAGTCCTGCGCGCTCTGGTCCAGCTCAAGCGTGATCTTCCGCTCGCCCAGCAACTGCCGTAGCCGCGCCAGCTGGATATCCACGATCACGCCCATATCCGCGCGCGCCAACCGGCGGAACGTCACGATCTCGTCGAGCCGGTTGAGGAATTCGGGCCGGAAATGCTCGCGCACCACGCGCATCACCTGGGCATGCGCCATCGCCATCGGCTCGTCGTCCGGCTGGGCCGCCAATATGTCGCTGCCCAGGTTGGACGTCAGCACGATGATGGTGTTGCGGAAATCCGCGGTGCGGCCCTGTCCGTCGGTCAGGCGTCCGTCGTCGAGCACCTGCAACAGAACGTTGAAGACGTCGCCATGAGCCTTCTCCACCTCGTCGAACAGGATCACCTGATACGGACGCCGACGCACCGCTTCGGTCAGCACGCCGCCTTCCTCATAACCGACATAGCCGGGCGGCGCGCCGATCAGCCGGGCCACCGCGTGCTTCTCCATGAACTCGCTCATGTCGATGCGCAGCAGCGCGCGCTCGTCGTCGAACAGGAACTCCGCCAGTGCCTTGGTGAGCTCCGTCTTGCCCACGCCGGTCGGGCCCAGGAACAGGAAACTGCCGATCGGCCGGTTCGGATCGCCCAGCCCCGCGCGCGCCCGGCGCACCGCGTTGCTCACATGGCGCAGCGCATCCTCCTGGCCCACCACGCGGCGACGCAATTCATCTTCCATGCGCAGCAGCTTGGCGCGCTCGCCCTCCAGCATCCGCTCCACCGGCACCCCGGTCCAGCGGCTGACCACGCCGGCGATCTGCTCGGCCGTGACGGCCTCGTTGACAAGCTTGCCGCCCGCCTGGCTGCCCTCGATCTGACGCTGCAGATCGGGGATCACGCCGTAGAGCAGCTCGGAGGCGCGCGCGAGATGCCCGCTGCGCTGCGCGATCTCCACCTCGCTGCGCGCCTGGTCCAGCCGCTCCTTCAGCTTCTGCGCGCCGGCCACCTTTTCGGTCTCCGACTTCCACGCCGCCGTCATCGCGACCGACTTCTCCTCGATCTCCGCCAGCTCGCGCTGCAGTTTCTCCAGGCGATCGCGTGACGCCGGATCCTCCTCGCGCTTGAGCGCCTCGCGCTCGATCTTCAACTGGATCAGCCGGCGGTCCAGCTCGTCGAGCTCTTCCGGCTTGGAATCCACCTCCATGCGCAGCCGGCTCGCCGCCTCATCCATAAGATCGATGGCCTTGTCAGGCAGAAACCGATCCGTGATGTAGCGGTTGCTCAGCGTGGCGGCCGCCACCAGCGCGCCGTCGGTGATGCGCACGCCGTGATGCAGCTCGTATTTCTCCTTGATGCCACGCAGGATGCTGACGGTATCCTCCACCGTCGGCTCGCCCACGAATACCGGCTGGAACCGCCGCGCGAGTGCGGCATCCTTTTCCACGTGCTTGCGGTATTCGTTCAGCGTGGTCGCACCGATACAATGCAGCGCGCCGCGGGCAAGTTCGGGTTTCAGCAGGTTCGACGCATCCATCGCGCCATCCGCGCGGCCGGCGCCGACCAGCGTGTGCATCTCGTCGATGAACAATATTACCTGGCCCTGCGCGCTCTCGATCTCCTTGAGCACGGATTTCAGCCGTTCCTCGAACTCGCCGCGGTATTTCGCACCTGCCACCAGCCCGCCCATGTCGAGCGACAGCACGCGCTTGTTCTTCAGCGCTTCCGGCACGTCGCCGCGCACGATGCGCAGCGCCAGGCCCTCCACGATCGCTGTCTTGCCCACGCCAGGCTCGCCGATCAGCACCGGATTGTTTTTGGTGCGCCGTGCCAGAACCTGGATCGTGCGGCGTATCTCCTCATCGCGGCCGATCACCGGATCGAGCTTCTGCGTGCGTGCCTGCTCGGTCACGTCCTTGGTGTATTTCTTCAGCGCGTCGAAGCCGCTTTCCGCGTTCGGGCTCGTCACCTTGCGGCCGCGGCGTATTTCGGCCAGCGCGCGCTCGATGGTTTGCGGGTTGGCGCCGGCGGCGCGCAGGGCACGTCCGGCCGGCGTGTCGCTGCTGGCCAGCGCCGCGAGAACGCGATCCTGCGCCACGTATTCGTCGCCCGCGCCCTGCGCCTGGGTCTGTGCCGCATCGAGCACGCGCACGAGTTCCGGGGTGGCCTGCGGCTGGCCCTGGCCGTCGCCATGCACCTTCGGCACGCGCGCCAGTTCGGCGTCGTTCGCGGTGCGCAGTTTCGCGGCGTCCCCGCCGGCGGCGCGTATCAGCCCGGAAGCGGCACCCTCTTCATCATCGAGCAGCGCCTTGAGCAGATGCTCCGGGGTGAGCCGCTGGTGGAATTCGCGTATCGCGATGGTCTGTGCGGCCTGCAGGAAGCCGCGTGTGCGCTCTGTGAGTTTTTCCATGTCCATGTGCGTGTGTCCCTATGCGTCAGGCGACAAAAATCCCGCGTCCCTCTGGAGGCGACGCTGCACGTCATTTGGTAAGGGAACGTAGGCAAGGCAAGGAAGGCCTTCCTTCCTTAAGCGTGCCCCGCAACCCCGGACAGCAGCAGAGGATCCACCTTCAAAATCCCCATCGCCCGGCGCCACTTCGTCTCATGCCCCCCATCGAACACGATATCGACGCTCGCGGGCGCCGACAGCCAGGCATTCTCCCCCATCTCGCGGTCCAGCTGCCCGGGCCCCCAGCCGGCATAACCCAGCGCCAGGAAGCCACGCTCCGGTCCGCCGCCATCGGCGATCGTCTTGAGCACGTCCAGGCTCGCGGTCAGCGCGATGCGCGGATCCACCATAAGGCTGCCATCCCCGGTCCAGTCCGCGGTGTGCAGCACGAAACCGCGCGCCGCATCCACCGGCCCGCCGCGGAACAGCTCGATCTGACGCACCGGCGGCTTTGGCGATACGTCGAGCTGCTCCAGCAGGTCCCCGAAGGTGGGGCTCGCCAGCGGCCGGTTGAGCACGATGCCCATCGCTCCCTCCGGCGTATGCGCGCAGATATAGATCACCGCCTGGCTGAAATGCGGCGTCGTCATCGCCGGCATCGCTATCAGCAACTGTCCCGTCAGCAGCCCGTCCGGCTGCTCGGTCTCCGTCTCGTCGCGGCCTGGCGTCTCCGCCTTGCGCCTGCCCATGAGCTGTCCCGCCATCCGCATCTGTCGATATTGAAGATGAAATGGGGCGTGTCCCGCCGCGCGCCAGCTACCCCCCGGTGACACAGCGTAACCGAGCCCGTAGAGGTTCCCCTGCCACCACCGGAGACCATGTCGATGATAAAGCAGGGCGACACCCTTCCCGAAATGAAGCTGATGAGCGCCACCCCGGACGGGCCGCGCGAGATCTCCACCGAGGACGTGTTCCGCGGCAAGCGCGTCGTCCTGTTCGCGGTGCCGGGCGCCTACACCCCGACCTGCTCGGCCCGCCATCTGCCGGGCTTCAACGAGAACCTCGCGGCCTTTCGCGCCAAGGGGATCGACACCGTCGCCTGCCTGGCCGTCAACGACGCCTTCGTGCTCGGCGCCTGGGTGAAGTCCCAGAACGTCGATCCCGCGATCCTGATGCTGGCCGATGGCTCCGCCACTTTCACCAAGGCGCTCGGCCTGGAGCTGGACCTGACCAGCCGCGGCATGGGCGTGCGCAGCCAGCGTTTCGCGATGGTGGCCGACGATATGAAGGTGACCCACCTCGCCATCGAGCAGCCGGGCGACTTCGATGTCAGCCGGGCCGAAGCGGTGCTGGCAGCGCTCTGACGGGAGGGCGTGCGCGGCGCGCGCGCGCAGGCCGACCGGAGCCGCACACGCCTGCGCCTTCGCGCGACATCACGCAAAAGAGAACAAATTACGCGTTGTTTTCAACCTGTAATTGTATCTTCCGTTAGGTGTTCTACTAGCGTTCCCTTCACAAGCAAAACCCTTCTGACACTGTAACTCCAGGTTGTTGAACCAACGGTTAGCGCACGCATTGCGACAGCGCTAACCGAGGTCGATCTCGGAGAAACAGTATGGAACAGGGCTGGGTTTATGTGCTGGTGAACTCGTCGATGCCGGGTATCGCCAAGGTTGGCCGAACCGCGCGCGCGCCACAGGATCGTGCCATGGAGCTGTCCGGCGTCACCGGCGTGGCAACCCCTTTCATCGTCGCCTACGAGCAGGAATTTGCCGACAGCCACGCGGCGGAGCGCGCCATCCATGCCGAGCTGGACCGCCGCTGCCTGCGGGTGAGCCCGAACCGGGAGTTCTTCGCCTGTCCGCCGGCCGAGATCACCCGGCTGCTGCTGCAGATCGGCGCCGAGCAGGGCCATCCTCCGGCGGTCGAACAGGCCGGCCCCACTGCGGACGCGCTGATCGCGGCCGGCGACCGCGCGCTGCACGGCCAAGGCGACGCGCTGCAGGATACCGGCGAGGCGGTGCGCTGCTACCGGCTCGCCGCCGCGCGCGGCGCGCTGGAGGCGTTCGAGCGCCTGGGCCGCATCTATCTCGTGCTGCTCGCCACGAGGCGAGACCAGGCGAGCCGGCGCCGCGCGCTCGGCACCCTGAAGGAGGGCGTGCGGCGCGGCGATCTGTATTGCTACTGCCTGCTGTCGGAGCTGTTCGCGCTGGAGAACCATACTGCGAACGTGGTGAAATGCTGGGCGCTGTTCTTCGCCGCGATCGAGGCGCCGGAACAGGCTTCCGCCCGCTTCGCTAAGGCGGCGTGCCGCTATGTGTCGCAATGCCTGTCCCTGGGCATCGCGCCGGCGCATCTGCCGGTGTTGCGGCAGGTGTCGGACGCGATGGTGCGCGAGCTGCTGGCTGAGCTGGACCTGGTGCGCGCCGAGCCGGCGGAGCGGCGCCGGGTGGCGGCGTGCCTGCGGTGGGTGCATGGCAATGCGCCTGGGGAGTTCTCGGCGGTGTTGCGGCCGATTGCGAACCGGGCGCGGCGGGCTTGGACGGCGCTGGCGGCGTAAGCGAAGGAAGAAAGTAGTCCTTTTTCGAGAAAAAGGACCAAAAAGCTTTTGCTCCTGACGCCTGCACCGAGGTCTGCGCATTGTCTGCAGGCGCCTGCGCTGGCAGTATCAGGCCGGGCCGCGGGGCAGGCGTCATAGCAAAAGTTTTTTGCTTCTTTTTTTCAAAAAAGCAGGCCTTGCTTCCTTTCCTTGCGCAAACCCCCCACCCGCCTATCCGAAAACACCACCTCACCAGCACAACACAGCGAAGTTGCCAACCCGCGTTGTGCAATGCCAGCCTCGACGCTAGCTCATGACTTGAGCCAGAGTGTGAAGGACCGTGCCGATGGACGTTGAGCCAGCAACGATGGACGTGCTGCAGGACAAGCGCCTGCCCCGCCAGCCGAGTGCCGTCACGCTGGACGACCGTTACGCGCGCTTCGACGGAAGAGTGTTCCTCACCGGCATCCAGGCGCTGGTCCGCCTGCCGCTGCTGCAACGCCGGCGGGACCGCGCGGCCGGCCTCAACACCGCGGGCTTCATCAGCGGCTACCGCGGCAGCCCGCTCGGCGGCTACGACCTGGCGCTATGGTCCGCCAAGAAGCACCTCGACGCGCATGACATCGTGTTCCAGCCCGGCATCAACGAGGACCTGGCCGCCACCGCCGTGTGGGGCTCCCAGCAGGTCGGCTTGCTGCCGAACCCGAAGCACGACGGCGTATTCGGCCTCTGGTACGGCAAGGGCCCCGGCGTCGATCGCTCCGCCGACGTCCTGAAACACGCAAGCTACGCCGGCACGCCCGCCCACGGCGGCGCCATCGCACTGTGCGGCGACGACCACGGCGCCCGCTCCTCCACACTCGCCCACCAAAGCGACCTCGCGCTGATCCATTTCGGCATGCCGGTGCTCAATCCCAGCACGGTGGAGGAACTCGTCGCATACGGCCTCGCAGCCTGGTCGATGAGCCGCTACTCCGGCTGCTGGATCGGCATGAAGGCGCTCACCGACACGGTGGAGGGCGGCGCATCGATCCCCGCCGACATGGACACGCTGCCGTTCCTCCTGCCCACCGATTTCGCGATGCCCGAGGGCGGCCTGGGACTGCGCGCCCGCAACGGCAGCGCGCTGGACATCGAGGCGCGCCATTTCGAGCAGCGCCACCCCGCCGCGCAGGCGTGGGTGCGCGCCAACAATCTCGACCGCCTCGCCTGGGGCCACGCGCCGCGCAACCGCCTCGGCCTGGTCAGCACAGGCAAGGCGTATCTCGACGTGATCGAGGCGCTGCGCGGCCTCGGCCTGACCGAAGCGCGCTGCACCGAGCTGGGCATCGCGGTGTACAAGGTCGGCATGGTGTGGCCGCTGGAGCCCGAGCGCCTGCGCGCGTTCGCCGCCACGTGCGACGAGATCTTCGTGGTGGAGGAAAAGCACCCGATCATCGAGGACCAGATCAGCACGATCCTCTACAACCAGCCGGCCCATCTCCGCCCGCGCCTGACCGGCAAACTCGACGAGAACGCAAGTCCGCTGCTGCGCGAAGTGGGCGAGCTGGACCCGGACCTGCTGCTGCACGTGATCGCCGGCCGCCTGCGCGGCCGCATCGAGGACGACGCCCTGCGCGCCCGCTTCGCCACCATCAAGAAGCTCGAGACCGGCATCCCCACCATCTCGTACGGCGTGAAGGACCTGCTGCGCCCGCCGAGCTTCTGCGCCGGCTGCCCGCACAACACCTCCACCGTGGTGCCGGACGGCTCGATCGCCGGCGCCGGCATCGGCTGCCACATCATGGCGGCCGCGATGCCGGAGCGTCACACGATGACCGCCACCCACATGGGCGGCGAGGGCGCGCAATGGATCGGCCAGGCGCCGTTCACCGACACGCCGCACATGTTCCAGAACCTCGGCGACGGCACGTATTTCCACTCCGGCCTGCTGGCCGTGCGCGCCGCCATCGCCGCCAAATCGCGCATCACCTACAAAATCCTGCTCAACGGCGCGATCGCCATGACAGGCGGCCAGACCGTGGAGGGCGAGCAGTTCGCCGGCCAGATCACCGGCCCGCACGTGGCCGCACAGCTCACCGCGGAAGGCTGCCAGCGCGTGGCGCTGGTGACCGACGACGTGACCCGCCACAACCGCGCCGACTATCCCGGCATCGTCAGCTTCCACCCGCGCGAGGACCTCGACGCGGTGCAGCGCGAACTGCGCGACTATGACGGCGTCAGCGCCATCATCTACGAACAGGCCTGCGCCACCGAGAGCCGCCGCATGCGCAAGCGCGGCACGCTCAAGGACCCCAACGAGCGCGTGTTCATCCACCCCGAGATCTGCGAGGGCTGCGGCGATTGCGGCGTGCAATCCAACTGCATCGCCATCGAGCCGCTGGAGACCGCGCTTGGGGCGCAAGCGCCGCATCAACCAGACCGTGTGCAACAAGGATTTCTCCTGCGTGAAGGGGCTCTGCCCGAGCTTCATCACCATCAAGGGCGGCCGTGTGCGCGCGCGGCCCGAAGCCGATGACGACGCGGCCGATCCGCTGGCCGGCGAACAGGCGCTGATCGCCGGCCTGCCCGAACCCGCGCTGCCGCGCATCGGCGAGGTGTACAACATGCTGCTCGCCGGCATCGGCGGTCAGGGCGTGGTGACGGTGGCCGCCCTGCTCGGCATGGCGGCCCATCTGCAGGGCCTGCTGCTGACCGTGCTCGACAATTCCGGCCTGGCCCAGCGCAACGGCTCGGTGACCAGCCATCTCCGCCTGGGCGACGGCGCCGAGCGCCACTCGCCGCGTATCCCGAACGGCGACGTGGACCTGGTGATCGGCGCCGACCCGATGGTGGTGGCGATCCCCGAAACACTGGCCAAGCTCGGCCACGGCCGCAGCGCGGTGCTGCTCAACCGCTTCGTCTCGCCGAACGCGATGTTCGCCCGCCAGGCGGACCTCGACCTCAGCTTCGACCCGCTGCTGGCCAAGGTGATGCCGCGCGCCGACCAGGAGCGCGTGATGAGCATCGACGCCACCCGCATCGCCCAGGTGATGCTCGGCAATGCGGTGGGCGCCAACCTCTTCCTGGTGGGCTACGCCTGGCAGCGCGGCCTGATCCCGCTGCAGGCGGAAAACATCATGCGCGCTATCGAGCTGAACCGCACCGAGATCGACATGAACAAGCGCGCGTTCGGCCTCGGCCGCATCGCCGCCGCCCGCCCGGACCTGGCCGCCACCTGGCTGCGCGGCCACGAGGAAGCCCAGATTCCGGACACGCTCGGCGACCTGCTCGCCGACCGCATGCCCCGCCTGCGCGCCTGGGGCGGCGAGGCGCATGCCCGTGCGCTACCGCGATCTGGTGGCGCGCGTGGAAGCCGCCGAGGCCGGGTTGCCCGGCGCGGACGGCAGGTTGTCGCGCGCGGTGGCGCAGGTGGCGGCCAAGCTGATGACCTACAAGGACGAATACGAAGTGGGCCGGCTGATGACAGATCCCGGCTTTGCCAAGCGTCTGCGCGAGAACTTCGAAGGCGACTACACCGTGGGCTACAACCTGGCGCCGCCGCTGATCGCGCGGCGCGATGCCCGCACCGGCCGGCCGCGCAAGAGCCGCTTCGGCAGTGCGATGGGCAGCGGGTTTGCGGTGCTGGCGCGGTTGCGCGGACTGCGCGGCACGCCTTTGGATGTGTTCGGATATGGCGCGCACCGGCGTATGGAGCGCGCGCTGATCGGCGAGTATGTGGCGCTGGTCGATACGGTTCTGGGTGGGCTGCGCGTCGATAATCTGGCGGCGGCCGAGGCGGTGTTGCGGGCGCATGACCAGGTGCGCGGGTATGACGTGGTGAAGGAGGCTTCTGTGGCTCGGGTTCGGGACGCGTTGCCTGGGTTGTTGGTGGCGTTTTCAGGAAAGTAAGTTAGGCAAGGCCTTCTTTTCTGAAGAAAAGAAGCAAAAGACTTTTGATGGTGCTGTCGCGGTTTTGCTGGTTATGCGCTTTGGCGTAACCGGCGTTGCCGGGGGCGAAATAAGCCGGCGATAACAGCAAGGTTGCTTGTCTATATTGCTTTGCACGAGCCGGAGGCTGGCGAAACCGAAGCCGGCAACGGCACCGCGCTGAGCCGCGCGCACGCGATGGAAAAGATTCCGGACGGCTTCACCTATCTCGACCCCGCGCGCTTCCTCGCACTGTTCGCAGCCGACAGGGCGAAGTCGCAAGCCGCGTTAAAATCATACGCGCAGATCGCTACCGCCGCGGCGGTGTTCACCACGAAGATCACCGCGCCAGCCTATAGAGTGAAACCAAGCTGGGCGCTGGTGGCCGGCGCCGACGAAATCACCAGCCCTGATCTGGAACGTTCCTACGCCGCCTCGATAAAACAAGCCGCCAGGTAACCGACCCATCCCCAACCCCCGACAGGGAGCAAAAGCTTTTTGCTTCTTTTTCTCGAAAAAGAAGGCCTTCTCCCTCACCTGCCAGGATCGACCAAGAACTTCTGCCCCGTAGCCTTGCGCGCATAAGCCGCAACGATCTCCGGCCGCAGCATATCCGCCAGGGAAATCGTGTCCGTATAAGCACTGGCAAACGTGGTAGTAAGCTCGCGGCGCACACGATCCTGCAACGTCGCCAACCCATCGCGGCCGATCTTCGCCAGGAACGGTGTGAGCAGGAACCCGCTGACGCCCCAGGCGAACCCGTAATAGCGGTCCAGCGTCGTGGGTCCGGTATCGAGCATTCCGTAGATATACACTTGCTTGAACACGTTCGAGCCGTAGCGGCTGTAGGCGGCGGCATTGCGGTTCGCAGCGGCTTCCATCGCCTGCAGGATGGTGTTGGCCAGGGTGCCGCCGCCGATTGCGTCGAACGCGATCGTGGCGCCGGTTTCTGCCATCGCGTCGGCGAGGTGGGCGGCGAAATCCGGCACCGTGCTGTCGAGCACGTGTTTGGCGCCGAGTTTGTGCAGGATCTGCGCCTGCGCTGTGCTGCGCACGATGTTTACCAATTGTATGCCGTCGGCCAGGCAGATGCGGTTCAGCATCTGGCCCAGATTGGACGCGGCCGCGGTGTGCACGAGCGCGGTATGGCCTTCCGCGCGCATCGTCTCCGTCATTGCCAGCGCGGTGAGCGGATTGACGAACATCGAGGCGCCGTCAGCCACGGATGCGCCGTCCGGCAGCATCTGGCAGGCGTGCACCGAAACCGTGCGGTACTGCGTATACATCGCGCCGCCCCACATGCCGACGCGTTTGCCGAGCAATGCCTGCGCCGCCGCACCGGTGCCGGCGCGCACCACGGTGCCCGCACCTTCGTTGCCCACGGGCAGCGACTGGCCGAGCCGCGCGGCCAGGCCGCCCATCGCCGCCGGCGGGATCGGTCCGGTCAGGGTCGGGCGACCGTTGCGCTCGCCTGTGGCGAGGCTTGCCGGGGCGGCCGGGCCGAGCAGCAGCCCGAGGTCGGACGGGTTGATCGGCGCGGCCTGCACCTGGACCACCACCTCGTCGGGCCCGGGCGCCGGCGCGGTGGTCTCCTCGAGGCTGAGCAGCAGTTCGCCGCCGGCGGACACGCAGGAGCGCAGCTCGAGGCCGCGCAGTTCGTCAGTCATGGTATAGTCTCCAGAGCGTTGCCGCCGTTTTGCGCCCGCCCGCGCCGGTGTGCAAAACCGGCCGGCCGAGGTGCATCCCGGCGGGACCGCTTCCTGCCGTCCCGGCCGGCAGAACCGAAACGCTTTGGCAACACACTCGGCCTATAACCGCCGCCATGCGCCTCAAACTCTATCGTGCGGCCACCATGGCCCAGGCGATGGCCCAGCTCCGCGAAGAGCTGGGGCCCGAGGCCCTGATACTCTCGTCCAAGCGCGTGCCGGACGGCATCGAGCTGACCGCCGCGCTGGACCAGCCGGACGAACCGCCGGTATGCCACGCGCCCGCCCAGCCGCCGCCCGCACCGGTCAACGTGCTGGATGCAAGCTACCACGCGGTGCCGGCCGCTCTTGCCAGCCGGCTCGCCGGCCCCGATCTCGCCGGCCGCCTGCAGCACACCCTGCGGTTCGCGCCGCTGGTGCTGGAGGGCGCCGCACCCCTGCTGCTCGCCGGCCTGCCAGGCGCAGGCAAAACCCTTACTGTGGCGCGGCTGGCAACCAGGCTGGTGCTCGCCGGCACGCGCCCTCTGGTGATCACCGCGGATGGCAGGCGGGCCGGCGGCGCCGAGGAACTGGCCGCCTATACGCGCCTGCTCGGCCTCACCCTGCTGGCCGCCAGCACGCCCGCGACGCTCACCCGCGCGCTCGCCGAAGCCGCACCCGGCGTGCCCGTGCTTATCGACACGTCCGGCATCAACCCGTTCGAACCCGGAGAGACGGAGCAGCTCGCCGCGTTGATCGCGGCGGCCCGCGCGCTGCCTGTGCTGGTGATGCAGGCCGGCGCGCATCCCGAGGAGGCGGCCGAGCAGGCCACGGTGTTCGCCGGGCTGGGCATCACCCATCTGCTGCCGACGCGGCTGGACATTGCGCGCCGCCTGGGCAGCGTTCTGGCCGTGGCGGACCCGGCCGGGCCTGGCCTCACGCTCACCGAGGCCGGCATAGGCACCGGCGCCACTGACGGGCTGGCGACGCTCACGCCCGCTTTCCTCGCCGAGCGCCTGCTGCGCGCCCAGCCGCCGGCCCGCCACCTTCCACCGGGCCCGGACCGTCCCGCCGCGGTCCACCCAGGCCTGGATCATCAAGGCCGGCCCCAGCCAAGCGCGGACCTACCCACCCCGCCGCAGCCCAGCCTGCGCGCGCCGGTCTTTCCCTCGGCGCGCGCCCATGCCGCAGCACGGAACATGCAGCCCTATGAATAGCGTGCCCCAACCAGCCGCGCGCCCGGCGCCGCACCCCCAGCCGCATCCGGGGCCGCGCCGCATCGCCGTGGCCTCCGGCAAAGGCGGCGTCGGCAAAACCTGGTTCTCCATCACCCTGGCCCACGCGCTAGCGCAGGCGGGCGGCCGCGTCCTGCTGGCAGACGGCGATTTCGGCCTCGCGAACATCGACATACAGCTCGGCCTCAATCCGGCGCAGGACCTGGCCGGCGTACTGTCCGGCCGCGTCCAGATGGCCCAGGCCACCACCTATTTCCCCACCGGCGGCTTCCACATCCTGCCCGGCCGTTCCGGCTCCGGCTCGCTGGCCACGCTGCCGCCCGCCACGCTGGACTGGCTGCTGGAGAGCCTGGCCGCGCAGGATTTCCCCACGCTGCTGGTCGATCTCGGCGCCGGCCTCGATGCCGCGAACCGCACGCTCGCCGCGTGGGCGGACACGCTGTTCGTGGTCGCCACGGACGAGCCCACCTCGCTGACCGACGCCTATGCCGTGCTCAAGCTGCACGCCGCGGACTGCGCCGCCATCGGCCGCGTGCCGGATGCGCGCGTGGTGGTGAACCAGGCGGCCACGGCGGCGAGCGGCGAACGGACGTTCGCCACGCTGGCGCGCGCCTGCACGCAGTTCCTCGGGCAGGCGCCGCTGCTGGCGGGGGTGGTGCGGCGGGACGATCGGGTGCGCGATGCGATACGGCGACAGACGCCTCTGCTGACGCGGCATCCCGGGTGTCCGGCGGCGCTGGATGTGTGTCGGATTGCGGCTGGGGTTTAGGCAAGGAAGCAGTCCTTTTTTGAAAAAAAGGACCAAAAAACTTTTGCTCCCCCGCCTGCACCCAGGCTCCACTTCCTATGCAGACGCATGCGCCGGCACAGCGGTGGGGGGCGCAAAAGTCTCTCCTTTTCTTCAGAAAAGAAGGCCTTCCTTGCCTTGGCTTACCCGCCTCGCTACCACCCCCACGTGACCCAACCGAACATCAAAAAAGTCGTGCTCGCCTACTCCGGCGGCCTGGACACCAGCGTCATACTCCGCTGGCTGCAAACCACCTACCGGTGCGAGGTCGTCACCTTCACCGCGGACCTCGGCCAGTCGGTGGAAGACGGCGGCGCCGAACTGGACGCCGCCCGCCGCAAAGCCGAGCAGGCCGGCGTAAAGGAGATCTTCGTCGAAGACCTCCGCGAGACCTTCGTGCGCGACTTCGTCTTCCCGATGTTCCGCGCCAACACGCTCTACGAGGGCCAATATCTCCTGGGCACCTCGATCGCCCGCCCGCTCATCGCCCAGCGCCAGATCGAGATCGCCGAGGCCACAGGCGCGGACGCGGTCGCCCACGGCGCCACCGGCAAGGGCAACGACCAGGTCCGCTTCGAACTCGCCTATTACGCCCTGAACCCGAACGTCCGGGTGATCGCCCCCTGGCGCGAATGGGACCTCACCAGCCGCACCCGCCTGCTGGAGTTCGCCGACGCGCACCAGATCCCCGTCACCCGCGACAAGCGCGGCGACGCGCCGTTCTCGGTCGATGCGAACCTGCTGCACTCGTCCTCCGAAGGCAAAATCCTCGAGGATCCGGCCCTCCCGCCAGACGAGATGGTGTTCCAGCGCACCATCAGCCCGCAGGACGCACCAGACCGCGCCACGCTGGTGGCCATCGACTTCGAACGCGGCGATCCGGTGGCCATCGACGGCGTGCGCCTGTCACCCGCCGCCCTGCTCACCCGCCTCAACGAACTCGGCCGCGCCAACGGCATCGGCCGGCTCGATCTGGTGGAGAACCGCTTTGTCGGCATGAAGTCGCGCGGCATCTACGAGACGCCCGGTGGCACCATCCTGCTGGCCGCCCACCGCGGCATCGAGTCGATCACGCTGGACCGCGAGGCGGGCCACCTGAAGGACAGCCTGATGCCGCGCTACGCATCGCTGATCTACAACGGCTTCTGGTTCGCGCCGGAGCGCCGCATGCTGCAGGCGCTGATCGACGCCAGCCAGGCCAGCGTCAGCGGGCAGGTCCGGCTGCAGCTCTACAAGGGCAATGCCACGGTGGTGGGGCGCGACAGCCCGAACAGCCTGTATTCCACCAAGGTCGTGACGTTCGAGGACGACCAGGGCGCGTATGACCAGGTCGATGCGCAGGGGTTCATCAAGCTGAATGCGCTGCGGTTGCGGCTGGGCGCCAGCGCTGGGCGGCCGGGGGGCGCGCTGTGACCGGCAGAAAGTAAGGAAGCAGTCCTTTTTCGAGAAAAAGGACCAAAAAGCTTTTGCGCCCCGCCTGCACCAAGGCCTGCGCTCTGTCTGCAAGTACCTGCGTTTGCAGAAGCAGCCAAGATCGCGGTGCAGGCGTCGGAGCAAAAGCTTTTTGGTCCTTTTTCTCGAAAAAGGACTGCTTTCTTCCTTACTCCCGGTAAACCGCTATGTGGCAAAATGAAAGCATCCACAACCAGGGTTGCCCGCGCCGTGCCCCGCATGGCACATCACGCCGCCCGCATCGCCGCTGCGATAACAACACGTAGAACACCGCTTGCCGCCGGCCAGCCGCCAGCCAACATGGCGCGTGTCTGACCGCCGCGTGCGGCAAGCCATACCCGAGCCAAGCGCCTTGAAACATTTCCGGAAATCATCCTGCTCCTGACCCGCAAGCCCGGCGGCGACCGCCCGCTGCAGCCCGACCCCGGCCTGCCGGGCCAGGGCGCGCCGCGCATGACGCGCGCCGTGTCCACCCGCGTGCTGGTCGATCTCAGCCATGCGGCGGACGGCTATGTGGGCGTGGCGCAGGATCTGCGGCTGATCTTCGCTATGCTGTGCGGCCTGCCCCAGGTGGAGGTATCCGGCCTGCTGATGCCCACCGGGCGGCACGATCTGCCGCACGTGCGCCCCGGCCGGCCCGATGCCGCGGCGCTGACCGCCGCGGTGCTGCACTGGATGGAGCGCAACTGGGAGCGGCCGGAGCGGCGCTCCTTCCCGTTCAGCCTGCTGCAGCGCGCACAGACGTTGCGCCAGGTGGTGCGCAGCGCGCACCAGCTTCTGCCGCTGGAGGATCGCGGGCAGCTCAACGCCCTGTGGCGCGTGCTGTTCGCCAAAACACTGTCGCCGGACCAGCGCGCCGGCGTGCTGGCGCAGAGCTACTTCGCCACCGACCTGTCGGTGAGCTCCATCATCGATCTGTGCGCCCACCCGCCGGTGCCGCTGCGCAAACGCCTGGCCGCCGGCGGGTTCGACGCCGTGCTGTTCTGCATGCCGCGCCCGGTGCGCCTGCCGCCCGGCGTGCGCCAGATCGTGCGCTTCCACGATGCGGTGCCGGTGACCGATACCGATACCGTCGTCGGCTGGAAGGTGGCGCTGGCGCATTCCCGCCTGGTGCGCGCCTGCGCGCCGGACGCGATCTTCGCCTGCAACTCGCCGCAGAGCCTGCGAAAGCCTCATCAGCCTGGACCCGCGCCGCGCCGAACATGCCGTGGTGATACCCTGCGCGGTGGCGCCGGCGGACCGTGCGGCGGAGGGCATCGACATCGGCGCCGTGATACGCCGCCACATCCGGTTCCGCGCGCTCGGCCGCCGGCCGGAGGGCGGCGAGCACGTGACGGCACCGCCCGGCTGGCAGCCGCCGGCGCCGGGGATGCGCTACGTGCTGAGCGTATCCACCCTGGAGCCGCGCAAGAACTTCCCCGGCCTGATACGCGGCTGGGAGCGGGTGATCTCGCGCTCGGACCCCGATCTGCGGCTGGTCATCGTCGGCGGCCCCGGCTGGCGGGAGGAGGCGGTGCTCGCCGAGATGCGGCCCGGCGTGGAGAGCGGGCGCGTGCTGCATCTGCAGAACGTGCCGCAGGAGGAGCTGCAGGCGCTGATGCGGGGTGCGGCCTGCTTCGCGTTCCCGTCGTTCAACGAGGGCTTCGGCTACTCGCCGCTCGAGGCGATGCAGGTGGGCGCACCCTGCGTGGTGTCGGACCTGCCGGTGTTCCGCTGGATCTTCGGCGACGCCGCCCTCTACGTGGACCCCTACGACACAGACGCGATCGCCACCGGCATCGAGCGGCTGACCAGCCGGCCGGGCCATGCCGAGCTCGCCGCCGAGTTGCGCGCGCGCAGCTCCCGCGTGCTCGCGCGGTTCCGTCCCGAAGCCGTCCGCCAGGCGTGGGATGGGCTGTTCGCCGGCCTTTCCGGGCGCGTTTCCGGCTGGTAGGGAACCCTGGTGCCGGCGTGATCGTACGCCCTGAGTGACCAGGATAGGGTAGGCGTCCGCGTAGTGGATTTCCTGTTATCGACCGGACAGGCGGAACCTGAATCGACTTTTGGCGGCGGCAGCCCTGAGACCGGGCTGGGCGCTGTCCTGCGCGCCTTCGCCATACCCTGCGAGCGGCTGGCCGCTTCGTCCGGCGGCAGCGTGAGCGTGGCGCTTTCGCCCGGCGCGCTGAAATCGGCCGCGCGACGCGCCACGCGGCGCGGCGCCTGCGTGCATCTGTGTTTCGCGCCGCCGGATGCCTGCACCGAGGTGGCGGGCTGCCCGACCATACCGGTGTTCGGCTGCGGCCTCGCGCGCATACCCACCGCACCGGACGGGACGTCCGGCCTGGACTGGCGCGCCGCGCTGGCGCGGTTCGGCCGCGCGATTTGCCTGTCGGACCACACCGCAAGCGCGGTGGCCGCGGCGATGGGCCCCGACTTCGCTGTGTGCGCCGTCTCGCCGATGGTCACGCTCCCAAGCACCATCCCCGCGCGCAGCGCGGCCGGCACGGTGATCGGCAGCTTCACCTTCCTGGACACGGCGGCCTGGCCGGCGCCGGTGGCCACGCCGGAGCCCGCGGACGACGCGGTCGCACTGCGGCCCGCCACCACCGAGGCGGAGGAGGAGGAGCCCGAAGCGCCGCCACCCTGGCGCAAGACGCTGCGCTACCGGCTGGGCACCACGCGCCTGCACGCCAGCGAATGGTATCGCGACGCCGTGCAGGACCTCCTGCCCGCGCCGGTCGACCGCGCCGGCGCGCGCGCCACGCGCGGCCTGGTGCGCGCCCTGCGGCGTGGCCTGCAGCGCCGGTCGCCCGATGCGCCGGATACGCTCGCTTTACCGGGCGATGGCGACGCGCCGCCGCACGCCGCGTGGCAGACCAGCGATCTCGCTTTGTCCGGCACGGTGTTCGCCGCCGTGCACGGGGTATGGGACCGTAGCTGGTCGGATGCGATCTCGGCCTTCGTGTTCGCGTTCCGCGACCAGCCGGGCGCCACGCTGCTGCTACGCGCCGCCGGGATCGATGGCGGGACGCGCGAGGCGCTCGCCGCCTTCCTGCGCCGGCTGCTGCCGTTCCGCTGCCGCGTGATCGTGCTCGACGCGCTGCCGACCCAGGCGGAAGCCGACGCGCTGATCGATGCCAGCGCCTATTACGTGTGCGCCAGCCATGCCGAGGCGGCGCCGCTCCCGCTGATCGGCTTTATGGCGCGCGGCCGCCCGGCGATCGCACCGGCGCACAGCGCGCTGGCGGATTTCGTCGAAGCCGGCGGCCCGCTCTGCGTGGCCTCGTCCGCGGCACCCGACCACTGGCCGGGCGATCCGGGCGAGCGGCTGCGCACCGAATCCCACCGGCTGGACTGGGACAGCCTGTGCCAGGCCTACACGAACGCCTACAGACTGGCGGCGGACCAGGCGGCCTATGCCCGCCTGCAGCAGGCGGCGGTAGCCCGCCTGCGCGCGCGCAACGAGGCCGGCGCCCGCGCGCTCGCCGCCTTCGTGGGCCTGGCATGATCCTGATCGTCCACGCGGAGACCACCGCGGCGACCATACGGACCCAGCTCGGCCGGGCGGAATACAGCTACTATTTCGTGTTGCGCGAGTTCCGCCCGCTGCTGGAGCAGCTCGGCGTGGTGGTGGCCGTCACCGACCCTGCCACCGAAGTCGACCAGATCTGGCGCAACGCCCGCGCGCTCGGCCAGGATTGCGTGTTCCTCAGCTTCTCGCCGCCGCACCGCACGCCGGTCGGGCTGGCCTGCCCCACGATCCCGGTATTCGCCTGGGAGTTCGACACGCTGCCCGACGAGGCCTGGGACGGCGAGCCCCGAAACAACTGGGTGTGGGCGCTGCGCCGGCTCGGCCGCGCGGTGGTGCATTCCGAAGCCACGGCCGGGCTGGTGCGGCGAACGCTCGGCGCGGATTTCCCGGTGGCCAGCATTCCCTCGCCGGTGTGGGACCGCTTTGCCGCGGCGGATCACGCGCGGCCGTGGACTAGCGGCGCCACCCTGCGCGTGCGCGGCACGGTGATCGACAGCCGCGATCTGGACTGGCCGGCGCTGGCACCCGACCACGACTGGCTGGCCGAGGTGGCGCTGGCGCGCGTCAGCCACCAAGGCGGCCGGACGGTGGCGCTGAGCGGGATCGTCTACACCTCGGTGTTCAATCCGGAGGACGGCCGCAAGAACTGGCCGGACATGGTGGCCTGTTTCTGCCGCACGCTGGCCCGGGAGCCCGGCGCCACGCTGCTGCTTAAGCTCACCCATTATGACGGCACCGACGGCTTGGCCGCGATGCTGCGCCTGCTGTGGCGCCTGGCCCCGTTCGCCTGCCGCGTGGTGCTGGTGCACGGCTTCCTCGACGACGAGTCCTACCGCGAGATGGTCCGCGTGACGTCGTATGTGGTGAACAGCGCGCATGGCGAGGGCCAGTGCCTGCCGCTGATGGAGTTCATGTCCGCCGGCAAGCCGGCGATCGCGCCGCCGCATACCGGCATGGCGGATTACGTGACGGCGGACTGCGCCTATCTGGTGGGCAGCAGCGCCGAGCCGACATTCTGGCCGCAGGATACCAGGCGCGCGGTGCGCACGTGCCGGCGCCGTATCGACGCCGCCAGCCTGGACCGCGCGTATCTGGCGAGCTTCCGCGATGCGCTTTCGGCGCCGGCGCGCTATGATGCGATGAGCCGCGCGGCTACGGCGAGTTTGCGGCGGCATTGTAGCGCGGAGGTTGTGCTGGGGCGGTTGCGGGCGGCGATCGGAAGGGCGCTCTTGTAATAGGGGTAGGCAAGGCAAGCAGTCCTTTTTGCAAAAAGGACCAAAAAACTTTTGCTCCGTTCGCTCAGGCCAACGCTCCATCAAGTGACCAAAGCGCGCCTGCAGCCAGCCTGGGCGCGACAGCACCCCCAAGAGTTTTTTGCTTCTTTTTTGCAAAAAAGAAGGCCTTCCTTCCTTTTTTGCCCAACGTGAGGCCCGCCCGTGCCAGACCAGACAGACACCTTTGCCGCCTCAGGCGTATCGGCCGTCACCGAGATGTCCGGCCCCGACTGGGAGCTCGTGGGCCTGATCGACGCGGTAGCCGGCGGCTGGTTCCGCAACGACACCGGCGAGCTGATCGCCGGCTTCCCGATACGCGAAACCGACGTGGTGCTCGACGTAGGCTGCGGCGACGGCGGCAACCTGTATTTCTGCGGCCAGCAGGGCGCGCATGTGGCCTTCACCGACATCGAGCCGGCCCGCGTGGCGGAGACCGAGCGGCGCGCGCGGTCCAGCCGCGCCCGCGCGGTCCAGCCGATCGTGAGCGATTGCGACCCTATCCCGGTGGCGGACGGTTTCGCCACCGTGGTGATCTGCACCGAGGTTCTGGAGCACGTGCCGGACCCCGCCAGGCTGGTGGCCGAGCTGGTGCGCGTGGGGGCGCCCGGCGCGCGCTATCTGATTTCCGTGCCCGATCCGATCGGCGAAGGCGTGCAGCGCAAGCTGGCCGACGAGAGCTTCTTCCGCGCGCCAAACCATCTGCGCGTGTTTGCGCGCGACGAGTTCCAGGCGCTGCTCACCGGCCACGGTCTGCTGATCGAAAAGGTGCAGGGTTACGGGTTCTTCTGGTCCGTGTGGTGGGCGTTCTACTGGAGCTGCGAGGCAGCCGGGGAGGGGCGGCAGCATCCGGCGCTGGTGCACTGGTCCAAGGCGTGGATCGCTATCCTGCACAGTCCGGATGGGGCGCGTATCAAGGCGGCGCTGGATGCGCTGACGCCGAAGAGCCAGTTGATCCTTGCGCGCAAGGCGCCGGCGGCGTGGTAGGAAGCAAGGAAGGCCTTCTTTTTTGAAAAAAAGCACCAAAAAACTTTTGCTGTGACGCCTGCCCGACGGCCTGCGCACTTTCTGCCGTTCGCGCATTGGCAGAAAATGCGTAGGCCTTGGTGCAGGCGGGGGAGCAAAAGTTTTTTGCTTCTTTTTTTCAAAAAAGAAGACCTTGCTTGCCTACACCGCCCGGAGCCCAAATGCCCTCCCTATCCGCCCTGTTCCGCCGCCCCCGCCCCGCCCAGCCCGACAAGCACGGCATCGTCGATTTCAGCAACGGCGCCGACCCCGATCGCGTAGGCCTGATCGACGCGGCCGCCGGTGGCTGGTATCGCAACGACACCGGCGAGCTGATCGAGGGCTTCCCGATCACCGCCGCCGACGTGGTGCTCGACGTTGGCTGCGGCGACGGCGGCAATATCTATTTCGCCGGGCAGCAGGGCGCGCATGTGGCGTTCGTCGATATGGATGCAGGCCGCGTGGCGGAGACGGAGCGTCGCGCCAGGCAAAGCCGCGCGCGCGAGATCACCCCGATCGTCAGTACCTGCGACCCGATCCCGCTGCCGGACGGCTTTGCCACCGTGGTGATCTGCACCGAGGTGATCGAACATGTGCCCGATGCCGCGGCGTTCGTGGCGGAGCTGGTGCGCGTGGGGGCGCCCGGGGCGCGCTATCTGGTATCGGTGCCCGATCCGGTGATGGAGGGCCTGCAGAAGCCGCTGGCACCGCCGGCCTATTTCGCGGTGCCGAACCATGTGCGCGTGCTGCAGCGTCCGGAATTCGCCGATTTGTTGATGCAGGGCGGATTAGCGATCGAACGCACCCACACGTACGGTTTCTTCTGGGCGATGTGGTGGGCGATGTTCTGGAGCTGCAATGTCGAGCTCGGCCAGCGCCATCCCGCGCTGGATCTGTGGTCGCAGACATGGATCGCGCTGCTCGAGACGAAAGACGGCGCCAAGATCAAGCGCACGCTCGACGATTTCGCGCCGAAGAGCCAGCTCATCCTGGCGCGCAAGCCGGCCTGACGCATTCTGCACGGTGGGCTTACGGTATCTTTCGTGTGTTTCCGTTACCATCATGTAACGCGCGACATTGTGTTATCCTGCATCACTGTTTTTTCGAAATCTGAACCAGATCGCGCTTGCGTTTGGAGGCGCAGGTAAGCCAGTTTTGCCGGGCTGGCGCAGTGCACCATCAGGCGGCTGCGTATTCTTTTTGTCATCGACCGATGCTCGCGCGCGTAGCAGAAGGGTTGATACTGCGAGCCGAGATATGGCCGGGGGGCGTGATGATCAGAGGCGCAATCGAGGTCGCGCAAAAAACGCGCGTTGCGGGATGGTTGTATTCCGCGACGGGCAATCTGCGCGACAAGACCGTGCTGGCCTTTGTGGGATCGCGCTGCGTGGGCGCCGGCAAGGTCGATATTTTCCGCCAGGACCTGCTCGATGCCAAACTCGGCGACGGCTATTGCGGCTACGACTTTCCGGTGCGCCTGGCCGAGGGCGAGACCGCCGGCGCGATGATCGTGCGGCTGCAGTTTTCCGACATGGCGCTGATACAGCCGGCGAGCCGGATCGCCGGCGCGGACGACCGGCTCGTCGAGTCCGCCGAACTCGGCGCGATACCGCCCGCCAGCGTTTCGTGGATGATGGATCGCGGCATGCTCGAGCAGCCGGAATACGATTTCCTGAAATGCGTGCAGACGGCGGGGGCCTACGAGCGCGGTCTGCGGGCGGCCAAGCGCGGCGCCGGACCGGAGGCCGCCGGCCGGCTCGATCCCGCTGCCGTGGCGCAGGAACTGCTCGGGCTGGTGCTGCTGACCGAGGCGCCCGTCATCTGCACGACGCTCGCGGCGGTCTCCGAACTGACGGCGAATCCCGCCGTGCTGCGTCAGGCCGGCGCCCCGGTCGTGGCGCTTTGGAGCCAGGAGCGCGGACGGCTGCTGCTGGAGGAGCGCTCGCATCTGGCCGGCCGCGCCGCCGCGGGGCCGGTGGCCGCGCCGCAGGCCGGCAGCATCGAATACAGTTTCGGTCCGGACCGGCTGCTGTTCCTGCATCGCGATTGCCGGTTCGCGGCTGCCGGCCCGGCACCGGCCTCCGGCATCACCGTGTTCACGGTCGCCGTGGCGAATGATGGCGGCGTTGCGAAGAAAAACCCCGCGCAGGGCAAGGCTGCTTAGACCCGGCGGCGGCCTTTGACCGATCTGGCGATACGCCGCGCGGCAACCTCCGACGCGCCGGCACTCGCTCTGGTGGGCGCGGCCACCATGCTGGAGACCTATGCCGAGCTGGTCGACGGGCCCGATATCGTTGCGCATTGCGAACGGCGCCATGCCGCCGGCGTGTACGCGGCGTGGCTGGCGGACCCGGACATCGTGATCTGGATCGCCGAGACGGCGCGCGGCAACGCGGTCGGCTACCTGGTGCTGATGCCGGCTACGCTGCCCGAGGCCGCACCCGATCCGGACGACCTGGAGGTGCAGCGCATCTACGTGCTCTCGCGGTATCACGGCACGGGGGTTGGCCATAAGCTGATGTCGCGCGCGCTTGCGGAGGCTGGGCGGCGTGGGGCGCGCTCTGTTGTTCTGGGGGTGTTGAAGCGCAATGCGCGGGCTGTTGCTTTTTACCGGCGGCAGGGGTTCTGCGAGGTGGGCACGCGAGTTTTTCAGGTTGGTAGTGCTAGGTTCGATGATTTTGTGATGGGGTTCAGGCTAGGGTAGCAAGGCCTTCTTTTTTGCAAAAAAGAAGCAAAAAACTCTTGCTCCGTTCGCCTGCGTGAGGGCTCCACTTTATGCGGCAGGCGCTCGTCTGGCAGAACCGGCGCGGGCGGCCGTGCAGCGGGGGACGCAAAAGTTTTTTGGTCCTTTTTTTCAAAAAAGGACTGCTTGCTACGCTTTTCTTTCCTTCTGACTCTCGGTCCGCAACTGCCCGCAAGCCGCCAGGATATCCGCCCCGCGCGGCGTGCGTATCGGCGAAGCAAACCCAGCCTCCATCACGATCTTCGAGAACCGGTGCAAAGCATTCCCGCTGCTGGCCTCGTAAGAACTTCCCGGCCAGGGATTGAACGGAATGAGGTTCACCTTGGCCGGGATGCCGGCGATGAGCCGCACCAGCTCGCGCGCCTCGGCCTCGCTGTCGTTCACCCCGCGCAACATCACATATTCGAACGTGATGCGCCGCGCGTTCGTCGCCCCCGGATAGCGCCGGCACGCGGCCAGCAGCTCGGCGATCGGGTATTTGCGGTTCAGCGGCACCAGCTCGTCGCGCAGATCGTCGCGCACCGCGTGCAGCGACACCGCCAGGTTGATCCCCAGCTCGGCGCCGGCGCGGTCCATCATCGGCACCACGCCGCTGGTCGAGAGCGTGATGCGCCGGCGCGACAGGCCGATGCCCTTCGCCGTCCATGACGATACGCATGGCTTTCGCGACGTTCTCGTAATTATACAGCGGCTCGCCCATGCCCATCAGCACGATCGTGCTGAGCAGGCGCGGCGTCTCGCCCTGCGGGCTGGGCCACTCGGCGTAGCTGTCGCGCGCGGCCATGAACTGGCCGACGATTTCCGCCGCACCCAGGTTGCGCACCAGGGTTTGCGTTCCGGTATGGCAGAACCGGCAGGAGAGGGTGCAGCCGACCTGGCTGCTGATGCACACGGCACCGCGATCCTGCGACGGGTCGGGGATGTACACGGTCTCGGCTTCCTGACCGTCGCGGAAGCGGAACAGGAACTTGCGGGTGTCGTCGGTGCTGGTCTGCACCGTGGCGGCGACGGGGCGGCCGATCACGAAACGCTCGGCGAGCTTCGCCTGCAGCGGCTTGGCGATCGAGCTCATCAGCGCGAAATCGGTGGCGCCCTGGTGGTAGATCCAGTGCCAGAGCTGTTTCACGCGGAACGGCTTTTCGCCGATCGCCGCGATCTCGGTGGCCAGCTCCTCGCGCGAAAGGCCGACCAGGTCCCGCCGCCCGTCCGGCAACACGTGCGGCGGCGGGTTGAACAAAGCGGATTTGGCGAGGATGCGGGTGCGCTCGGCCTCGGTGAGGTCCGCGCTGGCCACCTTGCGGATGAGCGGCGGCTGGGCGGGCAGGGCGTTCATGCCGGGCAGGCTTTCGCCATGGCCGCCAAAGCCTCGCCGAAGCCTTTCAGGCTGAAATGATCATTCGCGACGAAGCCGTGCGGCCCGGGCAGGCGAGCGACCACGCTGGCCTCGTGGCCGAAGGTGGCGATGGCGGCGGCATTGTCGCGTGCGAAGGCGGAGCGGCCGGCGATGTAGAACAGCATGCGCGTGGCGCCGGCCTGCAACGGTGCGTCCTCATGGCCGGAGAGCACGAAGCCGGCGCTGATCGCCACCACGTCGTGGCTCCGCGGCCGGCGGGTGACGGTGAGCACCACGTCGCCGCGGCCGGGCGAATGCTGCGGGCTGGCTTCGGCGCGGGTGAAGGCAAAGCAGGTTCTGGCGGTGCCCTCTTCATGGGTGGCCGCCTCCCATTGGCCGAACTTGCCGATGGCATGCGGCCGCGCCGGCTGGGCGAGAGCTGGGGTGGCGAGGCAGAGGACGAGGGCGGGCAGGACGGCGCGCATTGGCGGCAGAGATACGGCTGGGGGCGGGTTTGGGCAAGGCGAGGGGTGTGTGTGCGTTGAGAGGGGGCTTTCATCACCAAGGACACCAAGGCAGAGAAGGACACCAAGAAGCCTCGTCTGGGGCATTTTAGCATCTTGACGTTAAAAGCGTGTTCCGGGCGCTGGCGCGGCAAAATTTAACGCCAAGGACGCCAAGGTAGAAAGGCGCCAAGAGATCGGCACCATCTTACGATGCTCGTGGGTCCGAGGCAGTCTATTATGAACAGGCTCGGCGGCCTTGCTGATGAGAGTTTTGCTTCGCGGCGCGCTGACACGCTGTTCAATCCCGTCCTGCCTTACCAACCAAAAGGTCCTGCCCAAAGCCGGAACTCTCGTGAGGCGGTGTAGGTCTCTTGGCGCCTTCTCTACTTCTGGCGGCCTTGGCGTTAAATCTTGCTTCGCCGGCGCGCGAACACGCATTTCACCCCAGTTCTGCCTCACCAAAGACGCCAAGGGCACCAAGAAGCTCCGCCCCGGAAGGCCTCGGCAGGCGGTGTAGGTCTCTTGGTGCCCTTCTCTGCCTTGTCGTCCTTGGTGATCGATTCTTGCCCCGCCCGCAGCCGCCGCTCACTTCCAGTCCGGTTGCGTGCGCCGAAACACCGGGTCCCCATGCCGCGCCGTCTCCGTCGCCTGCACCGCCCCGCCGCTAGCCACCGGCCGGTCCGCGAAACGCCCGTGCTGGATCAGCCGATCATACAAAACCAGCGCGCCGGCCACCGACAGGTTGAGCGCGAACCGCGTGGGAATGCGCACCACGTGGCTGCAGCGCGCCAGCATGGCCGGCGAGAGGCTCGCGCGTTCCGGGCCCAGCACGTAGGCCGCACGCAGCGGGTGGCGGAAGCTTGGCAGGTCGGACGCGGTATCCAGCAGCTCGATGCCCACAAGGGCGCAGTTGCCGGGCAGCGTCATCGTATCGAGCGAATCGAAGCGGTAGAACGGCACATGGGCCGGGGTGTCGGCGGTATCGGACGCGCGGCCGGCGCGCGAATCGTAGGCGGCGCCGACGGAGAAGCAGAACGCGGCGCCGAAGGCGTGGGCGGTGCGGAGCAGGGCGCCGATGTTGGCGGATTTGGAGACGCCTTCGGCGCCGATGCCGAAATAGCCGCGTTGGGTTTGCATGCGCGAAGAAAGGCCTTCTTTTTTAAAAAACAGAAGCAAAAAACGTTTGCGTTCCCCGAAGCTGCGAGGTCCGCCCTTTCCCGCAAGCGCGCGCCTGGCCGCATAAACGCGGGCGCCCATGCAGCGGGGAACGCAAAAGTTTTTTGGTCCGTTTTTTCAAAAAAGGACTGCTTGCCTTACCTTATCCGGCATGTCCGACCGAACCGACGCCCACCTGGCCGCCCAATACGAAGCGCAACCCTACCCCGCCAGAGACCCAAGAGCCGAAACCAAACAGCTCCAGGTAGGCAGCCCCAGCCACCTGAGAGAAATCGACCACTGGCTGTTCGGCGGCGCGCGGCCGTTGCGCGCCCTGTTCGCCGGCGGCGGCACTGGCGACGGCGCCATCATGCTCGCCCAGCAGATGGCGTGGGCGGGGCGCGCCGGCCACGTGACGTGGCTGGACCGTAGTGCGGCCGCGCGTCGCATCGCGGAGGGCCGCGCCGCCGCCCGCAACCTCGCCAATATCGGCTTCGAAAGCCGCTCGCTGCTGGACCTGGCCCACTCCGGCCTGGGCCCGTTCGACTACATCGATTGCTGCGGCGTGCTGCACCATTTGCCGGACCCCGCGGCCGGCCTGCAGGCGCTGCTCGCCGTGCTCGCGCCCGGCGGCGGCCTGGGCCTGATGGTATATGCGCCGCACGGCCGCACCGGCGTGTATATGGTGCAGGACGCGCTGGCCCGCCTTGCCCCGCCCGACGCCCCCGCCGCCACCCGGATCGACACCGCCCGGCGTGTGCTGCGCCACCTGCCGCCCACCAACTGGCTCGGCGCCAACCCGAACTTCACCGACCTCACCCAGGGCGGCGACGCCGGCCTCACCGACCTGCTGCTCAACCCGCGCGACCGCGCCTACACGATCGACGCCTTCGCCGCCCTGCTCCACGGTGCCGGCCTGAAGATCGCCTGCCTGGTGGAGCCCTCGGCCTACGACCCGTCCCTGTTCCTGCCGGACCCGCGGCTACGCGCCCGCCTGGCCGCGCTCGACCCGATCGGCCGCGCCGCGGTGGCCGAGGCGCTCGCCGGCAACATGGCCACCCACATCGTCTATTGCGTGCGCGCCGACACCCCGCTTCCCACGCGCAGCCACATGGACGCCGCCTGCGTGCCGGTGGCGCGCGAGATCTCCGATGAGCGCGTTCGCCGACCGTATCCGTCCGGACGGCACGCTTCTGGCGCAGTTCAACGCCTTGGCAGTTCCGGTGCCTTTGCCGCGGTTGGCGGCGGCGATTTTGCGTCGGGTGGATGGGGTGCGGAACTTGGCCGCGATCGCGGAGCCGTTTGGGGGGGCGTTCGATGCTGCCTGGGATGTTACGTATCGGGCTTTGAATGGGCTTAACCGGTTGCTACTGAAATGAAGTAGGCAAGGTCTTCTTTTTTGCAAAAAAGAAGCAAAAACTTTTGGCCTCACTGGTTGTTGGAGCGTCTCGTGACGCGATGAAGTCACTCTCGGCGGAAGGTTGCTACCAGCACGTCTCTGTAGGCTGGGGTTCCTGGGGTAAGGGGTTCTATCGGGGTTACGCCGTGATACACGCGGTTGTCGTCTACCAGGGCAGATTCCATCGGCTCCGTCAGGGTGAAACTTCCCAGGCATTTCCTTTGTAGATCGTGAATGGATGTGACGCCGCTGGCGACGTTCTCGCGGCGGACCAGCATCACCAGCACCCAATCCACACCGTCGCGGTGCAGGCCCTCCGGCGTGGGCTGGCCTAGCTCGCCGGGGCGGGCCTCGATGCGGAACTGGTGGGTCTCCACATGCCATGCGGCCGGCCTGGTTGCGGCTGGCGTCGCACTGTCGAACAGGGTGAAACAGGTGCGCAATATGGCGCGCAACGCGGGATGCGTGGCGATCGCCGGCACCACAGGCTCGAACCAGCGTGCGAGTCCGCCATTCAGCGCGTTGTAATCGCGACTCTGGTAGTGCGGCTGGTGCGGTTTGCGTTTGATGCTGTTTGCATCGATCGAAAATGCGGCGTGGCGGCGGCGGCGGTAGCGGCCGCCATCGGCCATGTAGGTGTCCATGCCCAGATCATTCCAGCTTTCCGCGAAGCCGGTCCAGTCGGCCAGGCCGGCCTGCGCGAGGAGTGCGGCGAAATCTTCGGCGGCGGTGTGGGCGTAGCCTTGCTCGGATAGTTCTGCTTCGATGTCTGGCAGGGTTTGGGGCATTTTTTCGCCTTGGCTTTCTCTAGCTGAAGTAAACTCAAGGCCTTCTTCTTTGAAAATAAAGAAGCAAAAGACTTCTGCTCCCTGTAGGAGTATGTCTGAAAAAGCGGTCGTCAGGAAGAAAATCAGATTTCTATTTCAGGTTACCGTGCGAAGGCACGTCCCGTAAACACGGAAGTCAATTAGCCAGGACGTTGTGCAATCTAGTAGCAGCCGGGGCAAATCGGCTGCTGTATATTTAAGATATGCTCCGGTCACACACTCTCCGGCTTACGCAGGACCGACGGTGTTCCGGCTATCCGCGCCAACCCATCACGCAACAAGCTAAAACACCACCCCTCCCCACCCCCCGACAGGGAGCAAAAGTTTTTTGGTCCTTTTTTCCAAAAAAGGACTGCTTGCCTTAACTCCTCAACTCGTATTTCCCAAAGCCGCCGGCGGAGGCGAAACCGCCAACTGCCCCGAAGGCACCTCTAGCGTATCCTGCGCCACCGCCCCCCGCGCCGCCCCATCCGCCGCGCGTGTATAAACCGTACTGACAGGGGTCGCGATACGCAGCCCCAGCGCCTTGAACCGTATCGACAGCCGACGGTTGAATTCGCGCTGCACCGCCCAGCGCCCGTCATCCGTACACACGATCTGCCCCACGATCGTCACCACGCCCGCATCCACGCTTGTCGACGCCCCAAAGCTGGAAATCGCTGCGCATCATCTCCGCGAAACGCGCCTCGCCGCGCATGTCGCGCGCGATGCCGGAGAGAACTTCGCTGACGTGGTCGCTGTCTTCCTCGATCGGTATGGCCACGCTCACCGCCGCGTTGCCGATGCCGCGGTTCACGTTCGTCACGGTGGAGACCGAGCTGAACGGGATGATATGCACGCTGCCATCGCCGGCGCGCAGCCGCATCGTGCGTATCGAAAGGTTCTCCACCGAACCGGACAGGCCGGCCACCGTCACCCAGTCGCCCACCTGCATGGCATTTTCCACCAGCAGGAAGATACCGGTGATGAAATCCTGCACCAGTTTCTGGCTGCCGAACCCGATCGCCACGCCGAGTATGCCCGCACCCGCCAGCAGCGGCGCGATATTCACCCCGATTTCGGACAAGGCGGTCAGCCCGAATACCGCGACGAGCACCACCAGCAGCAGCGTGCGCAAGATGGGCAGCAGCGTGCGCAGCCTGGCGGATTTGGCGAGCTGCGCCTGCGCCGCCAGATGCGCCAGGTGGCGGTCGAGCCCGGCATTCACCGTCTCCCAGGCGGCCAGTGCCAGGGAGGCGGCGACCAGGATTGTCAGGCAGGCCGAAGCGAGCTTGCCGCCGAGCGTGCTGCGGTGGAACCAGCCGAGCGTGTCGAACCCCCAGGCCTGCAGCAGCACGGCGCCGGTCAGCAGCACCAGCAGGGCCGAGACGATACGGCGCACCAGCGGGTAGTAGCGGTCCGCGCGGCGCAGGCCGGCATGCGCGTCGGGCGGGCTGCGCAGCGCGCGGTCCAGCCCGCCGAGCACCACGATGCTGAGCAGCCGCGCCACCACCACGATGCCGATCGTGAGCAGGAACACGTGCCAGATGCGCACGTAGCCGTTGCGCACTTCGGCGGCCCAGACGAGCCACAAAGCCGCGATGTAGAAGATCGCCAGCAGGTGCCAGATCGAGGCGATCCGGTTGCGCACGCGGCCGCCCACGCCGGGGTTCGGCCGCGGCGAGCGTATGCGCGCCGCGACCGACGCGCGGCATTGCAGCACGATCACGATCAGGCAGAGATGCACGATGAGGAACACCGCCTTCAGAAAAGCGTCGTCGGCCGGGATAGGCAGGCCGAACAGCAGCCCGATCTGCGAGGCGGCATAGCCGAAGGCGGCTATGGCGAAGATCCGCCGCACCCAGGTCACGGCGTAGTGCGCGCCCTCGTCGCTCACATGCACCAGGCGCAGATTCGGCTGGTCGGGTGCTACGAACAGCCGGGTCAGCGCGGTGGCCAGGCGGCAGATGATGTAGCCGGTGACGGCGGCTTCCAGCACCGCCTGCACATGCGGGGTGACGAACAGCGTGCCGGCATAGCCCACGCCGAGGAACACGCCCATCGGCAGCAGATCCAGCAGGAAGCACAGCAGCACGAAGGGCAGGCGCTTCAGCGTGGCCAGCGTGCGGGCGAAGCGGCGGCGGGCGAGCACATGCGCCACGGTGGCCGCCTCGCGGTCCTCCGGCGCCACGCCGGCGAGCGGCGCGCTCTCCAGTTCCTCGCGGGTGGGCGGCGGGGCTGCGGTGTCCGGAGAGGCGGCATCGGCCGTCTGCACCGCTTCGCGCACACGGGCCTGCTCGGCGCGGGTGGGTGCCGTTGCCGGCGCTACGGTGCCCAGCGCGGGCAGCGGATGGACGGCCGGCAGCGTGCCTGGCGCCAGCGCGGCGATGCCGGCCACCGCGCGCCGCAGCAGGCGCCACAGCCCCCATTCAGCAAAACCCGCCACCGCCAGCACCAGCGCCAGCCGCCAGGCCGCGTCGATCGCGCGCTCCCGCAAAGCCGGGTTCTGCAGCGTGCGCAGGGTGAACGCCCCCACGCTCGGCAGATTGCCCAGCACCCGGCCGAAACTGACGAACTGGCCGGACAGGCCGGACGCCCATTCCGAGCTCTCCTTGATCAACTGCGCGCCCACGCTGTTCGGCGCGAGCTTCACCGTATCGGCCGCTTTCGGCGGCGAGGTCACGGACACCGCCTTTTGCAGCGTCTCCAGCGTGGCGGTGAACGCCGCGCGCTTCTGCGGATCGTTCAGCAGCTCGATCATCTGCCGCGTCTCGGCCGGCGTGAGTGCCGGCGCCGCCGGCGGCTTGGCGGCCGCGGCCGGGGCCGCATGCGGCAAAGCCAGAGCGGGTACCTGCGCGCAGGCGGGCGCCAACCCCGCCAGCCACCACGCGAACAGCAGCGCCGCGACAGAACGGGGGTGCACAAGGCCGCGCCAGGCCTTACCTACGCGCAATGACGACAATACTGATGATCCTTCTTGGAATGGCCATGCTCGGCGTGTTGGTCGTGCTCGGCCTCGGGATGGTCGGCGTGGTGCGCGGCGGAGACCCGCGGCGCTCCAACAAACTGATGCGCGCCCGCGTCCTGCTGCAAGGCGTGGCTCTGGCGCTGATGGCGCTGATACTCCTGCTGCGGCATAGCTGAAATAGGCGCCGCGCGATGCCGCTCGATACCACTGGCGACCTGCCCGGCCCCAGGCGCAACGTGCTCGGCGGTATGCTCGAGTCCTGCTCGACCGACCCGATGACCGGGTTCACGCGCTCCGGCTGCTGCGACACCGGGCCGGGCGATGTGGGCAGCCACACGGTGTGCGCGGTGATGACGGCGGAATTCCTGGCGTTCAGCCGGCAGCGCGGCAACGATCTCTCCACGCCGCGGCCGGAATACGGCTTTCCCGGCCTGCGCCCGGGCGACCAATGGTGCCTGTGCGCGCCGCGCTGGCAGGAGGCGTTCCTTGCGGGGTGCGCGCCTTCGGTGGTTTTGCAGGCCACGCATATGGCGGCGCTGCTGCATTGCGATCTGGCTGATCTGTCGGCGCATCAGCTCGGTTGAGGGATCGGTAGAGGCAAGGAAGTCGTCCTTTTTCGAGAAAAAGGACCAAAAAGCTTTTGCCATGACGCCTGCATTCAGGCGTACTTCCGTATTGCAAGTCGATGCGGCTGCAGTAACATCCAGATTTTCGTGCAGGCGTCACAGCAAAAGCTTTTTGCTTCTTTTTCTCGAAAAAGAAGGCCTTTCTTCCTTTCTGCCGATAAGTCAGCCCCATGACGGGTGGATACTATTGCAGTTCCCGCTTAGCGGGCGACGATATCGCCTATGCAATCTCCCGCCTTGGTTTCGAACCTGAAGCTGTGCGTGGTGAAGTTCTTCGGCGTGATGCTTGGCGGCAGCCGATAATTCGGCACGCTTCTGCTGTCTTGCGTGCTGAAGTTTATCGTCACGCCCTGGCTGAAATCGGAGCCCAGGAACGTGTAACTGTAGGTGCCCTTGTCGTTTTTCGACACGTAGATGTCGTCCATGATCGGCTCCATCGGCGTGGCGTTGTTGAAGGAGACACTCAGGATCGGCGAAGGAAGGTTGTAGGCGGGGCCGCCATGATACGTCTCGGTATGATCTTTGGGCGGTGTGACGGCAAACGCGCGGTCCACGGTGATGCGCAACGGCATCAGGCGGCCCGCAGGCGGGCACATACCCTCCTGGTCCTGCTGTGTGATGCGGACCTTGAACTGGTACGTCACCGGCATCGTTGCCTGCGCGGCAGTCAACGCCATCGTGCCGGCAAACGAACACAGGATCAGGGAGGTGATGGAGCGGCGCATGGCGTAACCTTCAGCGTTGCAGAACATGCCGTAGCAGTCGTGCGCAAACCCTCAGCAACACGTTCAGGTGTGTCTGCACAGCTCCGCCGAAGCGCTGCGGCACTACGCGATGCGAGCCACAGACTTACAAAACAAACGCGAGCGCGACTGCAGCGGGGAACGCAAAAGTTTTTTGGTCCTTTTTTTCGAAAAAGAGGACTGCTTGCTTACTTGCCCGGGGTAGGGATTGTACTGACCGTCCCATTAGGCCCGATCACCGTACTCGTGCCGTTCCCGTTGGGCACCACGATGCTGCCATTGCCCGCACCACCACCCACGGATTTCAGCTCGCCCGCGCCGCCGCCCGTCACCACGCCGTGGCGCCCATTCGGCAGGGTGACGACGCCGCTCGGGAAGCTGGCGGTGGGCGGCGCCACGTGGTCCTGCTGCTGCGGCACCTCGTAGCCGGGAAGCGTCGGCAGCGGCTGCAGCGGCGTGTAGTTGGTGCCGCCATTGCTGGAGATGTCCTTGGTCTGCTGCGCCTGCAGGTCCTTCAGGGTCGGCGGGGCCTTTGGCGGCGCGGGCCACACGTCGCCGGCTTCGTAGAGGATCGGCTTCGGATCGTCGGCGATGCGGCCGCGCACCTTGGAATACGTCTCGTTGGCGACGCCCGTGGAGGGTGCCGGCGGGATGTTCGGGTTGTCGTGGAAGGGCAGCCTGAAGGTGTCGCCCCAGTAGGAATAGACGCCGGAGCCGGCGCAGCCCGAAAGCAGCAGGCCGGCCAGGAGCGTGGCCGCAGGGCGGGCGAGATGCTGCTTCGGCCAGACAGGTTCCGTCATAACTCAACAACTTTCCAGCAAGTGGGGCGCAACATGCCCGTTGGCAGGCGTGAGCTCAAGTCGCCGTGTACGGCCGGCTCACGAAAGCTGTGATCCAGTGGGCGACCGCGGCGGGATCGTTGAGCGGCAGCAGGGCGGGCGGGCTTGTATCGGCGGCGCCGGTGAGCGGGCCGTCGGTGGCGACGGCGAGGATCGCCGGCGCGTCCGGCCACAGTTCCGGCTTGCCCAGGCCCGGCCGGTGCACCTCGATCTGCGCGATGCCGGACGATTTGAACCCCTCTACCAGCACCAGGTCGACCGGGGCCAGGCGGGTGGCGAGCTGCGCCAGGTCCGGCATGCTCCGGCGCCTCGCGCAGCAGCGCCCAGCGCTGGCCGCCTACCACCAGCACCTCCTCTGCGCCGGCCGCGCGGTGGCGGAAGCTATCCTTGCCCGGCCGGTCCAGTTCGAGGCCGTGATGGGCGTGCTTGATCGTCGATACGCGCAGCCCGGCAGCCCGCAGCAGAGGGAGCACGGCCACGAGCAGCGTGGTCTTGCCGCTGCCGGACCAGCCCGACCAGGCCGAGCAGTTTCAGTGCGGCACCACCGGCGCGGGGGCGGGGGCATCGCGCAATTTGTGTCGCACGTGGTCCAGCCCGGCGCGCAGGTAGTCCCACCCGGTGATCAGGGTGAGCAATGCGGCGGCCCACAGCATGACGATGCCGATCTGGCCCACCGGCAGGAAGCCGAGATGCAGCACCGCCGCGCCGTCGTCGCCGGCGAGCAGGGTGCCCAAGGCCGCCATCTGCAGCCCGGTCTTCCACTTCGCCAGCCGGGTGACCGGCAGGCCGACCGACAGCCCGGCCAGGTATTCCCGCAGCCCGCTGACCAGGATTTCCCGGCACAGGATGACGATGGCGGGATACAGCCCGTGATACGGCAGGCGCGCCTGGCCGGCGAGCACCATGAGGGTTGCGCCGACGAGCAGCTTGTCGGCGATCGGATCCAGCATGCGGCCGAGATCGGAGAGCATCTTGCGGTTGCGGGCGATCCGGCCATCGAGGAAGTCGGTGATGCCGGCGGCGGCGAACACCAGCATGGCGGCCACGTCGCCGCCCGGGGTGCGCAAGGCCACGAGTGCGACCAGCACCGGGATGGCGGCGATGCGCGAGAGGGTGAGCAGGTTGGGCAGGTTCAGGAGCATGCAGGCGGCACGTTAGCCGGAAGCGCGCACCGGGTCAGCCCCGCTTGTGGGGGGATGGGCGATCGTGCCGTCCGGCCACGTTCCGCAACGTGTGCACTAACGAATTGCTTGCGAAACGGTCAGGTCTATGTCATTGATCGGGCATGGAAGAAGAACCCGTACTACGCGAAGCAATGACCCGCCGCGATGCCGCCCTGGCGGAAGCGCGCCGCCTGGACGAGTTCGTGCGCATGTATAACGAACTGCGTGGCCGTCCTACGCTCAGCGTCGTGGAAAGCGGCGCTGCCAGGCCAGACCCGGATACCCTGCCGGGCGAGTTCATCCTCGATAAGAGCCGTCCGAACGTCCGCTAGGCTGGCGGAGGGCGCGGCGGACGGAAACGCATCCGGCGCCCGCCCGAACAGGGCAGGCAAACCGAATGCGATCTGGCCTGCTCGTAGCTAAATCGGCCCGCTACTTCACGTAACCGGCGTCATGCGGGCGATCGCGTATGTCGCTGCCCTTCACGCCGTCTTCCGGATCGGTGTCGTCCAGCGCGTCCGCCGCGAAGTTGCGTTCGCCGTGATCCTCGACCGCTTCCTTCTCCAGCTTGCCCGCCGTGCGGTCCACCACATAGACGCGGCCGAGCTGGCGGCGCTGGGCCTCCTCCTCTGCCAGGTGCACGGCCTGTTCGAGCGGCATCGGGTGCCCGTCCTTGGTGATCGCGGGCAGCGATCCGCCCTGCGCGCCGTAGAACACGATCTCGGTCACCACGGCCCGCGGATCGTCCTCGCCAAGGCGGCGCAGCACCAGCACGTGATTGCCGTAATCGGGCACCGGATCGTGCGGCGCCAAGCGGATCGTTTCAACCATAGAAATCTCCTATCCCAGACGAACGGCCAGGCGCCCAACCCAGTTGCCTGCGCGGATGCAGGCAGAACAAAACGCCGACAGGGGAGTCAAAAGTCTTTTGCTTCTTTTCTTCAGAAAAGAAGGCCTTCCTTGACTGCCTTTTCTCGAGCTAACCCTTGCTCATGGAAAAACTCCTAAAAGGCTACCAACGCTTCCGCAAGGAATCCTGGCCGGAACGCCGTGCCGCGTTCGAGGCCCTGTCCGACCACGGCCAGCACCCGCAGGTGCTGGTGATCGCGTGCGTGGACAGCCGCGTGGATCCCGCGGTGATCTTCGATACCGCGCCGGGTCAATTGCTCACCATACGCAACGTCGCCAATCTGGTGCCGCCGTTCGCGCCGGACGCCGCCTATCACGGCACCAGCGCCGCGGTGGAATTCGGCATACGCGTGCTGAACATTCCGCATCTCGTGGTGCTCGGGCATGGCCAGTGCGGCGGCGTACGCGCGCTGCTGAACGGCGCGCCGCCGGACGCCGACGATTTCATCTCGCAATGGATGTCGATCGCTGCGCCGGCCCGGCGCGTGGCGTTGCGCTGCGACACGCCGGATGCGCAGGAGCAGTGCTGCGAACAGGAGGTGGTGAAGATCTCGCTGGCCAATCTGCGGAGTTTTCCGTGGCTCAAGGAGCGGGAGGATGCGGGGCGGCTGGCGCTGCATGGGGCCTGGTTCGCTATACGGACGGGCGTGCTTAGTGTTTTGGGGGGGGGATGGGGTGTTTGCGGATGTGGCGTGAGGCAAGGCAAGCAGTCCTTTTTTGAAAAAAAGGACCAAAAAACTTTTGCGTTCCCCGCCGCACGAGCGCCCGCGCCGCCTCCGCCAGACCCGTTTTTGCAGAACCGGAGGGCGCCTGGATGCAGGCGTCGGAGCAAAAGTCTTTTGCTTCTTTTCTTCAGAAAAGAAGGCCTTCCTTCCTACTCTTAACCACATTCATCCCACCCCGGACCTCCCGCAGAACCGCCGGATCCAGCACAGCCGAAACCGCCCCCGCCTCACTCCCCGCCGCCGCGACTACCCGCCCCCACGGATCGCAGATCAGGCTGTGCCCATACGTCGCACGCGGCCGCCCGGCGCCATCGTGATGTGTGCCGGTGGTCGCCGCGGCCACTACCCAGCATTGCGTCTCGATGGCGCGGGCGCGCAGCAGGATCTCCCAATGCGCGATACCCGTCTCCACGGTGAAGGCGGACGGCACCACGATCACATCCGCGCCGGCATCGCGTAACGCGGTGAAAAGCGCCGGAAACCGCAGATCGTAACAGATCGACAGCCCGAGCGTCAGTTCCGCGCCGGGCGGCCCGATGCGGCAGGTGGACAGCGCCCGCCCGGCGCCGAACAGGCTGCTCTCGCGATAGCCCTGGCCGCTCGGCGTGGTGGCGTCGAACAGATGGATCTTGCGGTAGCGCGCCAGCTCGGCGCCGTCCGGGCCGAACACCAGGGTGGTGTTGTAGAGCGTGTCGCCGTCGCGTTCGCCGATCGAGCCGCCATGCAGCGTGATGCCGAGCCGGCGCGCGGTGTTTTGCAGGAACAGGTAGGCGTCGCCCGGCGCGCCAGGCGGCAGGATTTCGGCCTGGGCGAGCTTGATCTCGCGGCTGGCGCCGAGGCAGCTCCACATCTCCGGCAGGCTGACCAGGGCCGGCCGAGCGTCACCGACCGCTTCGTCGATCGCGCGCGCCAGCCCGGCGATGTTGCGGGCTTTGTCCGCACCTGGCGCATATTGGATGGCGATGGCGCGCATCTGGCCGGCCCGGACTACTCGGAAAGCAGGTCCAGCAAATCCGGTGGCAGCGGCTCGCGAAGGGCCTGATCGTAGCGCCGCGCCAGGTCCGACGCGATCCAGACCTCGACGGCACGCTGCTGGGGCGACGCGTCACGCAAATTGTTCATCACGTGCCTGCTCTCGTCCCCGCTCGCCATGCACCCTCAAAGCGGGCGCGGCACGGCGGTTGCAGTGAAACCTGGCGTTGCAACGCAGCTTACATATTTCGCGCAGGGTTGTGATCGGCGAGCTGTGGTCGAAGTGGCAAAGCACAATCCCTCACGGCGGCAATTCCGACCGCGGCTCGGGCGGGGCCACCAGGCGGGCACGTCCCTTGGCGCGGCCCTTATTGGCATACCAGGCGGCGATCGCGCCCACCGCCCAGAGCAGCGACGCGCCGGACACGTTCACCGCCACCTGCATCGGCCAGCCGGAATGCGCCTCGGTGGCGAGCCGGCCGAGGAACGCCAGGAAGATGCCGGCGCAGAACACCGGCAGCGAATGCTGCCCGGCCAGCACGAACGGGTTGGCGGCCCATGAGGTGAGCCAGCGCGCGCCGGCGGGGATCAGCCGGGTCACCAGCCAGGTTAGCGACAGGATCGACAGCAGCCGGAACGGGTGCAGGCCGGATTTGTCGACGTCGAACAGCGCGTGGCGCAGTACGGCGGGCAGCCAGGCGATGCTATCCGGGTGCGGCCAGACCACCCATTGCATCACCAGGCCGAACACGGTGATCAGTACCGCCGCCCAGTCGAACAGCCAGATGGCGCGGCGCGGCACGCCCTCGCCGGGCGCGAAGGCGAGGATGGCGCCGAACATGAACAGGAGCTGCCAGCAGAACGGGTTGAAGAACCAGCCGCCGCCGGTCCAGCTCGGCAGGTTCAGCGCGAACACCCGTGCTACCACGTACATGGTGAGCGACAGCCCGGCGAGCAGCCTGGGGCGGTAGAGCAGCGGCAGGGCCAGCGCGAACATCAGCAGCAGCGCCACGTAGAGCGGCAGGATGTTCAGGTAGGCCGGCTGGAAATGCAGCGTGAGCGCCTCGAACAGCGCGCGGTACGGCGCCTCGCCCAGCACGTTGAGGTGGATCTCGTCGAGGAAGTCCGCGCGGTCCAGCTTGGTGGCGGACATGCCGACCTGGGCCGCGAAGATCACGAACAGGAAGATGTGCGCGATGTAGAGCGTCCAGGCGCGGCGCACCACGTCGGCACCCGCCGAGATCCAGCCCTGGCTGCGCAACGTGCTGCCATAGGCGAGGCCGCCGGCGTAGCCTGCCAGCAGCACGAACACTTCGGTGGCGTCGGCCAGCGCGAAATTGCGTATCGACAGCACGCCCAGTGCGTCGTCCGGCACGTGGTCGGTGAAGATCCACCACAGCGAGAGGCCGCGGAAGAAATCGATCCGCAGGTCCCGGTTGGTGCGTATCAGCCCCTGCGCCACGGCGGGCGGCGCGGCGGCGGCGGGAGCGGCTTGCGTGAGGGTGGTCATGTTCATCCGGCACGCCGCGACAGAGGGGGGCAGGCCGCAGTAGAGGGGGGTGGCGCGCGCTCCGGTCAAGGCTTTCCGCGCGACACAATGTGACGCCGGGCCGCGGTGGCGGCGGCCGCTCGCGCAGCGGTTATCGCCGAAGCCCGGTGTTCCGATGGCCAAAGCCGGTAACGCGCGTTACCTTTGCCCAGGGTTTCAAATACGAGGGGCACTGTTTTGCTCGCGACCAGCTTTGCATCTGGCCGTCGTGGCGTCGCGTTCTCCGCGCCCCGCCGCCAACCAGCGTTGTGTGCCGGCCGATGAAGGTCGTGGGAATCGGCGCTTCGGCTGGCGGGCTCGATGCGTTCCGCGCGTTCTTCAGCGCTATGCCGGCCGATAGCGGCCTGGCGTTCGTCGTCGTGCTGCACCTGCCGGCCAACCGGCGCAGCATGCTGGCCGAGATCCTGCGGCGCTGGACCACGATGGCGGTGCGCGAGGTGGAAGACGGGGACGAAATCCGCCCCGACATCCTCTACGTGCCGCCGCCGCATGCCACCACCGCGTACCGCGACGGCCGGCTCTGGGTGTCCGTGCCGCCGGCGAACGGGCCGCGCGAGTTCCGCCCGATCGACGGCTTCTTCGACACGCTGGCCGCCGGCCTGCGCGAAGAGGCGGTGGGCATCGTGCTGTCCGGCACCGGCAGCGACGGCGCGCTCGGCCTCAAGGCGATACGCGCCTTCGGCGGCCTGACGATCGCGCAGAGCTTCGAGGACGTGGCGTCGGAGAGTGTCCAGCACCACGACAGCATGCCGGCGGGCGCTATCGCCACCGGCGCCGTCGATCTCGTCTGCGCGGTGCAGGACATGCCGGGCCACCTGACGCGCATGTTCGGCACGGCGCCCGGCACGGTGGCGCTGGAGGCCGACGGGGAGGCGGCCACCGAGGCGATGCGCCTGCGCATCTGCGCCACGCTGCGGGCCCAGATCGGCCACGACTTCGTCAACTACAAGGAGAAGACGTTCCTGCGCCGGGTGCACCGCCGCATGCAGGTGCGCGACATCTTCGAGCTTTCCCGATACGCCGACCTGCTCGACGCGGACCCGGCCGAGACGCTGATGCTGTTCCGCGACCTGCTGATACGGGTCACCAGCTTCTTCCGCGACGACAATGCGTTCGACGTGATCGAGCGGGTGGTGATGCCGCGCCTGTTCGCCGACCGCAACGCGAACCACACCGTGCGCGTGTGGGTGCCCGGCTGCAGCACAGGCGAGGAGGCGTATTCGCTGGCTATGCTGATGCGCGAGCACATGGATATGTTACGCGGCCCGCCCCGGGTGCAGATCTTCGCCACCGACATAGACGAGCCGGCCATCGATACCGCGCGGCTCGGCCGCTACCCCGCCGTGCTGCTCGACGGCCTGTCGGCTTCCCGCCGCGAGCGGTTCTTCCGCCGGACCGACGGCGGCTACGTGGTGGCCAAGGAGATACGCGACCTCTGCACGTTTTCGGCGCACAGCGTGGTGCGCGATCCGCCGTTCTCGCGCATGGACCTGGTCTCCTGCCGCAACCTGCTGATCTATCTGGATGTCGACCTGCAGGCCCGCGTGGTGCCGAGCTTCCACTACGCGCTGGCGCCCGAGGGCATCCTGATACTCGGCATCTCGGAGAGTGCGACCCGGCACGAGGATCTGTTCGTGCCGCTCGACAAATCGGCACGCATCTTCATGCGGCGCAACGTGCGCAGTCCGCCGGTCCAGCTCGCCCGTGGTGACCTGCGCCGCCTTGCGTCGCCCGAGCGCTCCGCCCAGCCCGGCATCCATCCGGCTTCGGTGCCGTCCCGCCAGCCGGCGCGCGCGGGCAACGGCGCCCCGCGGGAGCCGTCCGTCTCGCTGTTCCGCCATGCCGCCGCCCGGGCCGAAGTGATGCTGGCCGCGCTGCTGCGCCGCGGCCTGCCTGTGCCGGAGAGCGGCCCGGGCAGCTACGAGTCCATTTCGACAGCGCTGCGTTCGACGCGCGAAGAGCTGCAATCCGTCACCGAGGAACACGAGACTGCGGTCGAAGAACTGCGCTCGTCCAACGAGGAGCTGCATTCGGTGAACGAAGAGCTGCAATCGACGAACGAGGAGCTCGAGACCAGCAAGGAGGAAATCCAGTCCGTCAACGAGGAGCTGCACACCGTCAACAGCCAGTTGCAGGACAAGGTCGAAGAGCTGGACCGCGTCAACAACGACCTGAAGAACCTGTTCGACAGCACGCAGATCGCCACCGTGTTCCTGGACCGCCACATGGTGGTGCGCGGCTTCACGCCGGCGATCGCCAGCATCTACAACCTGATCCCGTCCGATACCGGCCGGCCGCTGACCGATATCGCAAGCGGGCTGCGCTACGACACGTTGCGCGAGGATACCGCTTCGGTGCTGGAGAGCTCTGACGCCGCTGGAGCGCCAGGTGACCAGCCTGGACGGTAACGCGCATTATATACTGCGGGTGCTGCCTTACCGCGACAGCAACAGCGTGGTCAGCGGCACGCTGGTGACGTTCCTGGACGTGACCAGCGTGGTGCGCGCCGAGCAGCACCAGCGCCTGCTGGTGGACGAGCTGAACCACCGGGTGAAGAACATGCTCACCGTGGTGGTCTCGCTGGCTTCGCAGACGCTGCGGCGGTCCGAGGATCTGGCCGGGTTCGGCGAGTTGTTCCTGGGCCGGGTGCATGCCCTGTCCGGCGCGTATGCGCTGCTCAGCCGGGAGAACTGGATGAGCGTGCCGATACGCGACGTGATCCAGGAAGAGATGCAGCCCTTCAGCGTGGAAGGCACACCGCGCGTCGTGCTGACCGGCGACACGGTGGCGCTGACCCCTTCGGCGGCACTCGCAATGGGCATGGCCGTTCACGAATTGGCGACCAACGCGGTGAAATACGGCGCGCTTTCGGTGCCTGAGGGGCGCGTGAGCGTGTCGTGGCGGCTTACCGCCGGCGACGGCTCCGCACCCGGGGACCCGTTGAAATGGCTCGTTATGGACTGGGAGGAGGCCGGTGGGCCCAGCGTGGAGGCGCCAACCGGAACGGGCTTTGGAACGTTGCTGATCCAGCGCGGACTGGCCCACGAGCTCGGCGGCGGTGCGACCTTGAATTTCCGGCCGGACGGTTTGCACGCGCGTTTATGTGCTTTGCTGGAACGCGTCATCAGTTCCCCGCCAGGCGTTACGATTTAATGAACCAAAACACCGCTTTTTCAGCGCCGGACATCACCACCCATCGCGGCGCCCTGCAGGGACGCAAGGTGATGATCGTGGAGGACGAGCTGCTGGTGGCGATGCTGCTGGAAGAGGCGCTGCTGGAGTATGGCTGCGAGATCGTGGGGCCGTTCAGCACGGTGGAGACCGCGCTGGAAGCGGCGCGCGACGTGGTGGCCCATGTGGCGGTGCTCGACGTGAATTTGCGCGGCCAGCGTGTGTATCCGGTGGCGGAGATGCTCGAATCGCGCGGTATCCCGTTTCTGCTCATGTCCGGCTACGGGCGCGACGGCGTGCCGCCGGAGCATGCCAACTGGGTGGCCTGCTCGAAGCCGTTCCTGCCCGGCGACCTGGTGCGCGCGCTGACCGAGTTGCTGCCTGCGCCTGTTGGCGGCTGAGGCGCTGGCGCACGCGGCTGCGCAAGGCCTCGGCTGACACGCCGCCCGGTGCTTGGTATGTATGAGCGCGTGGCCGATACCGATCCCTTTGCCGACACCGCGTTCGTGACCCGGCTGCAGAAATTGCTGCCCATGCTCGCCTCCGAACAGCCGGGCGAGGCCGATGCCGCACGGCGCAAGCTGCTGGAGCATCTGGGGCATCACCGGCTTTCGCTGACCGACGTGGCGCTGCGGCTGCCGGCCGGCGCCCGCACCGCCTCCTTCACCCAGGGCGCGCGCGAGATCAGCCTGGAGCGCCAGCTCAGCATCGCGCGCATCTCCCGCCAGGAAGCCGAATCCGACGTGCAGCAGGCGTTGATGCAGGTGGCCGACCTGCGCCGCGCGCTGCAGCAGGCCGCGTTCGATGTGGGCCATGCGGTGGCGGCCCAGGCCAGGGTGCGGCTGGTCGCCGTGGCCGGCTGGCTGATGGTGGCCATCGTGGGGTCGCTGGCGGTGGCCGAGCACCTGCATATCGCCGGCATGGCGCAGGGCGACGCGGTGGTGGCCTCCGAACGGCATCTGCTGCAGCCCGACGCGATGCCGGCGGCCAACGACGCGACGCTTCGCCTGGCGCCGGGGGAGAGCTTCGGCACGGTGCTGGTGCAGGACCTGGCGATACGGTTCAGCCCGAGCGAGGATGCCAGCGTGCGGGCGTTCCTCAACCGCGGCATGCGGGTGGTGGTGGAGCAGCAGTTGCGGGTGGGGGTGCAGAGCTGGTTGCTGGTGCGCAGCGTGACCGGGTCCGGCTGGGTTCGGGGCGGGGATGTGTTGCATTAGGGTAAGGAAGCAAGCAGTCCTTTTTTGAAAAAAAGGACCAAAAAACTTTTGCTCCGTCCGCTGGGGTAGGCGCATCGACCGTATGACCAGGCGATCCCTGTATCCAGCTAGCGCGCGACAGCCCCGACAAAAGTTTTTTGCTTCTTTTTTCAAAAAAGAAGGCCTTGCTTCCTTCCTTGCCTGCCCCAGAGGAGAGAAATTTGGTCAACCGGACGATCGCCGCCCTGCTGTTCTCCCTGGCTTTCGCCGCGCCGGCGGTCGGCGCCGCGGTCGATACGCCGGGGCACATCACCGGCGTCGGCGGGATCTTCTTCAAGAGCAAGGACCCGAAGGCGCTGGCCGCCTGGTATCGGGACGTGCTGGGCATCCACCTGGAAGAGTGGGGCGGTGCGCAGTTGAGCTATGCGGCGCCGGGCCATCCGCCGGCGGTGGTGTGGAACGCGTTTCCGAATTCGACGAAGGAGATGGCGCCGTCGGATCGCGATTTCATGGTGAACTTCGCCGTCGACGACATGGACGCCTTTGTCGCGCGCATCACGGCCAAAGGCGTGAAGATAATCAGCCGGGACGATAGCGATCCGTTCGGGAAGTTTGCGTCTTTCCTGGATCCGGATGGCACGAAGATCGAGCTTTGGGAGCCTAAAAAGCATTAGGGCAGGAAGAAAGCAGTCCTTTTTCGAGAAGAAGGACCAAAAAGCTTTTGCTCCGACGCCTGCACCGCGGCGTACTCTCTTTCTGCCAGTAGATACGCCTGCACTCACAGCCTGATCTGCGGGCAGGCGTCATAGCAAAAGTTTTTTGGTCCTTTTTTTCCAAAAAAGGACTGCTTTCTTTCTTACCTGAGGGCCCCGCAACGTGATCCGCTTCGCCATCTGCGGCCCAGAGCACAGCGGCACCACCCTGGTCTCCGACCTGTTCCGCCAGGTCCCTGGCGTGGATGCCGGCTTTGAAGTGGGCGTCCTCCTGGCCAATACGCCACGCGCGTTCCCCGCCCTGGAGGTCCACGCCGAGATCACCCGCTGGGGCTGGGGCGTGGACGACGCCGCCCTCGCGCGCTGCTGCGACACCGACGATTTCCCCGTGTTCTACGCACGCCTCGAAGCGGCGGCGACCGTTCTGCGCCCCGGCACGCACACGGTGTTCGACAAGACGCCGCGCTACCTGGCGTCATTGGAGGCCTGCATGGCCAGGCTGGCGGTGCCGTTCTTCATCGTGTTCAAGGACCCGCGCGCCATCGTGCATTCGGACTGGCGCAAGGCAGGGCGGCCGGCCTTCGGCGCCTGGTTCGCCGCCTACGCGCCCGACAAGCTTGGCTATTTGCGGCATTTATACGCGCAATATCGCGGCGCCGTGCAGCGCGCGGACCCGCGCGTGTGCCTGTTGCGGCTGGAGGATCTCTGCCTCGACACCAGGCGCTGTTGCGCCCGCATGTATGCCCATGCGGGCTACGGTTTCGACCCGGCCTACATGGTTCTGCAGGGCGTGCGCTACGAGAACACCAGGCATGGCGCGATCTCGGCGGGGGAACCTTTCGGCTATCTGGCGAGCTTCACCGCCGAGGAGCACCGGCGCGTGGCGGAGGTGTTTGCCGAACTCGACGATTGGTTCTACCGCTAGCGCGCCCTCCGGACGCTGACGCTGCTCCGGCAAGGCCACTGAATTCAAAGAGGATAAGCGCATGAGAAAGCTTTTCGTGGCCGCGGCCGCCTGGTCTGCCTGCACGCTCGCCGTGGCCCAGGCGGCGCCGGCCGCCGAGCGGCTGCGCGGCACGATCGCGGCGTCCGACGCCAGCAATCTGACGTTGCACACCGCCGAGGGCGAGGACGTGACGGTCAGCCTGGCGGGCGCGCATTTCGCCAGCGTGGTTGCCTCCAAGCTGAGCGCCATCACGCCGGGCAGCTTCATCGGCACGGCAACCAAAGGCAGCGGCTCGCACATGACGGCGCTCGAAGTAGTGGTGTTCCCGCCCGAGCTGCGCGGCCAGGGCGAGGGGCATTATGCGTGGGACAAGCTGCCCGACAGCAGCGGGCCGTCGGCGGGCGGCGGCTCGATGTCCAGCAGCATGACGAACGGCACGGTGGCCGCCGGCCACGCGCCTGCGGTGGGCACCACGATGACGAACGGGACGATCGCCAACGCGAACGGTGCCGACGGCACCCTGCATATCGATGTCGATTACAAAGGCGGCCACAAGAGCATCCTGGTGCCGCCAGCGGCGCCGGTGGTGGCGTTCCAGGTGGCCGATGCGAGCATCCTGAAAGTGGGCGCTGCGGCGTTCATCGTGGCGAGCGTGGATGGCGGCAAGGTTACGGCCAAGTTCGTGGCTGTAGGCAAGGACGGCGTGAAGCCGCCTATGTGACAAGGGACGGCGTGGCCGCCGATCTGACAAAGGACGGCGTGGCCGCCGATGTAACCTGGCCTGCGGGGCGCCACTTAGGCAGTGACGCGGCCGAGCGACCGGCAGCGTCCGTTTTCGGGAGGCTGGCGATGCGCTCTGCACTTATGGCGGCGGCTTTGTTCGGGCAGGCATTGCTGCCGCTCGGCGCGCTCGCACAAAACGCGCCCGCGGTGGCGGTGCCGCCGCTATCGACCACGCCCCGCCCCGTGCCGCCGCCGCCGCCGCGCACCGGCTCGGCGCCGGTGCCTTCGGCGCGCGTGCTGGGCGTGCCGGTCACCGCCGGCGCGCCGGTTTCCCCTTCCTATGACGGCACCGCTTACAAGACCCTGGGCGGCCAGGCGGAGACCGGGCAGGACGCGATAAGCGGGCAATCCATGCAGCCTTTGGAGTCCGGGCGGCCTCGCTAGGCGGGCGGCGGAGTCATCCAGGCAAGCAAGAAAGCAGTCCTTTTTCGAGAAAAAGGACCAAAAAGCTTTTGCTCCGACGGCTGCCCCACAGCCTGCGCTCGTTGTGCAAGCCGATGCGATTGCAGTAGCAGCCAAATCCCCGTGCAGGCGTCACAGCAGAAGCTTTTTGCTTCTTTTTCTCGAAAAAGAAGGCCTTCCTTGCGGTCGACGAGTTCAGTCCCAAAACCGGCTGGTATCAGTTGTCCTCCTCGTCCTCCCAGCTGCCGCGGTCTTCCGGCGGGGCGTAGTAACGCAACAGGTCGTTCGGATCGATCGCCTGGCCGGTCGCCTTTTCGATCATTTCGGCAATCTCCTGGTCCGTTCGCCCGGCGTCGTGCAGCTGTTCCAGCTCGTCGCTGATCATTCCCACGAAGGCCGGCATCGGGAAGCGCTCTTCGCCAAGGCCCAGCGCCTCCCGCAGGGCGCGCTGCGCGGCGATGGCCTGCTCCAGCGTCATCGAAACATCGGTCATTATCGCATCCTTTTTCGGAAATTTTGGTGCCTGTGGCGTACCGCAGCGACACGCCTTGCTACGGCCAGCGAACCTCCGGCGGCAGGCTCATGAGTATGGCCTCCACATTGCCGCCGGTCTTCAGCCCGAACGTGGTGCCGCGGTCATGCAGCAGGTTGAACTCCACATACCGCCCGCGCCGCACCAGCTGGTGCTGCCGGTCCGCATCGGTCCAGGCGCGGCCGGCGCGGCGCGTCACGATCGCCGGGTAGGCGGCCAGGAACGCCTCGCCGACGCTGCGGGTGAAGGCGAAGTCGGCGCCGGCATCGCCCGTGTCCACATGGTCGTAGAAGATGCCGCCCACGCCGCGCGGCTCGTTGCGGTGCGGCAGGAAGAAGTAGCGGTCGCACCATTCCTTGAATTTCGGGTAGTAGGCGGGGTCGTGCGCGTCGCAGGCGGCGCGGTAGGCGGCATGGAAAGTGGCCGCGTCCTCCGCGGTCTCCGGCGTGTCGAGGAACATGGGCGTGAGGTCCCCGCCGCCGCCGAACCAGCCTTTGGTGGTGACCAGCATGCGGGTGTTCATGTGCACCGCCGGCACGTGCGGGTTCTGCGGGTGGGCGACCAGGCTGATGCCGCTGGCGAAGAAGCGCGGGTCCTCCGCGGCGCCGGGGATCTGGGCGCGGAACTCGGGGGAGAACTCGCCTTCTACGGTGGATACGTTCACGCCGACTTTCTCGAACACCCGGCCGTGCATGAGGCTGATCACGCCGCCGCCGCCGTGGGTGCCATCCGTCGGTGGGGCGGCTCCAGGGGCGGCGTTCGAAGCGGCCGGCCGGCCGGTCGGCGAGGGGGCCGGTGGTCTGCGCGTCTTCGATGGCTTCGAGGGCGGCGCAGATGCGGTCGCGCAACGTCTCGAACCAGGCGCGGGCGGCGGGTTTGAGGGCCTCGTGGGGGATTTCCATGGCGGGAGTTTAGCCGGGGCAGGCAAGGAAGAAAGCAGTCCTTTTTTGAAAAAAAGGACCAAAAAACTTTTGCGTTCCCCGCATTTGCAGCGCCCGGGCATCTCCTGACGTAACGTGGCGCTTCGGCACGGCAGTGGGGCCGAAAGTTTTTTGCGTCTTTTTTGCAAAAAAGAAGGCCTTCCTCCCCACCTTTGGGAACCATCGCCGGATTGCAGCCCAGCAAACACACCCTTATTAGAAGGCGTAAGACCGGCAGGCTCGCCGGCGCCCGAGCGAGGACCAAACACCATGGCCGGTCTGCACAAGAGCGAGATCCAGAACCCGGTGCTGAACTGGGTCGATACCCGCCTGCCCGATCCTTACGCTGATGACGAAGGAATACGGCAGCTTCCCGACGCCGAAGAACTTCAACTATTTCTGGAATTTCGGCGCGCTGGCGATGATCAACCTGATGGTGATGATCGCCTCGGGCATCTTCCTGTCGATGAACTACAATGCCAGCACCGCCGGCGCGTTCGACAGCGTGGAGCGCATCATGCGCGACGTGAATTACGGCTGGCTGCTCCGCTACGTTCACATGAACGGCGCCAGCATGTTCTTCATCATCATCTACATCCACATCTTCCGCGGCATGTACTACGGCAGCTACAAGGCGCCGCGCGAGCTGCTCTGGATGTCCGGCGTGGTGCTGTTCCTGTTGCTGATGGCCACCGCGTTCATGGGCTACGTGCTGCCCTGGGGCCAGATGAGCTACTGGGGCGCTACCGTCATCACCAACCTGTTCAGCGCCTTTCCGGTCGTGGGCGACTGGATCGTGACGCTGCTCTGGGGCGGGTTCTCGGTCGATAATCCAACGCTGAACCGCTTCTTCAGCCTGCATTACCTGCTGCCGTTCGTGATCACCGGCGTGGTGTTCCTGCACGTCGTGGCGCTGCACATCACCGGCTCCAACAACCCGCTCGGCATCGACGCGAAGAGCGAGCAGGACACGCTGCCCTTCCACCCGTACTACACGGCCAAGGACAGCGTCGGCATGGCAGTCTATTTCCTGCTGTTCGCCACGATCGTGTTCTTCATCCCGAACCTCTTCGGCGAGGCGGACAACTACATCCCCGCCAATCCGCTGCAGACGCCGAATGCCATCGTGCCGGAATGGTACTTCCTGCCGTTCTACGCCATCCTGCGCTCGGTGCCCGACAAGCTGGCCGGCGTGATCTGCATGTTCGGCTCCATCCTGGTATGGTTCGTGCTGCCGTGGCTGGACACGTCGCCGGTGCGCAGCGCGCGCTTCCGCCCGATGTATCGCTGGTCGCTGCGGCTGATGGTGGTGTCGATGGTGGCGCTCGGCGTGGTTGGCGCGCATCACCCGGTCGAGCCGTATGTGTCGATCGGCCGCCTGGCGACGATCTACTACTTCCTGCATTTCCTCGTGCTGGTGCCGCTGTTCGGCTTCATCGAGCGGCCGATGCCGCTGCCGGAGAGCATCAGCAAGCCGGTGCTGCCGCGCCGTTTCCCCGGCGGTGGCGGACCGTTGCCGACCGGTGCGGCTGCCAAGCCGATGGAGAAGATCTGATGCGTGGGTTTGCGGTCGCGGCCGTTCTTGGCACCGTGTTGCTGGCGGGGGCCGCGCAGGCCGCCGAAGAGGGGCTGCCGCCGTTCAAGAAGGTGCAGTGGAGCTTCGGCGGGCCGTTCGGCACGTATGACCGCGCCTCCGCCCAGCGCGGCTTCCAGGTCTGGAACGAGGTCTGCTCCTCCTGCCATTCGATGAAGCTGATGAGCTACCGTAACCTGACGGGCATCGGGCTCAGCGACGGCCAGATCACGCGCGATCGCGGCGAGCAAGACCGTGCCTGGCGAGCTGAACGACCAGGGCGAGCCGACCACGCGGCCGGGTTTGCCGAGCGATCATTTCGCCTCGCCCTATCCGAACGAAAAGGCCTCGCGCGCGGCCAATAACGGCGCGTATCCGCCCGACCACTCGCTGATCGTGAATGCGCGGGAAGACGGCGCGAACTACATCAACTCGCTGCTGCAGGGCTACGTGGATCCGCCGGCCGGCGTGAAGGTGCCGGACGGGCTGTATTACAACAAATGGTTCCTCGGCCATCAGATACACATGCCGGCGCCGCTGCAGGATAATTCCGTGACGTATGCGGACGGCACAAAGGCGACGCTGGCCCAGGAAGTCCAAGGACGTGACGACGTTCCTGTACTTCGCCTCCAACCCGCACATGGAGGAGCGCAAGCATCTCGGCGTGAAGATGGTCGGTTTCTTTGCCCTGTTGGTCGGCGTGACATACGGCGTGAAGAAGCATGTCTGGTCGGACGTTCACAAAGCAACGGACGACGAGAAGCGCTAGGTCTTTCCTGACGCGATAGGCGCCGAAGGCTTTCGCTCCCGACGCCTGGTCTTGCCCGCGGCCTGCTTGGGGGCGGAACGGGCGTTGGGGCTCCTCTGGGATATCTGCAGTGCCAAAAATCGGCGTAATCGGCGGCTCCGGTCTTTATGACATCGAGGGCCTGACGGAGCGCGCCTGGCGCGCGGCGCATTCGCCCTGGGGCGAGCCCTCCGACGAGCTTCTGCACGGCACGCTCGAGGGCATCGACTGCGTGTTCCTGCCGCGGCACGGCCGCGGCCATCGCGCTTTCGCCCAGCCACCTGAATTATCGCGCCAATATCGACGCGTTGAAACGCGCCGGCTGCACGCACGTGATCTCGCTCTCCGCGGTGGGCAGCCTGCAGGAGCATCTGCCGCCCGGGCATTTCGTCATCGTGGACCAGTTCATCGACCGCAGCTTCGCGCGCGAAAAAAGCTTCTTCGGCGATGGCTGCGTGGCGCATGTGAGCATGGCCGATCCGGTATGTCCCAAACTGGGCGACACGCTGGAAGCGGCGGCGCACGCGCTCAATTTGCCGGTGACGCGCGGCGGCACCTACCTGGTGATGGAAGGCCCGCAATTCTCCACCAAGGCGGAAAGCGAATTGTACCGCGCCTGGGGCTGCCACGTGATCGGCATGACGAACATGCCGGAAGCCAAGCTCGCGCGCGAAGCCGAGATGCATTACGCGACGGTGGCGATGGTGACGGATTATGATTGCTGGCACGCGACGCATGCGCATGTGACGGTGGATGCCGTAGTGGCGGTGATGACCGCGAATGCGGAGCGGGCGCGGGCGCTGATACGGCGCGCCATTCCTATGCTGGCGGATGCTGGAGCGGGGTGCGCGGTGGGGTGCGATCACGCGCTGGATCATGCGGTGATTACGCCTGTGGCGGCGCGGGATGCGGGGTTGATGGGGAAGTTGGATGCTGTGGCCGGGCGGGTGCTGAAGTAAGGAAGGAAGGCCTTCTTTTTCGAGAAAAAGAAGCAAAAAGCTTTTGCTCCGTACGCTTGCACTACGGCATCACTTCTTTCTGCCAGTCGCGTTTTTGCAGAAAGTTCGCATGCCTGTATGCAGGTGGACATAGCAAAAGTCTTTTGCTTCTTTTCTTCAGAAAAGAAGGCCTTCCTTGCCTAAACGGAAAAGTACTTAGCGCTCGGATTAACCACCACGATAGCGCTCGTGCTCTGCTCAGGATGCAACTGCGACTCATCGGACAGCGACACGCCGATACGCTCTGCATCCAGCAGCGCCAGCAACATGTTCTGGTCCTCCACGCGCGGGCAAGCCGGATAGCCGAACGAATATCGTGAGCCACGATAACCCTGGCTCAGCATGCGCTCCATCTCGCGATCGTCCTCGCCGGCAAAGCCCAGCTCGGCGCGTATCCGCTTGTGCACGTATTCCGCCATCGCCTCGGCCATCTCCACCGATAGCCCGTGCAGATACAGATAGTCCTGGTAACGATTATCCTCGAACCACACGCGCGCGGTGTCGCTGGCCGCCTGGCCCACCGTGACCACCTGCAAGCCGATAACATCGCGCTCCGCCTCATCCACGTCACGGAAGAAATCCGCGATGCATTCGCCATCTTCTTTCGGCTGGCGCGGCAGATGCGAAACGCGCGACTTCCGTGCTGCCGTCCTGATCGAACAGGATGAGATCGTTGCCCTGGCCTGCGGCTTTCCAATAGCCGTAGATCGCCTGCGGCTTGAGTATGTTGTCGGCCTCGCACAGAGCGAGCATGCGCTTCATGATCGGGCGCAGTTCCTGCTTCGCCCAACCGAGGAAATCGTCCAGGTTCTTGCCCTGTTTGCGGAAGCCCCACTGGAATTGATACAGGCTGCGTTCGTTGAGGAACGGCACCACCGCTTTCGCCGGCGCGCTCAGCACGCGTGCGCCCCAGAACGGCGGCTCCACAACAGGCACGTTCTCCGTCAAACGTCGGCGCCGCGCCTGCACCTGCGCGACGTCGATCGGCCGCCAGGCCCGCTCGTCCGCCGTGCCGATCTTCCGCTTGGTGTTCTTCGCCTTGCCGCTGCGTTTCGCCTGCAACGCCGATAGGTAATCGTCAAACCCGTTGCCGGTGACACGATCCATCAGATGCAGACCGTCGAACGCATCGCGCGCATACGCCACGCGGCCGCTGGCATAGGCCGCCACGCAATCCTCCTCCACGTAGTTGCGCGTAAGCGCCGCGCCGCCGAGAAGCACCGGGATCTCCAGCCCCTGACGCGTCATCTCCTCGAGATTCTCGCGCATGATCACGGTGGATTTCACCAGCAGCCCGCTCATGCCGATGGCGTGCGCGCGGTGCTCCTTCGCGGCCTCCACCATGTCAGCGAGCTTCACCTTGATGCCGAGATTCACCACGCGATAGCCGTTGTTGGTGAGGATGATATCGACGAGGTTCTTGCCAATATCGTGCACGTCGCCTTTGACGGTGGCCAGCACGATGGTGCCTTTCTCCTGGCCTTCCACGCGCTCCATCAGGGGTTCGAGATACGCCACCGCCGTCTTCATCGTCTCGGCCGATTGCAGCACGAACGGCAACTGCATCTTGCCTGCGCCGAACAGCTCGCCCACTACCTTCATGCCGCCGAGCAATATGTCGTTGATGATCGCCAGCGGCTTGTGAGTTTGCAACGCGTCGTCGAGTTCCGCTTCGAGCCCCTTGCGGTCGCCATCGACGATGCGGTCCTTGAGGCGGCCCTCCACCGTCTCACTCTTCGCGCGCTTGGTGGCTTCGGCCGCCTTGCGGTCTGCGAAGATGGCAAGCAGGCGCTGCAAGGGATCGTAACCCTCGCGTCGGCGGTCGAAGATCAGATCCTCCGCCACCTCGATCTCCTCGGCGGCGATCAGATGCAGCGGGCGTATCTTGCTGACATGCACGATAGCGCCCGTCATGCCGGCGCGCACCGCATGATCGAGGAACACGCTGTTCAGCACGGCGCGCGCCGCCGGATTCAGGCCGAAGCTCACATTGGACAGGCCGAGGATGATCTGGATGTCCGGGAAGCGCTCGCGTATCATCCTGATGCCGTCGAGCGTCCATTCCGCCAGCTTGCGGTCGTCCTCGTTGCCGGTGGCGATGGTGAAGGTCAGCGGGTCTATCAGCAGGTCGCTTTGCGGCAGACCGAACTTGTCGCAGGCGTACTCCACCAGGCGCGTGGCAATGCGCAATTTATCTTCTGCGGTTTTCGCCATGCCCACTTCGTCGATGGTGAGCGCGATCACCGCGGCGCCGAACTTCTTCGCCAGCGTCAGGCGATCGGCCGCGGCGCCCTCGCCATCCTCGAAATTGATCGAGTTGATGATCGGCTTGCCGCCATGCAGCTTCAGCGCGCTTTCGATCACCGGCGTCTCTGTGCTGTCGATCACCAGCGGCACGTTCACCGAGTTGGTGAAGCGGCGTATCACCTCGTCCATCTCGTATTTTTCGTCGCGCCCGACAAAGGCCGTGCATACGTCGAGAGAGTTGCTACCCTCGGCCGCCTGCTCGCGGCCGACGCTCACGCAGCCGTCCCAGTCGCCGGCCTCCTGCAGCTCGCGCCATTTCTTCGAACCGTTGGCGTTGCAGCGTTCGCCGATCGAGAAAAAGCTGTTGTCCTGCCGCAAGCGGTGTCGCGCTGTACAGGCTCGCGACGGACGGTACCCAATACCGACCGCCGCAGCACCGGCGCCGGCCGAAACCCCTCGCCGCGACGCCGCAACATCGCATCGAGCGCCTGGATATGCGGAATATCGGTGCCGCAGCAGCCGCCGATCAGGTTCAGCCCGTCTTCGGCCACGAACCGCTCCACCCAGCTCGCCATCTCCGCCGCACCCAGCGGATAGCGGGTGGCGCCATCGACCAGTTCGGGCAACCCGGCATTCGGTTGCACGCTGATCAGGCCAGGCCAGTTCGCCGACAGCCAACGCACGTGCTCGGCCATCTCCTGCGGACCGGTCGCACAGTTCAGGCCGATCAACGGCACGTCCAGCGCGTGCACCACGGTGGCGGCCGTCGCGATATCGGGGCCCACCAGAAGCGTGCCGGTGGTCTCCACCGTCACCTGCACGAATATCGGCGTGTCGCGGCCAACCTCGGCGCGCGCGATCTTCGCCGCGTTCACCGCGGCCTTTATCTGAAGCGTGTCCTGGCACGTCTCGATCAGGAAAGCGTCCACGTTGCCGTCCATCAGTCCGCGGCATTGTTCGGTGAGGCCGGCTTCAAGCGTGTCGTAATCGATGTTGCCGAGCGAAGGGAGTTTCGTGCCCGGTCCCACGCCGCCGAGCACCCAACGGTGCCGCCCGTCGGCAAATTCGTCGGCCACTTCACGTGCGAGTTCGGCAGAGACGCTGTTCATTTCGCGCGCCCGACGCCTGCAGCCCGAATTCGCCCAGCGTGATTGGCGACGCGCCGAACGTGTTGGTCTCCACCATGTCCGCGCCCGCGGCGAAATAGCCGCGCGCGATCTCGCGCACCAGGTCGGGGCGGGAAAGGCTCAGCACGTCGGTGCAGTTTTCCTGGCCCCAGTAGTCGCGCTCGGTGTCGAGATCCATGCTCTGCACGCGGCTGCCCGTGCCGCCGTCGCAGAGCAGAACCTGGTCGCGTAATGCGTCGAGGAGATGGGGGCGGGTCATGCGGTCAACCTCGGGAAAGTAAGGAAGCAAGGCCTTCTTTTTTGCAAAAAAGAAGCAAAAAACTCTTATCTGTCTGCCGTGTCAGACAGCTTGTTCCACAGCACAAAAGGCGCTGTGGACATCAGCGAACGGACGCAAAAGTTTTTTGGTCCTTTTTTTCAAAAAAGGACTGCTTGCTTGCCTCACCCCGCCAGATACGCACCTGCAGCGCACCATCTCCCACGCAAACCGGCGCCTCCGCCGAAAGCCCAGCACCACGCAGCATCTTATCCATCGTATCGTCGGAGAACCCGGCCACCGTATGGCCCATCTGCGACAGCAGCGCGCGCTCGCCATGCGGCGCCAGATCGACCACCACGAGCCGCCCGCCAGGCGCCAGAACGCGCGCGGCTTCGGCCACCACGAGGGCCGGCGCCTCGGCGTAATGCAGCACCATCTGCAACACCACGAGATCGAAACACGCATCGCCCAGAGGCAGCGCGCACATATCCGCCAGGCGGAACTGGCAATGCGAAAATGCCGCATCCGCCAGGCGCACGCGGGCCAGCGCCAGCATCGCCCGGCTGGCATCCACGCCAAGGCCTGCGCCGATGCGCGGCGCGAGTATCTCCAGCAGCCGCCCCGTGCCGGTGCCCACATCCAGCACGCGCCCGAGATCGCCACTCCGGCAGCAGCGCCAGCAGACGCGCCTCCACCTCGGCCGCAGGCAGGCCGAGCGCGCGCATCTCGTCCCAGTCCGCACCCTTGCGGCGGAATATGTCCGAGGCGACGCGCGCCCGCTCGGCCAGCACGCGCGCGGCACCACGCCGGTCTGCGGCCACCAGCGGATCGTCGTTCCGAGACGCGGCGCAGCACGTCGCGCGCCAGGCTGCCGGTCTCGCCCTGCGCCAGGGTGAACCAGGCGTTCGCACCTTCGCGCACCCGCGCCAGCAGGCCCGCCTCGCACAGGACGCGGAGATGGCGCGACAGCCGCGGCTGGCTCTGGCCGAGCACCTCGCAGAAATCGTTCACGCAGAACGTGCCACGGGCGACCAGCGCCAACACGCGCAGCCGCGTGGGGTCCGCCATGGCGGCGAGAACGGGTAGGAGCTGCTCCATCACGCTTGCATAAATATATAAGCCTACCTTTATATCAAGCTATGACCACTCTCGATATGCGGGTCCCGCTCCGTTTTGCCGAGCCGGCAGCGCTCACCGGCGGCCAGGTTGCCTTCGTAGAGGGGGAGCATTTCCTGGCCACCGACACGCATCCGGCCGGCTGCACCTGCTGCGCGGCGCGCAATCCCGCAGGCCGCGCGCTGGCGGGGCTGCTGCAGGACCGCGCCCGCGGCAAGGTTGGCTTCTTCAACGCGGTGGCCGTGGTTGCGCGAACGCCGGCCGGCCGCGCGATGGTGCTGGAGGCGCTGCGCACCGACCCGGTGGCGAGCGCCTGCTTCCGGCTCGCGGCGGAGGACTAGCGCCGCCGCGCCAGGGTCCGCTCTATTGCGGCCCGAGCTCGCGGAACTTGCGCGCCAGGTCGAACTCCCGCGTCGTCACGTAGCTTTCCAGCCGACCCAGCCGCTGCTCCAGCCGCGTCATCGTCTCGCCGAGCGCCAGCACGCCCGGGTTGGTGGGCGCCGCCGCGGCCGCGCGGGCGCCCAACTGCCGGCGCAGGCCCGGCAGCCCGCCGGCGCGCCGCACGATCCGCCAGCAGATATACAGCACCAGCGCCACAAAGGCGCCGGTCAGCAGATTGGCCAGGCCGGCGGGCATCTCGAAGGCCACACTTCTTGTAGTGCCGGTTCGCGCCGCGTGCGTGTCGAGCTTGCGCGTCGCCTGATCGTCCAGCGCGCGGGCGTGCGACGCGTCCAATACTACGATGTCGCTGCCGCCGGACGCGTCCTGCGTGAGTGTTCCGCTGACCGGCCCGAGCTTGACGTCGCCGCCACCATGCGCGGCCACGTCGGCATCGCGTATGTCGGCGCCGACGGACAGGTCCCCGCTGCCGCTCATGCGCGCGTTCAGCGCCTGGATGTGGCCACCGCCGAGCAGGATGTCGCCCGAGCCGCTGCCCGCCAGGATCGCGTCGCCGCCCTCGATCGTGCCGACGACCAGATCGCCGGAGCCTACCTGCTTTTCGGTGAGCGGCCCGCGTATCTCCTTGATGCGCACGTCGCCGTTGCCGTCGATGTCGATCACCGCCGGGCCGTCCACTTCGCCCAGGGTCGCGTCGCCACTGGCGCGCACCGACAGGGTCAGCGGGCCGGTGCGGCCGGCCACCAGATCGCCATCCCCGCTGAGCGACACGGTGAGCGGACCGTGCATATCGCCCACCCGTATGTTGCCATCGCCAGATGACGCCAGGGTTAATGGCATGTCCGGCGAGACGTCGATCTGCAGGCGCCCGGACTCCTCGCCGCACTGCGACGTGCTGATCACGACTTTTCCGCTACCGACAATCGAAAGGCAGGAAAGACCGCCCGCCCGGGTCAGCCGGATCTGATCATGCAGCGAAGCATCGGTGCCGATCACCAGATCGTCCGACAGGCTGGTGCTGAGCACCAGGGCGGCGCCGGCGATCGTGCGGGTTTCCGCCCTGGCGTACCCGGCGGCCAGCAGGCCGGCCACCGCGATCGCGGCGGCGGCGCGCCTGGTCCGGGCGGTCATGCGCGGGCCCTCGCGCGCCAACCGGGCGCATCCTCGTCCAGCAGGCGCTCCAGCGTATCCACCCGCTGCTCCAGCCGGCGCGCAATCTCCATTGCGCGGTCGAGTGCCATCTGGTCGGCGGAGGCCAGCCCCACCTCCTGCGTGCCCCGGCCGCGGTAATGCGACCTGACCGCGACCAGCACGATCACGAAAGTGAAAATGACCACAAGGTCCCAGTCCATGCCGAACGCCCCGTTTTCAGACGGCGCGCGGTGCCGTGCGCCTGGTGGGTATGGTTAGCATTCACCGTGCCACGGCGTCTGCCCTTGCGGCGCGGGGTGGTGGGTGGCTTTTTGCGCCAGGTTCTGGCTTGGGGGGCTTAGTTAAGGCTAGGCAGGCAGGCAAGCAGTCCTTTTTTGAAAAAAAGGACCAAAAAACTTTTGCTTTCCTCGGTGGCGGGGGCGCTTTCGTCAACTGCGGAATTATCTGGGCGGCATAAAGGTGGGCGGCGGGCTCGCCCGGAGTCCGCAGCATCTGATCCCTACAGAATAGAGTAGGTCTTGGTGCAGCCGTCGGAGCAAAAGTTTTTTGGTCCTTTTTTTCAAAAAAGGACTGCTTGCCTCCCCTCCCCTCACATCACACTCAACCGCAACCGGCTCGCCACCCGCGCCCGCCCGATCAACGGCAACAGCCCCGCCAGCTCCGGCCCATGATCCTCCCCGGTCAGCGCCAGGCGCAGCGGCATGAACAGCGCCTTGCCCTTGCGGCCGCTGACCGTGCGCAGCGCCTCGGTCCAGGTGGACCAGGTGCGTGGTGTCCCACGGCTCCTCCGGCAACTGCGCCAGCGCGTCGGCGAAGAACGCCGCCTGGTCGTCCAGCACCGGCGGCACCAGATCGCCGGCGACCACGTTCCACCAGTGGCGCGCCTCGCTCAGCATGTCGAGATTGCCGCGCACCGCCTCCCAGAAGGCCGGCGTGGCGGCGGAGGGAAGGCGCTCGTGCACGGAGTTCGAAGCTGGCGGTGTGGAGCACCCGGCGATTCAGCGCCAGCAGCTGCCGCATGTCGAAACGCGCCGGCGAGCGCGACACGCGGGAGAGATCGTAGCTGCGCGCCAGCTCGTCGAGCGTGGCGACTTCGGGGAAGTCGCTGGTGCCGAGGCGGGCGATGTAAGCCACGATCGCGGCCGGCTCCATGCCATCCTGGCGCAGCGCGCGAAGGGACAGGCCCTCGAGGCGCTTGGAGAGTTTGCCGCCGTCCGAATCGATCAGCAGCGGCAGATGCGCGAAGGTCAGCTTCGAGGGGTTGGCGTTCAGGGCGGAGAAGATATCGAGCTGCACACCGGTGTTGGTGATGTGGTCCTCGCCGCGGATGATGTGGCTGACCTGGCTTTCGATGTCGTCCACCACGCTGGTGAAGGTGTAGAGATAACTGCCATCCGCGCGGATCAGCACCGGGTCCGACACTGCGGTGAGTTTCACGCCGCGCCGGCCGAGCACGAGGTCGTTCCAGGCGACCTCTGTGTCGGTAAGCTTGAAGCGCCAGTATGGCGTTTTGCCGTTCGCCTCGGCCTGGGCGCGCTGCTCCGGCGTGAGCTTCAGCATCGCACGGTCATAGACCGGCGCCAGGCCGCGCTTCAGCCGCTGGTCGCGTTTGAAACGCAGCTCCTCCTCGCTTTCGAAGCACGGATAGAGCCGGCCGCTGGCGCGCAGTTTGTCGGCGGCGGCGTCGTACAGCGCGAGGTGGTCGGATTGCTTGTAGGTCTCGTCCCACTCGTATGCCGAGCCATTGCAGATCGTGCATGATCGCCGCTCGAACTCCGGACGCGAGCGCTCGACATCCGTATCATCGAGGCGCAGCAGGAATTTCGCGTCGTGACGCCGCGCGAACAGCGCGTTGGCCAGCACGATGCGGGCGTTGCCGACATGGAGATAGCCGGTGGGGCTTGGCGCGAAACGGACGCGCATCTATTCGTCGTCCCTGCGCGGATCGAGCGCGCGCCAGTCGCGTTCGTCGGCGCGCGCGGGCTGCTCGGAGAAATTGGCGAGTTCGTTGGCGCTGCGCCAGCCATCGTCCGGCTGCATCGAGCACGTGGGCATCCTCGCCGTAGGTGAACCAGGCGGAGAGCACGTCGCGCGGGGCGAGGCCCGGGGCGCGGCACAGCTCCATGCTGTCGCGCACGTAGGCGCGCGCGAAGGCGTTGGCCTGCATTAGAGTGGGGAAGCCTTTGACGTCCTCGACGATGTTGTCTTCGGCGCCGCCGGACATGTCCAGGATGCGGACTTTCCAGCCTTCCGCAGGCGCGAACAGATCAGACAAGGGAAGCAAGGCCTTCTTTTTCGAGAAAAAGAAGCAAAAAGCTTTTGCTCCTGACGCCTGCATCAATGCCTGCGCTCTCCCTGCCAGTGATCGCATTGCAGAAATGTATGCTGCCCGCGTGCAAGCGGGGAGATAAAAGTTTTTTGTTTCTTTTTTTCAAAAAAGAAAGCCTTTCTTGCTTCACGTAATCAGCCCCGTGTACCCGTTGGTTATAGGATACCGACGATCCCGCCCAAACGCGCGCGAGGTGATCTTCACCCCAGGCGGCGCCTGCCGGCGCTTATACTCCGCGCGATCGAGCATCTTCCACACGCGCACGACGGTTTCGCGGTCGAAGCCGGTTTGCACCAGTTCGCACACCGACTTCTCGCCTTCGATCAGGCCTGCGAGAATCGCATCCAGTTCCTCGTAGGGCGGCAGGCTGTCCTGGTCGGTCTGGTCGTGTTTCAGTTCCGCGCTGGGGGGTTTGGTTATCACGCGCGCGGGCATCACCGCGCCGTCCGGGCCCAGCGCGCCTGCGGGGCGGTGGGTGTTGCGCCAGGTGCTGAGCGCGAACACGGTGGTTTTGTATACGTCTTTCAGCACCGAGTAGCCGCCGCACATGTCGCCGTAGAGGGTGGCGTAGCCGACCGACATTTCGCTTTTGTTGCCGGTGGTGAGCAGCATGTGGCCGAATTTGTTGCTCATCGCCATCAGCAGGAGGCCGCGCGCGCGCGACTGGATGTTCTCCTCCGTGGTGTCGTCCGGCAGGCCGGCGAACAGCGGGGCGAGGGCGGCGTTCGCGGCGTCGATTGCCGGCGTGATGGGCGACGGTGTCGATGCGTATGCCGAGCAGGCGGGCGCATTCGGCGGCGTCGTCCAGGCTGTGCTGGCTGGTGTAGGGGCTGGGCAGCATGATGGCGCGCACGCGGTCCGCGCCCAGCGCATCGACGGCGATGGCCGCCGAGAGGGCAGAGTCGATGCCGCCGGAGAGGCCGAGCAGGATGCCGGGGAAGCGGTTCTTGGCGATGTAGTCTGCCAGGCCGAGGCAGAGGCCGCGATAGATCAGCTCTTCCGGCGCGGGTTCGGGCGGCAGGGGCGTGTGGGCGCAGACGAACTGGCCGTCCTGGCGATGCCATTCGGTGATCTGCAGCGCCGGCTGGAAGGAGGGGAGCACGCAGGCCAGGCTGCGGTCCGGGTTGAGCACGAAGCTGGCGCCGTCGAACACCAGCTCGTCCTGGCCGCAGACCTGGTTGAGGAAGATAAAGGCAAGCCCGGTTTCCACCACGCGGGAGACGGCGAGCTGGACGCGTCGGCCGGATTTGTCCGCCTCGAAGGGGGAGCCGTTGATAGAGAGCAGGAGCTCGGCGCCCGTCTCTGCCAGCGTCTCGCTGACGGTGGGAAACCACCAATCCTCGCAGATCATCAGGCCCACGCGTATGCCGCGGAACACCACCGGGCCCGGGGCGGGGCCGGCGTCGAACACGCGCTTGTCGTCGAACACGCCGTAGTTCGGCAGCTCGTGCTTGGCGCGGCGGGCGGTGATCTTGGCCGCCGTCGAGCAGGAAGGCCGCGTTGTAGATGGCGTGGCCGTCGCGCCAGGGGCCGCCGACGATCAGGCCGGGGCCGCCATCGGCGGTGTCGCGCGCGAGTTCGGCCAGTGCTGCCTCGCAGTCGGCGACGAACGCGGCTTTTCGCACGAGGTCTTCGGGGGGGTAGCCGGCGATGGAGAATTCGGGGGTGACGACGAGGTCTGCGCCGAGGGCGGCGGCCTGGGCGCGTGCGGCGCGGATCTGCGCCAGGTTGGCGTCGATCTGGCCTTCATGCGGGTTGAGCTGGGCCAGCGCGATGCGCAGCGTGTCGGGTGGGGGCATTGCCTGTAGCTAGGGGCGCCGGGCTGCGGGCGCAACGTAGGGGGGCTGCCGTCCGGCTCGCGCGCCCGGGTGGATCAGCGCACGCGGGGCGTGGTTCCGAAGATCCCGGTACGCCCGCCGCAGCCCAGTTTCGACACCACTTCCTTGTCGGTCACGTCGATGTCCTGGAAGTTCTCATGCAGGCTGTAGCCGGTGGCGGTTTTCGTCACCGTCACCTCGTCGTCGCAGACGATGCCATCGGGAAACGGCGCCGGCCGCATCATGTCGGGCATGTAGGACCCGAAATAGTGCAGTGTTACCTGGGCGGGCCCGGGTGTCAGCCAGAAGATGTGGTCTTCGGGGCCGAATCCCGCGTTGTTCGCGAGGGAGGCATAGACGGTGGCGCCGACCATCGATTGCAGTTTCGCGGTCTGCTCCTTCAGTTCGTCGATGCATTTGCCGTCGTCTTTCTGGTCGCAGGTCTTGTAGCTGGTGTGGAATACCTGCTGGAGGGCGAGGACGGCGTCCTTGACGGGGATGTAGGCCGAAGCTGCCTTATAGGCCGCGCCCATCGCGGCATCGGCCGTGTTCAAGGCGGGCGTGTTGCAGATATGGTGCTCCTGGTATGTTCTTGCGCGGGCGCAATCGAAGCTGGCGGCCTGGCTGGCCGAGGTGGCGCAGCATGCGGCGGCGCAGAGGATGCGGAGAGCTGATGCGGGCAGCATGGCGGATGCTCACATGACGACCGTGGATGCCGCAAGCCGTACGCAGGCACCGGCACGCGGCCAGGAATTCGGAGAGGACACCATGTCGGACACTGCAGGAACCGGGCGCTTCGATCTGCGCGCCATCGCGGCCGCGTTGCCGGACAGCGCCAGCACGCTGCTGGTCGATACGTATCTCACCGATCGCGCTTCGGCGAGTGCGCGGGTGTTCCGCGTCTATCGCCCGACGCCGCCGCATTACCATGCGACGTGCGACGAGTATCTCTACGTGCTCTCGGGCCGCGGCACGTTCTGGTTGAACGATGTGCGGCAGACGGCGCCGTTTGGCCCGGGGGAGCTGCTGTTTTTCGAGCGCGGGGTGGTGCACGCTTTGCCGGCGTTGACGGAGGAGCCTGTGGTTTTCTTCTCGGTCGATACGCCGCGGCGCGATCCGCGCGACATTGTTTTCGTCGATCCGGCGGATGGTTCACCCGAGACGTTCATGGCGCGCAACGCGGTGCCGTCTGGTTGAGGCGACGGCAGGCTGGTTATACCGCGCGAGATAGCGCGCCGGACCGGCGCCGTTCTTCTCAGTTGCTCATCTCTTGCCGATTATCCTGAGCAGAGTTCGCCACGTATATCACGCGATTTCAGGCAGGACGAAGCGGTTTTCAGGTCCGTAAACAAATGGGATTTAAGATAAGGTCTGGCCGCGCCAATATCTTCGCCAAGCAGTCTGAACCGGACAGCAAGCGCGAACGCCCATTCCCGCTCGCTAAGATAACCCAGGCGCGAGGATCGCCAGCCCTGGGAGAACGCATCCTGGTGGCGTTGGAAATTAAACGCACTATCGGCGCCAAATAAGCCGAAACCCGTTGCAACGGTCGCCAGGTCGGTGGCGCGCTCGTTGGCATCACGGTCTCCCGGCAAGTCTTCCGGAAACGCTTTCAGTCGAAGATGTGCCAATTCGTGTGCCAACACCGCCACGAGCTTGACGGGCTCATTCTCCAACGCCGGATCATACGTGATGGCGGGCCGATTGCCCTCTAACCCGAACGTGCCCGCCGGCACCGAACCTTCGCGCGTGAGGGTAGCGACTTCGCCAACCCGCAACTCCGGTCCGCGCGGCTGCTCCAAAAGGTCGCACTCGCACGCCTCCAATCCCGCGAGTTTCTTGACCTGCTCAAACACATGCCTCACGCGCGCAGCACCCGTCGCGTCCGTGGGTGGAAAAAACACGCGGTTGGGCAACACAAGCGGGAAAGCCGCAATGCCATCGATGCCGCCAAGATTGCGGATCAGCCAGGTCCACGCCGCGAGATGCCACTCCTCCAACTCGGGTTCTAAAAATGATTTCGGCCCGCTTCTGAACCACCCCATCGTAATGCTCCTGCACTCGCCTCGCACAGAAACGAGCCGACTGAGCTACGTCAACACTCAACGACCGTCCGACCGTCCAAAACACAGCCCTCCCGCTCGACCGCGGGCCAAGTCGCAATTTGGAGAGGAAAGCAGCTTTGCAAAAGAAGGTCTTGCCTGGTTCACGCTTTTCCAAGCGCGATCAAATTCGCCACCATCCCCGTCCACCCCGTCTGATGCGAAGCGCCCAGCCCACGCCCGTCCTCCCCCTGGAAATGTTCGTGGAACATCAGCCCGTCGCGAAACGCCGGATCGGTCGCCAACAACACGGAATCGCCCCAGAACGGCCGCCGCCCATCCGCGCCAGGCAAAAACAAACCCACCAGCCGGCGCGACAATTCCAGCGCCACCTCGCGCAACGAAGCCGTCCGCCCGGAGCCCACCGGAAATTCCACCTGGAAATCCGCGCCGTAATATTTGTCGAAGGTCAGCAGCGCCTCGATCAGCAATACGTTGACCGGAAACCACACCGGCCCGCGCCAGTTGGAGTTGCCGCCAAACGCCGGATGCTCGTCCTCGCCGGGCTCGTAGCCGATGCGGAAATCCTGCCCGTCCACCGCCAGCACGAACTCGCGATCCTTGTAGGCGCGTGACAGCGAACGGATGCCGTAATCCGAAAGGAACTCGGCCGGATCGAGCGCGCGCGCCAGCAGGCATTTCAGCCGGTGGCCGCGCAACAGGGAGAGCAGGTTGCGCGCGCCCTGGCCCGGCTCTGTCCAGTGCGACACCAGCGCCGCCATGCGCGGCCGGTGCGCCAGGTACCAGCGCGCCCGCGCCGCGAAGGCGGGCAGCCGGCGGAACACGTCCGGCTCCAGCACCTCTACGGCGAACATCGGGATCAGGCCCACGATCGAGCGCAAACGCACCGGCAACTGACGCCCGTCCGGCAGGGCGAGCACGTCGTAATAGAACCCGTCCGCCTCGTCCCAGAGGCCCACGCCCTCGCCGCCCATGTTGGTCATCGCCTCCGCGATCGAGAGGAAATGCTCGAAGAACTTCGACGCCATGTCCTCATAGACGGGATTGGTGAAAGCCAGCTCGATGGCGATATGCATCATGTTCAGCGCGTAGGCGGCCATCCAGGCAGTGCCGTCCGCCTGGTCGATATAGCCGCCGGTGGGCAACGGCGCGGAGCGGTCGAACACCGCCACGTTGTCGAGCCCCAGGAAGCCGCCCTGGAACACGTTGCGCCCGCCTGCATCTTTCCGGTTCACCCACCAGCCGAAATTGAGCAGCAGCTTGTGGAACAGCCGCTCGAGGAACGCGGTATCGGCCACGCCGGTCATCGCGCGATCGGCGCTGTACACGCGCATGGCGGCCCAGGCATGCACCGGCGGGTTGGCATCCGAGAACGCCCATTCGTAAGCCGGCAACTGGCCGTTCGGATGCTGGTACCAGTCGCGCGTCAGCAGCAGCAGCTGGTCCTTGGCGAATTCGGTATCGACGAGCGCCAGCGTGGTGCATTGGAACGCCAGGTCCCACGAGGCATACCAGGGGTATTCCCACTTGTCCGGCATCGAAACGATGTCGGCATTGTTGAGGTGATGCCAGTCGGCGTTGCGGGTGCGGCCGGGCGGCGGCGCGGGCTGGGACGGATCGCCCTCGAACCAGCGCGCCACGTCGTAATGGTAGAACTGCTTGGACCACAGCATGCCGGCGAGCGCCTGGCGCTGCACGAGGCAGGCATCGGCCGCGATGCCCTCCTGCAGCACGCCGTAGAACTCGTCCGCCTCGGCGATACGGCGCGCAAAGATCGTGTCGAAATCGGCGAAGTCGGTGGCGTCCGCCGCGGCCGGCGCCACCCCGCCATGCGGCAGGTCGGCCTGGCGGAACCGCAGGCGGACGCAGGCCGTGCCGTGCGCCGGCACCGCGATGATGCGGTGGAAGGCGGCCTTGCTGCCGGCATCGCGGCGCACCGCGGCGGCATCGCCGTGCACCACGGCCGCATCGATGCCGTCCTTGAACGGGCCAGGCCCCGCCATGCCGAACAGGCGCATTACGTTGGTCTCGTTCTCGCAGAACAATGTATCGCCTTCGCCGTCGCAGGCCAGCCGCATCTCGGCCATGCCGGCCTTGTGCGCCAGCAGCGTGCCGTCCGGCTGCAGCGTCAGGCGCGGCCGCTCGCGCTCCGGCGACCACGACCAGGTGTTGCGCGCCCAGGCCTGCGGCAGAACATGCAGCGTGGCGGCGCGGTCCGCCCGGTTCTCCACCGTGATGCGCATCAGGATGTCGTCCGGGCCGGCCTTGGCGTATTCCACCGTCACGTCGAAATACGCGCCGTGGTCGAATATACCGGTATCGACCAGCTCGTATTCGCGATCCAGCGTGCCGCGTTTGGCGTTTTCTTCCACCAGCTGCGTGTAGGGGAACGCGGCCTGCGGGTATTTGTAGAGCATGCGCATGTAGGAATGCGTGGGCGTGGCATCGAGGTAGCAGTAATGCTCCTTCACGTCCTCGCCGTGGTTGCCCTGCCCGTTGGTGAGCCCGAACAGACGCTCCTTGAGGATCGCGTCCTGGCCGTTCCACAGGGCCAGGCCGAGGCACCAGCGGAGCTGCTCGTCGCCGAAGCCGGCCAGGCCGTCCTCGCCCCAGCGATAGGCGCGGCTGCGGGCGTGGTCGTGCGGCAGGTAGTCCCAGGCGGTGCCGCCGGCGCTGTAATCCTCGCGCACGGTGCCCCATTGCCGGTCGCTCACATACGGGCCCCAGCGGCGCCAGCCGGCCCCGTTCTTGATCGCCACCAGGCGCTGGCCCTCCGTCGTGCGCAGCAAAGCGGCGGGTTCGCGGGGGAATGGGGGGTTCGTCATGCCGGGTCGGTCATGTTGCAGATCCTGATGAGTTCGCCGAGCGACCATGCCTGGAATGGGCAGCCGCCGGGGTGATGCGGGGCGCAGCCGTCGGCCACTTCGGATACGCGGCCGCGGCCGGCTGCGTCGAGATGGGCCAGCAACGGCGACGGGGATCGGGCGCGGGCTTAGGCGCGGAGTCCGGCGCTTCAGTGCGGGCGCGCAGCCAGGCATCCGCGAACGGCCGAGCAGCCAGGGCCGAACGGTGCCCTGGTGGCAGGCGCCGTCGCGCTGCAGCGGGGTGCCGCCGTAGCGGCTGGCAGGCCGGGCCGGAAGGCGGGAGCGTGCGCAGGCCGGGCAGCCAAAGCGAGGGCGGGAAGCCCGCGCGGAACGGCGCGGCGTCGGGGTAGGTGGTATCCGGCGCGTGATGCTGGCTGCCCTGCTCCACCCAGGCCGCGATGGTGTTGACCAGCACCCTGCGGCCGGTCGGGGGATCGGTGCTGGTGAGCAGCAGCGCCGGGCGGCGCCGGGGCCGGGCTCAGGTGGCATCGAGCTGGTCCAGCACGCGCTGATAGGGCGCGGTGGGTATGCGGAAATCGCCGCGATACGGCTGGCTGAGCGCCACGATCAGCACCACCACAAGCGCACCGGAGGCTGCCAGCGTGGCCGACATCACCAGATGCATGCGCAGGCTCGGCGCGCCGAGGAACGAGCCGGCGCCGACTGTCAGCACGCCGCCCAGCAGCATGACGATCCACACGATGGAGGGCACCTGGTTCGCCGCGGTGGATTGCCGCACGGCGCGCGCATCCTGCAGGCGGGCGAGCGCGGCCACGAGCGCGGAGAGGTAGACGGTGTCCCCGGGCTGGGTCGGGCGAACTGCGGCGGCCTGCCGGTTCAGCGCCGCGAGCGGGGCCTCGGCGGACTGATCGGATGCGCCAGCGGCCTGGTTCTGCCTGCCGGCCGCCTGGGCCGGCCACTCGATGCGCATCACCTGCGTGAGATACGCCGCCACGCCGTGCCTGATATCCGTTCGGGCCGGCTCCGCCAGCCCACCGGCGGCGTCCGCCACGTCGCGCGCCATCGCCGCCTCGCCGGCGACCGCGTTGCGCGCGGTGTCATAGCCCTCGAAGGTGAACATCACCACGAACGCCAGCAGCACGGCGAAGGTGGTTCCGATCACGCCGAACATCGCGGCGGCTACGTTGGTGTGGCTCTGGCGGATGTCCTGGCGCACCAGGCGGCGGGTGGCGAGTTCCAGCAGAATGGCGGCTACGATTGCGCTGCCTACGATCAGGAGCGCCTGCAGGGTGGTGGGGAGCGCGTACACCATGTCGGGGCGCATCACGGGGTTTCGTCCTGCGTAAGGAAGGAAGCAGTCCTTTTTTGAAAAAAAGGACCAAAAAACTTTTGCGTTTCCCGCTGCAGTGCCGCCCGCGTTGGTTTTACGGCGGCGTGCGCTGGCGGAATCGGTGTGGGCGTCACGCGCGCGAAGTGTTGGTCGTGTGTCAGGCTGACATCCAGAGCATGGAGAAAGAAAGACCTTCTGTTTTACAGAGAGGAAGCAAAGACGCTTGCTGAAGCCAGGCGGCACCCCGGTCACATAGGGGAAGCGCCTGCCCCGGCGAACGGAGTCAAATGTTTTTTGGTCCTCTTTTGCAAAAAGGACTACTTGCCTTGCCTGCCCGTTTCGACCCCGGCCACCCCCTGGTTACCATCCCCCCGCAAGTGCCGGCCGAACAGCGCCGCCACCCACGCCATCGCCTGCAGGAACAGCGCGGGATCGTAGCGCGGCCCCTCGTCGCGCAGGAATGCGTGCGCCGCATCCACCTCGTGCCATTCGTAGCGCGCGCCCGCCGCCTCCAGCCTTGCGCGCAGGCGTTCCCGGCCGGCGAACGGCACATGCGGATCGTGGCGGCCCCACACGAACATCGCCGCGCCGGCCAGCTCGTCGAGGCGGGCCAGCGTGTCGTCACCGCCGGCGCCGAGGGTGCCGGTATGGACGTCGGTGGCGTAGAAGCAGGCGGCGGCCTGCACCCGCTTGTCGAGTGCCGCGCGCAATGCCAGATGGCCGCCGAGGCAGACGCCCATCGTGCCGAGCTGGCCGTTGCAGGCTGGGTGGCCGGCCAGGAAGCCCAGTGCTGCGCGCGCATCGGCATCGTAGCCGGCGACCGGCTTGGTGATCTTCAGCGCGTTGCCGCGATCGGTGCCCGGCGCGTCGTACGCCAGCACGGTGCCGGCCGGCTCGTATTCGTGGTACACCTCCGGCACCGCCACCACATGGCCGAGGCCTGCGACCATGGCGGCCAGGCGGCGTATCGGCGCGGTCACCTGGTAGATCTCGGAAAACAGAACTACGCCGGGAAACCGGCCGCCGCCGGCCGGGCGGAACACGTGGACGCGCATCGGATTTGCATCCGGGACCGCGATGTCGGCGAATTCGTTGCTGGCGATGATCATGGGGCGGTTCCGGGCGCAAGGAAGCAAGCAGTCCTTTTTTGAAAAAAAGGACCAAAAAACTTTTACCTCCCCGCATTTGCAACGGGGTGGTGCCTCCGGATACACCGAAGCGCGTACGTTGCGTCATAGCAAAAGTTTTTTGGTCCTTTTTTTCAAAAAAGGACTGCTTGCTTTCTTAGGATGTGACAATGCCCGACACGCTATCCCAGCCCCTGACCCTCCCCTGCGGCGCCACGCTCCCGAACCGCCTGGCGAAAGCCGCAATGACGGAGCGCCTGGCCGACCAGGCCGGCCGCCCGACGCCCAGGCTGGAGCGCCTGTATCGCGCCTGGAGCGAAGGCGGCGCGGGGCTGCTGATCACCGGCAACGTCATCGTCGACCGCCACCACCTCGAGGCGCCAGGCAACGTGGTGCTGCAGGGGCCGCAGGATGCAGCCGCGCGGGCGGCGTTCAAGCGCTGGGCGGAGGCGTCGACCGCCGGCGGCAACCAGGTATGGATGCAGCTTTCGCATGCCGGGCGGCAGACGCAGAAGATGGTGAACCCGACGCCGCACGCGCCCTCCGCGGTGGCGCTGGGGTTGCCGGGCGGGCAGTTCGGCGAGCCGGTGGCGATGGACGAGGCAGAGATCCTGTCGGTGATCGAACGCTTCGGCGCGGCGGCGGTGGTGGCGCGCGAGACCGGGTTTTCCGGCGTGCAGGTGCATGCGGCGCATGGGTATCTGGCCTCCGCGTTCCTCTCGCCCCGGGCCAACCAGCGGGACGACCAGTGGGGCGGCGATCTGGCCGGCCGCGCGCGGTTCCTGCTGGAGGTGGTGCGCAAGGTTCGCGCCGATGTGGGCGCGGATTTCCCGGTGTCGGTGAAGCTGAACTCGGCGGATTTCCAGCGCGGCGGGTTCGCGTTCGCGGACAGTGTGGTGGTGGCGGGCTGGCTCGATGCGGCCGGGGTGGACCTGATCGAGATCTCCGGCGGCAGCTACGAGCAGCCGGCGATGATGGATGTGCTGGGGATGGAGCCGATCTCCGAGCAGGCGGTGCGCGCGAGCACGCTGGCGCGCGAGAGCTATTTCCAGCGTTTCGCGCCGGAGATACGCGCGGTGCTGATTCGGGCGAAGCTGATGGTGACGGGCGGGTTCCGCACGGCGGCCGGGATGGAGGCCGCGGTGGCGCAGGACGGGGTGGATGTGATCGGGCTGGGGCGGCCGTTGTGCGTGGATGCGGGGGCGGCGGGGCGCCTGTTGCGCGGGGAGATCACCGAGCTGGACCGGTGGGAGGGCAAGTTGCGTCTGGGGTCCGGGTGGCTGGGCGGTGCGTCGCCGGTGGCGGCGATACGGGCGTTGAACACGTTTGCCGCCCAGGGGTGGTATTACGAGCAGTTGGTGCGTCTGGGCGATACGGGGCGGGCCGATCCGGGGCTGGGGGTGCTGGCGGCGTTCATTGCGGATCAGCGGCGTTCGCGGGCTACGGCGCGGGCGTGGCGGGCGAGCGGGCAGGGAGTTGGCGTTGATGCTTAGCGCGCAAGCAAGAAAGTAGTCCTTTTTCGAGAAAAAGGACCAAAAAGCTTTTGCTCTGACGTCTGCAGTATCGCCCGCCCTCTTTCTGCAAGCCGATGCGCTTGCAGAAGCAGTCTCGGTCTTCACGCAGGCATCGAAGCAAAAGCTTTTGCTTCTTTTTCTCGAAAAAGAAGGCCTTCCTTTCTTGCTTCTTGGCATCAAACAACGTGTTGCACACGATCGGGTAGTGCTCGGGTGCATCTCGAGTGATCCAAACTACACCAGCGTGGTCGCCTCCCCCATCAGATGATAAAATCGCCCGTCGAACAGTTTCATCACTTCGACCGTCGCCGCATGCGATTCAGGCCGTATCGACGACGCCAGGCAGCGCTCTATCGCCGCCATGTCCGCGAAATCCATCTCCAGTATCATCGCGATCGGCCGCGCGTCGGCATCGGCCGCGCGCATGCGCTGCACGCGCACCCCGAGCACGCCGGGAAACCGGCGCCACAGCGGCTCCAGTTCGGCGCGCACGCGCGCGAAGAACACATCTTCCTGCCCGGCCTGTATGGTGCCCTCGTAGATCGCCGTACGCGTCAACATAACCCGCTCCCACTGATGAACCGCCAAGCACCCGCGCGGAAACCGACAGGCACCAAGCCCACGCATTGCCCGCCGAAGCGCAAGCCGACAGACCTAACCGCCACCCACACCCCAGCGTCCATTCAAAAGTTTTTTGCTTCTTTTTTGCAAGAAAGAAGGCCTTCCTTGCTTTCCCCACCCTCCCGAAGCCAAGGCCCGCCAATGCTCTTCGTCCTCATCTGCACAGACAAGCCCGGCAGCCTGGACCTCCGCCTGGCCACCAGAGCCAACCACCTCGCCTACCTCACCACCTACGAAACCCGCATCGTCCACGCCGGGCCCATGCTGGACATCGATGACCGCCCCTGCGGCAGCCTGCTCATCGTCGATGTGGCGGACCGCGCGGCAGCCGCGGGCTTCGCCGAAGCCGACCCCTATACCAAAGCCGGCCTGTTCGAATCCGTGATCATCCGCCCCTACCGCCAGGTGTATCGCGACGGCAGCCTCGCCGCCTGACCGCAGCCGACAGGCCCGGGCGGAACTCTGACCGGATCAGTAACGTATCGTCGCGGTGCCGGGTCCGCCGCGCGGGCGATGTTGGCAGACCGAGACAGGGAGCGTGCCGATGCCGCATTTCACCGACCTGCCCGTGGCCAGCGGATGGGGCGACTGGCACCTGAACCGCTTCCGCGTGGTGTTCCGTTCGCCGCCGGGTGCGCCGCCCACCACGGCGGCCAACCTGGCGGCGCAATTCATCAGCAAGTTTCCCGCCTATGTGTGGAGCAAGGCGGCCACCGTTCAACAATTCCGGCAGGGCAGCGACAACCTCTACAAGTTTCACGGTGCCGTGCCGATCGTCGGCATGAAACTGCAACATTACGACTGGGTGCGGGTGATCACCACCTTGGCGGACGGGTTCACCGTGCAGACCCTGCACCGCGATACGCCGGATGCCGATGACGGGCAGGTCGGCGCGATCGGCAGTGCCGTGGGCGCCGGCGCCGGGGGCATGCTCGGCCTGACGATGGGCCCCGCTGCCGCCGTTGCCGAGGCGTATCTCGGCGGGCAGATCGGCGGCGCCACGGCCACGCTGATCAACCGCTTCCACATCCTGGCCGGGCGACGTTCCTGGCTGCTCCGGCCCGCCAACAAGCTCGATGGTGTGCATGATCCGCGGCCGCCACTGCCCGCCACCGACTTCGTGCTGGAGACCGCGGCGATCGAGCGCATGTCCATCCTGCCGTTCGTGGCGGGCGCGCCGGTGATCGAGGGGGCCCTGCCGGCGGTGTGGCAGAACCTGCTGGCGAATTTCGTCAGTGGCAACGGGATGCAGCATGTCCCCTATCCGCCCGAACCCGGCTGGCAGATCACGACGGTGGGCAAGACCGACATCCATTGGTACAGGCAAAGCTTCGGCTACCAGACCCAGCTCCTGGGCTCGGCCTATGCGCAGGACGTGCAGCGCGTGTTCCCGCTGATACTCGATCTGTCGCAGCGGCCGACGCACGAGCTGCAGGCCTGGATCGATGCGGCCACCGCAATCGGCAGGCTGGCGATATCGTGAGCGTCGCCGCATGAACCACTGGCTGGTGAAAAGCGAACCGGATTCGTTTTCCTGGGACATGCAGGTGGCGCACGATATCGAGCCGTGGACCGGCGTGCGCAGCCACCAGGCGAAGAACAACCTGAAAGCCATGGCGGTCGGTGATCTGGCATTCTTCTACCACTCCAACATCGGCAAGGAGGTGGTGGGCATCGTGCGGGTGGCGCGCGCGGCCTATCCGGATCCCACCGCGGATGAGGGTACCAGTTGGGTGTGCGTGGACATGCAGGCGGTGCGGCCGTTCAAGAAAGCCGTGACGCTGGCGGCGATGAAGGCCGATCCGGCGCTGGAGGGGCTGGCTTTGCTGAAGTATTCGCGGCTGTCGGTGGCGCCGGTGGAGCCGGCGTTCTGGGCACATATTTGTAAGCTGGGGGGCACCAAGGCGAAGTAGGAAGGAAGGCCTTCTTTTTCGAGAAAAAGAAGCAAAAAGCTTTTGCTCCGACGCCTGCACAAAGGCCTGCGCTTTTCCTGCAGGCCTACGCACCGGCAGAACAGAAGTAAGCTTCCGTGCAGGCGTCGGAGCAAAAGCTTTTTGGTCCTTTTTCTCGAAAAAGGACTGCTTGCTTGCCTGCCCGAGATGCGTCACCGCACCCCATCTGAATGAGCAAACGTTTTTTGCTTCTGTTTTTCAAGAAAGCAGGCCTTCCTTGCGCCCAAGGGAGACCCAGAAAATGTCCGAAGACCAACTGTTCCACGTAAAACCCGCCACCGCCGCGGATGCCGGCGTGGACGCCGCCAAACTCCGCCTGATGACCAACCACGCCAACACCGACCCGGACCGTTTCTGGGCCGAGCAGGCCCGCCGGCTGGAGTGGATGCGCTTCCCCGAGATCATCAAGAACACCAGCTTCGACGGCGACGTGCAGATCAAATGGTTCGAGGACGGCCGGCTGAACGCCTCCGTCAGTTGCCTCGACCGCCATCTTGCGGAGCGCGGCGACCAGGCGGCGATCATCTGGGAAGGCGACGATCCGGGAACCAGCGAAACGATCACCTATCGCGACCTGCACGAACGCGTCTGCCGGCTCGCCAATGCGATGAAGGCGCTGGGCGCCAAGAAGGGCGACCGCGTGTCGATCTACCTGCCGATGGTGCCGGAAGCCGCGGTGGCGATGCTGGCGTGCGCGCGCATCGGCGCGATCCATTCCGTGGTGTTCGGCGGCTTCTCGCCGGACAGCCTGGCCAACCGCCTGCAGGATTGCGGCAGCACGCTGCTGATCACCGCCGACGAGAGCCGTCGCGGCGGCCGTCGCGTGCCGCTGAAAACCAATGCCGATGCCGCACTGGCGCAATGCCCGGCGGTGGCGGCGGTAATCGTGGTGGCGGTGACCGGCGCAGACGTGCCGATGCAGGAAGGCCGCGACCACGCCTATGCCGCGGTGCTGGCGGCCGCGTCGCCGGACTGCCCACCGGAGGAGATGGGCGCCGAGGACCCGCTGTTCATCCTCTACACCAGCGGCAGCACCGGCAAGCCGAAGGGCGTGCTGCACACCACGGCCGGCTACCTGGTGTGGGCCGGCTTCACCCACGAGCTGGTGTTCGACTACCGGCCCGGCGAGGTGTTCTGGTGCAGCGCCGATGTCGGCTGGGTGACCGGCCACACCTATATCGTGTACGGCCCGCTCGCCAATGGCGGCACCACGCTGATGTTCGAGGGCGTGCCGACCTATCCCACCAGTTCGCGCTTCTGGGAAGTGATCGACAAGCACCAGGTGAACATCTTCTACACCGCGCCCACCGCCATACGCGCGCTGATGCGCGAGGGCGACGCGCCGGTGCTGCGCACGTCGCGGAAATCGCTGCGCCTGCTCGGCAGCGTCGGCGAGCCGATCAACCCCGAGGCGTGGCTCTGGTATTACCGCGTGGTGGGCGAGGAACGCTGCCAGATCGTCGATACCTGGTGGCAGACCGAGACCGGCGGCATCCTGATCAGCCCGGTGGCGGGCGCGGTGGCGCTGAAGCCGGGGTCGGCCACGTTCGCGCTGCCCGGCGTGAAGCCGGTGCTCGTGGACGCGGAGGGCGTGGAGCTCGAGGGTGCGACCGAGGGCAATCTGTGCATCACCGATAGCTGGCCCGGGCAGATGCGCACCGTGTTCGGCGACCACGCCCGCTTCGTGCAGACCTATTTCACCACCTATCCCGGCAAGTATTTCACCGGCGACGGCGCGCGGCGCGATGCCGACGGCTACTGGTGGATTACCGGGCGGGTGGACGACGTGATCAACGTCAGCGGCCACCGCATGGGCACCGCGGAGGTGGAGAGCGCTTTGGTGAGCAACCAGAACGTGGCCGAAGCCGCGGTGGTGGGCTTCCCGCACGACGTGAAGGGCCAGGGGATCTACGCCTACGTGACTTTGAAAGACGGGGTGGAGCCGACCGACGCTTTGCGCAAGGAGCTGGTGGCCTGGGTGCGGCGCGAGATCGGGCCGATCGCGGCGCCGGACGCGATACAGTGGGCGCCTGGGCTGCCGAAGACGCGTAGCGGGAAGATCATGCGTCGGATCTTGCGGAAGATCGCGGCTAACGAGGCGGAGGGGTTGGGGGATATTTCCACGCTGGCGGATCCTGGGGTGGTGCAGGATCTGGTGGCTGGGCGGGGGGAGTAGGGGAAGGCAAGGAAGGCCTTCTTTTTCGAGAAAAAGAAGCAAAAAGCTTTTGCTCCGACGCCTGCACCCGAGCCTACGCATCTTCTGCGAGCGCGCGTCTGGCAGAAAGTGGGAGGCGATGGTGCAAGCGGGGGAGCAAAAGTTTTTTGGTCCTTTTTTTCAAAAAAGGACTGCTTCCTTTCTGCCCCGTTGCAACACGCCGAACCCTCGCAACATCTCCCCCATGGAACACGAAAAGCCCGCCACCCAGCAGGACGCCGGCCCAAAGCCGGACGGCAAAACCCCCATGCCGAAGGAGATCGGCGGCCCGAAAGGCCCCGAGCCCACGCGCTTCGGCGACTGGGAAGTAAAAGGCCGCTGCACCGATTTCTGAGCCGCGCACCCTCGTTCTCGGCTGCACCGGCGGCCTCGGCGCGGCGCTGGCGGCGGCCACCCAGGCTGTCGGCCTGAGCCGCCGGTCCGATCCGCCGATCGAACTCACCGACGAAGCCAGCCTGGCCCGCGCCGCCGCCAGCCTTCGCCACCTGCCGCCCTTCGACCGCATCATCGACGCCACCGGCGCGCTCACCATCGACGGGAAAGGTCCGGAGAAGCGCCTGGCCGAGCTGGACCCGGCGGCGATGGCGCGGGCGTTCGCCATCAACACGATCGGCCCGGCGCTGCTGATCAAGCATTTCGCGGATCTGCTGCCGCGCCAGGGGCGGTGCGTGTTCGCCACGCTGTCCGCCCGCGTCGGCAGCATCGGCGACAACCGACTGGGCGGCTGGGTACTCGTATCGCGCGTCGAAGGCGGCGCTGAACCAGATACTGCGCACGGCCGCGGTGGAAGTGGCGCGGCGGCGGCCGGAGGCGGTGCTGCTGGCGCTGCACCCGGGGACGGTGCGGACCGGGCTGTCGGCGGGTTTTACGTCGCAGGGGGTGGCGCCGGAGGACGCGGCGCGGGCGCTGCTGGCGGTTATGGATGCGGCGCGGGAGAGCGGGGTTTTTCTGGATCAGAATGGGGTTGTGGTGGCGTGGTGAGGCAACGAGCTCTTGCTCCGACGCCCACGCCGTGTGTGCCAGCCACCGCGCCTGCAGACTGGGACCAATCCTGATAGGCAAGCAAGAAAGCAGTCCTTTTTCGAGAAAAAGGACCAAAAAGCTTTTGCTCCGACGCCTGCCCCATAGCCTACGCTCGTATTGCAAGCCGATGCGATTGCAGGAATAGCCAACACGTCGTGCAGGCGTCACAACAAAAGTTTTTTGGTCCTTTTTTTCAAAAAAGGACTGCTTGCCTGCCTGGCCTAATCAAGCCGCCGACCGGAACTCCGCCGCTTCCTCGATCATCGCGCGCACCTTCGGATAGATATGCCCGGTCCAGGCGCGACCGCTGAACACGCCGTAATGGCCGGCGCCGGTCTGCAAATGGTATTTCTTCCGGGCGGCGGGGATGTTGCGGCAGAGATCGAGCGCCGCCATCGTCTGGCCCACGCCGCAGATGTCGTCACGCTCGCCTTCCACCACCAGCAGCGCGGTCCGGCGTATCGCGCCCGGATCGACGGGTTTGCCGTGCCAGGTCATCTCGCCTTTGGCCAGCAGGTGATCCTGGAACACCCGGGCGACGGTTTCGAGGTAGAACTCGGCGGGCAGGTCGGCCACCGCGAAATACTCGTCGTAGAAGCGGCTATGCGCGGCCGCGCCCTCGGTATCGTCGGTGAACAGGCGGCGGAGCTGGGTGAGCTGGGCGTTGATGTGGCGGTCCGCGTTCATCGCCATGAACGAGGCGAGCTGGTAGAAACCGGGATACACGCGACGTCCCGCGCCGGCGTAGCGCGCGGGCACCTGGCTGATCGCTTTCCGCTCATATTCCGCGATGGTCTGCTTCTTGGCCATCACGTTCACCCGCGTGGGGCTGTTGCGGGTGTCGATCGGGCCGGCCATCAGCGTGAGGGTGCGCGGCTGGGCCGGGTTGCGCGCCTCGGCCATCACCGCGGTCGCCATCAGCGCCGGCACCGCGGGCTGGCAGATCGCCAGCAGATGGGTGTCCGGCCCGAGCGCCTCGAGGAAGCCGATGATGTGGTCGGTGTATTCGTCCAGGCCGAAGCGGCCGGCCGCCACCGGAACGTCGCGGGCATTGTGCCAGTCGGTGATATAGACGTCGAAATCGGCCAGCATCGTCTGGATCGTCGGGCGCAGCAGGGTGGCGAAATGGCCGGACATCGGCGCCACCACCAGCACCTTGGGCTGCTTCGTCAGGCAATCCTTTTCGAACCGGAGCAGGCTGCCGAAGGGCGTGGCGGTGATCACCCGTTCGGTGACGGCGACCACCCGGTTGTCCATCTCGACGGCGGCGATGCCGAACGGCCGGCGCGCCTGGGTGACGACGGCGGTGGTGAACAGCTCGGCGCCGGCGGCCATCAACCGCACGGCCGGGAGTTGTTTCAGGCGCGGCATCTGGCCCAGCAGGTCCAGCCAGAGGCCGGCGGCGGCGCGGGCGGGGGCCAGGAGGTCGGACTGGGCCTGGAAGAGTTTATAGAGCATGGTTGGTAGATTGGACGCGTACTCGCAGTTGCGAAAGGGGCGTCGTGAACTAAGAAAGAAAGCAGTCCTTTTTCGAGAAAAAGGACCAAAAAGCTTTTGGTCCCGACGCCTGCACGGGAGCCTACGCCTGTTCTGCGGGCCGATGCGCTTGCAGACTCGGCCTGATCTTCGGGCAGGCGTCGGAGCAAAAGCTTTTTGCTTCTTTTTCTCGAAAAAGAAGGCCTTTCTTCCTTCCTGCCGCACAGGCCACAATCTGACCCGGCGTAACCTCCCGATCAGGACCCCACCATGGCCAAACCAGGCTCTTCCGCAGCCCCCGCCGAAGCCGTGCTGACGATCAGCAGCCGCAACTACTCCTCCTGGTCGCTGCGCGGCTGGTTGCTGCTGCGCTGGTCCGGCCTGGCCTTCCGGGTGGAGCGCGTGTCGAACGACGATACCGTGGCGCGCGCCGAACTCCTGCAGCAGACCAGCTCCACCCGCATCCCCTCTTTGGCCCACGGCGCGGTGCAGGTCTGGGGCGTGCTGGCCATCGCGGAATACCTGGCCGAGCTGGCGCCCGAGGCCGGCCTGCTGCCCGCCGACCAGGCGACGCGCGCGCTCTGCCGCGCCGTGAGCAGCGAGATGCAGGGCGGCTTCACCGTCCTGCGCGCCGCGCTGCCGGTGAACCTGCACGCGTTCCGGCCGAATTTCCCGCTCTGGTCCGGCGTGCGCGCCGATATCGCGCGCATCACCGAGATCTGGCGCGACTGCCTGGCCCGGTCCGGCGGGCCATATTTGTTCGGCGCGCGGCTCTGCCTGGCGGACGCGATGTTCGCCCCTGTGTGCACCCGCTTCACCACCTACGACGTGGATCTCGACCCGGTCTGCGAGGCCTATCGCGACCGCATCATGGCGCTCCCCGAAATGCGCGAGTGGATCGACGCGGCGAAGCTCGAGCCGGAGCTGATGTCCGAGCTCGAGGTGGACGGCGAGTTCTAGCCGGCCGGCTGTGCCGCGAAGCCGATGACGTTGCCCGCCGGATCGTGCAGGAAGATCTCGTCGGCGCCGTAGAAGGTGGTGCGGCGCGCGACCGCGACCGGCGCGTCTGCCAGCCGCGCCAGCACCGGCGCCAGCGACGCCACGCTGATATACAGGACGCTTGCCTGCACCGCGCGACCGATCGCCGGCACGTCTTCGGCCACCGACGCTTTGGTCTGCAGCATCAGTTCCACCGCGCCGCACTGCAGGATGGCGAAGGCGTAGGGCGGGGCTTCGGGCACCGTCATTATCGGCTTGAAGCCGATCGTTTCGTAGAACGGGAGGCAGGTTTCTATCGCGTCCACGACGAGGATTGGTGTCGCCGATGTAACGCTGATCTCATCTGGCATGTATTGGTCCTGGTGTAAGGCAAGGAAGCAAGCAGTCCTTTTTCGGAAAAAGTTCTGCGTTCCCCGCTGCGCGGGCTTGCTGTTTCGTTTTGCAGGCGTTGCGGCTTGCATTGAGAGTTCGAGCCTTGGTGCAAGCGGAAGTCAAAAGCTTTTTGCTTCTTTTTCTCGAAGAAGAAGGCCTTTCTTCCTTTCTGGAGCGATAACAATGCGCACAACCATCCTGGCCCTGACTGCGGCGACCCTCCTTGCCAGCGCCCCGGCTTTCGCGCTGGACCAGGCGCTGCAGAGCGCCGTATCCGCGCCCACGCGCTCCGCCGCGAACACCGCGCGCGACGGTGCGCGCCATCCCGGCGAGGAGCTTGCGTTCTTTGGCGTGACGCCAAGCGCCACCGTCGTCGAACTCTGGCCTGGCGACAGCGGCTACTGGACGCAGATACTGGCACCTCTGCTGCACGACCATGGCACGCTCATCGAGGCAAACGGCTCGCCCACCGGCGGCGACGTCGACAGGTTCTTCGTGGAATCCGCGCCCTTCAAGGCGATGCTGGCCGCCAATCCCGCGGTGTACGGCAAGGTGCGGACGGCGATGTTCGGCGGGCGCGACCTGACGCTGGCGCCCGCCGGCAGCGTGGATGTGGTGCTCACGTTCCGCAACCTGCACAACTGGATGGAAGAGGGCGAGACGGACTCGTTGCTGGCCGCGATACACACCGCGCTGAAGCCGGGCGGCATACTGGGCGTGGAGGACCACCGGGCCAACACGAAGTCGCCGCAGGACCCGAAAGCCAAGAACGGTTATGTGCGCCAGGATTACGCGATAGCGACGATCGAGCGCGCCGGCTTCAAGCTTGTCGGCACGTCGGAGATGGATGCCAACCCGCGCGACACGGCGGACTGGCCCAAGGGCGTGTGGACGCTGCCGCCGACCTACGAGCTGAAGGATGTCGACCGCGCGAAATACCAGGCGATCGGGGAGGCGGACAATTTCGTCCTGAAATTTCGAGAAGCAGTAGCCCTCAGGTCACCTGACCCAACCTCAGGTGACCGAACGGCGACAGCGGAATCAAAAGTCTTTTGCTTCTTTTCTTCAGAAGAGAAGGCCTTGCTTTCCTTTCCCACGCCCCGGAATACGCCCGCCATGCAAATAGACCGAGGCGACGGCACCAAACTGGCCTACACCCTGACGCCAGGCCGCCAGCCCACCCTCGTCTTCCTCCCCGGTTTCATGAGCGACATGGCCGGCGAGAAGGCCACCATGCTGGCCGCGCATGCCGAAGCGCTGGGCCATGCCTGCCTGCTGGTGGATTATTCCGGACACGGCAGGAGTGGCGGCCAGTTCATCGCCGGCACGATCGGAAGATGGACCGAGGATGCGCTGTTCCTGATCGACCGCCTGACCGAAGGCCCGATTGTGCTCGTCGGCTCGTCGATGGGCGGCTGGATCGCCCTGCTCGTCGCGCGTGCCAGGCCGGACCGGATGGCGGGCCTGCTGGGCATCGCCGCCGCACCCGACTTCACCGAAACCCTGATGTGGGCCGCGCTCGACGCGCCGGCGCGGGCGCGGCTGATGGAGGATGGCCTGCTGCGCGTACCCAGCGCCTATGGCGGCGAGCAGATCATCACCCGCGCGCTCATCGAGGACGGCCGCAACCATCTGCTGCTTGGGGCGCCTATCGGGATCACCTGCCCAATTCGGCTGCTGCATGGGCAGAGGGATCCGGATGTGCCCTGGCATACCGCGTTGCAGGTGGCGGAGCGGCTGGAGGGCGCCGATGTTCAGGTCACGCTGGTGAAGGATGGTGCGCACCGGCTTTCGCGGGCGGGGGATCTGGCGCTGATACGCGCGCTCGCGAAGGGGTTGCTGGGTAAGTAAGAAAGCAGTCCTTTTTCGAGAAAAAGGACCAAAAAGCTTTTGCTCCGACGCTTGCACCGAGGCTTACGCTCGTTCTGCCAGTCGATTAGGTTGCAATTACAGCCTGGATCGCGTGCAGGCGTCATAGCAAAAGCTTTTTGGTCTTTTTCTCGAAAAAGGACTGCTTTCTTCCTTGCCGTCAGCCCGGCAAAGCGCGGTGCTCCAATATCGCCCGCAGGCCCTCCCGATACGTCGGGTAACGCCAGCGATACCCCAGAGCCTGTTGTGTCGCGTCGCTGCGCACCTTGCGGTTTTCCGCCCAGAAGCTGCGCGCCATTTCGCTCATCCCGCCCACCGCTTCGCTGAACGGCACCGCCGGCGGTACCTTCACGCCCAGCAGCTCGGCGGCGTAGGCGGTGACGACGGCACTTTCGGTCGGCGCGTCGTCGGAGAAGTTCAGCACGCGGGTGCCCTGCGGCGGGCGGGCGATGGCGGCCATCACGCCGCCGGCGATGTCGTCCACATGGATGCGGCCGAACGCGTGGCCCGGCTGCACCACGCGGCGGGCCTGGCCGGCGCGCAGATCGTCGAACGCGGAGCGGCCGGGGCCGTAGATGCCGGCGAGGCGGAACAGGTCGAGCGGCCGGCCATGTGCCGCGGCGCGCCATGCCAGCTCGGCGGCCAGGCGACGCTGGCTGCGCGCGGCAGAGGGCGCGGGCTCGGTCGTCTCGTCCACCCAGCCTCCCTGGCGGTCGCCATACACGCCGGTGGTGGACAGGTAGCCGATCCACGCCAGGCCGGGGGCCGCTTCGATCTCGGGACCGTAGCGGTCCAGCACGGGATCGTGGCCGCCGTCGCGCTGTGGCGGCGCGGTCGCCAGCAGATGCGTGGCCCGGGCCAGCTCGGGGCCCGCAGCGTCGAACGCCACGATGCGCAGGTTCTGGCGGTTGGACGGGCGGGGCGAGCGGCTGGTGGCCACCACCTCCCAGCCGGCCGCACAGGCGTCGCGTGCGGCGGCACGGCCACAGAAGCCCAGCCCGAAGATCAACAGTCGCATGTTTAGCTCTCTTCCCAACTTTCCGCGGCCGGTCGCGCGCCCTACATACGGCGCCATGAGACTACGCGTGGCCCTTGCCGGCGTCGCCGCGCTGGCCGCCTCATTCGCTTTTCCGGCCGGTGCGCCGGCGGCGCCGCCTGTGGTTGGCGCAGCCGCGCCGAGTGCAGGCAAAGCCGCGCCGGTGCCGGGTGTCGCGGCCAACGACGCGGCGGAGAACGCACCTGCCGGCGCCACGGACGACACCAACCTGCCGATACCGCCGGTGCCGCCGCGCATCTCCGAGGGCGCGCAATACGAGGCGTGCCTGGACATGCTGGCCACCGACCCGTCCGGCGCGGACGCGATGGCCGCCGCGATGGCGGGCGGCACGTCCAAGGCCGGGACGGGCGCCGAGGCGGCGGCGCATTGCCACGCGCTGGCCCAGGTTGAGCTGGGCAACACGGAAGAAGGCGCCACGTTGCTGGACCGGCTCGCCGCCGGGAGCACGGCGCCGGCGGCCTCGCGCGCCGTGGTGTTCGGCCAGGCGAGCCAGGCCTGGAGCATGGCGGGCGCGGCCGATCAGGCGTATGACTCCGCGAGCCGGGCGCTGGCGCTCTCGCCGGACGATCCGGAACTGCGCATCGGCCACGCGATCGCCGCGCTGGCCAGGCAGCGTTGGGCGGAGGCGGCCGACGACCTGACCCGCGCGCTGGACCTCGACCCGAAGCGCTCCGACGCGCTGATCCTGCGCGCGACCGCCGAGCGCAATCTGGGCCAGATGGACCAGGCCAGGGCGGATATCGGCGCCGCATCCGGCCTGGACCCGGACAACCCCGACCTGCTGCTGGAGCGCGGCATCATACGCCAGCGCCTGGGCGACCTGGCCGGCGCGCGTGCGGACTGGCAGCGCGCCGCAGAGCTGGCGCCCGACACGCCCACCGGCGACCTGGCTCAACAAGACCTGGCACTCCTGCAAGCCGGCCCGCAACAATAAGCGTCGGCCGTTGAGCGCGCGACAGCGGAGTCAAAAGTCTTTTGCTTCTTTTCTTCAGAAAAGAAGGCCTTGCCTAGCCTTTGCGCGTGCCCGATTCAGGCGCCATGCAAGCCCCCGTTTCCAAAAGCTTCATCTCCCAGCGCCTGAGACTGCACTACGTGGACTGGGGCAACCAGCACGCCAAACCGATGATCCTGGTGCATGGCGGCCGGGACCATTGCCGCAACTGGGACTGGGTGGCGGCAAGCCTGGCGCCCGACTACCACGTGATCGCGCCCGATCTGCGCGGCCACGGCGACAGCGCCTGGGCGGATGCCGGCGGCTACGGCATGGCGGGCTTCATCTACGACCTCGCCCAGCTCGTGCACCAGCAGACGAGCGGGCCGGTCACGCTGATCGGCCACTCGCTGGGCGGCAACGTGGCCACCCGTTTCACCGGCCTGTATCCCGAGCTGGTGGAGCGCCTGGTGTGCATCGAGGGTCTCGGGCCGTCGCCGAAGACGGCCGAGGCGGCGGCCGTGCCGGTCGAGGAGCGGCTGCGCATCTGGGTGGACGAGCAGCGCGAACTGGCCGCACGGCAGCCGCGCCGCTATGCGGCGTTCGCCGACGCGCTGGCCCGCATGCGGGCGGAGAACGCGCATCTGTCCGAGGCGCAGGCCGAGCACCTGACGCGCCATGGCGTAAGGCAGAACGAGGACGGCACGTATAGCTGGAAGTTCGACCCGTATGTGCGGTCCTGGCCGCCGGTGGACATCACGCGCGGCGAGATAAGCCGATTGTGGGAGCGCATCACCTGCGAGACGCTGCTGGTGTATGGCACCAAGAGCTGGGCGAGCAATCCTGCGCTGGACGGGCGGGCGGCGTATTTCCAGCGCGCCGAAGTGGCGATGATCGAGGGCGCCGGGCACTGGGTGCAGCATGATTGCCTGGAGGCGTTCCTGGGCGTGACGCGGCGGTTTTTAGGCAAGCAAGCAGTCCTTTTTTGAAAAAAAGGACCAAAAAACTTTTGCTCCCTGTCGGCGGCTGCTTCGACGCGCGCCGACAGGGACCAAAAGTTTTTTGCTTCTTTTTTCAAAAAAGAAGGCCTTTCTTCCTGCCTGCGGCTAGAACCCCGCGCATGTGGAAAGTAGCCTCAATTGCCTGCCTCATGCCGGCCGCCGCCGCCGCGCAGGAAGCCCCGCAGATCTGGTCGCTGCACGCGCAAGCCACGTTCGAGGACCAGTACCACCCCGCTTTCACCTCGCCCTTGCGCGGCGGCAACAGCCTGGACCCGGGCAGCCGCGGCGACGAAACGTTCGACTTCACCCTCTATGCCGGCGTGCGCCCCTGGTCCGGCGCCGAGCTCTGGGTGAATCCCGAGGTGGACCAGGGTTTCGGCCTCAGCAACACGCTGGGGATCGCCGCCTTTCCGAGTGCCGAGGCTTACAAGATCGGCTCCGCCACGCCGTATGTGCGCGTGCCGCGCCTGTTCTTCCGCCAGACGCTCGATCTCGGCGGCGCGAAACAGCCGGTGGCCAACGACATCAACGTGCTGGGCGGCGCACAGACGGCGGACCGCGTGGTGTTCTGGATCGGTAAATTCGGCGTGCCGGATGTGTTCGACACCAACGCCTACGCCAACAACGCGCGCGGCGATTTCTCCAACTGGGCGCTGGTGAATGCCGGATCGCTTGATTACGCGGCCGATGCGTGGGGCTTCAGTTATGGCACCGCAGTGGAATGGTATCAGGATTGGTGGACGTTGCGCGCCGGCGGCTTCGCGCTCTCCCGCGTGCCGAACAGCACGCAGCTCGATACCAGCGGCAGCCAGTTCCAGATGCTCGCCGAAGCCGAGGAGCGTCACGATCTGTGGGGCCAGGACGGCAAACTGAAAGTGACGGGTTTTCTCACCCGCGGCCGCATGGGCGATTACAGCGACGCGATCGTGCTGGCCGACCAGAGCGGCAGCGCGCCGAGCACGGCCGATGTGCGGCAATATCGCAGCCGCTCCGGCGTGAGCCTGAACCTCGAGCAGGCGATCACCAAGGAGCTCGGCCTGTTCGCGCGCGCCGGCCTGGCCGAAGGCGGCCGCGAGCCGTATGAATTCACCGACGTAGATCGCACGTTTTCCATCGGCCTGGCGTTGCAGGGTGCGCGCTGGGGGCTGCCGGACGATACGGTGGGGCTGGCAACCGTGATCGACGCCATTTCGCATCGCCACAAGGACTATCTCGCGGCGGGCGGGCTGGGCATTCTGGTGGGTGACGGCGCGTTGCCGCTTTCCGGGCCGGAGCAGGTGGTGGAGACGTATTACCGGCACGCTCTGGCAAGGTATGCGCAGGTGACGGCGGATTACCAGTTCGTCAACAATCCAGGCTACGACAGGGTGCGTGGCCCGGTGTCGATACTTGGCGTGCGGTTGCATCTGCAGTATTGAGGCGGGCTGGTTTGATATCAGTCCGTCTTGGGACTGACTCATCGGAAGGAAGGAAGAAAGGCCTTCTTTTTCGAGAAAAAGAAGGCCTTTCTTGCTGTTGCTGAGTCAGTCTAAAGACGGGTTCGTATCAGACCGGCCGATTTGGTTTCTGGGCGGATGGCAGCTTTGGCTGTTTCCGCAGTTCGTGATGGAGCCTTGCCGGTTACGAATCCGGGATTACCCCCGCGTCTGCGGGAGGCGATCTGATCGCAGACTTCCCGGCAAGGTGCGGCAAGGCCTTCTCTTCGAGAAAAAGAAGCAAAAAGCTTTTGGTCCCTGTCGGGGAGCGCGTCAGCAGCCGCCGACAGGGAGCAAAGGTTTTTTGCTTCTTTTTTGCAAAAAAGAAGGCCTTGCCTTGACCACCCATCCACGCCGCGCCAATCAGGCCGCATGCGCGTAGCCCTCCTGCAAGGACCCAGCCTGCCCGACACCCTGGCCGCGCTACGCCAGGCCGCAACCAACGCGGCCGCGGACGGCGCGCAATTGCTGGTGCTGCCCGAACTGTTCCTGACCGGCTACAACATCGGCGCGGACGCCTTGCGCGCCCGGGCGGAAGCGGCGGACGGGCCGGCAGCCGCGCAGGCCGCCGCCATCGCACGCGAGGCAGGCTTGGCGCTGCTCTTCGGATATCCCGAACGCGGCGCGGACGGGCGCCTCTACAACAGCGCGCTACTGCTGGGTCCAGCCGGCGAGAAGCTGGCGAATTACCGCAAGACGCATCTGTTCGGCGACATGGAACGCGCGATCTTTACGCCAGGCGATGAACCGTTCGTTCTGGCGGAGGTCGGCGGCATGCGCATGGGCGTGCTGGTCTGCTACGATGTGGAATTCCCCGAACTGGTGCGCGGGCTGGCGCTGCGCGGCGCCGGGCTCGTCGCTGTGCCGACCGCGCTGATGCAGCCGTATCATTTCATTCCGCGCATGATGCTGCCTGTGCGCGCCTACGAGAACCAGGTTTTCATGATCTACGCGAACCGGTGCGGCACCGAGGCGAACATGGAATATGTTGGCGAAAGCTGCATCGTGGCACCGGACGGCAGCGTTCTGGCCCGCGCCGGCGAAGGTGCGGCATTGCTCGTCGCCACGCTCGACGATGCCGCGATGGCGGACTCGCGTGCTGCCAACACATATCTTCACGACCGGCAGGCCAGGCACTATCGCGAGCCGGAGGCGCGGCCATGAGCGTGCTGCATCCGCTGACGCCCGAAACAGCGCAGGCGGACCGCGCGATCACCACGTTCGGGCCGGATTTCCCGTTCGCGTTCGACGACTGGCTGCGCAACCCGGCCGGCCTGGGCACGCTGCCGCCGCATATGCTCGGTTGCGAGGTGGCGATAGTGGGCGGCGGCATCGCCGGCGTTGTTGCCGCCTACGAGCTGATGAAGCTCGGGCTAAAGCCGGTGCTCTACGAATCCGGACGCCTGGGCGGCCGCCTGCGCAGCGAACCGTTCGACGGCAATAGCGGCATCATCGCCGAACTGGGCGGTATGCGGTTTCCGAAATCCTCCGTGTGTTTCTATCACTATCTCGATCTGGTGGGGCTGCGCACGCAGCCTTTCCCCAATCCGCTCGACCCCGCCACGCCGTCCACGCTGCTCGATCTCGAAGGCGACCAGGTGTATGTGGAAGGCGACACGAACCTGCCGCCCGTCTTGCGCGAAATCTCGGATGCCTGGCGCGATGCGCTGGAGGAGCAGGCCGATTTCAGCGCGGTGCAGCATGCGATTCGCACGCGCGACGTACGCACGCTCAAACAGATCTGGAACCGGCTGGTGCCGCTATGGGACGAGCGCACGTTCTACGACTTCGTTGCCACATCACGCGCCTTCAAAAGCCACCCGTTCCGGCATCGCGAGATATTCGGCCAGGTCGGCTTCGGCACAGGCGGCTGGGACAGCGATTTCCCGAACTCGATGCTGGAAATCCTGCGCGTCGCCTACACAAATCTCGACGAAGACCAGCGCCTCGTGGTCGGCGGGGTGGAGCAATTGCCGCGCCGGCTCTGGGCGCATGCGCCGGCGCGTTGCGTGCACTGGCCGAGCGGCACGTCGCTGAGCACGCTGCACCAGGGCGCGCCGAAACCAGGCGTGGCGAAGATCGCGCGCCAGGGCAGCAACATTGCCGTTACCGATCGCTGGGGCGCGACGCGCGCCTACCCCGCCGTGCTGGTCACCTGCCAATCCTGGCTGCTCACCACGCATATCGATACCGACGAAAGCCTGCTGTCCCACCCGCTCTGGATGGCGCTCGACCGCACGCGCTACATGCAGTCGTCGAAAACCTTCGTGATGGTGGACCGGCCGTTCTGGCGCGACCGCGACCCGGTGAGCGGCCGCTACAAGATGAGCATGACGCTCACCGACCGGCTGACACGCGGCACCTATCTGTTCGACGAGGGCGAAGGCAAACCTGCCAGCATCTGCCTGTCCTATTCGTGGATGGGTGACGCGCTGAAAGTGCTGCCGCTGCCGGTGGATCAACGTGTGTCGTTGATGTTGCGTGCGCTGGAGAAGGTTTATCCGAATTTGGATATCGCAAGCCATGTGATCGGCAATCCGATCACCGTCTCCTGGGAGTCCGATCCGAACTTCCTCGGCGCGTTCAAGGGCGCGCTGCCCGGGCATTACCGCTACAACCACCGCATGTACTGCCATTTCATGCAGGATGACACGCCGCCGGCCGAACGGGGAATCTTCCTGGCAGGCGACGGCATCTCCTGGACACCGGCCTGGGCGGAAGGTGCGATAACCACCGCGCTCAACGCGGTCTGGGGCGTGGTGCGCCACCTGGGCGGCGGCAGCGCGCCGGGCAATCCTGGGCCAGGCGATTTATTTGCCGAGCTTGGGCCGATAGCGCTGCCCGACTGATACCAACCCGTTTTGGGACTCACTCGTCGGCAGCAAGGAAGAAAGGCCTTCTTTTTCGAGAAAAAGAAGCAAAAAGCTTTTGCTGTGACGCCTGCACGGAAATTTGGCTATCACTGCAGCCGCATCTACTTGCAGTAAGGGAGCACGCCTCGGTGCAGGCGTCGTAGCAAAAGCTTTTTGGTCCTTTTTCTCGAAAAAGGACTACTTTCTTGCCTTACCTGAATAAGTCAAACTCAACCTTGGTTGATAGGAGACGACGCGGAAGCTGCCGGCGTCAGCAACTTTGCAACGTCGGTCCCCTGCGGCACGATCAGCAGGCTGCCCGGTTGGCTGGCGCGCACGGTCGTTACCGCGCGTTTCGGGCATACACCCAGGCAGCCCACCTCGATGAGCCCGATCTGGCCGCGCTGCCCGGTGGTGCGCAAGGCGCCCCGCAGGGCGCGACGTAACGTCTCGCTGCCATCCTCGCCGAAGCCGCCATCGAGCTTCTTCGAGCATTTCTTGCAGATCAGCAGGGCATCGGTCCAGCCGGTGGCCACGCTGTGAGGCTGGTCGTCATCGATCGCACGGTGCTTTGTCATGGGCCTGTAACGCGCGGATGGGCGGGGATGGGTGCCCCGATCTGCCAGGAATCTCGGCCTGATCGTGCAAGTGTTCGTGCGTTGCCACCGCCGGACCGGCTATAGACCGCGCATGCAAAGAAGCCGTTTCACCCAGGCCGACCAGGAGATGTTCGCCGCACTCTCCGGTGATGCCAACCCGATGCACATGGACGCCCTGGCCGCGCGCCGTACGCAGGCGGGAATGCAGGTGGTGCATGGTATCCATGCGCTGCTCTGGGCGATGGATTGCGCGTCGGCGCAGGGCGTCGCACTCGACGGATTGCAACAACTCCGGGTGCAATTCGCCAAGTTCATCCCGCTGGATACCGTAGTGACACTGGAGATTTCGCGTTCGGGCACCGACACCGCGCGCCTGGTGGTCCTGGTCTCCGGCCTGGCGGCGATCGTGGCGATGCTGCGGTTCGGCCCGCGCGAACCGGCGCGTGCGATGCCGCAAGCAGCATCGCCGATCCCGCAGGACGCCATGCCCGTCGCGCGTTCGCTGGAGCAGATGCCAGGCCTGTCCGGCTGGCTGGAGTCGCCGGCGGATGCCGCGCGTTTCGCATACGCATTTCCGCACGCGTCCGCCGGCCTTTCGCCGCGCATTCTCTCCGGGCTGGCGCAGACATCGCGCCTGGTCGGGATGGTCTGCCCTGGCCTGCACTCGATCTTTGCCGGCCTTGCGCTCACGCTGACGGAGGCGCCTGCCGGTGCTGACGCGATCTTCTTCGATGTCACAAAAGCCGACCCGCGGTTCCGGCTGGTGGAAATGGCGGTGCAGGGCAACGGACTGGCCGGTAAGATATCCGCGTTCGTGCGCCAGGCCCCGGTTGCGCCGCCGGCGATGGCGGATCTGGCACGGCGTGTGCAGCCCGCCGAGTTTGCCGGTGTACACGCCCTGATTGCCGGCGGCTCACGCGGGCTCGGCGCGCTCACGGCCATGCTGCTCGCCGCGGGCGGCGCACGCACGACGATCACTTACGCACGCGGACGCGAAGATGCCGAGCAGGTGTGTGCCGCCATAAACGAGTCGTGCGGCGAGTCGGCATGCACAATGCTGGCGTATGACGCGATGCTGGATGCCGCGGCGCAGCTGGCGCAAGTCACGGCACCGGCTACGCAACTCTACTACTTCGCAACCACGCAGATCTTCGTGCAGAAAACCGAAGGCTTCGCCAGCGACGTGTATGGCAGGTTCAGCCGGGTGTATGTGGATGCATTCCACGAATGCTGCCAGGCCCTGCATCCGAGGCCGACATCGGCGTTCTATCCGTCATCAGTCGCCGTCGAGAACGCGCCGGCAGGGATGCTGGAATACGCGATGGCGAAAGCCGCCGGCGAGCTGCTGTGCCGCGGCATGAACGCAGCCGGGTGGTCTATCGTGCAGTCGCGCCTACCGCGTTTGTTGACGGACCAGACGGCAACAGTGGCGCAAATCGATACCGCGGACCCGGTCGATGTGATGCTGCCGCTGATACGCGCGATGGCGCGGTAACACGGCCGGTCAGGTGCCGCAATGCGGCACCTGACCGGCCGTCACGTCAGATTGTCGGACGCGTCGTCGTCGGGTTTGCGGTCGTGGTCGCCGCCGGCAGCGGCGCCTTGTCGTCGAAACGCTGCCAGCCGGATGCGGTGTACTCCGCGCGGCGTGCCGCCGGGTCCACATAGGTGCGGTTGTTGAGAATGCGCTCGGCTTCCGCGATGCGCAACTCGTCGGCCTGCACAGTCACCAGCGAGCCGCCGCGGCGCACACCTTCCGCATAGACATGCGCGTCCTCTTCGGACACGCCGGCATGCGTCAGCGAACCGACGAGGCCGCCTGCGCCGCCGCCGACTACAGCGCCCACGCCGGCGCCGGTCAGTGTCGCTACCAGCCAGCCGGCTGCGACCACGGGACCCACGCCCGGAATGGCCAGCGAACCGATGCCGGCCAGCAGGCCGAGGCCGCCGCCGAAGATGGTGCCGGCGGTGGCGCCGGTGCCGGCCGCACCGGCATCGTCCGCATGGGTGACGTTCGTATCGCGATAGCGTGTGTCAGCATTGTTCGCGACGACGCTGACATGCTCGTGGCCGAAACCGGCGGCCTCGAGCGCGTGCACGGTGGCTACCGCGTCGTCATGGTTGTCGAACATCCGTGTCAGTGTGCGTGTGGTCATGGCGTGCGCCTTTCTTATGAACGCTTAGGATTGCTGGCCGACATTGCCCTTGTAGTCGAGCCACACCTGAACGGACTGGCCGCCCTTCATGCCGGTTCCGCGCCAGACGCCATCGGCATCCTTGGTCAGGCCTGTCACATGCGTGAAGCCCTTCTTGGCGATGCGGCCGGCAGCCTGGCGCTTGGTGAAGCTGTTGGCGCCCTTGGCCGGCTGGTCCGCATTGGCGCCGGTGGTGGTGACGGCCTGGTTGGTGTCGCCCGAAGCGGCGGCCTTGCCACCATCATGCACGGCGCCCACCGGGTTGGCACTGGCGGGTGCGCCGGTGCTGGTAGAGGGCGCGCTCATCGCGGAGGACGGGGGGGCGGACGTGGTGCTGGTCTGTGCGAAAGCCAGGCTGGCAGACAGCAGGGTTCCGGCGGTGGCGAGTAGAAGTCGTTTCATTTTGTTTCTCCCAGGTGGGGTTACTCGGTAGCGCAGAACGAAGTGGCGCGCTGTAAGTTGCGAAACCGGAGAGGCGCTTCGCCCGCGCCTGCCGGGCCCGCATGTCTGCCACGATGCGTGCGCCGGCGGGCTTCGGGCAAATCTGCATGGTGGCGCGAAAGCGTTGCGTTCTGCACGGCATCGCCGGTTCTGGCCGCGGCCTATATTGCAAACGGCAACACCGGCCGTTCGTCGGGTTTCGGCCACAAATCGCCCCCGCGGCGAACATATTGCAGGCCGACTTCCCTTCGTGTCGAACGAACGGATCTAAATCTATGTTGGCCTGGGTATTACTTTGTTGCAGGGCAGTTCTGGCGGCGTGGTTGATCGGCCTGTGCATAGGGGTGGTGACATTGGCGTTGCGTGTTGCGGTGAGTGCCTGGCGCCGGCGCGCGGCGCCGCCTGGCACGCCGTGCGTGACAAGCCCCGCGGCGGATGCGGATGGCGGGCTGCAGGAAATGCAAGGTGCCGGCACTTGTCCGCGCTGACCGGATCGAAATCGCGCTGCGTAGCTTGCGCATACGACCCGGCGCGCTGGCTATCTCGATACGCGAAGATGCGAACGGACATGGCGATGCCCCTGCCGCACGCAACAGGACGCAACGCGGTCAGTGCCCGGAAGACCGCTTATGGCGGCTGGATAATCGGGTAGCGCACGGCTTCCGCGCGCACCCATTATCCGCGTGTTGCGCGGCCCGTTGCCCCGTCGACCAGGCCGGTCGCGTCGATCGCCCACACGTTGCGCTGGTGCGGTGCGAACCGGTCCCGTAACAGCAGCTCGCGCGTCAGCGCCAGGGACAATGCCACGTCCAACTGTCCTTGCCGGCGCGCCAGATTGGCAGCGTCGAAGATTTTCGACTCGAGGAGATCGCCATCGTTGCAGGCCATGCAACGTAGTCACACGCCGAAGCCGGGAACGCGAGTAAAATCGTCCGTGTTCGCGCAGCCGCGCGTTGGTTATCCCCGGCTTTTGCACAGGCGCGAATCACGGGGATAAAACGTGCTCGCGCTGATGCGGTCCGGCGCCGGGGCGCAGCGAACGAGTCTGGCGAAGCGGGACCTATGCGGTGGGGGGGAATGGTGCCCAGGAGTGGAATCGAACCACCGACACTGCGATTTTCAATCGCATGCTCTACCAACTGAGCTACCTGGGCGCCGTCGGGAGGCGAGGCTTAGCCCAGCCCTGCAGGTGGATCAAGAAGAGCGCCGCCGAAATTTCGCCTATGTTGCCCGGCCGTCGGCGCAACCGCCCGGCCGGTGCCGCCTAGGCGCCCTCCTCGGATACCGCTTCGCCATCCTGGCCTGGCACCACGTAGCGCTCGGACAGCCAGCGCCCGAGGTCGATCTCGGCGCAGCGCGGCGAGCAGAACGGCTGCGTGCGCGGCGCCGAAGGTTTGTGGCAGATCGGGCAGGCCTGGCTCATGTCGCATCCTCGATGATCCATCTGTGCGGCGGCAGAGCCGGGTCCGCGCGCAGGATCAGGGGATAGGTGGCGCGCCGTGCAAGATCCGCCAGCGCGTCCGCGTCTGCCTGCAGGGCGGCCACCACGGCCGGCCCGGCGCGCAGGATCGCGCGGCGGCCCGGCTCGGCGGCCAGCGCGCGCAAGGCGGCCAGCCCGGCGGCATGCGGGCCGGCCACTTGCTCGTGCAGCGGCGCGGCCGAACGCGGGCGCAGGATCTCGGCGAAACCGAGCTGGGTGAAGCCGAGCAGGCGCGGCCTGGCCGGGTCCTGGGCCAGGCAGGCGGCGATATCTGGGCCGAATGCCGCGCGACGGCGCACCGGCACGCCCGCCAGGTCCAGCAGGATCGCGCCGGAGAGGTTGCGCAGCCTGATCTGGCGCATCAGCGCGGGGATCGCCGCGCGGTTGGCGGCGAATTGCACGGTGGATTTCTGCCCGCGCGCGGCGGTGCTGGCGCCGCCATCCACGTCTATCGCCGTGAGCGCGGGGGTGGGCGTGATGGTGGCGGTGAGCCCGCCGGGCAGCGCCACTGCGCGGGCGGACAGCGCGTCTATCTCGGCTGCGAGATCGTCGTCAAAGGCGCGCGTTACCAGGGCCAGGCGGCCGGGCAGAAGCGGGCGCAGGCGGGCGAACCAGGCGGCGTCGTCGATCGCGATGGCGGCGCCGGGGTTGCCTGCCGCCATGCGGGCCAGCGGACTGGCGCCGCGCTCGATCAGATGCGGCGCGCCGGTTCCTGCCGCGCCGGCATAAGCGGCCAGGCGCGGCCCCTTGCCGCCCTGGGACGTCCGGGTGATGCGCACGGCCAGCATGTCGCCCTCGCCGCGCCCCGCGCCACCGTCGCTGTCCGGCAGGAAGCCATCCGGCTGGCCGGCAAGGGCCACGAACGCGCCGGCCATCGCGGGTACGCGCGCGGCTATTCGGCCCCAGTGGAGGTCGCCCAGGCCGTCCGGTGCGCCGGGCCGCCAGATCGCGTAGTCCTCGAGCGCACCGTCCGCCGTCAGCGCCAGGCGAAGTTCGCCCGGGCCTACGCTGACGGCGATGCGCATCACGGCGCCAGGTAGCCGCGCCCGCGCAGGAGCTGCGCGGTTTCGAACAGCGGCAGCCCGACCACGCCGGAATAGCTGCCGGACAGCGCGCGCACGAAGGCGGCGGCCGTGCCCTGGATCGCGTAGCCGCCGGCTTTGCCCTGCCACTCGCCACCTTCGAGATAGGCCAGTATCTGCGGCTCGGTCAGGCGGGCGAAGATCACCGTGCTTTCGCTCGTGCGGGCGGAGCGGGCGCCGTCGGGTGTTACCAGCACCAAAGCGGTGAGCACGTGGTGGCGGCGGCCGGACAGCAATTCCAGGCAGAAGCGGGCCTGGGCCGGCGTTTCGGCCTTTGGCAGGATGCGTCGGCCGACGGCCACCACGGTATCCGCGGCGAGCACGAAGCGGCCCGGCTGCGCGGCAGACTCGGCTTTCTCGCGCGCTAGGCGCTCGGCGTAGAGGCGCGGGAGCTCGTCGCGTCGCGGCGTCTCGTCGATATCTTGCGGGGCGATGTGGTCCGGGATCACGCCGATCTGGGCCAGCAGGGCCAGGCGGCGGGAGCTGGCGGAGGCCAGCACGAGTTCGGCCACTATAGCGGGCCTTCGGTCAGGCGGCTTACTTGAATCTAAACGTTATCCGGCCCTTGGAGAGGTCGTACGGCGTCATTTCGACGTTCACACGGTCGCCGGCGAGCACGCGTATGCGGTTCTTGCGCATCTTGCCGCTGACCTGGGCGAGTATCTGGTGTTCGTTGGTGTCCAGCTTCACGCGGAACATGGCATTCGGCAGGAGCTCGGTCACGATACCGCTGAACTCGATCATGTCTTCTTTGGACATCAGGCCTCTTTATAGGTGTGGAGCGGGGGTTGTGGTGGGGTGGCGTAAGGAAGGCAAGCAGTCCTTTTCGCAAAAAGTGACTCCGTCCGCAGGGCAGGCCCTGCGGCAGGTCACTCAGGCAAGTGTGTATCCAGCTTGGGCGCGACAGCGCATCCAAAAGTTTTTTGCTTCTTTTTTGCAAAAAAGAAGACCTTCACTTTCTTTACTGCATCCGAACGCTAAGGCTAAGCGCATGCGCGCCCAGCCCCTCGGCCTTCGCCAGCGCGACCCCAGCCGGCCCGATCGTGCGGAGCGCCGCCGAATCCGCCTCGATCCATGTGGTGCGCTTGAGGAAATCGTAAATCGACAACCCGGAGGCGAAAGCGCGCGGTCCGCCCGGTGGGCAGCACGTGGTTCGGGCCTGCCACGTAGTCGCCGAGCGCTTCGGGTGTGAAGCGGCCGAGGAACGCGCTGCCGGCGTGGCGTATGCGGCCGAACAGGGCAGCGGGATCGGCCACCATGATCTGCAGGTGCTCCGGCGCCAGGCGGTCGGTCAGCGCCGCGGCCTCGGCCCAGTCGCGCACCAGGATGATGGCGCCGTGGTCGCGCCAGCTCGCGCCGGCGATCGTGGCGCGCGCCAGGGTCGGCAGCTCGCGCGCCACTGCTTCGGCCACCAGATCGGCGAAGGCGGAATCGTCGGTGATCAGGATCGATTGCGCGGATTCGTCGTGTTCGGCCTGGGCCAGCAGGTCGATCGCCACGTGGCGCGGGTCGTTGGCGGCGTCGGCCAGGATCAGCACCTCGGAGGGGCCGGCTACGCCGTCGATCCCCACCCGGCCGAACACCTGGCGCTTGGCTTCGGCCACGTAGGCGTTGCCGGGCCCGACGATGCGGTCCACCGCGGCGATGCGTTCGGTGCCGTAGGCCATCGCGGCCACCGCCTGCGCGCCGCCGACGCGGTAGATCTCGGTCACCCCGGCGCGTTGCGCGGCGGCCAGCACCAGCGGGTTCAGCACGCCGTCCGGCGTGGGCACGCACATGGCGATGCGGCCGACCCCGGCCACGCGCGCCGGCAGCGCGTTCATCAATACGGACGAGGGATAGGCCGCTTTGCCGCCCGGCACGTAGATGCCGACGCTGTCGAGCGGGGTCCAGCGCAGGCCCATCGTGACGCCGGCATCGTCGTGCATCTGCAGGTCGGTGGGGAGCTGGGCGCGGTGGAAGATCTCGATGCGGGTGGCGGCAAGATCGAGCGCTGCCTGAAGGTCGGGCGAGATGCGGGCTGCGGCGTCCTCGATCTCGGCGGCGGTGATGCGCAGGGCGTCGGGGGCGAGGTCGAGTCGGTCGAACTGGGCGGTGTAGGCGCAGAGGGCGGCGTCGCCGCGGGCGCGCACGTCGGCGATGATGGCGGCGACGGGTGCGTCCACGCGGGCGGTGGTTTCGCGGGCTTCGTCCAGCAGCGCGTCGAAGGCGGCGGCGAACCCGGCCTCGGCGGTGGAAAGGCGCTTCATGCGGCGAGCGCCGCGCGGAAGCGGGCGATCCAGGCGCCGATCTCTTCGGGGCGGGTTTTCAGCGCGATGCGGTTGACGATCAGCCGGCTGGTCACGTGCGCGATCACCTCGGTCTCGCGCAGGCCGTTGGCGCGCAACGTGCTGCCGGTCTGCACCAGGTCCACGATCAAGCGGGACAGGCCCAGGCCGGGGGCCAGCTCCATGGCACCGTTGAGGTGGACGATATCGGCGTGGATGCCGCGCGCCGCATAGTGCCGGCGGGCGGTGTTGGGGTATTTCGTGGCCACGCGGATGCTGGACCAGCGGGCCGGATCGTCCGCCGGCTCGCCTACGGGGGCGGCCACGGACACGCGGCAGGCGCCGATGCCCAGGTCGAGCGGGGCGTAGATTTCGGGGTAGTCGAACTCGGCCAGCACGTCGCCGCCGCAGATGCCGATCTGGGCGCCGCCATAGGCCACGAAGGTGGCGACATCGAACGGGCGTACGCGCACCACGTCCAGCGCCGGGTCGGCGGTGGGGAAGCGGAGGCGGCGGCTGTTTTCGTCGGTGTAGTCGGCGGCTGGGGCGATGCCGGCGCGGGCGAGCAGCGGGCCGCATTCGGCGAGGATGCGGCCTTTGGGGAGGGCTAGCACGAGGGCGGGCTGGGTTTCGGGGGTGAGGTCGGCCTCGCGGTAGGGTGCGCTCATGGGGCGGGGGCTAGCACGGCGGGTGGGCGGTGTCATTGGGGGTGGGTCGGGATAAGATCTGTGCTGGTCCCGACATGTGGATGCGCTGGCGCCTGCAGATCAGGAAGGCAAGCAAGGCCTTCTTTTTTGCAAAAAAGAAGCAAAAAACTCTTATCTCCGTGCTGTCGCGCCCAAGCTGGATACAGACGGCATTCGTTCAGTTGACGCAAGCGTCGGCCTCACCGAACGGAAGCAAAAGTTTTTTGGTCCTTTTTTTCAAAAAAGGACTGCTTGCCTTGCCTGCTCAGATACGCTCGATCTCCGCCCCGCACGCCCGCAACTTCCGCTCAACCGCCTCATACCCGCGATCGAGGTGATACACCCGGTTCACGATCGTCTCGCCGCGCGCCGCCAGCCCCGCCAGCACCAGCGAAACACTCGCGCGCAGATCCGTGGCCATCACCGGCGCGCCCTGCAGCACGCGCACCCCGCGCACGATCGCCGAGGAGCCATGCACGTTGATCCGCGCGCCCATCCGGTTCAGCTCCGGCGCGTGCATGAAGCGGTTCTCGAAGATCGTCTCGGTGATCATCGCGGCGCCTTCGGCCACCGACATCAGGCTCATGAACTGCGCCTGCATATCCGTGGGGAAACCCGGATACGGCTCGGTCTTCATGTCCGTCCCGTGCAGGCCGTTCAGCCGGCGCACCAGCAGGCCGCCCGCGGTCTCGCTCACCTCCACGCCGGCCTCGGCCAGCGCCACGGCAAGCGCCGCCATGTGGTCCAGCCGCGCGCCGAGCAGGCGCACCTGGCCCCCGGCGATGCCCGCGGCGCACGCATAGGTGCCGGTCTCGATACGGTCCGGCACGATCGGGTGCGCGGCGCCGTGCAGGCTGGCCACGCCTTCCACCACGAGCTGGTCCGTGCCGATGCCCTCGATGCGCGCGCCCATCGCCACCAGGCAATCGGCCAGGTCGGTGATTTCCGGCTCGCGCGCCGCGTTCGACAGCACGCTGCGGCCCTGCGCCAGCGTTGCCGCCATCAGCAGGTTCTCGGTCGCGCCCACCGAGACGAACGGGAACACGATCTCCGCGCCCTGCAAACCCTGCGGCACCGCGGCGTGCACATAGCCGCCCTCGAGCCGTATCTTGGCGCCCATCTGCTCTAGCCCCTTGAGGTGCAGATCGACCGGCCTGGCGCCGATCGCGCAGCCGCCCGGCAGCGACACCTGGGCCTCCCGGCAGCGCGCCAGCAGCGGCCCCAGCACCAGGATCGACGCGCGCATCTTCCGCACGATGTCATACGGCGCGAGCGTGTTGGTGATGCGCCCGCCGATCGAGAGTTCGCGGCCGTCGGCGCTGGGCTCCATGGCGACGCCGTGCTGGGCGAGGAGCTCGCCCATGGTGTGGAGGTCGGCAAGCAGGGGGACGTTGGAGAGCACGAGGCGCTCGTCGGTGAGGAGGCCGGCGGTCATCAAAGGGAGGGCGGCGTTTTTGGCGCCTCTGATGGGGATGTCGCCGTTTAGCGGGCGGCCGCCTTTTATTAGTATTCGGTCCAACTGGAATATCCTTGAGTAAGAAAGCAAGGCCTTCTTTTTCGAGAAAAAGAAGCAAAAAGCTTTTGTCTCGACGCCTGCACCACGGCTTCGTCTCTCTATGCCAGCATCGATATCAGCAGAAATGTTTGGAGTGTGTGCGCCAGCGGGGGAGCAAAAGTTTTTTGGTCCTTTTTTTCAAAAAAGGACTGCTTTCTTCCTTGCTTACATGCGCGGCAACGACACCCCTCGCTGACCCATATACTTACCCTTCCGATCCGCATAGCTCACCTCAGGCGCGCTCTCCCCGCGCAGGAACAGGAACTGGCAGATCCCCTCATTGGCGTGGATCTTCGCCGGCAGCGGCGTGGTGTTGCTGATTTCAATCGTCACCTGGCCTTCCCATTCCGGCTCCAGCGGCGTCACGTTCACGATGATGCCGCAGCGCGCGTAGGTCGATTTGCCGAGGCAGATCACCAGCACGTCGCGCGGGATGCGGAAATACTCGATCGTGTGGGCCAGCGCGAAGCTGTTGGGCGGGATGATGCAGACCGGCGACGTGCGGGTGACGAAACTGTCCGCGCTGAACGCCTTGGGGTCCACGATCACGCTGTCCACGTTGGTGAACACGCGGAAATCCGGCGCCACCCGGGCGTCGTAGCCGTAGCTGGAGAGGCCGTAGCTGATCACGCCGTCGCGTTTCTGGCTTTCGACGAACGGCTCGATCATGCCGTGTTCGGTGGCCATGCGGCGTATCCAGTGGTCTGGCAGGACGGGCATTGGGGGTGGGCGACTCCGTTGGCGTGTGGGGAGTTCTAGTCGATCTTCGGCGGCTCGGCTTGGGCCGGCGGTGCTTCGCGGGCGCGGGCTTGGGCTTTGCGGCGGCGCAGGTTCTCGCGCAGGGCGGCGGCTTCGCGGGCGCGGCGGGCTTCGGCGTCGGCTTCGGCCTTGGTGTCGGGCGGTTCAGCCATGCGGGTAGGGTGGGCCTTGGTTTGGAAGGGGTTAGGCAAGTGTAAGGCAAGCAGTCCTTTTTTGGAAAAAAGGACCAAAAAACTTTTGCTCCCTGTCGGCGAGGTGGACACGCTGGCCTGTCCGGTGAGACGGCGACAGCGGAGTCAAAAGTCTTTTGCTTCTTTTCTTCAGAAAAGAAGGCCTTGTCTTGCCTCGCTTTTGGCAACTTCAACGCGTCGCGCTCGTAAAAACCCTGTCAATCGCGAATGAAGGGTGCGGACATGAATGGTTCTAGTGCTGTCTCGGAGCAGACGTTCGACTGGATTTTCTTCGCCATCGTCATACTCCCCACGCTGGGCCTGGTCTGGGATTGGTATAAGAACAGGCGCTAACTCGCGGTATTCTGCCCCTGGGGAATGATCGGCGACGCTTCGCGCGTCATCCGAAGCCTCGCGGCTTCGGATGACGCGCGCGCATAAATAGCGCCCTCAGGTAATCTCGTCCGTGATGACGGTGAACCCCGACAGGATCGACCGCCCGAAGATGGTCGAAATCGCCACGTCGGTCGCATCCCGCCCGCGCGCCATCAGGATGCGGCCGATGCGTGGCACGTTGTGGCGCGCGTCGAACGTGTACCAGCGCCCGCCGAGATAAGCCTCGAACCATGCGGAGAAGTCGCCCGGCGGGTAGGGGGGCGGCATCCCCACATCGCCCAGATAGCCGGTGCAATAGCGCGCCGGGATGTTCATGCAGCGGCACAGCGCCACCGCCAGATGCGCGTAATCGCGGCAGACGCCGCGGCCCTCTTCGTAGGCCTCCCAGGCGGTGCGGGTCGGGCGGGCATCCTGGTAGTTGAACTTGATATGGTTGTGGACGAAGTCGCAGATCGTCTGCACGCGGCCCCAGCCGGGCTGGGTGTTGCCGAACATGTACCAGGCGGTGTCGCTCAGCCGGTCGGTCTCGCAATAGCGGCTGCCGAGCAGGAAGGTCAGCTTGTCGTCCGGCAGGTCCTCCACCTTGTGCTGCACGGCGTCCCAGGCCACCTCGTCGGGCGCGCCGGTGTCGAAAATATCGAAGCTGGTGGCGATCGTGGTGCGGCCCGGCGGTGCCAGTATGCGCGTGCAGATATTGTCGAACGCGTCGCGATAGGTGCGCAGCGGTGCGCCGGGGCTTACGGTGATCGGGCCAGGCGTCAGCAGGTCACCGGCCCTGCTCGGATGCACGCTGACGCAAAGCATCATCGGCGTGGTTTGCGGGCAATCGAAGCTGATCTCGTAGCCGGCGCGTAGGCGCATACAGTTCGCTCTCCTGGGTGGCCGACGCCGATCACGGCCGGGCCTGGAAATTGTAAGACAGTCCGAAGCGCATTATGCAACCTTCATGCCCGCTTTTCCCGAATCCGTCCGCGCCGACCGCCTGCTCGCCGAGGGCGATCCTGCGCCGGTCTGCCTCACCGGCGGGGCCGCGCCGTTTCTGCTGGTCTGCGACCACGCCGGCCGCGCCGTCCCCGCGTCGCTCGGCGACATGGGGGTGGCGCCGGCCGACTGGGACCGGCATATCGCCTGGGATATCGGCGCGGCCGGCGTGTGCGAGCTTCTCGCGCCCGCCTTGGGTGCGGCCTGCATCGCGCAGGCCTATTCCCGCCTGGTGATCGACTGCAACCGCACGCCCGGCCACCCAACCTCGATCGCCCCGGTGAGCGACGGCACGCCTATCCCGGCCAATGCCGGTCTGGACCCGGCTTCGGCGGCCGCGCGGGTGGCGGAGATCTTCGCGCCCTACCACGACGCGATCGCCGGCGAGATCGACCGCAGGACCGCATCCGGCCTGCCCACCGTATTGGTGGCGATGCACAGTTTCACGCCGGTATTCGGCGGCGTGGTGCGGCCCTGGCAGGCCGGCGTGCTGCATAACCGCGCGCCTGCACTCTCGCGCGCGCTCGCCCGGTTGCTGGAAGGCGAAGGTTTTCTCGTGGGCGATAACGAGCCTTACCGGCTCAGCGACGAATCCGATTATACCGTTCCGGTGCATGCCGAGCGGCGTGGGCTCGCCTATGTGGAACTCGAGATACGACAGGATCTCATCTGCACCGCGGACGGGCAGGCGCAATGGGCGGCGCGTCTCGCACGGCTGCTGCCTCTGGCGCTGGCCGATCTGGCGGGGGCGCGTTGAGGCGAGAGGCCTGTTCGGGGCGAATGGAGACCCGGTTTGAAATACCTGTTTGCAGTCGCGGTAACACTCTGGTGCAAGCGGGGCGCAAAGGTTTTCGGTCGGCGGATTTAAGTTTGGTAGCGGACACTTCGCGCGCTGCCGGCGGGCGTCAAGTCGTTGATTTTGGCGGCCGATTGTCTGCGGTTCTACCAACCTGTCTTGGGACTGACTCATCGACAGCAAGGAAGAAAGGCCTTCTCTTTCGAGAGAAAGAAGCAAAAAGCTTTTGCTATGACGCCTGCACGACGATTTGGCTCTCATTGCAGCCGCATCGATTTGCAATACGAAAGTAAGCGTTCGTGCAGGCGTCATGGCAAAAGCTTTTTGGTCCTTTTTCTCGAAAAAGGACTGCTTTCTTGCCTGCCTTGACTGCGTCGATCTCAACCTTGGCTATGATTCGAAGCCTGCAGCCGTTCAGCCCAGCGCCACGATCGCCGCTTCCAGCGCATGGCAATCGATGGAAAACGAGGACTCGATCGCAAACGCCGCCTGCTCCGTCACCGGACCACGCACATCGGCATAGAACCCGTCGCGCTCCTGCAGGAGTGCGAAGAAAAAGCGATCGCCGAATTCTTCCGGCGCCAGGCTGATGACCTTGATCCCCGCTGGCGCATAGATCAGCCCGGACAGACCGGAGCCCAGCACCCCCACGATGCTCTCGGCACCCCTGAACAGGGCGACCTGATCCAGGAACGACATGTTGCCCACCTCGCGAAGCGTGTAATCGCGGGCGCGCAGAACCTCGAGGATTTCGGCCAGATTGGTGATGTTCCTGCTGGCGCCGGGCTCCGTCCGGAGTAGCGCCACTTTCTTCGTGGGCGCCGCGCTTACGCCCAGGCCGTCCCGCATGCTGCGGACCGCGCCGGGATGGATCATGAAGTTCGACCATACCGGCGTCACGCAAAGCATGTTCGTGAAGCTGTAGGTTTGCGAACCCTCGAGGCCTGTAAGGCGATCCTGCGTAATGCCGTAAGCGTCGAGCGAACCGCGCAGGTTGCCCAGCCGGCCGCTGCCGGTCTCGTTCACGACCGATATCGGAAACGCATATTTGTAGCGCCCGGGAAAACGCTGTTCCACCAGCACGATTTTTGGCAACAATTCGCACAGCCAATGCCCCCAGGTGGCAAGGCCGTACCTGGCTATCAGAATCGTGGGTGTGTCTATCTGCACCGATGCGACGCGCGACACTTCCTTGCCGCCCTTGTTCGGGTTGATCTGCTCCTTGATCGGGATCCCGTCGAAAGTGGCATTGCCCGTGGCGCCGTTGACCAGAACCGGACCGGAAAACGAGGCCAGATACACCGCATCGGTCACGACACGGCGCGCCACATATATCTGTTTGACGTGATGCCTGCCGATCTGGTGTCGGTTGGTATCGTTCCAGTTCTCGAACACCAGGGATTTCGGCGCATCGAACGCGGCTTGTGGCAGAAGCTCGTGGGTCGTCTCGGCCAGTTCGAGAATCGTCTTCATGCGTCTTTCTTCGTTATCTTGCCCAGGCACGCCTGCCGGCTTTTATACGGGCGTGCGAGGTTGCGGCACAGGCCGCGTGCGGGCGGCTTCGCCAGGGTGCTCCGCGGGAGGTTCGCATGCGCCGTTCCAGCTATGGCTTAACGCTGAGTGTTCAACCGACGCAGGTGCAATCATCTGGCGGAAGCTGCCGCACTACACTGTTTGCTGGCGCTCGCCGACAGGCCGATACCCCGGCCCTGATCGCCACGACGCGAAAGAGTAGGCTGGTGCTGCTGGAGGGGATTGAACTCTCGACCTCTCCCTTACCAAGGGAGTGCTCTACCACTGAGCTACAGCAGCCGCTTGGTAGCGCCGCCATTACAGGCCAGGGCGGCTTAGTGCAACCCCGATGGCGTCAGTTGCGGCGCCAAACCTCTTCCTGCAGAACCGCCGCGAACACCACCCAGCCCAGCAGAGGCAGCGCCGAATAGGTCGCCTTGCGATCGACCAGCGAGGCGGTAGCCGCGGTGGCCGAGGCCGTAACCACCATGCCGGCCGTCACGCCCAGCGCCTCGCCCAGACGCCGCCGGCCGAACAGCACCCAGGAGAAGCCGCCGATCCCGAGCAGGTTGAGCGACCAGGCGGCCAGCGCGGCATTGCGCCTGGGCGAGGCCGGCGCGGTGAGCAGGCGATAGCCGGAATATCCCAGCAGCGCGTCGAGCGCGGTCCAGGCGATGCCGAACACCGGCGCCGGCGGCGTGAATGACGGCTTGCGCAAGGCCGCATACCAGGCGGCGGTGCGCGGATGCGCCGGCGACGGGTTCCACTGCGCTCCCACGAGCTGGGCGGTGGCCACGCAGGCGGTGGCGGCGAGCGCGGCGCTGGTTTTCTGCATGGCGCCTACACGCCGCCGGGCACGCGGGGTTGCCGGGATGGTGCGCGCAACTGCGTGAGGCCTGGCGCGTCGTCGTTGCGCATTCCGGAGAACCGCCATGGCCTTCCACGCCGTCGAGATCACGCCGCTTGTCGCCCTGCTGGCAGGGGTGCTCATCCTGCTCGTGCCGCGGCTGCTCAACCTGATCGTGGCGCTGTATCTGATCCTGATCGGCGTGCTCGGGCTGGCGCCGCATCTGATGCGGTAGGCGGTGGGCGCGGCTTCGTAAGGAAGAAAGCAGTCCTTTTTCGAGAAAAAGGACCAAAAAGCTTTTATCATGACGCCTGCACGCCGATCAGGCTCTCAGTGCAGCCGCAAGGGCTGGCAGAACGAGCGTAAGCTTAGATGCAAGCGTCGGAGCAAAAGCTTTTTGGTCCTTTTTCTCGAAAAAGGACTGCTTTCTTGCTGGCCTGACTTACCCTGAGCGCAGCTTCACGATTTCTCAATCCGCCTCGGCTACTCCTGGCGTCTCTCGAACGCGCTGGGGGCTATGGCTAACCGTTGGCATCTCTACAGAAGCGCCGAGCCGAAATCCGGGATTAAGACCGCCGGTGCGCTGTTCGCGGCATTCGTCGTCCTGGCGGTGGTGGCGCGCCTGCTCTGTGTGGACGATCACAACAATTCGGCCCTCTGGCCGGCGAACGCCGCTTTGGTCGTGGCCCTGCTCGTGCTGCCGCCGCGGCTGGGCTGGCTGACCTGCGGCGCCTGCTTTCTGGCCAATGTCGGCATAAACCATCTGTCCGCGTACCGGCCGGCGGAGGACGTCAGTTTCGCCGCCCTGAACGTGTTCGTCAGCCTGATGACGGCGTTCCTCACCAGATCACTGTGCGGCGCTACCATAAACCTCGCGCGGTTCAATCGCCTGTCCATGTTCGCCTGCATCTGTTTCGGATCGGCCGGGCTGGAGGCAATCATCGGCGTCCTCCTGCAGCCCTATGCCTCGGGGGAGGAGCGGTTCGAGAGCTGGCTGCAATGGGCGCTGTGCGACGGTGTCAGCCTGCTGATCGCCACCCCGGCGCTCCTGCTCGCCGTGCGTAACGGCCGGTCGCAGGTCGCCTGCGAGGCCAGGCTCACCGAGCGCGTGCTTCTGCTCGCGGCGACCCTGGTGCTCGATGTCACGGCATTCTGCAACGGCCATACCCCGATCGTGCTGTTCGTGTATCCCCTGCTCATCCTGACTGCCTTCCGCAGCGGGCCGCCCGCCGTACTCGGCAGCGTGCTGCTCACCAGCGTGATCGCTGCGGCGATGACATCGCATGGCTACGGCCCGCTGGTGACGCTCTCGCGCAACGGCCAGGTGTTCGACCAGGACCTGATGCAGATCTATCTGCTGTCGCTGTTCCTGGCGGCGGTGCCGGCGAACAGCGCGCTGGGCGAGAAGAACCGGGCGGCGTTCCGCCTGCGCCGGCTCAAAGCCGCTATCGAGGACGACGCATCCTACGACGCGCTGACCACCCTGCTGAACCGCGCGGCGTTCAGACGACGGCTGGCTACGGCGCTGGCCGCCGGCAAGGTGCGTGCCGTGCTGCTCATCGATCTCGACCGCTTCAAGCAGGTGAACGACACGATGGGGCATCTGGCTGGCGACGCGCTGCTGCGCAGTTTCGCCGCGCGCCTGAAACAGGTCGTGGGCGAGGGCGCCGTCGCGGCCCGGCTGGGCGGCGACGAGTTTGCGGTGATGCTCGGCACCAGCCGGCCGGCCGGGGACGTGGTGGCGGTCTGCGAAGCCGTGGTGGCGGCCGCGCGCATGAAGCTGCGCCTGGCCTCCGGCGTCGCCGATATCAGCGCGTCGGTAGGTGCCATGCTGGTCGAAGGACAGACCGGGCTGGACGAATTGTTCCGCCGGGCGGATGTGGCGCTCTACACGGTGAAGGCCGCGGGCCGCGACAGCTACCGCGTGTTCGACCGCAGCCTGGACGCCAGCGCGCATGATGATCTGCGCCTGACCGCCGAATTGCGCAGCGCCCTGCAGGACGGCGGCGGGTTGGTGCTGCACTACCAGCTCAAGTTCGACAGGGCCGGTATGCCGGTCGGCGTGGAAGCGCTGGTTAGATGGCAGCATCCGCAATTGGGATTGATGCCGCCCGCCCGCTTCATCGCCCTGGCTGAGAGTTCCGGGCTGATATTGCAGCTCGGCACCTGGGTGCTGCGCGAGGCGCTCGCCTTTGCGGGCCGCTGGCCGGCGCTGTCGGTGGCGATCAACATCTCGCCGGTGCAGATGCGCGCGCCCGGCTTCCTGGCTGAAACGCTGGCCGCGTTCCAGGCGGCGATGACGCGGCCGGGGCAGATCGAGCTGGAACTTACCGAGACGGCGCTGCTCGAGGAGTCGCATGACGCGGCGGAGACGATCGCTTCCCTGCGCGCGGCCGGGCTGCGCATCGCCCTGGACGATTTCGGGACCGGCTACTCGTCGCTGGGGCACCTGCGCAGCTTCCGTATCGACCGGCTGAAGATCGACCGGTCGTTCGTGCTGGGTCTGTCGGACAGCCCGGAGGCGGCCGCGATCATCAGGGCGGTGATCGATCTGGGCCATGCGGTGGGGCTGGAAGTGACGGCGGAGGGCGTGGAGACGGAGGCGCAGCGCGACCATCTGCTGCGCGCTGGGGTGGACGAATTGCAGGGGTACCTGATGGCTAGGCCGGTGCCGGAGGCGGCGTTGATCGCGCACGCGGCGTTGCGGGTTGCGGCTTAGGCGAAGGCAAGGAAGGCCTTCTTTTTTGCAAAAAAGAAGCAAAAAACTCTTGCTATGACGCCTGTGCCAGTATCTGGCCGCTTCTGCCAAACCCGCTGTGACAGAACGCGCGCGGGCGCTTGTGCAGGCGGGGAGCAAAAGCTTTTTGGTCCTTTTTCTCGAAAAAGGACTGCTTGCTTACGCCGCCTTTGCCTGGCCGATAACCCGTACCAGGTTCCCCAGCAGATCGTCCGCAGCCTTCACCCGCTCGGCCACATTCATATCCCGCACCAGCGAAAGCTTATGGTCCGGCCGTAGCTTCACCAGCCCCTTGCGCGTGCCCAGCCAGGTGATCAACCCGGATGGATTGGCGAACGCATTGCCGCGGAACTGCAGCACCATGCCCTTCGGGCCGGCCTCCAGACGCTCCACGCCGGCGATCCGGCAGGCGCGCTTGAGCCGCACCACCTGGAGCAAATTTTCCACCTCGGAGGGTAGCGGGCCGAAGCGGTCCACCAGCTCGGCGGCCAGCGCCTCGCTCTCGCCGTCGGTGGAGAGCGCGCCGATCCGGCGATACAGGCCGAGGCGCACCGGCAGGTCGCGCACATAGGCGTCGGGGATAAGCACGGGCAGGCCCAGGTTGATGTTCGGCGTCCAGTCGCGGTCGGCGTTCGCGGCGCGGCCGCGCACCGAACGCATCTCGGCCACCGCGTCCTCCAGCATCTGCTGGTACAGCTCGATGCCTACCTCGCGTATGTGGCCGGACTGCTCGTCGCCTAGCAGATTGCCGGCGCCGCGTATGTCGAGGTCGTGGCTGGCGAGCGTGAAGCCGGCGCCGAGCTGGTCCAGCGTCTGCATCACGTGCAGGCGTTTCTCGGCCGCACCCGACAGCTTCGAGCCGGGCGGCCAGGTGAGGTATGCGTAGCCGCGCTGCTTGCCGCGGCCGACGCGCCCGCGGAGCTGGTAGAGCTGGCCGAGGCCGAACATGTCCGCGCGGTGGATCACCAGCGTGTTCACCGCCGGCATGTCCAGCCCGCTCTCCACGATGTTGGTGGAGAGAAGGATGTCGTATTTGCCGTCGCCGAACTCGGTCATCACCCGCTCGAGCTCGGTCGGCGCCAGGCGGCCATGCGCCTCGACGATGCGGGCTTCCGGCACGATCTCGCGCAGCCGGGTCTGCATCTTCGGCATGTCCTCGAGGCGCGGCACCACGCAGAACACCTGGCCGCCGCGGAAGCGTTCGCGTTGCAGCGCCTCGCGTATCACCACGTAGTCGAACGGCATGATGAAGGTGCGCACCGCCATGCGATCGACCGGCGGGGTGGCGATGATGCTCATCTCGCGCACGCCGGTGAGCGCGAGTTGCAGGGTGCGCGGGATCGGCGTGGCGGTAAGGGTGAGGACGTGGACGTCGGCTTTGAGCGCCTTGAGCTTCTCTTTGTGGGACACGCCGAAATGCTGCTCTTCGTCCACGATCAGCAGGCCGAGATCGCTGAACTCGATGCCCTTGGCGAGCAGCGCGTGGGTGCCGATGACGATGTTGATGTCGCCGGTGGCCAGGCCGCGGCGCACCTCGGCGGCGTCTTTCGCGGTGACCATGCGGCTGAGCTGGCCGACCTTCACCGGCAGGCCCTCGAAGCGCGCGGTGAAGCCGCGGAAATGCTGGCGCGCGAGCAGCGTGGTGGGCACCACGACGGCCACCTGGCTGCCGGACATCGCCACGGCGAACGCGGCGCGCAGGGCCACTTCGGTTTTGCCGAAACCCACGTCGCCGCAGATCAGCCGGTCCATCGGCTTGCCGCTGGAGAGATCTTCCAGCACGTCGGATATCGCGCGATTCTGGTCGTCTGTCTCGACGAAGGGGAAACGGGCGCAGAACTCGTCCCAGGTGCCTTCCGGTGGGGCGATCGTCATGGCGTCGCGCACGCGGCGTTCGGCGGCAATGCGTATCAGCGCGCCGGCCATGTCGCGTATGCGCTGCTTCATGCGCGCCTTGCGGCTCTGCCAGCCGGCGCCGCCCAGCTTGTCCAGCGCCACGCCCTGGGTCTCGCTGCCGAAGCGCGACAGCAGCTCGATGTTCTCTACCGGCAGGAACAGCTTCTCGTTGCCGTCGTAGATCAGGCGCAGGCAATCGTGCGGCGCCTGGCCCACGCTCAGCGTCTCCAGCCCGTCATAGCGGCCGATGCCGTAATCCTGGTGCACCACCAGGTCGCCGTCGGCGATCTCGGTGGCCTCCGCGATGAACTGGTCGGCGCGCTTGCGCTTGCGGGCGGGGCGGCTGATGCGCTCGCCCAGCAAATCCTGCTCGCCCACGATGGCGAAATCGTCCGCGGTGAAGCCGCGCTCGAGGCCCAGCGTGATGATGGCGATGACGTCCACCCGCATGCGGCGTATCGCGGCCCAGTCATCGGCGGGTTCGGCGCGCAATTTATGTTCGCCGAGCAGGGCGGCCAGGCGGGCACGCGAGCCGCGGCTCCAGGCGGCGACCACGGTGCGGCGGCCCTGCTTGGCCCAGCTCGCGGCCTGGGCGGCCAGCTGCTGATACACGTTGGAGGCGACGCCTGTGCCGGCCTGGGTGAACACCACGCCGGGGCGCCCGCCGGCATCGAAGCCGCCGGCGCCATCCGGCATGCCGTAGGGGCTGAACACGAAGCAGGGCACGCCGGCGAGCATCGCGTCCCAGCCGGCGCGGTCGAGATACAGGCGGTCGCTCGGCAGCGGACGGTAGGGCACTTCGCCGTCGCGGGGCACCATCTTTCGCGACTGGTAGTGGTCGGCGACCATCTCCAGGCGGGCGGCGAGCACTTCCTCGCCCTGGCCGTCTAGCGAGACCGCGGGGTCCGGCAGGTAGTCGAGCAAGGTCTCCATGCCGTCATGGAACAGCGGCACCCAGTGTTCCATGCCCGGGTAGCGGCGGCCGGCGGAGATCGCCTCATACACCGGGTCGCTGGCCGAGGCGGGGCCGAACAGCTCGCGCCACTCGGTGCGGAAGCGGGCGATGCTGGCCTGGTCGAGCGAGACTTCGCTCACCGGGCGCAGGGAGAAGAAGGCGGCCGGCTCGGTGCTGCGCTGGGTGGCGGGGTCGAAGCGGCGGACGCTCTCTATGGTGTCGCCGAAGAAATCGAGGCGGACGGGGTCGCCCTCGCCGGAGGGGAAGATGTCGACGATGCCGCCGCGCACGGCGTATTCCCCGGGCTCCATGACGGTGTCGGCGCGGCCGTAGCCGTGCGATTCGAGGTAGCCGATGAGCGCTTCGGGTTTGACGTTGCCGCCGGCGCGCACGTCCAGGCTTTCGCCGAGGAACACCAGGCGGGGGGGACGCGCTGGATCGCGGCGTTGACCGTGGTGAGCACGATGCGTCGGCCGGTGGGGGGATCGAGCAGGCGGGAGAGGGTGGCGATGCGCTCGCTGATCACGGCGGGGTTGGGGGAGACGCGGTCGTAGGGGAGGCAGTCCCAGGCGGGGAAGCGGAGGATTTCGATGTCGGGGGCAAAATAGGCGAGCATTTCGGCCAGGCGGACCATGCGCTGCTCGTTTCGGGCGACGTGCAGGAGGGCGCCTTTGTGCTCGTGGGCGCGGCGGATCAGCAGGAGCGCGTCGTAGCCTTCTGGGGCGCCGTAGATTGTGGCCAGGGTCAAGCGGTTGGTGCCTGATGAGGCGGCGGCGGCTGACCGTCTGTCTGTGGGAGAGCGGGCGGTTGCTCACTCGCTTGTTGAACAGCGGGCGGTTGGCCACCGGCTTGTGGGAGAGCGGGCTGCTGCCCGTCTGTTTGTTGGAGAGCAGGTGGTTGCCCGCGGGCATCGCGCATAGCGCGCAGCAGGGGGGTGTCGTGTTCGGCGGGGATGGCGGTGCGGCCGGTAAGCCAGTCGGCGAGCCAGGTGTCGGGGAGTTCGATGATGGTTTCGAGGGTGGTGATCTCGTCGGGGGAAAACGCGGCGAGGCGGGTGGCGACGAAGTTGCCGATCAGGATGTCGTTCTCGCGGGTGCCGCGGTGGGTGGCGCGGAACAGAAGGCGGCGGCGGCGGCCTTCGAGCGGGGTGGTGTCTTGCATCGTCCCGGTGACATATAGCGCGCGTCGGGTGGGCGCCAGGGTTCGAGGGCGGTCGCGCCTTAGTAAGCCGGCGTGATCAGCGCCGGCCGCGCGCGCCAGGCAGAAGTCGGCGCGATCGCGATCATCTCCAAAACCAGGCGCGGATCCTGCGCCAGCACGCCCAGGTAGAAAGCGGCCAGGCGTTCCGTGTCGGTGGCATCGGACTGGGCCAACTGGTAGGGGGCGAGCTTGGCCATGCAGGCGGACATGGTGCGGTCGGGCGCCGTGCCGGTTGCAAGCGGCGGGTTGTATTTTAGTTGCGGCACGACGTGGTTGGCCATCTCGCGCTGCACGCCCTTGGCATGGGCGATCCGGCCGGTCACCAGCCATACCGTCTGGACGGCGACGGTGAGGAAATCCTCCGTCACCATGCGGTGCCACAGGGCGCGGTCTTTCGCCGCGCCATCGATCTGCAGCGGGATCCAGGCCGTCCAGGTTTCGGGCGGATAGCCGAGCTGGCCAAAGACCGCCACGTGATAGTCGCGGATGACGTTCCAGCGGAGCGACGGTGTTCCCGGCTCGAAGTTTTCCGCGAGGTTTCGCGCAGCGAAGTCGGCTCCCATCAGGGCATTGCTGATGTAGAGCCATTTTGCCTCGTCGATCGGACGGCAATAGCGCTGGCTGACGGCGATCGCGTAGCGCCGTGCCACCACGCCGGCGATGTTGGACTGCTTGACGACGCCCAATGCCATGCGGCCGTAAGGGTCGTTCAAGCCGATGAGTATCTTGTAATATGCGGTGCGATCGCCCTGCTTTCTGGCGGTGTCGAGCTGTTCTAGCGAGGCTTTGTCGTAGCTCATCTGTGGACCTCGTGATTGACCAGGAACGTAACGACAGCGGCGTGGATTTCACGCCATTGCGGCACGAGCGCGCGCCGATAGCTGACCTTCAGGATGAGGTTGCTGGCGACGAAGGTCTGCGCACATTCCGGGTTGGTGATCATCTCGGTGTGGCGCGAGCAGTCGATGAACTCCACAGGGTGTTCGATCGGATCAGCTACAAATACGTCGTGCGGTGCGGAGAGCGCGGACAGACCCGCCACGGCCACGCGTTCGATGCCGCGGCCGGGGTCGGGTTCGCCGGGGTCGGCCGCATCGTGGGCTGGCTGAAGCGGCGCTAAATGGCCGCTCGCGCGCCAGGCGATCCCGCTGCTGAGATCTGTGGAGATCGACACGTAGGTCGGAATCTTGTCGGTCAGTTCAGCCTCGGGGACCGCACGTCCGGCGACCTGGGCGGCGCTGTTGGCGAGTATCCTGATGGTGTTGCGTCGGGGCCAGGCGGATGCTTCGGCAGGCGTGAGCCCCCGCATCTCTGGCCAGGCGAGTTCGATGAGTATGTCGCCCCGCGGGCCGGTTTCGGCCTGGCCGCCAAGGAAGATGGCGGCCGGGAAGGCGTAGGTGTGACCGCCGATCAGGGTCTGCGCGGGTTGGGCAGTTGCTGATGTCGTGGCAATCGCCCAGAGCAGCACGGCGGAGGCGATGCGCTTGCTCAGGACACGGGGCGATCGACTGACGTTCATGGCACGATGGCTTCCGTGTGGCGCGAAGCTTCAGCTCGCAGAAAGAGAATACGTGCCATTGCGGGTGCGGGCGCACGCGGTTTTTGTTCCTCCATGACAAAGCAGGACTTGCCTTGCCTTGACCGACCCCCTCACCCCCTTGCTCGAACCCGCCGCCACCCTCCGCGGCGTAGGCCCCGCTCTAGCGACCGCCCTGGCCCGCGTAACCGGCGGCACCCGCGTGCTGGACCTCCTGTTCCACCTCCCCGAAAGTTTCGTGGACCGTCGCCACAGGCCCACGATCCAGGCGGCGCTCCCCGGCCAGGTGGCGACGCTCGAGGTGGAAGTGGTGCGCCACGAGAAGCCGGCCACGAACCGGCAGCCCTGGCGGGTGATCGTGAAGGACGACACGGGGCTCGCCGAGCTGGTGTTCTTCAAGCCGGCAAAGGCGCAGGCACTGGCGGTGGGCTCGCGGATATTGGTGTCCGGGCGGCTGGACAGTTTTGGCGAGCGGCTTACGATGCCGCATCCGGACCACATCGCGCCGTTGGAGCGGCCGGAGCTGATACCCGCGCTGGAGCCGGTGTGGCCGCTGACGGCGGGGCTGTTTCCGAGCCAGCTTCGGTCGGCGCTGACGCAGGGGTTGGCGCGTATTCCCGATTTGCCGGAGTGGCACGAGCCGACTTTGTTGAAGCGCGAACGGTGGCCGGGGTTCGGCGCGGCGTTGCTCGCGCTGCATGCACCGCGCGAGCATCCTGGGCCGGAGGTGCGCGCGCGGCTGGCGTATGACGAGTTGCTGGCGCACCAGGTGGCGATTTCGTGGATGCGGAGCCGGGAGCGGGCGCGGCCGGGACGGTCGCTGGTGGGCGACGGGCGCGCTGCGGCGGGCGGCGCTGGCGCGGTTCGGGCACGCGCTGACCGGGTCGCAGGACGAGGCGCTGGGCGAGATCGACGCGGATCTGGCGGCGCCTACGCGGATGTTGCGGCTGCTGCAGGGCGATGTGGGCTCGGGCAAGACGCTGGTGGCGACGCTGGCGATGTTGCGGGCGGTGGAGGGCGGCGCGCAGGCGGCGATGATGGCGCCGACGGAGACGCTGGCGCGGCAGCACCACCGGACTCTGACGAAGATCTGTCCGGTGCCGGTGGCGCTGCTGACCGGGTCGGTGAAGGGGGTGGCCCGGCGCAACACGCTGCTGGGGTTGCAGAGCGGGCGGGTGCCGCTGGTGGTGGGGACGCATGCGCTGTTCCAGGACGGGGTGGCGTATCGGGATTTGGCGCTGGCGGTGATCGACGAGCAGCACCGCTTCGGGGTGGACCAGCGGGGGAGCTTGGGCGGCAAGGGGGATGCGACCGACGTGCTGGTGATGACGGCGACGCCGATCCCGCGCACGCTGCTGCTCACGCATTGGGGCGAGATGACGGTTTCGCGGTTGGCCGAGAAGCCGGCCGGGCGGCAGAAGATACGCACCACGCTGCACTCGCTGGCGACGGTTGATGACGTGGTGGACGGCATCGCGCGCGCGCTGGACCGCGGCGACCAGGTGTTCTGGGTGTGTCCGATGGTGACCGAGAACGAGATGCTCGATCTGGCGGCGGCGGAGGCGCGCTACGCGGCGTTGCGCAAGCGGTTCGGCGCGCGGCTGGGATTGGCGCACGGGCAGATGGACGTGGCGGTGCGCGAGGGCGCGCTGGCGGATTTCGCCGCGGGGCGTGACGCGGCTGCTGGTGGCGACCACGGTGATCGAGGTGGGCGTGGACGTGCCGGCGGCGAGCGTGATGGTGGTGGAGCATGCCGAAAGGTTCGGGCTGGCGCAGTTGCACCAGTTGCGCGGGCGGGTGGGGCGTGGGTCGGCGGCTAGTTATTGTTTGCTGTTGCACGATGACGGGCTGAGCGAGACGGCGCGGCGGCGGCTGGTTTTGCTGCGCGATACCGAGGACGGGTTCGTGATCGCCGACGAGGATTTCCGCATACGCGGCGGAGGGGATCTGTTGGGCAAGCGGCAGTCGGGGCAGCCGGGTTGGCGGCTGGCCGACCCGGTGGAGCATGAGGGGCTGCTCCGCATGGCGAACCGGGATGCGGCTTTGTTGCTGGAGCGCGATCCGAAACTGGAGACGCCGCGCGGGAGGGCGGTGCGGTTGCTGTTGCGGATGTTCGAGCGTGGGGCGGGGTTGCGTAGCCTGGGGTCGGGGTGAGAACGGTGCCGGACCGTCTCGTCTATGTGGTAGCCCTGTGTATCGGCGTATGCGCCGCGGTGGCGACGCTGCCGCTGGCGACCATGTTGGGCACCGGCGCGCTCTGGGTGATGCCGGGCGGCGATCCCGCGATGGGGCTGACGGGGCATCTGGCTTTCCAGCAATCCGGCTGGCACTGGCCGTTGCTGCTCGCGGACCGTCTCGCCTGGCCGGCCGGCCGCAGCATCGCGATGACGGACAGCAATCCGCTTGCCTCGCTGATTGCCAAGCTGGTCGCGGGCATCGTCGGCCATCCGGTGAACCTGCTCGGGGCGTGGCTCGTGGTGTGCTGGGTGCTGCAGCCGGTGGCTGCAGTGTATGCGCTGCGTGGGTTCGGCCCATCGCGCAGCCCGGCCGGCGCTTGGCTTGCGGCGATCGGCTTGGCGGTACTGAGCCTGCTCTGCCCGGCCTGGCTGATGCGGTTCAGCCACCTCAACCTGCTCGGGCATTTCCTGCTGCTGGGCGCGCTCGGGCTGGCCGTGCGCCTGGTCCGCGCACCACGCGATGCGCTGTGGTGGTCGGCGGGGGCGCTTCTGACCGTGGCGATACTCACGCACCCTTACGTGTTCGTCTATTCGGCCATCGTGCTGGCGACACCGCTGCTCCACGCCGTGCTGCAGGCGCGGGCGGCGCGCAATGGAGCAGTCTCGCGTTAATCTCGCGACCGGGCACGTCGCAAGCGGGCAAGTTGCAAGTAAGCACGTCGCACGCAGGCACCGGGCGAGCCGGCATCGGGCGAGCAGGCACGGGGCGGGGGCGCCACGGGTGTATCGGATGCGTGGCGTTGCGCTATGGCGCCGTCTGTGTCGCGCCGGTGCTCCTGCTGTGGGTGTTGAGCGGCAGCCTCGGCGCCACGGCGTCCGGTTACGGGCACTACTCGATGAACCTGCTGTCGCCAGTGGTGCCGCAATTGTCCGGCCTGTTCGGCGCCACGCTGCCGATCATCGACGCGACCGGCGGCCAGTACCGAGGGCTTCAACTACCAGGGCGGCGGGGTGCTGCTGCTGGTGGTGGTCGGGGCCGTGCTGGCCTGGCGCAGTCCGCGCGCCGGCCTGCCGTCGCGCGACGTGGCGCTTGCGCTCGGCGTGCCCTTGCTCGCGCTGACCGCGCTGGCGCTCAGCCCGCACGTGTATGCCGGGCATTGGCTGGTGCTGAACCTGCCGCTCTGGCCGTGGCGCCGGCTGGCCGCGTCGGTGCAGTCGTCCGGACGCGCGTTCTGGGTGGTGGGCTACGCGATCATGGTCGGCGCGGTGGCATGGAGCGCCGCGCGGCTGCGGCCGGTGGGGCTTGGCGCTGTGCTCATGGCGGCGATCGTTCTGCAGGGGATAGACACAGCGCCGATGCGTGCGCGGGCGGCCGGGTTCTTCGCCGGCCGGAACCAGCAGGCACCCGCCTTTGCGATACCGCACGGGGCCACGCTGCTGCGCGTGGTGCCGGCCTGCGATAAGGTGACTGCCACGGCAGACCTGCTGCGGCTTGCGGCGGTGCGTCAGGGGCTGCGCCTGGCCGACATACGCATGGCGCGCCAGCCGGATGGCTTCGATTGCGAGACGGCACTGGCCGACGGGCTGGAAGCGCCACTGGCACGCGACGAAGTGCGATTCTTCCTGCCCGAAGCGGTGCCGGCCCTCAGGCAGGAGGCGCTCGGCACCGGCGCCGATTGCAGGCGGGAGGCGGCCGGCGTGCTGTGCACGCGCGACGAAGCCAACCCGCTTGCCGCAACCCCGGCGCCTGTGGGTGCGCCGGTGCCGGTCCTGGTTCCTGGGGTTGCGGCGGCGGGCGAGGCGCTCACGCCGTACCTGTCGTTCGGCTGGGCACGCGACGGAAAGCAAACCGCGTGGTCAGAGGGGCCGCAATCGACGCTTCTGTTCAGGCTGCCCGCCGGCACAGCGGGCTCCTTCACGCTTGTGCTTGCGCTCGACGGCGTGGCGCAGTCGGCGGATGGCGTGCGAGAAATCTCGGTGCGTATCGACGATGGGCCGGCCCGGACGCTCGCTCTGACCGATCTGCGCCGTGCCGAAGTGGCGTTGCCGCTGCCGTCGAGCCTCACGCCGGGTGCCGTTCGGATCGTATTCCAGGTGCGCCGGCCGGTGGCGCCGGAGAAGCGGCATCTGGCGGCGCCGGTGCGCCGGGCGGGTGTAAGGCTGTATGCCATCAGCCTGCGCCAGGATGGGTGATCTGGTTCGCACCACAAGCCGTGAATATCCCGCGCGGCCGCTCGTAGGCATCGGCATCGTGATGCTGCGCCCCGGCGCCGTGCTGCTCGTGAAACGGGCGCGGCCACCGGCGATGGGCGCGTGGAGCCTGCCGGGTGGCGCGCAGAAACTGGGCGAGACGGCCGAGCAGGCGGCACGGCGGGAACTGGCCGAAGAGACCGGCCTGGTCGCCGGCAGGCTGCATTTGGCCGGGCATGCGGACAGCATCCACCGCGACGCCGACGGCGCCATACGCTTCCACTACACGATACTGGATTTCTGCACCGCCTGGACCGGTGGTGCCGCGCTGGCCGGCGGCGATGCGGCCGAACTCGCCTGGGCCGCGCTGGACCGTCTGGACCCCTACGACCTCCCGGCGGATATGCTGCGCATGATACGGCTCAGCCAGGCGGTCCTGACGGGTGCGCCGGCGCCGACAGGCGGATGAACCGCGCCGCCACCGCGATATCCGCCGCCACGTGCAGCCGGCGCTGCGCCGCGTCGTGGTCCTCGCCCCATTTTTCTACCTGGAACAACTCGTCGAGTGCTGCCAGCGCGTGCGCCTGCGCCGCATCGAGCGCGCCTTCGGCCACCGCCAGGCCGAGCACCAGGCTGCCGGTGGCCGGCACCAGTATCCCCAGCCCGGCGAGTTCGAAGGCGGACCGGCTGGCCAGCGCGGCGCGCAATGCGGCCAGGGCGCCCGGGGGCTGGGCGATATGGCCGATCCCGGTGGTGACCAGGAGATGGGCATCGTGCACGCGCGCGGCCCAGGCGAGCCAGGGCTGCCAGAGCGCCTCCTGGCGGGCGGCCAGCGCTTCCGGCGCTGCGGCGCGGTAGCAGAGCAGGTCGGTCTCGCCATAGGCGGCCAGGGCGGCGATGGTGGAAGCGGGGTCGGGCGCCACGCGCTCCTGGGCGGTGCCGGCGATGCGGGTGAGCGGCACGTCCTCGGCGGTGAGCGTGGCGCCGGCGGCTTCCCATTCCGCGGCGATGGCGTGGGCGAGGGGGCGGCTTTCAGCGCCAGGATCGGGCCGCCGGGGAGGCGCATCGGGCGGCCGTCCAGCTTTATGGCGTAGCTTCCGGCTTCTTCGGTTACCGTGGCTTGCGTCCAGAAGCGCTTCACGGTGGGGAGGCCAGGTAAGGCAAGCAGTCCTTTTTTGAAAAAAAGGACCAAAAAACTTTTATCTTCCCGCCTGCACCTAGGCCTGCGCTGAGTATGCCAGCGCAGGCGGCGGCAGAAGCTGACCGCAGCGCTGGGGCAGGCGTCATGGCAAAAGTCTTTTGCTTCTTTTCTTCAGAAAAGAAGGCCTTGCTTCCTACCCTCAGTGGAACAGCCCCTTCAGCAGATCCTTAGGCTTACGAATAACGAACCCGGTATCCGCCGCAGGCGCAGGCGCCGCCAAGGGCAACGGCCCCCCCAGCCCGCCACGTGCGATACCCAGCTTGGACGCACAGGAAGACGACCCAGCCGGTGCCCCGCCGATCGACAAACCAACGCGCCCGCCGCCCAGCACCGGATCGAGCGTTCCTTTCAGGTCGTTCAACGGCCCATGCAGCCACACCGGAGCCGCCACCTCGGTGGGCCCGAGGCGCAGGCGCGGCCGCAGATGCAGGTCGGCGGTCTGCGCGCGGAGATCGATCTGGCCGGAGCCGTCGAGCGCCAGCTTGGAGGTGTCGGCGGCGAGCGCGCTGAGCGTGCCGGTGCCGTTGGTGAAGTTCATGCGCAGCGCCAGGCAGCGGACCTGGCTGGTGCCGCCGCCGAGGCTGGGCACGCCCGCGGTGTCGAGTGCGCGCGCCGAGCAGGCCCTGGACCAGCGCGTCGTCGACGGAGCCGTTGACCATGGCCAGGCCGAGATGGCCGTCCAGCGTGGCTTTCAGCGCCGGGATCGTCTGGCCGGTGCCGTTCAGTTCGGCGTCCACCTGCATGGTGCCGTGCGCGCCGCCCGGGATAGCCGAGCAGCCCGGCTATGGCGGCCGCCGAGATCGACGGCGAACGCAGGGTGACGGCGACCGGCGGCTCGTCGGAGCTGGCATCGATCGAGGCGCCGCCGATGATCACGCCCTCCTCGGTTTGGGCGCGGAACGGGTTGAGTGCCAGCTTGCCATCGGTGAGCTGCAGGTGGGCCTGCAGGTCGGAGAGTTTCTGGCCGGCATAGGTGAGTTCGCCGATCGAGAGGGTGAGGTTGGCGTCGGTGTTGCGCAGGCGGGCCAGCGGCAGCGGGTTGGGCGGCGCGGCGGTGCCGGTTGCTGGTGCTGCGGCCGGCTGGGCCGGGGCGGGTGCGGGTGTGGTGGTGGTCTGGCTCCCGGCTTCGGGGAGCGGCCAGATGGCGGGCAGCGCGCCGCCCTGGGGGGCGCCGATCGCGTCGAGGTCGAGCACGCGGGAGGTGAGCGTGCCGGTGATGGCGGCGCGCGGCGCCCACTGCGCGGTGAGCTGGCCGGAGATGTCGCCCAGCGAGGAGGTGACGGCCAGGTTGCGTATGGCGACGCCGCGTAGCCGGACGCCGGCGTCGCCCACCTGGGCATCGAGCGCGAAATCATGCGCCGGCGGCAGGGCGCGGCCGATCAGCGGGGAGAGCGACGCCAGGTCCGGCGCGCGGGCGGTGATCGTGAGATCGAGGCCGGCGGCGGTGGTGCTGGGCGGGATGGTGCCGTGGGCGGCGAAGTTGGCGCCCGCGGCCTGGGCGGTGATTGTGGCCTGGATCGGGCCGCCGGTGCCGACCACGTCCGGCTGCATCGCGGTGCCGGAGACGCGCAAAGGCTGCTGCTGGTAGGTGCCGTCGAGCGAGAGCTGGACGAGCTGGCCCGGGCCGGGGGCGGAGAGCAGAAGCTGCTTGATCGCCAGGCCCGGGACCCACGCGTCGAGATTGGACGCGCCGGTGTGGATCGAGACCTGGGAAGTGCGCAGTTCGCCGGCGCTGCTGTCCGAGAGCAGGAGCGTGGCGTTCACGTCTGCCAGCGGCGGCAGCGTGGCGTTGGTGAGCAGCGGGTCCAGCTCGGCCAAGGCGGGGGCGTTCGCGGTGATGCGGAACTGGTAGCCGCGGCCCTGCTCGGGGTGGTTGATGCCGCCTTCCAGGTGGAGGCTCGCCTTGAGCACGGCCAGGTCGATGGTGAGCGGCCAGGCGCCGGCGAGCGCGCTGGTGGGGCCGCCCTGCAGCCGCTGCAGCGAGCCCGAGCTGGCCGTCAGCGTAATCGGCACGCCGCCTTTGGTGCCGGAGAACGCCAGCGACATCGGCAGGTCCGGCCCCTGGGCGGCCCAGGTCAGGTGGGCGATCTGCAGCGTGGTGGTGGGGCCAGGGCCGGCGGCCCAGGTCACCTGGCCGCCTTCTATGCCGACATTGCGTATTTCCACGCGGCCGGCCTCGCCGTGCGGCGTGCTGCTGGTATGGCCGGTGTAGAGGGCGCGCCGCTCCGGGGCGAACTGCCAGTTGGGCGTGCCGTCCGGCGCGCGTTCCAGCAGGATGTCCGGGCTGCGCAGGGTGAGCGAGGAGATCACCGCGTCGCCGCCGAGCAAGGGAAGGAGGGCGAGCTGGGCGGTGAGGCTCTGGGCGGTCAGCATCTGCGGGCGGGTGCCGCCGGCGACGTTGGAGAGCGCGATGGTATCGACCTGGAATTGCGGCGAGAGGCCCAGCGTGAGGTGGACGCCGCCGGTGATGGTGAGGTCCCGTCCGGTGGCGCGGTGGACGGCGTCTTTCAGGGTTTCGGCCAGGCGGGTGGGGTCCAGCGCGTTTGCGGCGACCACGAGGCCGGCCACGGCCAGGACGGCGATGGCGGCGGTGGTGAGCAGGACCGCGCGCAGGGGGGAGCGGCGTTTGGGGGTGGGGCGCATGGGGTGGGTTGTCGCGGGCGGGGGCGCGGAAGGCAAGGGGCGGGGATGTAACGCAGCGTTAAGGAAGTAAGGCCTTCTTTTTCGAGAAAAAGAAGCAAAAAGCTTTTGCTCCGACGCTTGCCCGGCGATCACGCATTTCCTGCAGCCGCGTGTTTTTGCAGAAAATGTGTACGCTGTGGTGCAGGCGTCAGGAGCAAAAGCTTTTTGGTCCTTTTTCTCGAAAAAGGACTACTTTCTTTCTTGCCTCAAGCGGCAGCCAAAGCCCCAAGCTTCAACTGCACCAGCATGGCCAGATCGTCATACACCACCCATTCGTCGACGATGCGACCGTCCACAATATGAAAGTGGCTCATGCCCATCACGAAAAGCTTGTGGCCGGTGGGCGCGCCGAGCGTGCCGTAGCCGAGATGATGGCCGTCCATGATCCAGCGTATCGCCACTTTCTCGCCGCCCTCCTCGCAGGGATTCGAGCAGATATGCTGCGGCACGAACGAACCGTCCGGTATCATCGCCACCAGCCGCATCGTCTGCTGCAGCACGGCCGCCACGCCGAACAGTTCGCGCATCATCGGCCCGTGCCACTGCACGTTCGGCGCGTAGATCTCCTCTATCTTGCCGAACATGCGCCGGTTGTAGATGTGGTGCAGCCATTCCAGGAGCTGCACTTCGGTGTCGGTATGCGCGATCGAGACGTCGGCTTTCGACTCCGGCGGATACTGGCCGATCAGCCGGCGATTCTCGCCGATCTCCACCATGCCCTGGCCTTTTTCGAACTGCTTCGTCGCCATGTCGAGCGCGAACGCGTGCGGGTCCAGGCCGAGTTGCACGATCAGCGCCATGTTGTCGCGCACCAGCCATTCGCGATAGATCTTGTTCTCCAGGATCATGCAATCGGCGATCGTGCGGGCGGCGAAACTGCGGCCGGTCGGGCGGCCATACATGCCGTATTCGGTGTGCCGCCCGGTTCCGGTGACCAGATGCGAGGTGTAGAAACCGTCGACATCGTTGCCGCGCCACACGACTTGCGTGGCCATGCCGCGGCGGTCCGGCAGTTCGACGATACGCTGTATCGTTTCGCGCACCACATCCTCGCGGTTGTACACCGTGCCGAGCGAGCTGTAGGCCACGCAATTATGGGTGTAGTGGGAGTAGATCAGCCCGACGTTGCGCTCGTCCCAGATCATGTGCGTGCAACGCACGATGTAATCGACGATGTCCGTGTAGCATTCGTCGAAGCCGCGCATGCTCTGCACGCGCTCGCGGCCCTGCGGCACGAGCTGCACGAAATCGCGGCGTTCCACCTGCAAAACGGCCTGGTCCTGCTGGGCGGGCAGGCGCGATTTGCCGGGCTTGATGGGTGTGGCGTCGTCGTTCATGGGAGCTCCTCGTTCGTTTCGTATACAGGCCCGGACAGGCGGTCGAGCCAGGCCTGCATTCTGGCAGCGACCTGGCCCGGCGCCTCGAGCAGGACGAAATGGGCCGCGCCGGGCACCACGCATAGTTCGGAGTCCGGCGCGGCGGCGGCGATCTCGCGGTGCATCTCCGGCGTGCAGACAGCATCCTGTTCGCCGCAGATGGCAAGCACGGGTTTGCGGAAATCGCGCAGCCGTTGGCGGCTGTCCGTCCGACCGATCGCTATTTCGGTCTGCGTGCGAAAGGCTTCGACGCCGAGCGCTTCGGCCATGTCCACAACGAGGCGATACAGATCGGTGTCGGTGTCCGCGGCGTCGGTCACGTAGCGCGGCCATAGAAGTTCGCGCACCAGCGCCGCCATGCCGCCGGCCCTGGCGAGGGCCACCTCCGCCCGGCGGGCGGGCGCGCTGCCGGCCTGCATTGCGCGCGCAGTGCTGGCGATAAACGCCAGTCCCATGATGCGATCCGGCGCGATGGCGGCGATCTCCAGCGCCACGATACCGCCGAGCGAGAACCCTGCCAGGACAAAACGCGGCGGTGCGCAGGCGAGGATGGCGTGCGCCACCGCGGTGGCCGTCTCGCCGCCGGTGATCGGCAGGACCAGGGCCGGGCCGGTGCGCAGTTCGGCGCGCAGTGGGGCGAACACCCGCGCGTCGCACAGCATGCCGGGCAGCAGCACCAGCGGTGGGTATCCTGCCGCCTGCACTGTCGCGGCGTCGCCGATATCCAACTCTCGCATCCCGCCCTTGTATGGAAGGCCACCATGTCATATTGCATGTGCATTCGAATGCAAACGCAAATTTTGACGTCGGAAGCCTGCAGCCCGCGTTCATGATGGAGCATACCGTGACCGACACCAGTCAAGCCGCCATGAACGCCCGTCTCGTCCGCTATGCCGACCTGGTGGCGTGCCGCACCGCCTTTCTCGATACGCGCACGCCCGGCTCGACCGAGAAGGAGAACTTCACCATCATCGGCCGCGGCGTGTCCGAAAGTCCGGACCAGCACGTGCATATCACCGAGCCGCATGGTTTCAACATCGGCGGCGCGCGGCAGCCGTTCGGCTGCGTGAACTCGCAGCACAGCCACGATACCGCCGAGGTGTTCATCGTGCATTCCGGCAAATGGCGGCTGGTGTTCGGGCCGAACCGCGAGGATGGCACGCTCGATATCAACCCGGGCGACGTGGCCTCCGTGCCCACCAGGATGTTTCGCGGCTTCGAGAAGATCGACGCGGGCACCGGCTTCCTGTTCGCCGTGCTGGGGCAGGACGATCCGGGCCGCGTCACCTGGGCGCCCGCGGTGTTCGAGGCGGCGTCCGGCCACGGGCTGAAGCTCGCCAAGGGCGGCACGCTGATCGACACCAGTTCGGGCGAGCCGATGCCGGGCGATGTGGAGCTCGAGGGTGTCCTGAGCGCGGCCGACCTCGCCGCGCTCAGGACGCCGCCGGCCGAGAAGCTCGCGCAATGCCGCGTGACCGCGGCGGGGATGGTGGCCAATGCGCGCTCGAAGCTGGCGGGGCCCGGCGTGGCGGAAGCCAGCGTGATCGCGCCGCGCCCGACGCAGGACGGCTTCGGGCCGGGGCCGATCGCCGGCTGGTGGGAGCACGGCTTCAACCTGCGCCGGCTGACGCTGGAGACCGGCGCGTACGTGCCGCCGCATGCGCGCGGGGAGACCGAGGTGATCATGGTGCAGGAGGGCACGCTCGAGGTGACCTGGGCGGAGGGCGCGATTTTCATGGGGGCCGGGGATACGCTTAGCGTTCCGGTTGGGCTGGCGCATGGGTTTCGCAATTGTGCGTCTGTGCCGATGGTGGCTTTCGTGGTGCGGGGGTCTGAGGATCCGGCGCTGCCGGTGTTTGGTGGGGCGCCGGTTTAGCGTAAGGAAGAAAGTAGTCCTTTTTCGAGAAAAAGGACCAAAAAGCTTTTGCTCCGACGCCTGCACGTAAGCATACATCCATTTTGCAAGTCGATGCGCCTGCACGATGAATGTATGCCCTGGTGCAGGCGTCGGGATAAAAGCTTTTTGGTCCTTTTTCTCGAAAAAGGACTACTTTCTTCCTTGCCCTACATCCCCCGAATACCCGTATGCTCCACCCGGAACGCCGCAGCCCGACGGTGACCTTCCAGCCCCTCACTCGCACTTTGCCGAGACGCCGCCGGCGCCACGGCCGCCACACCCGCCGGCTCCAGCCACTGATACGTCGCGACCTTCACATACGACCCGACCCACAGCCCGCCGGTATAGCGACCCGCCCCCATCGTCGGCAAAGTATGGTTGGTGCCCACGGTCTTGTCCGAATACACCACGCTGGCATGCTCGCCGATGAACAGCGAACCGAAATTGCGCAATTTCTTCGAGAACGCCATCGGCTCTGCGGTATGCACCTGCAGGTGCTCGGCGGCGATGTGGTCGGAATAGGCGATCATCGCGGCCTCGTCCGCGCACAGCACCACCTCGCCGTAATCCCGCCAGGACTCGCCTGCGACGTTGGCGGTCGACAAGGTCTGCAACTGGCGCTCGGTGGCGGCGACCGCGGCTTCGGCGAGCTGGCGGTCTGTGGTGATCAGGCCCACGCGGGTGTGCACGTCGTGTTCGGCCTGGGCCAGCATGTCGGTGGCGATCATCTCGGGGTTGCCGGTGCTGTCGGCCACGATGAAGATCTCCGACGGGCCGGCGAGCTGGTCGATGCCGACGGGCCCGAACACCTGGCGCTTGGCCTCGTTCACGAACGCATTGCCGGGGCCCATGATCTTGTCCACCTGCGGCACGCTCTGGGTGCCGTAGGCCATCGCCGCGATCGCCTGGGCGCCGCCGATGCGGAAGATGCGGTCAGCGCCGGAGAGGTGGCAGCCGGCGATCATCGCGGGGTGGGCGTTCGGCGGCAGGCAGGCCACCACCTCGTCGCAGCCGGCGACCTTGCCCGGCACGATCGTCATGATCGGCGCCGACAGCAGCGGGAAGCGGCCGCCCGGGACGTAGGCGCCGATGCGGGCGATCGGGATCACCCGGTGGCCGAGATGCAGGCCCGGCAGCGGCTCCACGTCCAGCGGCAGTATGGTGGCGAGCTGTGCGGTGGCGAAGCGGCGGACGTTATCGATGGCGAACTCGGTATCCGCGCGGGTCTGCTTCTCCAGCGCATCGACCGCGGCGCGGCGGTCGGCGGGCGAGACTTCGAGGTGGGCCAGGTCCGCACGGTCGAATTTCAGGGAATATTCGCGCACGGCCGCGTCGCCCTGCGTGCGCACGTCGTGCAGCACCTTGGTGACCACGGCGGCGACTTCGCCGGTATCCGCGTGCTGGTTGCGCGCCGGCGCCTTTATATAGGTCACGCGTCCTTCGAAGCCCGCCGGTGCCGCTTGCTTGGCCATCATGTTCCGCTCCATCCCTGCGCCGGGCGCCGAAATCCCAGGCGGCTTTCTGCATCCGAATGCAGCGGGCTCCAAGAGATATTTGCGCCTTTGTGCGGTTGTGGTCCGGCGCGCCGCTTGCGCCGCGCCGCATCTCGGTCAGAACAGCCTTGCGATGGAGGTCCGATGTCGAAGCGCGGCCAGCAGGACGGTCCGGACGAAAAGAAGCTGGTGGCCGGCCAGGGCGGCGCCGGCGGGCGGCGTGCCACCTCCTACGACGTGGCGCGGGCGGCAGGGGTCTCGCAATCCGCGGTCTCGCGCTGCTTCGCGCCGGGCGCCAGCATAGCGCCGAAAACCCGCGAGCTGGTGCTGAAGGCGGCGGCCGAGCTGGGCTACCGGCCGAACGCGCTGGCCCAGGGGCTGATCCTGCGCCGCACCAACCTGGTGGCGCTGCTGATCACCAGCCAGACCAATCTGTATTACCCCGAGGTTCTGGCCGAGCTGACGCATCGGCTGACCGCCCACGACCTGCGGGTGCTGCTGTTCGCGCTGGGTGCCGAGAGCGACGTGAACAACGCGCTCAACCAGGTGTTCCGCCACAGCGTGGACGGCGCGATCTGCGCGGCCCGGCTGTCCGACGCGCAGGTGCGCATGTTCGATCAGCACCGCGTGCCGCTGGTGCTCTACAACAGGATGGCGGCCACCGCGCCGGCCGCCTCGGTGTGCTGCGACTCGGCGGCGGGCGAGCAGGATCTCGTGAGCCGCCTGCTGGCGGCCGGGCACCGGCGCTTCGGCATCGTGGCCGGGCCGGAGGATTCCTCGGTGGGCGAGGACCGCCACCAGGCCGCGCTTGAGTGCCTGGCGCGGTCCGGCATCACCGGGGTGCCAGTGGCGCGCGGCGATTTCAGCTACGAAAGCGGCGCGCGCGCCGCCCGCCAGTTGATGCAGGACGGCAGCCGGTTCGATGCCATAATCTGCGTGAACGACCTGATGGCGATCGGCGTGATCGATGTGTGCCGCGAGGCCTTCGGCCTGGTCACGCCGCGCGACGTCTCGGTGGTCGGGTTCGACGGTTCCGGGCCGGCGAGCTGGGCGAGTTATCGCGTGACGTCGATACGCCAGCCGGTGCGCCGGATGACGGAGGCGGCCGTCACCATGCTGCTGGAGCGTATCGCCGACAGTGCGACGCCGGCCGAGCGGCGGCTGTTCTCCGGCCAGTTCGTGCAAGGCGCGTCGGCCCGGCTGGCCTGACGCTCCGGGCGGCTTGTCGCGGCCGTTACGGGTCTGGGCACCGATACCGCGCGCAGTGTGGCGCAGGCGCAACGTTCCCGCTCATTTCGACCTTGCATTCTGCATTCGAATGCAGTGAGCTTGATGGATGATGCGCCAGTCGAACGACGCGGCATCGGATCAAAATCTGCAACACGGGAGAGTGCTGATGCGTGGCAAGTCGAAGAGGCCGGGTCGGCAAGGATCCGTTCCGCCGGCGGTCTGGCGGACGCTGGCTCTGGCGGCGGCATCGGCCGGCATGGGGGTGGGTGGCCAGGCGCTGGCGCAATCCGCGCCGCCGGCGGCCGCGGCCCAGCCCGCGCCGGGCCAGCCGGCCGTGCGCATCCCGCCCACCGCGCTCGAAGAAGTCGTCGTCACCGCGCAGCGCCGCTCGGAACGCCTGCAGGACGTGCCGGTGGCCGTCACCGCGATCTCCGCGGCGTCGCTGGCGCGCAACCACATCGATGATGCGAGCCGGCTGCAATACGTGACGCCGGGCTTCACCTGGGGCCAGCAGGGCTCGGATTCGTTTCCCGCGATACGCGGCGTGCGCACCAGCCTGGTCAGCGCGCAGAACGATCCGGTTATCGGCTTCTATCTCGACGGCATCTACCAGAGCCGCACGCAGCAGCAGAGCATCCCACTGTTCGATCTCAGCCGGGTGGAAGTGCAGCGCGGCCCGCAGGGCACGCTGTATGGCCGCAACACGTTCGGCGGCAATATCAGCGTGGTGAGCGCCCCGCCCACCGACGTGTTCTCCGCCGCCGTGAACGCCGAATACGGCAATTACAACCAGGAAAAATTCGACGGATACGTCAATATCCCGATCACCAACACGCTCGACGTACGCCTGTCCGCCATTCATCTCAGCCATGACGGCTACGTCACGTCCACCACCACGCCGAACGTGCGCATCGCCGACGACGACGAGAACGCCGAGCGCGCGGAGATCAAATGGGATCCGACTGAGCAGCTCGACGTGGTGCTGCGCGGCGGACTCTGGCAGCGCGACGATGCAGGTGCCGGTTCGTACGGCTACAAGGTTGCCGGAACGCTGATCAATCCGGCCACCGGCTACCAGTCCATCCGCGGCGCGCCGTATGCGGTGAACCCATCGGTGCATGACGGCACGGATTTCGTGCACGGTGTGGATATCGGCATACCGGTGACCGGCGGGCCGTGGCAGAACAACTGGAACTACCAGCCGTTCGAGCACATACTGGAGCAGTATTTCTCCAGCACGATCAGCTACGATTTCGGCCCCGTGGTGCTGCGCTCGATCAACGGCTACACCAGCTTCCACGCGGCGCGCAGCGCGGATAACGACCAGAGCAGCGTGATCTTCCAGGCGCCGGCGGCCGGCTTCGGCTCTGGCGTCCAGGAGCCGGACACGAAGGACGGCACCTTTACCCAGGAATTGCAGCTGGCGTCGAAGGATTCCGTGCCGCTGCAATGGATCATCGGCGGCTATTACCTGCACGACCACATCAACGAACTCTACCAGCAGGACATCACCGCGCCGCATTCCGCGGTGCCGGGATACAAGGAGACCACGGCGCTCGAGACCAACGCCTATGCCGGCTATGCACAGGCGTCTGTACTACGTGTTGCCCAGTCTGCTGCGGGTGATCGGCGGTATACGCTACTCCGTCGAGTTCAAAGAGTTTCGCGTTCGCCGACTACGCCAACGGCACGCCTGGCACGCTGCAGTTCAACGGCGCGCCCTACAGCCAGACTTCCGGCGCGCCGACCTTCGACAGCCTGACCTACAAGGCCGGCCTGGAGCTGACGCCCGACCACAACAGCACCTATTACGGCACCATCTCCACCGGCTTCGAATCCGGCGGCGTGAACGATACCGGCGGCAGCAAGGACATTCCGAGTTCGTACGCGCCGCAAAAGGTCACCGCCTACGAGATCGGCGCCAAGAACCGCTTCCTGCAAGGCCTGGTGCAAACCGACCTCAGCCTGTTCTACAACGATTTCCGCAACCTGCAGATCAACGTCTATACGCCGCAGGTTTCCTACTTCGGCAGCGCCGGCAAGGCGACCAGCAAGGGCGCCGAGTTCGCTGCCCGCACGCTGCCTTTGCCGAACCTGCACGTCGATGCGACGGCGACGTATCTCGACGCGTATTACACCAGCTACATAAGCGGCAATAATTTCTACGGCGCGTCGAACGGGCAGGATCCCGTCTCGGTCAATCTCTCCGGCAAGGCGATCCCGATGTCGCCGAAATTCAAGACGACGCTGGCGGTGTATTACGATTTCGCACTCGGCGGGAATCGCGGCACGCTGCAGCCTTACGTGAGCTGGCTGTCGTCGAGCAGCTACTACACGACCGACTACAACACGTCGCTGGATCGCCAGGGCTCATACAACCAGTTCGACATGAGCCTGCGCTGGACATCGGCTTCGGAGAAATACTATGTCGAGGGCTATGGCACCAACGTCACCGACCTGCCCGTGCTGCTGAGCGGCGTCGTCGGGCGTAACGAACGTATCCAGGTCTCGTACGGCCCGCCTGCGTTCTACGGTTTCCGGGTAGGCGCCAGGTTCTGACACCGGACGCGCGAGTCACAGGGCCGGAGCAGGCGGCGGTTTCCCTGCAACGGCGCCTGGCGATCTTCGCGCTGCTGCTGTGCTGCGAGTTCCTCTACGGCTGGGCGTGGAACTCGGTCGACGTGCTGCGGCCGTTCCTGCGCGCCAGCCTGCATCTTTCGCTGCTGCAGGCGGGCTCCGCGTATTCCGCGCAGGGCGGCGGCGCGCTGGTGGGCGCGATCGTGCTGGGCCAGGTGGCCGACCGGTTCGGCCGACGCCGCGTGCTCACCGCGATCATCCTGGGCTTCGGGATATTGCTGCTGGCCGGCGTGGCGGTGGCCTCCTATCCGGCATTGCTGGCGCAGCGTTTCGGCCTGGGCTTCTTCCTCGGCGCGGTGTTTCCGGTGGGCGTCGGCATCTATGTCGACCTGTTCGAGGCCAGCGTGCGCGGCCGGCTGGCCGGTACGCTCAATATCTGTTTCAGCGGCTCCATCATCGTGCTCGGCATGGCGCTCGGCCTGACGGCCACGCATGACTGGCGCATTCTGCTGTGGATCGGCGCAATGCCGTGCTTCCTGCTGGCGCCGGCGGTTTTCCTGACCATCCCGGGCAGTGCCGCGCCGCGGGCGGATCAGCCCGGGCACCAGGCATTGCCGATAAGCGAGCTGTTCCGCCCGGGCTTGCGGCGGCAGACCTTGCTGCTGGCCACGATGACCGGGCTGAATTTCTTCGGCTACCAGGCCTATAGCGGCTGGCTCACCACCTACCTCACCGGCGACCGCGGGATGAGCGTGGCGGCTGCCGGAAACATGGTCGCCTGGCAGTTCGCCGGCAACATCGTCGGCGGCTTCTTCTGGGGCTGGACGGCGGACCGCTTCGGACGGCGTTTCAACGCGCTCGGTTTCCTGATCGCCTCGGTCTCCATCGCGGTGTTCCTGGCGGCGCCTGGCAATGTGATCCTGCTGCGCGCGATCGGCTTCCTGTATGGCGCCACCCTGTGTTCCAGCGTGATCTGGGGGCCGTGGCTCGCCGAATTGTATCCGCCGCATCTGCGCTCCACCGCGGCGTCGATCTTCAACTGGGGGCGGGTGATCAGTTTTTTCGCGCCGCTGATCACCGCCGGCATCGCCAGCCGCTTCGGCATGCAAGCCGCGATGCTGACCGGCAGCGCGAGCTTCGCCGTGGCCGCCGGCATCTGGCTGATGCAACCTGAAACGTTGAACAATAACGCGCCGGCCGTGGCCGGCACGCCCGCCGTCTGAGGGCCGGGTCGCGGCCGATGGCGCAAGGCGGGCAATGATCGGGAGACGGCAATGGCGGACAATTTGAAGATGCGCCTGGCGGCAGGCGAGACGGTGGTGGGCAGTTTCGTCAAGACGCCGTCGCCCATAATCGTCGAAGTGCTGGCGCTGACCGGGCTGGATTGCCTCTGCCTGGACGCGGAGCACGCGCCGTTCGACCGCCTGACGCTGGACCAGTGCATCCTGGCCGCGCGCGCCGCCGGCAAGGACGTGCTGGTGCGCGTGCCGTCCGCGTTGCCGGAGCACAGCCTCAACGCGCTGGATTGCGGCGCCACCGGCGTTCTGGTGCCCCACATCCGCTCGGCGGACGAGGCGCGGGCGGCCGTGCGCGCCTGCCAGTACGGCCCTGGTGGACGGGGATACGCGGGCTCGTCGCGCGCTGCCGGCTACGCCATGCGTCCGATCGACGCGCATCTGGCGGCCAGTGCCGCGCGCACGGTGGTGATCCTGCAGATCGAGGATCCGGAGGCCGTCGAGGCGATCGACGAGATCGCCCAGGTTGCGGGCGTGGATGCCCTGTTCATCGGCCGGGTGGACCTGACGGTGGCGTATGGCGCGACCAGCCAGGACGATCCGCGCGTGGTGGCGGCCGTCGAGCACGTCTGCGCGCGGGCCCGCCATCACGGCAGGCCGGTCGGCATGTTCCTCGCCCGCATCGAGGACGTGCCGAAATGGAGGGAGCGCGGCGCCAGCCTCTTCCTGCTCGGCTCGGATCACGGTTTCCTGGTGGAGGGTGCCGCGAACCTGCTGCGGCGTGCCGGCCGGGCGTGATCCCTGGCGATCTGTCGGCACCGAACCACGCCACGCTCACCGGATTGGTGCCGCTGCTGGCGGAGGGGGCCCTTAGCGCCGAGGCGCTGCTCGCCGCCTGCCTGGCGCGGATCGCGGCGCAGGACCAGGCGGGCGCCGGCCTTTCCGCCATGCGCTGCCTGAACCCGCGCGCGGAGGACCAGGCGCGCGCGCTCGACCGGGAGCGGGCGGAGGGCAGGCTGCGCGGGAAGCTGCACGGCATACCACTGGTGCTGAAGGACAACATCGACATGGTGGGGCTGCCCACCACCTCCGGCTGCCGCGCGCTCGCCGGCGCCATGCCGCTGCGTGACGCCGCGCAGACACGCCGTCTGGTGGCGGCCGGCGCGGTGATCGTCGGCAAGACCAACCTGTCCGAGCTGTCCTTCGAGATACGCTCGCGCAGCTCGCTGGGCGGCGACGTGCGCAATCCGTTCGACCCGCGCGTGACCGCAGGCGGGTCCAGCGGCGGCACGGCGGCGGCGATCGCGGCCGGTTTCGCGGTGGCCGGGCTCGGCACCGATACCGGCGGGTCCATACGCACGCCGGCCGCGTTCAACGGCCTGGTCGGGCTGCGACCCACGCTGGGGCTGCTGGACCGGCGCGGCACCGCACCGCTGGCGCCGTCCACCGACACGGTGGGGCCGATGGGGCGCTGCGTGGCGGATGTGGCGTATCTGTTGCGCGTGATGTCGGACGTGCCGCCGGGACCAGCGCCGGACGGCCTGCGCGGCGCCCGGCTGGGCGTGGTCCGGCAGGCCTTTGGCACCGACGCGGATGTCGGCGGCGCCACCGAGGCGGCGCTGCGCGCGATGGCCGGTGCCGGGGCCACCCTCGTGGACCCGGTGCTGTTGCCAATGGAGCTGCTGCCGATCGACCGGCCGCATGTCGTCGACTGGGAGTTCCGCGAGGCCTTCGACGCCTATCTCGCCAGCAATTTCGTGGCAGGCACGGCGCCCGGTTCGCTGGCGGAGCTTTGCGCGCGCGGCGATTACCTGCCGGAATACGAAGCGCCTATGCGGCGACGGCTGGCGGTGGGGAGCCTCGATTCACCGATCTACCGCGCCGTTCTGGCCCACCACCTTGCATTGCGCGCGGCCTTGCTGGCGTTGCTGGACGACCAGGCGCTCGACGCGCTCGTCTATCCGACGGCTGCGTGTTTGCCGACATCGCTGGATAATCCGCAAGGCGGCTGGGCGCCGGAGTTGGCGGCTTGCAGCGGGTTGCCTGCGCTGAGCGTGCCGGCGGGGCGTTCGCCTGGCGGTATGCCGATCGGGCTGGAGTTGTTGGGTCGTGACTCTGGCGAGTCTGTGTTGCTGGCGCTTGGCGGGGCGCTGGAACGGCGACTGGCGTAGGAAGGCAAGGCCTTCTTTTCTGAAGAAAAGAAGCAAAAGACTTTTGACTCCGCTGTCGCGGCCGTGGCGCAAGCGTGCGTTTCGAATGCTCGGTGTGAGATTCGGTGCAGGCGTCATAGCAAGAGTTTTTTGCTTCTTTTTTGCAAAAAAGAAGGCCTTGCTTACTGCCGCTTGGGCTTGAGCGCCCCAGTCGCCTGGAACCCAATGCGGGCGAACGTGTCGCGCATATGCGGCGGCGTCGTGCGTGCTGTCCGCCTCGCCGGCTTCGGCGACGGCCACGCGTTCACCGCCGCGCAGGCCGCCGAATTCCACCAGCGGCAGGTCGAGCCGACCTGCAATCATATTGCCTGCAGCATGACTTCATGCTTTTCCATAGGTGGCCATCTCGGCAGCCGCGGAGCCTTCCTGTGCCGCCTCGGAGGATCAGCATGCTCTCGCCAATCTGGGGCCCGTTCGACGGCCCGACAGACGCTGCGGATAACCTCTGCAAGTTCACCGACCTCGCGGCCGGGCCCGGCCTGGGAATCGTGTGGATCAGCAGCGGCAAGATGTACGCCATACGCAAGCCGTCGTACAACGCCAACGGCGAGGGCGAGATCGTCGCTTACGAGTTCGGCCCGATCCCGCCGCCCAAGGCGCCGCCGCCCAGCGCGGGCACGACCGTGACGGGATGGTTTGGCTGGCTGGGCGCCGAGCTCGCGAAAGGCGAAGCCGTCGTCAAGCACGCCGTGTCGGTGGTCGACGACAGCATCAAGCACGCGTGGAAGACCAATTTCGGCATGACCGACCATCAGTCCGACGGCCTCGGCGTGGTGTTGGATGCCGTGGGCGTGGGCCTGTCCTTCGCCCTGATGAGCTTCGGTCCGCTCGAAGTCCTGGGCACGATCGCCCTGATCGGCGGCCTGGCGCTGCTTGTGGCCGACGGCGTTGCGTATGCGACGGAAATGACCGGCCACGAGGACGCCGCCAAGACGATCAAGTACTACACCTTCTGGCCGCGCTGCGTGGCGACCGTCATGACCTTGCCGGATGCCGTCTGGGGCGTCGGCAAGGTGCTGGCCGACGCGGCCGAGATGACGACCAAAGTCGCCAGCTCCGCCTCCACCGCGGAGCGCGCTTTGGCGGACGCCAGCCGCGTCACCAAGGCAGGCGAGGCCGCCAAGGATCCGCTGGCGGCCTCCAGGCAGGCAGCCATGGCGCAGAAATACGCCGAGATCGGCGCCGCCGCGCAGAGACGCGCACAGGCCCGCCAGCTCCGCCTGGCCGGCTATCTGAGCGGGCAGACCGTCGCACGCGCGGCCATGCCGCCCGGCATCGTCTTCCTGACCAAGGAATCGCTCGACGATCCGGAAAACCGTCCGCATATCCAGGACATCCTCAAGCACTTCACCTTCCACGTCACCGCGGTGCACCGCTGATGCGCGCGCCGGCCGAACGACGCCAACCTCCAGGTCGGCTTTCGCGACGCGCTCAAATACGCTGTGGGTGTCGCGTTGCCGCTGATCTTCCTCGCCACGGCGCTGAGTGTGGCGCTCTCCGTGGCGGCCGGCGCCGGCGCTGGTCCCGGCATCACGATCGGCTCGCTGGCCGGGATGTTCCTGTTCGCGGTGCTGGAGATCGTCCGCAGGTTACTTCTGGTGCGCCGCGGCACCGACAATAGCGGCTTGGTGGCGATGTTTCGCGGCATGATCTGGACGGTCGTGGTGGGTGCGCCTCTGGTCGCGCTGTTCGCGGGGGCCGGTGTGCTGAGTGGCTGTTACGGTCGTGGCTGCGCTCCGTTCGACCGCGGCGCGATGATCTTCATGGTTGGGCTGTGCGTGGTGGCGATGCTGATGCTGATGCTGGGGTGGTCCCTGCTGCGGCGCGCTACCTGGCTGCAGGTGCGATAGACGCGAGACGGGACTATCGCCAGCAAGGAAGTAAGGCCTTCTTTTTCGAGAAAAAGAAGCAAGAAGCTTTTGCTGTGACGCCTGCACCGGGGATTTGGCTCTTATTGCAGCCGTATCGACTTGCAATGTGACGGTAGGCGTCGGGGCAGAAAGCTTTTTGGTCCTTTTTCTCGAACAAGGACTGCTTGCTTACTTGCGCTGGGGCTTTACCGCGGCCGGCGCGTGAAAACCAATGCGCGCAAACGTCTCTCGCATATGCGGCGGCAGGTCGGCTTCGAGTGACAACGTGCCCCCGTCGGGGTGGGGGAAGGTGAGCGCGCGGGCGTGCAGGTGCAGCTTGTCCGCCAACCCCTCCACCAACGCGATCTCGCCGCCATATTTGCGATCGGCGACGATCGGCGCGCCGAGCGCCGCCGCGTGCACGCGGAGCTGGTGGGTGCGGCCGGTGAGCGGGCGGAACTCCATCCAGGCGAGCTTGCGGCCGGCGGCGTCGAGCGTGCGGTAGTCGGTGATGGCGTGGGTGCTGTCCTCCTCGCCGGCTTCGGCCACGGCGACGCGTTCGCCGCCGCGCAGGCCACCGAATTTCACCAGCGGGAGGTCTAGCCGGCCTTCCTGGGGCGAGGGGCGGCCGGCGACGACGGCCCAGTAGGTTTTCAGCACGTGGCGGCCGCGGAAGGCCGAGGCGAGCTTGGCCGCGGTGCCGGCGGTGCGGGCGAGTACAAGCAGGCCGCTGGTGTCCATGTCGATGCGGTGGACCAAACGCGGCTTGTCGGTGGCGCCCTGGCGGAAACCCTCCATCAGGCCGTCGAGATGGCGGACGATGCCGGGGCCGCCTTGGACGGGGAGGCCGTGGGGTTTGTTCATGACGATGAGGGAGTCGTCCATGTAGACGACCATGCCTTCGAGCTCGCGCAGGGTGTTTTCGTCGAGCGGGGCGGCCGGCGGGGGCGGGGGCGGGCCGTCGGGGATGGGGGGGATGCGGATTTCGTTGCCGGGCTGCAGGCGGGTGGAGGCTTCGGCGCGGCGGCCGTCGACGCGGATCTGGCCGGTGCGGCAGAGTTTTTGGATCATGCCCTGGGTGAGGACGGGGAAGTGGCGCCGGAACCAGCGGTCGAGGCGGATGTCGGCTTCGTCTTGGGTTACGTTCACGGGGGTGGCCTAGGAAAAAGAAAGGAAGGCCTTCTTTTTCGAGAAAAAGAAGCAAAAAGCTTTTGCTCCCTGTCGGGTGTTGGGGAAGTGCTCCCCGACAAGGACCAAAAGTCTTTTGCTTCTTTTCTTCAGAAAAGAAGGCCTTGCTTACTGCTTTTTGCTGCGCAGCGCAGCCCAATGCGCCTGCCGTTTCGCGAGTTCGCGCTCGAAGCCGCGATCGGCGGGTTCGTAGAACGCGACGCGCGCGATGCCGTCCGGGAAGTAATCGGCGCCGGAGAAGCCGTCCGCGGCGTCGTGGTCGTATTCGTAGCCGGTACCGTAGCCAAGCGTTTTCATCAGCTTGGTCGGCGCGTTGAGGATATGCGCGGGGGGTGCGAGGCTGCCGGTGTCGCGGGCGGCGCGGGCGGCGGCTTTGTGGGCTTTGTAGGCGGCGTTCGATTTGGGGGCGGTGCCTAGGTAGAGCACGGCCTGGGCGAGGGCGAGGTCGCCTTCGGGGCTGCCTAGGCGTTCGTAGGCGTCCCAGGCGGCGAGGGTCAGGGGAAGGGCTTGCGGGTCGGCGAGGCCGATGTCCTCGGAGGCGAAGCGGACCAGGCGGCGGGCGATGTAGCGCGGGTCTTCGCCGCCGGCGAGCATGCGGTGGAACCAGTAGAGGGCGGCGTCGGCGTCCGAGCCGCGCAAGGATTTATGCAGGGCGGAGATGAGGTTGTAGTGCTCGTCGCGGTCGCGGTCGTAGAGGGCGGCGCGGCGGGCTACCACGTCTGCCAGGGCGGTGGGGTCTAGTGGGGGGTTCAGGCGCGGCAGGCTGGCGACCTGTTCGGCCATGTTGAGGAGGTAGCGGCCGTCGCCGTCGGCCATGGCGCGCAGGGCGGCGCGGGCGTCGGGAGTCGAGCGCGAGAGGGTGGGCCGAGATCGGCTTCGGCGCGGGCGAGCAGCGCTTCCATGTCGGCATCGTCCAGGCGCTTGAGGACGAGGACCTGGCAGCGGGAGAGCAGCGCGCCGTTGAGCGCGAAAGAGGGGTTCTCGGTGGTGGCGCCGACCAGCACGATGGTGCCGTCTTCGACGACGGGGAGGAAGCCGTCCTGCTGCGCGCGGTTGAAGCGGTGGATCTCGTCGACGAACAGCAGCGTGACCTGGCCGGTGCGGCGCAGGCGGGTGGCTTCCTCGAAGACGCGCTTGAGGTCCGCCACGCCGGAGAACACCGCCGAGAGCTGGACGAAGGCGAGGCCGGCCGCGGCCGCGAGCAGGCGGGCGATGCTGGTTTTGCCCACGCCGGGCGGGCCCCAGAGGATCAGACTGGCGAGCTGGCGGCGGGCCAGCATGAGCGTCAGCGTGCCGGTTGCGCCCACCAGATGCTGCTGGCCGACGATATCGGCCAGCGTGGCGGGGCGCAGGCGGTCGGCGAGCGGGCGCGGGCCGCCGCCAGGGGTGAGCGGCTGGGCGATGGGCTCGAACAGGCCGGGTTGCGGGAGCGCGCTCATTGCGCGCCCAAACTGCCACGGAGTGCATCAGTTTCGCCACAGCTTGCTGCAATTGTGCAGCGCCGCGTGCTGTGACTTGTGTTCCGTATGCGACTTCTCCACGTGTAACTCGTTATGCACGCAGACCGGAGTGACCGGGCCTGTGCGAACAACCACAATAGGAGTGTCAGCCGTGCGTAAGACAAATCTTCTCGGAGCAACTTTCCTCGCGCTGGCGACAGCTTCCCTGCCTTTCGCCTCGTTTGCGCAGGCTCCCGCGGCGCCCGCTCCCATGGCGGCGCCTGCTCCCGCCGCCACGCCGGCGCCGGCACCTGCCGACGTGACGCCGTCCGCCCCGGCGCCTGACGCCGCGGCACCCGCCTCTGCCCCGGCCGACAAGCCGATGCACAAGGCGATGCACAAGAAGTCGATGCACACGATGCATAAGGGCAGCGGCAAGCTCGTCGCCACCAAGGCCGGCGACCGCGCGGTCGAAGACCTGAATGACGCCAGCCTGAACTCCGCCAAGAGCGGCAAGGCGTTCACCGCGCCGACGACGCCGGAAGCGGCCAAGGAGACGGCGCACGCTGGCTCGCACACGATGCACAAGAAGGCGATGCATCACATGAAGAAGGCTTCGACCAGCGCCGCGCCGTCTGGCGATGCGGCCGCCCCGGCCGATGCCCCGGCCGCTACGCCGGACGCGCCGAAGTAATCACCGGCGTTGGTGGTTCCAGTGTGAGACAGGCCGGAGGGGTTCGCCTCTCCGGCCTTTTTCATGTGCTGCGAGAAGCAAGAAAACAGTCCTTTTTCGAGAAAAAGGACTGCTTTCTTGCTGGCTAAAGCCCGCGACGCTACCTGATCACGCGCAATGCCGGCTTCTCGGCTGTGCCCAGCGCCTGGTAGCAGCGCAAATAATCATGGGCCATGCGTTTTGCAGTGAAGCGCTCGACGAAACGTGCCCGGACCTGCTCGCGCGACAGGGTGGTGAGGCGGCTCACGGCGGAAATGGCGCTCGTCACGTCCTCTACGATGAAGCCGGTCAGCCCGTCCTCGACGATCTCCGGCACCGAGCCGCGGTTGAACGCGATCACCGGGGTGCCGCAGGCGATCGCCTCGATCATCACCAAGCCGAACGGCTCCGGCCAGTCGATCGGCATCAGCAGGCCGACGGCGCCGGACAGGAACTCCGATTTATCCTTGTCGCCGATTTCGCCGATCAGCTCGACGCCCCCGCCGGCGATCATCGGCTTGATGATGGAATCGTAGTACTCCTGGTCCGCACGATCGACTTTTGCAGCCATCTTCAGCGGAATGCCGGCGGCGCGTGCGATGCGTATGGCGCGGTCCGGCCCCTTTTCCGGCGCGATCCGGCCTAGGAAGGCGAGATAGGAGGGCGTGACCTTGCGCGGGGTCAGCAGGTTTTCCGGCAGGCCGTGCAGCACGGTGGCGGCAAAGTTGGCCTGCGGCAGCGGCCGGCGCTGCGCGTTGCTGATCGAGATCACCGGCACTTTGGAAAAGGTGTCGAACACCGGCTGCAGCTCCGGCAGGTCCAGCCGGCCGTGCATCGTGGTGACGAACGGCGTGCGCTGGCGGGAGAACAGGCTGAACGGCCAGTAATCCATGTGGAAATGCAGCACGTCGAAATCGGCGGCCTGGCGGAACGCCGCTTCCATCAGCAGCATGTGCGGCGCGATCGGGTCCCGTATCGAGGGATCGAGCCGAAGCGCGCGCGGCCAGACGGGGTGGAGCGTCGCCTTGGTGACGAAGTCGCCGCTGGCGAACAGCGTCACGTCGTGGCCTTGCGCCACCAGCTCCTCCGTGAGGAAGGAGACCACGCGCTCGGTGCCGCCGTAGAGTTTCGGCGGAACGGCCTCGTGGAGTGGCGCAATCTGGGCGATACGCATAGGCTGGGGTGCTCCCGCTGTAAGGACCCGCAGGTCTTACAACAAACACGTTGACGCAACGTTGGTTGCGCAGTGCAGCATGAGCGGGATCTGGCGGCGAATGCCGGCCGCGCCCCGCAGTAGGGCGCGGTTCGGCTACGGCATGCGGGTGTTAGAAGCCTTCGCGCTCGAGGCGCTTGCGCTCCAGCTTGCGGGCGCGGCGGACGGCCTCGGCGGCTTCGCGGGCGCGGCGCTCGGACGGCTTCTCGAAGTGGCGGCGCAGCTTCATCTCGCGGAAGATCCCCTCGCGCTGCATCTTCTTCTTGAGCGCCTTGAGGGCCTGATCGACGTTGTTGTCACGGACGAGAACCTGCACTTGGTCGCCTACTCCTTGTTGCCTGTGTGCCCGGACAGTCCGGATCGCAAACGTGGCAGATCAGCCGACAATTGGGCCGGCGAGGGGTGGGGCTTAGCACGACCGGGCAGCGAACGCGAAGGGGCAGTATGCAAGAAACCCCACTTTTTTCCAAGAAAATCAGCCCAGCACCCGCCACCCCCGTCTCAAAGAACAAACGCGGGCGGTCGTGCCAAGGGGAATACAAAAGTTTTTTGGTCTTTTTTTCAAAAAAGGACTGCTTGCCTTGCCTTTACCTCCCTTAGCTCGCGCGTAATCCCATATGCCGGTCGCATGGCCCTCCTGAAGATCGCCCGCATGGGCCACCCCGTCCTCCTGCAGCAAGCAGCCCCCGTAGCCGACCCGGGCGCCCCCGAGATACGCCGCCTGGTCGCCGACATGATCGAGACGATGCTCGACGCCCCCGGCATCGGCCTGGCCGCGCCGCAGGTATATGTGCCGCTCCGCCTGTTCGTGTTCCACCTGCCGGCCGCGCGCACCGGTGCGCCCGCGGTGGCGCCCCAGGCGGTGATCAATCCGGAGATCGAGCTGCTGGGCGAGGAGATTGTGCTGCGGGTTGAGGGCTGCCTCTCGATACCCGGGCTGCGGGCCGCGGTGCCGAGGCATCTCCGCATCCGCTATGCCGGGGTGGATTGCGACGGCGCGCCGGTGGGCGGTGAGGTGGACGGCCTGCACGCCAATGTGGTGCAGCACGAATACGACCATCTCGACGGCATACTATATCCCATGCGCATCACCGATTTCGCGCAGTTCGGCTTCCTCGAGGAACTCGCCCGCCTGCCGCCGCCTGCAGAGACGCCCGCTACGGAGACCACATCATGAGTGACACCGATACGCGCCAGGTGGCGCGCGACGCGGCCATACACGCGCTGCTGCCGCTGGTGCCGCAGCATGGCTGGACCCTGCCCGCAGTCCGGCTGGCGGCCGGCACCAACGCGGACCTGCTGTTCCCCGGCGGGCCGGCGGAGCTGGTGGAGGCCTATATCGACATGGCCGACCGCGAGATGGTGGCGGCCGCCGCGCCGGCGCTTGCCGAGCAGAAGGTGTCGCGCCGGGTACGAACGCTGATCGCGACCCGGCTCGCGCTTGCCGCGCCGCATCGCGAGGCGGTGCGCCGGGCGGCCGCGCTCCTCGCGCGCCCTGGCAATGCGGTGGTGGCGACGCGCTGCACCGCGCGCACGGTGGATACGATGTGGGCGGCAGCCGGCGACACCAGCGCGGATTTCAGCTGGTACACCAAGCGGGCGATCCTCGCCGCGGTTTACAGCGCCACGTTGCTCTACTGGCTGAGCGGCTCGGGCGATATGGAGTTGACGCTGGCGTTCCTGGATCGCCGGCTCGCCGGGGTGGCGCGTTTGGGCAAGTTGCGGGCGCGTTTTGCCGGCTGAGGGTTTGTTGCAACTGGGATACGGTGTTTGCGTTTTGTGATCTTGTAGAAACGGACTGGATCAACCCATGCGCGGCGGACTTCTCTGGCTTCTCGGCATTCCTATTCCGGTGATTATCCTGCTTTATCTGTTTCATGTGATCTGAGGCTTAAGCAAGAAAGCAGTCCTTTTTTGGAAAAAAGGACCAAAAAACTTTTGCTATGACGTACGTACCGGCGCTTCGGATTTACCTGCAACGGTATGCCGTGGCAAACTCGGGGCGGGCTTCGGTGCAGGCGTCATAGTAAAAGTTTTTTGGTCCTTTTTTTCAAAAAAGGACTGCTTGCTTCACTTGCTGCAAAAGGCGTCCGCCATGCTGATCCGCGCTCTGGCCCTGCTTGCCGCCCTGGCCGCCCCGGCACACGCCGCAGGCCTGGCGTTCGTGATCAACTCCAACGACGCCAGCCTGAGCCTGCTCAACACCGACACCCACCAGGAAATCCGCCGCATCCCGATGCTGCGCGAGCCGCACCACATGGCGCTCACGCCGGACCACAAATCCCTGGTGGTCGGCGACACCACAGGCAACACGCTGTTTTTCCTCGACCCCACGACGGGCGCGGTGCAGCGCCGCGCGGTGATCAGCGACCCCTACCAGCTGGTGTTCAGCCCGGACGGGCGATATCTGACCGTGGCCGGCCTGGCACGGGCGCAGATCGATATCTACGATGCCGTCACGCTCAAGCTGCTGCATCGTATCCCGGCCCGCAGCCTGCCCAGCCATATCAACTACGCGCCGGATTCCAGCGCGGTTTTCGTCAGCCTGCAGGCCACGGACCGGCTGATGGCGATCGAGACGGCGACCGGCCGGGTGATGTGGGACACCAAAGTGGGGCGCACGCCGGCCGGCGTTCTGTGGGATCGCGGGCGGCTGCTGGTGGGGATCATGGGCGAGGCGCATTTCGCGGTCGTCGATCCGGTGGACGGGCATGTGGAGCGCACGGTGCCCACTGGCCGCGGCGCGCATACGATGTTCCTGACGCATGACGGCAAGACCATCTACGCGACCAACCGGGTGGACGGGACGATCACGGTTATTGATCCGGTGAGCCTCAATGTAATGCGCACAATCCAGGTGCCTGGCGGGCCGGACGACATGGATTTCGCACCGGACGGCAAGATCTGGGCGACGTTGCGGTTTGCGCAGTCTGTGGCGGTTTTGGATCCGGTCAGTGGGGCGATCGAGCGGATCACGGTGGGGCGGTCGCCGCATGGGATCTGGTTGAATACGCATGATGATCTGCCGAGGGCGTTGAGCCAGAAGTGAGCGCCCGGTGATCCGGCTCGTAGAAGCAACAGACCGGCATTTTGCCTGGTTGCTCGGCGACGATGTTGCAGAATCCGGGCTGACGCAACCGCCTGGTGGCGTCGATACGGCCGATACGCTGCGTGTGGTTCGCGGGCTGGTGGCGGGGCTGCATGCGGCGGATTGCCGGCAGCACTGGCTGGTTTGCGACGACCAGGAGGTTCAGGGCTCGTGTGGTTTCATCCGGCCGCCCGACGAGTCCGGCACGGCCGAGATCGGCTACGGGATCGCTGTCAGCCGGCAGGGTCGGGGTATTGCGACAGAGGCCGTGCGGCTCATGCTCGACGCGCTGCGCGACCAGGTGGGCGTGCGCTGCCTTGTCGCGGGGACCGCCGTCGCGAATGCGGCGTCGCAGGTGGTTCTGTCGCGCAATGGGTTCGTGAGGGCGGGCTCGCGGATTGATCCGGAGGATGGGGCGCTTGTCCTTTGGGAGAAGCGGCTGCGGGCGTGAACTTGGGCAAGGTTAGGCAAGGCCTTCTTTTCTGAAGAAAAGAAGCAAAAGACTTTTGCTCCCTCGCCTGCACCACGGCACCCTTTATGTCTGCAAGACGATGCGGTTGCAGGATTGGCGTGGGCTTCTGCGCAGGCGTCGGAGCAAAAGCTTTTTGGTCCTTTTTCTCGAAAAAGGACTACTTGCCTTGCCTTACGGAACTTTCCGCCTTGACACGTTAACAAACCACGCCTAGGCAAACCCCCTCATTTGGAACGCGGGAGACGCACCACCTGACCGGCCCCACGGCCCGTCGGGCGATGTATCGTTTGCACCGCGGTCCGGCCCGAACGAAGGAGCCTGGACAGGCACATGGCAAAGAAGATCGTCGGCTACGTCAAGCTGCAGATACCTGCCGGCAAGGCGAACCCCTCCCCGCCGGTGGGCCCGGCACTCGGCCAGCGCGGCCTGAACATCATGCAGTTCTGCAAGGAATTCAACGCGCGCACCCAGGGCATGGAGCCCGGCATGCCGGTTCCCGTGGTGATCACCGCGTTCGGCGACCGCACGTTCAGCTTCATCACCAAAACCCCGCCGAACACCTATTTCATCAAGAAGGCCGCCGGGATTACCGCCGGCAGCACCACGCCCGGCAAGGGCGCCAATGTGGGCCGTGTGACGATGACCCAATTGCGCGAGATCGCCGCCATCAAGATGGTGGATATGAACGCCGGCGACGTGGAAAAGGCGGTGGCGATGCTGGCAGGGTCGGCCCGGTCGATGGGCCTGTCCGTGGTGGAGGGCTAAAGATCATGGCACATAACAAGCGCCTGGCGGCGGCTTCGGCCACGATCGACCGCACCAAGAACTACGCGCTCGACGAGGCACTCGGCATGGTCAAGACCAATGCCAAGGCGAAGTTCGACGAGACGGTGGAGATCTCCATGCGCCTCGGCATTGATCCGCGCCATGCGGACCAGATGGTGCGCGGCCTGATCAGCCTGCCGAACGGCACCGGCAAGACAGTGCGCATCGGCGTATTCGCGCGCGGCGCCAAGGCCGAAGAGGCGTTGGCCGCCGGGGCCGACGTGGTGGGCGCCGACGACCTGGCCGAAAAGGTGCAGGCCGGCGAGATCGAATTCGACCGCTGCATCGCCACGCCGGACATGATGGGTCTGGTCGGCCGCCTCGGTAAGATCCTCGGGCCGCGCGGCCTGATGCCGAACCCGAAGCTCGGAACCGTGACGATGGACGTGAAGGGTGCCGTCAGTGCGGCGCGCGCCGGACAGGTCGAGTTCCGCGCCGAAAAGGCGGGCATCGTGCATGCCGGCATCGGCAAGGCGAGCTTCGAGTCCGACAAGCTGCTCGAGAACATTCGCGCTTTCGTGGACGCCATTCAGAAGGCGAAGCCCACCGGCGCCAAGGGCACGTATCTGCAGAAGGTGTCGCTGAGCTCCTCGATGGGCCCGGGCATACGCGTGGACGTGGCCAGCCTGGCTGGCTGAACGAGATACGCCCCCGCCGGAAGGCCGGGGTGGGCAGGGGTTGGCGATGCGCTGGCCCCGAAACCTGTCCAAGACCTCGCGTCGCCGCTGGCGATAATGGGTTGCGTGCTTTCAGGAGCAGGCGCCCGCGCGTGGGAGACGGGAGAAGCCCGATGCCGCAAGGCGTTTGGTGGTTCCGGCTTGCTTTACGGACAGGCGAACCGGGTTTTGGGTGGTCACACCCGGCCCTGAGGGAAACCCGGCCACGCGTGATTCGTCGCGCGCGGCCAGAAAGGAGACGGAGTTTGGACCGTACGGAGAAGCGAGAGTTCGTCTCGACGCTTGCGGCCATCTTCGCGGAAACGTCGATGGTTGTGGTCACCCAGAACAAGGGGATGACCGTGGCCGAAGTGACGGATCTGCGCAGGCGGATGCGGGCGGCGGGTGCGAACTTCAAGGTCGCGAAGAACCGGCTGGCCATCCTCGCCCTGGATGGGACCCGATTCGACGGCATCAAGCCGATGCTCAAGGGACCGACCGCGCTGGCTTGGGCGCGCGATCCCGTGGCTGTCAGCAAGGTGTGCGTCGAGTTCGCCAAAACCAACGAGAAACTGGTTCTGATCGGCGGTGCGCTTGGCACCCAGACGCTCGATGCGTCCGGTGTGAAGGCGCTCTCCGAACTGCCGTCGCTCGACACGTTGCGGGCCGGCCTGGTGGGGATGATTCAGACCCCGGCCAGCCGTATCGCAAGCGTGGTTGCAGCACCGGCCGCAGGGCTTGCGCGGGTTTTGGCGGCCTACGCCAAGAAGGACGAGGCTGAAGCAGCCTGAGTTGCGGGGCCGACCGGCCTTGCAGGGAACCATAGCAACGCTACGTAAAGGATATACAAATGGCTGATTTGACCAAGCTGGTGGACGACCTGTCCGCCCTGACCGTTCTGGAAGCCGCCGAGCTTTCCAAGATGCTCGAAGAGAAGTGGGGCGTATCGGCCGCCGCACCGGCCGCCGTGGCAGCCCCGGGCGGCCCTGCCGCACCGGCCGCCGTTGTGGAAGAGCAGACCGAGTTTACGGTGATCCTGGCCAAGGCCGGCGACAAGAAGATCAACGTGATTAAGGAAATCCGCACCATCACCGGCCTCGGGCTGAAGGAAGCCAAGGACCTGGTCGAGGGCGCGCCGAAGACGGTGAAGGAAGCCGTCAACAAGGATGAGGCCGAGAAGATCAAGAAGACACTGGAAGAGCAGGGCGCTTCTGTCGAGATCAAGTAGGACCATTGCCGGCGTGATGTCCCTCGGGACTTCGTGCAGGCACTGAGCTGATTGCGGGTGGGGATCGCTACGATCCCCGCCCCTTCAGGCGTTTTGCGAACCGGACGGCCCGGGATTGGTTGCCGAAGGTGAGGTGGAGGCTGCGGTGAGCGGCGTCCCCAGGTAGAGGGCGAAGATCTGATGAACGCTATCACTCAGACATTCACGCCGCGCAAGCGGATACGCAAGAGCTTCGGCCGCATCCCCGAAGTGGCGCCCATGCCCAACCTGATCGACGTGCAGAGGTCCAGCTACGAGGGCTTTCTGCAGATGCATATCGCACCTGACAGCCGCACCAACACCGGACTGCAGGAAGTGTTCCGCGGCGTGTTCCCGATCGATGATTTCGCCGGCAGGGGCCGTCTGGAGTTCGTCTATTACGAGCTCGAAGACCCGAAATACGACGTCGAGGAATGCATACAGCGCGGCATGAATTATGCTGCCCCGCTCAAGGTGATCCTGCGCCTGATCGTCTGGGACCTCGACGAGGATACCGGCGCGCGCTCGATCCGCGACATCAAGGAGCAGCCCGTTTATATGGGCGACATGCCGCTGATGACGGATAACGGCACGTTCATCATCAACGGCACCGAGCGCGTGATCGTCAGCCAGATGCATCGCAGCCCCGGCGTGTTCTTCGACCACGACAAGGGCAAGACTCACAGCTCCGGCAAGTTCCTGTTCGCCGCACGGGTTATTCCGTATCGCGGCTCGTGGCTGGATTTCGAGTTCGACAGCAAGGACATGGTTTATGTCCGCATCGACCGTAAGCGTAAGCTGCCGGTGACGACGCTGCTGTACGCGCTCGAGAGCGAGGCCTCCGAGACCAGCCGCTCCGAGAAGATCGCCGCCGGCGAGGATCCGGACACGATCGAGATACGCGGCCTCGATTCGGAATCGATCCTGAATTATTTCTATAACCAGGTGGTGTTCACCCGCACCGAAAAGGGCTGGGCGCGTCCGTTCGACCCCGAGGCGTTCCGTGGCCTGAAGCTGCTCGAGCCGTTGATCGACGCCGAAACCGGCGAGGTCGTGGCCGATGCTGATGCCAAGCTGACGGCACGCAGCGCGCGCAAGATCGCTGAGAAAACCAAGGAAGTTCTCATCGGGCGCGCCGACCTGCTCGGCCGGTTCGTGGCTATGGATATGGTAAACGAGGAGACCGGCGAGATATTCGCGGAGGCCGGCGAGGAGCTGGCCGAGGCGCGTTTGTTGGCGTTGGAAGAGGCGGGTATCGTGTCGCTGCCGACGCTGGCGATCGATCAGGCGAACGGCGCCTGGATACGCAACACGCTGGCGATCGACAAGAATTCCAGCCGCGACGACGCGCTGATCGACATCTATCGCGTGATGCGCCCCGGCGAGCCGCCGACTCCCGAGACGGCAGAGGCGCTGTTCCGCGGGCTGTTCTTCGATCCGGATCGCTATGATCTTTCCGCGGTGGGACGCGTGAAGATGAACATGCGCCTCGGCCTGGAATGCGACGACCAGCATCGCACGTTGCGTCGCGAAGACGTGCTGCGCACGGTGAAGATACTCATCGAGCTGAAGGACGGCCGCGGCACGATCGACGACATCGACAATCTCGGCAACCGGCGCGTGCGCTCGGTGGGCGAGCTGATGGAGAACCAGTATCGCGTCGGCCTGCTTCGCATGGAGCGCGCGATACGCGAGCGCATGGGGTCGGTCGATATCGACACGGTGATGCCGCACGATCTGATCAACGCGAAGCCCGCGGCGGCCGCGGTGCGCGAGTTCTTCGGCTCGTCGCAGCTTTCGCAGTTCATGGACCAGACCAATCCGCTTAGCGAAGTGACGCATAAGCGCCGTTTGTCTGCGCTGGGGCCTGGCGGTCTGACGCGTGAGCGCGCCGGCTTCGAGGTGCGCGACGTGCATCCGACGCATTACGGCCGCATCTGCCCAATCGAGACGCCTGAGGGGCCGAACATCGGCCTGATCAACTCGCTGGCGACGTTCGCCAAGGTGAACAAATACGGGTTCATCGAGACGCCGTATCGCCTGGTGAAGGACGGCGTGGTGCAGGATGGGTGGAAATACCTGTCGGCAATGGAGGAAGAGCGCCTCGTGGTGGCGCAGGCGGATGCGCCGCAGGATGCGGATGGGCGGTTCTCCGGCGAACTCGTTTCGGTGCGTAATCGCGGCGATTTCCGGCTGGTGAAGCCGGAGGATGTGACCGCCGTCGACGTTTCGCCGAAGCAGCTGGTGTCCGTGGCGGCGGCGCTGATACCGTTCCTGGAGAACGATGACGCGAACCGGGCGCTTATGGGCTCGAACATGCAGCGCCAGGCGGTGCCGCTGATTCAGGCGGATGCGCCGCTGGTGGGCACCGGCATGGAAGCGGCCGTGGCGCGCGATTCGGGTGCGACGATCGTGGCGCGTCGGGCCGGCGTGGTCGACCAGATCGACGGCGCGCGTATCGTGGTGCGCGCGTCCGGCGAGGACGGCATGACGGCGGGCGTGGATATCTATCGTCTGCGCAAATACATGCGTTCCAACCAGAGCACCTGCATCAACCAGCGTCCGCTGGTCCGCGTGGGCGACCAGGTGAGCAATGGCGAGATCATTGCCGACGGTCCTTCGACGGAATTGGGCGAGCTGGCGCTTGGGCGGAACGTGCTGTGCGCGTTCGTGCCTTGGAACGGCTACAACTTCGAGGATTCGATCCTGATCAGCGAGCGCATCGCGCGCGATGACGTGTTCACCTCCATACACATCGAAGAGTTCGAAGTGATGGCGCGTGACACCAAGCTGGGCCAGGAGGAAATCACCCGCGACATTCCGAATGTGGGCGAGGAGTTGCTGAAGAATCTGGACGAAGCCGGCATCGTGTATATCGGTGCCGAGGTTAATCCTGGCGACATTCTGGTGGGCAAGGTGACGCCGAAGGGCGAGAGCCCGATGACGCCGGAAGAGAAGCTGCTGCGCGCGATCTTTGGTGAAAAAGCCAGCGACGTTCGCGATACGTCGCTCAAGCTGCCGCCTGGCGTGGCTGGCACTATCGTGGATGTGCGCGTGTTCAGCCGCCGTGGCGTGGACAAGGACGAGCGCGCGATGGCGATACAGCGCGCGGAGATCGAGCGGCTGGCCAAGGACCGTGATGACGAGCGCGGTATCCAGGAGCGCGCGTTTCTCAACCGGTTGCGCGAGAAGCTGCTTGGGCTGAAGGCGGCCGGCGGGTTCAAGGGCATCAAGTCCGGCACGGTGCTGACCGCCGAGGTGATCGGCGAGCATCCGCGTGGCGCTTGGCGCAATATCGGCGTGCAGGACGATGCGGTGATGGCTGAGATCGAGGTGCTGAAGCGCGAGTTCGACGCGGCGGTGCAACGGCTGCAGCAGCGCTTCGAGAGCAAGGTGGAGAAGCTCGAGCGCGGCGACGAGCTGCCGCCTGGCGTGATGAAGATGGTCAAGGTGTTCGTGGCGGTGAAGCGCAAGCTGCAGCCGGGCGACAAGATGGCCGGACGTCACGGCAACAAGGGCGTGGTCAGCCGCGTGGTGCCGGTCGAGGACATGCCGTTCTTGGATAACGGGACGCCGGTTGATCTCGTGCTGAATCCGCTTGGCGTGCCGAGCCGGATGAACGTGGGCCAGATCCTCGAGACGCATCTTGGTTGGGCCTGCGCCAATCTGGGCCGCGAGATCGGCGAGCTGGTCGAGGAATATCGGCGTAGCGGCGCGGCCAAGCAGGAGCTGCTGGAGAAGCTGCGCGATGTGTATGGCGACAAGGTGTATGACGAGGAGATCGCCGGGCTGAACAACGACCAGCTGATTGAATTGTCGGAGAACCTGAAGAAGGGCGTGCCGATTGCGACGCCGGTTTTCGATGGCGCGCGCATGAGCGACATCGAAAGGATGCTGACCAAGGCTGGGCTCGATACGAGCGGCCAGGTCGTGCTGACGGACGGGCGCACCGGCGAGCCGTTCGAACGCAAGGTGACGGTCGGGTATATCTACATGCTCAAGCTGCATCACCTGGTGGACGACAAGATCCATGCGCGTTCGATCGGGCCTTACAGCTTGGTGACGCAGCAGCCGTTGGGCGGCAAGGCGCAGTTCGGCGGGCAGCGGTTCGGCGAGATGGAGGTCTGGGCGCTCGAGGCGTATGGCGCGGCCTATACGCTGCAGGAGATGCTGACGGTGAAGTCCGACGACGTTTCTGGGCGGACCAAGGTTTACGAGGCGATCGTGCGTGAGCAGGACAACTTCGAGGCCGGTATTCCGGAGAGCTTCAACGTGCTCGTGAAAGAACTGAAGTCGCTTGGGTTGAACGTCGATCTTGATCAGAGCGCGGTTTAAGTAAGCAAGGCCTTCTTTTTTGAAAAAAAGAAGCAAAAAACTTTTATTCCGTTAGGCCGTGACAGCCGGGATGAAAGTTTTTTGTTTCTTTTTTTTCAAAAAAGAAATGCTTGCCTTCCTCCTTTAGAGGGTTTGTCCAATGAACGAACTGATGAAAATCCTGGGCCAGGCTGGCCAGGCCGTTACCTTCGACCAGATCCGCATCCAGATGGCGTCCCCTGAGCAAATCCGCTCGTGGAGCTACGGCGAGATCAAGAAGCCGGAGACGATCAACTACCGCACGTTCAAGCCGGAGCGTGACGGCCTGTTCTGCGCGCGCATTTTCGGGCCGATCAAGGATTACGAGTGCCTGTGCGGCAAGTACAAGCGGATGAAGTTCCGCGGTATTATCTGCGAGAAATGCGGCGTTGAGGTGACCCTGGCCAAGGTGCGCCGTGAGCGCATGGGCCATATCGAGCTGGCTTCGCCGGTGGCACATATCTGGTTTCTGAAGTCCCTGCCCAGCCGCATCGGCCTGATGGTCGACCTGACGCTGAAGGAACTCGAGAAGATCCTGTATTTCGAAAGCTACGTGGTGCTGGAGCCGGGTCTGACCGACCTGAAGCTGCACCAGTTGCTGACGGAAGACGCGCTCGCGACCAAGCAGGACGAGTTCGGCGAAGACGGCTTCCGCGCGGCGATCGGCGCCGAGGCGATCAAGCACATCCTGCACGGGATCGACATCGATTCCGAAAAGGTGAAATTGCGCGCCGATCTGCGCGACACGACGAGCGAGGCTAAGCGCAAGAAGCTGGTCAAGCGTTTGAAGCTGATCGAGGCGTTCGGGGAGAGCGGCAGCAAGCCGGAGTGGATGATCCTGGACGTGGTTCCCGTGATACCGCCCGAGCTGCGTCCGTTGGTGCCGCTGGATGGTGGCCGGTTTGCGACGTCCGACCTGAACGATCTGTATCGTCGCGTGATCAACCGGAACAACCGGTTGAAGCGGTTGATCGAGTTGCGTGCGCCGGACATCATCGTTCGCAATGAGAAGCGGATGTTGCAGGAGATCGGTGGACGCGCTGTTCGATAACGGGCGGCGTGGGCGCGCGATTACGGGTGCGAACAAGCGTCCGTTGAAGTCGCTGTCCGACATGCTGAAGGGCAAGCAGGGGCGGTTCCGGCAGAACCTGCTTGGCAAGCGCGTGGATTATTCCGGCCGGTCGGTGATCGTGGTGGGGCCCGAGCTGAAATTGCACCAGTGCGGGTTGCCGAAGAAGATGGCGCTCGAGCTGTTCAAGCCGTTCATCTATTCGAAGCTCGAGAAGTATGGGCATGCGACGACCATCAAGGCCGCCAAGCGGATGGTTGAGAAGGAGCGTCCCGAGGTGTGGGACATCCTTGAAGAGGTTATCCGTGAGCATCCGGTGATGCTGAACCGCGCGCCGACATTGCATCGGTTGGGCATCCAGGCGTTCGAGCCTGTGCTGATCGAAGGCAAGGCTATTCAGTTGCATCCGCTGGTGTGTACCGCGTTCAATGCGGATTTCGACGGCGACCAGATGGCGGTGCACGTGCCGCTGAGCCTGGAAGCGCAGTTGGAAGCGCGCGTGTTGATGATGTCGACGAACAACATCCTCAGCCCGGCAAACGGCAAGCCGATCATCGTGCCGAGCCAGGACATCGTGCTCGGTTTGTATTATCTGTCGCTGGAGACGGCCGATTTCCGTGTGGCCGAAGCCAATGAGTGCCCGGCGTTCGGCACGATCGGCGAGATCGAGTTCGCGTTGCAGGCAAAGGCGATCAAGCTGCACGACAAGATTCGTGCGCGCATGGAGCTGATCGAGCCGGACGGCTCGCGCAAGCGGCAGATCGTGGTCACCACGCCTGGTCGCATGCTGATCGCGCAGATATTGCCGAAGCATCCGAACGTGCCGTTCTCGCTGCTCAACAAGCAGCTCACCAAGAAGAACGTGTCCGACGTGATCGACGCGGTGTATCGCCATTGCGGCCAGAAGGAATGCGTGATTTTCGCGGACCGGCTGATGGGGCTCGGCTTCCAGCAGGCGGCGAAGGCCGGCATCTCGTTCGGCAAGGACGATCTGATCATTCCGAAGGAGAAGCCCGAGCTGATCCTCAAGACGCAGACCGAGGTGAAGGAATTCGAGCAGCAGTATCAGGATGGCCTGATCACCGCCGGCGAGCGCTACAACAAGGTGGTGGATGCCTGGTCGCGCTGCACGGATTCCGTGGCGGCCGCGATGATGAAGGAAATCAGCCGACAGGAAGTGGGCCTGCAGACGAACAGCGTTTGGATGATGAGCCATTCCGGCGCGCGTGGGTCGCCGGCGCAGATGCGCCAGTTGGCGGGTATGCGCGGGCTGATGGCCAAGCCGTCCGGCGAGATCATCGAGCAGCCGATCATAGCGAACTTCAAGGAAGGCCTCACCGTCCTCGAATACTTCAACTCCACGCATGGCGCGCGTAAGGGCTTGGCCGACACCGCGCTGAAGACGGCGAACTCGGGCTATCTGACGCGCCGTCTGGTGGACGTGGCGCAGGATTGCATCATCGTCGAGGTGGATTGCGGGTCCGAGCGCGGGCTGACGGTGCGTCCGGTGATGGATGGCGGCGATATCGTGTCCTCGCTGTCCGAGCGGATACTCGGACGCACCGCGTCCGAGGACGTGCTCGATCCCGGCACAAACAAGGTGCTGGTGCCGCGCAATACGCTCATCGAGGAGACGGAAGCCGAGCAGATCGAGCGCGCCGGCGTCGAGGTGATGAAGATCCGTTCGGTGCTGACATGTGAGAGCCAGATCGGTGTTTGCGCACGTTGCTATGGGCGCGACCTTGCCCGCGGCACGCCGGTCAATATCGGTGAGGCTGTCGGTGTTATCGCCGCGCAGTCGATCGGTGAGCCTGGCACGCAGTTGACGATGCGCACGTTCCATATTGGTGGTGCGGCACAGCGTGGCGCCGAGCAATCGAGCGTGGAAGCCAGCCACGAGGGCACGGTCACGGTGCGTAACCGTAACGTGGTGACGAACAGCGCAAACGTGCCGGTGGTGATGTCGCGTAACTGCGAGATCGTGTTGGTGGACGACAAGCAGCGCGAGCGTGCGCGTTTCCGCGTGCCGTACGGTGCGCGGCTGCTGGCCGACGATGGCATGGCGGTAACGCGCCAGCAGAAATTGGCAGAGTGGGACCCCTACACCCTGCCGATCCTCACCGAACTTGCCGGTGTGGTCGAGTATCTGGACCTCATTGAGGGCATCACGCTTGTCGAGCGTATGGACGAAGTGACAGGCCTGACCTCGAAGGTTGTGGTGGACTACAAGCAGACGGCAAAGGGCATCGATCTTCGTCCGCGCCTGCAGCTCAAGGGGCCGAACAATGAGGTGATCAAGCTGCCGAACGGCACGGATGCGCGCTACTTCCTTTCGCCCGACTCGATTTTGTCGGTTGAGAACGGCGCCACGCTGCATGCCGGTGACGTGCTTGCGCGTATTCCGCGCGAGGGCAGCAAGACGCGCGATATTACCGGCGGTCTGCCGCGGGTGGCCGAGTTGTTCGAGGCACGACGGCCGAAGGATCACGCGATCATCGCGGAGAACGATGGGCGGGTGGAATTCGGCAAGGACTACAAGGCGAAGCGTCGGATCATTGTGAAGAACGACGAGACGGCTGAGGAGACCGAATACCTGGTGCCGAAGGGCAAGCACGTGTCGGTGCAGGAAGGCGACTTCGTGTTGCGTGGCGATCCGTTGGTGGATGGTCCGCGGGTGCCGCATGACATCCTGAAGGTGCTGGGTGTCGAGGCGTTGTCGGATTACCTGGTCAATGAAATCCAGGATGTTTACCGGCTGCAGGGCGTGAAGATCAATGACAAGCACATCGAGGTCATTGTTCGGCAGATGCTGCAGAAGGTGGAGATCATGGAGCCTGGCGACACCACGTATCTGACGGGCGAGCAGGTGGACCGCATGGAAGTGGATGCGGAGAACGTCAAGCGTATCAAGGCGGACGAGCGGCCGGCGACGGCGATGCCGGTGCTGCAGGGCATCACCAAGGCCAGCTTGCAGACGCACAGCTTCATCAGTGCGGCCTCGTTCCAGGAGACGACGCGCGTGCTGACCGAGGCGGCGACCGCGGGCAAGACGGACCAGTTGACCGGGTTGAAGGAGAACGTGATCGTCGGGCGCCTGATCCCGGCGGGCACGGGCGCGGTGATGAACCGGTTGAAGGCTGTGGCGGCTGGGCGTGATCAGCAGCGTAGTATTCTGAAGGATGCCGTGCCGCAGATTACGCGGGCTGCTGAGTAGGGTAGGCAGGGCCCAGGGGCGTTCATACGAGGCATACGGCTCGCATGACGCCCCTGAGCCCTATCTCGGTTGACGGCACTCCACACGATGGATCTGCGCGGGCAGAGCGCCCCTGCCTGGGGAGTGCTCTAGCCAGTCAGTTGCACTTGGATGGGTGGATTGAAATTTGCTGGTTCCAGGTAGCTCCACCTGCTTTCACTATGGCCATCACCAGCGTCGCGCTCGGACTGTGGTCTTACTCTCTATATGCTTGGGTGAGCCTTGCCGGCCCAGGACGTGTCGTGCGCGTCGGCAAAAGCGAGGGGCCTCTGCACCGCCGGCTGGGGAGTACAAGAGGTCGCTTGAGCATGCATTCGGCGGGCGGCTTGGCCCGAACGAGCACTTCAAGGGCGATACACGGCCGTGGGAAAAGGCGGTGTGGGCGCAACTGGGTAGCGGCGCGGGAGGCCTGATTTTCGCGCAGCAGGTCTGCGCGAACAACCGAGATGAACTGGCGCGCGCCGAGCGGGAATTCATCCACAACTACGATCCACCCGGCTGCAACGACTTCGTCTCAGGCAGAGTCAACAGAAAAGCCGGGATAGCAAAACACGGCCGAAGCCAACCGATCAGCAAGAGCCAAACACAGAGGTTCTAAGGACGACTGTCCTTAGCGGGATCAAAGGGCAGAGCCCTTTGCCTTAACAGGCTCACCCCTTTCACCCTTGACTAAACCCCTCCCCCCCGCTAATCACCCGCCTCTCGGCCGAACCGGTTGGTCCGGCCCTATGATTGCAGGCCCCAGAGCACGCGGCGCCGCCACCCAAACGGGTAGCCTAGGCCACGAGCATCCATCTGGACCCGTGCGGGTGGGAAATCCCATCGCAGCGCGGGTATCTCGCTTGCAATCGGCGGGCTACCCCAACCCACCCGGCCAGGCACGATAGGAACGAGGGCGTATGCCGACGATTAACCAGTTGATTGCGCAGGGACGTGAGCCGGCCGCCAAGCGGAACAAGGTTCCCGCACTTGAGGGTTGCCCGCAGAAGCGCGGCGTCTGCACGCGCGTCTATACCACCACGCCGAAGAAGCCGAACTCTGCGCTGCGTAAGGTCGCCAAGGTGCGCCTCACCAACGGGTTCGAGGTGGTGAGCTACATCCCCGGCGAGGGCCACAATCTGCAGGAGCACAGCGTGGTCCTGATACGTGGCGGCCGCGTGAAGGACCTTCCCGGCGTGCGCTACCATATCCTGCGCGGCGTGCTGGATACCCAGGGGCTGCCGAAGCGTCGCAAGCGCCGGTCGCTCTATGGCGCCAAGCGCCCGAAGTAAGGAGAGACACGCATGAGCCGCCGCCGCCGCGCCACCAAGCGCGAAATCCTGCCGGACGCGAAGTTCGGCGATACCGTGATCACGCGTTTCATGAACGCGCTGATGTATGACGGCAAGAAATCCGCAGCCGAGACCATCGTGTATGGTGCGCTCGATGTGATGAAGAAGCGTGGCGGCAATGCGGCCGATCCGGTCCGCATGTTCCACGAGGCGCTGGACAACGTGAAGCCGGCCGTCGAAGTGCGTTCGCGCCGCGTGGGTGGTGCGACGTATCAGGTGCCGGTCGAGGTTCGCACTGAGCGGCGCCAGGCGCTGGCGATACGCTGGCTCATCGATGCGGCCCGCAAGCGCGGCGAGCACACGATGGAAGATCGCCTGTCGAACGAATTGTTCGATGCGGTGAACAACCGCGGGTCCGCGGTGAAGAAGCGTGAAGACACGCACCGCATGGCCGAGGCCAACAAGGCGTTCAGCCACTACCGCTGGTAAGTTAGCTTTTCACTAGACTGGGCGCCCCGTGGGGCGATGGAGAGACGACTATGGGTAAGGCGAAATTCGAGCGGAACAAACCGCACTGCAACATCGGCACCATCGGTCACGTGGACCATGGCAAGACCTCGCTCACGGCCGCCATCACCAAGGTGCTGGCAAAGACCGGCGGCGCCACTTTCACGGCGTATGACCAGATCGACAAGGCGCCGGAAGAGCGCGCCCGTGGCATCACGATCTCCACTGCGCACGTGGAATACGAGACGGCCAACCGCCACTACGCCCACGTCGATTGCCCGGGCCACGCCGACTACGTGAAGAACATGATCACCGGTGCCGCGCAGATGGACGGCGCGATCCTGGTCGTCTCGGCCGCCGACGGCCCGATGCCGCAGACGCGCGAGCACATCCTGCTCGCCCGCCAGGTCGGCGTGCCGGCGCTCGTCGTGTTCCTCAACAAGATGGATCTGGCCGATCCTGAGCTGGTGGAGCTCGTCGAGCTCGAGGTTCGCGACCTTCTGAGCAGCTACCAGTTCCCGGGCGACGACATTCCCATCATCCAGGGCTCGGCCGTTTGCGCGCTCGAAGGCAAGCAGCCGGAGATCGGTGAAGAGGCCGTGATCAAGCTGATGGCCGCCGTCGACAGCTACATCCCGCAGCCCGAGCGCGCGATCGACCGTCCGTTCCTGATGCCGATCGAGGACGTGTTCTCGATTTCCGGCCGTGGCACGGTGGTGACCGGTCGCGTCGAGCGTGGCATCGTCAACGTGGGCGATGAGGTCGAGATCGTCGGCATCAAGAACACCGTCAAGACGATCGTCACCGGCGTCGAGATGTTCCGCAAGCTGCTCGATCGTGGAGAGGCCGGCGACAACATCGGTGCCCTGCTGCGCGGCACGAAGCGCGAGGACGTGGAGCGCGGCCAGGTTCTGGCCAAGCCAGGTTCGATCACGCCGCATCGCAAGTTCAAGGCCGAGGCTTACGTGCTGACGAAGGAAGAGGGTGGCCGTCACACGCCGTTCTTCACCAACTATCGTCCGCAGTTCTACTTCCGCACGACCGACGTGACGGGTGTGGTTCAGCTTCCCGAGGGCGTCGAGATGGTGATGCCTGGCGACAACGTGTCCATGGATGTCGAGCTGATCCAGCCGATCGCGATGGATGAGGGCCTGCGGTTTGCTATCCGCGAGGGTGGCCGGACGGTTGGCGCGGGCGTTGTTGCGAAGATCATGGACTGAGGAGCAAGCAGTCCTTTTTCGAGAAAAAGGACCAAAAAGCTTTTGCTCCCTGTCGGGAATGCGAGGCACTCCCCGACAGGGACCAAAAGTCTTTTGCTTCTTTCTTCAGAAAAGAAGGCCTTTCTTGCTTTCGTACCCAGATAGAAGAGTAAAATGGACAACCAGAACATACGCATTCGCCTCAAGGCGTACGATCACCGCGTGCTGGACAACAGCACCAAGGAGATCGTCAACACGGCGAAGCGTACAGGCGCGCGCGTGCGCGGCCCGATCCCGTTGCCCACGCATATCGAGCGTTTCACCGTGAACCGTTCGCCGCATGTGGACAAGAAGAGCCGCGAGCAGTTCGAAATACGCACGCATCGCCGGCTGCTGGATATTGTTGAGCCCACGCCGCAGACGGTGGACGCGCTGATGAAGCTCGACCTGGCCGCCGGCGTGGATGTCGAGATCAAGATCTAATCGGACGTAGCCATAACGAGCTGCGACGCAAGGGATCGGTAAGAGGCGAAGATGCGCACGGGTTTGATAACACGCAAGTTGGGGATGACCCGGCTTTTCAAGGACGACGGGAGCCATGTGCCCGTCACCGTTCTGCACCTCGATGAGGTCCAGGTGGTGGATGTGCGCACGCAGGAGCGGGACGGCTACACCGCTCTGCAGATCGGCACGTCGATCGCCAAGGTGAAAAATGTCAGCAAGGCCAATCGTGGGCACTACGCCCGGGTGAAGGTGGAGCCGCGGCGCAAGCTGGTCGAGTTCCGCTGCGCGCCGGATGCCGTGGTGGAAGCGGGCGCGGTGATCACCGCGGCGCATTTCGTGCCTGGCCAGAAGGTGGACGTGACGGGCACCACGAAGGGCAAGGGATTTGCCGGTGCGATGAAGCGCTGGAATTTCCGCGGTCTCGAGGCCTCGCACGGCGTGTCCGTCAGCCATCGTTCGCACGGCTCGACCGGTAACCGTCAGGACCCCGGCAAGACGTTCAAGAACAAGAAGATGGCCGGCCATCTCGGCCAGGAGCGCGTGACCACGCAGAACCTGGTTGTCGCACATATCGATGCCGCGCGCGGCCTGATCATGGTCCACGGCGCCATCCCGGGGGCCAAGGGCGATTTCGTGCTGGTGCGCGATGCGGTGAAAAAGGCGCGCCATGCCGATGCGCCGTATCCGGCGGCTCTGGCTTCCGCGGTTCCGGCGCCTGCGCCTGACGCCGCTCCCGAAGCGTCGGCCGGCTGAGGATCAGACGATGAAGATTGGTATAGTAACGCTCGACAACGGCAGCGCCGGCGAGGCCGAGCTGCCGGACGAGATTTTCGCCGCCGCGCCGCGTCGCGACATCATGGCGCGTGTGGTGCACTGGCAGTTGGCCAAGCGCCGCTCCGGCAATCACAAGACCAAGGGCATGGGCGAAGTCTCAGGCACCACCAAGAAGCCTTACAAGCAGAAGGGCACTGGTAACGCGCGTCAGGGCAGCTTGCGCTCGCCGCAGTTCCGCACCGGTGGCACCGTGCATGGGCCGGTCGTTCGCGATCACGGCTACGATCTGCCGAAAAAGGTGCGTCGTCTTGGGCTGATCAGCGCGCTGTCGCAGAAGCAGGCAGAGGGCAAGCTGATCGTCATCGATGCGGCGACGTCTTCGGTAAAGACCAAGGAACTGGCTGCCAAGTTGAAGGTGCTTGGCTGGACCAGCACGTTGTTCATCGATCACGCGGTCGAGGCGAATTTCTTGCGGGCGAGCGCGAACATACATCGCGTCGATGTGCTGCCGACGGTCGGCGCCAACGTGTACGACATTCTGCAACACGATCTGCTGGTGTTGACCACGGCCGCGATCGAAGGATTGAGGGAGCGCCTGGCATGACCGTGATTGCGAATGTGCATCGCCGCGCCGAGAACATGTCGCGCGAAGCGATGTACGAGATCATACGCGCGCCGGTGATCACCGAAAAGGCGACGTTGCTGACCGAGCGGAACCAGATGGTGTTTCGTGTGGCCACAGACGCCACCAAGCCGGAAATCAAAAAGGCGATCGAGACGCTGTTCGGCGTGAAGGTGCTCGGCGTGAACACGCTGGTGCAGAAGGGCAAGACTAAGCGCTTCAAGGGCCGCCCCGGTGTGCGGTCGGACGTGAAAAAGGTGTACGTGCAGCTGGCGGAAGGTCAATCGATCGACCTGACCACCGGCCTCTCGTGATCGCCCGAGGATAGGATAGATGGCACTCAAGCAATTTAAGCCGGTAACGGCCAGCCTGCGCGGAACGGTCCTGATCGACCGTTCCGAGCTGTGGAAGGGTAAGCCCGTCAAGGGTCTGACCGAGGGCAAGAGCAAGTCCGGCGGCCGCAACAACCACGGCCGCACCACGAGCTTCTTCCGCGGCGGCGGGCACAAGCAGAGCTATCGCATCGTCGATTTCAAGCGCCGCAAATACGATGTGGCGGCAACGGTCGAGCGGCTGGAATACGATCCGAACCGCACGGCGTTCATTGCCCTGCTGAAATATGCCGATGGCGAACTGGCATATATCCTGGCGCCGCAGCGCCTGAAGGCCGGCGACGCCGTAGTGGCTGGCGCGAAGGTGGACATCAAGCCGGGCAATGCGATGCCGCTTGGTGCCATTCCCGTGGGCACGATCATCCACAATGTGGAGCTGAAGCCGGGCGCGGGCGGCAAGATGGCGCGCGCAGCGGGCACATATGCGCAGCTCGTCGGCAAGGATGCCGGCTACGCGCAGATCAAGCTGCAATCCGGCGAGCTACGCGTTGTGCGCGCCGAGTGCATGGCGACGGTGGGCGCGGTATCGAACGCGGACAACATGAACCAGAGCTTCGGCAAGGCCGGGCGCGCGCGCTGGATGGGTCGTCGTCCGCATAACCGCGGCGTGGTTATGAACCCGATCGACCATCCGCATGGCGGCGGCGAAGGCCGCACTTCGGGTGGCCGTCATCCGGTGACACCTTGGGGCAAGCCGACAAAGGGTGCGAAGACGCGCGTCAACAAGCGGACGGACAAGATGATCATCCGCCGCGCGAACAAGGGTAAGTAGAGATGGCACGTTCCGTCTGGAAAGGCCCGTTCGTGGACGGGTATATGCTGGGAAAGGCCGAAAAGGCGCGCGCCTCGGGCCGCAACGAGATCATCAAGATCTGGTCGCGCCGCTCGACGATACTGCCGCAGTTCGTAGGCCTCACCTTTGGCGTTTATAACGGGCACAAATTCCTGCCCGTGCAGGTCAACGAGAACATGGTGGGCCATAAATTCGGCGAGTTCTCGCCGACGCGCACCTTCACAGGCCATGCGGCCGACAAGAAGGCGAAGCGCGGATGAGCAAGCCGAAGGCACCGCGCCCTGTCGCGGAAAACGAGGCACAGTGTGTGCTGAGCAATCTGCGCACCAGCCCAGAGAAGCTGAATCTGGTGGCCGGCCTGATACGCAACCAGCCGGCGGCAAAGGCTGTCGCCACGCTGACGTTCAGCAAGCGCCGCATTGCGCATGCCGTGCGCAAGGCGCTGGAGAGTGCGATCGCGAACGCCGAGAACAACCACCAGCTCGATGTGGACCAGCTCGTTGTCACGCGCGCCGAAGTGGGCCGCTCCATTGTGATGCGCCGCTTCCATGCGCGCGGCCGCGGCCGCGCGGCGCGCATCGAGAAGTGGTTCAGCCATTTGAAGATCGTCGTCGCCGAGCGCGCGCCAGTCGCCGAGCCGGTCAAAGAAAAGAAGGCCGCCTGATGGGTCACAAGGTAAATCCGATCGGGCTGCGGCTCGGCATCAACCGCACCTGGGATTCGCGTTGGTTCGCCGGCGCGGATTACGCCAAGCTGCTGCATGACGACCTGAAATTGCGGGCGCATCTTCGCAAGAAGCTGTCCGGCGCCGGCGTGTCGCGCGTGGTGATCGAACGCCCGGCCAAGAAGCCGCGCGTGACGATCTATGCGGCGCGTCCCGGCGTGGTGATCGGCAAGAAGGGCCAGGACATCGAAGTCCTGCGCAAGGATCTCGCCAAGATGGCGAAGGCCGAGGTGTCGCTGAACATCGTCGAAATACGCAAGCCGGAGATCGACGCCACTTTGGTGGCCGAGAACATCGCCCAGCAGCTCGAGCGCCGCGTGGCGTTCCGCCGTGCAATGAAGCGCGCCGTGCAGTCCGCGATGCGTTTGGGCGCGCAGGGAATTCGTATCAATTGCGGCGGCCGCCTTGGTGGCGCCGAGATCGCGCGCGTCGAGTGGTATCGCGAAGGCCGCGTGCCGTTGCATACGCTGCGCGCCGATATCGATTACGGCGTGGCGACGGCCAAGACGACGTATGGCACCTGCGGCGTGAAGGTGTGGATATTCAAGGGCGAAATCCTCGCCAACGACCCGACAGCCCAGGATCGCCGGGCCGCCGAACAGGCGCCGCAGCGGTAAGGACTCAGAGACATGCTTTCCCCCAAGCGTACCCGCTTCCGCAAAGCCCATAAGGGCCGCATACACGGTCTGGCCAAAGGCGGCACCTCGTTGAATTTCGGCCAGTTCGGGCTGAAGGCGTTGCAGCCCGAGCGCGTCACCGCGCGTCAGATCGAAGCAGCCCGTCGTGCCATCACGCGTGCTATGAAGCGCGCCGGCCGTGTGTGGATACGTATTTTCCCCGATGTGCCCGTGTCGTTGAAGCCGGCCGAAGTCCGCATGGGTTCCGGCAAGGGCGCACCCGAGTTCTGGGTGGCGCGCGTCAAGCCGGGCCGCGTGATGTTCGAGATTGACGGTGTGCCGCTCGACGTGGCGCAGGCTGCGCTGACGCTGGGTGCGGCGAAGTTGCCGATCAAGACGAAGTTCGTCACCCGCATGGGCGAGGGCTAAAACATGACCAAGCCTGCAGATATTCGCGCCAAGTCCGGCGACCAGCTCAACACGATGCTGCTCGATCTGCGTCGCGAGCAGTTCAACCTGCGTTTCCAGCGCGCCACCGGCCAGACCGAGGGCGCTGCCCGGGTCAAGGTGGTGCGTCGCGATATTGCCCGCGTCAAAACAATCATGGCGGAAAAGCTTTCCTCCGCCGCCAAAGCCTGAAAGGAGCCTTAGCACCATGCCGAGGCGTGTACCTCGTCGGCCGCGTGACCAGCGACAAGATGGACAAGACGATCACTGTTCTTGTCGATCGCCGCATCATGCATCCGCTCTACAAGAAGTTCATCCGCCGCTCGAAGAAGTATGCGGCGCATGATGAAGTCAACGCGTGCAAATTGGGCGACCAGGTGCGCATCGTCGAATGTGCGCCGATCTCCAAGCGCAAGACGTGGACCGTGGTCGAGCGCAACGGTGCCGTGTTGGAATCCGCATCGGCCGATGCGCTGGCTTCGCTCGAGGCACGTGCGCACGCTCATGTCGCGGCGCATCCGCCGATCGCCGAAGTGGTTGCCGCCGAGACCGCCGCAGACGCTCACGCCGACGCGCACGCATAAGGACCGGGACAGATGATCCACGCAGAATCCAACCTGGAGGTCGCCGATAATTCCGGCGCCCGCCGGGTCCAGTGCATCAAGGTGATCGGCGGCTCGAAGCGCAAGTTCGCGTCGGTCGGCGACGTCATTGTCGTGTCTGTCAAGGAAGCGATTCCGCGCGGCAAGGTGAAGAAGGGCGACGTGCACCAGGCGGTGATCGTGCGCACCAGCTTCCCGGTGCGTCGCGCCGATGGCAGCGCCATACGCTTCGACACGAACGCGGCCGTGCTGATCAACAAGCAGCAGGAGCCGATCGGCACGCGTATCTTCGGGCCGGTCGTGCGCGAATTGCGCGCCAAGAAGTTCATGAAGATCATCTCGCTCGCCCCTGAGGTGCTGTGATGGCCGCACGTATCCGCAAGGGTGACCGCGTCGAGGTCATCACCGGCGCCGACCGCGGCAAGCGCGGCGAAGTGCTGCAGGTGATGCCGAAGGACAACCGCGCGGTGGTTCAGGGCGTGAACATCGCCAAGCGCCATACAAAGGCGTCCGGCATGGGCCAGCCCGGCGGGATCATCGAGAAAGAGGCGACCATCCACCTCTCCAACATCATGCTGATCGATCCAGGCACCGACAAGCCGACGCGCATTGCGCATCGCATCCTGGACAACGGCACCAAGGCACGCGTGGCACGCGCCAGCGGCCGCGCGATCGAAAGCTGAGAACCATGAGCGAGACAGCAGAAACCCCGAACGCCGCTGAGGCGCCGGCCACCCGCCAGGCGCCGCGCATGCAGCAGCGCTACAAGTCGGAAATACGCGCGTCGATGCAGAAGGAGTTCAGCTACAAGAACCCGATGCAGGTGCCGCGCCTGGAGAAGATCGTCATCAACATGGGCGTGGGCGAAGCGGCCGGCGACCAGAAGAAGCTCGACGCAGCCGTGGCCGAGCTGACGCTCATCGCCGGCCAGCGTCCGGTGAAGACGGTCGCGAAAAAGGCCATTGCCGGCTTCAAGATACGCGAAGGCCTGCCGATCGGCACCAAGGTCACGCTGCGCCGCGCCAAGATGTACGAATTCCTGGACCGGCTGGTGACGATCGCGCTGCCCCGCGTGCGCGATTTCCGCGGCATTTCCGGCAAGGGTTTCGACGGCCGTGGCAACTTCGCCATGGGCCTGAAGGAACAGATCATCTTCCCGGAAATCGCCTACGACAAGGTCGATGCGGTGCGCGGCATGGATATCGTCATCGTCACGACGGCCAAGACGGATGCCGAGGCAAAGGCGCTGCTCAAGGCGTTCGACATTCCGTTCGTGACGGCCGCCACCACCGCTTAGTTCGCTCGCTTAAAACACAGATTGGAATACCCCCGGCGCAGGCCGGCAGGTTCCGGAGGATAAAACAGGATGGCTAAGACTTCCGCCGTCAATCGCAATATCAACCGCGAGAAGATGGTCAAGCGCGACCGCTCGAAGCGCAGCAAGCTCAAGGCCCAGATGATGGACCGTGAGGCGCCCGTCGAAGAGCGTTTCGAGGCGTCGATGAAGCTCGCGCAATTGCCGCGCAACGGCAGCCGCACGCGCGTCCGCCTTCGCTGCGAGCTGACCGGACGTTCGCGTTCGAACTATCGTAAATTCAAGCTTTGCCGAATCGCCCTGCGCGACCTGGCCAGCGCGGGTCAGATCCCGGGCATGGTCAAGGCGAGCTGGTAAGGGTCCCGCCAGATGTCGATGTCAGATCCGTTGGGTGACATGCTCACCCGCATACGCAACGCGCAGGGCAGCCGCCATGCGTCCTGCGTTTCACCCGCCAGCAAATTGCGCGCGAACGTGCTCGATGTGCTCAAGCGCGAAGGCTACATTCGCGGCTTCTCCGCCGAGGAACTGCGCCCCGGCGTGGCCCAGTTGCGCATCGAGCTGAAATACAGCGAGGGCGAGCCGGTCATCAAGGAGATCCACCGCGTGTCCAAGCCGGGCCGCCGCGTCTATTCCAAGATCCAGGAACTGCCGCGCGTCTATGCCGGCCTGGGCGTGTCCATATTGTCCACGCCGCGTGGCGTGTTGAGCGATGCCGAGGCCCGCGCTGCCAATGTTGGCGGCGAAGTCCTTTGCCGCGTGTTCTGAAGGGGCATAGAGAATGTCTCGCGTAGGCAAATATCCGATCGACATCCCGGCCGGCGTGACCATCGCCGTGCTGGAGGGCGTGCTCAGCGCCAAAGGCAAGCTCGGCGAGCTGCGCCTGAAGCTGACCGAGCATGTCGAGACCACGGTCGCGGACGGCAAGGTGAGCGTGAAGCCGCTGAGCAAGGCGGCGAACGCGCAGATGATGTGGGGCACCACGCGCGCCAACATCGCCAACATGATCCATGGCGTGTCCACCGGCTACGCCAAGACGATGGAGATCACCGGCACCGGCTACCGTGCCAGCGTGCAGGGCAAGAACCTGGTGATCAACCTCGGCTTCAGCCACGACGTCGTCTATCCGGTGCCGGAAGGCATCACCATCACCACCCCGAAACCCACCTCGATCATGGTGGCCGGTGTGGACAAGCGTCTCGTGGGTCAGGTCTCCGCCGAAATACGCGGCTATCGTCCGCCGGAGCCCTACAAGGGCAAGGGCGTGCGCTATGACAACGAGACGATACGCCGCAAGGAAGGTAAAAAGAAGTGAGCGCCCGAGTGGATCTCCGGCAACGCCGGCGCGAGCGGCTTCGCTATCAGCTGCGTCAGAAATCGGTCGGGCGTCCGCGCCTCTCGGTGTTCCGGTCCGGCAAGCACATCTATGCGCAGGTCATCGACGACGTGGCCGGCCGCACGCTTGCCGCCGCCTCCACGCTCGATGCCAGCCTGCGCGAGGCGCTCAAGACCGGTGCGGATCGCGAGGCGGCGGGTGCCGTCGGCAAGCTGGTGGCGGAGCGTGCTCTGGCGGCCGGTGTCACGGCCGTGGTGTTCGACCGCGGATCGTATATCTATCATGGCCGCGTGAAAGCGCTGGCCGAAGCCGCCCGTGAGGGCGGATTGTCCTTCTAAGGAATCGCGAACATGGCACGTGAAGCTAGGGAAGGCGGCGGCGGAGACCGCAGCCGTCGCGGCGGCGGCGACCGGCGCGACGCACCGCGCGAGCGCGACGGCGACGATCTGATCGACAAGCTTGTCACCATCAACCGGGTGGCGAAAGTGGTCAAAGGCGGACGTCGTTTCGCGTTCGCCGCCCTCGTCGTGGTGGGTGACCAGAAAGGCCGCGTCGGCTACGGCGCCGGCAAGGCACGCGAAGTGCCCGAGGCGATACGCAAGGCCACGGAGCGCGCCAAGCGCACGATGATACGCGTGCCGATGAAGGAAGGCCGCACGCTGCATCACGACAGCTACGGCCATTTCGGCGCCGGCAAGGTGATCCTGCGCACCGCCGCTGCCGGCACCGGCATCATCGCCGGCGGCCCGATGCGCGCCGTGTTCGAATCGCTGGGCATCGGTGACGTGGTCGCCAAGTCGCTCGGCAGCCGCAACCCGCACAACATGGTCAAGGCCACGTTCGCGGCGCTCGAGGCGGCGGCCAGCCCGCGTTCTGTGGCGAACCGTCGCGGCAAAAAGGTGAACGACATCGTGGGCAAGCGCGATGCGCCTGGCACGGAGGTCGCGGCCGATGTCTGATACCGCGAAGAAGACTGTTCGGGTGACCCAGACCGGGTCGCCGATCGGTCGCAAGCCGGGCCAGCGCGAGACGCTGACCGGGCTTGGCCTCAACAAGATACGCGGCACGCGGGTGTTGGAAGACACGCCCTCGATACGCGGCATGATACGCAAGGTAGCGCATCTCATCCGTGTGGATGAAATGCCGCATGCGGATGAGAGCAACTGAGATGAGCACGACGCAACCCACGCCCCGGCTGAAGATGAACGAGCTGCGCGACAATCCTGGCGCGCGGCCCAAGTTCAAGCGTCTCGGCCGCGGCATCGGCTCCGGCAAGGGCAAGACGTCCGGCAAGGGCGTGAAGGGTCAAAAGGCGCGCGAAGGCGTGGCGCTGAACGGCTTCGAGGGCGGTCAGCTGCCGATCTACCGGCGTCTGCCGAAGCGCGGCTTCAAGAACATGTTCCGCGTGTCGTTTTCGGCGGTAAATCTGGGTTCGATCGTGACGGCGATCGAGGCGGGCAAGCTTGCTGGCGATGCGCCGGTGACGGAAGAGAGCCTGCGGGCTGCTGGCCTGGTGCGCGGCGGCAAGTCGGCGCTTGGTGTGCGTTTGCTGGCCAAGGGGGAGATTACCCGGGCTTTGCATATTACCGTGAGTGGGGCTTCGGCTTCTGCCGTAGCGGCGGTCGAGGCGGCTGGTGGGTCGGTTACGACCTCCGTGCCCAAGGTTGAGGCTGCTGCCGAGGCTTAAGGAAGCAAGGCCTTCTTTTTTGCAAAAAAGAAGCAAAAAACTCTTGCTCCTTTCGCATTTGCGTCGCCCGGGGACCTCAGGATAAATCCGGGCGCCGGCAGCAGCGATCGGGACAAGAGTTTTTTGCTTCTTTTTTGCAAAAAAGAAGGCCTTGCTTATTTCCTACCTTAGGACCCGAGAACCATGGCCTCAGCCGCCGAGCAGCTAGCCTCCTCCTTCAGCCTTGGGTCGTTCTCCAAGGCCACGGAACTCCGCAAGCGCATCTGGTTCACCATCGCGGCACTCGTCGTCTATCGCGTCGGCACCTACATCCCGGTGCCAGGCGTCGATGCCTCCGTGATGGCCGAGATGATGCACCGCAACGGCGGCGGCTTCCTCGGCATGTTCGACATGTTCAGCGGCGGCGCGCTCGGCCGTATGACTGTCTTCGCGCTGGCCATCATGCCCTACATCAGCGCCAGCATCATAATCCAGCTGATGACCACGGCGATCCCTTCGCTCGAGACCCTCAAGAAAGAGGGCGAGTCCGGCCGCAAGAAGCTCAACCAGTATACCCGCTACCTGACGGTGGTGATCGCGCTGTTCCAGGCGTACGGAATTTCGGTCGGCATCGAGACGTTCCACGGCAATTCGGGCCCCGCGGTGATCGATCCCGGGCTGTATTTCCGCGCTTCGTCGGTGATCACGCTCGTTGGCGGCACGATGTTCCTGATGTGGCTTGGCGAGCAGATCACCGCGCGCGGCATCGGCAACGGCATCAGCCTGATCATCTTCGCCGGCATCGTGGCGCAGTTGCCGCAGAGCTTCGGCCAGTTGCTGGAGCTGGGGCGCACCGGCGCGCTGTCGCCGATCTTCATCATTGCCGTGCTGCTCGGCTTCATCGTGGTGATCGCGTTCATCGTGTTCATGGAGCGCGCGCAGCGCCGGGTGATGATCCAATATCCGAAGCGCCAGGTTGGCAGCCGCATGTTCGGCGGCGACAGCACGCATATGCCGCTCAAGGTGAACACCGCCGGCGTGATACCGCCGATCTTCGCCAGCTCGATCCTTCTGGTCCCCGTCACCATCGCCGGCTTCGCCACCAACGCCACCGCGCCGGCCTGGGTGCCGCTGTGGCTGTCCGGCGCACTCTCCGGCATTGCGGGCCAGCTCTCGCGCGGTGCGCCGCTCTACCTGGCGCTCTACGCCGCGCTGATCGTGTTCTTCGCGTATTTCTACACCGCGATCGTTTTCAATCCCGAAGAGACCGCCGACAATCTGAAGAAATACGGCGGCTTCATCCCCGGTATCCGGCCGGGCGCCAATACGGCGGGGTATTTCGACCACATACTCGTGCGCCTCACCACGATCGGTGCCGTCTATCTGGTCGCCGTGTGCCTGCTGCCGCAGATGCTGATCACCAAATACGGCTTGCCGTTTGCGCTCGGCGGCACCAGCCTGATGATCATCGTGTCCGTCACCATGGATACCATCACGCAGATGCAGTCGCATCTGATCGCCCATCAATATGAAGGGCTGATCCGCAAGAACCGGGTGAAAGGCCGGGGTCGTTGAAACAGGGCACTGCGCGGGTCGGGCCGCTTAACCTCATCCTGCTGGGGCCGCCAGGTGCGGGGAAGGGCACCCAGGCCAAGCGGCTGGAGATCGCCCACGGCATCGCCCAGGTCTCCACTGGTGACATGCTGCGCGCGGAAGTGGCCGCCGGCTCGGCAATCGGCACACGCGCCAAAGCCATCATGGAATCCGGTGCTCTGGTGCCTGATGCGATGATCATCGACATGCTTGCCGCCCGCGTGCGTCAGCCGGACTGTGCCCGCGGCTTCATCCTCGACGGCTTTCCGCGCACCGTGCCGCAGGCCGTGGCGCTCGACGACATGCTCGCCGCCATGGGCATCGCGCTGGACGCGGTGATCGAACTGCGTGTGGACGACGAGGCCCTGGTGGAGCGCATTGCCGGCCGGTTCACCTGCGCGAAATGCGGCACCGGCTACCACGACAGCTTCCACCTGACCCGCACGCCTGGCGTATGCGATGTTTGCGGCAGCGAAGAGTTCGTGCGTCGCGCGGATGATCGGCGCGAGACGGTGTCCGCACGGCTCCAGGCCTACCACACGCAGACAGCGCCGATCCTGCCGCATTACGCCGCGCAGGGTCGTCTGCAGAGCGTGGACGGCATGGCGGAAATGGATGCGGTGTCTGACGCGCTGGCGGAAATCCTCCGGCGGGTGCCCGAAAAGGCAGACATCACGACAAGTTGATGAAATCGCGTTGACTCGCAGACGGCCGGGCTTTAAGTCCAGCCCCTCGGTGCCATCCTGACCGGACGCGCGCCTCACTGCATCTCGGTGTAACAATCAGCCCTGACGGGCTTTTACCGCGTGGTGCCATCGGCATCGTGCAAGGAGACTAGGCGTGGCGCGTATTGCCGGGGTGAACATTCCTACCAACAAGCGGGTGGTTATCAGCTTGCGCTACATTTTCGGCATCGGGCCGAAAAAGGCGCAGGACATCTGCACCAAGCTCGGCATCCCCGATGACCGTCGGGTGAACCAGCTCAGCGACGAAGAGATCGTCAAGCTGCGCGAGACCATCGACCGCGATTACCGCGTGGAGGGCGACCTCCGCCGCGAAGTGTCGATGAACATCAAGCGTCTGATGGATCTTGGTTGCTACCGCGGCCTGCGCCATCGTCGCGGCCTGCCGGTCCGTGGACAGCGCACGCACACCAATGCGCGCACCCGCAAGGGCAAGGCGGTCGCGATCGCCGGCAAGAAGAAGGTGACCAAGTAAGTGGCAAAGCCGGCAGCCGCGCGCACGAAGCGCAAAGAGCGCAAGAACATCATCTCGGGCGTGGCCCACGTGATGGCCTCGTTCAACAACACCATGATCACCATCACCGACGCGCAGGGCAATGCGATCGCGTGGTCCTCCTCCGGCAGCCAGGGCTTCAAGGGCAGCCGGAAATCCACCCCGTATGCGGCCCAGGTGGCCGCGGAAGACGCCGGCAAGAAGGCACGCGAGCACGGCATGGAAACCCTCGAGATCGAGGTGAGCGGGCCTGGTTCCGGCCGCGAGAGCGCGTTGCGCGCGCTGCAGGCGGTGGGCTTCAACATCACCGCGATACGCGACATGACGCCGATCCCGCATAACGGCTGCCGTCCGCGCAAGCGCCGTCGCGTCTAGTCAGGCCTCAGTCGCCAGTCAGGCCAGGTCAGATTCGTCTGGCTTGTCCTGATTCCTGAAGTCTGCATCCGAACCTGAGAGGTAAAACAGTTGGTCATCCAGAGAAACTGGCAGTCGCTGATCAAGCCGGAAAAGCTGGAAGTCGAGCCCGGCACCGATCCGCACCGCATCGCCACCGTCGTCGCCGAGCCCCTCGAGCGCGGCTTCGGCATGACGCTCGGCAACGCCATACGCCGCATCCTGCTCAGCTCGCTGCAGGGCGCGGCCGTCACCGCGCTGCAGATCGACGGCGTGCTGCACGAGTTCAGCTCGGTGGCAGGCGTCCGCGAGGACGTGACGGACATCGTGCTGAACATAAAGCAGCTCGCCTTGCGCATGCACGGCGAAGGCCCAAAGCGCATGACGCTGACGGCCACCGGCCCGGGCGAAGTGCGCGCCGGCCAGATCCAGGCCGGGCATGACATCGACATCATGAACCCCGATTTGGTGATCTGCACGCTCGACGAAGGTGCGAAGCTCGGCATGGAGCTGACCGTCCAGCTCGGCCGCGGCTACGTCGCCGCCGCCGCGAACCGCCCCGAAGACGCGCCGATCGGGCTGATCCCGGTGGACGCGATCTACTCGCCGGTCCGCCGCGTAAGCTACAAGGTGGAGCCCACCCGTGTGGGCCAGGTCACCGACTACGACAAGCTGCTGCTCACCGTGGAGACAAACGGCGCCGTCGGCCCCGAGGACGCAGTGGCACTGGCCGCCCGCATCCTGCAGGACCAGCTCAAGCTGTTCATCAACTTCGACGAGCCGCAACAGGTTCGCGCCGAAGAGCAGCACGACGACCTGCCGTTCAACCGCAACCTGCTGCGCAAGGTCGACGAGCTCGAGCTCTCCGTCCGTTCGGCGAACTGCCTGAAGAACGATAACATCGTCTATATCGGCGACCTGGTGCAGAAGACCGAACAGGAAATGCTGCGCACGCCGAACTTCGGGCGTAAGTCGCTGAACGAGATCAAGGAAGTGCTGACCAATATGGGGTTGGCGCTTGGGATGAATGTGTCCGGCTGGCCGCCGGAGAACATCGAGGAACTAGCCAAGCGTTTGGACGAACCGTTTTAGTAGAAAGGAAGGCCTTCTTTTCTGAAGAAAAGAAGCAAAAGACTTTTGGTCCCTGTCGGGGAGTGCTGAAACAGCCGCCGACAGGGAGCAAAAGCTTTTTGCTTCTTTTTCTCGAAAGAGAAGGCCTTGCTTGCTTTACCCAGGGGTAGAAAATGCGTCACGGAGTAGCCGGCCGAAAGCTCGGCGTCACATCGACCCATCGCCTTGCGATGTTCCGCAACATGGCGGTGGCGCTCATCAAGCACGAGCAGATCACCACCACGCTGCCAAAAGCCAAGGAATTGCGCCCGGTGGCCGAGCGGCTGATCACGCTGGGCAAGCGCGGCAACCTGCATGCCCGCCGCCAGGCCTATGCGCAGTTGCGCGACAACACGATCGTGCAGAAGCTGTTCGACACGCTGGCGCAGCGCTACAGCACCCGCTCGGGTGGCTACACGCGCGTCATGAAAGCCGGCATGCGGTATGGCGACGCGGCGGACATGGCGGTGATCGAGCTGGTCGACCGTGATCCGTCGGCGAAGGGCCAGGATAGCGGTCCGGTTCAGGAGATGCCCGACTCCGAAGCGGAGTAAAGCAAAAAGCTTTTGCGTTCCCCGCCGCGCGGCTGCTCTATCATCTCTGCAAAGGCATGCGCCTGCAGACAAAAGTAGGCCAGCGTGCCGGCGGAGGAGCAAAAGTTTTTTGATCCTTTTTTTCAAAAAAGGACTGCTTCCTTGCTCGACCAACCAAACACCGCGCCAGCCGTCATCGCGCCGAACCTGCTCGCCACCCTGAGCACTCTGCGCAAGCTGGTCCGCAACCCGATGGAAGCCTGGCCGGCTGCCGTCTACACCGCCCCCTACGTCCGCACCCGCATGCTCGGCCGCAACACGATGTTCGTCTGCGCGCCGGACCTCATCCAGCAGGTACTCGTCGACGACGCGGACAGCTTCATCAAAGCCGAACCGATGCGCCGCGCCCTGGAGCCGGCGCTGGGCGATGGCATTCTCACCGCGGAAGGCGCGCGTTGGCGGCTGCACCGCCGCGTCTCGGCGCCGGTGTTCCGGCCCGCCCATGTCAACAGCTTCATCCCGGCGATGATCACCGCGTCGCGCCAGATGCGCGACGCCTGGGCCGCACTGCCCGACGGCACCGGCCTGGAAATCACCCACGAGATGATGCGCCTCACGTTCGAGATCATCCTCGAGACGATGCTGTCCGGCCGCGGCACCACCGATGCGGCGCGGGTGGAGATCAGCATACGTGACTTCCTGAACTCGACCAGCTGGCAGGCCGCCCTGTCCGCCCTGGGCGCGCCGACCTGGACACCGTTTCCCGGCAAACGCCGATCCGAGCGCGGCGGCGATTACCTGCGCCAGACCGTCACCGAGCGCATCGCCGAACGCCGGCAGACCGGCGAGCGCCGCAGCGACCTGCTCTCGCTCATGCTCGACGCGAAGGATCCCGAGACCGGCGAGGGCCTCGACGACACCGACATACGCGACAACATCATCACCTTCATCGGCGCCGGCCACGAGACCACGGCGCTGGCACTCACCTGGACGTTCTTCCTGCTCGCCCGCCACCCGGAGATCGAAGCCCGCGTGCTGGCCGAGATCGCCCAGGTGACCGGCGGCGCGCCCCTCGAGGCCGCGCAGGTGGCCGAGCTCACCTACACGCGCCAGGTAGTGCAGGAATCAATGCGCATCTATCCGCCTGTGGCGATGGTGGTGCGGCAATCGACGCGCGACGTGGAGATCGCCGGCGTGAAGATCTCGCCGGACGACAACATATTCGTGCCGATCTACGCGGTGCATCGCAACCCGGGTCTGTGGCCGAACCCGGAAGTGTTCGACCCGGAGCGGTTCGCGCCGGAAGCGGTGCGCGTGCGGCACCGCTGGGCGTATCTGCCGTTCGGCGCCGGTCCGCGTATCTGTATCGGCATGGGGTTCGCGTTGCTGGAGGCGGTGGCGATACTGGGCACGTTGCTGCCGGGGGCGCGCCTGTCGGTGGCGCCGGAGTTTGTGCCTACGCCGAATCTGCGGATCACGATGCGGCCGGCTGAGGGGATGCCTATGCGGTTGCAGCGTAGGGAAGGGTAGGAAGGCCTTCTTTTTCGAGAAAAAGAAGCAAAAAGCTTTTGCTACGACGCCTACACGAAGATCGGGCTGAGTTTGCCATCGCATTGACCGGCAGAACGCGCGCGGGCTTAAGGGCAGGCGTCATAGCAAAAGTTTTTTGGTCCTTTTTTTCAAAAAAGGACTGCTTGCTTCCTTACGCCTCCACCAACGGCCGACGCGCAAACACAGCCAGCACCGGCAACCCCGTCGCCGCCTCCAGCCCCTCGCCGGTCAGGAACACCGGCCGGCGCAGGAAAGCCAGCACGACCCACCCGAACGAAGTCAGCCCGCCGAACACGAAGCCCGCGGCGATCACCAGCATAGGCGTGGCGCGCGGCGATTGCGGCGCCATCGCCGGCTGGATCACCCGTACGTTCGCCAGCCGGCGGGCATCCTCCGCCTCGCTGAGGTGCCGTTCGGCCAAGATCCGGCTGGCGGCGCGATAGGTGTCGTCCGCGCTGGCGCGCTGGCGCTGCAGCCCGGCCAGCGAGGCCTCCGCCGAGTCGAGCTCCACCTGCGCGCGCGACAGCCTGGCCAGGTCCTGCTGCTCGGCGGCCAGGCGGGCGCGCGCCGCGGCGAGCTCGCCCGCCTCGCGCGCCCGGTCCAGCCGCAGTGGATCGATCGCCGGGTTGCGGCCCTGGCGCACCACTGAGAGCGTGGCATCGTGGTTCAGGCGCGCCTGTTCGGCCTGGTGGGCGGCGAGTTCGGCACGCAGCCCGGTGACCATGCGGCTGGTGTCGCGGTATTTCTCCCGGGCGGCCGCCAGCCGCGCCTGTATCGCCTCCAGCCCGGCGTTCACGCTCTGCAGGCGCGTGTCGGAATCCTGTTCGGTGTAGATGCCGACCGTCGGGTGCTCGGCGCTCAGCGCGGTGGTCAGCGCCCCGAGCCGGGCGGCGTGTTCGCTGACCGAGGAGGCGGTATCCTGGGCAGCCTGTTCGGCCTGGCTGCGCCGGCGCAGCAGCAGGTCCCGCTCTGATTCGTAATCCGAGATGGCGTGCGCCCGCTTGAAGGCGGCCAGGCGTTCGTCGGCGAGCGACACGGCCAGGCGGCCGGCTTCGGCCTCGCGGCGGACGATATCGAGCTGCGGGTCGTCATACAGCGTGGCGCGGCGCTGGGCGTAGAGCGCCAGCAGGGTGTTCAGCGTGGCGGCCGCGATCGTGCCGTGCGGCGCGTCGAACGTCACATCGATCACGTTGGCGTCCTTTGCCGGCAGCACCGCGAGGTCATGCTTGAAGCGTTTGATGCCGCGCTCCTCGCGGGCGGCCGTCTCGTTGTCCGATGCCACCCGCCACGGCGCCAGCAGGGTGGACGTGACCGCGTGCAGCGTCCGGCGCAGCAGGCCGCGTGGCGCCGGGTCGAATACGTCCGGATACAGGGCGGCGGGCCCGATCTTGTCCAGCGTGGCGCGGTGCAGCTCGGCGCTGTCCAGTATGCCCGCCTCGGCTTTCATGATCTGGTCCATCACCAGCGAGCTCGCGTTCGAATCATGCGAGCCGGCGGCCTCACGCACGGTGAATTCCGGCGACGGCAGAACGGCGAGCGTGGCCGCGGCGCGGTAGCTGGGCGGCATCATCGCGGCCGCCAGCAGCGCCAGCCCCAGCACCGCGCCGCCGGCCAGCAGGGCCGCGCGGCTGTGTTGGTGCGCGTGGTACAGGAACTCGCGCAGCGAGGGTGCGGTCTGCTGGGACGCTTCCGCGCTGCTCATCTCGGCGGTGCCGATCGGCCGGCCAGGATCACCTTTTCGCCTCCATCCACGTGCAACGCGCCGCAAGCCTGCACGCACAGGGCGCAACCTGGCAGGTTCTGCAACGAAGGTCGAGCATTGCGAGCAGAGCCCGGTCGCGTTGTGGCACACCGTGGCGAAACTGGGACTAGGCAAGGCGGCGCGTTCGGGCCATCTACGCAGGTATTGTCCCGGTGCCCGACGGCATCGCCGCCAAGATAAAAGGTGACCCATGTCTTCGACCGCCCACATTGCACCGGCTCCGCACGGCACCGCAGGGGAGCCCGGCCGGCGGGACTTCCTGACGATGGTTGCCCTGGCCGGCGCCGCCGTGACCGTGGGCGCGATCGTCTGGCCGTTCATCGACAGCATGGAGCCCGCCGCGGACACGCTGGCGGCCGGCGAGCCGATCGACGTGGATGTGAGCAAGCTCTCGCCCGGCCAGCAGATCGTGGTGGTCTGGCGCGGCAAGCCGATCTTCATCGTGCATCGCACGCCCCAGGGCCTGGCCACGCTGCAGGATCCCAAGGTGATACACGTGCTGAGCGACCCCAACAGCAAGGTGAACCAGCAGCCTGGCTATGCCGAGAACTGGCACCGTTCGCTCGACCCGACCTATGCGGTGATGGTGGGCATCTGCACGCATCTGGGCTGCGTGCCGACCTTCTATCCGAACATCAGCGCCACGGACCCCGCGCCGAACTGGCCCGGCGGGTATCTCTGCCCTTGCCACGGCTCGAAGTATGATCTGGCCGGGCGCGTGTATTCGGGTGTTCCGGCGCCTTACAACCTGCCGGTGCCGCCGTATCACATGGCGACGCCGAAATCCGTCCGTATCGGCGAGAACCCGCCTGGCCAGACGTTCGATCTCAATTCTGTCGTGCAGATCTAGGGTTCATTAGATTTGACGTATCAACCACCCGAGCGAGGCTCCGCGCCATCGCCGGGTGGCCGGGGCGCCTGCAGCTTCGGCGCGTGTTGCAATGAAAATTGCCGTGAAGCTTAGTTATTCATCAAGGTTGGCCACCTAAACTCAGACCCGCAGTGGGGTTTGGGATCATGGATTTCTTACGTTTGTTTCGTTCTACGAGTATGGCGGAAACGACGCTTGAGACGTTGAACCGGTCATTGGCCATGATGGAGTTCGATCCGGAAGGCAGGATCCTCTCAGCCAACCAGAGTTTCCTCAACGTGGTAGGCTATTCGAGGGAAGAGGTTGTCGGACGACATCACCGCCTGTTCGTGGAACCGACCGATGTGGCGCGCCCGACCTATGAGGCTTTCTGGCGCAGCCTGCGGAATGGCGAGGTGCAGGTATCGGAGTTCAAGCAGATCACGAAAGCCGGTGAGGAGGTCTGGATCAAGGCGTCCTACAACCCGGTGATCAACAAGAGCGGCAAGTGCATCCGGGTGGTGAAAGTCGCCACAAACATCACTTCGCGCAAGCGGGAATATGCCGATTTCGCAGGACAGATCGCAGCGATCGACAGGTCGCAGGCGGTGATCGAGTTCGGCGTCGACGGCACGATACGATCGGCGAACGCCAATTTTCTCAACGCGCTCGGTTACACGCTCGCCGAGATAGTGGGCCGGCACCACAGCATATTCGTGCATCCCGTCGACCAGAAGAGCGAGGAATACGCGGCGTTCTGGGCCGGCCTGCGCGCCGGCAACTTCCAATCGGGCCAGTTCAAGCGCATCGGCAAGAACGGCAACGAAGTCTGGATCGAAGCCTCCTACAACCCGATACTCGACCCGGACGGCAAGCCGTTCAAGATCGTGAAAATCGCCAGCGACATCACCAAGCAGGTGATCCTGCTGAGCAAGCTGAAATCGGTCGTGGACTCCAAGTTCGGCGAGATCGACGACGCGCTGTCGCATTCCCAATCCCAGGCCGATGTCGCCAGCGACACGATGAACAGCACGTCGCAGACGGTGCAGACGATGGCGGCTAGCGCGGAGGAACTCGCAGCGTCCGTGCGCGAGATCTCCGGGACGATGGTGCGGTCCAAGGTGGCCGTCGAGTTCGCATCGTCGCAGGTCTCGGCAGCGAACGTCGCGCTCGAAACGCTCGGAACCCTGTCGAAATCGATGAGCGGCATCGTGACGGTGATCCGCGAGATTGCCGGTCAGATAAATCTGCTGGCGCTGAATGCCACGATCGAGGCGGCGCGGGCCGGCGACGCGGGACGGGGCTTTAGCGTCGTCGCCGGCGAGGTGAAAAACCTGGCGCACCAGGCGAGCAACGCCACGCAACGCATCGCGGCCGAGATATCTGGGCTGCAATCCGTGTCGGACAACGCGATCTCCGCGCTGGGCGGTATCTCGTCTGCGATGGAGGAGGTGCTGCGCTATACGGCGGGAACCGCCAGCGCGGTCGAGGAGCAGAGCGTCGTCACGCAAGAGCTCTCGTTGGCGATGCAGCAAACGGCGTCCAGTGTGGCCGGTGTCAACGACAACATGAACGAAATCAAACATGCGGCGGTGGAGGTCGGGAAGGCGGTTGGGGAAACGCGGGAGGCGACGCGGGTTTTGATGCGCTAGAAGGAAGAAAGTAGTCCTTTTTCGAGAAAAAGGACCAAAAAGCTTTTACTATGACGTCTGCACGGAGGCTCACTTTTGTTCTGCCAGTCGATGCGGCTGCAGTGCTAGCCTAGATTGCGGTGCAGGCGTCGGAGCAAAAGCTTTTTGCTTCTTTTTCTCGAAAAAGAAGGCCTTACTTCCTTCCTTCCGGCGCCCTACTCCAGCTTCTCGTGCCACGTCCGCCCATCCCGCTCGATCAGCGCAATCGCCGCCGTAGGACCCCAGCTCCCGGCGGCATAGGGCCGCGGCCGCTCGCCGCTGGCGCGCCAGGCATCCAGTATCGGCTCCACCCACAGCCACGCCGCCTCCACCTCGTCGCGCCGCATGAACAAGGTCTGGTTGCCGCGCACCGTATCCATCAGCAGCCGCTCATAGGCATCCGGATAGCGCAGCGAGAACGCTTTCTCGAAGCTGATATCGAGCTCGGCCGGGCGCAGGCGCAGCCCGCCCGGGCCCGGATCCTTGGACATCATGCCGAGCATGATGCCCTCTTCCGGCTGTAAGCGTATCACCAGGCGGTTCGGCTCCATGTTGGCGGCATCGCGCGGAAATACCGAGATCGGCACGCCGCGGAACTGTATCACCACCTCGCTCACCTTCTGCGGCAGCCGCTTGCCGGTGCGCAGGTAGAACGGCACATTGGCCCAGCGCCAGGTGCGCACTTCCGCTTTCAGCGCCACAAAGGTTTCCGTCTCGCTCGGCGCGGCGGTGTCCGTGTGGGCATCCTTGCGGCCGCGATCGAGATCTTTCTGGTAGCTCTCCACCGATTTGCCGCCCACCGCGCCTGACACGTATTGCCCGCGCACCGTCTGCTGGCCCACCTCGTGCGGCGCGATCGGCTTGAGCGCGCGCAGCACCTTCAATTTCTCGTCGCGCAGCGCATCGGCCGACAGGCTGAGCGGCGCCTCCATCGCCAGCAGACATACGAGCTGCAGCAGATGGTTCTGCACCATGTCGCGCAGCGCGCCGGAGTGGTCGTAATAGTCGCCGCGGCTCTCCACGCCCACCGTCTCGCCCACGGTGATCTGCACGTGGTCGATCACGTCCGCGTTCCAGAGCCGCTCGAAGATCACGTTGGCAAAGCGGAGGGCCAGCAGGTTCTGCACCGTCTCCTTGCCGAGAAAATGGTCGATACGATACGTCTGTTCCTCGGTGAACACGCAGCCCACATCGGCGATCACGCGGCGCGCGGAGTCGAGGTCGTGGCCGATCGGCTTCTCCAGCACCACGCGCGATTTCGGCGTGACGAGCTTTTGTGCCGCCAGGTTCTTGCACACCGCGCCATACAGATCGGGCGAGGTGGCTAGATAGAATACGCGCACCCGGTCCGGCGCGTCCTTGAAGATGGCGTCCACCTGCTCCCAGCCATCCGGCTTGGCGCCGTCCACGCGCGCGTAGAACACCACTTTGAGGAAGGCGGCGAGCATGTCCTCCGGCAGGTCTTCCGGCTTGATGTGCTCGTGCAGCGCGCGGCTGGCGCGTTCGCGGTAGGTATCGTCCGTGAGGTCCGACCGGGCGGCGCCGATGATCCGGCAGGCGGCGCTGAACTGGCCGTCGCGGAAGCGGTGATAGAGGGCGGGGAGGAGCTTGCGGAGAGTCAGGTCGCCGGTGGCGCCGAACACGACCATGTCGAAGTCGTCTACGGGGATGATTACGGACATGCGGTAAAACTCCAGGAAGAAAGGCCTTCTTTTCTGAAGAAAAGAAGCAAAGACTTTTGGTCCCTGTCGGGGAGGCTTTCAGCACCCGCCGACAGGGAGCAAAAGCTTTTTGGTCCTTTTTCTCGAAAAAGGACTGCTTGCTTACTTAACGGTAGCCACCCGCAAGGAATTGGTAGCCCCCACCTGCCCGAACGGAATACCCGCGGCAATCACCACGCTATCGCCCAGCCGCGCCAATCCCTCGTCGCGCGCCAGCCGCGCCGCCCGCGTCACCGCCTCCGTCATCGTGCGCGCATCCTGCGCCAGCACCGCGTGCACGCCCCAGGCGAGTGCCAGCCGACGCGCAACCGCCATCTCGGTCGCCATCGCCAGCACCGGCTGGGCCGGCCGCTCGCGCGCGATGCGCAAAGCGGTATGCCCCGAGGAGGTGAACGCGGCGATCGCGCGCGCGCCGATGCCGCGCGCGATCTGGCTGGCTGCCGCGGCGATGGCGGCGGATACCGTATCGTGCGGCCCGGCGCGGCCGGCATCCATCACCTCGCGCCAGCCGGGATCGGCCTCCACGCGCGCCACGATGCGGTCCATCATCGCCACCGCCTCGGCCGGGTATTGGCCGGCGGCGGTCTCGCCGGACAGCATCACCGCGTCCGCGCCATCGAACACCGCGCCGGCCACGTCGCTGGCCTCTGCGCGCGTGGGCGCCGGCGCGCTGATCATGCTCTCCAGCATCTGGGTGGCCACGATCACCGGCACGCCGGCGGCGCGCGCGGCCCGCACGATGCGCTTTTGCGCGAGCGGCACCTCTTCGGGCGGCAGCTCCACGCCGAGGTCGCCGCGCGCCACCATCACCGCGTCCGACAGCGCGATGATGGCGTCGAGCTGGTCGAGCGCCTGGGGTTTCTCGATCTTGCTCACGATCCAGGCGCGGCCGGCGGCGATCGCGCGCGCCTCGGCCACGTCCTCCGGCCGCTGCACGAAGCTGAGGCCGATGAAATCCACGCCTTGGTCCAGCGCGAAATCGAGGTCGCTTCGGTCCTTTTCGGTGAGTGCCGGGATGCCGAGCGCCACGTCGGGCACGTTGACGCCTTTGCGGTCGCTCAAGGCTCCGCCGGTGACGACCTCGCATTCCAAATGGCCGCCGCGCGCGCGCGCGACGCGGAGGCGGAGCTTGCCGTCGTCGAGCAGCAGGGTGGTTCCGGCGGTGGCGGCGCTGAGGATTTCGGGGTGCGGGAGCTGCACGCGGCGCGCGTTGCCGGGAGTGGGGTCCTGGTCGAAGGTGAAAGTCTGGCCGGTGCTGAGATGCACGCGGCCGCCGGCGAATTTGCCGACGCGCAGCTTGGGGCCCTGCACGTCGGCGAGCAGGCCGATCGGGCGGCCGGTTTCGCGCTCGAGCGCGCGCACGATGGCGATGTTGGCCGCGTGGTCCGCGTGTGTGCCGTGCGAGAAGTTGAGGCGGAACACGTCGGCGCCGGTGTGGAACAGGCGGGCGATCATCTCCGGCGTGTTGCTTGCGGGGCCCAGCGTGGCCACGATCTTGGTCTGGCGGTGTCGTCTGAGTTTGGCGCGCGCTGTCATCATGGGGCCTCCCGGCCGGTGGCGGGCGGAGTATGGCGCGGGGTGGGGTGTCGCGCCATGTAGTGCCTGCAATCGGGAGTGTGGCAAATGGCGATGCCGGAGATGGATGCGGCGATGCGTACGGAGATCGAGGCCGCGGCGTTTCGCCGGTTGGTGGACCATCTGCGCGCGCAAACCGACGTGCAGAATATCGACCTGATGAATTTGGCGGGGTTCTGCCGGAATTGTTTGAGCCGGTGGTATCGGGAGGAGGCGGGCGCGCGCGGAGTGATCGTTGCGGACCCGGACGCGCGCGCGGCGATCTACGGGATGCCTTACAAGGAGTGGCAGGCTAAGTATCAGACGGGGCCGACGAAGCCGTTCGGGTGAGCTGCTGCCGCACGCAGCTCCCTGCGCAGGCACGGCGACGATGAGGTTGAGATTGACGCAACCAAGGTAAGCAAGAAAGCAGTCCTTTTTCGAGAAAAAGGACCAAAAAGCTTTTGCTATGACGCCTGCACCACAGCCTAGGCTCGTATTGCAAGTCGATACGGCTGCAGTAGCAGCCAAATCTCCGTGCAGGCGTCACAGCAAAAGCTTTTTGCTTCTTTTTCTCGAAAAAGAAGGCCTTCCTTGCCTTGCTGCCGATGACTCCTTCCCGAGACGGGCTGATATCATAACAAAACGAAATCGTCCCGGTGGATCACCTCGTCGCGCCCGCGCCACCCCAGCACCGCCTCGATCTCCTCGGACCGCCGGCCCGTGATGCGCCGGGCATCCTCGGCATCGTAGGCCGACAGGCCTTGCCCGACCCGCGCGCCACCTTCGCCCAACACCAGCACCGCATCGCCCTGGCCGAAATCGCCGGAGACCGCCCGCACGCCCACCGGCAGCAGAGACCCGCCGCCGGCCAGCGCCCGCGCCGCACCCGCATCCACCGTGTAGGCGCCGGCCGGCTGCAACGTGCCGGCAATCCATTTCTTGCGCGCCGAGCGCCCGCCAGGTGCGGCCAGGAACCACGTGCACCGCGCGCCCGAATCCAGCGCGGCCAGCGGATTGTCGCGATGGCCCAATGCGATCGCCATCGCCGTGCCCGCCTGCGTGGCGATGCGCGCGGCCAGCAATTTCGTGCGCATCCCGCCCGAGGAATACCCCGCCGGCGGATCGCCGCCCATCGCCTCGATCTCCGGCGTCAACGACCGGCACCTCGGCAATATGCCTGGCGCGATGCATCGATCTTCGGATCGGCGGTGTACAGGCCGTCGATATCGGAGAACAGGATCAACTGATCCGCCTGCACCATCTCCGCCACGCGCGCCGCCAGCCGATCGTTATCGCCGAAGCGAATTTCCGTGGTGGCAACACTATCGTTTTCGTTGATCACCGGAACGCACCCTAGCGACAGCAACGTCCGCAACGTCGCGCGCGCATTCAGATACCGGCGCCGGTCCTCGGTATCGCCCAACGTGAGCAGCAACTGCGCGGCGATCATCCCGTGCGCGGCCAGTGCCTCGCTCCACGCCTGCGCCAGACGGATTTGGCCGACTGCGGCCGCCGCCTGCTTCTCCTCCAGTCGCAGGCGCGCTTGCGTCAGCCCCAGCGCATGCCGCGCCAACGCGATCGCACCGGAGGACACGACGATAATCGCGGTGCCGCGCGCGCGCTCCGCCGCGATGTCAGCAGCCAGCCCTTGCAGCCATGCTGTGCGCGGTGCTGCGGCATCTACGACCAGGGCGCTGCCTAGTTTGATCACCAGGAGGCGGGTCATAAGCAAGAAAGGCCTTCTTTTCTGAAGAAAAGAAGCAAAAGACTTTTGGTCCCTGTCGGGGAGAACATCACCACCACCCGACAGGGAGCAAAAGCTTTTTGCTTCTTTTTCTCGAAAAAGAAGGCCTTGCCTTCACTTGCTACGAAACGCCGTAATAGCATCCTGCAAAGCCCGCAGCATCTCCGGCACCCCCGCCCCGGACACCCCCGACATCACATGCACCACCTGCCCGGAAGCCCGCGCCAACGCACCACGCCGCGCACTGATCTCGCGCGCGGACATCGCATCCATCTTGTTCAGCACGATCAACTCGGCCTTGTCCTCAAGCCCCGCGCCATACGCGGACAACTCGCCGCGCACCGTGCGCCACGCGCGCACCACATCGCCGGCCGCACCATCAACCATGTGCAACAACACCGCGCAGCGCTCCACATGGCCCAGGAAACGGTCGCCCAGGCCGGCGCCTTCATGCGCACCCTCGATCAGCCCGGGAATATCGGCCAGCACGAATTCCTCGGAATTCGATAACCGAATCACCCCCAATTGCGGGTGCAGCGTAGTGAACGGATAATCCGCGATCTTCGGCCGCGCAGCGCTGGACGCGGCAAGGAACGTGCTCTTGCCGGCATTCGGCAAACCCACGATCCCGGCATCCGCGATCAGCTTCAGCCGCAGCCAGATCCAGCGCTCCTCGCCAGGCCAGCCCTTGTCCGCCCGGCGCGGCGCGCGGTTCGTGCTGGATTTGAAATGCGTGTTGCCGTGCCCGCCATCGCCCCCGCGGCACAGCACGACGATCTTGCCCGGCTCGTCCAGATCGGCGAGCAGCGTCTCCTGGTCGTCGGCGAGTATCTGCGTCCCGATCGGCACGCGTATGTGCACGTTTTCCGCGCCGGCGCCGGTGCGGTCCGAACCCGCGCCGTTGCCACCCTTGCGGGCGCGGAAATGCTGGGTGTAGCGGAAATCGATCAGCGTGTTGAGGTTGGGGACGGCTTCGAACACGATGTCACCGCCGCGGCCGCCTGTGCCGCCGTCGGGGCCGCCGAACTCTATGAAGCGCTCGCGGCGGAAGGCTATCACGCCGTCGCCGCCGTCACCGCTTCTTACGTAGATCTTGGCTTGGTCTAGGAATTTCATCGGAAGAAAGGCCTTCTTTTCTGAAGAAAAGAAGCAAAAGACTTTTGGTCCCTGTCGGCGTCTTATTCAGCTATCAGCCGACAGGGAACACTAAAGGCTTACTCTGCGGCGACGGGCAGCTTTTCTACGGAGACATATACGCGGTCGTCGGCGCGCGTTTGGAACTTCACGTGGCCTTCGATCACCGCGAAGATCGTGTGATCCTTGCCTAGCCCTACATTCACGCCGGGCTTCCAGCGCGTGCCGCGCTGCCGGACGATGATGTTGCCTGGTACCACGCGACTCGCCGCCGAACTTCTTTACGCCCAGGCGGCGCCCTTCGGTATCGCGACCGTTGCGGGATGAACCGCCTGCTTTCTTATGTGCCATCTGCTCTCTCCCCGCTTACGCCGCGACGATGTCTGCCACGCGCAACACGGTCACGTGCTGGCGATGGCCGTTCTTGCGACGGCTGTTCTGCCGGCGCCGCTTCTTGAAGATGATAACTTTGTCGAGCCGGTCCTGCGCGATCACCGTCGCGGTCACTGTGGCGCCGGCCACGACCGGCGTGCCGATCGTCACCCCGGCGTCCGACCCGATGGCCAGAACGTCGGTGAACGTGAAGGTGGTGCCGGGCTCGGCCTCCAGCTTCTCGACCTTCAGCAGCGCGTTCGGCGTGACGCGATACTGCTTTCCGCCTGTGCGGATGACAGCAAACATGATCAAAGCTCCGTGGACGCTGTTCGCGCCCAATTCTTATGGTGAGGGCGTCTGCGCGCCCGAAGCGGGCCTTCTAGAGCGCGGCACCCGCGAATGTCAATGTTGGCCGCGCACCGGCGTGTCCTGGTCGCCCAGCCCAAGCGGCCGCTGCATGATCACCACATCGAGCCAGCGGCCGAACTTCACGCCGCAGGCCCGCATCACGCCGGCGCGCTGGAAACCCAGGCTGGAATGCATGCCGATCGAGCCGATATTGTCGCTGTCGCCGATCAGCGCCAGCATCTGGCGGAAGCCGGCCGCCTCGGCGCGCACGAGAAGCTCGGCCACGATGCCCTTGCCCACGCCCATGCCGCGCACGTCCTCGCGCACATATACACTGTCCTCCACCGTCCAGTCATAGGCGCTGCGGTGGCGGAAGGCGCCGTAATAGCCAAAGCCCAGAACGCCCGTGGGGTCGCGCGCCACCACCCACACGTAGCCCGCCCGCCGCCCCGCCGCATGGCGCTCGCCCATCGCCTCGATGCTCGGCGGCACCTCCTCGAACGTGCCGGTGCCGGCCAGCACGTGATAGGCGTAGATCGCCTGGATCTCGGGCAGGTCGGCGGGGTCTGCGGGCTGGATCTGCAAATGGTGTCTCCCGGGCGCGGACGATTTAACGGCACGCAGGCGGAACAGGCCAGCCGGAACGCCGAAAATTATGCCTCTCTGAACCTTCGCATGGTAAGGAGTGGGGGAGCCAGGCCGCGCCAACCCGCTTTTTAAGGGTCTGGGCCGGCAGAATTGCCGTGTTTTGTGCCGTTTTACCGCCCCAGGCGACCATTCCAAAGGGACCGAGCGATCGTGACAGAGACCAGCCTGAACCCCGA